>NZ_JACBGF010000002.1:0-1108446 GCF_021401375.1 Microbacterium sp. NFH-22A-Y | reverse complement strand
CTGGGCGCCGGTGCCGCCGGAGCGGATGCCGCGGGCGCCGCCGGAGCGGGAGCCGCCGGCTTCGCCGGGCCGGGACGCGCCGCGGGGCGCGCGCCGGGGGTCGGCGCACCGGAGGCCGCACGAGGGGCGGCCGGGGCGGCGTCAGAGGACTTCTTGGCGGCGCCGTCGGCCTCGAGGGCCGCACGGAGCTTGCGCGCCACGGGGGGCGCGATGGTGGATGACGGGCTCTTGACGTATTCGCCGAGCTCCTTCAGCTTCGCGAGGGCGACTTTGCTGTCGACGCCGATCTCGGAGGCGATTTCGTGCACGCGTGGGTTTGCCACAATTCTCCTGTCTGAGGTCTCCCCCGGACAGGGCAGACCGTTACTTGCGGACGGGTCTCATTTCGAGCCGTTCACTTTGTGTCCATAGCCGTTCAGCCGTTTCGCTGGTGGGTGTTCTGAAAGGTCTGCGTGTCGAGCGGGCCCGACACACGCAATGCTCGTCCGAAGGCGCGGCGCCGGATGGCGGTATCCACACACCCGTGCGTGTCGTGCACCCACGCGCCCCGCCCGGGAAGGACGGCCTTCTCATCGGCGATGAGGACACCGTCTCGCTCCACCACTCGCAGGAGGGCGGACCGGAGGTCGCGCGCGCGGCATCCCACGCACGTTCGAACGGCTTCCATCCTACCCCCACTCGCCGCGTCGGGAATTCGACGCGGTCGCGGCGCCCCCTCGCTCACCCTCGCGTCACGACTCGAGGATCGAATCCGGCTGGATGTCGATCTTGGCGCCCGTGAGCTTGGCCGCGAGGCGGGCGTTCTGCCCCTCCTTGCCGATGGCGAGCGACAGCTGGTAGTCGGGGACGAGGGCGCGGACCGCCTTGGTGCCGGCATCCAGCACGAAGCTGGAGGTGACCTTCGCCGGCGACAGGGCGTTCGCGACGAACTTCGCCAGCTCGGGGTCGTAGTCGACGATGTCGATCTTCTCCCCGCCGAGCTCCTCCGTGACCGCGCGCACACGCCGGCCGAGCTCGCCGATGCAGGCGCCCTTGGCGTTGATGGCGGGATCCTTCGCCGTCACCGCGATCTTGGTGCGGTGACCGGCCTCGCGCGCCAGCGACGTGATCTCGACCAGACCGGAGGCGATCTCGGGGACCTCGAGCGCGAACAGCTTGCGCACGAGACCCGGATGGGTGCGCGAGACCGTGATCTGCGGACCCTTGGTGCCCTTGGACACGGAGGTGACGTAGACGCGCAGCCGGGAGCCGTGCGGGTACTGCTCGCCCGCGACCTGCTCCTCGGGCGGAAGGATCGCCTCGACCGTGCCGAGGTCGACGTGCACCATCCGCGGGTTGGGGCCCTGCTGGATGACGCCGGCGACGATGTCGCCCTCCTTGCCGCGGAACTCGCCCAGGATCGCATCGTCGGCGATGTCGCGCAGACGCTGGCCGATCACCTGCTTGGCCGCGAACGCGGCGATGCGTCCGAAGTCCTCGGGGGTGGACTCCTCCTCGCCGATGACGACCCCCTCCTCGTCGCGGAGCGGGATGAACACGGCGACGTGCCCCGTCTTGCGGTCGAGCTCGGCGCGGGCGCCCTCGGGCAGTTCGCCGGTGGGCGAGGTGTGCTTGGCGTAGGCGGTGAGGATCGCCTGCTCGATGATCCCGACGAGTTCGTCGAACGGGATCTCCTTCTCGCGCTCGACCGTTCGCAGCAGTCCCAGATCGATGTCCACAGGTGCCTCCCTATTCAGCTCTCGACGCGAGGTCACCCTCGGTCATCTGCACGATTTTAGCCGATCGTCCCGCGGCGGCGGACGTGCGCGGACGTGCATACTTGCCAGATGGATGCCGCCTCACCCGCCGTCGACCGAGCGATCCCGCAGCCGCGGCGCGCCGATCCCGGTCTGATCGGTCTGCTCGGGTTCGTGATCGCGACCTTGACCGCGCAGCTGGCGCACCTCGGCGTTCAGAACGAGAGCGCCGTGTTCTGGGTCGGCGCGGTCTTCGGCGGCGTCGTGCAGGTCACCGCGGGCATGCTCTCGTACTTCATCGGCGACGACTTCCACTTCATCGTGTACAACGCGTTCGGGTGGTACTGGATCTGCATGCCGGGGTTCCTCCTCGGCGGGGAGCTGGGCTTCTTCGAGGTGTCGGGACCGGCGCGGCCGCTCTTCTCCATGATGTTCGCGGTCATCGCCCTGGGGTTCGTCTTCGCGGGCGCCACCCACAACACCGCGCTTCCGCTCACGCTCGTGTGCGTCGCCCTCGGCCTGGGCCTCGAATCGGTCGGCTCCTTCGCCGGGACCGCCGCGGTCGGCACCGTGGGCGCGTGGTTCCTGCTGGGCGCGTCCGCGTTGGCCTTCTACCTGCTCGTCGAGAAGTTCGCGTGGCGCACGATGGGGCGCCACGTGGTGCCGCTCGGCCCCGCGTGGATCCGTCGTCCGGACGGGCACGGCGACCCGGAATCGTGAGCGCGGCCCTCGGCATCCTCGGGGTGCTGCTGACGGTCGCCGCCGGTTTCCGGGCGCGCTACGCCCGCCTGTGAGCCGGGCCGCCGCGTCTGTCAAGGCCCTGGGGCGACATCCCGGCGACGGGCAGGGTCGAGTCATGACCGAACTCACTGGAATCGAGGCGCGCGACCGCGTCAAGGAACTCGTCGAGGACATCGACATCACCATGCTCACGACCGTGGACGCCGACGGGCGCCTCGTGAGCCGTCCGATGAGCACCCGCGAGATGGACGACGACGGCGTGATCTGGTTCTTCACCTCCGACGAGACGAAGAAGGCCGACGAGGTCGAGGCGGACCACGACGTGAACCTCGCCTACTGCGACGCCAAGGGCATGCGCTACGTGTCGGTGGCCGGTCGCGCGACGATCGTGCACGACCGCGCACGGATGGAGCAGCTGTGGTCGCCGTCGCTGGACATCTGGTTCGAGGAGGGGCTGGACACCCCCGACATCGCACTGCTGACGGTGACGCCGATCGTGACCGAGTTCTGGGAACCGGCGCACGGCACGCTCGCGATGGCCGCCGGCATGCTCAAGGCTCTCGTCACGCGGGAGACGCCGGACGACACCATGAACCACGGCAGGCTGGTCCGCTGACGCGCACCTCGGGCCGACTCAGGCCGGGCGCGCCTCCGCGGGGGCGCTCGGCAGCGCGTTGACGGCGCGGATGAGGTGGTGCAGCTCACCCACGCGCCGCTGCGCGTAGCGCATGACGAGGCGGGGCGCGGCGACGTCGTCGTCGTCCTCCCGCTCGGCCTTCAAGGGACCGCGGCGTTCGATCACGCCTTCGGCCAGCAGCGAGCCGAAGCGAGCGTTCAGCGCATCCACCTCCGCGTCGGTCGGCTCCGCACGCAGGCGCAGCACGAGCCGTCGACCGACCCACCGCAGCGAGACGTAGTTGCGGTAGAAGCCCGTGAGCTCGTCCACGGCGGCATCCACGGAGTCGGTCACGACCACCCGGTCGAGGTCGTCCGGAGAGATCACGCCCTCGGGGATGAGCTGGTCGTCGGCGAAACGCTGCAGCCCGTGCCAGAAGCCGCCGCCGGGACGGTCCAGCAGCACGATCGGCGTGGGCGCGGCCTTGCCGGTCTGCTGCAGCGTCAGCAGCTCGAACATCTCGTCGAGCGTGCCGAAGCCGCCGGGCATGCACACGAAGCCGCTGGACTCCTTGACCAGCATGAGCTTCCTCGTGAAGAAGTACTTCATCGCGACGTTGCGGGCGTGCGCGGCGATGATCGCGTTCGGCTTCTCCTCGAACGGCAGGCGGATGGAGACCCCGAGGGAGTGCTGCGGGCCCGCGCCTTCGGCCGCCGCCTGCATGATCCCGGGGCCCGCCCCCGTCACGGTCATCCATCCGCGGGCGGCGAGCGCCGCGGTGAGCTCGACGGTCAGGCGGTAGAGCGGCGAGTCGGGGGCGGTGCGGGCCGAACCGAACACGGTGACCTTGGGCACACCGCGGAAGGGCGCGAACAGCTCGAAGGCCGCGCGCATCTCGGTGAGGGCGGCCGAGGTGATCTTGAGGTCGAGGCGGTCGGCGCCGTCGAGCCCCATGCCCACGCCCGTCGCGAGGATGCGGGCGATGAGATCGGCGTCGGTCGTGATGCCGGCGTCGTCGAGCAGCCGGCGGATGCCGTCGGTGACGGTGGACGGGAGCGTGGAGCGATCTGACATGGCTCCAGCCTGACATCCCGGACCCAGTTCGGGTGAACGCGGCGAGAACGTCTCCTTCCCTCTTCCCACATTCGAATCTTTGTTCTAGGATCGACGTATGGACGATGACATCGAGACGGAGCCCTATCCCGGGTACTGGTCGGATGTCGCGGCCTTCGAGACGGCACTCCTCCCCCGCGATCCGGTCGATCAGGTGGCCGACATCGCCACTCTCGTGGCGGTGCACACGGCCGAGCAATACGTGTGCGTCGCGGCCGCCCGCCGCGATGCGATGGCGACGGCCTCCTCCCGTGCCTGCGCCGACGAGATGATCGACCGCTCGCTGCGCCTCGAGCTCGCCGCCGCGCTGCGCATCACCGAGTACGCCGCGGGCGACCTGATGGCGCGCTCGACGGCGCTGGTCGAGCGCTACCCGCGGGCGCTCGAGGCGTTGGGGGCGGCGCGCATCACCGATCAGCACGCGCGATTCCTCGTCGACGTGCTGGATGCCACGGATCCGGCGGTGCGCGCACGGCTCGTCGATCGAGCGGTTCGGCTGGCCGAGGACCTCCCCGCGGGGACGTTCCGGCGTCGCCTGCGCGACCTCGTCGCGGCCGAGGCGGTGCAGACCCTCACCGAGACGCACGAGCGCGCCCTCGCGCAGCGCCGCGTGCACGTCGTCCCGGCCGCCGACGGCATGTCCGTCCTGACCGCGCATCTGCCCAGCGTCGAGGCCCACGCGATCTTCGACCGGCTGACGCGGATGGCCGCGGCGATGACCGGACGCCGGGCCGTCCCCGACGCGTCCGCCGACGCCACGCCCCCACCCGCCGACGACCGTTCCCTCGACCAGGTGCGTGCCGACGTCCTCTGCGATCTGCTGATCGACGGTCGCTGCGACGGCCACTCCCCCTCGGCGCGGGGAATCCGTCCGACCGTGGTCGTGACCGTTCCGGCGCTGTCCTTGCGGGAAGACGCGCACGGCGCCGGAGAACCGGCGCAGGTCGAGGGCCTCGGTCCGATCCCGATCGAGCGGGCCCGCGAGCTCAGCGGTGGCGCCAGGGGCTGGATGCGCGTGCTGACCCATCCCGAGACCGGCGCCGTGCTGTCCGTCGGGCGCCGCAGGTACGACCCGCCGCCCGAGCTCCGGCGCCTCGTACGGTGGCGGGCCGAGCGCTGCATGGCACCCGGGTGCGTCATGCCGGCCTCACGGTGTGAGATCGACCACACGCTCGCCTGGTCCGAGGGCGGAGCGACCGCGGCGGACAACCTCGCTCCCCTGTGCCCGGGCCACCACAAGGTGAAGCATCATGGCGGTTGGACGGTGGTCCAGGTTCCCGACAGCGGAGGCGTCTTGGAGTGGACCTCGCCGTACGGCCGACGCTACCTCGTGGAGCCGGAGCGTCGAACCCCGGTGTTCCGCCCCGTCGCCGAGCGTGCGGACGACACCGGACCACCACCGTTCTGACCCGCGGCCGCGGGTGGGGGGTGTCGGTGCCGGCGCGCCGTCAGCGGACCGACAGGCGGGCGACGGCGTCGGCCGCCGAGACGAGCGTGCGCTCTCCGGACCGGCGATCCCACAGCTCCACCTCGCCGTCGGCCGCCCCGCGGCCGACGATGACGATCTGCGGAACGCCGACGAGCTCGGCATCACCGAACTTCACACCCGGCGAGACCTTCGGCCGGTCGTCGTAGAGCACGTCGAGTCCCGCACCCTCGAGGTCGGCCGACAGCTTCTCGGCGAGCTCGAAGGCCACGGCATCCCGCCCCGTCGCCACGACCTGCACGTCGAACGGCGCCACGGATGCCGGCCAGATGAGGCCCTTGTCGTCGTTGTTGAGCTCGGCGATGATCGCGAGGATGCGGGTGACGCCGATGCCGTAGGAGCCCATCGTGACGGTCACGAGCTTGCCGTTCTCGTCGAGCACCTTGAGACCGAGCGCGTCCGCATACTTGCGCCCCAGCTGGAAGACGTGGCCGATCTCCATGCCACGGGCGAGCTCGACCGGGCCGGAGCCGTCGGGCGCCGGGTCGCCGGCGCGCACCGTCGCGACCTCGACGTACCCGTCGGCGGCGAAGTCGCGACCGGCGACGAGCGAGTGCACGTGCTTCTGGTCGATGTTCGCGCCGGTGATCCAGCGCGTGCCGTCCACGACGCGGGGGTCGAGGACGTAGCGGATGCCGGTAGCCGACTCCTCGCCCAGGATCGCGCCCTGGGGCGACCACGGTCCGATGTACCCCTTGACCAGCAGCGGGTGCTTCTCGAAGTCCTCGGGCGTGGCGGGCTCGACCTCGGCGGGCGCGAACGCCACCTCGACGCGCTTGTCGTCGACGTCGCGGTCGCCGGGGAGGCCGACGACGACGAGCTCGCGGGTGCCGTCGAGGTGCGTGAGCGCGAGGACGACGTTCTTGAGGGTGTCGGCGGCGGTGTACTCACCGTCGAGCACGGCGTTGGTGTGCGCCACGAGCGTGTCGATCGTGGGCGTGTTCGGGGAGTCGAAGATCACCGGCTCGCCGAACCCGTCGAACGCGATGGGCTCGGGCGCCAGGGTCTCGAACGCCTCCACATTGGCCGCGTAGCCGCCGGCCGAGCGCACGAACGTGTCCTCGCCGATCGCCGTCGGGTGCAGGAACTCCTCGCTGCGCGAGCCGCCCATCGCCCCGGCATCCGCCTGGACGATGACGTACTCCAGGCCCAGGCGCTGGAAGATCCGCTCGTAGGCGTCGCGCTGGGCCATGTAGCTGGTGTCGAGCCCGGCGTCGGTGTAGTCGAAGGAGTAGGCGTCCTTCATCGTGAACTCGCGGCCGCGCAGGAGACCCGCACGCGGGCGGGCCTCGTCGCGGTACTTGTCCTGGATCTGGTAGATCGTCAGCGGCAGGTCTTTGTAGGAGCCGTACAGGTCCTTCACCAGCAGCGTGAACGCCTCTTCGTGGGTGGGGGCGAGCAGGTAGTCGGCGCCCTTGCGGTCCTTGAGTCGGAAGATGCCGTCGCCGTACTCCTCCCAGCGCCCGGTCGCCTCGTAGGGGTCGCGCGGCATGAGCGCCGGAAAGTGGACCTCCTGCGCTCCGGCCGCCGTCATCTCCTCGCGGATGATGGTCTCGATGCGGGCCTTCACGCGCAGGCCCAGCGGCAGCCACGCGAAGATCCCCGGCGCCTGACGGCGGATGTAGCCGGCGCGCACGAGCAGACGGTGGCTCGTGACCTCGGCATCCGAGGGGTCTTCGCGAAGCGTGCGGAGGAAGAAGTTCGACAGACGGGTGACCACGAGCGTCAAGCCTAGTCCGCAGCCACTGGCTATCCCCTCGCACCCTTCATCGCTGCCAGGAGGGCGGCGGCGGCGGCCAGCGGATCTGGTGCGCTGAAGACCCTCACGACGTTCACACCGTCCGACGCGTAGACGTTGCTCAGCGGAGAGCTGGTCTCCGACCGCGTCGCCACTGCGGCGCGAGCACCGTCGACGTTCACCGGCACGACATCACCGACCGGATCCGTCGCGGTCGCGATCCGCTCCCAATCCCAGGCGCCGCCCGGATACAGCATGATCATCATGCTCGATCCCGATGCCGAGTCATCAGAGGGCCGCCAACCGCATTGGAGGCCAAAACCCTGCGCACCGGCAACCCGAGAGTCGACATCGGCGCTTGCCTCGCCACCAAATCCCGTCTGATAGCCGGATGATCCCAGGAGCTGAGCCAACGGAATCTTCGTTGCAAGATCGTCGCACGTCACTTGTGGCCACCACTCGTCGGTTCTCGTCGCCGCAGACGGGGCTCCGGCGCGCGCGAGTGCGTCGAACAGCAACGGCGTCAGCGCGTCGAGCCGTTGACGCACAGCGGCCTCATCGAACTCTCCGTCGACGAACTGGTACACATCGCCCGAAACTGTAGCCAGAAGCCAGGTCTTGTCATCCTCCACGGCTTTTCGGCATCCTGTCGAAAGCCACGGCACCGGCTCACAAAGAGCCGATTCGTACGTGCTCCGGAGACTGCTATCTACGACCGAAGACGGCATTGCCGAGACGCGGAGAGTGGTGCCGTCAGCGAAGCGCCAGTCGCACGTGATCCCCCCAGCCGTTCGCACGTCGACGAAGAAGTAGCTGCGCGCTTCCGCGGTGGCTTCGGACCCCCACGCAGCCGAGAGGGCGACGGTGCTCATCACCGCGGCGCAGTCGTCATCGAAAGCGATGGACGGCGACGATGAAGCAACGGGTGGCATGCTGCCCGATGCCGACGGCGACGGTTCCGGCGTCGGCGCACGCGTCGCCGAGGGCGAGGGCGAGGGCGACATGGTCTCGATCGGCGTGGTCACCCGGTCGGGCTGCCGCAGCGTCGTGAACGCGACCGCCGTGACGACGACGGCAACCAGAGCGGCGGCGGCGACGCCGGCGACGATGCGCGACCGCCGCGCGCGTGCTGCCCGCAGACGACCGACGCCGGTGACCACACTCTCGCGGAGTTCGGCGTGCTCGCGCGGGGTGAGTTCTTCGTTCAGGTCCACGATGCCTCCAGTGCCGCCATCCCGTCCCGCAGTCGGGCCTTCGCGCGAGACAGCCTCGATTTGACGGTGCCGACGGGGATGCCGAGTGCATCCGCCGCCTCACGCTCCGAGTAGCCCTCGAGCACCACGAGGACCACGACGCTGCGCTCCACGCCCGGGAGCTGGGCGAGAGAGGCGAGCACGCCGCTCTCATCCGGCGCCACGGGGGGATCGACGGCCGCCGCCGCGGGCGTCCGTGCCAGCAACGCGCGGTAGCGCCGGCGAGATCGCTCCACGTTCCGGGAGGTGTTGACGACGGTGGTCAACAGCCAGGGCAGCGGAGAGCCGTCGACGAGGCGCACGGCGGCCTTCTTCCGCCACGCCTCGAGGAAGGCGATCGCCACGGCATCCTTGGCGTCCTCCCGATCGGCGAGCAGACGACACGCCTGACGGAAGAGACGGGCCTCGTGGAGATCGAAGAGGTCGCGCATCGCCGTATCGTCACCGGCGCACAGCCTCCGCCATGCGTCCGCATCGTCATTGCTCACACTGTGTAGTGTCCAGCACCGGCCGAAAGGTTCGCGCCCGTCTCCACCTACACTGGGCGCGTGGTCCAGCGTCGCTCCCGGCTCATCGGCAGCTCCATCGGGGGTCAGCTCGCCGCGTCGCTGCAAGCCCTGCGCCGCGCGCTCGATCTCCCGGACGGGTACCCCGCCGATGCGCAGGCCGAGGCGGAGCGTGCCGCCGACACCGTGCCGGTCGCGCCCTCGGCATCCGGGCTGGCCGATCTGCGCGACATCCCCTTCCTCACGATCGATCCCGCCGGCTCCACCGACCTCGACCAGGCGCTGCACCTCGAACGCACCGCGAGCGGGGCGATCCTGCACTACGCGATCGCCGACGTCCCCGCGTTCGTGAGCGCCGGCGGCGCGCTGGATGCCGAGACCCGCCGCCGCGGCCAGACCCTCTACGCTCCCGACGGCCGCATCCCGCTGCATCCGGGGGTGCTCGGCGACGGCGCCGCCTCGCTGCTTCCGGGCCGAGATCGCCGCGCGTTCGTCTGGCGATTCGTCCTCGACGACGGCGCGCGGCCCGTCGAGACGACCCTCACCCGCGCGGTGGTGCGCTCGCGGCGGCAATGGTCGTACGTGGACGCGCAACGCGCGATCGATGCGGGCGACGCGCCGGCCACGCTCCTGGCGCTCCCCTGGTTCGGTGCGGCGCGCGCCGACCGCGAGCGGGAGCGCGGCGGCGCGAGCCTGAACCTGCCCGAGACCCGCGTCGTCTCGCCACCGGCCGGAGAGCCCGGGGAGTACGCCCTCGATCGCAGCGACGGGGTACCGCTCGAGGACTGGAATGCCGATGTGTCGCTGCTGACGGGCATGGCCGCGGCGCAGATCATGATCGACGGTCGCATCGGCATCCTGCGGACCATGCCGCCCGCCGCCGCGGAGGATGTGGCGTCCTTCCGGTCACAGACCGTCGCGCTCGGGATGCCGTGGGCACCGGAGGTGGCGTACGGGGACTATCTCCGCGGTCTCGACCGCTCCCCCGCCGCGCGGGTGGTCCGCGAGTACGCGGCAGCCCTGTTCCGCGGCGCGGGCTACACGACGTTCGACGGCGACGTGCCGACCGAGACGATGCAGGCGGCGATCGGCGCTCCGTACGCCCACACGACCGCGCCGCTGCGGCGCCTCGTCGACCGCTGGTCGCTGGTCATCTGCGACGCGCTCGCGAACGGCCGCGAGGTGCCCGAGTGGGCGCGTTCGTCGCTGGCCGGGCTGCCGGCAGCGATGGCGCGGAGCGCCGCCGTCGCGGGCCGTCTGGACGCGGGGTCGATCGATCGCGTCGAGGCGGCGCTGCTCGCCGGGCACGAGGGAGAGGTGTTCGACGCGCTCGTGCTGAACGTCCGCGGCACGACGGCCCGCGTCCAGATCGATCGGCCCCCGGTCGAGGCGACGGTCACGGGCCTCGACGCCGCCCCCGGGACGAGCGCCGCGCTCCGGCTTCTCGCGGCATCCGTCCCGGACGGGACCATCGCGTTCGCCCCCGCCTGAGACCCGCGGTCATCCGCGCGCCTCTCGACTCCTGCTCCATTCCGCGATGCGATATATTGCATATCGTGTCTCTCTCGCTCACGCCCGTACCGCGCGCCCTCCTGCGCGACGACGTGCACGCCCGCTTGCGCGACGCCATCGTCGACGGCACGCTCGCGCCCGGCGAACAGCTGCGCGACGTCGAGCTGGCCGAACGGCTCGGCGTCAGCCGGACGCCCGTGCGCGAGGCGCTGCTCGAGCTCGCCCGCGCCGGACTCGTGACGGCCACGCCCGGCCGCTCCACCGTCGTCGCCCCCCTCGACCCCCGAGCGATCCGCGATGCTCAGGCCGTCGTCGGCGCTCTCCACGCCCTCGCCGTGCGGACGGCCGTGCCGCGGCTGACGACGGCCGATCTGTCCGCCATGCGCGACGCCAACGCGGCGTTCACCGCCGCGCAGCGGGCCGGCGACACCGACGCCGCCCTCGCCGCGGACGAGCGCTTCCATCGCGTCGCGCTCGATGCCAGCGGCAACGCGGCCGCCGTCGCGGTCATCGCCCAGTACGAGCCGGTCCTGCGTCGCGTGGAGCGGCTGCGGTTCGCCTCGCACGAAGGAGCAGAGTCGGCCGCTCGGCATGAACGACTCATCGCGCTGTGCGCCGACGGCGACGCCGACGGCGCCGCCCGCCTGGCCGAGCAGACGTGGCAGAGCCTCGGCATCCCGACCACCCGGACCACCCCGATCGAACAGGACCCCGCATGAAGCTGCACGAGTTCCCGCGCCACCCCCTCACGTTCGGCCCCAGCCCGTTGCAGCACCTGGCGCGGCTCAGCGATCACCTCGGCGGTGCGCAGATCTGGGCGAAACGCGAAGACGTGAACAGTGGCCTCGCGTTCGGCGGCAACAAGGTACGCAAGCTCGAGTACATCGTCCCCGACATCCTCGCCTCCGGCGCCGACACGATCGTCTCGATCGGCGGCTACCAGTCCAACCACACCCGACAGGTCGCGGCCGTCGCGGCGCACCTCGGGCTGAAGGCGCGGCTCGTGCAGGAGAAGTGGGTTCCGTGGGACGACCCCACCAACGACAAGGTCGGCAACATCCTGCTCTCGCGCATGATGGGCGCGGACTCGCGCCTCGACGACGCCGGGTTCGACATCGGCATCCGCGATTCCTGGAAGCAGGCCCTCGCCGAGGTCGAGGCGGGCGGCGGAACGCCCTATCCGATCCCGGCCGGCGCGAGCGAGCACCCGCTCGGCGGCCTCGGTTTCGCGAACTGGGCGTTCGAGGTCGCCGAACAGGAGAAGCAGCTCGGGGTGTTCTTCGACACGATCATCGTGTGCACCGTGACCGGCTCCACCCACGCGGGCATGATCGCCGGGTTCGCGGCGCTGGAGGAGGCCACCGGGGTGAAGCGCCGCGTGCTCGGGATCGACGCGTCCGCCACGCTCCAGAAGACCCGGGACCAGGTGGCGCGCATCGCCCGCCACACCGCGGAGCTCATCGAGCTCGGCCGCGACCTCCGCGACGACGAGATCCAGGTGCTGGAGGGCTGGGCGGGCGAGCTGTACGGCATCCCCGTCGACTCGACGATGGAGGCGATGGCCATCGGCGCGCAGCTGGAGGCGATGATCACCGACCCGGTCTACGAGGGGAAGTCTCTCGCGGGACTCATCGATCTCGTCGGCTCGCGCGACATCCCGGCGTCGTCGACCGTGCTCTACGCGCACCTGGGCGGACAGCCGGCGATCAACGCTTATCACTCGCTGTGGGACCCGACGGTCGCTCCCCGGTGACGCGGGCGAGCGGCCCGACGCCCTCGCGCCGCTCGAAGACCAGGTGGGTCTCGGTCGTGCGCACCGACTCGTGCACGGTGATGTGCTGCAGCACGATGTCACGCAGCGCCGCGGCATCCTCGACCGCGACGTGCACGAGGAAGTCGTCCTCGCCCGCGACGTGGAACGCCTCGATCACTCCGGGGGTCGCGACGATCGCATCGAAGAGCCGGCCGACGCCCTCGCGGGTGTGACGGCCGAGCCGGACGCGGATGACCGCCTGCAGCGGCAGACCGAGGGATGCCGGGTCGACGAGCACCCGCACGCCGGTGAGCACGCCGCGCGAACGCAGCGTCCGCACGCGGTACGCGCACGTCGACTCGGCGATGCCGAGATCATCGGCGAGCGCCTTGTTGGAGCGCCCGGGAGCGCGCACGATCGCCGCGAGCACACGGAGGTCGAGCTCGTCCAGAGCGGATGCGGCGCCTTGTGATTCCGGCAAGGGCGGCTCCTCACGGTCGCGCGGGATTGATGACAGCGGCACAATTCGATCACCCGATTGCTCTTTCCGCAATCACGCAGGCGGTCTGCCGCTCTTTCCTTCATACTCGCGGGCATGACGCACCCCGACACACTCGCCGTCCACGCCGGTCGTGACGACTTCGCCGCCCTCGGCGTGCACACTCCGCCGCTGGACCTGTCATCCACGTACCCCCTGCCGGACGTCGAGCGCGGCGGAGACTCCTACGAGGCGCTGGCCACCGGGGGCACGCCCATCGACGGGGGCAGCCACGTGTACGCGCGGCTGTGGAACCCCACCGTGGCGCGCTTCGAGGAAGCCCTCGCGGCACTCGAGCACGCCGAGGCCGCTGTCGCGTTCGCGTCCGGGATGGCCGCGCTCACCGCCGCCGTCCTCTCGCACACGGTGTCCGTCGGTCGCCCGCACGTCGTGGCGGTGCGACCGCTGTACGGCGGCAGTGACCATCTGCTGGCGACGGGCCTGCTCGGCACCGACGTGACCTTCTGCTCCGCGGACGAGGTCGGAGCGTCGCTGCGACCGGACACCGGTCTGGTGATCGTCGAGACGCCCGCGAACCCCACCCTGGACCTCGTCGACATCGCCGACGTGGTCGCGCAGGCGGACGGCGTGCCGGTGCTCGTGGACACCACCTTCGCCACCCCGGTGCTGCAGCAGCCGCTCCACCACGGCGCGGCGATGTCGCTGCACAGCGCGACGAAGTACCTCGGCGGCCACGGCGACGTCGTCGGCGGGGTCATCGCCTGCGGCCCGGAGTCCGCGGCGGCCCTACGACGCGTGCGCGCCATCACCGGCGGCATCCTCCATCCGCTCGGCGCGTATCTCCTCCACCGCGGGCTGCCGACGCTGCCACTGCGCATGCGCGCCCAGCAGGGGTCGGCGGCGCACATCGCTCGGCATCTGCAGGAGGACGATGCGGTCGTCGACGTCTTCTACCCCGGACTGCACGGTGATCCGCAGGGACTCCTGGCACGCCAGCAGCACGGCGGCGGCGCGATGCTCGCTCTGCGCCTGCGGGACGGCTACGACGCGGCGGCACAGGTCGCGGCATCCCTGCGCCTGTTCACCCACGCGGTGTCCCTGGGCGGCGTCGACTCGCTCGTCCAGCATCCCGCGGCGCTCACGCACCGCCCCGTCGCGCCCGAGGCGCGTCCCGCCGCCGACATCCTGCGACTGTCGATCGGACTCGAGCACGTCGACGACCTGATCGCCGATCTGTCGCGGGCCCTGGCGCGGACGCGCGAGGGTCGGCGGGCGATGAGCGTCGCGCGCTGACGCCGCCCGCCGGCCGCGCTCAGCCCTGGCTCAGCGCGGCGATCACGGACGCCGTCGCGTCGGCGGTGCGGGGCGCCTCCGCGACCTGGATGAGGTTGATCCCGTCGGTGGCGGCCACGAACGAACTCTCCGGACGAATGGCGCCGGTGCCCTCGATCGCCTGCTGCGCACCTGCGACGACGACGGGCGTCACCGTTGTCCGCGACGACAGGTCGTTCTCGAGCTGCTCCCACTCATCCGCGGCGCCGGGATAGGCGGTGATGACGATCGCCGTCATCCCCTCTGCGGACGACGAGTACCACTTGCAGTCGATCATCGTCCCGCGCGCGATCGCCAGCTCCGACGCGATGTCGGTGGCGAATCCCGACGGATACCCGGACTCGAAATCGGCTGAGTCGAGAATGCCCGCGAGATCGAGTCGGCTCCCCAGGTCCTCACAGGTGGGCGCCGCCCACCATCCCGCGCTCGGGGTCGCAGCTCGCGGAGCGGGCGATGCCGCCAGGGACTCCTGGAAGAGCGGGGCGAGCTTTCCGGCGTCCTCGCTCAGTTGAGCCTTTGACGCCGACCCCTCGACGCCCACTTCGCCGTCGATCGTGACCAGGAGCCAGGTCGTGTCGTTGCGGACCGCGATCCGGCACCCCCAACCGTCGTAGAGGTATCCCTCGCAGACCACGCTGCCGTAGCGGGACTGGGTGGCTTCCGGGACGACATCGACGGGAGCGGCAAAGCTGCGCACGGCCGAACCGCTCCCCGTCCGCCAGACGCATTCCAGGCCCCCGAGCGTACGCACGCCGGTCGAGGTCTCCTCGGAAGCCTGCCCGAGCTCTCTGCCCAGAATCGAGGAGAGCCGCGCCGCGTCCACGACGGAGGCGCAGTCGCCTCCGAAAGCGGGGCGCGCGGCCGTGTCGATCGCCGAGCTGGGGGTGGGGCTCTCGGGCGCGGAGGCCGCAGCCTCGCTGGTCGAAGGGGAGCTCGCGACAGAGCCGCCGGACGCACAAGCCGGCAGCGACACGACGGTCGCCGCCAGCGCGATCAGAAGTGCCGCGCGCCGGACGACGTCCTTGGTAAACGTAGGAAGGGGGGCCATGAACCCATCGTGGCACGCGCACGATTCGTCGCTCGAACGGAGCCCACAACGATCTGGTCACGCCCATGCCGATGGCGGCATATGGTGCGCCGCCGAGGAAGAGGGACCGCCGTCAGGCCGTGACGACCTGCGCCGTTCCGAGCGGGGCGTCGGGGCCCATCTCGTCGGCGATGCGGTTGGCCTCTTCGATCAGGGTGGCCACGATCTCGGCCTCCGGGACGGTCTTGATGACCTCGCCCTTGACGAAGATCTGTCCCTTGCCGTTGCCGGACGCGACGCCGAGGTCGGCCTCGCGCGCCTCACCGGGGCCGTTGACGACGCAGCCCATGACGGCGACGCGCAGCGGCACGGTCATGTCCTTGAGGCCTTCGGTGACGTCGTTGGCGAGGGTGTAGACGTCGACCTGCGCCCGCCCGCACGACGGGCACGAGACGATCTCGAGCTTGCGCTCGCGGAGGTTCAGCGACTGCAGGATCTGGTGACCCACCTTGACCTCTTCGGCCGGCGGCGCCGACAGCGAGACGCGGATCGTGTCGCCGATGCCCTCGCCGAGCAGGATGCCGAAGGCGGTCGCGCTCTTGATCGTGCCCTGGAACGCGGGACCGGCCTCGGTCACACCGAGGTGCAGGGGCCAGTCGCCCCGCTCGGCGAGCATGCGGTAGGCCTTCACCATGACGATCGGGTCGTTGTGCTTCACCGAGATCTTGAAGTCGTGGAAGTCGTGCTCCTCGAACAGCGAGGCCTCCCAGACGGCGCTCTCCACGAGCGCCTCCGGAGTCGCCTTGCCGTACTTCTCCAGCAGCCGCTTGTCGAGCGAGCCGGCGTTCACGCCGATGCGCAGCGACACACCGGCATCCTTCGCCGCCTTCGCGATCGCGCCGACCTGGTCGTCGAACTTGCGGATGTTGCCCGGGTTCACACGCACCGCGCCGCAGCCCGCGTCGATGGCCTGGAAGACGTACTTGGGCTGGAAGTGGATGTCGGCGATCACGGGGATCTGACTCTTCTTCGCGATGATGTGCAGCACATCCGCGTCATCCTGGCTCGGGACGGCGACGCGCACGATCTCGCAGCCGGATGCCGTGAGCTCCGCGATCTGCTGGAGCGTGGCGTTGATGTTGGTCGTGGGCGTCGTGCACATCGACTGCACGCTCACGGGCGCGTCGCCACCGACGAGCACCTTCCCGACCTTGATCTGACGGCTCTTGCGGCGCGGGGCGAGGACGTCCGGCACACGCGGCATCCCGATGTTCACTGCTGGCACTGCACCAGCCTACGCCGCACGGGCCGCGCGGGGGCGGTGCGAAGAGGCGCACCGTTGGTTCTGATATCGTGACCGCATGTTCGCGAACACCTCCTGGTGGCCCACCCGCTGAGGCGGTGTGCTCGCGACCCACGACCACAGACCGCCCTCGAGGCGGTCTTTTCGTTCCCGGACGAACCCAGCCCGCCCGACCTGAAGAAAGGCCCGGCGATGACCCCGAGCCCCGCCCTCCTGGAGTCCGTGCTGCGCGCGGATCGCCCCTTCGCCCTGATCGCGCGGGATCCCGACACCGTCGAGCTGCTCGTCGGCGATGTCGTCGACGTCGCCCTGCTCGCCGACATCCCGCTGAGGGATGCGACCGGCGCCCCGCGAGAGGTGCTGGCGCTGGTGCCCTACCGGCAGGTCGTCGAGCGCGGCTTCGCGTGCCACGACGACGGCGCGCCGTTGCGCTGCCTCGTCGTCGAGGAGCACACCACGCTCCCCCGCGCCGACGTGCTGGCGGCGCTGCCCACCGCGGCGGTGCCGCTGGCCGACGCCGGGTTCGACATCTCCGACGACGAGTACGCCGCGATCGTGCGCACCGTCATCGCCGATGAGATCGGTCGCGGCGAGGGCGCGAACTTCGTCATCCGGCGCGACTTCACGGCATCCGTCGACACCGATGCCCTCACCGCCGGCCTGACCTGGTTCCGCGCTCTGCTCGAACACGAGCGCGGCGCCTACTGGACCTTCCTCGTCTCCACCCCCGGCCACCTCGCGGTCGGGGCGAGCCCGGAGGCGCACGTGAGCGCGCAGGCCGGGGCTCCCGCCGGGCCCGGCCACAGCACGGTGACGATGAACCCGATCTCCGGCACGTTCCGCCACCCGGCCGGCGGGGCCACGGCAGAGACCCTGACGGAGTTCCTCTCGTCCACCAAGGAGACCGAAGAGCTCTTCATGGTGGTCGACGAGGAGCTCAAGATGATGAGCGCCGTCTGCAGCGACGGGGGCCGCATCACCGGTCCGCATCTCAAGGAGATGTCGCGGTTGACGCACACCGAGTACATGCTGCGCGGGACGAGCACGATGGATCCGCGGGACATCCTGCGCGAGACGATGTTCGCCCCGACGGTCACCGGATCGCCCATGCAGAACGCGTGCACCGTCATCCAGCGACACGAACGCGCTCCGCGCGGCTACTACTCGGGCGTCGCCGCACTGTTCACGCCCACGCCCGGCGGCGGACACGACCTCGACGCGCCGATCCTCATCCGCACGGCGTATCTCGTCGACGGCACGCTGCGCGTGCCGGTCGGCGCGACGCTCGTGCGTCACTCCGATCCCGACGGCGAGGTCGGTGAGACCCATGGAAAGGCCGCGGGCGTGCTGGGCGCCATCGGCGCGGTCGCCCGCGACGTCGTCGCGGAGGCGAGCGCGCTCGACGAAGACGCGCCCGCCGCCCGGCCTCCCCGCCTCGCCGACGCGCCCGAGATCGCCGCACTGCTGGCCGCGCGCAACGAACGCCTCGCGTCGTTCTGGCTCGAGCCGCAAGCCGGCGAGATCGCGGGACCGTACTCCGGGCGCACCGCGGTCGTCGTCGACGCCGAAGACCGCTTCACGACGATGCTCGCGCACCAGCTGCGCCACCTCGGCTTCGCGGTCTCGATCCTCCCGTGGAACGACGCGGATGCCGCGGCCCTCGCGGCCGCCGACCTGGTGGTCGCCGGGCCCGGACCCGGCGACCCGCGTGACGACGCCAACGCACGGATCCGGACGATGCGCGCCGTCGTGGCCGACCGGCTGGAGAGCGGCCGCCCCCTGCTGGCCGTCTGCCTGAGCCACCAGATCCTCGCCGATCGGCTCGGCATCTCCCTGGCCCCGTTGGACGCGCCGCATCAGGGCCTGCAGAAGACGGTCGACGTCTTCGGGGTGCCGGCGTCCATCGGCTTCTACAACACCTTCACGGCGCGTGTCGAGCCGGGCACCGACGAGATCGGCCGGACGCGGATCTCGGCCGACCCGGCATCCGGCGACGTCTACGCGCTCCGCGGGCCGGGCTACGCCTCGGTGCAGGGCCACCTCGAGTCGATCCTGTCGCGCGACGGGCTGCGGACCCTCGAGAGCCTCATCGCCGACGCGCTGTCCTGAACCGGGGCGCGAGGACGCTCAGCCGAAGATCTTCATCGGGTTGACGATGTCGGCCAGGATGAGGATGCCGCCCATCACGATGAGCGCGATGACGACGACGAAGGTGACCGGCACGAGCCGTGTCGCGTCCACGGGAGCGGGCGGCGGCCGCCGCCACAGCTTCGCCCAGGCCCGCTTGAGTCCGTCCCAGAGCGCGACGACGACGTGCCCGCCGTCCAACGGGAGCAACGGGATGAGGTTGAAGACGAACAGCGCGAGGTTGAGCGATCCGAGCAGACCGAGGATCGTGGCCACCCGGTCGAGGACGGGCGCGTCGATGGCCGCCGCCTCTCCGGCGAGCCGGCCCACGCCGACGACCGAGAGCGGGCCGTTGGGATCGCGCGGCGCCCCCGTGACCAGGTCGGAGGCCGTCTGGTAGACCCGGACCGGGAGCTGCCACATGATGCCGGCGACCTGGCCGGCCTGCTGCAGCGCGGCGGCGGGCCCGTCCCACAGCGGCTGGCGCACATAGGCGGTCGCGGCCGTCATCCCGACGAAGCCGACCTCCGCGGTCACCGCCGTGCCGTCCGGACCCGCGATCTGGCGCTGCGCGAGCATCGGCGTCACGCGCAGGGTCTGCTCGACGCCGTCGCGACGGACGACGACGTCGATCGTGCGGTTCGGGGCGGCCTGGATGATCGCCGACGCCTCCTCGAAGGTGGCGACGGGGGTCCCGTCGACCGACACGAGCTCGTCGCCGGGGCGAAGGCCCGCCGCCGCGGCCGGCGACTGCGGGTCGTCCGCGGTGCAGGCGGTCTGGGTGGAGCCGGCAGGCAGGACGCATTCGTTGACGGCGGCGACCGTCGTGGTGGCCGTCTGCACCCCGATCCCGCTGAACACGATGGCGAACAGCAGCATCGCGAGCAGCAGGTTCATGACGGGGCCGCCCAGCATGATGACGACCCGCTTCCACACGGGCAGCGCGTGGAACGTGCCCGTGCTGTCGTCTCCGGCGATCGTCTCGTCATTGGCGGCGCGGGCGTCCTGCACCATCGTGGCGAAGAACCCGCCCCCTGCCTTGCCCGCGGCACCGCCCACCGCGGCGCGGGCACGCGACCGCGGGTACACCCCCGCCATCGAGATGTAGCCGCCCAACGGCACGGCCTTCACGCCGTACTCGGTCTCGCCGAAGCGACGCGACCACAGCGTCGGTCCGAAGCCCACCATGTACTGCCCGACGCGGACGCCGAAGCGCTTCGCGGGCACGAGATGACCGATCTCGTGCAGGGCGATGGATGCGGCGAGTCCCACGACAAGCAGCAGGACGCCGACGATGAAGGCGATGACGGTCACGAGCGAACAGGCTACCCGCCACCGCTTTGAGTTTGCTCAGTCCGCGCCCCGGGCCCCGGTAGGCTCGACGTGTGCCCGAACGCCCGATGACCCGCCGGCTGCGGGCCCTGCGCGGGACGGCGGCGGCGGCGATCGCGACGACCCTCGCCTCGACCGGGCACACGTTCGGCGGCGGGGCCGCGCCGTCGCTGTGGCTGCTGGTCGCCGTGACCGTCTTGGCGGCGCCGCTCGCGGTCGCGATGGTCGGACGACGGCGCAGCCTTCCGCGGCTGGCGGCCGCCATCGCGACGGCCCAGATCGCCCTGCACACGGCGTTCGCCGTCGTCGGCGGCGCCGCACCGGTCACCCCCGCCGGGCACGAGCACGTGATGCCGGGCGTCGCGATCGGGGTCGCGACGACCCACGCCGGCGGGCATCTGACGGCCGCCATGCTGATCGGCCACCTGGTGGCCGCCCTCGTGACGATCGCGCTCGTCGCCTACGGCGAACGGCTGCTCGCGATGATCGCGCGCGGCGTCCGTCGCCTCCTCGCCCGGGCCGCCGTGACGGCGCCCGGACCGCGTCCCCGCGCGCACGCCGCCCCGACCGACCGGCGCATCGCCCTCCCGCTCTTCCTGCTGTCCGCTCTTCGTCGACGGGGGCCGCCGGCGTTCGCACGCTGAGCACCGCCGCACACGCGGCACCCGCGGCGCACGCGCCGCCCCGTCACCGCGGCATCCCGCCGCACCACGTACAGAAAGAGCACCCTGATGACCGTCACCACCCGTTCGCGCCGTCGCACCCGCCTCGCCGCCGGCCTCATCGCCGGCGCAGCCCTCGTCCTCGCCGCCCCGCTGGCCGCGTCCGCGCATGTCCACGTGACCCCCGACGAATCGTCGGCCGGCACGACCACCCGCCTCGCGTTCTCCTTCAGCCACGGCTGCGAGGACTCCCCGACCACCGCCGTGAAGATCACGGTGCCGCAGGGCATCGACGGGGTGAAGCCCGTGCTGGACGGCGCCTGGACGATCTCCCGTGAGCTGAACACCGACGGCATCCCCACGAGCGTCACGTTCACGGCCGTGACCCCCGTCGAGTCGGGCGTCGCGGCATCCGTCGCCCTCGACGTGATCTTCTCCTCCAGCGCCGCGAACACGTCGGTCGCCTTCCCCGTCCTGCAGACCTGCGCGACGGGATCGACCGACTGGTCGGAGGTCGCCGCCGAGGGACAGACCGAGGACGACCTGGCCGCCCCGGCACCGGTCGTCGCGGTCGGCGCCGTCTCCGCGGACGGCGGAGAGCACGGCCATGACGCCTCGACGACCGAGGAGCACGCCGACGCCGACACGCACGCGTCGACGGATGCCGCGGCACCGGCAGACGCCGATCCCGTCGCCCGCTGGCTGAGCGGAGGGGCCCTGGTCGCGGCGCTCGCGGCCCTCGCCGTGGCCCTCTTCCGACGCCGCGCCTGACCCCCGGTCGGGCGGCGGATTCGACCCCCGTCGCCCGGCCGCTCTCAACGAGCCGCGATAGAGGGCACATAGTTTTCACATAACTCCATGCGCGAGCATGGGGGGATCATGACACCCGACATCGAGAGCACCCTGCCCCCGACGCTTCGCCCCGATCAGCCGCCGCAGAGGAGACTGATCGACCTCGTCGATCGCTTCGGCGGAGAGCTGCGCGCCGGAGACGGCGACACCGTGTTGCGCGGGATCACGCTGTCCACCAACGATCTGCGCCCCGGTGAGGCGTTCGTCGCCCTGCCCGGCACCCATCAGCACGGTGCCGAGTTCACGAGCGCGGCGGCCTCCCTCGACGCGGCGGCGATCATCACCGACGAGGAGGGTGCGCGCCTCGTCCGCGATGCGGCGCTGTCTCCCACGCTCCCGGTGGCCGTCTTCCCCGATCCCCGCGGCACCCTCGGCGCCATGTCGGCATGGGTCTACGGCACCGACCGCGACCTGCCGACCCTCCTCGCCGTCACCGGCACGAACGGCAAGACCAGCGTCTCGCACCTGCTGAAAGCGATCCTCGAGCAGATGGGGGTGGTCGCCGGACTGTCGTCCACCGCCGAGCGCCACATCGGCCCCGAGGTGATCACGTCGCGCCTGACCACGCCCGAGGCCAGCGAGTTCCACGCCCTCCTCGCCCTCATGCGCGAGCGCGGCGTCGAGGCCGTGGCCGACGAGGTCAGCGCTCAGGCCCTCGACCGCCACCGTGTGGACGGCATCGTCTTCGACGTCGCGGGCTTCACCAACCTGACCCACGACCACCTGGACGACTTCGGCGACATGGAGACCTACTTCCAGGCCAAGCTCCCCCTCTTCACCCCGGAGCGCAGCCGGAGGGCGGTCGTCAGCCTCGACTCGGAGTACGGGCCGCAGCTGGTCGCCGCCGCGACGGTGCCGACGACGACCATCACGACGCCCGCGATCGCGGCCGTGCCGGCATCCGCCGATTGGACCGTGGAGATCTCCGCGGAACGCCAGAACGGCACGACCTTCTCGCTGCGGGGTCCCGGCGGGCAGGCGCTGGAGACGACCGTGCCGGTGATCGGGCGGCATATGGCGTCCAACGCGGGGCTCGCGATCGTGATGCTCGTCGAGGCCGGGTACGAATGGTCGCGGATCCACGCCGCGCTCGACGGTCGCCGCATCGAGGCCGCCGTCCCCGGACGCACGCAGCGCGTCTCCGGGGATGCCGGGCCGGCGGTCTACGTCGACTTCGGGCACTCCCCGGACGCCTTCGACAAGACGCTGGCCGCGGTCCGGAGGGTCACCCCCGGGCGGGTGCTGATGCTGTTCGGCGCCGACGGCGACCGCGACACGACCAAGCGCTTCGACATGGGCCGCACGGCGGCGCTGGGCAGCGACATCCTCATCATCACGGATCACCATCCGCGTCACGAGGATCCCGACCAGATCCGCGCGGCGCTGCTGACGGGGGCCCGTGCGGCGATGTCCCGCGCCGAGATCCTGGAGATCTCCCCGCCGGAGCGCGCGATCGTCGAGGCCGTGAGCCGGGTCGGCGACGGCGACGCGATCCTCTGGGCGGGGCCCGGCCACCAGGACTACCGCGACATCCGCGGCGTCCGCACGCCCTACTCGGCGCGCGAGCTCGCCCGCCGAGCGCTCGACGCGGCGGGCTGGCCCGCCCCCGCACCGACGTGGACGGTGCCCTACCCCGCCGACTCCATCGCACCATCGGATCCGACGCGGCCGTTCTGAGCTCCGCTCGGGCTCTCTCGCGAGGCGCTTCCCCTTTGTGGCCTGACCACATTGCGGGCGGCGCCTCGCGCGCTTCTCCTGTCGACTTCCTCCACAGTCCCGTTGTGGTCTGACCACAGGTCGTATGCTGGGGTCACGACCCGACCACGGATGGGTGGACGGGCCGCTCCCACGAGGATCTGAGGAAGCGAATCATGACCACCGTCACCCCCTCCGCACAGGACACGCAGCCCGCCGCCTGGAACGGTTTCACCGCCGGCCCCTGGCAGGACGCGATCGACGTGCGCGACTTCATCCAGCGCAATTACACGCCCTACCTCGGGGACGCCTCGTTCCTGACGGGAGCGACGGCGCGCACCACCCGGGTCTGGGACACGCTGTCGGCGATGTTCCCCGTCGAGCGTGAGAAGGGCATCTACGACGTCGACGCACACACGCCCGCCGGCATCACGGCACACGGTCCCGGCTACATCGCGAAGGACGACGAGGTCATCGTCGGCCTGCAGACCGACGCGCCGCTCAAGCGCGCCATCATGCCCAACGGCGGATGGCGCATGGTCGAGGGCGCGCTGAACACGTACGGGTACGAGGTCGACGAGACGCTGAAGGAGATCTTCACGACGTACCGCAAGACGCACAACGAGGCCGTCTTCGACGCCTACTCCCCCAACGTCCGCGCCGCCCGCAGCTCGCACGTGATCACCGGACTGCCCGACGCGTACGGCCGCGGACGCATCATCGGCGACTACCGCCGCGTCGCGCTCTACGGCGTGGACCAGCTCATCGCCGCGAAGCAGGTCGACAAGCTCGGGCTCGACACGACGCCGTTCAGCGAGGAGGTCGTCCGCATGCGCGAGGAGCACGCGGAGCAGATCCGCGCGCTCGGCGAGCTGAAGCAGATGGCCGCGTCGTACGGCTACGACATCTCCGGTCCGGCGACGACGGCCCGCGAGGCCGTGCAGTGGCTGTACTTCGGCTACCTCGCGGCCGTGAAGGAGCAGAACGGCGCCGCGATGTCGCTCGGGCGCACCTCGACGTTCCTCGACGTGTTCATCGAGCGCGATCTCGAAGCCGGGCTCATCACCGAGTCCGAGGCCCAGGAGATCATCGACGACTTCGTCATCAAGCTGCGCATCGTCCGCTTCCTGCGCACCCCCGAGTACGACAGCCTCTTCTCGGGCGACCCGACATGGGTCACCGAGACCATCGGCGGCATGGGCGAGGACGGCCGCCCGCTCGTCACGAAGAACTCCTTCCGCTTCCTCCAGACGCTCTACAACCTGGGCCCGGCCCCCGAGCCCAACATGACCGTGTTCTGGAGCCCCGAGCTGCCGCAGGGGTTCAAGGACTACTGCGCCCGCGTGTCGATCGACACCTCGGCCGTGCAGTACGAGTCCGACGAGATCATCCGCCCGGCGTGGGGGGATGACGCGGCCATCGCGTGCTGCGTGAGCCCCATGCGCGTCGGCAAGCAGATGCAGTTCTTCGGCGCCCGCGTGAACCTCGCCAAGACGCTCCTGTACGCGATCAACGGCGGACGCGACGAGGTGACCGGCAAGCAGGTCTCGCCGGTCGCGGCGCCCGTCGGCGACGGCCCCCTCGACTTCGACGACGTCATGGAACGCTTCGACAAGACGATGGACTGGCTGGCCGAGACGTACGTGGAGGCCCTCAACTGCATCCACTGGTCGCACGACAAGTACGCGTACGAGCGGATCGAGATGGCCCTGCACGACAAGGACGTGCTGCGCACGATGGCCTGCGGCATCGCCGGACTCTCGGTCGCGGCGGACTCGCTGGCGGCGATCAAGTACGCCACGGTGACCCCCGTCCGCGACGAGCGCGGCATCGTCGTCGACTACCTCACCGAGGGTGACTTCCCGAGCTACGGCAACGACGACGACCGGGCCGACCAGATCGCCGTCGGCCTCGTGGAGAGCTTCATGTCGAAGATCCGCCGTCACCCGATGTACCGGGGCGCCCTGCCCACGCAGTCGGTGCTCACGATCACCTCGAACGTCGTCTACGGCAAGGCGACGGGCAACACGCCCGACGGTCGCCGCGCCGGCGAGCCGTTCGCCCCGGGCGCCAACCCGATGAACGGTCGCGACACGCACGGCATGCTGGCGTCGGCACTGTCGGTCGCCAAGATCCCGTACGCGCAGGCGCAGGACGGCATCTCGCTGACCAACACGGTCGTGCCCAGCGGCCTGGGACGCACGACGGACGAGCAGGTGCGCAACCTGGCGGGCCTCCTCGACGCCTACGTCGGCTCGCACGGCTACCACATGAACGTCAACGTGCTGAACCGCGAGACGCTCGAGGACGCCATGGAGCACCCGGAGAACTACCCGCAGCTGACCATCCGGGTCTCCGGCTACGCCGTCAACTTCGTGCGCCTCACCCGTGAGCAGCAGTTGGACGTCCTGTCGCGGACCTTCCACGGCTCGATGTGACCCCCGAGAGAAGCTGAGGACCATGGCCAGGGCGGTGCTCCGCCACCCGTGCAACACGGTACCGGCCTCCCTCCCCGATGACGCGGTGCGCCTGGAGGTCCCCCTCCAGGCGCCCGCCCATCGGCGCACGGGCGCCGGCGTCGACGGACTCGAGGTCTCCGACGTCGACCGTCACGAACGCCTCACGGCGATGCGCGAGGGCCGCCTCGGCTCCGTGCACTCGTGGGAGCTGGTCACGGCGGTCGACGGACCGGGGACGAGACTGACCACGTTCCTCAGCGGATGCCCGCTGCAGTGCCTGTACTGCCACAACCCCGACACGCTCGCGATGAAGGACGGCCAGCCTGTCACGAGCGATGAGCTGCTGGCCCGCATCTCCCGGTACACCGCGGTCTTCCGCGCCACCGGCGGCGGCATCACCCTCTCCGGCGGAGAGGTGCTCATGCAGCCCGCCTTCGCCGCACGGATCCTCCGTGGCGCGAAGGAGCGCGGCATCCACACGGCGATCGACACCTCCGGCTACCTCGGCGCGGCGGCGTCGGACGCGATGCTGGACGACGTCGATCTCGTCCTGCTCGACGTGAAGAGCGGCGACCCGCAGGCCTACCGGGAGATCACCGGTCGCGATCTCGAACCGACCCTCGCCTTCGGTCGGCGCCTGGCCACCCGCCCCGAGGGCCCCGAGATCTGGATCCGGTACGTCCTCGTGCCGGGCCTGACGGACGACGTCGAGGGCATCGAAGCGGTCGCGGCCTACGCGGCATCCCTCAACGAGATCCGACCCGGCGCCGTGACGCGCGTCGAAGTGCTGCCGTTCCACCAGATGGGCCGCGACAAGTGGGACGCCCTCGGCCGCGAGTACCGTCTCGCCGACACCGAGCCGCCCTCCGTCGCCCTCGTGGAACGGGTGCGCGCGCAGTTCCGCGCGCACGGCCTGGTGACCTACTGACGTCGGCTCCTCTCGCGAACGCGGACCGCTGCTTCCCCTCCGCGGCCGCGCGGCCGGGTCATCGACGACCGGGCCCCGGACCGGACCGCTCTCCCCCATCCCCTGTGGGCGGTCCGGTCCTCTTCTCCGCCCGGGCGCACGGCCGGGGCGGCGACCTCACGCGGAGGCGATGATCCGGTCGGCGCTCCTGCGCGCCCACGCCTCCGCCTCGGTCAGGGCGTCGCGCGACAGCATCGACGGCGCCTCGTGCGCCTCCACGGTCCGTCGCACGGTGTCGAGGATGCAGGGAAACGAGAGCCGCCCCTCGTGGAACGCGTCGACGGCCTGCTCGTTGGCCGCGTTGAACACGGCCGGATACGTCGCACCGGCGCGGCCGACGCTCTTGGCGAGCGCGACGGCGGGGAACGCGTCCTCGTCGAGCGGTTCGAACGTCCACGAGCCGGCGCGCGTCCAGTCCAGCGGCACGCCGACGCCGCCGACCCGGTGCGGCCAGTCCAGGCCGAGCGAGATCGGCAGGCGCATGTCGGGCGGAGACGCCTGCGCGATCGTCGATCCGTCCACGAACTCGACCATCGAGTGGACGATCGACTGCGGATGCACGACGACGTCGATGGCGTCGTAGTCGATGCCGAACAGCAGGTGCGCCTCGATGACCTCCAGGCCCTTGTTGACCAGCGTCGCGGAGTTCGTCGTCACGACGCGGCCCATGTCCCAGGTGGGATGCGCCAGCGCCTGCGCCGGGGTGACCCCGGCGAGGTCGGCGCGGCTGCGACCGCGGAACGGACCGCCCGAGGCGGTCAGCACGAGCCGGCGCACCTCGTCGGCCGCGCCGGCGCGCAACGCCTGCGTGATCGCCGAGTGCTCCGAGTCGACCGGGACGATCTGCCCGGGAGCCGCCCGCGCGGTGACGAGCTCGCCGCCGACGATGAGGGACTCCTTGTTGGCGAGCGCGAGCGTGCGCCCGCACTCCAGCGCCGCGAGAGTGGGACCCAGCCCGACGGATCCGGTGATGCCGTTGAGCACGACATCGGCATCCACGTCGCGGACGAGCTGCTCGGCCTCGACCGCGCCGAGCGCGGTGTGCTCCACACCGAACTCCGCCGCCTGCGCGGCGAGCGCGTCGGCGCTGCTGCCGGCCGCGAGCCCGACGACCTCGAACCTGTCGCGGCGTCCGCGGATCACGTCCAGCGCCTGCGTGCCGATCGAGCCGGTGGAGCCGAGAATCAGGATGCGGCGCATCCCGTCAGCCTACCGGCGACCGATCGGGACTACTGGTTCTGCGAGGTCTGCGCGCCGAGGATGTCGACGACGAACACGAGCGTCTCGCCCTTCAGGTCGGTCGTGTTGATCTCGCCCTCGCCGTACCCGTCGGCGGGGGTCATCACGACCAGCACCTGCGAGCCGACGGTCTGACCCTCGAGCGCCTTGCGGAAGCCCTCGACGACCCCCGTCGTGCTGAAGCTCGTGGGGACACCGCCCTTGTCCCAGGTGGAGTCGAAGGTCTCGCCGTTCGACCAGCGCACGCCGGTGTACTGCACCAGCACCTGGTCGCCGCTCTGCACGGTCGCGCCGTCGCCCTTCTTGAGCGTCGCGATCTGCGTCTCGGCCGGCGGGTTCCCGCCCGGCAGCGTGATCGTGGGGGCGCCGTTGTCGGCCAGCGCGACGGTGGGCATGCCCGCGACGGGCTCCTGGGAGGCCCCCCACGCGGCGCTCGGCACCACCGAGAGCAGATCGACGACGTAGACCTGTGCCGCGCCCTGCTCGCTGGCCGGGAAGGTCGCGACGACGCGCTCGCCCGGCGCGCCGCAGCCGAGCACCTGGCCGAGCGGGCTCGACGCGGAGATTTGGGCGGGCAGCAGCTGACCGGCCTGGTAGCCGATGTCGCCCATCTTCTCGCCGGTCTCGGCGTCGTAGGCGGTCATCGCGTAGGAGATGAAGTCGCCCGCGGCGACGGGGGTCCCGGTGCCCTTGTCGATGGTCTTCGCCTCGAGCTTGTCGATCTGCAGCGGGGCGGTGAAGGACAGGGTCGGAGACGTACCCGCGTCTCCGCTGACGGTGACCGCGTCGACCGCGGTGCCGGCGGCGACCTGGGCCGAGCAGAGGTCGGCCGCAGCGTCGGCGCTGGGGCTCTGCGTGGCGGCGTCGCCGCCCGAACCGGAGCATCCCACGAGGAGGACGGCCGAGACGGCGGCGATGGACAGAGCGGCGAGCGGGCGCAGGCGCACGATGAGGACCTCACAGATGGGAGACGGGACCCGCCCATCCTCTCGCACTTTGTTCTGTGCGCGCTGGGAGATCGTCGGCGAGCCCTGGCGGGGCATGCGTGATCGGGCATGCGATCGGGAGTACCCTCATCTGGTGACATCCGCCGAGCCCGCCCCCGACGCCGCCGGCGAACAGGCGCCGCCCGAGACGGGCCCCCACGACGTGACCGGCATCGGCCCGACCTACGTCATCGGCCGCTGGGTCGTGGCGCCGCTCGCCCGCCTCGTGTACCGGCCGCGCATCGAGGGCCGCAAGAACTTCCCCCGCAAGGGCGCGGTCATCATCGCGAGCAACCACCTGTCGTTCATCGACTCCTTCGTCATCCCGATGGCCGCCCCGCGCCCCGTGCGGTTCCTCGCGAAGTCGAGCTACTTCGACGGCACCGGGATCAAGGGATGGTTCTCGCGGCAGTTCTTCTACGCCGTCGGCGCGTTCCCCGTCCAGCGCGGCGCGGGACAGGCCGCCCTGGACGCCCTGGATCAGCAGCGCCGCATGCTCGAGGAGGGCTGGTCGACCGCGCTGTACCCGGAGGGCACCCGCTCGCTGGACGGACGCCTCTACAAGGGCCGCACGGGCGTCGCCTTCCTCGCCCTGCAGACCGGAGCGCCCGTCATCCCCGTCGGCCTCGTCGGCACCAACGAGATCATGCCGGTCGGCGCGAAGTTCCCGCGTCTGCGGCCGCGGGTGACCGTGCGCTTCGGCGAGCCGCTCGATCTGTCGCACCACGGCTCGGCCGACTCGGGCCGCGCCCGACGGCAGGCCACCGACGAGATCATGGCGGCCATCCACGCCCTCTCCGGCCAGGAGCTGGCGGGTGCCTACAACGAGGCTCCCGCGTCGAATCCCGTCGAGCGGCTCAAGCAGGTCCTTCCCCACGAGCGTCGCTGACCCCCGCGCGAGCGTCGCTGACACCCGCGACGACGACCACGGCCTCGTGCCGCACGGGGAAGTTGACGGAGTTCGCGATGAAGCACCACTCGCGCGCCTGCGCGTGGGCCGCCTCGGCCGCGGCGACCATGGATGCCGCGGCCACCTCGACCCGGGGGTGCAGGGTCACCTCGGTGAACGACCCCCCGCCGCGGCCGTCCTCCGTCATCAGGCCGGTGGCGCTGTCTTCGTAGGACACGACGACGACGCCGGCCTGGACGCACGCGTGCAGGTACGACAGCAAATGGCATTCGGACAGCGCCGCCAGCAGCAGGTCCTCGGGGTTCCACTTCGCCGGGTCGCCGCGGAACGGCCGGTCGCTCGAGGCGTCGAGGGCGGGTTTGCCGTCGACCGAGATCGTGACCGAGCGGTCGTAGTCCCGGTATCCGCTCGTGCCGGTGCCCCGGTTGCCGGTCCACCTGCTGTGCAGCGCGTAGCGATGCTCACCGTTCATGCGGCCAGTCTGCCATCCGCGACCGCCGCGGCCGATGCGCGCAGGGAAGTAGGCTCTTCTGCGTGTCAGATCCTCACGCCTCCGCCCGATCGTCCGCGCGCAACGGAACCATCGCGGTCGGCGACGCCGTCGAGCTCGCCGTCGTCGAGCGCAGCGGCTTCGTCGAGTCGCGGCATGCGGGCGCGGCGATCGTGCTCGACGCAGAAGGCGTCGTCCGGCTGAGCCTCGGCGACGTCGAGGCGCCCATCCTGCCGCGCTCGAGCATGAAGCCGCTGCAGGCCCTGGGCTGCCTGACGGCGGGCGTGACGCTGGAGGGCGAGCAGCTCGCGCTTTCGACGGCGAGCCACAGCGGCACCGACCGGCACGCCGCGGTGGTCCGGGAGATCCTGGGACGGGCCGGCCTCGGCGAGGACAGCCTGCAATGCCCTCCGGCATGGCCCGGCGACACCGCGACGCGCGACGAGCTCGTGCGCGAGCTCGGCCAGCCCGAACGGGTGCGGATGAACTGCTCGGGCAAGCACGCGACGATGCTGCTGGCCTGCACCGCGAACGGGTGGGACCCGGGCAGCTACCTCGACCCGCAGCATCCGCTTCAGGTGCACATCCGTGAGGTGATCGAGCGCCTGACGGGCACGAAGGTGTCGACCATGGCCATCGACGGGTGCGGGGCGCCGGTGTACGCCATGAGCCTGACCGCCCTGGCGCGCGCGGCGCACCGGATCGGCACGGCGTCGGAGCGATCCCCGTTCGCGCTGCATCGCCAGGCCGGCGCGCTCGTGCGCGCGGTGCGGGAGAACCCGTGGGCGATCGACGGCCCGGGACGGCCCGACACGATCGCGATCGAGCGCCTCGGAGTGTTCGCCAAGGGCGGCGCCGAGGGCGTCATGATCATGACGGCTCCCGACGGCACGACCGTCGCGCTCAAGACCCTCGACGGCAGCGGCCGGGTGGCGACGGCGGTGGCCCTCTCACTGCTCGCCCGCGTCGGCGCCCTGACCGCGGAGGACGCCGCCGCCACGATGGCGCAGCTCCCCCTCGAGATCACCGGCGGGGGCCGCGAGGTGGGACGCATCCGCCCGACCGTCTGATCGGCGCCCCGGCGGCAGGCGGACCCGCACGCACTCCCGTCCGGGAACGACCCGCCAGGCGCGCCCGGCTGCGGACGCGGCGAACGGCGGCAGCTCTCGCCGACCCGTCACGGCGCGGAACTCGGGGAGGCACTCCGCGCCGATCAGCAGCTCGTGCGCCGACCTGACGCGCGCCAGCAGGCGCCATTGCGCGAGCCACTCGTCGGCGGCGCCGTGGACGACCAGGGTCTCGCGCGGGGCACCCGGCGGCGCTGCCGCCGGGTCGATCAGGTCGGATGCGGCAGCCTCGGCGACGGTCAGCAGACGCGCTCCGCGGGCAGCGCAGGCCGCGGCGAGACCGCGCGGGTCGGCGCCCGGACCCGCCACGACGGCGGTGACACCGCCGACGGCGCCCGCCGGTGACCACACGGGCGGCGCGGGGCCCGGCGCGGGCATCACGGGCGCGTCGGTGTGGGCGAACTGGACGAGGAGCCGGCCCCAGCGTCCGCGCCCCACCGGCTGATCGGAAAGGAAATGGGCGGAGTCGCCGCCGGCGGCGACGTGGTCGGCGCGCGTCGCGAGCGACAGCAGGGCGCGATGCGGGAGGAGCTCGATGATGCGCGCCGAAGGGCCCGAGATCCGGGCCGCGGAGACGACGACGAGCCGGCCCGCCCGGCGCGCGTCACGGACGATGCGCTCCAGACGGGCGACGAACTCGACGGCGTACTCCGCGGAGAACCGGCCGACGAGGGCGTCGAGGTCGTCGATCAACACGGCGCCGCCGGTCGCGGAGCGCAGCAGAACGTCGACCGCGTCCCACGCGCCCTCCGCGTCCGCCGGAACCCACAGCGGAGCAACGCGAAGCTGGCGCGCGACCGTCCGGAGCACCCCCGTGCGCCCACTCGCGGCGGCCCCGACGACGGCGAGACCCGCGGCATCCTCGGGGAGGACCACCGCCTCCTGACGCTGCCGGTCCGGCTCGTCCGCGAGCCCCAAGACGATCCGTCCCGGGCGGGCGACCCGTTCGAGAGGCACGGATGCCGCGAGCGGCGGAAGCCAGGGCGCCCGCGCACGCTGCGCTCCCGCCGCGACCCGGATCGCCTCCAGGGCGCGCGCGGTGCATCGGGCGACGCGCAGGCGCCGCGGCTCATCGTCCGCCGCGCCGCGGATCAGCGCGATCCCCCGCCCCTCCGGGCGCCCCGACAGCCGCACCGCGTCGTCGGTGCCGAGGACGAGGCGGGAGTCGGCCGCGTCGGTGGTGCGCAGAGCGATCCGCAGCGGCGCGTTGGCCAGGACGGCGTCGCGGAAGGCGCCGGTCGCCCGCTGCGACGCGAGCACGAGATGCATCCCGAGCGCCCGCCCGCGCGCCGCCACATCGGCGAAGAGCTCGTGCAGCTCGGGATGGGCGTTGATGAGGGCCGCGTACTCGTCGACGACGATGACGAGGCGCGGGAGGGCACCGACCGCCTCGTCGATGTCCTTCGCCGCGTGCGCGGCGAGCGTCCGCTCCCGATGCCGTATCTCGGCACGAAGGCTCTCCACCGCCCGCACCGCGGCCTGCTCGTCGAGATCGGTGAGCACGCCCGTCACGTGCGGGAGGGCCGCGAGCGCGTCGAATGCGCGCCCTCCCTTGAAGTCCACGAGGAGCAGGGCCACCTCGGTCGCATCACGGCCCCGGCACATGCCGGCTGCCCACGTGCACAGCAGCTCGCTCTTGCCGCTGCCGGTCGTGCCGATCACGACGGCGTGCGGACCGTCGGTCACCAGATCGAGGGAGACGACCTCGCCCGCGCTCACTCCCAGCGGACAGCGCAAGCTGCCCGGACGGGGCTCGTCGACGGCGAGGTCGTCGACGGTGGTCGCCTCGTCCGCGCGGTGTCCGAGGCCGTGCGCCCGCGCCGCGAGCGCCGACGCGATCTCGGCGGCCTGGGCGGCCGAGACGGCCTCGACCTGCACCGAGCGGGTGTTCCCGTCGTGATCCAGCCGCCCCCGGTCTCCCCCGGCGAGCGTGAGCACCGCCGCGCACCGCGGCGGCACGGGATCGTCTTCACCGATCACGACGATGGGGATGTCGGCGCCGGCGGGAACGCGCGCAGCGGCATCCGTCACCACGACGGCCGCCCCCGCCGTCGCGTGGGCGTGGGGCAGCTCGCCGGCGACCGCGAGGACCGTGCTCAGCGCCGCGGGGTCGGCGACCCGCACTCGACCGGGAGGGTGGACCAGGCACACCTGCAGCAGCAGCGCCCGGGCCACGGATGCCGCGAGCACGGCCGGCCCGCGCACGGCGATGCCCGCGTCCAGCGGGATCGTCACGGGTACGTCCTCGATCTCGCGGGCGCGACGGCGCAGCGCACGCGCCGCCTCGTCGGCGGCGTCGCCCTCGATGCGCAGACCGCTGACACCGGCTCCGCGCCCGACCACGAGGCAGCTCTCGCGGCCGGGGACCGCCCGCCAGATCTCGGCGTCGTCGCCGCACAGCGCCGCGACGTCGGGAGTGCGGCCCCACGCGCGCGCACGTTCCTCGGCATGGCGCGTCTCGACCTCGCGGCCCAGGCGGGTCAGCTCGCCGCGTGCGGCGCGACGGGCCGCGTGTCGCGCGCGGCGCGCGGCGCGCAGCCCGTCACCGAAGGAGGCGACGGCCAGCAGCGGTCCGAGCGCCGCGAACCACAGGGCGTACGTCGATCCCGTCACCCGCCACAGCACGAGTGCGCCGACGACCGGGACGATCGCCGCCAGCACGGGCACCGGTGCGCGCACCGGCGGAGGCGGCACCGACGGCAGGCGGAGGAGATCGTGCTCACGGGCGGCGACATCGCTCATGCCGGCAGTCAACCGGCCCGTGGACAGCGCCGACCGCGGATGCGGACGATCGGTGGAGGGAAGGCGTCAGTCGGCTGCCGGGGAGGAACCCGTGCGGTGGACGTCGAGGACGATGATCGAGATGTTGTCGCGGCCGCCGTTCTCCAGCGCCGCCTCGAGCATGTCGTCGGCCGCCGCACTCGGGTCATCGTGCTGCAGGAGGAAATGCAGGATGCCGTAGTCCGTGAGTTCCTTGGTGAGCCCGTCGCTGCAGATGACGAAGCGGTCGCCGTCGATGACCTCGAGGCGGACGTAGTCGGGCGCGACGCCGTCGGAGGGGCCCACGGCGCGGGTGATCACATTGCCGTAGGGGTGGTTCTCCGCCTCTTCCGGGCTCAGCCGTCCCGCGGCGATGAGCTCCTGCACGACGGAGTGGTCCGTCGTCACCTGGGCGAGGCCGCCGTCACGGAAGAGGTAGACCCGGGAGTCGCCGATGTTGAGGGTGACCCAGGTCGGCTCGGGTGTCGAGGTGTCGAGGTACACGCCGGTGACGGTCGTGCCCGTCCCGTCGTCGGTCGCATCGGGGTGCGAGGCGATGTCGGCGACGGCCCGTGCGAGCGCCTTCTCGATGCTCTTGGGGGTCACCTCGCCCTTGGCGGCGATCGACTCCAGGCGCGCGACCGCGCTGCTGCTGGCGATCTCCCCACCGATGTGCCCGCCCATGCCGTCGGCGACGACGAAGAGCGGATACTCGGCGAGGACCGCATCCTGATTGACCTCGCGCCGCCGACCGCGGTGGGTCAGTTCCGACCACTGCAGTTCGAGCACACCGTCCGCGAGCGGGATGGTGCGCGAATGGGTCGCGGCTTCGGGCACGGTCCCACTCTAGTGGACGCCTCAGCCCCGCACCCCGCCGACAGGCGCACCGCTCGGCGGAAGGTCGGCGATCCCCTCGTCGTCGACGGGCGCCTCGAACTGCGCGTCGTAGAGCCGGCGGTACGCACCGCGCGCGGCGAGCAGCTGCTCGTGGGTGCCCTGCTCGACGATCGAGCCCTCCTCCATCACGAGGATCAGGTCCGCGTCGCGGATGGTCGAGAGCCGATGCGCGATCACGAACGCGGTCCGGTCGGTGCGAAGGCGCGACATCGCCCGCTGGATGAGCAGCTCGGTGCGGGTGTCGACCGAGCTGGTCGCCTCGTCGAGGATGAGGATGCGGGGATCGGCGAGGAAGGCGCGGGCGATGGTGATGAGCTGGCGCTCACCGACCGACAGATTCGTCGCCTCGTCGTCCAGCACCGTGTCGTAGCCCTCCGGCAGGGCGTGCACGAACCGGTCGACGTAGGCGGCCGTGGCCGCCGCGACGATCTCCTCCTCCGACGCCTCCGGACGCCCGTACGCGATGTTCTCGCGGATGGTGCCCGAGAACAGCCACGTGTCCTGGAGCACCATGCCGGTGCGTGCCCGCAGGTCGTCGCGGGTCATCCGCCGGGTGTCGACCCCGTCGAGCGCGATCGCCCCGGCATCCACATCGTAGAAACGCATGATGAGGTTCACGAGCGTGGTCTTGCCCGCACCCGTGGGCCCGACGATCGCGACGGTGCTTCCCGGCTGCGCCTCGAGGGTCAGCCCGTCGATGAGCGGCTTGTCGGCCACGTAGCGGAAGCTCACGTCGTCGAACTCGAGGTGAGCGGCGTCGGCGGGCGCGGTCGCCGCCGGATCGGGATCGGGCTCCTGCTCGGGCTCGTCCAGCAGCTCGAACACGCGCTCGGCGCTGGCGACGCCGGACTGCAGCAGGTTCGCCATCGACCCCAGCTGGCTGAGCGGCTGGGTGAACTGGCGCGAGTACTGGATGAAGGCCTGCACATCGCCGATCGAGAGCAGTCCCGCGGCCACCTGGAGACCGCCGACGACGGCGATGCCGACGTAGACGAGGTTGCCGATGAACATCATCGCGGGCATGATCACGCCGGAGAGGAACTGCGCGCCGAAGCTCGCGCGGTACACCTCCTCGTTCTCGACCGCGAAGTCCTGCTCCACCGCCCGCTGGTGCCCGAAGACCTTCACGACGGCGTGGCCCGAGAAGGTCTCCTCGACGCGTGCGTTCAGGATGCCGGTGGCCTTCCACTGGGCCACGAAGAGCTTCTGCGAACGACGGGCCACGAGCACGGTGACCAGGACGGTCAGCGGGATCGTGACGAGCGCGATGACGGCGAGCAGCGGCGAGATCACGAACATCATCACCAGCACGCCCACCACGGTGAGCAGCGACATGATGACCTGCGACAGCGTCTGCTGCATCGTCTGGCCGATGTTGTCGACGTCGTTCGTCACGCGGCTGAGGAGCTCTCCGCGCTGCACGCCGTCGAAGTACGACAGGGGCAGGCGGTGGATCTTCTCCTCCACGCGGACACGCAGCCGGTGCATCGCGCGCTGGACGATGCCGTTGAGCAGACGGGCCTGGAGCCAGTTGAAGACCGCCGCGAACACGTAGATCGCGAGGACGGCGAGCAGGATGGTGCCGAGCCGGCCCATGTCGATGCCGGCGCCGGGCGTGAAGTCCATCGCGGAGAGCATGTCGGCCTGCTGCTGATTGCCGCTGGCGACGAGCTGGTCGATGACCTGCTGCTTGGTCGCCCCGGCCGGCACCTGCATCGAGATGAATCCGGCGAACACGACGTTCGTGCCCTCGCCGAGGATCTTCGGTCCGAGCACCGAGAGCCCCACCGACAGCACACCCAGGATCAGGACGACCACGAGCTTCGCGTTGTCCACGCGCAGGGTGGCGAGCAGGCGACGCGCGCTCGGGCCGAAGTTCTGCGCCTTCTGCACCGGCGCGCCCCCGGCCATCGGGCCGCCGCGCGGGCCGCGGGGCCCCGGGCCGCTCACGATGCCTCCTGCGCGGCGAGCTGCGACTCGACGATCTCGCGGTAGGTCTCGCTGGTCTCCAGGAGCTCCTCGTGCGCGCCGATGCCGACCATGCGACCGTGGTCGAGGACGATGATCTGGTCGGCGCTCTGGATCGTCGAGACGCGCTGGGCGACGACGATGCGCGTGGCGCCGGGCAGATGCATGTCCAGTGCTCGGCGCAGCGCCGCGTCGGTCTGCAGGTCGAGCGCCGAGAACGAGTCGTCGAAGATGTAGATCTCCGGCTGCTTGGCGAGCGCACGGGCGATCGCGAGGCGTTGACGTTGGCCGCCGGAGACGTTCGTGCCGCCCTGCGCGATCTGGGCCTCGAGTCCTCCCGGGAGCGCCGTCACGAAGTCCTTCGCCTGGGCGAGCTCCAGCGCCCGCCACAGCTGTTCGTCGGTGGCGTCCTCGTCGCCGTAGCGGAGGTTGGAGGCGACGGTGCCCGCGAACAGGAACGCCCGCTGCGGCACCAGCCCCACCCGCTCCCAGAGATCGTCCGGATCCATCGTGCGCACGTCCACCCCGTCGACCGTGAGACTGCCCCCGGTCACGTCGAAGAGGCGCGCGATGAGCCCGACGAGCGTGGACTTGCCCGACCCGGTCGAGCCGATGATCGCGGTGGTGGTGCCCGGCTCGGCCTGGAAGCTGATGCCCTGCAGCACCGGCGCCTCGGCACCGGGGTAGGTGAACTCCACGTCGTCGAACACGACCCGGCCGCCACCGCGCGCGGCCGGCACCGGCGTCTGCGGGGCCCGGACCGAGGGCTCGGTGTCCAGCACGGCGCCGATGCGGTCGGCGCACACCGCCGCGCGCGGGATCATCACGAACATGAAGGTCGCCATCATGACGCCCATGAGGATCTGCATCATGTAGCTCAGGAACGCGAAGAGCGTGCCGATCTGCACGCCGTTGTCCTGCACCTCCGCAGCGCCGAACCAGATGATGGCGACGGAGGAGAGGTTCATCACGAGCATGACCGCGGGGAACATCAGCGCCATCAGGTTGCCGGCGCGAAGCGCCGTCTCCATGACGTCTTCGCTCGCGCGGGTGAACCGGGCGCGCTCCTCGTCCTCGCGCACGAAGGCGCGGACCACGCGGATGCCGGTGAGCTGCTCGCGCATGATCTGGTTGATCCGGTCGATGCGGGCCTGCATCTTGGTGAAGGCCGGCACCATCCGCACCACGATGAGCGACACGATCACCAGGAGCACGGGGACCGACACCGCGACGAGCCAGGACAGCCCGGCATCCTGTCGCACCGCCATGACGATGCCGCCGATCGCCAGCATGGGAGCGGCCACCATGACCGTCGCCGACATCTGCACGAGCATCTGCACCTGCTGCACGTCGTTGGTGTTGCGGGTGATCAGCGACGGCGCGCCGAACTGGCCCACCTCCCGCTGCGAGAAGGCCACCACGCGATGGAACAGGTCCGCGCGCAGCGCCCGGCCGAGTCCCATCGCGAGCCGCGACCCGAAGTACACGGCGATGAGCGAGCACACGATCTGCACCAGGCTCACGCCGAGCATGACGCCGCCGGTCTGCCAGATGTAGCCGATGTCGCCGGTGATGACACCTTTGTCGATGATGTCGGCGTTGAGCGTGGGCAGCAGCAGCGAGGCGACCGACTGGCCGAGCTGGAAGACGACGACCAGCACGAGCAGCGGCCATGACGGTGCGATGTAGCGCACCAGGATCCTGCCGAGCACGGCACCACCTTCCCGCGCCCCACGAGATGAGCGTGAGATGAGCGCGAGACGACGCTACGCCCGCGCGCCGTCCACGCTCAACCGCCCGGGTGCGCTGTGAGCGAACCCGGGCGGTCGAGGTGAGAAGGTGCGATCAGGAGCGCGGCGGCTCCGGAGCCGCGGGGGGCTCCGTCGTCGGAGGCTCGGGCGCCGCGGGCGGCTGCGTGGCCGCGGGCGGCTGGTACGTGGGCGGCGCCGGCGGCTGGTATCCCGCGGGCGGTGCCGGCGGCTGGTAGGCCGGCGGCTGGTACCCGGCCGGAGCGGCGCCGGTGGCCTGGACGGGAACGCCCTGCCACACGGTGCGGTCGGCGAGGAAGCCGTTCGCGGCCCACGGTGCCGGTGCGACGCTCGGGTTCCAGCGCGACTTGTCGAACGCGAGGATGCCGAGCCAGACGATGCCGAGGAGCACGTAGAGGATGACCCAGGGGGTCTCCTTCTGGAGCTTGAGGCCGACGCGCCACGCGGCCAGCGCCCCGACGACGATGGGGAGCAGGGCGATGATCCATCCGAGGACGGGGATCTGGCTCAGCAGGCCCGACGCCAGGATGGCCCCGAGCATCACCCACGGGCTGACGTCGCCGAGCTTGGCGAACACCATGAAGTTGTAGATCGGGACCCAGGCGCGCCACTTGCCCTGGACACCGGCCTTGTCGAAGATCTTCATCAAGAAGAAAGCGCTGATCACGTAGCCGATCACCGCGAAGATGAAGATGAAGAATGCGAGCGCGATCAGGGCAGCCGCAGCCGCAGCCGCGCTGCCTCCCGAGTAGTCATCCATGAAAACCTCCCCCGGCGAGTCTCGCCGTCGAGCACGACCACCCTGGCCCGCTCGGCTCACATCGTATTGGTAGTGCCCCGACGAGCGCGACGTCTGTTGCGGTGGGTCTTCCCGGGGCGGTCGCGCCGATCGATAGCCTGTCCCCATCCCGCCCACCGCCATCCGGAGGAAGACGCCATGACCGAGCCGTCCGCACCCACACCGCCGCCCCTGCCCGAGCGACCCGCAGAGGAGGCCGCCCGCGAGATGCCCCGCCCCGAGGGGATCGCCGGCGTCGACGACACGGGGGTGCCCCGGCTCGTGGGCGATCTCGACGACATCGGCCGCGGCTTCCTCGCCGCCCTGTTCGACCTGTCGTTCACGCGGTTCATCACCCGCCGCCTCGCGAGCGTCTTCTACCTCGTGGGGCTGGTCGCCATCGGCATCGCCTTCATCGCGAGCTTCCTCGGCGGGATCATCTCGGGAATCGGCTCGCTGTGGTGGAACCCGGGCGGCGGCATCGCCCTGATCCTCTCGACGCTCATCGTGGTCCCCGTGCTCGCGTTCCTCGCGGTCGTCGTGCTGCGGTTCGTCATCGAGGCCGGCGTCGCGCTGGTCGCGATCGCCGAGAACACCGAGCGCACGGCCGCGAACACCTCACGCGACTGACGGCACGGGGCCGTCAGACGACGAGCTCGATCTCGCCCGCCGCGCCCTCGCGCAGGACGACGTCGTTCGCCGTCGCCCAGCGCAGTAGCGCGTCGATCGTGGAGATGCGCGGCCGGGTCTGGGCGAGGGCGCGTACGAGGGCGCCCTTGCCGGCCTTGTTGAAGTGGTTGAGGGCCCGAGCGGTCCCGTCGTCGCCGACGGTCACGACCCGCAGGTAGGCGCAGCGGAGTCCGGACGGGACCGGCCCCAGAGCCGCGTAGGCCTCCGAGCGCAGGTCGAGGACGAACGCGGGAGCCTCGGCCGCCAGCGCGGACGACACGGCGCCGGCCCAGTGGCGACGCAGCGGCGGGATGCCGGGGAGCGCGGTGCCCGCGGCGAGACGGTAGGCGGGGATCGCGTCGAGCGCGGCGACCGGGCCGAACGGCGCGGAGTGGATGAGGACGTGCGCGCCGAGCCAGCGGCGCGCCGCGGGCTCCAGCGTCGCGGCATCCAGGGCGTCGAAGAGGACGCCCGTGTAGCGATCGATCGCCGGCATCGTCGGCGCGCGGCGCAGTGCGGCATTGTCGGCGATGTCGCCGCGCTGGCGCGCGGAGAGTCTGAGCACGGCGGCCGCCGCGTCCTCGTCCGCGCTGAGGGCGATCAGCGCATCGATCACGGCCTCGCGGGCGTCGGTCAACGCGGGCAGGGCCAGCGACCCGACATCCAGCGGCCGGGACGCCCGTCCGCCGGGACGCTTCGTCTCCGACGGCGGCAGCAGGATCAGCATCACGCCTCCCAACAGTGAGAAACCACTCCCCTGCCGACGAACCACCGGAGCGGTGGTTCGTCGAGAGGGAAGTGGTTTCTCGAGGTTTTCAGCGAGACGCGAGTGCGGCGTGGCCGGCCACGATGGTGAGCTCGTCGCCCTCCATCGACAGGAATCCATCCTGCGCGCTGGCGACGACCTTCGTCCCGTCGGGCTGCGTGATGCGCACCTGCCCTTCGGCGAGGATCGCGAGCACGGGCTCGTGACCGGTCATGAAGCCGATCTCGCCCTCGACGGTCTTGGCGACGACGAGATTCGCCTCGCCGTGCCAGACCTCCTCCTCCGCGGAGACGAGGGTGACGGTCAGCGCCATGTCAGCTGTTCTCCTTCTGGATCTTCGCCCACTTCTCCTCGACGTCGGAGATGCCTCCGACGTTGAAGAAGGCCTGCTCGGCCACGTGGTCGAAGTCGCCCTTGACGATGGCGTCGAACGACTCGATGGTCTCCTTGATCGGGACCGTGGAGCCCTCGACACCGGTGAACTTCTTCGCCATGTAGGTGTTCTGCGAGAGGAACTGCTGGATGCGGCGGGCACGCGAGACGACGATCTTGTCCTCTTCGGACAGCTCGTCGACACCGAGGATCGCGATGATCTCCTGCAGCTCCTTGTTCTTCTGCAGGATCTGCTTCACGGCCGTCGCCACCCGGTAGTGGTCCTCGCCGATGTAGCGCGGGTCCAGGATGCGGCTGGTCGAGGTCAGCGGGTCGATGGCCGGGTAGAGGCCCTTCGACGCGATCTCGCGGGAGAGCTCGGTCGTCGCGTCGAGGTGCGCGAAGGTCGTGGCCGGCGCCGGGTCGGTGTAGTCGTCGGCCGGCACGTAGATCGCCTGCAGCGAGGTGATCGAGTGACCGCGCGTGGAGGTGATGCGCTCCTGCAGCACACCCATCTCGTCGGCGAGGTTCGGCTGGTAGCCCACGGCCGACGGCATGCGACCGAGAAGGGTCGACACCTCGGAGCCCGCCTGCGTGAAGCGGAAGATGTTGTCGATGAACAGCAGCACGTCCTGCTTCTGCACGTCGCGGAAGTACTCCGCCATCGTCAGCGCCGACAGCGCGACGCGAAGACGCGTCCCCGGCGGCTCGTCCATCTGGCCGAAGACGAGCGCGGTCTTGTCGAAGACGCCCGCCTCCTCCATCTCGCCGATGAGGTCGTTGCCCTCACGGGTACGCTCACCGACACCGGCGAACACCGACACACCGCCGTGGTCCTGCGCGACGCGCTGGATCATCTCCTGGATGAGGACGGTCTTGCCGACACCGGCGCCGCCGAACAGGCCGATCTTGCCACCCTGCACGTAGGGCGTCAGCAGGTCGATGGACTTGATGCCGGTCTCGAACATCTCGGTCTTCGACTCGAGCTGGTCGAAGTTCGGCGCCTGGCGGTGGATGCCCCAGCGCTCGGTGATCTCGACGGTCTCGCCGGGCTCGAGGTTCAGGATGTCGCCGGTGACGTTGAACACCTTGCCCTTGGTGACGTCGCCGACCGGGACCGTGATGGGGCCGCCGGTGTCGCGCACCTCCTGGCCGCGGACCATGCCGTCGGTGGGCTTGAGCGAGATGGCGCGCACCAGGTCGTCGCCGAGGTGCTGCGCGACCTCGAGGGTGATCTCCGTCGCGTCGTCGCCGATCGTGATGGTCGTCTTCAGCGCGTTGTAGATGTCGGGGATCGCATCGTGCGGGAACTCGATGTCGACGACCGGGCCGGTGACGCGTGCGACGCGCCCGACGACCGTCGTCTCGGCCTGTTCGGCGGTGGCGGTGGCAGTCATTGTCTGTCTCTTTCGGTGTGGGCGTTATTTGCCGGATGCCAGGGCGTCGGCACCGCCGACGATCTCGGCGATCTGCTGAGTGATCTCGGCCTGACGCGCGTTGTTGCGCAGGCGGGTGTAGTCGGTGATGAGCTTGTCGGCGTTGTCGCTGGCGCTCTTCATCGCCTTCTGGGTCGCGGCGTGCTTCGCGGCCGACGACTGCAGGAGCGCGTTGAACACGCGGCTCTGCACGTACACCGGCAGCAGCGCGTCGAGGACGACCTCGGGGCTGGGCTCGAACTCGTACAGCGGGTAGACCTGGGTGGCCGCGCCGGCGGACTCGACGACCTCGTCCGCCTCGACGACCTCGAGGGGCAGCAGACGAACGGTCTGCGGCTCCTGGGTCATCATGCTGACGAAGCGGTTGAAGACGAGATGGATCTCGTCCACGCCGCCCTCCTCCTCGCCGCCGCGGTCGTAGGCGTCCAGCAGGGCGCCCGCGATCTGCTCGGCGGTGTTGAAGTGCGGAGTGTCGGTGTCGCCCACCCACTCGCCGGCCGACGCCATGCGGCGGAACTGGAAGTAGCCCACCGCCTTGCGCCCGACGAGGAAGTACTCGACCTCCTTGCCCTGGGAGCGCAGCAGCTCACCGAGCTGCAGGCCCTCGCGCAGGATCTGCGAGTTGAAGGCACCGGCGAGCCCTCGGTCGGAGGCGAAGATGACGACCGCCGACCGGCGGATCGTCTCCCGCTCCGTCGTGAGGGGATGCTGGACGTTCGAGTGCGTCGCCACGGCGGAGACGGCCCGTGTCACGGCGCGCGCGAAGGGCGAGGAGGCGCGCACGCGCGCCATCGCCTTCTGAATGCGCGAAGCCGCGATGAGCTCCATCGCCTTCGTGATCTTCTTGGTCGTCTGAGCAGAAGAGATCTTCTGCTTGTAGACCCTGAGTTGTGCTCCCATGGATTCTCTGTCTCAGATCGCGCCGGGCGTCAGCCGCGGCGGCCCTTGACGATCTGCTCCTGGTTCACGTCCTCCTCGTGCGCGGCGGCGACCTCTTCGTGACCGGGCTTGTTGATGGCCTGGCCCTTGCCGCCCTGGAACTCGAGGATGAAGGCGTCGGTGACCTTCTCGAGCTCGGCGACCGTCGCGTCGTCGAGCACGTTGGTGTCGCGGAGCGTGTCGAGGATCGTCGTGTTGCGCTTGAGGTAGTCGAGCAGGTCGCGCTCGAAACGGAGCACGTCCTCGACCGCGATCGTGTCGAGCTTGCCGTTGGTGCCGGCCCAGATCGACACGACCTGCTCCTCGACGGGGTACGGGTCGTACTGCGGCTGCTTGAGCAGCTCGGTCAGACGCGCACCGCGCTCGAGCTGACGGCGCGATGCCGCGTCGAGGTCGGAGGCGAACATGGCGAACGCCTCGAGCGAGCGGTACTGGGCCAGCTCGAGCTTGAGCGTTCCCGAGACCTTCTTGATCGACTTGACCTGGGCGTCGCCGCCGACGCGCGAGACCGAGATGCCCACGTCGACCGCGGGACGCTGGTTCGCGTTGAACAGGTCGGACTGCAGGAAGATCTGGCCGTCGGTGATCGAGATCACGTTGGTCGGGATGTAGGCCGAGACGTCGTTGGCCTTCGTCTCGATGATCGGAAGACCCGTCATCGAGCCGGCGCCGAGCTCGTCGCTCAGCTTCGCGCAACGCTCCAGCAGACGCGAGTGCAGGTAGAACACGTCGCCGGGGTACGCCTCACGGCCCGGCGGGCGGCGCAGGAGGAGCGAGACGGCGCGGTAGGCCTCGGCCTGCTTCGACAGGTCGTCGAAGATGATCAGGACGTGCTTGCCGCCGTACATCCAGTGCTGGCCGATGGCCGAGCCCGTGTAGGGCGCGAGGTACTTGAAGCCGGCGGGATCGGATGCCGGGGCCGCGACGATCGTCGTGTACTCCATGGCACCGGCGTCCTCGAGCGCACCCTTGACGGAGGCGATCGTGGAGCCCTTCTGACCGATGGCGACGTAGATGCAGCGGACCTGCTTGTTGACGTCGCCCGACTCCCAGTTGGCCTTCTGGTTGATGATCGTGTCGATCGCGATGGCCGTCTTGCCGGTCTGACGGTCGCCGATGATGAGCTGACGCTGACCGCGGCCGACGGGGATCATCGCGTCGATGGCCTTGATGCCGGTCTGCATGGGCTCGTGCACGCTCTTGCGCTGCATGACGCCGGGCGCCTGCAGCTCGAGGGCGCGGCGCCCCTCGGTGGCGATCTCGCCGAGGCCGTCGATCGGGTTGCCGAGCGGGTCGACGACGCGGCCGAGGTAGCCGTCGCCGACGGCGACCGACAGGACCTCACCGGTACGGGTGACCTTCTGGCCGGCCTCGATGCCGGAGAACTCGCCGAGCACGACGACGCCGATCTCGTTCTCGTCGAGGTTCAGCGCGAGGCCCTCCACGCCGTTGTCGAAACGCACGAGCTCGTTCGCCATGACGCCGGGAAGACCCTCGACGTGCGCGATGCCGTCGGCGGCGTCGACGACCGTGCCCACCTCGGTGGCGGCGGCGCCGGCCGGCTCGTAGGCGGCGACGAAGTCTTTCAGCGCGTCACGGATGACGTCGGGGCTGATGGTCAGATCTGCCATGGTGTTCCTTCTGTTCTAGCCAGCGAGGCGCTGGCGCAAGTCGTTGATTCGGGAGGAGACGGTCCCGTCGATGACGTCGTCACCGATCTCCACGCGCATTCCGCCCAGCACCTCCGGGTCGACGACGACGTTCACGGTGACGTCGGCGTCGTAGCGGGCGCTCAGCGCGGCCGCGAGGCGATCCTGCTGCGCGGCGTCGAGCGCGCCGGCCACCCGCACGGTGGCGACCTTCTTGCCGCGCTGGTCGGCGACGAGCTGGAGCGCGCGGTTCAGAAGGAAGCGCACACGGCGCTCCCGGGGCTGCTGCACCAGCTGCGAGGCGATGAGGGCCGTGGCCTCTCCCGCCCGACCGCCGAGCAGCTTCTCGATCAGCGCGCCCTTGGCCGACGCGTCGCCCCGCCTGCTGCCGAGCGCCAGCTCGAGCTCGGGGTTGGCCGCGACGAGGCGTGCGACCTGGAACAGCTCGCCCTCGACGTCCGTGCCGGGAGCCCCGATCGCGGCGGCGCGGATCGCGAGCTCCTCGATGCCGGAGATGAGGTCGCGCGTCGACGACCAGCGCTGCGAGACCGCGGAGGTCAGCAGCCGGACGGCGACGGGACCGTACCCGGCGAACACGGCGCGGGCGACCTGGGCGCGCACCTCGGCAGGCGCGCCCCATGCGGAGAGCGCGCCGCTCAGCTGCGCCGAGTCGGCGATCTCGCGCGCGGCCGCGAACAGCTCGCGAGCGACCGTGAGGTCGCCCACGCCGGCTGCCGTCAGCTCCGCCGTGGTCGTCGCCAGTGCCTGAGTGGTCGCGCTGCCCATTACTTCGCCTTCTCGAGGTCAGCGAGGAAGCGGTCCACGACGCCCTTCGCCTTGGCGTCGTCCGAGAGCGACTCGCCGATGACGCCGCCGGCCAGGTCGAGCGCCAGGGTGCCGACCTCGCTGCGCAGCGACACGAGCGCCGTCTGGCGCTCCGCCTCGATCTGCGTGTGCGCGGCGGCGGTCAGGCGCGAGGCCTCGGCGGATGCCGTGTCCTTCGCCTCGGCGACGATCTTCTTGCCGTCCTCACGGGCGGCGTCGCGGATCTCACCGGCCTCCTTGCGAGCCTCGGCGAGCTGCGCCGTGTACTCCTCGAGCGCGGCTTCGGCCTTGCGCTGCGCCTCGTCGGCCTTCGCGATGTTGCCTTCGATGGCGGCGGCACGGTTGTCGAGCAGCACCTTCATCTTGGGAAGGGCGACCTTCCACACCACGACGAGGATGACGATGAAGCAGACACCCGACCAGATGATGTCGTACCAGGCGGGGATGAGCGGGTTGTGGCCCGCTTCCTCCGCGGCGTACGCGACAAGATTGCGCATCCTGTCTCCTTAACTGGTGCGGGCGATCAGACGAAGATGAAGCCGGCAGCGATGCCGATGAAGGCGAGCGCCTCGGTGAAGGCGATACCGATCCACATGAGGACCTGCAGGCGGCCGGCCAGCTCGGGCTGACGGGCGACGCCCTCGATCGTCTTGCCGACGACGATGCCCACGCCGATGGCGGGGCCGATGGCCGCGAGGCCGTAGCCCATCGTCGCGACGTTGCCGGAAAGCTCGGCGAGAACCGTAGTTGCGTCCACGGGGTTTTTCCTTTCGGGGTTGGGTGGGAGAGGCGGGAGCCTCGCCCGCTCAGTGCTCTTCTGCCACCGCGAGCTGGATGTAGACCGCGGTGAGGATGGTGAAGACGTAGGCCTGGAGGAAGGCCACCAGGATCTCGAACAGGGTGAAGGCCAGACCGAAGGCGAGCGAGCCCGCCGCCAGAGCCGACCACCAGCCGCCGAGGGTGATGAGGAAGAACTGCGTCGCCGAGAAGAACAGGACGAGCATGAGGTGACCGACGATCATGTTCATCAGCAGTCGCAGGGTGAGCGTCACCGGGCGGATGATGAACGTCGACAGGAACTCCAGCGGCGTGACGATGATGTAGAGGAACGGCGGGACGCCCGAGGGGAACAGCGCGTTCTTGAAGAAGTTCTTCGGGCTCTTCTTCATACCCGCGTAGATGAACGTCACGTAGCTGATCACCGCGAGCATCAGCGGGACGGCGATGATGCTCGTCCCGGCGAGGTTCATGAACGGGATGATGCCTGTGATGTTGAAGAACAGGATCATGAAGAACATCGTGGTGAGGATCGGCAGGAAGCGCTGCCCGTCCTTCTTGCCCAGGAGGTCTTCGGCGATGTTCACGCGGACGAAGTCCAGGCCCATCTCGGCGATGCTCTGGAAACGGCCCGGCACGATCCGCATGCGACGGGTTCCGGCCCACAGGAACAGCACGAGAGCGATCGTCGCGATGAACTGGATGAGGTGGATCCGCGTGACGGGGACGCCCAGGACGCTGAAGAGGACGTCCGGGAAGAACTCATCGATGGACGGGCCGTGGAAGCCGCCGTCTTCGGCGGTCTTGGCGATCAGTGTCGCAGCTTGGGTAAACAGCGCTGGCTCCAGCTTCGGGGCACCGGATGCAACCGGTGCGACGATGGTCGGTGTGAGCGTCACTGCGCACGCGTTTCGCGGAGCGCGAACGGGCGCAGAGACAGCCTATCAGCCCCGGGAGGGGTTATCGTCCGCGGGCCGCGGACCGTCCTCGGCATCCCCCCTTTCCGGGGGCGCCGGGCGTCGCGCTTCGTCGATGACGTCGGCGAGCGTGGGCAGCGAGGCGTCGCTGACGACGGGCACGCGCATGCGCACCATCACGATCGCGTCGATCGCGAGCGAGACCACCACGCTGATGACGAGCGCGATGAAGAACACGCCGGCATTCAGCCACGGCTGGCCCCGCAGCAGGAACAGCACGACGAGGAAGACGACGAACTTCAGCAGCCATCCGCCCATCACGGCGCCGAAGAAGATCGGCACGTACAGCGGATCGCCGAACCACCGGTTGGACACGAGGATCGTGACCGCCGTGAACCCGAGGAAGACCGCCGCGAGGACGATCGCGACCAGCGCGCTCCACAGACCGGAGGTCCCGGCCACGGCGAAGCCGATCAGCGCGCCGACGACGGCCAGGATGCCGGTGGCGAGGGCCGACCACAGGAGGGTCGTGCGCAGGACGGTGGTGCTGGACAGGGAGCTCATGAGGTCCTCGGGGTCGGATCGGACGGGGGCGCCGCGGCGCCGTCGGCAGCGGTGGGGGCGGAACGCCGGGACGGCATGAAGGTGACGACGAGGCAGGCCGCGATGCCGACGAGGACGAACACCCCGCCGATCGCGTAGTCCCCCGGCCAGTTCTGGGTCGTCCCGATGTACATGAGCAGCACGCCCACCGACACCACGGCCGTCCACGCGTAGAAGATGAGGACGGCGTCGCGGTCGCTGTGCCCCATGTCGAGCATGCGGTGGTGCAGGTGCTTGCGATCGGGAGAGAAGGGCGACTTCCCGCGCGCCATGCGGCGCACGATCGCCATCCCGAAGTCCAGCAGCGGCAGCAGCACGACGACGACGGGCAGCAGGATGGGGATGAACGCACCCAGCAGCTGCGAGCGGCCGAACACGTCGTTGTCGCCGAGCAGCGCCGGCGGCAGGTTGCCCGTGAACACGATCGCCGACGACGCCATGAGAAGTCCGAGCAGGAGCGCCCCCGAGTCTCCCATGAACAGTTTCGACGGGTTCCAGTTCAGCGGCAGGAAGCCGATGCACACACCGATGAGGGCGACGGCGATGAACGAGGCGAGGCTCGAGTAGCTCGATGCGCCCGTGTCGCGCGCGACGAGGTAGGTGTACACGAAGAACACCGCGTTGGCGATGAGAGCGACCCCGGCGACGAGGCCGTCCAGTCCGTCGATGAAGTTGACCGCGTTCATGACGATGACGATCGCGATCACCGACATCGCGAAGCTCGCGAAGCTCGACACCACGAACTGCTGGCCGAACGGGATGAAGAAGATCTGGATGCCGCCGAAGCCCACCACGATGCCGGCGGCGAGGAACTGCGCACCCAGCTTGATCATCCAGTCCAGATCCCACAGGTCGTCGAGCACGCCGACGACGACGATCAGGGCGGAGGCGCCGAGCAGCGACCAGATGACCGCCGGATCGGCCCAGAAGATCTGGAAGTAGCCGATCTGCGAGGAGATGCCGAAGGCCACCAGCACGCCGAGGAACATGGCCACACCGCCGACGCGCGGCTTGGGCGTGGTGTGGACGTCACGCTCACGGATCTCGGGGTACAGCTTGAGCCGCATCCCGATCCGCCAGACGACCCAGGTGAAGCCGAGGGTCGCCACGGCCGTCACGGCGACGGTGAGCAGATAGAACCTCATGGCGCGGGCGCGTCGTCGCCGAGCGGCTCGGGGTCGGGCTCGAGCAGCTCGCCCAGCACCTCGCGGAGCCGGTCGCGCGGGACGGCGCCCTCGCGGAGCACCCGGACGGGACGCCCTCCCGGGACGGCGAGTCCCGTCGCGTCGACGATCGTCGACGCGACGCCGTGCGAGGACGGTCCCCCGTCGAGGTAGACGGAGACGCTGTCGCGGAGCATCGTGTAGGCGCTGTGCACGTCGACGGCCGCGGCCTTGCCGGTGAGGTTGGCGCTGGAGACCGCCAGCGGGCCGCAGTCCTCGAGCAGCTCGAGCGCGATGCGGTCGGCGGGCATGCGCACCGCCACGGTGCCGCCCGTGTCGCCGAGGTCCCACGACAGGGAGGGCTGCGACGGCAGCACGATCGTCAACCCGCCCGGCCAGAACTCCTCGACCAGTCGCTCCACGGGAGCCGGAACGTCCGAGACCAGGGCGCGCATCGTCGACAGGCCCGCGACCAGGACCGGAGGGGGCGACTGGCGCCCGCGCCCCTTCGCCGCCAGGAGCGCGGCGACGGCGCTGGCGCTGAACGCGTCGGCCGCGATGCCGTACACGGTGTCCGTCGGCATGACGATGAGCTCACCGCGCCCGATCGCCTGCCGTGCCTTGCGCAGACCCGGAAGCAGCTGCTCCGTGTCGCGGGCGTCGAAGAACTCAGACATATCGTGTCCAGTCTACGTTTCACCCGCGCGACGTTTCGACTCGCTGCGCTCGCTCGACGACCGGAAGGCGCGCGACGTTTCGACTCGCTGCGCTCGCTCAACGACCGGAAGGCGCGCGACGTTTCGACTCGCTGCGCTCGCTCAACGACCGGAAGGCACGCGACGTTTCGACTCGCTGCGCTCGCTCGACGACCGGAAGGTCAGGGGCGGAGGGCCGTCGTCGCCCGGTCGCGGAGGGTGAGGTCGGGATGCGTGGCGCACGCGCGCCAGCCGTCGGCCTCCAGCAGCGCGCGGATGGGGCCGCCCTGCCATTCCCCGTGCTCGATCACGAGGGTCCCCCCGGGGCGCAGCAGACGCCGGCCGACCCGGGAGAGCACGCGGACGACGTCCAGGCCGTCCTCTCCCCCGTACAGCGCCGACGGCGGGTCCCAGTGGCGCACCTCCGGGTCGCGCGGCACGGCGGCGTCGGGGACGTAGGGCGGGTTGGAGACGAGCACGGCCACCGAGCCGTCGAGCTCCGGGAACGCGTCGGCGAGGTCGATGAACGCCAGGCGCGCCTGCGGCGCGTGCCGGGCGAAGTTCTCCTTCGCCCACACGAACGCGTCGAGCGCGTTCTCCGCCGCGTGCACCTGCGCGTGCGGCACCTCCGTGGCCATCGCCAACGCGATGGCGCCCGAGCCGGTGCCCAGGTCGACGGCGACGGGCTCGGCATCCGGCACGGCGCGCAGCGCGTCGATGGCGAGCTGGGCGACCATCTCGGTCTCGGGCCGCGGCACGAAGACTCCCGGACCCACCCGCAGCTCGAGATGGCGGAAAGGAGCCGTGCCCGTGAGGTGCTGGAGCGGCTCACGGGCGGCGCGGCGGGCGATCAGCGCCTCGAACGCCGTCGTGTCATCGGGGACGTCGTCGCCACGCAGAGCCGCGGCGAGCAGTTCTCCGCGCGTGCGGCCCCAGACGTGCGCCGCCAGCAGCTCCGCATCGACGTCGGGCGTCTGCACCCCCGCGGCGGCGAGCGTCTGCGTCGCCCGTCGGAGCAGGTCGGACAGGCCGGTGGCAGCGCGTCGTGCGGGCGCGCCGGAATCGTGCGGGGGGATCATGAGCCCTCCCACCCTAGTCGCGCCCGCCGGCGGATGCCGCGCGGGAGGCCCGTGCACCCGTGAAGAATCGTCACAATCGACTCCGGAGCAGATCGGGCGCTTAGGCTGGTGCGAGACGCCGACGGCGACGCGATCACGCACGACCGGGCGGCACCCGACCGCACGAAAGGCAGGCCATGTCCGGCATCCACCCCGACATCACGAGCGCATTCGGCAACACTCCCCTGGTGCGTCTGAACCGCATCGCCGAGGGCCTGCCCGGCACGGTGCTCGCCAAGCTCGAGTTCTACAACCCGGCGTCCTCCGTCAAGGACCGCCTCGGCATCGCGATCGTCGACGCCGCCGAAGCGGCGGGCGCGCTGCAGCCGGGCGGCACGATCGTCGAGGGCACGAGCGGCAACACCGGCATCGCGCTGGCGATGGTCGGCGCCGCACGCGGCTACAAGGTCATCCTCACGATGCCCGCGTCGATGTCGGTCGAGCGTCGTCTGCTGCTGAAGGCCTACGGTGCCGAGCTCGTGCTCACCGAGCCCGCGCTCGGCATGAAGGGCGCCGTCGCGAAGGCGGAGGAGATCGCCGCCGCGACGCCCGGCGCCATCCTCGCAAAGCAGTTCGCCAACGAGGCCAACCCCGCCATCCACCGCAAGACGACGGCCGAGGAGATCCTCCGCGACACCGACGGCGAGATCGGCTACTTCGTGGCCGGCATCGGCACCGGCGGCACGATCACCGGCGTCGGCCAGGTGCTGAAGGAGCGGGTGCCGGAGGCGAAGGTCATCGCCGTCGAGCCGGCCGACTCCCCGCTGCTGACCAAGGGCACGCCCGGGCCGCACAAGATCCAGGGCATCGGACCGAACTTCATCCCGGAGATCCTCGATCAGGGCGTCATCGACGAGGTCGTCGACGTCGAGTTCGACGACGCGATCCGCGTCGCCCGCGAGGTCGCGACCACGGAGGGCATCCTCGTCGGCATCTCCTCCGGCGCCGCGATCTGGGCCGCACTGCAGATCGCCGCCCGCCCCGAGGCCGAGGGCAAGAACATCGTCGTGATCATCCCGTCCTTCGGCGAGCGGTACCTCTCGACGGCGCTCTACGAGCACCTGCGCGAGGACTGATCCCCGACGTGACCCGCACCACCGGCCCCTCCGCCGCGCCGCGACTCGGGGCGTTCGCCCGCGTCCGCGAGGACATCGCCGCCGCGAAGCTGCGCGACCCCGCAGCCCGCGGCGCGGCGGAGATCGCCGTGCTCTACTCCGGCCTGCACGCGATCTGGTCCTACCGCCTGGCGAACGCCCTGTGGCGGCGCGGCTGGCGCTTTCCGGCCCGGGCCCTGTCGCAGCTGACGCGCTGGCTGACCGGGGTGGAGATCCATCCCGGTGCGACCATCGGGCGGCGCTTCTTCATCGACCACGGCATGGGCGTCGTGATCGGCGAGACGGCCGAGATCGGTGACGACGTCATGCTCTACCACGGCGTCACCCTCGGCGGACGCACCCGCGACGCGGGCAAGCGCCACCCCACCCTGGGCGACGGCGTGGCGGTGGGCGCCGGCGCGAAGATCCTCGGCCCCGTGCGCATCGGCGCCGGATCCGTCATCGGGGCCAACGCGGTCGTCACGCGCGACGCACCGGAGGACTCGGTGCTGGTCGGCGTTCCCGCGAAGGCGCGCACGCGCCGCGCGGGCGAAGACACCCGCGCGCTGCTGACGACGCCGGAGTACTACATCTGACGCATCGTCAGGACGCGCGCCGGCTCTCGACCTTCTTCTTGAGGAGCACCGCGGGCAGCAGGAACGCCGCGATCGCGGTGACGACCCACACGATCATCGGGGCGACCACCCAGGTCCACCAGGGCGATCCGATCGTGAGCCCCGCCCCCGGGATGATCGCCGTGACGAGCAGGGCGACGAAGGTCGACACGATGCCGATGCCGCCGAGGAAGGCCGGCGCGTTGCGCTGGGCGACGCGCGCGAGCCACGGGGCGAGGACGCTCTGCAGCACCGCGAAGATCACGATCGCCAGGATGAACCCGAACGGACTGCGCCAGTCGATCGTGAAGCCGGGCAGCACGATGTCGGCGACGATGAGGCCGACCGCCGCCGACGCGAGGAAGACGAGGGCGCGCAGGAGGAACGTGATCATGACGCGAGCGTAGCGGCATCCGTCGGCACGCGACGAACCGTGCGGTCAGTCGCCGCCGAGCGCCGCCAGCCGCGCCTCTTCGTCGGCGGCGATGGCCGACTCGATGAGGGGCCCGAGGGCGCCGTCCATGACCTGATCGAGGTTGTAGGCCTTGTAGCCGGTGCGGTGGTCGGCGATGCGGTTCTCGGGGAAGTTGTACGTGCGGATGCGCTCGGAACGGTCCATGCCGCGGATCTGCGAACGGCGGGCGTCGGATGCCGCGGCATCCCGCTCCTCCTGCTGCTTGGCGAGCAGCCGGGCACGCAGCACCCGCATGCCGGCCTCGCGGTTCTGCAGCTGGCTCTTCTCGTTCTGCATCGAGACGACGATGCCGGTCGGCAGGTGCGTGATGCGCACCGCGGAGTCGGTCGTGTTGACGGACTGTCCACCCGGACCCGACGAGCGGAACACGTCGATCTTGAGGTCGTTCGCGTCGATCTGCACCTCTTCGGGCTCGTCGACCTCCGGGAAGACGAGGACACCCGTCGTCGACGTGTGGATCCTCCCCTGCGACTCGGTCGCCGGCACGCGCTGCACACGGTGCACGCCGCCCTCGTACTTGAGGTGGGCCCACACCCCCTGCGCCGGGTCGGTCGAGCTGCCCTTGATCGCGACCTGGACGTCCTTGTAGCCGCCCAGATCGGATTCGTTGCGTTCCAGCAGCTCGGTCTTCCACCCCATGGATGCCGCGTACTGCAGGTACATCCGCAGGAGATCGGCCGCGAACAGGGCCGACTCGGCGCCGCCCTCCCCCGCTTTGACCTCGAGGATCACGTCGCGCGCGTCGTCGGGGTCGCGCGGGATGAGCAGGCGCCGCAGCTTCTCCTGCGCGGCGGCGACCCGCTCCTCGAGGACCGGGACCTCGTCGGCGAAGGCGTCGTCCTCACGGGCGAGCTCACGCGCGGCGGCGAGGTCGTCGTCCGCCGCACGCCACGCGTCGTGCGCCGCGACGATCTTCGACAGCTCGGCGTAGCGACGGTTGACGCGCTTCGCGCGGGCGGCATCGGCGTGCACCGCGGGGTCGGAGAGCTCCTCCTGGACCGCGCGGTGCTCGTCGATCAGCGCCTGGACGGACTCGAACACGGTCCCGCTCAGCGGATGCTGTTCTCGTGTCCGTGGCTGTGGCCGCCGGCGGTCGTGGACACCGACTTCATCTGCACGTTCTGCATCTGGTAGAGGAACTCCACGTTCGAGCTCGTCTCCTTGAGCTTGCCGAGGACCACCTCGAGAGCCTGCTGCGGGTCGAGGCCGGCGAGGGCGCGACGCAGCTTCCAGGTGATCTTGACCTCGTCGGGGTTCAGCAGCATCTCCTCGCGGCGCGTGGACGAACCGTTGACGTCGACGGCGGGGAAGATGCGCTTGTCGGCCAGCTGACGCGACAGGCGCAGCTCGCTGTTGCCGGTGCCCTTGAACTCCTCGAAGATGACCTCGTCCATCTTGGAGCCGGTCTCCACGAGCGCCGTCGCGAGGATGGTGAGCGATCCGCCGTTCTCGATGTTGCGGGCGGCACCGAAGAAGCGCTTGGGCGGGTACAGGGCCGACGCGTCGACGCCACCGCTGAGCACGCGGCCGCTGGTGGGCGCCGAGATGTTGTAGGCGCGGCCGAGACGCGTGATCGAGTCGAGCAGCACGACGACGTCGCGGCCGAGCTCCACGAGGCGCTTGGCGCGCTCGATGGCGAGCTCCGCGACGGTCGTGTGGTCTTCGGCCGGGCGGTCGAAGGTCGAGGCGATGACCTCGCCCTTGACCGTGCGCTGCATGTCGGTGACCTCTTCGGGGCGCTCGTCGACGAGCACGACCATGAGGTGGACCTCGGGGTTGTTCGTCGCGATCGCGTTCGCGATCTGCTGCAGGACGATCGTCTTGCCGGCCTTCGGCGGCGCGACGATGAGACCGCGCTGGCCCTTGCCGATCGGGGCGACGAGGTCGATGATGCGCTGCGTGAGCTTCTCCGGCGCCGTCTCCAGGCGCAGGCGCTCCTGCGGGTAGAGCGGCGTGAGCTTGCCGAACTCGACGCGCTCGGCGGCGTCGTCGACCGACAGGCCGTTGATGGCGTCGACCTTCACCAGCGCGTTGTACTTCTGGCGGCTCGACTGTTCGCCCTCGCGCGGCTGCTTGATGGCGCCGACGACGGCGTCGCCCTTGCGCAGGTTGTACTTCTTGACCTGGCCGAGCGAGACGTAGACGTCGCTGGCGCCGGGCAGGTAGCCCGTCGTGCGCACGAACGCGTAGTTGTCGAGCACGTCCAGGATGCCGGCGATCGGGATGAGGACGTCGTCCTCGCCGATCTCGGTCTCGAACTCGTCGCCGTTCTGGTTCTGTCCGCCGCGACGCTTGTTGCGCTGACGACCGCGTCCCTGACCCTGCTCGTCGGCGTCGTCGTTCGACGTGTTGTCCTCGGCGGGGGCCGCGGGAGCGGCCGGCGCGTTCTGGCCGCCCTGCGTGGCCGGGGCGTTCTGCGCGGCCTGGGCGTTCTCGCCGCGCTGGCCGCGGTTGCGGCTGCGGCTGCGCGAACGGCTGCGGCTGCGGCTCGGGGTCTCCCCCTCGGCCGCGTTCTCGCCGGATGCCGTGGCGTCGGCGGCTGCAGCGTCGGCAGCCGTCTCGTCCTGGGCAGGAGCGGTCTCGCCCTCACCGGACGGGGCGATGGCGTCGGTCGCCGCAGCCGCGGTGTCGGGGGTCTCCGCCGGCGCGACGGTCTCGGCGGGCGCGTCCGCGCTCTCGGCGGCGGGCGCGTCGGCGGTCTCGACGACGGTCTCGGCGGCGGCGGTCTCGGCGGCGGGAGCCTCGGCATCCGTCGCCTCGGCGGCCGGCACGTCGGTGCTCTTCGCACGGCGCGGGGCACGCTTGCGCGGCGCCTTGACGGGCTTCTCGACGACCGGCGCCTCCTCGCTCGCGGCGGCGGGGGCCTCGGCATCCGAGGGCACCTCGACGTCGGGGGCCTCGCTCTGGACGGCCTCGGCGGCGGGCTCCTCCGGCGCGACGGGCTCCTCCGCGGGAGCCTCCTCCGCGGGAGCCTCCTCCGCGGGAGCCTCCTCGGCGGCGGCCTCCTCGACGGGGGTCTCCTCCGCCGGGGTCTCCTCGGCGGTGGGGGCGTCGGTCACCTCGGTCGCGGCGGCGTCGCCGGCGGCTTCCGTGTTCTCGACGTTCTCGATGTTCTCGGTCTGGATCTCGGAGAGGGACTCCACGAGTTCTCCTTCGTAGGCATGTGGACGGGGACCGTCCGCATCGCGCCGTCCACGACAGGCGCTACCGCTCTCGTGCGCGCATGCACGTCTAGCTCAGACGCGCGATGGTGCAACGTGAGGGTTATGCGGTGGTTCGCAGAATTGCGACGGAGGCCAGATTCACGGTCACGCCGTGGCACCCTCCGTATGGTTCCTCACTGTACCACCCCTGACGTCGACGGCGAGCATGCGCGGCTCCCACGGAGTGTCCGTGACGGTGGCCGCCACCTCCGCGGCCGCGAGTCGCTGTCCGGGACCGTCGGCGAGCACGAGCACGCTCGGTCCGGCTCCCGACACCACCGCCGCGAAGCCGCGGGCACGCAGGGCGCGAACGAGCTCGTCGGTCGCCGGCATCGCCTGGGCCCGGTACGACTGATGCAGCTTGTCCTCGGTGGCCGCCATCAGCAGCTCCGGGCTCTGCGTGAGCGCCGCGATCAGCAGGGCCGAGCGCGACACGTTGAAGACGGCGTCCTCGCGCGTGACCTGCAGGGGCGCGAGCCCGCGCGCGACCGACGTGGACATCGTGAAGTCGGGGACGAACACGAGCGGAGCCACGCCGCGGTGCACCAGCAGCTTCTTGTGCTGCGGGCCGTTCTCGTCCATCCATGCGATCGTGAGGCCGCCGAACAGCGCCGGTGCGACGTTGTCGGGGTGCCCCTCGAGCTCCGTCGCGAGCCGCAGCAGCGTGTCGGGACCGAGCTCGACGTCGCCGGCGAGCAGCCCCTGGGCCGCGAGCAGCCCGGCGACGACCGCCGCGCCCGACGAGCCCATGCCGCGCCCGTGCGGGATGGTGTTGTGCGCGACGAGACGGATGCCGGGCATCGGACGGCCGGAGGCCTCGAAGGCGTACGCCATGGCCCGCACGACCAGGTGCGAGGCGTCGGTGGGGACGTCGGCGGCACCCTCCCCCGAGACGACGATCTCCAGCCCCGGCTCGGGCAGCGCCGTGACGACGAGCTCGTCGTACGAGCTCAGCGCGAGGCCCAGCGTGTCGAAGCCCGGCCCGAGGTTGGCGCTCGTCGCGGGCACGCGCACCGCGACGGCACGCCCCGCCTCTGCCGCGGTCATGCCAGGTCGAGGACGGACGCGACCTCACTGGTCGTCGCGTCGACGACGGTGGGCTCGACCTCGGTGCCGTCGGCGTTGCGCAGTGCCCACTGGGGGTCCTTGAGGCCGTGGCCGGTGACGGTGATGACGATGGTCGCGCCGGCGGGGATCACGCCCGCCTCGGCACGGTCCAGCAGGCCCGCGACGCCGATCGCGCTGGCCGGCTCGACGAAGACGCCGGCCGTGCTGGCCAGCAGCTTCTGCGCCGCGAGGATGCGCGCGTCGTCGATGGCGCCGAACCAGCCCTGGGTCGCGTCGCGCGCTTCGAGGGCGAGCTCCCACGAGGCGGGGTTGCCGATGCGGATCGCCGAGGCGATCGTCTCGGGGTTGCGGACGACCTCGCCGCGCACGAGCGGCGCGGAGCCCTCGGCCTGGAAGCCGAACATGCGCGGCACCTTGGTCGCGACGCCGCGCGCGGCCTCCTCGCGGTAGCCCCGGGAGTAGGCCGTGTAGTTGCCGGCGTTGCCGACGGGGATGAGGTGGAAGTCGGGGGCGTCGCCGAGCTGGGAGACGACCTCGTAGGCGGCCGTCTTCTGCCCCTCGATGCGGTCGGGGTTGACCGAGTTGACGAGGTGGACGGGGTAGTTGTCGGCGAGCTCGCGCGCGATCTCGAGGCAGTCGTCGAAGTTGCCGCGCACCTGGATCAGCCGACCGCCGTGGATGACCGCCTGGCTGAGCTTGCCCATCGCGATCTTGCCCTCCGGGACCAGCACGGCCGCCGTGATGCCCGCGTGCGCCGCGTAGGCGGCGGCGGATGCCGACGTGTTGCCGGTCGAGGCGCAGATGACGGCCTTCGCGCCGTGCTCGACGGCGCGCGAGAGCGCGACCGTCATGCCGCGGTCCTTGAACGAGCCGGTCGGGTTCATGCCCTCGAACTTGATGAAGACGTTCGCGCCGGTCTGCTGCGAGAGCGCCGCGGCGGGGATCAGGGGCGTGCCGCCCTCGCCGAGCGTCACGACCGTCGACGTCTCCGTGACGCCGAGCCGATCGGCGTATTCGCGCAGGACTCCCTGCCAGACGTGTGCCATGTCCATCTCCTTCTTGCGGTGCCGCGACCGCGAGTTCAGTTTCCCCGGATCAATTGCCTTCGACGCGCAGGACCGACACGACGCGGCCGACCACGCCGCTGGCGGCGAGACGGTCGACGGTGTCGCTGAGGTCCTGCTCACGTGCCGTGTGGGTGCCGATGACCAGCCGCGCGACGCCCGGAGCGTCCTCGGCCTCGGTGGGCGCGGTCGGCTCGATCGTCTGCTCGACCGTCGCGATCGACACGCGTCCCTCGCTGAGGATGCCGGCCACCGTCGCGAGCACACCCGGCTCGTCGGAGACCTCGAGGGTGATCTGGTAGCGCGTGGTGACGCGGCCGATCGGGAGCACCGGGAGGTTCGCGCGCGTGGACTCGCCGACCCCGACCCCGCCGGCGATGTGGCGCCGCGCCGCCGACACGACGTCGCCGAGCACGGCGGACGCCGTCTGCACCCCGCCGGCGCCCGCGCCGTAGAACATCAGGTTCCCGGCCGCCTCGGCCTGGACGAAGACCGCGTTGTTGGCGCCGTGCACGCTCGCCAGCGGGTGCTCGCGCGGGATCAGGGCGGGGTACACGCGCACCGAGATCGCCTCGCCGGTGGGCGAGTCCGCCTCGGCGTCGGCGAGACGCTCGCAGACGGCCAGCAGCTTGATGACGTAGCCGGCGTGACGGGCGGCATCCATCGCCTGCTTGTCGATGCGCGTGATGCCCTCGCGGTGCACGGCGTCGAGCGGGACGGCGGTGTGGAAGGCGAGCGAGGCGAGGATGGCCGCCTTCTGCGCCGCGTCGTAGCCTTCGATGTCCGCCGTGGGGTCCGCTTCCGCGTAGCCGAGCTTCTGCGCGTCGGCGAGGACCTCGTCGAAGCCGCTGCCCTCGCTGTCCATGCGGTCGAGGATGTAGTTGGTCGTGCCGTTGACGATGCCCATGATCCGCTGCACGCGGTCGCCGGCGAGCGAGTCGCGCAGCGGCCGGATGATCGGGATGGCACCGGCGGCGGCGGCCTCGTAGTACACCGACGCGCCCACCTGATCGGCGGCGTCGAAGATCTCCGGGCCGTGCGTGGCCAGCAGCGCCTTGTTGGCGGTGACCACGTCGGCGCCCGACGACAGCGCCAGCAGGATGTCGGTGCGGGCGGGCTCGATGCCGCCCATCAGCTCGATGACGATGTCGGCGCCGACGATCAGCTGCTCGGAATCGGTGGTGAACAGCTCGCGCGGCAGGTCCGCGTCGCGCGGCGCGTCGGGGTTGCGCACCGCGATGCCGACGAGATCGAGCGCTGCGCCGGCACGGTCGGCCAGCTCGTCCGCGTGCTTGCGCAGGAGCGCGGCGACCTGGGACCCGACGGCCCCCGCCCCGAGCAGGGCCACACGCAGTCGACGGTAGTCGGTCATTCGTTCTCCTCGCCGGATGGGGAGCCGGAGGCGACCCCGAGGTCGCGCGCCAGCAGGTCGTCGATGGTCTCGCCGCGCACGATCACCCGTGCCGCGCCGTCCCGGACGGCGACGACCGGCGGCCGCGGCACGTAGTTGTAGTTGCTCGACAGCGAGAAGCAGTAGGCGCCGGTCGCGGGCACGGCGAGCAGGTCGCCGGGGGTGACGTCGCCGGGCAGGTACTCCGCGTCGACGACGATGTCGCCGGACTCGCAGTGACGGCCCACCACGCGGGCCAGGGCAGGCGCGGCATCCGAGGTACGCGATGCGAGACGGGCGGAGTACTGCGCGCCGTACAGCGCCGGACGCGCGTTGTCGCTCATGCCGCCGTCGACGCTGACGTAGAGCCGTTCGAGCTCGTCGCTGACCTGCACGGGCTTGACGGTGCCCACCTCGTACAGGGTCACACCGGCGCGGCCGACGATCGTGCGGCCCGGCTCGAAGGCGAGGTGAGGAAGCGGGATGCCGCGGACCTCGCACTCGCGCGCGACGGCGTCGACGATGCCGTCGGCCAGCGCGGCGATGGGCGTGGGCGTATCGACCGACGTGTAGGCGATGCCGAAGCCGCCCCCCAGGTTGAGGACGGGGATGTCGCCGCCGGCGAGCAGCTGCGCGTGGAGGTCGACCACGCGAGCCGCGGACTCCTCGAAGCCGCGCGCGCCGAAGATCTGCGAGCCGATGTGGCAGTGCAGTCCGACGAAGCGCAGGCCCGGCAGCTCGCGGATGCGGGCGACGACGGCCGGGGCGTCGGCGAGGGCGAACCCGAACTTCTGGTCCTCGTGGGCGGTCGCGAGGAAGTCGTGCGTCTCGGCGTGCACGCCGCTGTTCACGCGGACGAGGACCGCCTGCGGCTCGGCCCCGGCGGCGACGCGGCGCTCCACGATCGCGGCGAGCCGCTCGAGCTCGATGCGGGAGTCGATGACGATCGAGCCGATGCCGATCTCGACGGCGCGCTCCAGCTCGGCCACCGACTTGTTGTTGCCGTGCAGCCCGAGCCGCGACGCGTCGGCGCCGGCGGCAAGGGCCACGGCGAGCTCACCGCCGGTGGCGACGTCGACCGCGAGTCCCTCTTCGGTGACCCACCGCACGATCTCCGTCGACAGGAACGCCTTGCCGGCGTAGTAGACCCGGGCCTGCACCCCGTGGCGGGCGGCGGCGGCGGCGAACGCCTCGCGCACCTCGCGGGCGCGGCGGCGCACGGCATCCTCGTCGAGGACGTACAGCGGTGTGCCGAAGCGGGCGCGCAGCGCGGCGGCGCCGACGCCGGCGATGAGCAGCTGGCCGTCGTCGTCGCGGGCGGCCGAGGCCGGCCACACGGCCGCGGCGAGCGCGTTCGCATCGTCCGGCACGGTGAGCCACGCGGGCACGAGCGGGCGGTCGGAGGCGGCGGACACGTGCGGAACCAATCGTGTGGGGTCGGGCTGCCGACGGTCACGTCACGCCCGGCAGTCCTAGAAGTCTAGGGCACCCCCGCATGCCGCCTCACGCATGTGACGACCCCCGCGAGACCCCCCGGGCCCGCCCCGCCTCAGCTGCACGTGCCCTTCTGCTGCAGGGCGGTGTCGACGGTGATCCGCGGATCGACCGCGACGTCCGCGACCACCTGCGATCCGTCGACGCGCACCGCGGACAGCGTGAGCCCGGCGGGCAGGTACTGCTTCACGCACACGTCCCAGTCGCGCACCACGGTGCGCGCGACCGCGCCGAACTGGTCGATCAGAACATCGGCCGACACCTCGGCGCCCGACACCCGCAGCGTGCGCGGCGTGAGCACCAGGTCGCCGTCCGACGCCGAAGGGGCGAGGCTCACCCCGACCGGCACCGACAGGGCGAACAGCCTCAGCTCCGTCGACATCACGATGTCCGGCGCCTCGAGCGTGACGGCATCCGCCGGGAAGCCCTCGACGGTGCCGAGCAGCGCCCGCACCTGGGCCTCGTCCAGACGCACGGTCGCCGACGCGCTCTGCAGCAGCTGGTCGCCGCCGACGGGCACACCCGCGGCGTGCACCTCGACGTCGCCCGTGAGCTGCCCGAGCGGAACGTCCGCGGCGGACACGGTGACCTCGTCGAGACGGCCCGCGATCAGCTGCGGCAGCATCTGACCGGGGACGGCGACGTCGATCTGCTGATCGGCGGGGAGGTCGAGCCGCGACACGACCTGCTCGCGGATCGTCCGCTCCACGACACCGCGGGCGATGTACTCCCCCGCGAACCACGCGCCGACGGCGAGCGCCGCGACCGCGAGCACGGCGATCAGCCACGGCCAGCGGCGGCTGCGGCGTCGTCGCGGTGCGGATGCCGCGGCATCCGTCGACAGCACCCACTGCGCCGTCGGGTCGGGAAGCGGCTGGGTGGGGTGCTGGTCGCTCACGTCACATCCGCTCGGGCGCGCTCACACCGAGGAGTCCGAGTCCGTTGCGCAGCACCTGACCGGTCGCGTCGTTGAGCCAGAGCCGCGTGCGGTGCAGGTCGGTGACCGGCTCGTCACCCAGCGGCGTCACCCGGCAGGTGTCGTACCAGCGGTGGTACAGGCTCGCGAGCTCCTCGAGGTAGCGCGCGACACGGTGCGGCTCGCGCACCTCGGCGGCGTAGGCCACGATGCGCGGGAACTCCTGCAGGGCGCCGAGCAGGGCCGACTCGCTCTCGTGGTCCAGCAGCTCGGGCACGAACGCGCTGCGGTCGACACCGGAGTCCGCCGCGTTGCGCGCGACGTTGTGCGTACGGGCATGCGCGTACTGCACGTAGAAGACGGGGTTGTCGTTCGTGCGCTTCGTGAGGATCTCGGGGTCGAGGGTCAGCGGCGAATCGGCCGGGTACCGCGCGAGCGAGTAACGCAGCGCATCGGTGCCGAGCCAGTCGCGCAGGTCGTCGAGCTCGATGATGTTGCCGGCGCGCTTGGACAGCCGCGCGCCGTTGACCGAGACGAGCTGGCCGATCAGCACCTCGATGTCCTTCTCGGGGTCGTCGCCCGCCGCGCCCGCGAGCGCCTTGAGGCGGTGGACGTAGCCGTGGTGGTCGGCACCGAGGAGGTAGATCTTGTGCGCGAAGCCGCGGTCGCTCTTATTGAGGTAGTAGGCGGCGTCGGCGGCGAAGTAGGTGTACTCGCCGTTGGAGCGACGGATCACGCGATCCTTGTCGTCGCCGAAGTCGGTCGTGCGCACCCACACGGCGTCGTCCTGGTCGAACACGTGCCCCTGGGCCCGCAGGCGGTCGACGGCCTCGTCGACGAGGCTCGGCTCGCCGTTCGGGCCGTGGGCGTGGAGCGTGCGCTCGCTGAAGAACACGTCGAAGTGGACGTTGAACTTCTCCAGCGACGCCTGCAGGTCGGCCAGCTGCAGGGCGTACGCCCGATCGCGCGCCTCGACCACCTGATCCTCCGCCGGCAGGTCGAGGATGCCCGGGAGCTCGGCGAGGACGCGACGGGCGAGGTCGTCGATGTAGGAGCCCGGATAGCCGTCCTCGGGGGTCGGCTCGCCCTTGATGGCGGCGAGCACGGAACGGCCGAAGCGGTCCATCTGCGCGCCCGCGTCGTTGATGTAGAACTCGCGCACGAGCGTCGCACCGCTGGCCAGGAGCACCCGCGCGATCGCGTCGCCCAGGGCCGCCCACCGGGTGTGGCCGATGTGCATCGGGCCGGTCGGGTTCGCGCTCACGAACTCCAGGTTGATGCTCTGCCCGCGCTGGGTCTCGTTGGCGCCGTAGGCCGCGCCGGCCTCGACGATCGCCCGGGCCAGGGCACCGGCGGCGCCCGCCTCGAGACGGATGTTGATGAAGCCGGGACCGGCGACCTCGACGCTCGCGACGCCGTCGGTGGCCGCGAGCGCGTCGGCGATCTCCTGCGCGAACTCGCGCGGGTTCGCCCCGACCGCCTTGCCGAGCTTCAGCGCGGCGTTGGACGCCCAGTCGCCGTGGTCGCGGTTGCGCGGCCGCTCCAGCGGCAGGTCGGCCGCGGTCAGACCGGCGCTCGCACCGGGGCGTCGCGCCTCGGCGAGCGGGGCGATGACGGCGAGGAGGGCGGCGGAGAGGGCGTCGGGGTTCATAGCCCGTCAAGTCTACGGGCGCGTGCCGCCCGCAACCTGCGTGCGCGGCTCGGCATCCGTCGTGAGGTGCGGGGTCTTGCAGGCCCTCCCCGCGCACGGGCGCCGGCACAACTCCACCTGAGACGTCTGCGAAGCCACGAAAGCTGCGGACAGCAGACCCACAGGCGGAGTTGCGCAGGCGCGTCGAGCCCCACGGCCGCGGTGGCGGCCCGCCTGGCCCGGCCGGGTCAGGCGAGCTGGACGAGCTCGGCGAAGTCGTCGAGAGCGGGGTCGGATGCCGCGGCCGCGGCATCCTGCGCCGCGACGTCGGACGCGTCGTCCGGCAGGACGCACGCGTCGACGCGCATCCGCTGCAGGCCGACGTAGCCGCCGTGGTAGCTGAGGAACGCGCAGTCGGCGGCGTCGCGGCCGGTCGCGATGCGCACCAGCGAGCGGCGGTTCGCGAGCCGGGTGGCGTCGATGACGTACCAGCTGCCGTCGAGGTAGGCCTCGGCGACGGCGTGGAAGTCCATCGGGCGCAGCCCCGGCGCGAAGCACGCGGCGTAGCGGGCCGGCATGTCCATGGCCCGCAGCAGCGCGATGACGACGTGCGCGTAGTCGCGGCAGACGCCCTGGCCGGTCATCAGCGTGGTGACGGCCGAGTCGGTGCCCTGGCTGAGCCCCGGCGTGTAGGTCGTGCTGGAGGCGACGAACTCACTGACGGCCGCGATGAGGTCGAGGCCCTGCAGCCCCCGGAACTGACGCCGCGCCTGCGAGAAGACCTCGTCGGACTGGCAGTAGCGGCTGGGGCGCAGGTAGGTGATGGCTTCCAGGTCGCTCGTCGCGCGCTGGGCGACGTGGCCCTCGATGAGCGCCTCGTAGCGCACCTCGAGACGTCCCGACTCGCCCAGAAGGCGGTGCAGCCGGCTCCCGGACTGGTCGATGATCTCCGTCGGGGTGTACACGCGATCGCCCTGCGTGAAGGTCAACTCCTCGCGCAGGACCGGGGCCGGCTGGGCCGCCGCGATCTGGAAGATGAGGTCGACGGAGGCCCCGAGATCGAGGTCCAGTTCGGCGGTCACGAGGCGTTGCACCGCAGTATCCTCGCACGCCGCGGAGGCGGTCGCGCACACGGATGTCCGGACCCTCTCACGCGGGTCCCCGACGGCCGATTCCGGTTTGTGCCGGCCGTGACCTACTCTCGTCGCATGTCCGCCGTCCGCCGCCCGCGTCGCCGCCTTCCGGCGGGCGCACGGGCGACGCTCGCGACGCTCGTCGCGGTCGCCTGCGGCGTGGGCGTCTGGCAGCTCGCGGTGCGCATCGCCGACCCGGCACCGGCCGCGGTCGCGGCCGCCGGCAGCGACGCCGTGGCGGTGGCACCGGCATCCCTCGTGCTGCCGGATCACCCCACGGTGCTGGTGTTCGGCGACTCCTGGACCTACGGCTCGGCAGCCGCATCGCCGGCCCTCGGCTACGCCGCCGTGGTCGGCGATCTCGCCGGCTGGACGACGGTGGTCGACGGCGTGCGCGGCTCCGGGTATCTCACACCCGGAATCGACGGGCCCGACTACGCCACGCGCATCGCGGCGCTCGACCCGCGGCTCGATCCGGACCTCGTGATCGTGCAGGGCTCGATCAACGATCGACGCGAGCCGGCGGCGGGCTATCGGCAGGCGGTGGATGCCGCGTGGGACGCCCTGGCCGAGCGGCTCCCGCGCGCGCAGGTGGTCATCCTCGGGCCGGCGCCGCAGGTGCTGCCCGTCGAAGCGGCGACGGCGCGGATCGACGCGGATCTCGCCGCCGCGGCCGCTGCGCGCGGCTGGTGGTACATCTCCCCCGTCCGGGAGCGGTGGATCACGCCGGCGAACTACGCGCAGGTGATCGACGCCGGTGCCGGGCGCCAGCACCCCTCGACCGCCGGGCACCGCTACCTCGCGGAGCGGCTCGCGGCGGCGGTCGCGGCGCTGCAGCGGTGATACCCTCGATCGGTACGCCTCCGTAGCTCAGGGGATAGAGCGTTGGTTTCCGGTACCAAAGGTCGCAGGTTCGATTCCTGTCGGGGGCACTCCTAGTTCCGCACGTCGTCGCGACGCGTCCGCGTCACGCGTCGTCATGCGCCGTCACACGCGCTCATCCCGCCGCCTTCGCCCGCGATCTCATCCGCATCGACACCGTCGACACGGGTGTCGCCGATCTCGTCCTCGCGTTCCTCGCCGACGAGGAGAGCGGTGGCGTGTGGGGCGCGGGATGGCTCGTGGAGCACCGTCCGGACCTCTTCGGCGCGGCACGGGGGCTCTCCTTCTCCCCCGAGACGCGCGACGACGACCTCGACGCCCTCGGCTTCGTCGGAACCCTGATCGAGACCCTGCAGGCGGCGATGGCGGCGGAGGACGAGCAGGGCATCGTCGTCCCGTACCTGCTCCCGGCCTCCACCGACAACAAGCACTTCGCACGCCTCGGCATCCACGGCTACGGGTTCATCCCGCTCCGCGTGCCGCGGGGCTTCGACGTCTTCGGCCAGTTCCACGCGGCGGACGAGCGCATCCCTCTCGCGGCGCTGCACTTCAGCGCGCGCACGACGGCTCGCATCCTGCAGCACGCCTAGCGGGCAGGATGCGGGCCGTCGGGGATTCAGCCCTCGGACGGGAGCTCGGCCGCCGGTGCCCCCGCGTCGCGCCAGGCGGGGAAGCCGCCGTCGACGTGCGCGACGTTGGTGAAACCGCTCTCGCGCAGCTTCTGCGCCACCGGTCCCGAGCCGCGGATGGATCCGCAGACGATGACGATGTCCTGATCCCACTCGGTGATCTCGGCGAGCTTCTCCGGAGAGTCGAGGAGGAACTGCGCGTCGATGCGATCGCGGTCACCGCGGATCGCCCCGGGGATCACCCCGTCTTTGGCGCGACCGGCGTCGCTGCGCACGTCGACCACGACGGCGCCGGCCGCGAACCGGTCAGCGGCCTCTTCCGGGCTGATCAGCGGGGCCTCGACGGCGGGGGTGGATGCGGGTGCGACGTGGTCGTGGGTCACGGATGTCTCCTCGTGGGTCGGGATCGGAAGGGGGTGGTCCGCATGCGTCCGACGATAGGTGCGCCCCCGCGCAGCGACGGCCGATGCGTCGCCGGATTGCTCTGTGTGACGCCACGCTACGGATGATCACGGGCCGTGACGAACGGTGTTTGCCGAGCGCCCGTGCCGCTCTCTACCGTCAGGCAACCGGCTCGTCCTCGATGAGCCTTCCCGAGAGAACGGCCCGAAAGAGGCTTCCATGACCGACACCCTGGCCCGCGCCACCGGCGCGTCCACGACCGCCCCCGGATCGCCGCCCGACGGCGACCGCTGGGACCTCGGCACCATCCGCGTCGTCCGCACGAAACACTGGTTCCGCTGGGCGCTCGCGGCCGTCGTGATCTTCGTCCTCGCGCAGTTCGCGTGGTCGCTCGTGACCAACGAGAACTACGAGTGGGACGTGTTCGCGCGCTACTTCGTCTCCGAGCCGGTCCTGCGCGGACTCGGCCTGACGCTGCTGTACACGGCGGTCTCGGCCGTGATCGGCTTCCTCCTCGGGACGCTGATCGCCCTGGCCCGCCTCGCGAAGTCGCCGCTGCTGAACAGCGCCGCCTGGCTGTACATCTGGTTCTTCCGCTCGGTGCCCCTCGTCGTACAGCTGGTGGTCTGGTACAACCTCGGCTACCTCTACCCCACCCTCGGCCTCGGAACGCCGTTCACGACGGACTTCTGGATCGTCGAGTTCCCCACCGTCCAGCTGATCTCGGCGTTCGCGGCCGGCGTGCTCGGCCTCTCCCTCCACCAGGCCGCCTACTCGGCGGAGATCATCCGCGGTGGACTGCTGTCGGTGGACCAGGGCCAGCTGGAGGCCGCCGCCTCGCTCGGCATCCCGCCCCGCCGCCGCCTCACCCGCATCGTGCTCCCGCAGGCCATGCGCTCGATCGTGCCCAACGCGACCAACGAGGTCATCGGTCTCGTCAAGGGGACGTCGGTGCTCTTCGTCATCGCCATCCCCGAGCTTTTCTACGCGGTGCAGGTCATCTACAACCGCAACAGCCGCGTCATCCCGCTGCTGCTGGTCGCGGTGGTCTGGTACACGATCGTCACGACGATCCTGAGCATCGCGCAGTACTACATCGAACGCCACTACGCCCGCGGAACCGTGCGCGTGCTCCCACCCACGCCGGTGCAGAAGGCGCGCGCGTGGATCGCCGCGCAGTGGGCGCGCCTGGCCGACGAGAACCCGACAGCGGCGCGACCGGTGCCGCACGACGAGAAGGTCGCAGGACGGTCATGAGCGCGACGACGGGACTCGTGGAGATCCACGACGTGCACAAGAGCTACGGCGGCATCGAGGTGCTCCGCGGCATCCATCTGACGATCGCCCCCGGCGAGGTCGTGGCGATCCTCGGCGCCAGCGGCTCGGGCAAGTCGACCCTGCTGCGCACCATCAACCACCTCGAGACGGTGGATGCCGGCTCGGTCACGGTCGACGGCGAGTTCATCGGCTACGAGAAGCGCGGCGGCGTCCTCCACGAGCTGCGCGAGCGCGACGTGCTCGCGCGGCGCACGCAGATCGGCATCGTCTTCCAGAACTTCAACCTCTTCCCGCACCTGACCGCCCTGGAGAACGTCACGGAGGCGCCGATCGCCCTCGGGCGACACTCCAAGGAGGATGCCCGCGAGCTCGGGCTGGGGCTGCTGGACCGCGTGGGCCTCGCGGACAAGGCCGACCGCTACCCGCGCCAGCTCTCCGGCGGTCAGCAGCAGCGGGTGGCGATCGCCCGCGCGCTGGCCCTCGCACCGAAGGTGATCCTGTTCGACGAGCCGACGAGCGCCCTCGATCCGGAACTGGTCGGCGAGGTGCTCGACGTCATCCGCGACCTCGCGCAGCTCGGCACCACGCTGGTCATCGTCACCCATGAGGTCGGCTTCGCACGCGAGGTCGCCGACCGCGTCGTCTTCCTCGACGGCGGTCGCATCATCGAGCAGGGTCCGCCCTCCGAGGTCCTCGTGCGTCCGCAGCACCCCCGCGTGCAGGAGTTCCTCGCCAAGGTCCTCTCCTGACAACCCCACCGCAGATCACACCCGACACAGAAAGCAGAACACAGCACATGGCCATCAGCAAGAAGCAGGGCATCGCCCTCGGCATCGCGGTCGTCGCCGTCGCCGCGATCGTCGGCGGCATCATCACGGCGGTCAGTCTCAACGGCTCGGCGACCGCCGCCGAGCCCGGCCCGACCGAGACCAGCGCGAACGTGTCCACCTCCGACATCCACTGGGTCCACCTGGACTCGTCCGTTCCCGCGGCCGTCGAGGCGCTCAAGGAGAGCGGCTTCACCCCGATCGAGCCCGGGAAGCTCACCGTCGCGATCGGCGCCTTCGTCCCGCCGCTGAGCTACCAGCCGGAGGGCACCTCGGCCGCGACGGACGTCGCGGGCACCGAGCCGAACATCGGCTCGCTCATCGCCGAGGCGCTGGGGCTGGAGTACAACCCCGTCGTGGTCGCCTGGGCCGACTGGCCGCTCGGCATCCAGTCGGGCAAGTACGACCTCATCGCGTCGAACGTCACGGTGACCGAGGAGCGCAAGGAGCTGTACGACTTCGCGAGCTACCGTGTCGACCAGCTCGGCTTCTACGTGAAGTCCGACAGCGCGATCACCTCCATCGCGGGCTCCGACGACATCTCGGGGCTGAAGATCATCGTGGGCTCGGGCACGAACCAGGAGAAGGTGCTGCTCGCCTGGAACGCGGAGCTCGAGAAGAAGGGCAAGGCGCCCGCCGAGCTCGTCTACTACGACGACAACGCGGCCGCGACGCTCGCGATCCAGTCGGGTCGCGCCGACGCCACCTTCGGCCCCAACGCGACCTCCGCCTGGGCCGCGCGCGAGACCGGAGACACCAAGCTCGTCGGGCTGGTGTCGGGCGGCTGGCCGCTGACGGCCAACATCGCGGCGGCGACGAAGAAGGGCAACGGCCTCATCGAGCCGGTCCAGATCGCCCTCAACGCCATCATCGACGGCGGCCAGTACGACGAGCTCCTGAAGACCTGGGGTCTGGAGGGCGAGCGGGTCGACAAGAGCGAGATCAACCCGCAGGGTCTGCCGAAGTCCTGAGTCCGCGTTCTCCCACGGGCCGGTCCCGTCCGCGGGACCGGCCGGTATCCTCGTCCTCTGGAGATCCCATGCCCCCTTCCTCCCCCGTCCCCGCTCCCGCCGCGCCCGCGCGAGCGGCCCACGACCCGGCGTCACCGGCCGACGCCGTCACCATCCGCCTCGTGCGCACCGAGGAGTACGCGCGCGCCGGCGAGGTGACCGCCGCCGCGTATCTCGCCAGCTACGGCGCGCTGTCCGACGACTATCTCGCCTCCCTGCGCGACGTCGCCGCCCGCGTGCGCGCGGGCGACGTGTGGGTGGCCGTCGACGACACGGGAGAGATCGTCGGCACCGTGTGGGTGTCGCGGCCGAATCGTGCCCTCAACCCCGACATCGGACGGCCGGGCGAGACCGACTTCCGCCAGCTCGCGGTCGCCCCGTCGGCGCGCGGCCGCGGCATCGGCGCCGCGCTGACGCGCCACGTCATCGCACTGGCTCGCGAGCGCGGCTCGCACCGCGTCGTCATGAACTCGGGTCCGGAGATGACCGGGGCCCACGCGCTGTACGCGAAGCTGGGGTTCCGCCGGCTGCCCGACCGGGAGCAGGCACGCGAGCTCGAGCCGGGCCGCATCGTCACGCTCCTCGCCTTCGGCTACGACCTGGCTCCCGCACCCGCGCCCCCTGCCGAGCGCGCCCCCGACGAGGGCGGACGACTGCTCGAGGTCCCCTGGGCCGATCCCCGCGCCGCCGCGCTCCGCGAGCTCATGGATGCCGAGGTCGGCCCCCGCTACGCCGACCGCTTCCGCGACGGCGACCCGTCCGTCGCCGAGAGGGCGTTCGCCGTCGACCCCGCGACGATCGTCGCCACCCTGATCGCCCTCGACGACGACGGCACCCCGGTCGGGCACGCCGCGCTGCGCGATCTCGCCCACGACGGCATCCGCGACCTCGAGATCAAGCGCTTCTTCGTGCACCCCCGCGCGCGCGGCCGTGGCGTGAGCCGGGCCCTGCTCGCGCAGTTGGAGCGCATCGCACAGCACCGCGGCGCGCGCCGGCTCATCCTGCAGACCGGGGACCGGCAGCACGACGCCGTGGCGCTCTACGAGAAGGCGAGCTACACCCCCATCGGGATCTACGAGCCCTACACGCCGTTCGCCTTCTCGCACTGCTTCGCGAAAGAGATCCCGGCGCGGGAGATCCCGGCGAGCGGGCCCGGCGAGCGCTGACCGCTCAGGCCGGCACCGGCGCCGTCTCGCCGTGCACGCGCGAGACGGGGGTCTTCTCGCCCGCCTCGACCGCGATCGGCAGCCGGTTCTCACTCGGCGGCAACGGGCACGTCGCGAAGTCGGTGTACGCGCACGGCAGGTTCGTCGCGCGGGTGAAGTCGATCGCCGTCCAGCCGTCCGCATCGGGGGCGTCCACCGCGACCGAGCGGTTCGCCGCGTAGGTCGTGCGCCCGCTCGTCGCATCGGTGAACAGCACGAGGAGGCCGCCGCCGTGACCGGGGAAGGCGGTGAGGGCGAGCGTCTCCCCCTCCCAGGCGAACTCCAGGCGGCCGGGCGCGTCGTAGACGTGGGTGAGACCGTCGACGGCCGAGCCCACCTCGGTCGGGCGCGGGGTCTCGAACGGCACGAAGCGGGCGGGCACGCGCCACCGCGCGTCCGGGAGGTAGGCGGGCGTCCCCGGATACGCGACCAGGAACGGGTGGTCGGCGCGCCGGGGACGCACGATCGTGTGGCCCCCGCGGCGGGCGAGTTCGATCGCGCCCTCGACGTCACCGTCGGTGAAGCCCAGGAGCACGGAGGCGCGCTCGGGCAGCGTCCCGAAGACGTGGCGCCCGCCGATGGCGACGCCGTCCAGGGTCAGGGTCTCGCCCGCGGCCAGGTCGACGACGGCGCCGTCCGCTCCGACGCTCCACGCCCCCGGCGCGCCCTCCAGGCGCACCGGGTCGGCCGAGAGCCAGGCCAGCCCGGTGATCGCGTGGAAGCCCAGCGGACTGTTGCGTCGCTCCTCGTGCGCGAGATGCCACGTCTCCCACTCGTGGGCGAACCGCGCCCGGTCGACGTCCGCGGTGATCGTGCTGGTCATGTTCTCTCCTCGTGGGGATGGGGGGTGGGGTGGGACTCAGGCGGGGACGTCGGCGGCCACGTGCGCGGCGACGAGCGGCAGCACGGCGTGGCGGACGTCGTGCAGGATGTGACGGTACTCCTCCGGCGCGAACGCGTAGGGAAGCGCGAGGCGCAGCTCGGTGCGCCCGTCGAAGGCGGGATCGGCCGCCAGGCGCTCGGCGATCTCCTCCGCACTGCCGTGGAGGTCGCGCTGGAACACGATGCGGCGCGAGCCCACGGTGACGGGTCGCTCGGTGCGGGCGTGGCGCTCGGCCACGTACGCGGCGTAGTGGGCGCGCTGCGCGGAGGTCGCAGAGTCGGTGGGCAGGATCACCCGCTCGACCGCGACCGCGGCGCCCTCGCCGCGGAACAGCCGGCGGTACTCGGCGATGTGGATCGCCTGCGCCTGCTCGAAGGTGTCGGCGGCATGTCCGTCGCCGACGTTGCCGAGCAGCAGCTTCAGCCCGTTCTGCGCCGCCCACCGCACGGAACGCAGCGACCCGCCGCCCAGCCAGACGCGCCGGCGCAGGTCGGCGACGTGCGGCTGGATGCGCGGCACCTGCGGGCCGTAGGGCGTCGAGAGCGGCTCGCCGCCCAGCTCGCGGCCCTCGAGGGCCTCCAGGAAACGCGTGATCAGCGCGAAGGGGTCGGTCTCGGCATCCGCGTCGGGCCGGGCCAGGGACCGCAGGAGGTCCTGGTGCGGCGTCGAGGTCGAGATGCCCACATTGACGCGGCCGGCCGACAGCGCGTCGACGGTGGCGAAGTCCTCCGCGAGACGGAACGGGTTCTCGTGACCGAGGGGCACGACGTCGCTCTCGAGCCGGATGCGCCGCGTGCGCTGCGTGGCCGCGGCGAGCACGGTGAGCGCCGACGAGATGCCGCGCTCGAGATGCCGTTGCCGCACGCCCGCCACGTCGAAGCCCAGCTCCTCCGCGAACGCGATGAGGGCGAGCGTCTCCTCGAGGCCCCGCGACGGGTCGTCTTCCGGATAGCTGCCGGCGACGATGATCCCGGTGCGCGCGATGACGCCGCGCGTCGCGGCATCGCCGGTCATCGCGCCGCCTCCGCCCGGACGCGGTGCGTCCGCACCCGTGCGGCGCCGTCGGGATCGTGGAAGGTGCGCACCACGTCGTCGAGCGCGGTGACGGTGAGCTCGAGCGACGCGAGGTCGATGCGCTCGTCGTTGCCGTGGAAGAGCCGCCGGAAGGTGCCGTAGTCCCAGCGTTCGCTGAGGACGCCGAAACCGTATGCGGGGATGCCGCGGCGACGGTAGAACCGCCCGTCCGTCCCGCCGACGCCGAGCATGGGGAGCAGCTCCGCTCCGGGATGCGCGCGACGCACGGCCGATCCGATCGCCGCGTAGAGCGGCGTGTCGATCGGCGAGAGGGTCGCCTCGCCGAACCAGTCGCCCTCGATCTCGATGTTCTCGATCAGATCGCCGAGCGCGTCGCGCAGCTGCCCCTCGACATCCTCGCGGGTGACACCGGGCAGGATGCGGATGTCGAGCTGGATCGTCGCCTCTCCGGGGATGACGTTCCCCTTCTCCCCCGCGCGCACGACGTTGGGCGAGACGGTCGTGTGGGTCGAGGCGTGCGCGAAACCGGCGAGCCCGCCCAACCGAGGGAGGGCGTCGTCCAGCCGCTCGGGGTCGAGGAGAGCGGCTGTCGTCGCCGCATCCAGATCCAGCGCCCGGGCGTAGTCGCGCCACTGCGGCGTGATGACGGCGGGTGAGCGATGCCGGGCCAGACGCGTGACGGCCTCCGCCGCGATCACCGCGGCGTTGCGGGCTCCCCAGGGTGCCGAGCCGTGGCCCGGGGATCCCGTGACGCGCAGCAGTCGTCCGGCGCCGCCCTTCTCCCCGACCATCACCGTGATCCCCGGCGCCTTTCCCGCGTGCGCGCCGCCCGACTCCGTCAGCACGTAGTCGGCGTCGATGAGGTCGAGCCGATGTTCGGTCAGCCACTCGACCCCGAACCGACTGCCGTTCTCCTCGTCCGCCACGGCCGCGAAGACGAGATCGCCGCGCGGACGGAAGCCCTCGACGGCGAGGTTGCGCGTCACGACGGCGTAGGCCGCTGTCAGGTTGAGCATGTCGATGGCGCCCCGTCCCCACAGCACGCCGTCGACGATGTCGGCCGCGAACGGGTCGCGCGACCATCCCGCCGCCTCCACCGGGACGACGTCGGTGTGCCCGACGAGGGCGAGGGAAGGGGCGGCGGGGTCGGTGCCCTCGATGCGGATGACGAGTGAGGTCCTGCCCGGGTGGGGCTCGACCGTGACGCCTTCCAGGCCCGACCCCTCGAAGAAGCGCGAGAGGGTCTCCACCTGTCGGTGCTCGCCGCCGCCGTCGGGCGTGCCGTCGTTGACGGCCGCGCCGCGGATGAGATGCTGCAGCAGATCGACGGTCTGACGTCCGAGGGCGCTCATGCGGCGTCCTCGCGTCGGAGTCGGCCGCCGGGCACCGCGTCGAGCAGGCGGCGCGTGTACTCCTCGCGGGGCGCCGTGAGCACCCGCGCGGTCGGACCCTCCTCGACGACGCGGCCCCCGCTCATCACGACGACCCGGTCGGAGATCTCGCGGACGACCGACAGGTCGTGGCTGATGAAGAGGTAGGCCACCCCCGACTCGGCCTGGATGTCGGCCAGCAGCGCGAGGATCTGCGCCTGCACGGAGACGTCCAGCGCCGAGACCGCCTCGTCGAGCACGACCAGGTCGGGGCGCAGCGCGAGGGCCCGGGCGATCGCCACCCGCTGACGTTGGCCGCCGGACAGCTCGGCGGGTCGGCGGTGTGCGAACGCGGCCGGCAGCGCGACCTGATCGATCAGCGCCGCGACGCGCGCCGCACGGGTCGCCCGGTCGACGCCGTACGCCCGCAGCGGCTCGTCGACGATGTCGGCGACGCTGAAGCGCGGGTCGAGGGAGGCGTAGGGGCTCTGATGCACGAGCTGGAACCGGCGGCGCAGCGCCCGCAGCTCCTCGCGCCCGGCGTGCACCAGATCGATGCCGTCGAAGAGGATCTCCCCCGCGCTCGGGCGCTCCAGCCGCAGGGCCAGTCGCGCCGTGGTCGTCTTGCCCGACCCGGACTCGCCGACCACGGCGACGGTCTCGGCGCGACCGACGGTGAGCGACACGTCGTCGACGGCGACGAGCGATCGACGTCCGGGGAGGGCGAACTCCTTCCGCACGCGCGCGAGTTCGAGCAGCGGTGGGGCGGTCGATGCCTCCGCGGTCTGCGGCGCGCGCTCCCGCCGCGTCGCGCCGGCGGCGGGCGCGCGCAGGGCGGGCGCGCGCAAGCCGGGGGCGGCGGCGAGGAGCGCGCGGGTGTACGGATGCTGCGGCGCGGTCAGGATCTCGCGCGCGTCCCCCTCCTCGACGATGCGCCCGTGCTGCATCACGATGATGCGGTCGGCGCGGTCGGCGGCGACCCCCAGATCGTGAGTGATCAGGAGCACGGCGGTGCCGAGGTCGCGGGCGAGGAGGTCGAGGTGGTCGAGGATCTGCTTCTGCACCGTCACGTCGAGGGCGCTCGTCGGCTCGTCCGCGATGATGAGCTCGGGGTCGGCGGAGAGGGCGGCCGCGATGAGGGCGCGCTGTTTCATCCCTCCGGAGAGCTGATGGGGGAACTGCCGTGCCCGCGCCTCGGGTTCGGGGATCCCGGCGAGGCGCAGCAGCTCCACGGCGCGCGCATCGGCGCCGCGCGCGTCCGCCAGTCCGTGGATGACCAGGGGCTCGCCCACCTGGCGCCCGACGCGCTTGACGGGATTGAGGCTCGTCGTGGGGTCCTGCGGGATGAGCGCGATCCGACGGCCGCGCACGTCGCGCCAGGACCGAGGCGACAGCGCCGAGATGTCGTCGCCGGCCAGTCGGAGGGTCCCGGCATCCACCGTGGCGTTGGCGGCGAGCAGACGGATGATCGCGTGGGCCGTCGTGCTCTTGCCCGATCCCGACTCGCCGACGATCGCGACGATCTCGCCGCGACCGACGGTGAACCCGACACCGTCGACGGCGGTGCGCGAGCGCCCGTCGACCGTGTAGGACACGGACAGGTCCTCGATCTCGAGCACGGCGCTCATCGACGTCCCCCGTCGCGCTCGAGGGCGCGGGCGACGCGGTTGGCCGACAGGACGACCGCGACGATGACGAGCCCGGGAAGCGTCGTCAGCCACCACGCAACCGCGAGGTAGTCGCGACCGCCCGACACGAGCGAGCCCCACTCGGGCGCCGGCGGCGGCGCCCCGAAACCGAGGAAGGACAGCGAGGAGATCGCGAGCACCATGACGCCGAACTCGAGCGCGGCCAGCGCGACGACGGGCCCGGCCGCGTTCGGGAGCACGTGGCGGCGGAGGATCGTGTACCAGCGCACCCCCGACACGCGGGCGGCCTCGACGTACACGGCCGTGGCGATCGAGAGCACCTCGGCGCGCATCACCCGCGAGAAGGAGGCGATGCTCGCCAGGCCCACGGCGACGGCGACGTTCAGTGTGCCGAAGCCAAGGGCGGTGATGAGGGCGAGGGAGAGCAGCAGGCTGGGGATCGCGAGGAGGACGTCCATGATGCGCATGATCGCGTCGTCCACGATGCCCCGGAGGAAGCCGGCGAGCAGCCCGAACAGCGACCCGACCGTGAGCCCGACGACGACCGCGACGCTCGTGGCGGCCAGCGAGGTCGCCGAGCCGTGGACGACCCGCGAGAACAGGTCGCGCCCGAGGTTGTCCGTCCCGAACCAGTGCGCGGGGCCGGGAGGCTGCAGCCGATCGGCGGGGACGCCCTCGATCGGGTCCCACGCCGTGAACCAGGTCGGGAAGAGGGCCCACAGCGTCACCAGCACGAGGACGAGCACCGCCAGCGCGAGCGAGGGCGCCACGCGCCGCGACCGGGGCCGCGCCGCGGCGGTCGCCGCCGCGGGGATGCCCGCCGCCGGCGGGACGGTCGGGACGTCCGGCTCCGCCGCGGGGATGCCGGGGGCGGGCGAGCGGTCGGTGACCGAGATCACGGTGTCGACGGTCATGGTGCTCCTTGTCGGAGGGTCGGGCCCGGGGTCAGGCGACGGCGAAGGCGCTGCGGGCGAGGGTGATGCGGCGATCGACGAGGGGATAGATCAGGTCGACGACGAGGTTCGCGACGACGAACACGAGCGCGGCGAACACGACGACGATCTGCACCACGGGCACGTCGCGGTTGTTGACCGCCGTGACGACGAGGCGCCCGACGCCGAGGCGCGAGTACACGGTCTCGGTGACCACGGCGCCCGACAGCAGGCCTCCGATCAGCACACCGAGCATCGTGAGGCTCGGGATCGCGGCGTTGCGGAAGGCGTGTCCGAGCTGCACCCGCGCTTCCCCCGCACCCTTGGCCCGCACGACCTCGACGTAGGGCTGGGCGAGGGTCGCCCGGAGGCTGCGCGCGAGCAGCTGTGCGACGAAGGCGCCCGAGGGGATCGCGATCGTGAGCGCGGGCAGGACGAGACTGACGAACCCGGCGTCTGCGACGGACGGGAACAGGCGCAGGCGGAACGATAACGCCTGCAGCAGGAGCAGCCCGATCCAGAACACGGGGATCGAGACCCCGATCGGCGGCAGCGCGGAGAGGAGGTTACGCAGCCATGCGGGTCGCGCGAGCGACGCGGCCAGGGCGAGGCCCACCCCGAGCGCGATCGACAGGAGGAACGCGAACGAGGTGAGGGCCAGCGTCGGCGGCAGCGCCTCCGCGAGGAGGGCGGATGCGGGGCGTCCGGTCTGCGTCGAGACGCCGAAGTCACCGGCCAGCGCTCGGCCCAGCGCCGCGAGGTACTGCTCCCAGAGCGGCCGGTCGAGGCCGAGCTGGGTGCGCAGCTTCGCGACGAGCTCCGGGTCGACGGCATCCTGATCGCCTCCCCCGGCGAACAGCGTCGCCGCATCGCCCGGCAGGAGGTAGAGGATGAGGAACGAGACCGTGTAGGCCGCCCACAGCACGAGCAGCCCCTGCCCGGCTCTCCGTCCGACGTAACGCAACCACACGATCTCGCTCCTCATCGTCGTCACCTCCTCGCTGCCGCTGCGCGCCTCACGGGGTGACCCAGGCGTCGTAGAAGTCGAGGCGGCTCGACGCCTCGAACGTCAGGTCGTGCACCTTCGCGGATGCCGTGATGGTCGTCGACAGCTGGTAGATCGGGATGGAGGAGGCGTCCGTGACGAGCAGGGTCGCGGCCTCGTCCACGAGCTTCTGCCGCTGGGCGCGGTCGGTGGTCGCCGCCTGCTGGGCCAGCAGCTCGTCGATCGGCTCGACGGCCGTCCGCTTGGTCGCGTTGTTGGTCCCCTGCGAGGAGAAGACGGTCCGCAGCACGTCGGGGTCGGCGCGCGTCAGGTTCCCGTAGCTGAAGTCGTAGTCGCCGTCCGCCTGGGCCGCCTGCACGTCGGCGATGGAGGCGAACTTCAGCTGGAGGTCGACACCGATCTGCCGAAGCTGCTGCTGCACGAGCTCGAGGACCTCCTTCGGCGACTGCCAGTACGTCACGAGGAAGCTCAGCTTCTCGCCGTTCTTCTCCCGGATGCCGTCGGAACCGACGGTCCAGCCGTCCGCGTCGAGGAGCTTCTTCGCGGCATCCGGGTCGTACACGAGCTCGGCGCTCAGGTCGGTGAAGTACGGCGTGGACGAGGACAGCGGCGACACCGCGGGCTTGTCGTCGGGTCCGAGCAGCGACGACGTGATCTGCTCGCGGTCGATCCCCTTCTGGATCGCCTGCCGCACGGAGACGTCCGCGAGCTTCGGGGTCGACTGGTTCGCGTACAGGTTGTAGACCACTCCGGGGTTGGCGCGGTTGTGGGACCAGAAGTCGGCGGTCTGGAAGAGGGGCGCGTCCGTCGTCGCGATGCCCGTGGTCGCGTCGATCTGACCGGACTGCAGGCTGCCGGTACGGTTGCCCGACTCGGGGATCACGACGTAGGTGATGGTGTCCAGGTACGCGTCTCCGCTGTGCGCGGCGGTGGGCGGCGCCCAGTCGTAGCCCGCCCGGCGCTCGAGCACGGCGCCCTGGTTGGGGGTGTAGCTCTTGACCGAGAACGGTCCCGAGCCGACGTACTTCCCGAGGCAGCGGTCCGCCTGGCTGACGGACGCGGTCGCGGGCGAGAGCAGCCCGAGCGTGAAGGTCGACGTCGCCTGCAGGAACTGCGCGCTGGGCGCGGAGAAGTCGATGACGACGGTGCTCGCGTCGGGTACCTCGATGCTCTTCAGCCCGGCGAGGTAGGAGGACCCGAGGGTCGCTTTGGCGCCGAGGGCCTGGATGGCCTCGAAGTTGGTCTTGACGGATGCCGCGTCGATGGGGGCGCCGTCGGCGTAGGTGGCGCCGCCACGCAGCGTGAAGGTGAAGCTCGTCGCGTCGTCGTTGACCTTCCACGACTGCGCGATCCACGGGAGGATGTCGCCGGTCTGCGGGTCCTGGGTCGTGAGGGAGGCGACGGTCTGGCGCGCGATGGCGATCGCGTCGTTGTTGCCGACCTGCTGCGGGTCGATGCACTGGCTGTCGACGGAGATCGCGAACGTGAGGTTTCCGCCGGGCACGGCGCTGGCCGATGACGCGGTGGGATCGGCCGCCGGGGTGCCGCCGGCGCACGCGGTGAGCGCGAGGGCGAGTGCTCCGCCGGCGACGCCGATCGACGCTGCGCGTGATCTGGTGAGGGACATGTCTGGACTCCAAGCTGTGTGAGGGCGGGATGCGGTGCTCCCGCACTCCAGGTTCGTCAGGGCCCGGTCGCGACGCGAAGGGCGTCGTCATCCGGGTCAATGTGTCGACATAGAGCTCAATGAGGCGTCTTCCGGCGTCATGTTCGGCGCGTGCCACGACCCTCCCGCGGCGCCCTCAGGTGCCGCAGAACGTCCGATGCGGAGGGTGGTCCGCCGGGGCGGGCGCGGCGTAACGGCGGTACGTGGGCTCGCTGCGGACCGTGTACGGGGCGCGGACGAGGGACAGGAGGACCCGAAAGGGATCGAGGTCTCCGGCGACCGCCGCGTCGAGCGCCTCGTCCACGAGGTGGTTGCGGGGGATGTAGACGGGGTTCGCCGTCCGCAGCCGCTCGGCGACGGGCGCGAGACGGCGCCATCGGCCGAGCCAGTCGTCCAGCCCGCCGACGGCGCCGAGGAAGCGCGCGCGCACGGGACGCTCGTCGCCGTCGGCCGCCGCGGCCAGATCACGCCAGAACCCGGTGACGTCGACGCCGTGGTCGTGGAGCAGGAGGTGCGCGTCCGTGGTGAGCTCGTCGACGTCCGCGGTGGCGACCCGCACGTCCAGGCCGAGCTTGTCACGGAAGAAGGCGGTCCGGTGGGCGCGGTGGCGCTCGTCGAACGCGCCGACGATCTCCCGCGCGGCCGCCGCGCCCCGGGCGGGCTGGTCGTCCAGCAGCGGCGCCAGGGCCTCGCCGAGGCGTTCCAGGTTCCACGCCATGATCTCCGGCTGACGCGCGTAGGCGTAGCGCCCCGAGGTGTCCAGGCTGCTGTAGACCGTGTCCGGGTCGTACGCGTCGAGGAACGCGCAGGGTCCGTAGTCGATGGTCTCCGCCGACACGAGCACGTTGTCGGTGCTGAGCACGCCGTGGACGAAGCCCAGCCGCATCCAGTGCGCGGTGGTCGCGGCGGTGGCGTCGACGATGGCCGCCAGCAACGCGCGATACGGCTGTGGTGCCGACGCGGCGCCGGGATGGTGCCGGCCGATGACGTGATCGGCGACGCGGCGCAGGAGCCCCGGGTCGTCGTGACGCGCCGCGTACTCGAACGTGCCGATGCGCACGTGACTGGATGCCGTGCGGGCGAGCACCGCACCCGGACTCCCCCGGCCGTCGCGCACGCGTGTGGCGCCCGTCGACACGACGGCCAGCGCGCGGGTCGTCGGCACCCCGAGGGCGTGCATCGCCTCGCCCAGGAGGAACTCCCGCAGCATGGGCCCGAGCGTGGCGAACCCGTCGACGCGTGACATCGGCGTGGGACCGATGCCCTTCAGGTGCAGATCCCGCAGCCAGCCGTCGGCATCCCGCAGCTCGCCCAGCAGTGCCGCGCGGCCGTCTCCGAGGATCGGACGATACCGCCCCCACTGATGACCCGCGTACACCTGGGAGACCGCGCCCTCGGCCGCCGCGCCCGTGAGCAGCTGCACGCCGTCGGGCGAGGACGGCCACGCGGCGTCGAGTCCGAGCGACGCCGCGACGCCCTCGTTGAGCACCACCAGCTCCGGGGCGGGCGGAGCGACCGCACGCACCGGGACCGACAGCTCGGGCAGCTCGTCCGCCCACACCCGCTCGAGTGCGACCGCGGCACCGGATCGCTCCGTCACGGCCTGCTCCTCACGAGCGGCTCAGCTCCGGGATCCCCGCATCGGCGGCCTCCCGCGGGCCTCCGCGCGATCCGGCGAGGCGAGCGAGCAGCGCCCCGGCGACACGATCGGTCTGCCGGAACGACAGCGCGTCACTGCGCGGGCGGGTGAACGCGCCGCCCTCGGGATGCGAGGTGAACGGGCCGATCGCGAACAGGGCGTCGTAGACCGCGCCGTCGGCGCGACGCACCCGACCGTCCGCGTCGACGACGACGCGCCCGATGGTGAGCGTGCGCTCGCCGTCGGCGACCCGGAGGACGGTGCCGTGCACGGTGGCCAGCTGGCGCAGAGCGGCGCTGTCGCTGGTGGCCGCGTCGCTCGGCGGAAGCCAGGCGTCGACGAGGGTCCGCGCCCGCGTCGCACCCGGCCGAGACGGGCTGGATGCCGCGAACGACGCCCCGGAGGGGCCGCCCGCGTCGATCGCGATCTCGAGGTCGGGGCCGAGGAAGCGGACGATGCCGGCGTCGGCGAGCGCGAGCAGCTCCTCGAGACGGTGCGCGGGCGGGCCGCTCGCGACGTAGCTGAAGAAGGTGTGCCAGCGCACGGGCAGCAGGTCGGCGCGCGAGCGGGCGTTCCACCGTTCCGCGGGGATCTCGCTGAGCGCCAGGAAGGAGAGCAGGATCGCGAAGAAGAGCCCCTGCGCGGGGCTGCGCTCGGGCGCGGTGCGCAGGTGGAGGTCGCCGCGGATGTGGGCGACGACCGCATCGTGCGCGTCGTCGCCGTCGCGGAAGACCGCGCCCGCGAAAGGGCGATCGAGGGCGGCGATGTCGAGCCGGTCCAGCGGGTCGGTGACGAGCGCGGCCAGCGCCGCGTGCAGCGCGGGGTCGTCCCAGGCGTGCGTCGACAGCAGCGCCCGCGCGTGCTCCCACGTGCCCGCGACCCGGTCGGGGTACCCCGTGAACAGCTCGCGATAGTGACCGTGGAGGAGCTCGCGGGCGATCAGCGGCCAGGCGTCGCGCTCGAAGTCGAGGAGGCGCCCGTCGTCGCCGGGTGCCGCGAGGGCCGCGATCGCGGTCGGTGTGAGCACCTCGCGGCGGGGAGCCTCGCCCCGCAGCTGCGACGAGACCTTGGACCGGTAGGGGACGCCCCGTCGGGAGCCGAGATGCAGTCGGGGCTCGCGGCCGGAGGGGACGTAGCGCAGACCGTCCGCCGCGCGCTCGAACCGCCCCCCGCGCCCCTGCGTCAGCAGGACGACGAGATCGACCGCGGCGAGCCCGAGCCCCCGCACGATGACGTCGGCGGCCGCGGGGACCCCGTCGAGGTCGAGGTCTGCGGTGAACGCCGGCGGGATGTAGTCCAGGCCCGCACGTCGCGCGGCGTCCGCGAGGACCGCGGTCGGGCTGCCCGCGGCGGGGGCCGAGGCGACGTGGCCGATCGCGTAGACCACGGCATCCGCGGGCAGTGTCCCGCCCGAGGCGAGGGCGACCTCCCACTCCGCGCCGACGGCACGCACCTCGGTCACCTCGTCGACGTGCGTGCGGATGACGACGCCCTCGGGCGCCGCCGCGACCACCCGGCGCGCGAACCACTCCAGGTAGAAGCTCTGCAGCCGCCGGGTGGGGAACGCGTCGCCGGTCAGGGCCCGGGCCTCGGCGGCCACGACCTCGTCGTCGATCTCGACGTCGGCGAGGAGACCCTCCCGCCAGGACTGCGCCCACTCGATCAGCGAGGGCCCCGCGACGACCGGCCCCTCGATGGAACAGGTCTCGTCGGTGAACACCGTGACGTCCTGTGCCATCGAGTTGAGCTTCAGCAGCGGCGACTGCGCGCGCCGCCAGATGCGCCCCGCCCCGAGCGGATGGGGGTCGACGAGATCGATCCTCAGATCGGAGGCGGCGTCGGAGCGCGCGACGATCCGCTCCAGCAGCATGATCGCCCGGGGACCGCCCCCGACGATGACCAGGCGCGAGGTCATCGAACGGCGACGCTCGCGTCGAGGGGACGCACGGCCGGAAGCCCCAGCAGGTCGCGGAGGGTCGCGCCGTCCTCGTACGCCTGACGGTAGGAGCCGCGCTCCTGCAGCAGGGGCACCACCCGGTCGGCGAACTCGTCGAGACCGTGCGGGGTGAGGTGACCGACGATCGTGAAGCCGTCGGTCGCGCGCCCCTGCACGTAGCGGTCGATCTCGGCGGCGATGTGCGCCGGCGTCCCGACGAAGGTGTGCCGCGCGGTGAGGCGGATGACGACCTCGCGGATGCTGAGGTTCTCGCTCTCGCTGAGTTCGCGCAGCGAGGCGATGCGCCGCCGCACCGCGGCGTGACGGTTCGCCCACCCGTGGTCCGACTCGGCGCCCGTGTCCGGATCGATCTCGGGGAGCGGACCGTCCGGGTCGTAGCCGCTGAGGTCGCGCCCCCACACCTGTTCGACGTAGGTCAGGGCGACCTCGGGGCGCACCTGCTGGCGGGCGATCTCCCGCGAGCGCTCCTCGGCCTCCTCGGCGGTGTCGCCGATCACGAAGCTGGCGGCGGGGAGGATCTTCAGCGACTCCTCGTCGCGGCCCCCGGCGGCCAGGCGGCCCTTGACGTCGTCGTAGAAGGTCCGCGCGTCGTCGAACTCGGTGTGCAGCGAGAAGATCACCTCGGCGTGGGCGGCCCCGAAGTCGCGGCCGTCGGCGGAGTCGCCCGCCTGCACGATCACCGGCCGCCCCTGCGGGGAGCGCGGCACGTCGAAGACCGCGTCGACGTCGAACTGGGCGCCGCTGTGGCGCACTCGTGCGGGTGCGCCCGCACGCAGGTACTCCCCCGCGGCGGCATCCGCGACGACGTCCCCCTCCGCCCACGAGTCCCAGAGCTTCTTCGCGAGCTCCGCGAACTCGGCGGCGCGCGTGTAGCGATCGGCGTGGTCGAGGAAGCCGCCGCGGCGGAAGTTCGCGCCGTGGAACGCATCCGAGCTCGTCACGGCGTTCCACCCGGCTCGTCCGGCGGAGAGCCAGTCGAGGGTGGCGAGCTCCCGCGCCAGCTCGTACGGCTCGTTGAACGTGGTGTTGAGCGTGCCGACGAGCCCGACGTGATCCGTGACGGCGGCGAGCGCCGCGAGCACCGACAGGGTGTTGGGCCGGCCGACGACGTCGCGTCCGTGGATGCGACCGCGATGCTCGCGCAGGCGCAGCCCCTCCGCGAGGAAGACGTAGTCGAACAGCCCCTTCTCGGCCGTGCGACCGAAGTACTCGAAGGAGGAGAAGTCGATCTGGCTGCCCGAATGCGGGTCGTTCCACACCGTCGTGTTGTTGACGCCCGGGAAGTGGGCGGCGAGATGGATCTGACGACGGCTCATGCGAAGGCCTTCTCTCGGGTGGGGGTGGTGGTCGGTCGTGCCAGACCGAGACGGCCGCGCAGGCTGACGCGGTCGTCGCGGACGAGGCCGCCGAACGCGTCGAGCAACGGGACCACGCGCTCCGCGACGGCGACGACGTCGCGCGGCTGACGAGCGGGTCGCAGGCGCACGCCGTCGACCCCGGTCGCCGCCAGCGCGCGGATCTCGTCCACGACCTCGAGCGGGGTGCCGATGACGATGCGCGCATCGGAGGCGAACGCGGAGCCGGCGAGATCGTCCAGACGCGCGGCGGCGGCGCGCGCCGCGGCCGGGGTCTCCTCGATCAGCACGACCAGATCGGCGAACACCCGGAGGCGCTCCCGCCCGCGTCGGTGCGCGGCGACGGCCTGATCGAGCTCGGCCAGGATCCCCGTGGCCGACGCCTCGTCGTGCGGTGTGACGAAGACGACGTCGGCCTGCTCGGCGGCCAGTCGGAACGGCACCGTCTGGTGCGCGAGCACCGTGATCAGCGGACGCCCCTGCGGCGAGCGCGGCACGATCGAGGCCCCCTCGACGGAGAAGAACTCGCCCTCGAACCGCGCGGGGTGCACACGATCGGGGTCGAGGAAGAGGCCCGCGGCCGTGTCGCGGACGATGGCGTCGTCGTCCCACGAGTCCCACAGTCGTGTCAGCACCTCGGCGAACTCGCCCGCCTCGCGGAAGGCGGCCACCAGCTCGGGCGCGTCTTCGACCCGTCCGGATGCCGGCAGCCGTCCCGGCCCGTCCGGACGACGTCCGAAGTTCGCGCGCTCGGCGGGCGACGCGCCCGCGACGAGGCGGACGCCCGCGCGGCCACGGCTCGCGAAATCCAGCGTCTGGATGCCGGTGGCGACGTGGAACGGCTCGGGGTGGGCGGTCGTGACCGTCGGCACGAGCCCGATCCGCTGCGTGAGCGGAGCGACGTACGACGCGACGAGGACGGCGTCGAGGCGGCCGCGGACCCGATCCGATGCCGGGTGCTGCGCGTCCTCGAAGCGGTCGGTGAAGCTGAGGGCGTCTTCGATCGTGGCGAGCACGAGACCCGCGCGGTCGGCGCTCGCCACGAGGCGCCGCCAGTAGTGCGGGCTCTGCAGGTCGTGTGGGGCGGCGGAGGCGTCGCGCCAGGCGGCGGGATGCCACCCGGCCCGGTCGAGGGCGAGGGCGAGATGAACCGGGGCTGTCATGTCGGCCACTGTGCGTCGGCCCCGCACGATCTCTCAACCGGCGACGACACAGGACGACGCACCTCGACACGCGGCGTCATCTTCCCCGTGGGTTCGTCGTGAGACGGGTGCGGTCACCGGCCTAGGCTCGGGGCATGACCCGTCCCGATCGGCACGACGCCCCCACGACCCATCTCGACACGCGGGCGGTGCACGCCGGCAACCGGGTCGACCCGGCTTCCGGCGCGATCCGGACGCCGGTGGTGATGGCCAACTCCTACGCGCTGCCCGAGGACCCGTCCGCCCTCGACTGGTCGGGCACCGACGTGCCGCTGTACACCCGGAACTCGGGCGTCAACCAGCTCGCGCTCCAGGAGAAGCTCGCGGCACTGGAAGAGGGCGAGGATGCCGTGGCCCTGGCATCCGGCGTCGCGGCGCTGCACGCGGTCTTCTTCACGTTCCTGCGCACCGGCGACCATGTCGTCGTCGCCGACGTCACCTACGAGGCCAGCTGGCGGCTGTTCGCGCAGCTCCTCCCGGAGAAGTACGGCATCGACGCGACGTTCGTGGATGCCGCCGATCCCGCCGCCGTGGAGAACGCCATCCGCCCCGAGACGCGGCTGATCCACGTCGAGACGATCGGCAACCCCACGACGAAGGTGACCGACATCGCCGCCGTCGCGCGCATCGCGCACGCCGCGGGCGCGTTGCTGTCGGTCGACTCCACCTTCACGCCGCCGCCCCTCTACCGGCCGCTCGCCGACGGGGCCGATCTGGTCGTCCACTCGCTGACGAAGTTCATCAACGGTCACGGCGATGCGATGGGCGGTGCGGTCATCGGCCGTCGGGAGCTCATCCAGCGGATCAAGGCGGACGCGATGGTCGACGTCGGCGGCGTCATCTCGCCCTTCAACGCGTGGCTCATCCAGCGCGGGTCGGTGACGCTGCCGCTGCGTCTGCCCCGTCACCTGGAGACGGCGCAGCGGCTCGCCCGCGTGCTGGACGCCGATCCGCGCATCGCCTTCGTCGCCTATCCGGGGCTGGAGAGCCACCCGCAGCACGAGATCGCGCGACGTCAGTTCGGCGGGCGCGGGTTCGGCGCCGTCATGGCGTTCGCCGTCGACGGGGGTCCCGAGGTGCAGAACCGGTTCGTCTCCCACCTGCGCGTCATCACCTCGGCCGTCTCCCTCGGGCACGACGAATCCCTCATCGTCCACATCGGCACGGGCGGCCCACGGACCCTCGCGTACCCGGAACCGTTCCGCCGCTACGGTCATCTGCGTTTCTCGGTGGGGCTCGAGGACGCCCGCGACCTGGAGGCCGACCTCCTCGCCGCGCTCGACGACACGTTCGCATGAGGCCCTCCGACGCGCGCGTGTTGCCCGACGTGTCGGACGCGTTTGCGTGTCGCGTCGCGGACGCCGACAGTGGACGGATGACCGCATCGCCCGCCACGGCCGCCAGCGAGATCGCGCTGGACAACGCCGCCTGGTCCTCCCTCGCCGGCCCCCATGCGACGTTCGCGATCGGCGACGACCTCGCCCGCCGGTATCCGGAGGACGTCGCGCCGTTCGTGGCGGTGCGATCGTGGGACGAGCCGGGCGTCTGGGACGCGTTGCGCGGCATCCTCTCGCCGGGTGAGGCGTTCGGGCTGTCCGGCTTCGACGGCGAGCTCCCGCCCGGATGGGCGCTGCTCGGCGGCGGCGACGGGGTGCAGCTGGTCGAGACGGCGGCGCTGTCGCCGCGCCCCGACGACGAGGCGGTGCTCCTGGGCGCCGACGACGTGCCCGAGATGCTCGCGCTCGTGGAGCGCAATCAGCCCGGTCCGTTCCGCCCCCGCACCCACGAGCTCGGTCGCTACATCGGCATCCGCCGCGGCGACCGCCTGGTCGCGATGGCCGGCGAGCGCCTGCACCCGCAGGGGTGGACGGAGATCAGCGCCGTCGCCGTCGACGACGACCATCGCCGACAGGGGTTGGCGTCCCGTCTCGTGCTCGACGTCGCGTTCCACATCCAGCAGCGCGGCGACCGCGCCCTCCTGCACGCCGCGGCGTCGAACACGGGTGCCATCGCCGCGTACGAGAGGCTCGGCTTCGCGCTGCGGCGACGCACGCGGTTCAGCTCCGTGCGCGCACCCCTCTGACCGCCGCGCCGCGTGACGCCGCGTGACACGAGCCGGGCGATCCGACGCGGCGGCGCGCCTAGCGTGGAGGCGTGACCCGTCCCCTTCGTGCGCTCGGCTTCCTCACCATCGGCCTCTTCGACCGGGCCGACCCTCGACCCGGGCATGAGGCGACCCTCGCGATCATCGAGCGGGCCGAGCGACTCGGCTTCGACAGCGCCTGGCTGCGCGATCGCCACCTCCAGTACGGCATCTCGTCGCCGGTCGCCGTCCTGGCGGCCGCGTCGCAGCGCACCCGCCGCATCCGCCTCGGCACCGCCGTCATCCCGCTCGGGTTCGAGAACCCCTTCCGTCTGGCCGAGGACCTGGCGACCGTCGACGTCCTCTCCGGCGGCCGGCTGGAGCCCGGATTCTCGGTCGGTCCGCCGCGCCGCTTCGATGAGATCGCCGAGGCGCTCTACCCCGACACCGCCGCCCACGAGCGGTTCGGCTACGAGAGGCTGGCGCGCCTGCGGCGGTACCTCGCCGGCGACGCGGTGAGCGCCTTCGCCGGCGTGGAAGGCATCGAGGAGTACTCGGAGCGCATCGAACCGCACTCCGCGACGCTCGCGCAGCGCCTCTGGTACGGCGCGGGCAGTCCCGAGTCCACACGGTGGGCGGCCGAGAACGGGTTCCATCTGCTCACCAGCAGCGTGATCCAGTCGCGGGAGACCACCGACTTCGACCGCGAGCAGCACGCCCAGATCCGCCTCTTCCGCGAGCATCATCCCGACGGCGAGCGCGCCCGCGTCTCGCAGGGTCTGGTCGTCATCCCCACCGACACCGCGACGGCGGATCAGCGCGAGCGGTACCGCGCGTACGCGGCGTCGCGCGCGCACCGCGTGGGCGTGCCGCACGGCCCCAAGCGGATGCTGTTCGCGGCCGACATCGTCGGCACCTCGGAGGAGATCGCCCAGACGCTGACGCAGAGCCGGGCCTTCGCCGAGGTCGACGAGGTGGCCTTCGCACTGCCGTTCAGCTTCCGCGAGGCGGACTACGTCCAGATCCTCGAGGACATCGCCGGCGTGCTCGCCCCGCTCCTGGGCTGGGAGCCGGCGGCGGACGCCACGGTGTGATCGCCGCCGTCACCAGCCGCGGAAGGCGTCTCCGGGCGTCGGTCCGACGGCGACGGGCCGGCGCCGATCACGCGCCCACTGGCTCCACGAGCCGGCGTAGACGGCGGCGTCGATGCCCGCCGTCGCCAGCGCGAGCGCGGAGTGGGCCGAGGCGACGCCCGTCCCGCAGTACAGCACGACCTCGCCGTCCGGATCGATGCCATGCGCCCACAGGATCGACCGCACCTCGGCGGCGTCGTGCAGCGCTCCGCCGTCGCGGATGAACGTCGTGGTGGGCAGGTTGACGGCGCCGGGGATGTGGCCCGCCGCCGGATCGGCCCCCGCCGCGGTGCCGCGATAGTGCGCCGGCGCCCGCACATCGATCAGGACGCCGTCCACGGGCGCGCGCGCCGCATCGTCGATGCCGACGACGCGGGGGCCGCGCCCCGTCAGGGTGACGCCGCCGGGCTCGGCCACGTGGTCGCCCGCGCTGACCGGCAGGCCCCGGGCGACCCAGGCGCGGATCCCTCCGTCGAGAACGCGGATGTCGATGCCCCGGTTGCGCAGCAGCCACCACGCGCGCGCCGCCGCCACGGAGTCGTTGTCGTCGTACGCGACCACGAGGTCGCCGTCGTCGATCCCCCACCGGCGGGCCGCGCGCTCGATGTCCTCCGCGTGCGGAAGCGGCAGGCGTCCCTCCTCCGGGTGGCCGCGTCGGGCGAGATCGCGCTCGAGGTCGACGTACACGGCATCCGGCAGGTGAGCCGCGAGGTAGGCGGGCCGGCCCTCCGGCACGTCCAGTCGCCAGCGCACGTCGAGCAGCCTCACGGGTCTCGCGTCGGCGAGCGCCGCGCTCAGTCCGTCGACGTCGATGAGATGCGGCATCTCCCCAGGCTCTCCCCGCGAGCCGTCGAGCGGAAACGAGGTCGAAACCAATCGCAACAGGACGAAAGACGGCGTCGCATTGACGCCCGCGGTGTCACACCAGGCTGGCGATGAGCCCCTCGACGCGCGCCCTGATGTCGTCGCGGATGCCGCGCACCACCTCGACCGGCTGACCGGCCGGGTCGGTGAGCTCCCAGTCCTCGTAGCGCTTGCCCGGGAAGATGGGGCACGCGTCGCCGCAACCCATCGTGATGACGACGTCGGCCTGCCGCACGGCATCCGTCGTGAGGATCTGCGGCGTCGCGGTCGACAGGTCGATCCCCTCCTCGGCCATGACGGCGACGGCTGCCGGGTTGACGGCGTCGCCGGGTTCGCTCCCGGCGGAGAAGACGTCGATGCGATCCCCGGCGAGGGCGCGGAGGTAGCCGGCGGCCATCTGTGAACGACCGGCGTTGTGCACGCAGACGAAGAGCACGGCGGGAGCGGTGGCGGACATGGTTCCTCCGTGTCGGGCGACGGTGTGGGACGCGGGCGGTGCGACGGTGCTCGCCGCCCGCCGCCGAATGGTCCGCACCAGAGGATCCCCGATGCGTCGACGGATGTCAACACGGGCGTCGCCGGCTCGTGCGGGCGCCGTGCCCCGATCGGCCGGCGAAGATCATCCTCCCGGCGGATGCCGGTGCATCCGCCGTCCGATGTGCGGCTCCCGCGCCGTCCGTAGCGTCGAGACCATGACCACCTCGACCCTCGTCCTCGCTCCGGCCTCCCCTCCCGCGACGTCGTCGTCGCGGACCGCGCGCGTGCCGCGGAACACGCGGATCGCGCTGTCCGACCGCGGGGCGGCGACGTCCGTCGGCGCCGCCGTACTGTCGATCCTCGGCAGCATGATCGCGATCGGCGTGGCCGCGATGGGCGTGCTCGTGGTGCCCGTGGCGGCGCTCGTGGTCTTCGGCCCGGCGCTGCTGGCCCGCTTTTGAGGGCGACCGCCCCGGTGCGCGATGCGTCGACGTGGGTTCACGGCGGCGTGGGGCAGCTCCCGGTACGGTGAAGGCATGACGGAGACAGCCCCCGCCGCCTCCCCCGCTCCGGCGGCCGCCGCGGCATCCGCGCGCACGCACGCCGTCGTCCGGCTCATGCGTCATCTGCCCGCCACCCTGCTCACGGTCGTGGCGATCCTCATCGTGGGTGTGCTGTCGCAGGGCCTCTGGGAGCCCTTCGACGAGAGCGCCGGCATGGACGTGTGGGCCTACGGGCTGCCCGCCCTGCAGGCCGGTCGCTGGTGGACGCCGCTGACGGGCACCTTCTTCGTCGCCGAGCCGTGGCTCTTCGTCCCGACCATCCTCGGCTTCATCGGAATGGGCGTCCTCGAATACGCCCGCGGCACGCGCGTCGCCCTCGCCTACTTCTGGATCGGTCAGATCGTCGCCGTCCTCGCCACGGCGCTGCTCTTGGCCGCGCTCAGCGTCTTCTCCGGGTGGGAGTGGGTGCAGGAGACCGCGACCACGCTCGACGTCGGCGCCAGCGGCGGCACGTTCGCCTGCATCGCCGCGGTCATGGGCCTCCTGGCGTCGCCCTGGCGCCTGCGCGGCTGGCTCGTGCTCATCGCCATCGTGATCGTCGGCGTGCTCGTGCTCGGAACCGTGGCGGACCTCTCACACCTCCTCGCGGTCGTGGCCGTCCTCCTCTTCGACCGCACGCTGCGGCCCCGCCGTGCGACGCTGCGGGAGCAGCGGCTCATCGCGTTCATCGGCATGGTGTCGTTCGTGGGCATCGAGGTGATCCTGACGATCATCCCGACCTACGGCCCGTTCGGCAGCACCGATCCGCTCTCCAGCTCGTGGATCACGACGGTCATCGACGTCGTCGTCGTCCTCGTGATCGCGCAGGGCCTGCACCGCGCGCGTCGCTGGGCGTGGATCTGCGCACTCGTGCTGCTGTCGCTCAACATCCTCTCGGCGACGCTCCTCGCCGCCGTCGTCACCCTCGACGTCCACTTCGACCTGGGCGTGCCCATCGACGGCGAGACGGCCATCGAGATCGGGAGCGGACTCATCGCCCTCGTGCTGCTGGTCTACCTCGTGCTCGTGCGCGGCGCGTTCGCCGGCGCTCCCCGCACGGCGCTCGGGGCACGAGGGGCGGAGCCGACCGCCCGCGATGCCGCCGACCTCATCCGCACCCACGGCGGCGGGACGCTCTCGTGGATGACGACCTGGGAGGGCAACAGCTACCTCCGTACCAGCACCGGCATCGTGACCTATCAGATCCGGGCGGGCGCGGCCATCGCGCTGGCCGATCCGCTCGGTCCGGAGGAGGGGCGCGCCTCTTCGGTCGCGGAGTTCATCGCGGCGGCCGAGCAGGCGGGCCTGGCACCGTGCTTCTTCAGCGCCGGCGCATCGACGCTCGAGGCCGTGCCCCCGACGTGGCGCTCGCTCGTCGTCGCCGACGACACCATCGTCGATCTCCCGGGCCTGGCCTACACCGGAAAGCGGTGGAACTCCGTCCGCACGACGCTCAACCGGGCCGGTCGCGAGGACATGACCTTCCGCCTCACGCGCCTCCGCGACGAGTCGTGGGGTGTGCGCACGCAGCTGCAGGCGATCTCGAACCAGTGGGTCGGCGAGAAGCAGCTCCCGGAGATGCGCTTCACGCTCGGCACGCTCGCCGAGGCCGACGACCCCGAGGTGCGCATCGCCCTCGCACTGGACCCGCGCGGGGACGTGCACGGGTTCCTGTCGTGGATGCCGGTGTACGGCGAGAGCGGCATCCGGGGATGGACGCTCGATCTGATGCGTCGCCGGGAGCACGGGTTCGGCCCCGTCATGGAGTACCTGATCGGCAGCTCCGCCGCGGCGTTCCGCGACGAGGGCGCCGAGATCATGTCCCTGTCCGGCGCCCCCCTCGCGCACGAGTACCCGCCCGAGGCGCAGGGGCTGTCGGCGCTGAGCACGCGCCTGTCGGACGCGCTGGAGCCCGTCTACGGCTTCCAGTCGCTCCACCGCTTCAAGCAGAAGTTCCACCCGCGGTACGAGACGATGTACCTGCTGTTCCGCGACGAGGCCGACCTGCCGCGGATCGGCGCCGGACTGACCCGGGCCTTCCTGCCGTCCGCGACGACGCGCCAGTTCGCCAGCGCCGGTCTGGAGCTGCTGCGCGGGGAGCGCTGAGCGCGCGGCGGTCAGTCGTGGCCGACGAGTTTCAGGCCGACGACGCATCCGACCAGTCCCACGATGAGCAGCATCCGTACGAGCGAGAACTGCTCGTCGCCGGTGATCATCGCGTACGCGACGGTGAGCGCGGCGCCGATGCCGACCCACACGGCGTAGGCCGTGCCGGTGGAGATGTCGCGCATCGCCCACGCGAGTCCGCCCATGCTGGCGACGAGCGCCACGGCGAAGACGATCGTGGGAGCGGGCCGGCTGAAGCCCTCCGATTTGCCGAGGGCGGTGGCCCAGACGGCTTCGAGGATGCCGGAGACGATGAGGACGAGCCAGGACATGACGAGACCTTTCGGCCAGTCTTGTCGCTCACCGGGTACTGGGATCCCTCGTCCGGAGACCCTGTCTGGGCCCGGGTACGAGGATAGCGTCGCCGGCTGATCAGGAGCCGGGCACGAGCAGGAAGATCCCGTCGAGCAGTCCGGGGTTGTGGGCGTGCACCAGGACGGCGAAGACGACGGCGTCGAACAGCAGGTGCACCGTCACGACGTAGCCGAGTGAGCGCGTCTTGAGGAAGATCACCGCCTGCAGCAGAGCGAACGGGATCGTGAGCACGGGACCCCATGCCCGGTAGCCGAGCTCCCAGAGGAAGGAGACGAAGACGACGGCCTGCAGGAGGTTCGCGGCGACGTCGGGCAGGTGGCGGCGCAACAGCACGAACACGGTGCAGATGAAGAACAACTCGTCCCAGATGCCGACCGCGCCGACCCCGACGAACAGCCGGGCGATGAGCTCCGGCGAGTCGACCACGGGCCAATTGCGGTACACGCCGGAGCTGATGAAGTAGAACGGCAGGAGGGCCCATCCGAGCACGAGCACGGCGACGAGCCAGGCCCACTGCCAGCTCTTCCAACGCCCGCCGCCGCGCCAGGGGAACCGGATGGCCCGGTCGCGGTACACCCACCGTGAGACGGCGTACGGCACCGCGACGGCGCCGCCGAGCGCGAGGGTGAAGCGGATCATGGAGAGGTCGTCGAGCTTCGCCTCGAGCGAGATCGCGCTCACGACGAGCATGCCCAGCGCGATGAGCGAGAGGTCGCGGGCGAGCGAGGGTGCGGATGCGGCGACCCGGCCCCGTTCCCGCGCGATCGCGGCGCCCACCCCGAGGGCGAGGAGCCCCACGCCGATCAGGGGCTGCAGCAGCACGAAGAACGCGGGCGCGGCCAGGCAGACGATCAGGGCGGGGCCGACGGCCGTACCCCACCGGCGGGAGGACGCGTCCGAGGCCGCCGTCGAGATCATGCCGCGCCGGAGGGGCCGCGCGCCGCGCGACGGTAGGCGAGGTCGCGGATCTCGCGCCCCTTGGCGAGCCCCTTGCGCTCGAAGGCGGTCATGACCCGTCCGTCGAAGCGCGGTGCCCACGCCCCCTCGAACGCCGCGGCGAACTCCGACGCAGAGCCCAGCACGGCGCGCATCTGCAGGGCGTAGTCCTCCCAGTCGGTCGCCAGCCGCAGCATCCCGCCGTCGCGCAGCGCCCGCGCCGCGAGCGGCGGGAAGGCGGGGGCGACGAGCCTGCGCTTGTTGTGCTTCGCCTTGTGCCACGGGTCGGGGAAGAAGATCCAGAGCTCGTCGACGCCCGCCTCGGGCAGGAGGTGCTCGAGGACCTCGGGCGCGTTCGCCTCGACCAACCGCAGATTGCGCACACCGTCGCGGTCGGCGTCGAGCATCGTCCGAGCCAGGCCCGCGCGGAACACCTCGACCGCCAGGAAGTCGGTGTCCGGCGTCTGCGCCGCGGCGTGCACGATCGCGTGGCCCTGGCCGGAGCCGATCTCGACGATCAGCGGCGCGGTGCGCCCGTAGACCTCGGCGGGCGCGATGGTCGTCCCCGGCAGGATGCTGGTGGCCGCGGCATCCCGCTGCACCTCGATCACGTACCGCGGCGACAGCTCCGCCCACGCCCGCTCCTGCGCGTCGCTCATCCGGCCGCTGCGCCGCACGAACGAGACGGGCTTGTCGCGGTAGCGCGGGGCGGGTTCGGTCTCGTGCGGCATCCGACCAGGGTACCGGCGGACGCCGCGCCGTCAGGTGGTGACGAAGTCGATGAGCTCCTCGACGCGCCCGAGCAGGGCCGGGTCGAGGTCGCGGTAGGTGTGCACGGAGCCGAGGATGCGCTGCCACGTCCGCGCGATGTCGGCCTGGTCGTGCGCGGGCCAGCCGAGCGCCCGGCTCACGCCGACCTTCCACTCGATGCCGCGCGGCACCTCCGGCCAGGACGCGATGCCGAGCGCACGCGGCAGGACGCACTGCCACACGTCGATGTGGGGGTGCCCGACGATGCGCACGTGCGCGCCGTGGGGCCCGCGCGCGACCGCGTCGGCGATGCGCGACTCCTTCGAGCCCGGCACGAGGTGGTCGACGAGCACGCCGTAGCGCCGTCCCGGCCCGGGCGGCTCGTCGCGCAGCACGGATTCGAGGAGGTCGACGCCCTGGAGGTACTCGACGACCACGCCCTCCACGCGCAGGTCGTCGCCCCACACCTTCTCGACCAGCTCGGCGTCGTGGCGGCCCTCGACGAGGATGCGGGAGGCGCGCGCGACCCGCGCCCGCGCGGTGTCGGCGGCGAAGGAGCCCGACGCCGTGCGCCGCGGCCCGGTCGCCGCGCGTCGCGGGGGCTCGAGCACGACGGCGGCGCCGTCGATCAGGAAGCCCCCGCCGAGCGGGAACAGTCGGCGCCGTCCGCGCCGGTCCTCCAGCTCGACGTGGCCGGACTGGATGCCGGTGACGGCTCCGCAGAACCCGTCGCCGGCCACCTCCACCACCAGGTCCGCGGTGGCCTCGACGCGCGGGACGATGGCGCGACCGGCGTCGCGCCATCCCGCGGCGAGCACGTCCGCTCCGTACCGGTCGGGGCCGAATCCGTCGTCGATCATGGTTCCTCCGAAGCCGACACCCTACCGGGCCGACTCCCGCCGGGCGGGACGACGGGCCGCGTCCGCGCAGACCCGCAGCATCCCGTCGGCCCGCCTATCGTGCCATGCCGCGCGGGGCATAGGATCGAAGGGAGCGAGCGAGGGACCCGCGCCTCGCGCAGGGAGGATCACTCATGCGTGCGCGTCTGTGGCTGGCTCTGACGGCGGCAGCGGCGATCGTCCTCGGCGGTGCGGCGGCAGCGGTGGCGACGAGCCCCGTCGCCCTGAGCTCCTCGCGCGTCGTCGACCAGTCGGGGGTGCTCTCCGGGGCCCAGGTGTCGGAGGTCGACACGCGCTTGCGCGCCCTGACGGCCAGCTCGGGAGTCGACCTGTGGGTCGCCTACGTCCCGCAGTTCACCGACCCGTCCTCCCCCGAGGAGTGGGCGAACCAGACGGCTCAGAACAACGGTCTCGGCCCGCACCAGTACCTGCTCGCGATCTCCACCGACGGCCGGCAGTACTACCTGTCGGGGTATTCCGCGGGGCCGGTCACCGGCGACGAGCTCACCACGATCGAGCAGCAGCGGGTGCAGCCCGCGCTCAGCTCCGGCGACTGGGTCGGCGCCGCGACCGCCGCCGCCGACGGGCTGGCCGACGCGATCGCGGGGGGCTCGGGAGGAACCTCGGCGGGAGGTGCCGGCGGCATCGTGCCGATCCTGCTCATCGTGGTCCTGCTGGCCCTCGCCGTGCTCGTCGTGTGGATCGTCGTCCGGTCGCGGCGCCGCGGTCCGCAGGGCGCGACGCCCGGGGCGCCGCCGCCGGTCAGCCTCGAAGACCTCGCCCGCCGCGCGTCGTCGGCTCTCGTGCAGACCGACGATGCGGTCAAGACGAGCGAGCAGGAGCTCGGCTTCGCCCGCGCGCAGTTCGGCGACGACGCCGCCCGCGAGTTCGCCGCCGCACTCGCCGACGCGAAGTCGAAGCTGGACGAGGCGTTCTCGCTCAAGCAGAGGCTGGACGACGCGACGCCCGACAGCGAGTCCGACGCGCGGGCGTGGAACGCGCGCATCGTCGAGCTGTGCGACGCCGCGAACGCCCAGCTCGACGAGAAGGCCGCCGCCTTCGACGAGCTGCGCAAGCTCGAGCAGAACGCGCCCGAGGCGCTGGCCCGCCTCCAGCAGCTGCGCGCCACGGTGGGCGGCGCGCACGAGGCCGCCGCCTCGGCCCTCGCCGCCCTCCGCACGACCTACGACCCGCTCGCCCTCGCCCCGATCGCGGACAATCCCGAGCAGGCGCAGCAGCGGCTCGCGTTCGCCGACACCCAGCTGACCACCGCTCAGCAGCAGATCGGCGCCGGCAACGGCGGCGCCGCGGCCGTGAGCATCCGGGCGGCCGAGGACGCGGTCTCGCAGGCGCAGGTGCTGCAGGACGCGGTCGGTCGCCTCGGCGCCGACCTCGCGCAGGCCGAGACGGACGCCGCCGCCCTCATCGCCGACCTCGAGACCGACATCGCCGCGGCGAGCGCCCTGCCCGATCCGGACGGCCGGATCGCACCGGTCATCGCGGCGACACGCGCCCAGGTGCATGCCGCCCGCGCCCTGATCACGGGCACGGCGAAGCGACCCCTGTTCGCGCGCGACGAGCTCGATCGGGCGAACGCGCAGATCGACGCCCTGCTGGCGGGCGTCCGTGACGCACAGCAGCAGGCCGCGCGCGCCGCCCAGCAGCTCGGCGGCCTCCTGGCCCAGGCGCAGGGCGAGATCTCCGCCGCCGAGGACTTCATCGGCTCGCGCCGCGGGGCCGTGGGCGCCGAGGCGCGCACGCGACTCGCCGAGGCCGGCGCCTCCCTCGTCCAGGCGCGCCAGTTGCAGCAGTCCGACCCCGCCCAGGCCCTCGCCGCCGCGCAGCGCGCCCACGACCTCGCGACGCAGGCGCTGCGCGCCGCGCAGAACGACGTGGGCGTGTTCCAGGGTGGCATGTTCGGCGGCACGGCCCCCGCGGCGCGCGGCAACGGATCGGGCGACATGATGGGCGCGATCCTCGGCGGGATCGTCATCAACTCGCTCCTCGGCGGCGGCGGTCGCCGAGGCGGTTTCGGAGGCTCGTCCGGCAGCCGCGGCGGCAGCATCTCCCCCGGCGGCTTCGGCGGGGCCGGAAGCCGGTCCCGACGCGGAGGGGGCCGTTTCTGAGCCGGCATCCCGCCCTTCTCCCGCCCACCACCACTGACCTCGCAGTCCCCGCAGTTTCCCGCTAGGAAAGGAAAACCGATGGCAAAGCAGTCCATCTTCGGCCGCATCTCGACTCTCGTGAAGGCGAACATCAACGCGATGCTCGATTCCGCCGAAGACCCGCAGAAGATGCTCGACCAGCTGGTGCGCGACTACACCAACTCGATCGCCGACGCCGAGTCCGCCATCGCTGAGACCATCGGAAATCTGCGCCTGCTCGAGCGCGACCACGAGGAGGACGTCCGTGCCGCCGCGGAATGGGGCAACAAGGCCCTCGCCGCCAGCCGCAAGGCCGACGAGCTGCGCGCGGCCGGCAACGCCGCGGATGCCGACAAGTTCGACAACCTCGCCAAGATCGCCCTGCAGCGCCAGATCAGCGAGGAGAACGAGGCCAAGGCCGTCCAGCCGACGATCGCCTCCCAGACGGAGGTCGTGGACAAGCTCAAGGACGGCCTCAACGGCATGAAGCAGAAGCTCGAGCAGCTCAAGGCGAAGCGCAGCGAGCTGCTGGCGCGCGCGAAGACCGCCGAGGCGCAGAACAAGGTGCACGACGCCGTCAAGTCGATCGACGTGCTCGACCCCACGAGCGAGCTCGGACGCTTCGAAGACAAGGTCCGTCGCCAGGAGGCCCTCGCCGCCGGCAAGGCGGAGCTGGCGGCATCCAGCCTCGACGCCCAGTTCAACGAGCTCGAGGACGTCGGCGAGCTCACCGAAGTCGAGGCGCGGCTGGCCGCGCTCAAGAGCGGCGGCAGCCCCACGGCGGCGCTCGAGCAGTAGGAACGGCGCGCACGTTCCGGGGCCCCGCCCGACGCGGGAGCCCCGGGACGGCCCGCGGCGACGGAAGGATGACCGCATGACACGCTTCCTGGTGGTGCCGCAGTGGCAGGGCTCGCCCGCCCCGCGGGCGATGCTGCTCGTCGACGGTGCCGAGGCGATCGCGGGCGACCTCCCGCGCGCCGCGACGACGCGCGTCGAGGTCCCGGCGGAGGCCGGCGAAGAGCTCGAGACGGGCATCCGCCGTTTCAGCGCCCTGAACCGCGTCGCGGAGGCCGTCGGCGCCGCCCTGGTGACCGGCGACGAGCCCGCCCTCGTCATCGGCGGCGACTGCGGCGTGGCCCTTCCCGCGATCGCGCACGCCGCCCGGACGCACACCGACCTCGCCGTCGTGTGGTTCGACGCGCACGGCGACCTCCACACCCCGACCACCTCGCCCTCCGGCGCGTTCGCCGGGATGGCGCTCCGTGCGGTCGTGGCGACCTCCGCGCTCCCGGGCGGCGGCGCCGTCGCGGAGGATCGCACCGTGCTGGTCGGCACCCGCGAGCTCGACGAGCCGGAACGCGCGTTCCTGGACACCAGCGCGGTGCGCGTCGTCGACGCGGATGCCGCCGCCGAGGCGAACGCGCTCGTGGACGCGGTGGCGGCCACCGGCGCGCAGGCCGTGTACATCCACGTCGATCTCGACGTGCTCGACCCGGCGGTGCTCGCGGGTGTCTCCCGTCCGGTCCCCTTCGGGCTCACGCTCGCGCAGCTGACCGCCGCGATCGGCGCGGTGCGCTCGCGCTTCCCCCTCGCGGGCGCGTCCCTCTCCGGGTTCGCACCGGCCTCGCCCGCGGCGGCCGTCGACGACCTCGGGACGATCCTCCGCGTGGTCGGCGCGCTCGCGTGATCGCCACTCCGCCTCCCGGCTGGCAGGCCCGTGCCGCCCGGGCCGTGGCGCGCGGGCGGCGCCTGGACGCGCTGATCCCCGGCTTCCTCCTCGACTCGCCGGTGAGCCACGCCGGCTACTGGTGGGGCACGGCCGTGGGCTGGGTCTGGGGGACGCTGTGGTCGACGGGACGCATCGAGCGCCGGGGCGGGCTCTGGGTCTTCACCGGGATGCCCTCCTGGACGTTCGGTCGCGGCGGCGTGTGCGTGGGCGGGTGCTTCCTCACCGACTCGCCGCACATCGGCGACGCGGTGCTGCGGCACGAGGCCGTGCACGCGCGCCAGTGGCGCCGCTACGGCTTCCTCATGCCGCTGCTGTACGCCGTGGCCGGTCGGGATCCGCTGACGAACCGCTTTGAGATCCTCGCCGGGCTGGAGGAGGGCAACTACGTGCCACGCGGCTCGTCGTCGACGAAGGGCGCGCGGGTCAGCGGGAGCTGACGAGCCCGAAGCGGGCGGGCGTGTGCACCGCCGCGGCGGCGATGCCCAGACGCTCGGTGAGGTGGTCGAAGATGTCGGCGGTGCCGAGGAAGCCCCCGAGCAGGTGGATGCGCGTGCCGTCGACGCACGCGGCATCCGACGCGGGCCGAAGCCCGTCGGTGTCGTCCGCCGCGGCCTCGTCGGAGACGGCGTCGTCGCAGAGCATCTCGTCGGCCCAGGCGGTGACGGCGCGGCTCAGCGCCTGCCCCGGGGCGCATGCCCGGCCCGTGCCCGGCTCGCCGCTGCGCGCCGATCGATCGAGCCACGTGAGCACCATCCGGGCAGGAACGGTGATCGGAGCGATCCACGATGCGTCGGGAACCTCGACGAAGACGCGGCCGGTCGAGCAGATCGGCAGGGTCGCGATGAGCGCCTCCAGCTCGGCGAGCGCGTTCTCGTCGGCCGTGATGAGGTGCTGCACGCGCGCGTGACGCGACGCCTTGCAGGCGGTCGAGTCGTGCACGGCACGTGTCGCGAGGGAAGTCATGATGACCCCCATCATACGCCCTGTTAAGGGGAGCCTTACCTCATTCTTCGATGAGGTGCGTGCGCAGGGCCGCCACCTCGCCCTCCGCCAGTCCGTGGGCGCGCAGGTAGTCGGCGGCGCCGCCGTAGCGGCCGCGCACATCGGCGAGGAGATCCCGCATGACCGCGGCCGGCGAACGCGTCACGAGGTCGTCGAGATGGCGCGCGTCGGGATGCAGGGTGCGCAGATACGCCAGCACGCGCCCGTTCCGCTCCGGCGGCAGCAGCGCCTCCGTCCGGGCGTAGTCGGCGACGATCGCGTCCTCGTCGACGCCCGCCGCCGCCAGCAGCAACGCGATCGTCACGCCCGTGCGGTCCTTGCCCACCGTGCAGTGCACGAGCACGGGCTGCGCGCCCAGGACCGCGCGCGCGGCCTCCACGAGCTGCGGCGCCGAGCCGTCGACCAGCTCGCGGTACATCTGCGCGAGCGACCTGTCCTCCGCGAAGAAGGATCCGACCGATCCGACGAACAGCGGGATGCGGACCGTCTCGAGGTCGAGGCCGTCGACGCGACTCGGCTCGGTGGCGACCTCGTCGTCGGCGCGCAGATCCACGATCCGGCGCACGCCGAGATCCGCGAGCGCGCGGCATCCCTCGCCGGTCAGCCGAGCGAGGTTGCCGGAGCGGAAGAGCACCCGCGGCCTCGTCGCACCCGAGCCCGCCGGCAGCCCGCCGACGTCGCGGAAGTTGAGCGCTCCGGGCACCAGCGTCATGCGGTGCCGCTCCCCGCTGCTGCGGCCGCCGCCTCGCCCCCGCGCGGCGGGACGGGGTACGCCCCGGCGATCGTGATGCGGTTGAACGCGTTGATCGAGACGAGGAGCCAGCTGATCGCGACGTACTCCGGCTCGGAGAGGATGCCGCCCACGCGGTCGTAGACCTCGTCCGGCACGCCTTCCTCGTGGATGAAGACGTAGCACTCGGCGAGCTCGAGAGCGGCGCGTTCGCGCGCCGAGAAGACCCCCGACTCGCGCCACGTCGCCAACTGCGCGATGTCGTCGGCGGTCAGTCCCGCCGCCACGCCGCGGTCGACGTGCACCCGCACGCAGTAGGCGCAGCCGTTGAGCTGCGAGGCATGGATGAGCACGAGCTCCCGCAGCCGCGCGTCGATCCCCGCGTCGGCCGCGATGGTGCCGACCGTCTGGGAGAAGGCCTCCAGCGCGTCGTAGGCGGGACGGGCGGACCGGGACAGGTGGACGCGACGCTCGCTGCTCATGCGCCCAGCCTAGGACGCCCCCTCACCCGCGAACCGCTATCCCGCGTGCGAGCCGCCATCGCGCGCACCGCCCAGGCCCTAGCGGCTCGTCCGTGCCGTAGCGGCTCGCGGGGTGGGGTGGGAGGGAGAGGGGGAGGGAGAGGGGGGAGAATGGCGGGATGGATGAGTTCTCCTTCCTCGCGGCCCAGGCCGCGGAGCTCGGCATCGACGCCCCGCCTCCGGTCCGCCGGCTGACCCACACGCTGCCGGACGGTCGCACGGTGAGCGCGCTCCACTACGGCGATCCGACCACCGGAGCCTTCGCTCCCCCGCAGGTCACCCTCCTGCACGGCGCGGGCCTGAACGCCCACACGTGGGACACGACGGTGCTCGCCCTCGGGCTCCCGGCGCTGGCCGTGGACCTGCCCGGCCACGGCGACTCGTCGTGGCGGGCGGACGCGACGTACGCGGGCGGCGTGCTGGCCGCCGACATCGCCCCCGCGATCGCCGCCTGGGCACCGGCCGCGCAGGTGCTGGTCGGGCAGTCGCTCGGCGGCCTCACCGGCGCGGCCCTCGCCGCGGCGCACCCCGACCTCGTGCGCGAGCTGATCGTCGTCGACATCACTCCCGGCATCGACCCCAACGGCGACGCCGCCCAGATCGCGGCCTTCTTCGCGGGGCCCACCGACTGGGCGAGCCGAGAGGAGCTCGTCGAACGCGCCCTCGCCTTCGGCCTCGGCGGGTCGCGCGAGGCCGCGACGCGCGGCGTCACGCTGAACTCGCGCATCCGCGCGGACGGCCGCATCGAGTGGAAGCATCACTTCGCCCACCTCGCGAACGCGCTCGCCGGCGACCCGGATGCCGCCGCGAGCGCCGCCGCCCAGCAGGCCGCTCTGCGCGGCGCGCTGACGGCGAGCGGCTGGGACGATCTCGCGGCCGTCGCCGCGCCGATCACGCTCGTACGCGGCACCCGCGGGTTCGTGACGCCGGCGGATGCCGACGAGTTCCGGCGCCGCCTGCCCGCGGCATCCGTCGTCGACATCGTCTCGGGCCACAACGTCCAGGAGGAGCAGCCGGTCGAGCTGGCGCGACTGATCGCACAGGTCGCCCGCGGCTGAGGCGGGGCCGGCCCGACGCGCTGCATGACGCGCCGTGTCGGGGCTGCGACGATCGATGACCGCGACGGGCCCGGCAAAGCCTAGGCTGTAACGCGCACAAGAGTCCGCGGGCCGCTGCGCACAGCACCGGCGCATGCCCGCGCCCCCGAAAGGACACCTCTCACATGCTTCGCCGCACCTCCGTCGCCGCGGCCGCGCTCATCGCGGCCGGCGCCCTGCTGCTCAGCGCCTGCTCCGGCGGCGCCGCCCCCGACACCTCGGCCTCCGCGGTCACGCCCGACCCCGACGCCGTCGTGACGGTGCGTTTGGTCTCCGAGCCGAGCAACCTCGACATCCGTGAGACGGCCGGCGCCGCGCTCGACCAGATCCTCATCGACAACGTGTACCAGGGGCTCGTCTCCCGCACGCCCGACCAGCAGATCGAGCCGGCGTTGGCCAGCAGCTACGACGTCTCCGGCGACGGCCTCACCTACACGTTCACCCTCCGCGAGGGGGTGAGCTTCCACGACGGCTCGCCCCTCACGCCCGAGGACGTCGTCTGGTCGCTCCAGCAGGTGAAGGACAACGCCGCCTACCGCGACTCCGAGCGCCTCGCACGCGTGCAGACGATGGCCGCGAACGGCCAGGACATCGTCCTCACCCTCAGCGAGCCCGACTCGAGCCTGCTGTGGAACCTCACCGGCCGCGCCGGCCTCGTCCTGAAGAAGGACGACACCACCGACCGCAAGACGAAGGCCAACGGCACCGGTCCGTTCACCCTCGCGAACTGGAAGCAGGGCGATTCGATCACCTTCGACCGCAACGACGCCTACTGGGGCGACAAGGCCAAGGCGAAGGAGGTCGTCTTCGACTACATCCCCGACAACCAGGCGGCCCTCAACGGCGCTCTCGCCCACGAGCTCGACGTCGTCACCGGCTTCGACGCGAACCTCAAGGACCAGGTCGAGGCGAACGGCGACTTCGCGCTCGTGCTCGGCAAGTCCACCGACAAGGGCACGCTCGCGATGAATGCGACGAAGGCCCCGCTGTCCGACAAGCGCGTGCGCCAGGCCATCCGCCAGGCCATCGACCACGACGCCATCGTGAAGGCGCTGGGTGCGGGCCAGACCCTCTACGGCCCCATCCCCGAGCTCGACCCCGGCTACGAGGACCTCTCGTCGACGGCGCCGTTCGATCCGGATGCCGCGAAGAAGCTGCTCGCGGAGGCGGGCGTGAGCGATCTCACGCTGACCCTCACGATCCCCTCGTTCTACGGGACGACGGTGTCGCAGATCCTCGTGTCGAACCTCAACGACGTGGGCATCACGCTCAAGGTGAAGGCCGTCGAGTTCCCGACGTGGCTCAACGACGTCTACATCAACAAGAACTACGACCTCAGCTTCGTCCTGCACACCGAGGCGCGTGACTTCGAGAACTGGGCGAACCCGGACTACTACTTCACCTACGACAACGCCGAGGTGCAGAAGCTCTACCAGCAGTCGCTCAGCGCGACCGACGAGCAGACCTCCGCCGACCTGCTGAAGAAGGCCGCGAAGATCGTCGCCGACGACCAGGCCGCCGACTGGCTGTACAACGGCGCCTCGGTCGTCGCGGTCGCCACCAACGTGAGCGGCTTCCCCTCGGTCAACGTCAACGAGCGCATCGACCTCGCCGAACTGGCCAAGAGCAAGGGGTGATCCGCTACGTACTGACGCGACTGGCCCTGCTCCTGCTGGGCCTGTTCGTCGCCAGTGCGCTGATCTTCCTCACGCTGCGGGTCCTTCCCGGCGATGTGGCGCAGCTCATCGCCGGGATCGACTCGAGTCCGGAGCAGGTCGCCGCGATCCGCGAGCGCCTCGGCCTCGGCCAGCCGCTGCCCGTGCAGTACCTCGCCTGGATCGGCGGGGTGCTGCGCGGCGACCTCGGGCAGTCGCTGCTGACCGGGGCGCCGGTCGGGGCGCAGCTGGCCGAGAAGGCCCAGGTCACCATCCCGCTGGGGCTGATGGCCATGACGGTGGCGCTCGTGATCGCCCTCCCCTTCGGCGTCGTGTCGGCGATGCGCCGCGGACGCCCCGACGGCACGGCGCTGTCGGTGGGCGCCCAGGCCGTCGCGGCGGTGCCGGTCGTGTGGGCGGGCATGATGCTCGTCCTCGTCTTCGCGGTCTGGCTCGGCTGGCTGCCCGCGCAGGGGTTCCCCCGGGCAGGCTGGAGCGACCCGGCATCCGCCGTCCGCGCCCTGCTGCTGCCGGCGATCACGATCGGCGTGGTCGAGGGTGCGATGCTGATGCGCTTCGTCCGCTCGGCCACCCTGCAGGCCACGGGGCAGGACTTCGTCCGCACCGCGGCCGCGAAGGGCCTCACCCGCACCCAGGCGCTCCTGCGCCACGGCCTGCCCACGGTCGGGCTGTCCATCATCACGGTGCTCGGGCTGCAGGTCGCGGGCATCATCGTCGGAGCCGTCGTCATCGAGCAGCTGTTCAGCCTCCCCGGCATCGGACGGATGCTGGTGGAGGACGTCGGCAAGCGCGACCTCCTGAAGGTGCAGGGCGAACTGCTCGTGCTGACCGGGTTCGTCCTCGTGGTCGGGTTCGCCGTCGACCTCGCCCACCGTGTCATCGACCCCCGGCAGCGGGAGGCGGAATGAGAAGGCTCGAGTGGCTGCGGCGGCTCTGGTCGCTGTCGACGGGACGCTTCGGTCTCGTGGTGGTCCTCGCGATCGGGGTCGTGGCGCTCGTCGCGCGGTTCTGGCTGCCCTTCGATCCGCAGACCGTCGACGTCGACGGACGGTGGGCTCCCCCGGGCTGGCCGCATCTGCTCGGCACGGACGGCTCGGGCCGCGACATCCTGAGCCTGCTGATGGCCGGGGCGCGCACGACCGTCTGGGTCGCGCTGGGCGCCGGGCTCGTCGCGACGGTGATCGGCGTCGCCCTCGCGGCGCTGGGCTCGCTGACCGCCCGCTGGCTGCGGGAGACGGTGGCCGTGCTCGTGGACATCCTGATCGCCTTCCCGGTCCTGCTGATCGCCATGATGATCTCGTCGGTGTGGGGCGGCTCGCTCTGGGTGGTGATCGTGTCGGTCGGCATCGGTTTCGGCGTCAACATCGCGCGCGTCACACGCCCGGAGCTGCGGCGTGTGCTGCACAGCGACTTCGTCCTCGCCGGTCGCGCGGCCGGACTCACCCCGTTCCAGAACCTGTACCGGCACCTGCTGCCCAACGTCGCGCCCGTGTTCATCGTGCAGCTGTCGTGGGGCATGGCGGTCGCCGTCCTCGCCGAGGCCGGACTCAGCTACCTCGGCTTCGGCGCGCCGCTCACCGAGCCGAGCTGGGGCCTGCTGCTCAAGGACCTCCAGCAGTACATCTCGGTGCATCCGCTCAGCGTGGTCTGGCCGGGTCTGGCGATCACCATCACCGTCCTCGGACTCAACCTGCTCGGCGACGCCCTGCGCGAGGCGACCGACCCCACCCTGTCGCGGCGTCGCACGGCCGCGCAGACGCATACCCCGGCGGTGATCGCATGAGCCTCGTGGTGCGCGACCTCGTGATCGAGATCGACGGCCGTCGTGTCGTCGACGGCGTCTCCTTCGACGTGCCCGACGGCGCTCGCGTGGGACTGATCGGCGAGTCCGGCTCCGGCAAGTCGCTCACCGCCCTCGCGGTGCTCGGCCTCCTGCCGGACGCCGCGACGGCGTCGGGCAGCATCCGCTGGGACGACCGCGAGCTGATCGGCCTCCCCGACCGCGAGCTCGCGCGGCTGCGCGGCGACGAGATCGGCATCGTGTTCCAGGAACCGCGCACCGCCCTCAACCCCATCCGCACGGTCGGGCGTCAGATCGCCGAGTCGGTGCGCATCCACGAGGGCCTCGGACGCCGGGATGCCGCGGTGCGCGCGATCGCGGAGGCGGAGCGGGTGCGCCTGCCCGAGCCGGCGCAGATCGTGCGGCGCTATCCGCACCAGCTCTCCGGCGGTCAGCGACAGCGCGTCGCCATCGCGATGGCCCTGGCCTGCCGCCCCCGGCTGCTCATCGCGGACGAGCCCACCACGGCGCTGGACGTGACGATCCAGGCGGAGGTGCTCGACCTGCTGGCGGGTCTCGTCACCCGCGACGGGATGTCGCTCGTGTTCATCACCCACGACCTCGCGGTGCTCTCGCAGATCGCCACCCACGCGGTCGTGCTCGACGAGGGACGGGTCATCGAACACGGACCGCTCTCCCGGCTGCTCACCGCACCGGCATCCCCCGTCACTCAGGGACTCCTGCGCGACGCGACCGCCACCCTGTGGCGCCCGGGAGGAATCTCGTGAGCGACGCCTCGCCCCTGCTCAGCGGACGCGGGCTGAGCCGCCGCTTCCGCCAGCGCGGCACCCGACTGCTCGAGCCGGCGCGGTGGACGACCGCGCTCGACGACGCCGACATCGACGTCTTCGAGGGATCGGCCGTGGGCATCATCGGCGAGTCCGGCTCCGGCAAGTCGACCCTCGTGCGCATCCTGCTCGGACTCGACCGCCCCTCGACGGGCACCGTCACGGTCGCCGGTCGCCGCGTCGGCGCCGGCGCATCCGCCCGCTCGCTGCATTGGTTGCGCCGCGAGACGGGGATCGTCTTCCAGGACCCCTACGCGTCGCTCGACCCGCGCATGAGCGTCGGCCGGATCGTGGGCGAGCCCCTGTGGGCGCTCGGCATCCCGGGCGACCGGCGCGCCCGGGTGCGGGAGGTGCTGGAGGCGGTCGGGCTGGACGCGGAGATGGCCGACCGCTACCCGCACGAGTTCTCCGGCGGCCAGCGTCAGCGCGTCGCCCTCGCCCGCGCGATCGTGCACCGGCCGCGCATCCTCGTCGGCGACGAGCCGCTGTCGGCCCTCGACGTCACCGTGCGTGCGCAGATCCTCGAGCTGCTGCGCGCGCTGCGCGAGAGCGAGCGGCTCACCCTCGTGATGGTCTCGCACGACATCGGCGTGGTGCAGAACCTGTGCGACGAGGTCGTCGTCATGAAGGACGGGCGGATCGTCGAGGAGGGCCCGACGGAGAAGGTGCTCCTCGCCCCTCAGGTCGCCTACACGCGGCGTCTGCTCGCATCGATCCCGGTGATCGACCCGCCGCGCGACGCAGACGGGCGTCGGTAGCCGGGCGTAGGGTGACGCCATGCCGGCCATCGTCCCCCCGTACCTGCTGTCCCGCCTCGCCGCCGCGCAGGCTCCTCACCTCGAGGCCGCGGCGGAGGCCGCCCGGGCGACGCTCGCGATCGTGCGCACCTACCATCCGTCGCGTCCCGATCGCGCCCGGCTCGACCTCTCGGTCGACGGTGATGCGCTCGTCGTGAGCGGCGAGCCCGCCCCCGACCGTGTGATCTCCGACGCGCAGCACCGCGAGCAGCTACCCGGCGTGCGCGTGCGCGGCGAGGACGACCCGGCCTCGGGCGACCCGGCGGTCGACGAGGCGTTCGACGGGCTCGGGGCGAGCTTCGAGCTGTTCTGGGGTGCGTTCTCCCGGCGGTCGATCGACGGCGCGGGCGGCACCCTCGAGGCGACCGTGCACTACGGCGATCGCTACGACAACGCGTTCTGGAACGGCGAGCGGATGGTCTTCGGCGACGGTGACGGCGAGGTGTTCCGCGGCTTCACCGGGTCGATCAGCGTCATCGGGCACGAGCTGGGCCACGGCGTGATCGAGCACGGCGGCGGTCTCGACTACCGCGGACAGTCCGGCGCGCTCAACGAATCGGTGGCCGACGTCTTCGGCGCCCTCACCGAGCAGCACCTCCGCCGCCAGAGCGCCGCCGACGCGACGTGGCTGATCGGCGCCGGGATCTTCACGGACGCCGTCCAGGGCGTCGCCCTGCGCTCGCTGAGCGCACCGGGCACGGCGTACGACGACGACGTGATCGGCCGCGACCCGCAGCCCGCCCACATGCGCGACTACGTCGACACCGCCGAGGACAACGGCGGCGTCCACATCAACTCGGGCATCCCCAACAAGGCGTTCCACCTCGTCGCCACCGCCCTCGGCGGCTTCGCGTGGGAGCGCGCCGGACGCATCTGGTACACGACCGTCACCTCGGGCTCGCTGTCGCGCACGGCCGACTTCGCGACCTTCGCGGCGGCCACGACGGCGACCGCCGAGCGGGAGTACGGTGAGGACTCGGAGGAAGCCGAGGCCGTCCGCACCGCGTGGAACGCCGTCGGCGTGACCGCCCGTGACGAATCACCCCGATCCAGGCCCCACGTCTGACCCTGCCGAGCAGGGCGAGCCGGAGGTGTTCCTGAGCGTCACCCGCTCCGGCGGGTTCGCGGGGCTCACCCGCCGCTGGAGCGTGAGCGCTCCCCCGCACGAGTCCGCGACCTGGATCGCGCTCGTCGGGCGCTGCCCGTGGGAGGCCACGGCATCCGATCCCCCACCGGCCGACGGCGCCGATCGCTTCACCTGGACGATCGACGCCGACCTGCGCGGTCGACGTCACCGCGCCGTCATCGGCGAGGACCAGGCGCGCGGCGCGTGGCGCGAGCTGCTCGACGCCGTCCGCGCGCGCGGATCCGCGGGCTGAGCCCGACCCCGCCCGGCTCGGCCTGCCTCGCCGGGCTGTGCCCCCGTGACGAGCGTCGGACAATCCGCGCGTCGGCCGGGGAGGACGCCCGGATACCGCGGGGACCCCTCGGGGGCGGCCGAGAAGTCCGGCGTTCGTCACGGCGCCTCCGCGAGCGCGGCCGGGGTGGCGCCTCCGCGGGCGACGGGCCGGCGGGCGACGGCGGCCGGTCAGCGCTCGGATCGCGAGAACAGCGAGCGCTTCTTCTTGACGGGAGACAGCTGCTTCTGCAGGTAGATGGTGCCCAGCCAGCGACCGAACTTGAAGCCGACCCGGCCCATCCGCCCGACCTCGACGAAGCCGAGCTTCTCGTGGAGGGCGATCGACGACTCGGCACCCTTGTCGCTGATGACGGCGACCATCTGGTGGATGCCGGCGGCCTCGCTCGCCGCGATGAGCGCTTCGAGCAGCGCACGCCCCAGCCCCTTCCCGGTGGCCGCCTGCCCCAGGTAGATGGAGTTCTCGACGCTGTAGCGATACGCGGACTTGGCGGACATGGGCTGTACGAGCGCGTAGCCGAGGATCTGCCCGCTCGGCGACTGCGCGACCAGGAACGGCATGCCCAGCCGCGACAGGTGCGCGACCTTCTCGCGCCACTGCGCGAGCGTCCACTTCTTCTCGTCGAAGGTCACGACGGAGTTCGTCACGTAGTGGTTGTAGATCTCGCGGATGTCGGGGATGTCGGCATCGCGCACGGGACGGATCTCGTACGCGAACGGTCGTTCCTGCTCGGCGCGCCGCAGATGCGCCGGCAGCCGCCGTCGCGTCTTCTCGTACTCCTCCTCCAGCATGACGCTCAGCCTAGGCGCCAGTCCACGGCGGACGCACCCTGCTGCGCCAGCAGCTCGTTGACGCGCGAGAACGGCCGTGAGCCGAAGAAGCCCCGGCTGGCCGACAGCGGTGAGGGATGAGCCGATTCGACGATCGGGGTCGCCCCGAGCAGCGGCCGCAGGTTCGCGGCATCCCGCCCCCACAGCACCGCCACGAGCGGGCGTTCGCGGGCCACCAGCGTGCGGATGGCGTGCTCGGTCACCTTCTCCCACCCCCACCCGCGATGCGACGCGGGAGCTCCGGGCGCCACCGTCAGCACGCGGTTGAGCAGCATGACGCCCTGGTCACTCCAGGCGGAGAGGTCGCCGTGCGGCGCTCTCGGGATGCCGAGGTCGGCTTCGAGCTCCTGGTAGATGTTCGCGAGGCTCCGCGGCAGGGGCCGCACGTGCGCGTCGACGGCGAACGACAGTCCGATCGGGTGACCGGGCGTCGGGTACGGGTCCTGGCCCACGATGAGGACCTTCACCGCGGACAGGGGGCGCGCGAACGCGCGGAGCACCTTGTCGCCCGCGGGCAGGTAGGGGCGACCGGCGGCCGTCTCGGCGCGCAGCCGCTCGCCGAGGGCGGCGATATCCGGGGCGACCGGCGCGAGCGCGGACGCCCAGTCCGCGTCGATGAGCCCGGCACCGGCCAGCTCATCGAGCGTCATCGCCATCAGGCGCTCGCCTCCGCGCCGGCATCCTCCTCGATGACGGAGCCGGCGGCCGACCACGGGAAGTCGATCCAGCGGTCGGTCTCACGCCAGGAGTAGTCGGGCCGGGCGATGCTGCCGGGCTTCGTGTAGATGCAGACCGAGCGCACGTCGGCATCCGCGTCGCGCAGCATCTTCACGGCGAGCGCCAGCGTGCGTCCGCTGTCGGCGACGTCGTCGACGAGCAGCACGCGCTTGCCCGGCAGGTAGCCGAGGTCGAGGTCGGGCGGCAGCAGCGCCGGCGCCTCGAGCACCGTGCCGATGCCCGTGTAGAACTCCACGTTCAGCGCGCCGCAGCTCTTCACGCCGAGGCCGTACGCGATGGCGCCGCCGGGCAGCAGCCCGCCGCGTGCGATCGCCACCACGACGTCGGGCACGAACCCGTCCGCCACGATCGATCGGGACAGCGCCCGGGTCGCCTCGCCGAAACCGTCCCATGTCAACACTTCGCGCTCGCTGGTCACGGCATTCAGCCTAGGCGTCGGTGCCGCCGCCCGCCGTCACGCGTGGCTAGAGTGAACGCCGTGACCTCCCCCACTGCAGGCTCTTCGACGGCGAAGACCTCCCGCGCCCGCTCCGCCCGGCTCCCCGCCGGCTTCGGCATCACCGCCGGCCTGATCGGCTGGTTCATCCTGGTGGAGATCGTCAGCGGCATCCTGCAGGGCTACTACGTGCCGCTCTTCAGCGACATCGTCGTCTCCCTCGGCATCCACGATTCGGACGTCAACTGGTTCGAGGCGGCGCAGCTGCTGTTGTCGGCACTGGTCGTCCCGGTGCTCGCCAAGCTCGGCGACATGTACGGGCACAAGCGCATCCTGCTGATCGCCGCGATCCTCACTGCCGGGGCGACATGGTGGCTCGTGTTCGCGACCTCGTTCTGGAGTTTCCTGATCGCCTGGGCGCTGCAGGGCTTCTACGTCGTCTGGCTGCCGCTGGAGATCGCGCTCATCTTCGAGCGCGGACGCGTCCAGCAGCGGGGTGTGTCCACGACCCGCCGCGCCGCGGGCCTGCTCGTCGTCGGGCTGCAGGCCGGAGCGATCATCGGCGCCCTCGCCGCGGGGCGCATCTTCGCGGCGACCGGGCAGAACCTCACCGCCACGCTGGTCGTGCCGGCGATCGCCGTGACGGTCGTCGCCCTCGTCATCTGGGTCGGCGTCCCCGAGTCCGTCCCCGAGGGCGGACGACACCTCGACACCTGGGGGTTCGTGCTGCTCGCCTGGGCGCTCCTGCTGATCACGGGCGGGCTCGCCTGGATGCGCATGATCGGCGAGCTCGCACTCGGCTCCGGCGCCTGGTTCTGGGTCGTGGCGCTGCTGGTCGCGGGCGCGGGCGTGCTCGTCTGGTTCGTGCGCTACGAACTGCGCCAGGACGACCCCGCCGTCGACATCCGCGTGCTGCGGCGACCGGAGATGTGGCCCGTGCAGGCCACCGCGTTCCTCATCGGGATCAGCCTCCTCGGCGCCCAGGGACCGCTGTCGACGTATGCCGGCACCGATCCCTCGATCGGCTACGGCCTCGGCCTGGATGCCACGGAGCGCTCGAACATCATCGGCGTGTACCTGGTGTCGCTGATCGTGGGAGCCGTGCTGTTCGCGATCACGTCGCGGCGGGCGAGCCCGCGGGTCGTGCTGATCGGGGCCTCCCTGCTGGTGGGCGTGGGGTATCTCCTCTTCCTGCCGTTCCACCTCGAGCTGTGGCAGGTGCTGCTGAACCTCTCGATCGCCGGTCTCGGCTGCGGTGCGCTCGTCGGGGCGCTCCCGGCGGCCGCGGCCGCCGCCGCCCCGCGCGGGCAGACGGGCATCGCGACGGCGTTGACCAACACGACCAAGACCATCGGCGGCTCGTTCTCGTCGGCCGTGTTCGGTGTGGTGCTCGCCGCCGGCGCCGGCGCCGTGGCCAGCCAGACCGCGGCCTCCCTCGGCGGCTACCTCACGGTGTGGGCGATCTGCGCCGGCGGCGGCTTCCTCGCGGCCGTGCTGCTCGTGTTCGTCCCGAAGGTGGCCTTCTCCGACGCTCCCGCCTCCTGACGCGTCGCCGCGGCGGGCGCGCCGCGGGGTCAGCCGCGCGGGCGCAGGCGCCCGCGCGCGAGCAGGTGCTGCGCGGACTGGGCGACGGGCCGCATCGTCACGAGGTCGAGGTTGACGTGTCCCGGCGCGTTCAGCGCGTAGGCGATCACGTCGGCGACGTCGTCCGCGACGAGCGGATTCTCGACGCCCTCGTAGACCTTCTCGGCGGTGGCTCGGTCGCCGCCGAGCCGGTTGAGCGTGAACTCCTCGGTGTAGACCATCCCCGGCGCGATCTCCGTCACCCGGATCGGCTCGCCGTTGAGCTCGAGGCGGAGGGCGTGCACGAGCATCGCCTCGCCCGCCTTCGCCGCGTTGTAGCCGGCGCCGCCGGGATACGCCGTCTGGGCGGCTGTCGAGGTCACGTACAGGGTATCGGCGTGGCCGCCGGCGCCGATCGCCGCACGCAGCAGCGGCAGCACCGCGGCGGTCACCAGCTGGGCCGACAGCACGTTGGCCTCGAACATCCACCGCCAGTCGGCGGGATCGCCGTCCTCGACCCGATCGGTGCCGCGCGCGCCGCCCGCGACGTGGACGAGCGCGTGCAGCGGGCCGGTGGCGGCCAGGTGCTCGACGAGCGCGGCGACGTCCGCCGCGTTCGAGAGGTCCGCCGCGAACGACGCGGAGCCGACCTCGGCGTCGAGGGCGGCAAGGCGGTCGGCGCGGCGCGCGACGCCCACGACCTCCCACCCGCTCGCCCGGAGGGCCCGCACCGTGGCGGCTCCGATCCCCGAGCTCGCACCCGTCACCACGGCTCGTCTGGTCCCCTGCTGCGAAGTCATGCCCCCACGCTACGTCACGGTGCCGGATGCCGTCGGGAGCCGAATTCGTTACGTCACATTTCCCACCCGTTGTTGACAACGACGCCGATCCCTACTCTCGGTGGTGGCCGCGGCGTCCGTCCCGGCACCCCTCCACTTCCCGATACCCCGATGGAGCCCGACATGTCCGCATCCGAGAACTGGCGCTTCGAGACCACGCAGATCCACGCGGGCGCCCAGCCCGATCCGGTCACGAAGGCGCGCGCCACCCCGATCTACCAGACCACCTCCTACGTGTTCGACAACGCCGACCACGCCGCGAACCTCTTCGCTCTGGCCGAGTTCGGCAACATCTACACCCGCATCCAGAACCCCACGCAGGATGTCGTCGAGCAGCGCATCGCCGCGCTCGAGGGCGGCACCGGCGCCCTCCTCGTCGCATCGGGTCAGGCCGCGGAGACCTTCGCGGTGCTCAACATCGCCGAGGCGGGCGACCACATCGTTTCGTCGAGCTCGATCTACGGCGGCACCTACAACCTGTTCAAGTACACGCTGGGCAAGCTCGGCATCGAGGTCACGTTCGTCGAGAACCAGGACGACCCCGAGGAGTGGCGCCGCGCCGTCCGCCCGAACACGAAGCTGTTCTTCGCGGAGACGATCGGCAACCCGCAGATCAACGTCCTCGACATCCGCACCGTCGCCGACGTCGCGCACGAGGCCGGGGTGCCGCTCATCGTCGACAACACGATCGCGACCCCGTACCTCATCCGCCCGTTCGAGCACGGCGCCGACATCGTCGTGCACTCGGCCACCAAGTTCCTCGGCGGTCACGGCACCGTCATCGGCGGCGCGATCGTCGACGGCGGCACCTTCCCGTGGTCGGAGCACGCCGACCGCTTCCCGGGCCTGACCACCCCCGACCCCTCCTACCACGGCGCGGTCTACACGCAGGCGGTCGGCGACGGCCTCGCCTACGTCATCAAGGCCCGCGTGCAGCTGCTGCGCGACCTGGGTGCCGCCATCTCGCCGCAGAGCGCGTGGCTGCTCATCCAGGGCATCGAGACCCTGTCGCTGCGCATCGAGCGTCACGTGCAGAACGCGCAGGAGATCGCGGAGTGGCTGGAGAACCACGACGACATCGCGTCGGTGAACTACTCGGGCCTGCCCACCTCGCCCTGGTACGCCGCCGCGAACCGCTACGCCCCGAAGGGTGTCGGCGCGGTGCTCTCGTTCGAGCTGAAGGGGGGCGTGGAGGCCGGCCGTGAGTTCGTCAACGCGCTCGAGCTGTTCAGCCACCTCGCGAACATCGGCGACGTGCGCTCGCTCGTCATCCACCCGGCATCCACGACGCACTCGCAGCTCACGCCCGAGCAGCAGCTCACGACGGGCGTGACCCCCGGCCTCGTGCGCCTGTCGGTGGGTCTGGAGAACGTCGAGGACCTCAAGGCCGACCTCGCGCAGGCCCTCGCCGCCGCGCGCAAGGTCTCCGAGGCCGCCCGCGCCTGAGCCCACTCCCCTCCCGCGGTGCACGAGCACCGCAGGATGCCGCGAACTCCGCAGCCGATCACGCGATCGACTGCGGAGTTCGTGCGTGTGGGCCCCGCCCGGCGTAACAGTCGGTTCGCGCGCCGGGCGAGCCGGGAGAATGGAGCGTATGGACTGGCAGACCTCCGAGGACACGGTGCCGAGCGCGCCGATCACGGAGGCCGACGCGCGTCTCCTGCGCGGACGTCCCCCGGCGACGGGTGCCTGGCGCGACGGCGATCCGGCCGGCGAGCGCCGGTTCGCCGCGTTCGGCGCGTTCACGACGGAAGGCGGTCGGGAACTGCCCGGCATCCGACTCGCCTACGAGACCTGGGGCGAGCTGTCCCTCGACCGCGACAACGCCGTGCTCGTGCTGCACGCGCTGACCGGCGACAGCCATGTGCGCGGCGCGGCCGGCCCCGGACACCCCACCGCGGGCTGGTGGGACGACATCGTCGGTCCCGGCGCTGCCATCGACACCGACCGCTGGTTCGTCGTGGCGCCCAACATGCTCGGCGGATGCCAGGGCTCGACGGGCCCGTCCTCGATCGCACCCGACGGCTACGAGTGGGCGGGACGCTTCCCGTACCTCACGATCCGCGACCAGGTCGCCGCGCAGGTTCTCCTCGCCGACAGCCTGGGAATCCAGGTGTGGGCAGCGGTGATCGGCGGCTCGATGGGCGGGATGCATGCCCTGGAGTGGGGTGTCGGCCTCCCCGAGCGGGTGCGCCGACTGGCGGTCCTCTCCTCGCCGCCGACGACCACGGCCGACCAGATCGCCCTCAACGGCGTGCAGCTGGAGGCCATCCAGATGGACCCCCGCTTCGCGGACGGCGAGTACTACGACGCGCCCGACGGCGACGGCCCGCACCGCGGTCTCGCCCTGGCCCGCCGCATGGCACTGCTGAACTACCGCAGCCCCACCGAGCTGAACCAGCGCTTCCAGCGCTCGTGGCAGTCGGGAAAGAGTCCGCTCGGGCACGGCGGCCGGTTCGCCGTGGAGAGCTATCTCGACTTCCACGGCAACAAGTTCACGCGCCGCTTCGACGCGAACACCTACATCACGCTCGTCGAGGCGATGAACTCGCACGACGTCGGTCGTGATCGCGGCGGTGTCGAGGACGCCCTCGCCCGGGTCACCGCCCGCACCCTCGTGCTCGGCATCGACAGCGACCGGCTGTTCCCGATCGACGGTCAGCACCGGATCGCACGAGGCATCCGCACGACGATCGACGACGGCGCGATCGTGCTGTCGAGCGACTTCGGCCACGACGGCTTCCTCATCGAGACGCCCGCGGTGGGAGCACATCTGCGGCGACTGCTGCAGGACTGAGCTCGCGCCGACACCGCCGCCGCATGCCGGAGGGTGGGGCCCCTTCCCGACCCCACCCCTCCGGGATCAGGCGCACCCGCGGCGGAGGACCCTTACGCCGACACCCGCGGTCAACAGCAGCGCGGCCAGGAGCGCCCACGCCCACGGAACCTGCGCACCCGAGACCGCCAACTGCCCTGCGGGAAGCACCGTCACCGGCACCTGAGCGATCAGCAGCCCCGCGCCGTCCCACACGAACACCGTGTGCACGCCGACGGCCAGCGATGCGGGGATCGCGACGTCGAACGCCGTCCGGCCCGAGGCGTCCGCCCGCGCGATCCCGCCGATCCTGATCGGATCGCTGTGCAGCTCGGCCGTCACCTGCTCGTCCGGGTGCAGACCCGACACGCTCACGCGCACCGTCCCGCCGCGCTCCACGGAGGTCGCCGACGCCGACGCCACCGCAGGCGGACGCGGAGACGAGGTCCCCGGCACCGTTCCGCTCGGTCGCGGGATCGGCGTCACCGTCGCCGTCGGCGCCGGGTCGAGAGGCGTCGGGGACCCCGTCGGCGTCGGCGCGGGCGTCCCCGTCGGCGTCGCGGTCGGCGTCGGCGTCGGCGTCGGCGTCGGCGTCGCGGTCGCGTGGACGAGGGAGACGTCGTAGTCGACGAACGTGACATGGTCCTGCGCGTACGCGCGGAGCCGGACGGTCGTGGGCGCGCCGGCGTCCGCGAGGGCGACGGTCCGCGGCTGAGTGTCGTCCACCAGGATGTCGCCGACGTACACGAGCCCGCTCGGGGATGCCGGGGCGATCGTGAGGGTCGCCGTCGTCGCATCGCGGGGCACGGTGGCCGTGTAGGCGTAGGTGCCGCGTGCCAGGGCGGGGGCGAGCGTGCCCCCGTCCACAGCGAGCGCGGCGAGGTCGGCGTCGGTGTCGTACTGGGTGCTCAGGGTCGTGTACACGCCGTAGACGCCCCCGACGTAGCCACGGCCGTTGTTCTGGAACCGCACGGTCACAACGGGGATCTTCTCCCCCTGCGCATCGAGGACGTAGGCGCCCGACTGGTCGCGCAGATAGCTGTCGCGCGCTGCGATCGCATCGAGCACCGCCTGCGGGATCCGGTCGTACTGGATGTACCACGTGTCCGTGCCGTGGGCACCCGTGACGGTCTCGGTCTTCAGCTTGGTGTCGTTGAGGTAGACGTCGAAGCTGCGCCCCTGGTCTCCCCCGTAGTACCGCACGCCCAGGTAGTTGACACCCGCGGCGGGATCCACCTTCATGTCGTACTGGAACCAGGCATCCGACGCGTTCTGAGCGTCGCGGTAGGGCTGGCCCCGCCAGACGCCGACGCCCGACTTGTTGAAGGCGTAGTTCTTGCCCGCCTCGCTGTTGTTCGCGTCGAAGGAGGTGAGGGCGTCGATGGTCGTCTCGTCGGTCCGGAGCTTCTCCTTGTCGGCCTTGATCAACGCCTGCGCGGCCGCGGAATCGGGTTCGATGAGATTCATGTACAGCGCGTACCGAGCGTTGTACAGGCTGTAGTACGGCTCGAACACGAGGGCGCCGGAGGCGGCATCCGTGTTGCGCAACGCGAACCGCAGGGTCGTGCGGCCGTCCTTGTTCGGGCCGTCCGGCAGCCGGACGAGGTTGTCGACGATGTCGCGCTTGAAGGCCGCCACGTCGGAGACGAGCACGTCGTTGTTGACCGACTTGTCCGCCTGGCTCATGCGCACGAGGATGCCCGCCTGGTAGTCGGCGGTGACGTTGGTGCGATTGAGCTCGGTCGCCAGGACGAGCGGGCCGTACTGGAACGCGACCCAGTCCTTGTTCTCGGTCTGGTCGCTGACGGTCACCTTGGCGGGGATCGTGTACGCGACGACGTCCCCCGCGGCGACCGGGAGGGCGATGTACCCGTCCTCACCCTGCGCCGCGACCGCGGCGACGCCGTTGATGGTCACCGCGGGCCCGCCCGCGATCCACCCCGGCACGCGCAGCTTCAGCGTCGTGCCCGCCGCGACCGCGCCGCCATCGGCGGCGGCCACCTCGAACGAGACGGTGTCGCGCGCGGGCACGTCGGCGGTCTGCGTCAGGGTCAGGTTCAGGTCCGCGGCCGTGTACACCGAGGAGCGGAACATGTTGACGTAGACGGTCGCATCCTTGCGGAAATACACGGAGTCGCCGAGCTTCGTGAAGCTCTCGGTCGCGGTCCCCTGGTCGCACCAGAACTCGTCCTCGGGCTTGCCGAACACCTTCGCGTACCCGGCGGTCATCGGCTGGAAGTACGTGACCATGCCGGTGTCGGGGTTCTGCGAGGCCAGGATCGTGTTGATGTAAGTCAACTCGTAGTAGTCGGCGTACGCGCTGTCGGGAGTGACCCGGAACAGCGCACGGGTCAGTTTGAGCATGTTGTACTCGTTGCAGCCCTCGACGGTGGAGTTCTCGCCGTAGCCGCTGGTCACCCCGCTCGTGGCGAACTCGTAGAGCGTGCCCGGATCGTGGAAGTGCTCCGAGTAGCTGTTGCCGCCGTTGACGTAGGAGTGATCCTTCGTCACCATCGTCCAGAAGTTCTCCGCCGCCTGACGGTACATGTCGAGGTCGGCCTTCTCACCGTCGGTGAGAGTCGCGTACAGCCTCGGGTTGTCGGTGAACAGCGTGTAGCGCTTCAGCGCGCCGATGACCTTCGGGATCGTCGTGTTGGCGTGCTTGCCCGCCAGCACGTCGCGGTTCGCGGCGAGGTCGCGGAACAGCGACACCTCGTCGAAGTACTCCGCGGCCCGCTTGTGCGCCGGGTTCTCGGTGATCGCGTACAGGTTGTACAGCGCTTCGTTCATTCCGCCGTACTCGGTGTTCAGCATGGACGACGGATCGGACTGGCGCGAGGCCCAGTCACGCAGCCACGTGCCGAACCCGCTCGCGACGGTGAGCGCGTCGGTCCCGAGCGCGGACGGTGCATAGGCGTGTGCGTCGAGCAGACCCGCGAGCACCTTGTGCAGGTTGTAGAACGGCACGATGAGGCCGTCCGCTCCGCCCGGCAGGTAGCCGACCGGGAACGGGGCGACGTAGCCGGCATTGGACGGGTCCTTGGCCGCGTACGCCTCCTGCGCCGCCTTGAGACCCTCGACCGAGGTCGTCAGCTTGTCGAGCAGACGCTGCTTGGTCTCGGCATCCGTTGCCGAGGCGTACGCCTGCGAGAGCGCGGAGATGTAATGCCCGAAGAAGTGCCCCTGGAAGCGCGCGCCGTTCGCCCGCTCCCAGCCGCCGTAGGGCTGCACGCCGCCGGTCGGCAGCCCCGCGAGCTCGTTGAACGAGTACAGGAACCGCAGGGGGTCGAGCGTCAGCAGGTAGTCGACCATCTTCTGGCCGCTGTTCTGGAGGTAGGGGTCCTCGAGCTGCACTTCGCTCAAGGCGGTGTCGGTCACGTAGATCGAGGTCGCGGCCCCCTGGGCGGGCACGGTGATCGCGAAGTCGCGCGCGCGAGCCGTGCTGCCGGCGTAGGTGCCGGTGGCCGTGAGCGTGACCGTGCCGTCCGCGCCGGAGGGGCGCGAGACGGTCGCCTGCTCGCCGTCGACCGCGATCAGCGTCGGCGTCGACGAGGTCCACGTGAGGGCGGTGCCGTTGCTCGTCGTCGTCGGCAGCGTGAAGTCGACGACCGCGCTCGCGGGCATCGTGAGGCCGTCGAGTCCGCGCTGCGCCGTGGTGGCGGGATCGTACGCAGGCGCGTTCTCGCGGTAAAGGGCGACGGCGTCGACATCGTCCGCCGCGGCACGGTAGATCGCATAGTCGTCGAGGGCACCGACGAGGTAGGAGCCGCGGTACACGGTGCCGTTGTAACCGACCGTCTTGGTGACGTCGGTGGCCCCGATCACACCGGTGGCGTCACCGCCGACAGCGACGGCGACGGTCGACACCTGGCGCTCGCCGTTGCGGTAGAAGGTGACCGCCTTCGTGTCTCGGTCGTAGGCGACCACGACGTGCGTCCACGTGTCGGCGGGGAAGAACGCGCTGCGCGAGCCCGTCACCGAGACCTTGTACGGCTGGCCGCCGTTCAGCCCCGGCCCCACGGACAAGGCGAGCGGCGTGTTGTCGTTCTCGGAGCTGAGATACCAGCCGTCGGAGTTGTACACCCCTTTGTTCCACGCGAACACCTGCTCGCCGCCCATCGTGCCCGTGGGCTTCCACCAGAACGAGAAGGTCAGATCGGCGGGCTGCAGCGCCGCGGAAGTCCCCAGGGAGAGTGCCTGGCGACCGTTCATCGCGATGGCCTGCCCGGAGATGCCCGCCGTGTAGGTGACGGGCTCGCCGGTGATGCTCGAGACCGAGTGGGGCGTCGGACTCGTGTCGCCGAGGGTGCCGTCGAAGGGCAGCTGCAGCACGGCCGCACCGTCGAGGGGGGATGCGGCGGCGGCGCCGAAGGTCGGAACGGCCACGACGGCGCCGGCCGCCATGACGGCGGTGACGACGCCCAGCGACATCGCCTTGCGAATACGAGACATGGGGTCCTCTCTGCGACAGTGCAGAACTCGTGTCCTCGCGGCGCGTCATCGCTGAGGCCGCCGCGGATAATGGCAGGCCCTACAGTAACGACTCTGTTAGCCCTAACAGAAGAGGGTCGTCGAAAATTTTCGATACGGCTCAGCCGGCCGGGTGCACGGCACGGCGCGTCGCGCGCGCCTCGATCCCGAAGCTGACCAGGGCGAGCACGAGCCCGGATGCCGCGAGCAGCGCGCCCACCCAGACCGGCGCGACGAAGCCGAACCCCGCGGCGATCACGACGCCGCCGAGGAACGCCCCGCTCGCGTTACCGATGTTCAGCGCCGAGTGGTTCAGCGCCGCGGCGATCGACTGGTTGTCGCCGGCGACGTCCATGAGCCGCGTCTGGATCGACGGGCTGAGCACCGACGACACGAAGCCGACGAGGAAGATGAACACCCTGAGGGTGAGCAGCAGCCCCGCGCTCAGCGCGAGGAGCACCTGCACCACGACCAGGGCGGCGAGGCCGCCCTGCATCGTGCGCTTCAGATCGCGATCGGCGAGGTGGCCGCCGACCAGGTTGCCGATCGTCATCCCGAGGCCCATGACGATGAGGATGACGGGGACCACGGCGCTCGGCGCGCCGGCGACCTCGGTCACGATCGAGGCGACATAGCTGTAGGCCGCGAAGAAGCCGCCGAAGCCGATCGCGCCGACCCCGAGGGTCAGCCACACCTGGCCGATGCGCAGCGCGCCCAGCTCGGCGCGGAGCGTGCGGCCGGGATCCCCCGCGTGGGCGGGCACGGTCAGGGCGATCATCACGGCGGCGAGCGCGAAGATGAGTGCGACGACGAGGAAGGCGACGCGCCAGCCGAAGCTCTGCCCGAGGAAGGTCCCGAGCGGCACACCGACGACGTTCGCGACCGTGAGCCCGGTGAGCACGAACGCGACGCCCTTCGCGCGGTTGCCCGGCCCCATGACGTCGGCGGCGACGAGCGCGCCGATGCCGAAGTACGCGCCGTGCGGCAGCCCGGCCAGCACGCGGGATGCCGCGACCAGCTCGAACGTCGGGGCCACCAGGGTCAGCGCGTTGCCGACCGTCAGCGCGGCGGCGAGCGCCAGCATGACGCGGTGTCGCGGGTACTTCGCGACGGCGCCGGCGATCGTCGGCGCGCCGATGACCACCCCGAGCGCGTACAGCGTGATGAGCCAGCCGGCGTGCGCGACGGCATCCTCCGGCGAGGCCGCCCACGTGGCGGGCAGCAGGTCGGCGGCGATGTCGGGAAGCAGGCCCATGACGACGAACTCGGTCATGCCGATGCCGAACGAGCCGACGGCGAGAGAGAGGAGCGCCCACATCGCCGCACCCCTCGACGGTGTCGAGGAGATCACCCGGTCATGCTACCGGTTGCCGACAGCGTCAAGGCCGGCCTAGGACGGGTCGTCGAGCGCCGCGATGGCCGTCTCGAGCCGCTCGATCTTCCCGTCGATCTCACCGGTGCGTCCGGGCCGGATGTCGGCCTTGAGCACCAGCGAGACGCGCGAGCCGAACGGCATCACGGCATCCGTCGCCGCCTTCACGACCGCGAACACCTCGTCCCACTCCCCCTCGATCTCCGTGAACATCGAGGTCGTCCGGTGCGGCAGGCCGGACTCCCGCACCACCTTCACCGCCGCGGCGACGGCGTCGTGGACCGAGCCGTCCGCGGACGCGGTCGGCTGCGAGGATGCGCCGCTGGGGGCGACGGAGAACGCGACGAGCATGGGGACTCCTTCGATCGGGGTGAGCGGTCAGGGCAGGCTGCGCACGGTGGGCGTCTCGAGGGCGGCGGCTCGGGCAGCCCGTGCCGGCCCGGTGGGCGCCCGCACGACCGCGACGAGCCGGACCAGCATCCAGACGAACATCGCGACGAGCACGAGGTTGCGCAGGGTCAGCAGGCTCACCGGCACCACCTGCGGATACAGGATGCCGTTGTAGGTCAGCGGGTAGACGAGCTGCGTCAGCAGCGCGGCGAAGAGGGCCACGGATGCCGGGGCCGACCATCGCCGGCGATCGATGACCAGACCGACGACCAGCGAGGGCACGAGCCAGCACAGGTACTGCGGCGAGCCGACCTTGTTGAAGACGATGAAACCCAGCACCAGCGCGAGCGACAGCGTCGGGAACAGCGTCGCGTAGCGGGCGCCGCGCATGACCGCGGCCGCCCCCAGGCCCACGACGGCGAGCATCGCGATCATGAGCGCGGGCGTCATCGCCGCGATGACGGGATCGATCTCGGTGCCCGTGACCTGGAAGGTCAGCAGGTCCTGGGCGTAGTACACCGAGAAGCCGGGGATGCCGAGGAGCGCGCCCCAGAGGTAGGGCATGCTGATGGGCGCCTCGACCTGCAGGCCCCGCGTCGTCTGATCGCCGATGAACCCGAACGCGTGCGCCGCGCCCCCGAGGGCGACGACGACGAGGAGGGTCGCCGCGCTCACCAGCAGCGCCCCGCCGATCAGGGCGATCCGCCGACGCAGCACCACGACCGCGGCGGCGAGCAGAGCGGCGGGCCACACCTTCATCCACGTGGCGACCGCCAGCAGCACGGAGGCCAGCCACGGCCGCCCGAGCAGCCACAGGCAGCCCAGCACCGCCAGCGCCACGGTGAACCCGTCCAGACGGTAGAGGCCGACCGGGCCCAGCAGTGCGATGTAGCAGAGCCAGAACCAGCCCGCCGTCCGGCGTCCCGCCGATCCGGCGCGACCGATGAGCACCGCGAAGGCGACGGCATCCGCGGCGATCACCACGAGCGCCCACGCGACGGTGTAGCCGGCGATCCAGGCGAAGGCGTGGGCGAGCAGCATGGGCAGCAGGGCCAGCTGGGGGTACACCCAGGACTGGTCGATGCCGACGATGCCGTATCCCTGCAGGGCGCCGAGCGACCAGGGCTCGTACACCCGGTAGACGTCGCCCATCGGCTCGTTCGGCAGGAGGAAGCCGAGCCAGGCCACGGCGACGTGCACGATCACGAAGGCGGCCCACAGTGCGCTCCGCCTCGTCATCCCCCCATCCTAAGGAGACGCGCTCAACGGTCCGAGACCAGCTGCCCGACGACGGATGCCACGGCGTGCGCGACGTCGAGGGCGACGATCGGTCCGCCGCCGTGCCGCTCGGACGCGAGCGCGCCGGCGCGCCCGTGCAGCCAGGCGGCGGTGGCCGCGGCATCCGCGGGTCGGTCGGGGTAGGCGGACAGCAGCGCGCCCAGCACGCCGGCGAGCACGTCGCCCGTCCCGGCGGTGGCGAGCCAGCCGACGCCGGACGTGACCGAGCGCAGGGTGGGGGCGCCCGTGCCAGGAGCGGCGATCAGGGTCGTGCCGCCTTTCAGGAGGACGACCGCGCCCGTCGCCGTCGCGGTGTCGGCGGCGGCCGCCTCGCGATCGGGCTGCTCGTCGCGCCCGAGGCGGCGGCGCAGGGCGGTGTGCTCGCGATCGTGCGGAGTGAGCACCAGGCGGGCGGATGCGCCGGCCGGCGCGGACGGCACGAGATCGAGGGCGCCGGCGTCGACGACGACCGGCACCTCTCCGGCGAGGAGCGTCCGGACGGCGGAGGTCTCCGCGGCGGTCCGCGTCTGCGCGGACGTGCCAGAGCCGACGACCCACGCCTGCACCCGGCCGTCGGCGGTGACCGTCTCGGGTCGGCGGTGCAGCACGAGGTCCGCGGCGCGGCGGGGTCCGAGGTAGCGCACCATGCCCACACCCGCGCGCCACGCCGCCTCGACGCCCAGCACGGCCGCCCCCGGGTACTCCTCGGATCCGGTGCGCAGCCCCACGACGCCGCGGGAATACTTGTCGTCGTCGGCGGTTGGCACCCTGAGGAGGGCGGCGGATTCCGCCGCCGACCACGGCCGGGCAGCGCTCATGCCCGCCACTGTACCCCGGCCCCACCCCCGGTCGTCGAGCGAGGCCGCCAGGCCGAGTCGAAACGCCCACCCCACCCCCGGTCGTTGAGCGAGGCCGCCAGGCCGAGTCGAAACGCCCACCCCACGACCCCTCCGGAGAGTCACGATGAGCCTGCTGTTCACCCCCTACGATCTGGCCGGACGCACGGTGCGCAACCGCCTGTGGGTCGCGCCCATGTGCCAGTACTCGGCCACCGACGGCGTGCCGAACGACTGGCACCACGTGCACCTCGCCCAGTTCGCCTCGGGCGGTGCCGGCGTCGTGATCGCCGAGGCGACCGCCGTCGTCCCCGAGGGCCGGATCTCACCGGAGGACGTCGGCCTGTGGAACGACGAGCAGCGCGACGCCTGGGCCCCCATCGCCGCCGCGATCCGCTCCCGCGGCGCTCTGCCCGGCGTGCAGCTCGCCCACGCCGGCCGCAAGGCGTCGACGTGGTCGCCCTTCTCGGGCCGCCGCGGCACCGTCCCCCTGAGCGAGGGCGGCTGGAGCACCGTCGCGCCGTCCGCCGTCGCCTACGACGGGTTCGAGGCGCCCGAAGCGCTGGACGCCGCCGGCATCGACCGCGTCGTCGAGGCGTTCGCGGATGCCGCGGCGCGCGCCGTCGCCGCCGGCTTCGAGGTGCTCGAGATCCACGCCGCGCACGGCTACCTCCTGCACCAGTTCCTCTCGCCGCTGTCCAACCTCCGCACCGACGAGTACGGCGGCTCCCTCGAGAACCGCGCCCGCCTGCTGCTGCGCGTCGTGGACGCCGTGCACGCGGCGGCCCCCGACGCCGCGCTGCTCGTGCGGTTCTCGGCATCCGACTGGGCCGAAGGCGGGTGGGATGCCGCGCAGACGGCGATCGTGGCCGCCTGGGCGGCCGCGCGCGGCGCCCACTTCTTCGACATCTCCAGCGGCGGGCTCGTCGCCCATCAGCGCATCACCACCGGTCCCGGCTACCAGGTGCCGCTGGCCGCCGAGGTGCGCCGCGAGGGCAGCGTGGCGGTGAGCGCGGTCGGCGAGATCTCGGCGGGCGCTCAGGCCGAGGAGATCCTCGCCTCCGGCGCCGCCGACGTCATCCTCGCCGGGCGCGAGTGGCTGCGCGACCCGCACTTCGCGCTGCGCGCGCAGGTCGAGCTCGGTGAGCCCGACGCGGGCCTCTGGCCGCCGCAGTACCTGCGCGCCCGCCCCGTCGCCCGCTGATCGGGCGGCGCGCGGGCGTGTCGACGCGCTCCGCTCGCTCGACGACCGGGGGATCATCCCTCCCGGTCGTCGAGCGAGGCCCGCAGGGCCGCGTCGAAACGCCGCCTCTGCTCAGTAGCCGCGACGCGTCGCGTCGTGCACCTCGCCGACGAGCTCCTCGATGATGTCCTCGAGGAACAGCACGGCCGTCGTCTCCCCCGCCGCGTTGCGCACCTGGGCCAGGTGACGGCTCGTGCGCCGCATGAGCGCCAGCGCGTCCTCGAGGTCGGTCGTCTCGGCGACGGGCACCATGTGGTGGATGCGCTTGGGCTTGATCGGAGCGACGATCTTCTCCTCGGCCCCGGCGCCCTCGGCGGCGCGCAGCACGTCCTTCAGGTGCACGTAGCCGATCGGGGCACCCTCGGCATCCACGATCACGTACCGCGAGAACCCGTGCTTGGCGACGGCGCGCTCGATCTCGTCGGGCGTCGTCGTCTCGGGCAGCGTCACCAGCTCGGACAGCGGCACGGCGACGTCGCGCGCCTTCTTGTCGGTGAACTCCACCGCGGCCGTCACCGCGCCCGACGCATCGTCGAGCACACCCTCGATGCGCGACTGGTTCACGATCGTGGCGACCTCGTCGAGCGTGAACGTCGACGCCGCCTCATCCTTCGGCTCGACGCGGAACAGGCGCACGATGTGGTTCGCGATCCAGTTGAGCGCGACGATGATCGGGTAGAAGAGCTTCGACGTCCACACCAGCGGGGTGGCGAGCAGGAGCACGGCCCGGTCGGGCAGCGAGAACGCGAGGTTCTTCGGCACCATCTCGCCGAACACGACGTGCAGGTACGACACGAGGATCAGGGCGATCGCGAACGCGACGCCGCCGATGACGGCCTCGCTCCACCCCGTGAGTCCGAGCGGCACCTCCAGGAGGTGGTGGATCGCCGGCTCGGAGACGTTCAGGATCAGGAGCGAGCAGATCGTGATGCCGAGCTGGCTCGTGGCCAGCATCAGGGTGGCGTGCTCCATCGCGTACAACGCGGTGACCGCCGTCTTCGACCCCTTCTCGGCGAGCGGCTCGATCTGGGAGCGGCGTGCGGAGATCACGGCGAACTCGGCGCCGACGAAGAACGCGTTGAACGCCAGCAGGACGACCAGCCAGGCGATTCCGGCCCAATCGCTCATCGTCGCTCACCTCCCTCGCGTGCCGCGTCGGGCACGTCGGCACCGTCCGGCAGCGGGTGCGGCGTGAACCGGACGCGGTCGACGCGCCGGCCGTCCATCCGCTGCACCTCCAGCGTCCCGTCCTCGAGATCGATGCGGTCCCCGACGACGGGGATGCGCTCGAGGGTCGACATGAAGAATCCGCCGACGGTGTCGTACACGTCGCCCTCGGGCACGCGGATGCCGGTGCGGTCGAGCACCTCATCCGGACGCAGCTCGGCGGGGAACGTGACCGCTCCGGCCATCCGCACGACGCCGGCCCGGCTGCGGTCGTGCTCGTCGAGCACTTCGCCCACGATCTCCTCCACGAGGTCTTCGAGGGTCACGACCCCGGCGGTCCCGCCGTACTCGTCGACGACGATCGCCATCTGGTAGCCGCGGGAGCGCAGCTCCGACATGACGGCGTCCAGGTGGACGGCCTCGGGCACTCGCAGCGGCTCCTGAGCGATCGCGGCGGCCGGCACGTCGCCGCGACGCTCGCGCGGCACGCTGACGGCCTGCTTGAGGTGGACGATGCCGGTGATGTCGTCCATCGACTCGTCGTAGACGGGGAAGCGGCTGTGGCCCGTGCGCCGGGCGAGCTGGATGACGTCCTCGACGCTGTCACCGGCGGCGACGGCGTGGATGCTGGGCCGCGGGGTCATCACGTCGGCGGTGGTGAGCCGCGCGAAGGTGAGGGTGCGATCCAGCAGGGATGCCGTGTCCTCCTCGAGGAGGCCGGCGCTCGCGGAGCGGCGCACGAGGCTGGACAGCTCCTCGGCCGTGCGGGCGCCCGACAGCTCCTCCTTGGGCTCGATGCCCATGCCGCGCAGCACACCGTTCGCGCTCCCGTTGAGCACGGTGATCGCGGGGCGGAAGACGGTCGTGAAGGCGACCTGGAACGGGATGACGAGCTTGGCGGTCTGACGCGGGATGGCGAGGGCGAAGTTCTTCGGCACCAGCTCGCCGAGGATCATCGAGAACGTCGTGGCGATGACGATGGCCAGGGTGGTGGCGATGACGCGCACGAGCGTGTCGGGCACGCCCCACCCCGCGAGCACGGGACTGAGCAGGCTCGTCAGCGCGGGCTCCATCGTGTAACCGGTGAGCAGCGTCGTGAGCGTGATGCCCAGCTGCGCGCTCGACAGGTGCGTGGAGGTGATGCGCAGCGCGCTGATGGTCAGCGACAGCCGCGACTCGCCGGCGGCCTGGCGGGCCTCGAGGTCGGCGCGATCGAGGTTGACCAGCGCGAACTCGCTCGCGACGAACAGTCCCGTTCCGATGGTGAGCAGAAGCCCCACGCCCAACATGACGAATTCCATCACGCGTCACCCCCGATCATGCTCGGGGAGGGTCGGTGGGGCGATCGTCTACAACTGGGAGGGTCGTCCATGGTGCAGAAGAGTTTACGGCACCCGGCCCGCGTCTGGGCTGGATGCCGCGGGCACAATGTAAGGGTGGAGCGGATCGAGCACGCAGAAGTCATCGGCGAGCGCGGCGGCATCCGCGTCCGGGCGTTCACCGCGACCGACATCGCCACCTACCGGCGGTGGCTGCAGCCCGATCAGGAGTGGCACCGCTGGGACGGCCCCTACTTTCCGAAGCTCGACAGCACGCAGATCGACGCGGCCTGCGCCCGTCTGGCCGCAGCGGTCGACGACGGCAGCTATGCCGCGCAGTCCCCGCTGCCGCGCGCGGTGATCGCGACCGTCACGGAGCCCGCGACGATGATCGGCAGCGTCTCGTGGTACTGGGAGTCGGAGGAATCGGACTGGCGGCGCATGGGGCTCACCGTGTACGACCCGTCGATCCGCGGCCGCGGGATCGGAACGAATGCGCTGGCCGTCTGGACCGACTACCTCTTCCGCACCACGGCGGCCGTGCGACTCGACTACTCGACGTGGTCCGGCAATGAGCGCATGCTCGCCGTCGGCCGCCGCCTGGGTTTCACGGAGGAAGCCCGCTTCCGCGACGCCCGCGAGGTGCGCGGCACGCATTACGACTCGGTGGTCATGGGAGTGCTGCGGCGCGAGTGGGAAGGGCGCGGAGCCGAAGAGGTCACCAGCTGACCGGCAGGGCTCTGGTCAACTGGTGACAGCGGGCAGCTGCCGACAGATTGGCGGCCTACCCACTCATGACTACACTCACCTCCTCGAACACCGCAGTTCTCTACCTGCGCCTGTCCTCCAGCGACGACGCCTCGACCTCCATTGACCGTCAGCGGCAAGACCTTCTAGACCTCGCCGAACGCGAGGGGCTCGCCGTCGTCGCTGAGCTCGCGGACGATGGGGTCTCGGGGCGAAAGACTCGTGCGAACGCACAGGAGGCACTTCGCATGATCCGCGACGGCGAAGCGTCGCATCTCCTCGTGTGGAAGCTCGACCGCTGGAGCCGGCAGGGTATCGCCGCCCTTGGTGACCTCGTCGACACTCTCGACGCACGACCCGACGCCACCTTCATCGCTCTCCGCGACGGTCTCCGCTCGGACATGGCGGCATGGCGGATCATCGCCGCAGTGCTCGCAGAGGTCGCGCGCATCGAGGCCGAGAACACCTCCACCCGCGTCAAGTCATCGCAGGCGCACCTCCTCAAGGTCGGACGCTTCCGCGGCTTTGTCCCGCCGTTCGGCTATCGGTCAGCGCCGAACCCCGACGGGCCCGGCCGCATCCTCGTCCAAGACCCCGTCGAGGCTGCCATCGTGCGCGAGCTCACCGCTAGCCTCCTCTCCGGCGCATCGATGACAGAGCTGACCGTGCGGCTCCAGCGTGAAGGCGTGCCGACTACGAAAAGCCCTGCACGCAAGGCTCGGCAGCACCACCTCCCCACGGAGGGCTTGGATTCAGGCCTATGGCACCTCACGGTGCTTCGCGGCATCCTGCGCTCGGACACACTCCTCGGCCGGACGACGCACGAGGTGAACGGGAGACGAGTTCCCGTCACAGACGACGACGGGGTGCCGATCACTTTCTGGGAGCCGATCATCGAACCGGCGACCCTCGCGCTTCTCCGCGAGCGGTTGCCAGTCGACAGCGGAAAGCTCGCCCGCCGCACCCGCGCCGCGCGTGTCCTTTCGGGCGTCGCCTTTTGCGCGGTGTGCGACTCGAAGCTGTATGTCGTGCGCTCGGGGGCTCACGTCTTCTACCGCTGTGCAGCGAAGAAGCCCGACCTCGTCCCGCCATGTCCTTGCCCGCAACTGCGCGCCGACGCACTGGAGAAGTTCGTCGAGGAGCGCCTTCTCCGTCTCATCGGCGCGCAGCCCGAGGTGGAGGAGGTCCGCGTCGTCGAGAACCCCGAAGCGGCTGCCGACCTCGCCGACATCGACCGTGCACTCCACGATGCAACCGCGGCGCTCATGAGCGACGGTGTCGATGCTAGCGCCGTCATGGGGCGTATTGAGGCGCTCAAGGCGCGTCGCGCCGCGTTGAGGGAACAGCCGGCAGCCGTGCACACGACCCTCGTCCCCACGGGACGCACACTCGCCGACGCTTGGCACGCGGCCGACCCAGCGACCCCCGAGGGCGTCCGCGCCCGGCGCACGCTCCTTCTCCGCGAGGTGGACCACCTGACGCTTGCCCCAGGCTCCTCCCGGGCCGACCCCGTCGCCGAGCGCGTTACCGTCCTGCTATCTCGTGAGGACGAGTACGCCGCGCTGTCGGCCTTTGAGGTCGCCGGGTAGGGCGCCGGGGGAGCCCGAGCGGGCCGCAGTCCGTCGCCGAGGGACGAAAGGGCAGAAGTAACCCTCCCTTCTCTATTCCTCTTACTAGACGACTCTCTCTCATAGCCGGAATAAGGAAGGGAGGGTTACTTCCTCCCTTCCGTCCCTCAAGCGTCCCCGGCGCCCCTCCCTGGGCAACTCCCCCGCGCCTGGCGGCCTCCCCATGTGGCACTCATCGTGCCCGCCGCGCCCCGCCATCCGCGAGTCACGGCTATCGGGCAGGCTGGCGGCCTCTCTTAGTGACCCCACCTGACTAGTGGGCGCTTCTTTTTGCCTCTCACTCGTGACTCACGCGCCCGGAAGGAGCCGCATGTCCACCACCGTCCATTGCGACCAATGCGCACGGCCGTTCACTGCCACGCGTGCCGACGCGCTCACGTGCGGAGCTGCCTGCCGCCAACGCCGCCGCCGTGAGCGCTTGGCCCATCGCGCGACCGTTGCCGCAGAACTCCTCCAGCGCCAGGTAGCCCTTCACTCCCGCGCCCTCGCGGAGGGCTACGACGTCGTCGCCTCCGACCTGGCCGCGCTCCAGCGAGACGCACGGCGGGCACTGGCCGCGTGATGGGTCTCGCGCCCACCGCAACCTAAGCCCCCTCCCCCAAGCGCCACCCAGCGCTCACCCACACTGACCGGGCGACGCCCGCGATGCGGCCCTTGCGCAAGCGCGCAGGGGCTCACGAAACCGATTGGACCCCCGCATGGCCGGCAGCACAGACTTCCCTCCCGACTACATCATCGACGCTATCCCCGGTGCCCGTGAGCTGGCTTCTGCACACTTTGACGCGCGCGTCGAGCTTGCTAAGGCAGCAGAGGCACTCACGACCGCTCGCGAGGAAGCAGCCGAGCTGTCACTCAGCGGCAATCTGGTGTCACCCTCGCGCGCGCCTGGCGTCCCTCGGGCTGACTGGCAAGCCGCAGTCGACCGCTACCACGACCGCTCCGATGACGTCCGCATGGCTGAGCACGCCCTCACCGCTGCGCGCGAACGATTGCAATCGCACGTCGACGCGGGTATGGCGACGGAGGAGTTCGCGGCCCAGCACGAGAAGCTCCTCGCGGACGCTCATCGCGCCGCTAACCGCGCCCTCGCAACTCTTCGCACGCAGCTCACTCAGCGTGACAAGTTGCTCGCCGCCGTCGGCCGCCGCGCCCGCCTGCGCACGGAATGGTACGGCATCGACAACGCTCTCCACGATGTCACCGAGTACGTCACGGCGGGCTACGAAGTTCTCGACAACTTCGAGGCACGCGCGGTGCGGATGCTTGACAACACCATCATGCTCCCGGAGGACAAGGGTCGATTCGTCGCGAGGGTGCGAGCGCTCGACGTTGCTGACATCGCTACCGATGAGAAGCTCGCGACTCTCAAGCGAGAGTTCAACCTGTGACCCACGACGCGGCGCTTGCACCACGCGAACCACCTGACCCGCTGACAGCGGCGCGCACTCAGCTCGTGGCGTTGACAACCGAACTTGACACCGCGCGCCGCGAGCTCTGGATCGAGCGAGCGCGCCGCACCTTCCCAGCGCTCCGAGACGAAGCCGTCGAGCTCATCACCGCCGCCGACGAGGCAGGGGTGCTACGCCAGGCGTCGCTCCTGGTCGTTCTGTAGCCGGGAGTCATACGTCTTGCGCATGTCCGCTAGCCTCCTCAGCGCGGCCTCCGCCTCGATGAAGACCTGCGCGACCGGCTGTCCAGCCACGAGCGTCCGGTAGTGCGTGTCGCGACCGTGTGCGTCGGGCCTCGCCGTCGGGTGCAGGGGCGGAAACACCCGTGCAGGTGTGTAGGGGATCGCGGGCACCCACTCGCCGCCTTGACCCGCGAACACCTGCCCCCGGACATACTTCCCGTCGCGAGCCACCCACACCTCCGCTACCGCGTAGCCGGGCACGTACAGCTCCTCCGCGTGGGCGTGCTCAGTCTCGCCACGGAAGTAGACGAGTCCGCCGAGCGCAGCGCCATACGGGTCCGCGTCCCTGGCTGAGTAGTAATCGGGGTACCCGACTCGCACCTTCTCCGCTGTACGGAAGACGCTGGACAGCGCTCGTACAAGAGCGGCCCACACAGCGACCTCGTCGTCAGAGTCCAGCACAGCGCCTAGCTCAGCTCTCGACTGGGCGAGCTCTGTGAAATGGAAGTGGATAGCTGGCACAGCCCCAGTGTGCCCGCGCCGTGCCTCTGTCCGGGCCGCGACAGGCCGCGCGCCGCTCAACCCCCTCCCCAGGGTCTCCCCCTCCCCCGGGTCGCTCCCTCCCGGGAGCGCATAGCGTCTGCCTGCGCGCGCGGGTTCCAGGGTTTCGGCGCAGGTTCCTACCTTTCACGAAAGACCCTCCATGCAACGATGCTCCGGCCCCTGCGGGCGCCTCCTCTTAGTCGCCGACTTACCGCCGCACTCCGAGCGCGCCTTCGGCAACTGCTGGGACTGCCACCTCGACAGACAGGCAGAGCACGAGGGACTCGACACCCCGACCGTCACCGCGTCGACCCGGCGCCTCAAGAGCCGCGTCCGCGGCTTCTAGCCCGAGGAGGCGCCATGTCTGGCCCGCTCCCCAAAGAACAGCGCCAGCGCGAGCGCGACACGCGCCGCCGAGGCGCCGAGTTCGCGACCGTCGAGGACGACGCCGTCGTCCGCGGCCCCGAGCTCGACGGCGACTACTCGCCCGCCACCCTCGCCTGGTACGACGTCTGGCGGCGCTCGCCGCAGGCCGCGCTCTTCGAGTCGACCGACTGGCTCCGCCTCGCGCTCCTGGCGCCGATGGTCGAGAAGCACCTCGAAAGCCCGTCAGCCGCCGCCATGTCGGAAATCCGTATGAACGAAGAGCGACTCGGCGCGACCTACGCCGACCGCCTCCGTGCCCGCATCAAGATCGAGCGCCCCGACCCCGGCGCCAAGCTCGCGCCCGTGACTGAGCTAAAGCCGCGCGACCTCGCCGCCCGCCTCGCCGCGGCGCGAGCCGCCCAGCAGACCCCCGCCGAGGAGGACGAGGCCAGCGAGCCCGCGCCCTTCTAGGGCGAGCCCGAGGAGGGCGCCATGACCAAAGCCCGCGCCGCTCGCGCCCGCCGCAAGGCAGTTCTCACGGTTGACGACTTCCCCCTCGACGGTTCTGTCCTCACTCTCGGCTTCGACATTGCCGCGTGGATCGAGGAGTACCTCCTCCAGCCCGACGGCGACGCAGCCGGCGAGTTCTTTGTGCTCGCCCCCGAGCAGCTCAACTTCCTTCTCTGGTTCTACGCGGTCGACGAGCTTGGCCGCTTCGTCTATCGCCGCGGCGTCCTCCGTCGCGCGAAGGGCTGGGGCAAGTCGCCCTTCCTCGGCGCCATCGCACTCGCTGAGCTCGGCGGCCCCGTGCGCTTCTCTCACCTCGACGACGAGGCAGTGGGGGGATGCCGCGGCGCCCGACACCCGATGCCGTGGGTCGTCATCGCCGGCGTCTCCGAAGCGCAGACCGAAAACACGATGTCCGCGATTCGCTCTATGGCCGAAGGCCAGGAGCTCGCCGAGCTCCTGGGATTCGAGGCCAACAGCATCGGCAAGACCCGCATCTTCCTGCCCGACGGCGGCAAGATCGTCCCCGTCACGGCCAACGCCGCAACCCAGGAGGGCGCGCGCCCGACGTTCACGATCATGGACGAGACGCACCACTGGACCGAGTCCAACGGGGGTGCCAAGCTCGCGCGCGTCCTCCGGCGCAACCTCGCCAAGGTCAACGGCCGCGCCATCGAGACGACCAATGCCCACGCCCCCGGCCAGGAGTCGATCGCCGAGCGCTCCTACCTCGCCCACCTCGCGATCCGCGAGGGCCGCGCTCTGACCACCGACGGCGCCTCAATCCTCTACGACTCGCGCGAAGCTCCCCTAGACGTCGACCTCGCCGACCCCGACGACGTCCGCGAGGGCCTCCGCGCCGCCTACGGTGACGCCACGTGGGTCGACCTCGACCGCATCCTCGCCGAGGTCTACGACCCCGACACGCCTCCCGAGGAGGCGCGCCGCTTCTACCTCAACCAGATCGTCGCGGCAGCCGACTCCTGGGTCTCCCCCGCTGAGTGGCACGCGAACCGCGACGACGACATTGCCCCGCTCAGCCTGGGCGAGTGGAATGGTCGCCGCTCGACCGGTGACACGGTCGCGCTCGGCTTCGACGGCTCGCTGACCGACGACTCGACGGCGCTCGTCGCTGTGCGGATCGAGGACGGCGCGCCCTTCCTTCTCGCCATCTGGGAGAAGCCGGAGGGGCCGGCCGGCGCGGGTTGGGCTGTCCCGAAGGCCGATGTCCGCGATGCTGTCGACTTCGCGTTTACACACCTAGACGTCGTCGCGTTCTTCTCCGACGTCGCCTACTGGGAGACGGATATCGACGCCTGGCGCGACGAATACGCCGAGCGCCTCCTCGTGAAGGCCACGACTCGCCACGCTATCGGCTGGGACATGCGCGGTCACCAGATGGACACGACGCGCGCAGCCGAGGCGCTGCACCGTGCGCTGACCGACCATGAGGTGCCCTGGCGCGATCACGAGCTCCTCGCTGGAGCGTCGGCCGGACTCAATGGCGCGGAGATTCTGACCCGCCACGTCCTCAACGGGCGCCGCCGTATCAACCGCTGGGGCATCAGCTTCGGCAAGGAGAGCCGCGAGTCGCCCAAGAAGGTCGACGCTCTCGCCGCGCTCATGCTCGCCCGAATGGCGCGCACCCGTCTTCTCGCCGATGGTGCCTACGCCAAACGCCGCAAGGGCCCCGGCCGCGTCGTCGGCTTCTAACAAATCACAACCGCTGGAGACACCCATGTTGATCACGCTGGAGCCCATTTGCGGTCACCCGATGACGGCAGACATCCCACCCGACGGGCTCGACGACGCCGAGCGCGTCGCTCTGGCGCGCCAGTACGCGTCCGGCGCGCCAGCGCCCTACCCGCGCGCTTTCGCGGCTGCCTGCGCGGCCACAGCGCCGCTAGCGCAGCGAGCTGTGCGATGACCTGGGCGCGTGTGATCGGTCTCCCGCCGACGCAGCGGGCGTCGGACCTCATCACCGTGTCAGCCGAAGGCGCCATCACAATTCGTGCGGTCGGACACGACCCCGACGCGTGGCCGGACGTCGACCCGACCCGTTCCACCGCGCCCCCGTACCGCGGCGGCGCCCGCTCCTAACCAAGAGGAACCTCTCATGCCAAGTCTCACCGCTCGCGAGCGTCGCGCGTTCTTCACCGCAGTGACCGGCGCCGCCGCGCCGAAGCCGTCACTTCCCGCTCGCATCATCGGCGGCGCCATCACGGTCGGCATCGTCGCGCTCGCCGCCGCCCTCCTTGTGTGGGGTCTCGCCGCCGTCATTGTCGGCATCGCGCGCACGTTGGGCGCCCCATGAAACGCGGACGCCGCGCACGGCGGCAGTTGCGGGCGGCCAAGCCGATCCCGCTCGTCATTCGCTGGCGTGACGGCGATCTGACGCTCGACGCTCGGCGCGTCTACTCGCCAGCCGTTCGCAGCCTCGCCGACGCCGGCCGGTACGTCGACCTGGCCAAGCGCGTCGCTGACCTCGATCTCGACGAGGCAGAAGCGCGACGTTTCGGCGCGATGCTCGCGCTCGCGATGCTCGGACGTGCTCTGCCGCGCCGATGAGCGCGACCAAACTTCGACTCGACCGCGCCGGCATCATCGAGCTCCTCAAAGGCCCAGTCGGCCGCGGTGCGGTGACTGCGGCAGCCGACGCCGTCAAACGCAACGTCGGCACCCCGACCGCCTCCGGCAAGCCGGTCGACGTACGTGTCGGAGCGTTCGAGACACGCATCACAGCGGCAGCGAGCGTGACCCTCGCACACCCCGCGGGCATCGCCATGGAAGCCAAGCACGGCTACCTGGGCAAGGCCGCGACCGCTGCCGGCCTATCCGTCAGGCGCCGCTAGACCCCCACCCTCGACCTCACGCGCACAGGCCCCCGCTCCAGCCCTGGAGACGGGGGCCTTGTCGTTCCATCTGGAGCCCCTCATGACAAACGTCGGTTACGCCACCGTCTCCGTCCTTCCCACGACGAAGGGCTTCGGCCAGGCGCTTTCGGGAGACCTGAACCCGCTCGGCGCCGACGCCGGCCGGTCGCTGGGCGGTTCGATCATGGGCTCCTTGAAGTCCGTGGTCGGCCCGGCGATGCTAGCGGCCGGTGCGCTCGCTCTCGGGAACTTCGTCGGCGGCGCGATCACCTCGGCCGGCGCTCTGGAGCAGTCCATGGGCGCTATCGATGCGGTCTTCAAGGGCTCATCTGCTGGGATGCACGCCTTCGCGGCATCCGCGTCATCCGCATTCGGTTTGACCCGCAACGAGGCGAATGAGCTCGCCACTGTCCTCGGTACGCAGCTCAAGAACGGCGGCACCGCCATCGGCGACCTCGGCGGCAAGACGCAGGAGCTCATCGCGCTCGGCGGCGACATGGCGGCGATGTTTGGCGGCTCGACTGCCGACGCTGTAGGCGCGCTGTCCTCCGCCCTCAAGGGTGAGCGCGATCCCATCGAGCGCTACGGCGTCTCCCTGACGCAAGCAGCCATCGACGCGGAGGCGGCATCACTCGGCTTCGCCAAGGTCGGCGGCTCGCTCTCCACCGAGGCGAGCCAAGCCGCGACCTTGTCGCTGATCATGAAGCAGACCGCCGACGCGCACGGCGCTCTCGCGCGCGAGAGCGGCTCTCTCCAGGCACAGCAGGCCCGCTTGTCGTCGGGCTGGGAGAACCTCCAGGCCAGCATCGGCCAGGCGTTCCTACCGGCCGCGTCGTCCGCCGTCGGCCTGCTCGCCGACCTCGTCGCGGGGGCGATGCCGCTCATCGGCGACGTCGGCCCGGCATTGGCGAGCATCTTTGGCAACCCTGCCTTCTCCCAGCTCGGCGCCGCGCTCGCCGCGCTCCTTCCCAACATCTCCCCCGTCGGCATTGCCTTCCAAGCGCTTGCGCCTGTGCTGCCACTCATCGGCGAGACGCTTGGCCGCATCGCCGGGGTGCTCGCCGGGGCGCTGACCACGGCCGCCACAGCGCTCACACCCGTCATCCAAACCCTCACGGGCATCCTCTCCGGCGTTCTCGCCGCCGTGCTGCCTGTCATCGCGACGCTCTTCGAGGCCCTCGCGCCAGTCCTCACCACCGCAGCTGACCTGATCAGTGTGCTCGCCGAAGCAGTCATGCCGCTCGTCTCGACGCTGGCGGACATTCTCATGCCGGCCGTAGAGGCGCTGCTGCCCGTCGTTCAGGTCGTCTTCGGGGCCGTCGCGGACATCATCCGCGGCGCCATGAATGTCGTGCAGGGCATCATCGCCACCGTTACGGCAGTGATCAAGGGCGACTGGTCCGGCGCGTGGGACGGCATCAAGCAAATCCTCTCGGGCGCCTGGGAGATGATCGTCGGCGCAGTTCGCGGCGCAATCAATCTCGTCGTCGAGGTGTTCCGGGGGCTCCTCCCCGCCATCGGCACCGCACTCGCTGGCATCGGAACATGGCTATTTGAGACCGGCCGCGACCTCATCCAAGGGCTCATCAATGGCGTCGGGGCAATGGCAGGAGCCCTATGGGATGGCATCGTCGGCATCGTCCGCGATGCCGTGGGCGGAGTGCTCGACTTCCTCGGCATCCACTCCCCCAGCCGCCTCTTCATGGGCATCGGCCGCAACGTCGGTCTCGGCCTCATCGGCGGTATGGACCGCATGCAAGGAGCCGTCGCCGACTCCGCTCTCGGCCTCGCGGATGCCGCCACCTCGTCGCTGTCCGGCTTCACGGTCTCGCCGTCTCTTGACGTGCCTGACGTGGCGCCGGCAAACGGCCGCCGCCCTGGCGACTTCCCCGGTGACGACCCGGGTGCCCGAGGCGACTCCTACCCGATCCACTACTACGACTACTCGTCCTCCACGGAGGACAAGGCGGCCAAGCTCGCCCGCGCCCGTGCTCAGCAGAAGGCGGCGACGGCAGCGGGCGCCTGGAGGTAACTGAATGGCTGACGTCGACCTGTCCCTCATCGCCCCATCGGGGAGCGAGCTCAGCCTCGCGTCGTCCATCTGGGATGCCGGGGCCTTTCGTGTCATGGACGGCACGTCTGGCCTCGGCCTCCCGGTCCAGCTCGCCGCGCGCCTCCGCGCCGCCCTACCCGAACGCCGCCTCACCGCGACATGGCGCGGGCGCCGACTCGACTTGAGCTACGCCCACGCATTCGGCCGCGAGCGCATTCGCGCGCTCCGTGAGGGAGGCATCCAGGTCTGGGCGGCGCTCGTCGTCCGCGAGCTCGACGTCGAGGCCGACGAAGCCGAAGAGCTCGCCTGCGAACTCATCGACCAAGTCAGTCGCCGCGAACCGCCCCTCTTCGTCGACTTCGACGACGCTACGGTGCGTGTAAACGTGGCCGCCCTCCGGCACCCTCCCCGCCTCGCCGCGCTCGCCGAGGGTCGAGTCGTCGACTGGGCGCGCGCGGTCGCCTACCCCGTCCCGCGCCGCATCCCCAAGCGCGACGCCACGCGCCTCGCCGAGGCCATCGTCTTAGCAGCGGAGCGCGCCCGCCGAGACGACGACGACCTCGCCACCACCTAACTCGAAGGGCCCCTCGTGACCGCTCACCTCATCGCCGCAGGCCCCGCACAGCTCTCTGGCCTCGCCGCCCAAGCCGATACGCAGACTCTGATCACCGTCCACGACTCCGCCAACGTCGACGACCCTGGGCCGCTCATGCTTGTAGCCCATGTCCCCGCTGGGGAGTCGAGCGTCAGCATCTACTCCACGCCAACCCAGCTCACGCGGGGCGCCGTAGTCGTCTGTTCCTCGCCCGTTCGCGTCTCGGCCACGCTGACTTACGACCTCGCGTGACCCCGTACCCTCCCACCGGCCGCTTCGCCGGGCGCCTATTCTTCGCCGAACCTGGCGACCCGCCCGCCGTCGGCGACATCGTCTTCCGTCCGCAGTCTTTCGACGTGCCGGAAGGTGCGCCTTACACGGTCATCGCCTTCGTCATCCGCGAAACACTCGACTCGGACGGCCGCTACGACCGGCAGCTCGTCACCGGCACCTACGACATCGAGTTTCGCCTTCGCGGAGTCGGCGTACCCGCCCTCCGCGGAGTCCGATTGCGCGAGGGCGAGACCGTCGACCTCGCCACTCTCCGCCGCCTCACTCGCCGCTGACTCCAGGCCCCCGTCTCACTCCCGAGGCGGGGCCTTTCGTCGTTTCTACGCGGAAGCAAAATCGGCCAATCGCGTCTCTAGACTGCGCCGCCGTGATGGACTCCCCCGACTCCCCGATGCCCTGCCCCAATGACGAGACCCACATGTCGATATTCGGAGCGCGTTGCCCTGTTTGCGGGACGTGGACATGAGCCAAACTGGCTCACATGGATACCCCTCGGACCGTAGCCTACTTCCGCGCCGGCCACTCCGTGAACGGACGACCCGCCTCACTCGAAGAGTGGCGCGTCACGACCGGCGACCCGGAGGTCGCGGCCAAGATCCACGAACTCCTGGGCGGAGACGCGCCGCAGAAGTTCGAGACCAAGGGCGAAGACGACATCGAGGTCTTCACGGCATCCGCCGAGGTCGACATCGTCATCGTCAAGCCGATCCGTCAGCGCATGGTCTTCTGGTCGCGCGCCAACAAGCTCGTCTACGCGACAGACGGCGAGTGGAAGCTCGACGACTCCGGCAACCCGACGGACGAGCCGGACCCGGACGCCTCGCTGAGCTTCGCCGAGCGCAAGCAGAAGGGGCAGGACGGACTCGGCCCGGTGCCCGACACGGAGCTCTACTTCCGCCTCGCCGCCGACCCCGACCTGGGCATCTTCAAGTTCCAGACCGGCTCCTGGGGCCTCGTGCGCGACCTCGCCTACGACGGCACCGAGGACATCCTCGCTGACGCTCTCGCCGATGGCGATGGCAAGGCGTCCGCTTTCCTTAAGCTCGTCCCCACGAGCTTCGTCGCCAAGAACGGCCCGCGCGCCGGCCAGCGGATCGAGTTCTCCCACCCATCCATCACGCTCGTCCCAACCTTGTGAAGCACAAGGAGCCCTCCGCACGACGACGTGTGAAGGGCTCCTTGCTCTAGGCTCACCGACAGGCGAGTCCCGAGATAATTGGTGTATCTCGGGACTCGTCCTACGCAGCGATCAGAGCCGTGCGATGCATCGCAACCCGCCCCTCGGCGCGCTCAAGCATCCAAGCGAACTCCTCGCCTGTCACTCCGAGGAGGTCGAGGTCTCCGACCCAATCGGCCCAATCGACGATTGCATCGACGATGTGGTCGGCAATGGCCATCGCATCCACATCTCCCGTCGCGTGGGCAGCTCCCCACCTTCGCGCGGCGAGTTCGAGAGCGACCTCGTCAACCTCGCGCGAGTAGCCCGTATCCGCAAGCCTCGCCAGCCCAGCAATTGCACCTTCATGACTCTGCATAGTTGCCTCTCCGGCGCTCCGACTCTCGGAGCCGCCAAGTGGACCGTAGCGACAAGAAGGTCGAGCATGCAAATTGCCTTCTGACCACGAAAAAAGACGCGCGTGAGTCGTCTTACGCGACATACAGAGTGGAGCCGACCCTGTTATAAATTAGGTGATGACGGGCAGGGCCTTGCCCTCCTCGTAACCGGCGGCGGACTGCAGCCCGACCGTCGCACGCTCGTGGAACGCGGGCACCGTCGCAGCCCCCGCGTAGGTGAACGAGGACCGCACGCCCGACGTGATCATGTCGACGAGGTCCTCCACGGACGGCCGCAGCGGGTCGAGGTAGATCTTCGACGACGAGATGCCCTCCGCGAACAGCTCCTTGCGGGCGCGCTCGTAGGGGTCGAGGCGCCCGAAGCGGCCCTGGACCGCCTTCGTCGAGGCCATCCCCCACGACTCCTTGAAGACGCGGCCGGCCTCGTCGACCTGCAGCTGGCCCGGAGCCTCGATCGTCCCGGCGAACCACGAGCCGATCATGACGGATGCCGCGCCCGCGGCCAGGGCCAGCGCCACGTCGCGCGGGTAGCGCACGCCACCGTCCGCCCAGACGTGCGCGCCGAGCTCGGCGGCGGCCTGCGCCGTCTCGAGCACGGCGGAGAACTGCGGGCGGCCCACCGCGGTCATCATGCGGGTCGTGCACATCGCGCCCGGTCCGACGCCCACCTTGAGGATGGTCGCCCCCGCACCGACGAGATCGCGCACGCCCTCGGCCGTGACGATGTTGCCGGCCGCGATCGGGATGCCCAGGCCCAGCTCCGACACCGTGTGCAGCGCGCGCAGCATCCCCTCCTGGTGGCCGTGCGCGGTGTCGACGACGAGCACGTCGACGCCGGCCGCGACGAGCGCGCGGGCCTTGGCGGCGACGTCGCCGTTGATGCCCACGGCCGCCGCGACGATCAGTCGACCGTCCGCGTCGACGGCGGGGCGGTACAGCGTCGAGCGCAGCGCCGTGCGCTGCGAGAGCGTGCCGACGAGGTAGCCGTGGTGCAGGACGCAGACGGTCTCGGCGCCCGCGGCGACGATCAGGTCGAAGGCGTGGCGGGCGTCGGTGACGTCGTCAGCGTCGATCGAGGCCCCGCGCCCGCGGGCGAGATCGCCCAGCCGCGCGTCGGGAAGCGCCGTTCCGAGGCGCGTGGCCGGCACGACCCCGAGGATGTCGTCGACGTGGACGCGGGCGGTGTCGCCGGACACCACGACGATGCCGTGGCCCTCCGTCGCGGGAAGCAGCGCCGCGGCCTCGGCGACGGTCGCATCGGCGCCCAGCACGAGGGGCGTGTCCCACGGCACGGGCTGGTCCTTGACCCAGCGGATCGCCGCGTCGATGTCCTGCAGCGGCATGTCCTGCGGCAGCACGCCCAGCCCGCCGCGGCGGGCGAGGGCAGCGGCGAGGCGGGGACCGGTGACCGAGTTCATGTTCGACGCGACCAGTGGGATGGTCGCGGAGGTGCCGTCGCGCGGCGACAGGTCGACGTCCAGCCGGCTCGTCACGCCCGAGCGACGGGGCACGAGGAACACGTCGGAGTAGGTGAGATCGACGGTGGGCTGGGCGCCGGAGAACTGCATGGTTCCCACGGTACCGACAGAAAACCTGGGATACCCTTGATGAACGTGTGCGTGTGGGCCGCGCCATACACAGCAGCGGGCCTCGCACGATCTGAAGTTCATCGATGAAAGCAGGCGCAACCGTGTCCAGTCAGGTGACCGGCGTGGGAACTTCGAGCGACGGCGAGTTCGGGGCCAACGAATGGCTCGTCGCCGAGATGTACGACCAGTTCGCGAAGGATCGCGACTCGGTCGACCGGGCCTGGTGGCCCGTGCTGGAGGCGTACGAGAAGACCCAGACGGATGCCGGGACGCCCGCGCCCGCGACGACGGCCCCCGCCGCCGCATCCGCTCCGGCGCCGACCGCCCCGGCGGCGACCGACGCCCGCCCGATGACCGCGCCGATCCCCGTCGTCGGCGCGCAGCCGGTCGCGCGCACCACCGCGCGGCCCGCCTCGCCGCAGCCCGTGCCGGCCCAGGCGCCGAACACCGACCCGACGCCGACCCCGGCCGCCCGCGAGGACGTCGTCACGCCGCTGCGCGGCATGCCGAAGACCCTCGCCGCGAACATGGACGAGTCCCTCACCGTGCCGACCGCGACGAGCGTGCGCACCGTGCCGGCGAAGCTCATGATCGACAACCGCATCGTGATCAACAACCACATGTCGCGCACGCGCGGCGGCAAGGTCAGCTTCACGCACCTCATCGGCTGGGCGCTCATCCAGGCGCTCAAGGCCTTCCCCAGCCAGAACGTGTCCTACGCCGAGATCGACGGCAAGCCGTCGGTCGTCGCCCCCGCGCACATCAACCTCGGCATCGCGATCGACCTGCCCAAGCCCGACGGCACGCGCGCGCTCATGGTGCCCTCCATCAAGCAGGCGGAGTCGCTGACGTTCGGCGAGTACCTCTCGGCCTACGAGGACCTCGTCAAGCGCGCCCGCGGGGGCAAGCTCACCGCCGCTGACTTCCAGGGCACCACGATCTCGCTGACCAACCCCGGCGGCATCGGCACGGTCCACTCCGTGCCGCGCCTCATGAAGGGCCAGGGCTGCATCGTCGGCGCCGGCGCCCTCGAGTACCCCGCCGAGTTCCAGGGCTCGAGCGAGAAGACCCTGGTCGAGCTCGGCATCGGCAAGACGATCACCCTGACCAGCACGTACGACCACCGCGTGATCCAGGGCGCGGGCTCCGGCGAGTTCCTGAAGATCGTCCACGAGCTGCTCACCGGTCAGCGCGGTTTCTACGAGGGCGTCTTCGCGGCCCTGCGCATCCCCTACGCGCCCATCCACTGGGCCGGCGACATCAACGTCGACATCGCCGAGCGCGTCGACAAGACCGCCCGCGTGCAGGAGCTCATCAACTCCTACCGCGTCCGCGGCCACCTCATGGCCGACACGGACCCGCTCGAGTACGTGCAGCGCACGCACCCCGACCTCGAGATCGAGAACCACGGCCTCACCTTCTGGGACCTCGACCGCGAGTTCGTCACGGGAGGTTTCGGCGGCAAGCGGCTCATGAAGCTGCGCGACATCCTGGGCGTCCTCCGCGACTCGTACTGCCGCACGGTCGGCGTCGAGTACATGCACATCCAGGACCCGGCCCAGCGCAAGTGGTTCCAGGACAACGTCGAGGTCAAGTACCAGAAGCCGAGCCACGACGAGCAGCTGCGCATCCTCGACAAGCTCAACCAGGCCGAGGCCTTCGAGACCTTCCTGCAGACGAAGTACGTCGGCCAGAAGCGCTTCAGCCTCGAGGGCGGCGAGTCCCTCATCCCGCTGCTCGACCAGATCCTGCAGGGCGCCGCCGGTGCCGGCCTCGACGGCGCCGCCATCGGCATGGCGCACCGCGGCCGCCTCAACGTGCTGACGAACATCGCCGGCAAGACCTACAGCCAGATCTTCCGCGAGTTCGAGGGCTCCGTCGCGATCGGCTCCAAGAGCGGCTCGGGCGACGTGAAGTACCACCTCGGCACGCAGGGCACGTTCGTGTCGGATGCCGGCGAGGAGCTGCCCGTCTACCTCGCCGCCAACCCCTCGCACCTCGAGACGGTCGACGGGGTGCTGGAGGGCGTCGTCCGCGCCAAGCAGGACCGGATGCCGATCGGCTCCTTCTCCTGGCTGCCCATCCTCGTGCACGGCGACGCGGCCTTCGCCGGCCAGGGCGTCGTCGTCGAGACCCTGCAGATGTCGCAGCTGCGCGGCTACCGCACGGGCGGAACGGTGCACGTCGTCGTCAACAACCAGGTCGGCTTCACGACCCTCCCCCAGGACGGGCGCACCTCGGTGTACGCCACGGATGTCGCCAAGACGATCCAGGCGCCCATCTTCCACGTGAACGGCGACGACCCCGAGGCCGTCGTGCGTGTCGCCGAGCTCGCCGTGGCCTACCGCCAGGAGTTCAACCGCGACGTCGTGATCGACCTCGTCTGCTACCGCCGCCGCGGTCACAACGAGGGCGACGACCCGTCGATGACGCAGCCGCTGATGACGAACCTCATCGAGGCCAAGCGCTCCGTGCGCCGCCTCTACACGGAGTCGCTCGTCGGTCGCGGCGACATCACCGAGGAGGAGTACGAGAAGGCCAAGCAGGACTTCCAGAACCGCCTCGAGATCGCCTTCGCCGAGACGCACGCCGCCGAGACCGGCGCCACGGGCATCGTCTCGCCCTCGACGACCGGACCGGTCGACCAGGCCGTCGGCGAGCCGGAGACCACCGGCGTGTCCGTCGAGGTCGTCAACCAGATCGGCGACGCCTTCGTCAATAAGCCCGACGGCTTCACGGTGCACAACAAGCTGCAGCAGCTGCTCGACAAGCGCCTCGACATGAGCCGCAACGGGCAGATCGACTGGGGCTTCGGCGAGCTGCTCGCCTTCGGCTCGGTGCTGATGGAGGGCACGAACGTGCGCCTCGCGGGTCAGGACGCCCGCCGCGGCACGTTCGTCCAGCGTCACGCGGTGCTGCACGACCGGGCGAACGGTCAGGAGTGGCTGCCGCTGGCGAACCTGTCCGAGAGCCAGGGCCGCTTCTACGTCTACGACTCGCTGCTGAGCGAGTACGCGGCGATGGCCTTCGAGTACGGCTACTCGGTCGAGCGGCCCGACACGCTGACGCTGTGGGAGGCGCAGTTCGGCGACTTCGCCAACGGCGCCCAGTCGGTCATCGACGAGTACATCTCCGCGGCCGACCAGAAGTGGGGTCAGCAGTCGAGCGTCGTGCTGCTGCTCCCCCACGGCTACGAGGGCCAGGGGCCCGACCACTCCTCGGCGCGCATCGAGCGCTACCTGCAGATGTGCGCGCAGGACAACATGACCGTCGCGCGCCCCTCCACGCCCGCGTCGTACTTCCACCTGCTGCGCCGTCAGGCCTACGCCCGGCCGCGTCGCCCGCTGATCGTCTTCACCCCGAAGGCGATGCTGCGTCTTCGGGGAGCCACGAGCCCCGTCGACGCGTTCACCAGCGGACGCTTCGAGCCGGTGCTGGACGACGACCGGAACATCGACCCGTCGGGCGTGACGCGCGTGCTGCTGCACTCCGGGAAGATCCACTGGGATCTGAAGGCCGAGCTCGACAAGAAGCCCAACCCGCAGGTCGCGCTCGTGCGCCTCGAGCAGCTCTACCCCGCGCCGATCGACCAGCTCAACGCCGTGATCGAGCGGTACCCGAACGCGCAGCTCGTGTGGGTGCAGGACGAGCCCGAGAACCAGGGCGCGTGGCCGTTCATCGCGCTCGAGGTCGTCAAGCACCTGCACGGTCGCACGATCCGACGCGTGTCCCGCGCCGCCGCCGCCTCGACGGCGACGGGCTCGCCGAAGGTGCACGCGCGCGAGCAGGCCGCGATCCTCGAGAAGGCGCTGACCGTCTGACGCGGCGAGACGAGGGGCCCGACACACCCGACTGGACGACATGGACGTCGCGCTCCTCGTCAACCCGACCGCTCGCGCCTCCGCGCGCACGCACGCCGCGGAGGACGTCGCCGCGCTCCTGCGCGCCCACGGCATCCGCACGACGCTGATCGCGGGCGGGAGCGCCGCCGAATCGACGCGCCTGCTGCGCCTCGCCCTCGACGCGGGCGCCGACGCCGTGCTCGTCGCGGGCGGCGACGGCACCGTCAATCTCGCCGTGCAGGAGCTCGCGGGCACCGGCATCCCGCTCGGCATCGTGCCGACGGGGACCGGCAACGACGTGGCCACGGCCCTCAGGCTGCGCGAGCGCGATGCGCGCGGCGCCGCCGAGGCCGTCGTGGCGGGATCCACGCGCACGATCGATCTCGCGCGCGTGCATCGCGCCGACGGCTCGACGACGTCGTACGCGACCGTGCTGGCGAGCGGGTTCGACTCGCGGGTGAACGACCGTGCCAACCGCATGCGCTGGCCCCGCGGACACGTCCGCTACGACCTCGCGATCCTCATCGAGTTCCTGCGGCTGCGCTGCGTCGCCTTCGAGGTGGAGCTCGAGCACGACGACGGCACGATCGAGCGCCGCAGCGAGGAGCTGCTCATGGCGACGGTGGGCAACGGCCCCACCTACGGCGGCGGCATCCCCATCTGCCCGGATGCCGACCTCGCCGACGGCCTCCTCGACGTCACGCTCGTGCGCCCGCTCGGCCGCGCCCGCCTGCTGCGACTGCTGCCCCGCGTCTATCGCGGCACGCACACCGGCCTCGACGAGGTCGTCACCGCACGCGTGCGGCGGGTGCGGCTGTCCGCCCCCGCGACGACCGCCTACGCCGACGGCGACGCGGTGGGGATGCTGCCGCTGGAGGTCGACGTCCTTCCCGGTGCGCTCCGCGTCTTCGCGCCGCCGGCGCGCTGACCCCGTTTCAGGGCCGGGTCACGGACCGCTCCCGCAGGGGTGCGGTCAGTGGTGCGTGGCCTGCTCGGCGCGCAGACGCGCGAGAACCTGGTCGCGCAGCTGCTCGGGCGCCGTCTCCTTGCAGGCACGCGCGACGACCGCGGTGAGCGTCGTCGCGACCAGTGCCTCGTCGCGGCAGGAGGGGCAGGTCTCCAGATGGGCACGGATGTCCGCGTGCTCCGTCTTGCAGACTTCGTTGCGGAGGTACTCCTCCAGATCCTTGCGCGCTTTGTCGCAGCCGCAGTCGCTCATTTCCTGCTCCCTGATGAAGAAGTGGCGGGCGCCGGCACATCGATGCCGCGCTCGCGTGCGTAGTCGGCGAGGAGGTCGCGCAGCATCCGTCTGCCACGGTGCAGACGGCTCATGACCGTGCCGATGGGTGTTTTCATGATGTCCGCGATCTCCTGATACGCGAAGCCTTCGACGTCCGCGAGGTAGACCGCCAGCCGGAAGTCCTCGGGGATCGACTGCAGCGCGTCCTTGACCACCGACGCGGGCATGTGGTCGATGGCCTCCGCCTCGGCGGAGCGGCTGCTCGTGGCCGTGGTCGACTCGGCACCGCCGAGCTGCCAGTCCTCGAGGTCGTCGATCGTGCCCTGATAGGGCTCGCGCTGCTTCTTGCGATACGTGTTGATGTACGTGTTGGTGAGGATGCGGTACAGCCACGCCTTGAGGTTGGTCCCCTGCGTGAAGGAGGACCACGACGCGAACGCCTTGACGAAGGTCTCCTGGACGAGGTCCGCGGCATCCGCCGGGTTCCGCGTCATCCGCATGCCCGCCGCGTACAGCTGGTCCATGAACGGCAGGGCCTGCTCCTCGAACTGCGCGCGGACGTCGATCGCCGTCGACGCGTCCTCCGACGGCGGCTCGGGGTACTCGGACGCTGGGTTCTGGGACACCGTGTCGTCGGGCGCTGAGGCCGCCTGCTCTTCCATCAGCGCCCAGTCTACGTCGGCGATGTCCGCCCGCACGGGTGCGAGTGTCGCGGTCACGGGGCTCCTCTCCCGGTCTGGCTCGGACGGCCCGCCGCGGTGGGCGGCGGCGGTGTCCGATGGGTTCGTTAGGGTAGAACCCGATGACAGTGACCGGGTATTCCCTCCCCCAACCGGCCGCGGATCCCGTCTGGCGGGCGCCGCGTGCGGATGACGCCGTCCAGGCGACGGTATCCGTGCCCGGATCCAAGTCTCTGACGAACCGCAAGCTGGTCCTGGCCGCCCTCGCCGACGGCCCCAGCACGCTGACGTCGCCGCTGCACTCCGAGGACTCGGAGCGTATGATCGCCGCGCTGCGCGCTCTGGGGGTGGAGATCACCGAGGTGCCCGGAGCGGGCGCCTTCGGGCCCGACCTGCTCGTCACTCCCCCCGCCACGTTCCGCGGCGACGTCGAGATCGACTGCGGTCAGGCCGGCACCGTCATGCGCTTCGTCGCCCCCCTCGCGGGTCTCGCCGACGGCGACGTCACCCTGACCGCCCATGCCAGCGCGCTGCACCGCCCGATGGGCGAGATGATCAAGGCGCTGCGCGAGATCGGTGCGGACGTCGACGACGGCGGCACCTGGTCGCTGCCGTTCACCGTCCGCGGGCGCGGCCACATCCGCGGCGGAGAGGTCACGATCGACGCGAGCGGCTCCAGCCAGTTCGTCTCCGGCCTCCTGCTCGCCGCCCCCCGCTTCGACGTCGGGCTGCACCTCGTGCACTCCGGGGAGCGTCTGCCCAGCGCGCCCCACATCGAGATGACGATCGAGACGCTCGCCCGCCGCGGCATCCAGGTGGAGCACCCCACCCCCCACGAGTGGGTCGTCCCCGCGGGCACGCTGCGCGGACGGGATGCCGCGATCGAGCCCGACCTGTCCAACGCGGCGCCGTTCCTCGCGGCCGCGATGCTGACGGAGGGCTCCGTCACGATCCCCGGCTGGCCGGCGAGCTCGACGCAGCCCGGCGCACTGCTGCCCGAGATCCTCACCGTGCTAGGCGGACGCGCGTCGCGGCGAGGAGGGGCGCTGACGGTCACCGGAGGCCCCCGGATCGCCGGTGTCGACCTCGACCTCAGTGCGGCGAGCGAGCTCGCGCCGACGCTGTTCGCGCTCGCGGCGTTCGCCGACGCCCCGACCACGCTCCACGGCATCGGTCACATCCGCGGCCACGAGACGAACCGCATCGACGCCCTCATCGGCAACCTCCGCAACATCGGCGGGCGCGCCGAAGAGCTGCCCGACGGCATCCGGATCATCCCCGCGCCCCTGCACGGCGGACTGTGGCGTGCGCACCACGATCACCGCATCGCCACGGCCGGTGCGCTGATCGGTCTTCGCGTTCCCGGCATCGAGGTCGATCACATCGAGACGACCGCCAAGACGATGCCCGAGTTCCCCCAGCTCTGGGCGCGCATGCTGGGCGCCGAGACCGACGACGGAACCGGCGTGCGGCGGCCGTGAGATGAGCTGGCTGGACCTCGACGACGACGACGAACCCGAGTTCGACGAGGCCGACATCCGTGTCCGCCCGAACCCGAAGGCCAACCGGCCCCGAACGAAGCGGCGACCGGCGCACGCCGACGCGCGCATCGCGCGCGTGCTGGGCGTCGATCGGGGCCGGTACACGGTGCTCATCGACGAGGACGGACCCGAGGAGCATACGGCGCTCGCGACGCGCGCGCGCGAGCTGCGCAAGCAGCCCATCGTCACGGGAGACCGCGCCCGCGTCGTGGGCGACACCACGGGCGACGACGGGACGCTGTCGCGGATCGTGGGGATCGAGGACCGCTCGTCGCTGCTGCGCCGCAGCGCCGACGACACCGACCAGGTCGAACGCGTCGTCGTCGCCAACGCCGATCAGATGCTCATCGTGGTGGCGGCGGCCGACCCCGAGCCGCGTCCGCGCCTCGTCGACCGGTACCTCATCGCCGCGCTGGATGCCGGCATCCACCCGCTCCTGGTGGTCACCAAGACCGACCTCGCCGACCCCTCCGGCTTCCTGGCGCACTTCGAGGGGCTGGACGACCTGGAGATCTTCACGAGCGGGCGCAGCAGCATGCCGGTCGATGAGATCGGCACCCGAGTCGTGGGCCACTCGACCGTGTTCGTGGGCCACTCCGGCGTGGGCAAGTCGACCCTCGTGAACGCGCTCGTCCCGAGCGCCGACCGGGCCACCGGCCACGTGAACGAGGTCACCGGACGCGGCCGTCACACCTCGAGCTCGACCGTCTCGCTGCGGTATCTCGGCGACGGCGGCCGCGGGTGGGTGATCGACACCCCGGGGGTCCGTTCGTTCGGGCTGGGCCACGTCGACCCCGCGAACATCCTCAAGGCGTTCACCGACCTCGCCGCGATCGCGCAGGAGTGCCCGCGCGGCTGCACGCACCTGCCGGACGCACCCGACTGCGCGATCGTCGAGGCGGTCGCGGAGGGCCGTCTCGGAGAACGCGGCGCCGCCCGCCTCGATTCGCTGCAGCGGCTCCTGTCGACCTTCGCCTGATCGTAGGCTGGTGGCATGGCCCGCCTCGAACCCGGTACCCCCGCTCCCGACTTCACGCTCGTCGACCAGGACGACGCCCCGGTCAGCCTGCACGATCTGCGCGGCGCCCCCGTCGTGCTCTTCTTCTACCCGGCCGCGATGACCCCGGGGTGCACCACCGAGGCGTGCGACTTCCGCGACAGCCTCGGCCCGCTGCAGGCCGCCGGGTACACCGTCGTCGGCATCTCGCGCGACGACCCCGCGACGCTGCGTCGCTTCCGGGAGCGCGACGCCCTCACCTACCCGCTCCTGAGCGACCCCGACCACGCGGTCCACGACGCCTACGGCGCCTGGGGCGAGAAGATGAACTACGGCAAGCTCGTCGAGGGCGTCATCCGCTCGACGGTGATCCTGGATGCCGAGGGCGTCGTCACCCACGCGCTGTACAACGTCAAGGCGACCGGGCACGTCGCGCGCGTGCGGTCGCTGCTCGGCGTCGGCTGACGACGCGCCGCGACGAGGATCACCCGCGGTCCGGGGCGTCCCGACGCCCCGCCGCGGCACGCACGGCGGCGAACAGGGCGACGAGCCCCACGACCGCGGGCAGGGCCGTCCAGAGCGCCGTCTGCGGCGACGGGGTCGGACCGGTGATCGCCCCCAGCGCCACGGCGAGGATGAGCAGCTGCGCCACGATGCCTCCGGAGCGCCCCCACGACTGGCCGCGGAAGACGGCGACGGCGAAACCGACCAGCGCGACGGCGCCGATCGCCGTGAGGACGATGAGCGCGACGGAGCTGACGGCGTCATCCGTGTCGCCGGAGACGAGGGCGACGATCTCCCACCCCGCGAGAACGAAGACGGCGACCGCCTCCAGCGCCAGGACGGCGGCGGCGATACGCTCCGAACTCGTTGTCGTCATGGGCGCAGGTCCTCTCGTGCAGCCGATCCACAGCACACGCCGGGGGAAATGCCGAGTTCACCCTTGATTCATCTGAATGACCATGGGAGCATTGAACTATCCGTGTGCTCCCACAGTGGCGTGGGGCGAGCGTCTGCTCGCACACCATCAGGGTAATCGACGCCCGACGTCACACCCACCCGAACTTCTCATCCCGCATCAAGGAGCACCCCCTATGGATTGGCGCGACAAAGCCGCCTGCCTGACCGTCGACCCCGAGCTGTTCTTCCCCGTGGGGAACACCGGACCCGCTGTCGATCAGATCGAGAAAGCCAAGTCCGTGTGCGCGCGCTGCACCGTCACGGAGGTCTGCCTGCAGTACGCCCTCGAGACCGGTCAGGACTCGGGCGTCTGGGGAGGCCTCTCCGAGGACGAGCGCCGCGCCCTCAAGCGCCGCGCCGCGCGCGCCCGCCGCGCCAGCTGAGCCGCGCCTTCGCGTCTCAGCTCTGCGCGCGCCCGAGGTAGCGCATCGGGATCTCGATGGTCACCTCGGTGCCGGACCCGACGAGGGTGTGCCAGTCGATGGTTCCGCTGAGCTCACCCTGGATCAGCGTGCGCACGATCTGCGTCCCGAGCCCGCGCCCGACCTGACCCTCGGGAAGCCCGACCCCCGTGTCGCGCACCTTCACGCCGAGCTGCTCCTCGGTGCGTTCGGCGATGATCTCGACCTCTCCCTCCTGATCGACCAGGCCGTGCTCGACGGCGTTGGTCACGAGCTCGGTGAGCGCGAGGGCGAGGGGCGTCGCGTACTCGCTCGGCAGCGTGCCGAAGGTGCCGGTCTTGCGCGTGCGCGCGCGGGTGTTCGGCGACGCGGCCACCTCGGCCACGAGCTTGAGGACGCGGTCGAACACGTCGTCGAAGTCGACGTTCTGGGCGAGCCCCTCCGAGAGCGTGTCGTGCACGACCGCGATCGCCGACACGCGCCGCATGGCGTGGGTGAGTGCGTCGCGCGCCTCGTCGGAGTGCGTGCGACGCGACTGGATGCGCAGCAGTGACGCGACCGTCTGCAGGTTGTTCTTCACCCGGTGGTGGATCTCCCGGATCGTCGCATCCTTGGTGATCAGCTCCTGCTCCTGGTGGCGGATCTCGGTGACGTCGCGGCAGAGCACGATGGCCCCGATCCGGGTTCCGTGATCCTTGAGCGGGATTGTGCGCAGCGAGACCGTGACCCCGCGCGCCTCGATGTCGGCGCGCCACGGGGCGCGTCCGGCCATCACGATGGGAAGGGACTCGTCGAAGTCGCGCCCCTTCGGCAGGATGCCGGTCGCCACCTCGAGCAGCGACTCGCCCTCGAGCTCGTCGTCGAATCCCAGCCGGTTGAACGCCGAGAGGGCGTTCGGGCTCGCGAAGGTGGTCACGCCGTCGACGTCCATGCGGATCAGACCGTCGGAGGCGCGGGGAGCGCCCCGGCGGGGAGAGGTCGGCGCGGCGAGGTCGGGGAAGTCGGCGCTGGCGATCATGCCGAACAGATCGTCCGCGCAGTCGTTGAAGGTGATCTGCTGTCGCGACGGTGTGCGGGCCTCGCCCAGGTTGGTGTGCCGGGTGAGCACGCCGACGACGGTCGGCGGGTTTCCGCCGCCCCCGACCGTGCGCACGATGGGGACGGCGCGCACGCGCGTGGGCGTCTCCTCGAACCAGTCCGGGGATGCCGAGTCGACGATCTCGACGCGGGTGAAGGCGTCGCGCACCTGGGTGCGCCACTGCGGCCGGACCAGGTCGCCGACGATGTCGCGGTAGAACAGCGTCGCCGCTCCGCTCGGACGGGTGTGGGCGACGGCGATGAAGGAGTCGTCGGCCGTCGGCACCCAGATCACGATGTCGGCGAAAGCGAGGTCCGCGAGCAGCTGGCCGTCACCGGCGAGCCGGTGCAGCCACTCGATGTCCGCGCCCGTCGAGCGGCCCTGGGCATAGACGAGATCGCTGAGCGTCGACACGCACCCAGCCTAAGCGACAACGACGTGCCGACCACGCGGCGCCGGCCGTGCCTCAGGCCGCGCCGCGGACGGCCCGTCGCGTCCGCGTGCGACCGCCGCTGTCGTCGACGGCGACGTCCGCACGCGCGTTCGCGCGGGTTCGCGCGGCGGCGGGGCGGGCGGAGGGAGGGGGTTCGATCGCCTCCCCGACGAATCGCCGTACGGCGGAGCAGAGCGCCGAGCGCGGAGCGACGCGACCGACCGGTTGCGCCTGCAGCACCGCGGCATCCGCTGCCTTCGGATCCCAGGGGATGAACCAGCACTCCGCGACGCCGGTGTACCGCGCCAGCGTCCGGCGCATCTGCGTCCGGGCGTCGATGCCGAGGGTCGAGGAGCGCGTCTTGTTCACGACGACATGGATCGGCGCGGCGCCGGCCGTCGCGCGCAGGTCCGGGTAGGCCCGCACGAATCGCGCCACCCCGACCGGATCGGCCGCCACCACGGCGATCACGACGTCGGCCGCGGCCAGCGCGGCGAGCGTCGCCGCGTTTCGCCGGGGTCCGTCCAGGTCGCTGACGATCTCCTCGTCGCGCTCGAGCGGCGCCGCGAGGTCGACGACGAGATCGTCCACCCACGCCCGGCCGCGGCGGAGCGCCTCGTCGACCCTCGTGGCGGTCAGCTCGGGCCAGCGTCCGGGCCGGTTGATGCCGGTGAGCACGCAGACGTCTCCGAGCGGCAGGGAGATGCGTTCGAGTTCGGCGACCGTGAGCGCCCCGCGCTCGGCCGCGCGGCACGCGGCGGCGAACCCCGGCCCCTCGTCGGGCAGGCCCGCGAGCATCGCCAGCGACGGCGCGTGGGTGTCCGCGTCGACGAGGCCGACGCGACGCCCATCGCGGGCGAGCTCCCCCGCGACCTCGATCGCCATCGTCGTGCGCCCCGGCGCGCCGTGCGGCCCCCAGACGGCGATGACACGCCCCCGCGGCGGCACGGGCACGGTGCGGGCGCGCGGGGCCAGGATCTCGTGCACGGCATCTGCCGCGTCGACCGCGGTGACGCCGAACATCTCGGCGAGGCGCCTGTCGGCGACGCCGTCGCAGAGCGCGACGATGCGCACGCCGAATCGGTCGCACGCGGCCACCACGCCGGGGGTGAGCGTGCGGCGCCCGGCATCCACCGCCAGCACGTCCGCCCCGGCGAGGGCGCCCCGCACCTCGGCGGGCTCCACCCGGCGCACCTCGGCATCCGCCTCCCGGAGCCGGTCGGCGAGCGCCGCCGCGTCGGCACCGCCGGATGCCAGCACGACGTGGAGCGTCATGAGCGCGGCCCGCCGATCGGGACGATGGCAAGACTCGACCCGTCGGCGATCGCCGCGAGCGCGGCGGCGACGTCGGCGCGCTCGATCACGATCTCCACCGCGGCGCCGGCGGAGCCCATCATCGATCTCTCGCGATCGACCGAGGCCACCGTCGCCGCACCGACGAGGATGCGGGGCGTGTCGAACGTCCCGCGCTCGAGCGGAGACGCGGCCCACACCTCCACGGCCGAGCCGGTCACCACCGCCGCGGGCACCTCGCTCGCGGTGCGGACCACGATCGTCGTCGTCCGGGCGCGCGAGGGCTCCCCCACGGCGTCGCGCGGGACGAGCTCGCCCGCCGCCACCGTCCGCGTGACGACCGCGCCGGGCTGCAGCGTCGCCGGCGACGCGTACGAGTCCTGCACCGCGCCGAGGGCGACCTCCACGACCCGCAGATCGCCGGCGTCGACGTCCTGGCCGGGCACGAGCGTGCTCGCCGCGGCGAAGACCGGCACCGTCTGACGCGCCGCCGCCACGACGAACCACACGCCCGCGACGGAGACGACGATCAGCGCGATGCCGAGCAGGAATCTCAGGTCGGCCCAGAACGCCCGCGGACGGGGTCGGGCGGTGACGAACTCGCTCATCCGGACATGGTGTCCGAACGCTCCGCGGCCCCGCGCGGGTTATCCACAGCCCGGCGTGGGCCGGTGAGTCGCCCACGAACGGAACGCATAATGTCCTCATGCCCGAATCGCCCCTCGACGGCGCACGCCTGCTCGCCCCCGCGCAGGTGGCGGAGATGCTGCAGCTCGCCGTCGACGAGGTCATCGCGCTCGTCATCGACGGGCGGCTGCGCGGGGTCAGGGCGGGCGCGCCCCCGCGCTGGCGCGTCGACGCCGACAGCGTGGCGGAGTATCTCGACGACCAAGCCGAGGACGCCCGCCGGATGGCGCTGTGGCGGGAGTCGAACGCCGCGAGCTTCCCCGAGCTGTGGGGACGGGGAACGGTCCGAAACCCCGACTGACCGCGGCCGTCCGCGCTCAGATCAGGTCGGCGACGGCATCCAGCCGCACCGCGGCGACCGCCGCGAACGGCACGAGCCGGAAGCCGCGCACCTGGTCGGCCCGCCGCGGCGCGCCGAGGTTGTGCACGGCGAGGTCGAGGTGGTCGGCCCCGGCTCGGTCCGCCGTTCCCGACAGCGCCTGACCCGACACGAGCCGCACCGTGACCGGCACCCGGCGACGCACGAGATCGCGCAGCAGGAAGCCGAGCGACATCCGCTGACCGAGCGCGCCGCCCGGACCCGCGTCGCGCACGGTGGACAGCACCTCCTCCGCGTCGAGGACGATCATCGCCACCGCGGGCAGCGGGACGATCCACACGGTCGGGCCCTCACCGGCATCCGTGCGCAACGCCGCCCAGTCGGCGCCCACCCGTCCGACGGCCCCGACGAGCACGGTCCCCTCGACGAGGTGGACGGCGCACCGCGCAGCGTCCGCGTCGGCGAGGGCGACGAGGCGGTCGCGCAACGGCACCCGCGACAGGCGCAGTCGCTCCGCCTCGGTGTCCAGGGCCGCGCGCTCGGCCTCCCATTCGGAGTCGAGTTGGTCTTCCAGATCCTCGAAGAAGCGGTCCCAGCGCACGCCGCGACCCTAGGAGAGGGATGCCGCGACGCGCGGGATCTGTCCACAGGCGACCTGTCCACACGTTGGAGGATTCTCATCCACGCCTCGTGACCGCTGTGCTGTACTCGTCAGACGCCCGCCCGGGCCGACGCCGCCAGAGGAGGTACAGCATGGTCCCCACCTCCGCCGACGCTCCCCGGCCGGCGTCACGGCTCGGCTCGGCGCTCGAGGTCGCCGACTACTTCGCCCCGCAGCGCACCGGCACCGAGGCGCTGCCCGAACCGGAACCGCTGCTGAAGAACCTGACGATCGGCGTCCTCGAGGTGCTCGCGGGGGTCCGCGAAGTGGACCAGCTGGCCCGGTGGTTCGGCGAAGACGCCTTCCGTGCCCTGCTCACCCGCTCCAACCTGTCCGCCCGCGCCCGCAGCGCCCGCGGGGTGCCTCCGGCCCGGCCGGTGCACCGCATCCTGTCCACCCGGTACTCCTCCCCCGCCGACGGCGTGGTCGAAGGCGTCGTCGTGGTCGCAGGACCCGCCCGCACGCGCGCCGTCGCGATGCGTCTCGAGGGCTGGGACGGACGCTGGCGCGCGACCTCGCTGGGACTGCTCTGACCGCGGCGACGGCGCCGGCCGGGGCATCCCTGCCCTACCGTTACTGGCGGTAGGAGGACAGGAAGTTGCCGAGCCGCTCGATGGCCTCGGTCAGCACACGCGCCTCGGGCAGCGTCACGATGCGGAAGTGGTCGGGCGTGGGCCAGTTGAAGCCCGTCCCCTGCACCAGCAGCACGTGCTCGGCCACGAGGAAGTCGTAGACGAACTTGGCGTCGTCGTGGATCTCGTACACCTCGGGATCCAGCCGCGGGAACGCGTACAGCGCGCCGCGCGGCTTGTGGCACTGCACACCGGGAATGGCGGTCAGGGCGTCGAAGGCGGCATCCCGCTGCTCGTGCAGGCGACCGGTGGGGGCGATCAACGCGTCGATCGACTGCACCCCGGACAGCGCCGCCTGCACGGCGTGCTGGGCCGGGACGTTGGGGCACAGTCGCGTCGAGGCCAGCAGCTGGATGCCCTCGAGGAAGCCGGCGGCGTGCTTCTTCGGACCGGTGATGACCATCCAGCCCGAACGGTAGCCGGCCACGCGATACGTCTTCGACAGCCCGTTGAAAGTCAGGCAGAGCAGGTCGGGTGCCAGTGTCGCGAGCGGGATATGAACGGCATCGTCGAAGAGGATGCGGTCGTAGATCTCGTCGCTGAGCAGCAGGAGGGAGTGCTCGCGCGCGATCTCGACGATGCCCTCCAGGACCTCACGGGAGTAGACCGCTCCGGTGGGGTTGTTGGGGTTGATCACGACGATCGCCTTCGTCGCCGGTGTCACCTTGGCCCGGATGTCGTCGAGGTCGGGCTGCCAGCCGTTCTCGTTATCGCAGAGATAGTGCACCGGGGTCCCGCCGGCGAGGCTCGTCATCGCCGTCCACAGCGGATAGTCCGGCGCGGGGATCAGGACCTCGTCGCCGCTGTCGAGCAGCGCCTGCATGGTCATGGTGATCAGCTCGGACACGCCGTTTCCGAGGTAGACGTCGTCCGGGTCGAACTTCGGGAAGCCGGGCACCTGCTCGTACCGGGAGACGACGGCGCGGCGCGCCGACATGATGCCGCGGCTGTCGCTGTAGCCGTGCGCGTGCGGGATCGCCTCGATCATGTCGCGCACGATCTGGTACGGCGCCTCGAACCCGAAGACCGCGGGGTTGCCCGTGTTGAGCTTCAGGATGCGGTGCCCGTCGGCCTCGAGCCGGTCGGCCTCCACCAGGGCGGCTCCACGGATCTCGTAGAGGACGTCCTTGAGCTTGGATGACTGGTCGAGGATGCGGGGACTCATCGGATCAGGATATCGCCGCCCGGGCAGGGCCAATCGACGGCCGGTGGCCCGACCGTCCCGCGCCCGATCGACCTACTTCTTCTTGCCGGCGGCGCGACGGTCGGCACGGTTCTGCGGCGCGGGAGTGGATGCCGCGGCATCCGTGCGCTGCCCGAACGCCCCGCGCGGGGCCTCGGCGGCGGGCTGCGCCGGAGCCTGCGCAGCGGACTGCTGACGGACCTTGTTGGTCGCCGCCTGCTGCACCTGCCCGCGCTCGTTGCGCACCTCGACCTCGCCCGCGTCGTTCGCCGCGGTGTACTGGAGCTTCTGGGCCTCGACGGCGGGCGCCGCCTGCAGTCCCTTCGCCTCGACCTCGCCATCGCCCGACGCGCGCACCTCGACCTCGAGGTTGTAGAGGAAGCCGACCGACTCCTCCTTGATCTGGCCCATCATCGACTGGAACATCTGGTAGCCCTCGCGCTGATACTCGATCAGCGGGTCGCGCTGGGCCATCGCCCGCAGGCCGATGCCGTCCTTGAGGTAGTCCATCTCGTACAGGTGGTCGCGCCAACGACGGTCCAGCACCTGCAGCACGACACGGCGCTCGAGCTCGCGCATCGCGGCCTCGCCCAGCTTGTCCTCGCGCGCGGCGTAGGCGATCTTGGCATCGGAGAGGATCTCGCGCTTGAGTACCTCCGGCGTCACCCGGCCCTTGCTGCCGCTCTCGGCGACGACCTCGTCGATCGTGACGGAGACGGGGTAGAGCGTCTTCAGCTCGGTCCAGAGGGCGTCGAAGTCCCAGCTCTCGTTGTGGCCGCTGCCGGTGTGGTCGTCGATGATCGCGCCGATCGCGTCCTCGATGAAGTGGTGCACGCGGTCGGAGAGGTCGTCGCCCTCGAGCATCTGCCGGCGGTCGGCGTAGATGGCCTCGCGCTGGCGGTTGAGGACGTCGTCGTACTTCAGCACGTTCTTGCGGATCTCCGCGTTGCGCGCCTCGACCTGCGACTGCGCGCTCTTGATCGCGCGGGAGACCATGGTCGACTCGATCGCCACGTCGTCGGGGAAGTTCGTCCGGGCGAGGATCGCCTCGGCGGCTCCCGACTGGAACAGGCGCATGAGGTCGTCGGTCAGCGACAGGTAGAAGCGGCTCTCGCCGGGGTCGCCCTGTCGACCGGAACGGCCGCGCAGCTGGTTGTCGATGCGGCGCGACTCGTGCCGCTCGGTGCCGAGCACGTAGAGCCCCCCGGCCTCGACGACCTTCGCCGCCTCCTCGGCCACGACGTCGCGCATCGCGGTGTAGGTCTCGCTCCAGGCGGCGTCGTACTCGTCGGGGGTCTCGACGGGGTCCAGCCCCTTCGCCTTGACCTCCTGCACGGCGAGGAACTCGGCGTTGCCGCCGAGCATGATGTCGGTGCCGCGGCCGGCCATGTTGGTGGCCACCGTCACGGCCCCCAGGCGCCCGGCGCGGGCGACGATCTCGGCCTCGCGCGCGTGGTTCTTCGCGTTGAGGACCTCGTGCTTGATGCCCTTCTTGGCCAGCAGCCGCGAGAGGTACTCGCTCTTCTCGACGCTGACCGTGCCGACGAGCACCGGCTGCCCGGTCTCGTGGCGACGCGCGATGTCCTCCACGACCTGGGCGAACTTCGCCTGCTCGTTCTTGTAGACGAGGTCGGGCTGGTCCTTGCGGATCATCGGCTTGTTGGTCGGGATGGGCACGACGCCGAGCTTGTAGGTCGACATGAACTCGGCCGCCTCGGTCTCGGCGGTACCGGTCATGCCGGCCAGCTTCTCGTAGAGACGGAAGTAGTTCTGCAGCGTGACGGTCGCGAGCGTCTGGTTCTCGGCCTTGACCGGGACGCTCTCCTTGGCCTCGATGGCCTGGTGGATGCCCTCGTTGTAGCGGCGTCCGACGAGGATGCGACCCGTGTGCTCGTCGACGATCATGACCTCGTCGTTCATGACGACGTAGTCGGTGTCGCGCTTGAACAGCGCGAGCGCCTTGATCGAGTTGTTCAGGAACGAGATGAGCGGGGTGTTGGCCGACTCGTACAGGTTGTCGATGCCGAGGTAGTCCTCGACCTTCTCGATGCCGGGCTCGAGCACGCCGATCGTGCGCTTCTTCTCGTCGACCTCGTAGTCGACGCCGGCCTCGAGCGTCTTCGCGATCTTCGCGAACTCGACGAACCAGCGGTTCGCCTCTCCCGACGACGGTCCCGAGATGATGAGCGGCGTGCGCGCCTCGTCGATGAGGATCGAGTCGACCTCGTCGACGATCGCGAAGAAGTGGCCGCGCTGGACGAGATCCTGCTTCTGCCATGCCATGTTGTCGCGCAGGTAATCGAAGCCGAACTCGTTGTTCGTGCCGTACGTGATGTCGGCGTTGTACTGCTCGCGGCGCACCTCGGGCGTCTGGCCCGCGATGATCGTGCCGGTCGTCATGCCGAGGGCACGGTAGACGCGCCCCATCAGCTCGGACTGGTACGACGCGAGGAAGTCGTTCACGGTGATGACGTGCACGCCCTTGCCGGCGATCGCGTTGAGGTACACGGCGAAGGTCGCGGTCAGGGTCTTGCCCTCACCGGTCTTCATCTCGGCGATGTTGCCGAGATGAAGCGCCGCTCCACCCATGATCTGCACGTCGTACGGACGCTGTCCGAGCGTGCGCTTGGCCGCCTCCCGGACGGCCGCGAACGCCTCCGGCATGAGCTTGTCGAGGCTCTCGCCCGCCTCGTGCCGCGCACGCAGTTCGGCCGTCTCGCCGCGCAGTTCCTCGTCGGTGAGCTGTGCGTAGTCCTCTTCGAGGGCCCCGACCGCTTTCACGACCTGCTGAAGCCGCCGCAGGATGCGTCCTTCGCCGGCGCGGAGCAGTTTCTCGAGAGGGTTGGCCACGGAGCATCTCCATCTATCGTGTGCGGGTGACGCGCGACGCCACCGGAGCCGCGCACGGGGGCACGGCATACGGGGCCATGTTACCTGGCTGTGACTTTGCTTACCTGCGCGAGTCCTCGAAAGGGCACGCATAGGATCGTGGCATGGCGGGATTCTGGGGCGCACGCAAGCAGGAGCGGCAGCAGAAGGCCGCGGAGGACGCCGAACTCGGCCGCCGCGCCGACGCCGCCCTCGTCTCGATCGACGAGCGGCTGCGTACGACCGAGGACGAACTCGTGTTCGCCGAGATCGAACTCGGCCGCGAGGCGACCTCGGGTCTGCGCGATGCCCTGGCTGCCGTCCGCAGCCACATGGGCGAGGCCTTCCAGCTCAATCAGCTCAACCACGACCACATCCCCGACACGGCGGAGGAGCTGCGCACCCGCAACGCGCGCATCATCCAGCTGTGCGACTGGGCCGAGGATCTGCTGGACGACCGGCTGCAGGCGCTCGCCGAGCCGGTGGAGCGCGCCCGGCGGGCTCCCGAGATCATCGACGGCATCCGCGCCGACGTCGCGCGCGGCGAGCAGCGCCTGGCCCGAGCCGAGGCGACCCTCGACCGCGTGCGCGCACGCTACTCCCCCGACGCGGTGCGCCGCATCGAGAAGAACGCCGCGGAGGCCGCGCAGCTGTTCGCGTTCGCCACCCACGGGGCCGACGTGTCGACGGCGCGGCGCGAGTCGGGTCAGCGCGAACAGGCGAACCTCGCCCTGGAGACCGCGATAGAGGCCGTGCGACGCGGGACCACGCTGCTGGACGCCGTCGACGCGTTCGAGGTCGAGGCCCTGCGTGCGGAGTCGACGCTCGACGCGATCGTGGAGGACTCGCGCGACGACCTCGTCGTCGCCCGCGACCTCGCGCACGTCCCCGCCGTCGCGGCGGCGATGTCGACCCTCGAGAAGGAGCTGATGGCCCTCACCCCGGCCGGCGGCCTCCCCGATCCCTTCGGCGAGCTCACCCGGCTGCGCGAGGCGAACGCCGCGCTGGATGCCGCGGTCGCGAAGGCCCGCGCCCGGCTGGCCAATCCGGCGCCGCCCGAGACGCACGTGCGGCATGCGATCGACGACGCGGACCGCCAGCTCGGAGTGGCGCGCAGCGTCATCTCCGGCCACCGCGGATGGATCGGCGCCGATGCGCGCACCCGCCTGGCCGAGGCCGAGCGCATCCGCCTGGACCTCGCCGCGCTCGCCGCCCAGCCCATCGCCGAGGACGATCGCGAGCAGGCGCTGGCCGACGCGCGGCGCTGCGGTCAGCTCGCCGCCGAGGCCCTGCAGCTCGCTCAGCGCGACATCGACTCGTCGCGTCCCAACGACGGCGGCTGGGGCAACGGCGGCGGGTGGGGCGGCGGACGGCGCGGCGGAGGCGGCGGCGACATGGTCGGCGGCATCCTGGGCGGTCTCGTCATCGGCAGCATCCTGGACGGCATGTTCGACTGACCCCGCGCCCGCGCGCCCGCCGCAGATTCGGTCCGCGCAAACAGAATCGGATGCCGCACGTCGCGGCATCCGATTCTGTTCACTCCCTCCGATTCCGGGAGTCGGTGGCGTCGCTCAGGACGCGAGCTCCCGCGCCGGCGGCGCACTGGCCGTCAGCGAGATGACGCCGTAGTCCCAGCCCTTGCGGCGATAGACGACGCTCGGGTGATCGGTGCGCGCGTCGATGAAGAGGAAGAAGTCGTGGCCCACGAGCTCCATCCGGTCCACGGCCTCCTCGACCGTCATCCACTCGGCGTCGAAGTTCTTCGTGCGGATGACGACGGGGGTGTAGTCGTCCTCGCCCTCGTCGCCCACGGCGATCGGGATCTCGCCGGTCGCGACGGCACGCAGCGTCTCGACCGAGGCCGGCTGCAGATCGATGCCGGAGAGCGCGCCGCTGCCCTTGTCCAGCTTGGCTCCCCGCGGGTGGTTACGGGCATCCACCCTCTTGTCCTTGGCACGCCGCAACTGCTCGGCGAGCTTGTCGACGGCCATGTCCAGCGCCGTGAACTTGTCGCCGTCGGTGGCCTCCGCACGCACCAGCGGGCCCTTGCCGGTGACGGTGAGCTCGACGGTCTCCTCCTCGCGACTGCCGTTGTGATAGGCGCGGTGAGTGACCTTGACGTCGAGCCGCTGCGCCCGCGGCGCCAGCGTTCCGATGCGAACGGACTTCTCTTCGGTGACGGTGCGGAAACGATCGGAGATGCTCACGCCCACGCCGACGATGCTAGTTTCCATCCTGACCTCCTTGTTCCGGGTCCGGCCGGTCAAGGGCGGACCCTGAGTTCGCCTTGGTCCCTCCCACGCTATCGGGGTGCCGCGCCCATGTCACCTGCGAATCGCCGTCGCGATCCGTGAGCATCCGCGATGAATCCGGGCTCACCGGGCGTGTCGGGCCGTGGCGGCCACCGTCGCCGCTCCGACGACCCGCGCGCCGGCGTCGGTGAGGGCCCGCGCGGCCTCGCGCAGGGTCGCTCCCGTGGTGACGACGTCGTCGACGATCAGCACCGGAGCCCCCTCGACGCCGCGGGCGCGCATCGTCCCCGCGACGTTCTGCGCACGGGCCGCCCTTCCCAGACCGCGCTGATCCGCCACCGCGCCGACCGTCCGCAGCGCCCGCAGCGGTCGGAGTCCGCCGCGGCGCGCGATCAGCCCCGCCACCTCGTGGCCGCGACGCCGGAACGCGGCCCGGGACGAGGGGACGGGAACCACCAGGACGTCCTCGACCGGGCCCCCGGCGGCGGCCTCCGCCGCGGCCGCGAGGGCGGCCCCCAGCGGTCGTGCGAGTGCGGTGCGGCCGTCTTCCTTGAGCGCGCGCAGGACACGCGCGGGCACGCCCGAGAACTCCCGCGCCGAGAAGACGGCCAGGCCCGCGTCGAGCCGGCCGCGACGGACGCGCGGAGCGAGCTCGTCGCGGCAGGCCGGGCACAGTCCGACGTCCGGGACGTCGCAGCCGGCGCACCGGATCGGCAGCAGCAGGCTCAGCGCCTCGGCACCCGCGTCGCGCAGGACGGCGCCCAGCCCGCCCGGTGCTCGTGGGGATGCGCTCACGCCCCTCAGCCTCGCCGTCGCGTGCGCGCCGCGGGGCCCGGAGCGCACCTTCGGAGGGATGCCGCGCGCCCGCGCTCCCCGGGGAGGAGCCGGCGCGGGATCAGCGGGGCGCGCCCTGCTGGATCGCGAGCACGCGGACGTCGCCGACCAGCTGCTGCCAGTTGGCGCCGCGCTGGGCGTACACCTCGCCGTCGGCATCCCGCACGCGCGCGCTGTCCTTCTGCCCGGCGACGGTCGTGGTGTCGCCCGGAGTGCGGCTCGCTGAGGCGAAGCCGCCCACGGTGAGCGTCTCGAGGTATTGGTCCTCGCCGTCGCTCGTGAGCACCCCGAGCGTGCTGCCGTCGAGCCAGGTGAGGGCCGTCGCCGGTCCGGGCAGGGTGTCGAGCACCTTCTCGGGCGACTCGATCGAGGTCGGCACGCCGTTGCGATCGCGCTGGATCCCCGCGCCCCAGATCGCGTAGCGGTCGCCGTCGCGGACCGCCGCGACCAGGCGCGTGCCGTCGCGGGACACGCGCTGCGCGAGGATCTGCGAGGCGCCCGACCACCCGCCGGCGACCGTGACGATCGTGCCGTCGGGGGCGTAGGCCCGCACGGCGCTCGGGGCGTCGGTGGGCACCGTCCAGATGTACCCCGACGGGTCGATCGAGGGCGCGATGAGGCCGGCGCGCTGGTCCAGCCGCTGGGTGGGCGCATCGGCGTGCACCGCGAGCACGGCGCCCGACACGTCGCGGACCGCGGCCGTCGTACGATCCGCATTGACCTCGATGTCGGTCGTCGCGATGTTGAGGATCGCGTCGGACAGCCCGGCGATCGGCGTCACCGTCGAGCCCGACGCGAATCCGAAGGCCGCCTCCGTGCGGACGACCGGGTTGGAGGCGACGGCGGTCGAGCGCACGTCGACCTTCTGCGCCATCAGCGCCTGCCCTCCCGGCAGGATCATGTCGACACCGCTGATACCGGCCGTCCCGAGACTCGCCTCGAGTTGCGTCTGCATGCGGTCCAGCGCCACCTGGTCGAGGTTGCGCGCGCCGTCCTGCAGCGTCACCTGTGCGACGTTCGACTGCCGCGGCACCGAGGTCAGCTCCAGGCGGGCGCCGTCGGTGAAGGCGCTCACGACCGCACCGCGCAGCCACGGCGCCGGTGAGCCGTCGACCAGTCCCTCCGCGATGTTCGTGGCGGCGTAGTAGCGGGGGAACCAGCGCACGTCGGGGACCAGGTAGGTCCACGTGGGGTCGAAGTACATGAGCGAGTACGCGTCGAACACCGTCGCGAACCGCGTCTGGTCGAGGACGATGCCGTCCGGCGCCTGCGTGATGCGCCACTGGCCGTCCGTCTGCTGCGCCAGTTTGAACGACAGGGGAATGTCACCGTCGTCGGATGCCGGGGTCAGCTCGCCCGTGGCATCCACCGTCGCCACCGGCGCGACGGTCAGCACGAACTCCGCGGCGCCTGTCTGCTGCAGCGTCCGCTGCCCGGCCGCGTACACGGTGACACCGGCCTGCGGCTTCCACGTGCCCTTGAAGCTCGGCGCGAGGAACTGCTGGGCCGTCTCCCAGTTGTTGCTGGGACCGGTACCGGCGGCGATGAAGCCCTCGACGATCTGCTGGGGCGTCGCATCCTGCACGGGCCCCTTGGGGATGAACGCGAAGTCGGCGGAGCCGTCGTCGTCGACGATGCGCACGCCCGGGTTGACCGGGCCCGAGGTCGGCAGGCCGGCGCACGCGACGAGCGCCGTCGAGAGCAGAGCGGCGAGGAGGGCGGCGGCGGCGCGCAGGCGGATACGCATCATGGGCGACTCCCCCGGTCGAACACGGTGATCGGCTGCGTGAGCCCGAGGTCGTCCAGCGAGACCCCGTCCTCGACCGGATCGACCGGGATCGGCGAGGCCCCGTCGAGCGGCTGGCCCTGACGCGGCAGCGTGAGCACGAAGTTCGTCCCGCGGCCGAGCTCGGACCAGACCGCCAGGCTGCCGCCGTGCAGCTTGGCGTCGCCGAGCGCGATCGACAGGCCGAGGCCCGTGCCGCCGATGGTGCGCTTGCGCGACGGGTCGGCGCGCCAGAACCGATCGAACACCCGCTCCGCATCGGCCGCGCTCATCCCGAGACCGTAGTCGCGCACGCCGATCGCCACGGCCCGCTGGTTGCTGTCGACGGTCACGACGATGGGGCGTCCCTCGCCGTGCTCGATCGCGTTGCCGAGGAGGTTGCGGACGACGCGGCGTACCCGCCGCGGATCCATCTCGACCGGCGAGTACCCGCCGGGGGCGACCAGCCGCACGTCGGTGCCGTGCTGCTCCGCGAGCTGCTGCATCGACGCGATGACGTCCTCCGCGAGGTGGGCCAGGCTCGTGGGCTCGTACTCGAGCTGCACGGAGCCGGCGTCGTATCGGCTGATCTCCAGGAGGTCGGTCAGCAGCGTCTCGAAGCGCTGCACCTGCGCGTGCAACAGCTCGGCGGCGCGGGCAGTCGTCGGATCGAAGCTCTCCCGCTGGTCGTTGAGCATGTCGCTGGCCAGACGGATGGTCGTCAGCGGGGTGCGCAGCTCGTGGGAGACGTCGGAGACGAAGCGCTGCTGGACGAGCGACAGCTCCGCCAGCTCCTTGATCTGCGCCTCGATGCTGTCGGCCATCGCATTGAAGGACCGGCCCAGCGTCGCGAACTCGTCCTCGCCGCGAACCGGCAGCCGCACGGCCAGGTCGCCGGCGGCGAGCGTGGCGCTCGTCTCCGCCGCCTCGGCGATCGGCACCGTCACGGAGCGCAGGACGAACCACGAGATGGCGGCGATGAGGACGACGAGTCCCGCGCCGACCAACCAGAGCGTCACCTGCACGAACTGCAGGGTCTGCTGCTCGGGGGCGAAGTCATACGCGAAGTAGAACTCGTAGGCTCCGACCTCGGGGAACACGAGCTGCTGGCCGATCACGACGCCGGGCACCGTGCTGCCGTCGGACTCGGCGAGCCCGACCGACTGCCACCAGCGCTTCTCGGCATCCCCCTGCACGGCGCTGCGCAGACCCGGCGTGATGAGACCGACGTTGAGGCCGCCCTTCTGGAAGTCCTGGGGCGCGATCGTCGACGGGGCGTCCGAGATGCGGAAGGCGGCGATCATGTCCGTGCCGGCCTGTCGTGCGATCGAGTCGGTCACGTTGTTCCACAGGGACTGGAGCGCGGCGCCGTCCCCGTCGATCTGCGCGGCGTTGAGGGTCTGCTGCGTGGACTGCGTCGCCCGCTGCACCGACTCCTGCACCTGCTGGACGCGCGACTCGAAGAGGTCGTTCTGGATCGCGAGGGCCATCGCGACGAACGCGATCAGGATCGCGAACGCCGTGGCGCCGATCGTGATGACGAGCGTCCGGAACCGCAGCGAACGCGTCCAGGCGTAGGCCACGCGACGCGGCCAGGTGCGCCAATCGCGCCACCCGGTCATCGTCGGCACGGTCGCCGTCTGCGGCGTCATCGTGGGCCGATCAGACCACCGCGCCGGCGCGGTAGCCGACCCCGCGCACCGTCATGACGATCCGCGGGTTGTCGGGGTCGATCTCGACCTTGGCGCGCAGACGCTGCACGTGCACGTTCACGAGGCGCGTGTCCGCCTTGTAGTGGTAGCCCCACACCTGCTCGAGGAGCATCTCACGGGAGAACACCTGCTGCGGCTTGGAGGCCAGTGCCACCAGCAGCTCGAACTCGAGCGGGGTGAGCGCGATCACCTCGTTCCCCCGGCGCACCTCGTGCGCGGCCACGTCGACGACGACGTCGCCGATGCGCAGGTCGCCGCCCGCCGGCTCGGCGGCGGGGCGCAGCCGCGTGCGGATGCGTGCGACGAGCTCCTTCGGGTTGAACGGCTTGACGATGTAGTCGTCCGCGCCCGATTCGAGCCCGCGGACGACGTCGGCGGTGTCGGTGCGCGCGGTCAGCATGATGATCGGAACGCCCGACTCGGAGCGGATGCGCGTGCAGATCTCGATGCCGTCCATGCCGGGAAGCATGAGGTCGAGTAGCACGAGGTCGGGGCGCTCCTCGCGCCACACGTCGACGGCGACGGTGCCATCGGCGCAGAACAGCGGTTCGAAGCCCTCGGTGCGCAGCACGATGCCGATCATCTCGGCGAGCGCGACGTCGTCGTCGACAACGAGGATGCGGGAAGTCATATGGCCTGGTTCGTCCTTCGGGTGGGCCGGATGCCGCCGACGCGGCAGGGCGCAGGAACACAGTATCGGACGCTCCTGGGATGGCACCGAGTGCCGCGCAGACGATGACGGGTCCGGGGACGCTGTCCCGGACCCGTCATCGTCGACGTCCCGCCGCGGCGACCGCTACTGCAGAGCGGGCAGCTTGTCGTCGCTGTTGAGGGCGCGGAACAGGAGCGCGGCCAGCGCGCCGCCGACCAGCGGGGCCAGGAAGTACAGCCAGTAGGCGCCGATGTCGAAGATGCCCGTGATGGACAGCCCCAGCGCGACGGCCGGGTTGAAGCCGCCGCCGGAGATGCCTCCCACGGCCACGGCGCCGACGAAGACCGTCGAGCCGATCGCGAGACCGTAGAACGAGTTGTGGACGTTGGACTTGGTGGTCGCGACGTTGAGCACGACGTACACGAGCACGAAGGTCCAGAGCGCCTCGACGAGGAAGGCGGGGCCGATCTCGATCTTGGCGGGCTCGTCCGCGACGGGCCAGAGCGCGAAGCTGACGGCGGCCGCGAGCGCTCCGGCCGCGAGCTGGGCGACGACGTACGAGACGAATCGCGTCAGGCTGATGGCGCCGCGCAGCCAGGCGCCGAGCGAGACCGCCGGGTTCAGGTGGGCGCCGGAGATGTGGCCGGTCGCGAACACCATGATCATGAGTGCGAAGCCGATGGCGAGGGGGGTCAGGGCGCTGCCGCTGTTGACGGCGCCGATGATGGCGAACACGAAGATGAACGTGCCGATGAACTCGGCGAGGGGGTTGCGCAATGAATCCTTCATGATGAGCTCCTGTGGTCATCGCCGGTCCCTTCCGGCTCAGCACGACCATAGTGCACTCCCAGCGCTTTCCCAGGCAGCCGCGCGAGAACTCCCTCCACGCCGAACCGGGCCCCCTCCGATCGGAGAGGGCCCGGCATCCGCGCAGCGCGGTCAGCGGTGCAGGTCGAACCGGTCCAGCTCGGTGACCTTGCCCCACGCGGCGGCGAAGTCGCGCACGAATTTCTCGGTGGCGTCGTCCGAGGCGTACACCTCGGCCAGCGCGCGCAGCTCGGAGTTCGAGCTGAACAGCAGGTCGACGCGGGTGCCGACGCCGACCTTCTCGCCGCTGCCGTCCTTCGTCCCGGCGAACGCGTGGGCTCCGGGATCCAGCGGCTTCCAGGTCGTGCCGAGATCGAGCAGCGTGACGAAGTAGTCGTTCGTCAGCACGCCGACGCGGTCGGTGAACACGCCGTAGGGCGAGCCGTCCCAGTTGGCCCCGAGCACGCGCAGACCGCCGACGAGGACCGTCATCTCCGGCGCCGTGAGGGTGAGCAGGTTCGCCTTGTCGAGGAGGTGGTACTCGGCGGGCATCGCCGCCAGCGGACCCTGGTAGTTGCGGAACCCGTCGGCCGCGGGCTCCAGGTAGCCGAAGGACTCGACGTCGGTCTGCTCCTGCGACGCGTCGGTGCGCCCCGCGTGGAACGGGATCTCCACCTCCACGCCCGCGTCGGCGGCCGCCTTCTCGACCGCCGCGTTGCCCGCGATGACGATCAGATCGGCGAGGGAGACCTCGATGCCCGCCTGTGCGGCGTCGGCCGCGATGCCCCCGAGCACGCCCAGGACGCGGTGCAGCTGCGCGGGGTTGTTGACTTCCCAGTCCTTCTGCGGGGCGAGACGGATGCGGGCGCCGTTGACGCCGCCGCGCTTGTCGCTGCCGCGGAAGGAGGATGCCGCGGCCCACGTCGTGGCGACCAGCTCGGACACCGTGAGGCCGGAGGCGAGCACCCGAGCCTTGAGGTCGGCGACCTGGGCGGCCCCGAGCGGGGCGCCGGTCGGCGCCGGGACGGGGTCCTGCCACAGCAGTTCCTCGCCGGGGACCTCGGCGCCCAGGTAGCGGGCGACCGGACCCATGTCGCGATGCGTCAGCTTGAACCAGGCGCGCGCGAACGCGTCGGCGAAGGCGTCTGGGTCGTCCTTGAACCTGCGCGAGATCTTGTCGTAGGCGGGGTCCACGCGCAGCGCGAGGTCGCTGGTGAGCATGCGGGGCTCGCGCTTGCCGTCGCTGTGGGCGAGCGGCACCATGTCGGCGCCGTGGCCGCCCGTCGGCCGCCACTGGTGCGCGCCGGCCGGGCTCTTCATGAGCTCCCACTCGTACGCGTAGAGGATGTGGAAGAACTCGTTGTCCCACCGGGTCGGGTGGTAGGTCCACGTCACCTCGAGGCCCGACGTGATCGTGTCGTCGCCGCGGCCGGTGGCGTGGTTGTTCTTCCACCCGAGGCCCTGCATCTCCAGCCCCGCGGCCTCGGGGTTGTCCTCGAGGTTGGCGTCGGGGGCGGCGCCGTGCGTCTTGCCGAAGGTGTGGCCGCCGGCGATGAGGGCCACGGTCTCCTCGTCGTCCATCGCCATCCGGGCGAACGTCTCGCGGATGTCGCGGGCCGAGGCGAGCGGGTCGGGGTTGCCGTTGGGCCCCTCGGGGTTGACGTAGATGAGGCCCATCTGCACGGCCGCGAGAGGCTTCTCGAGCTCGCGGTCGCCCGAGTAGCGCTCGTCGCCGAGCCACGTGGTCTCGGGGCCCCAGTACACGTCGTCGTCCGGCTCCCACACGTCGGTGCGTCCGCCGGCGTAGCCGAAGGTGCGGAAGCCCATCGACTCCAGCGCGACGTTGCCGGCCAGGATCATGAGGTCGGCCCAGGAGATCGACTGCCCGTACTTCTTCTTGACGGGCCAGAGCAGGCGCCGGGCCTTGTCGAGGTTGACGTTGTCGGGCCAGCTGTTCAGCGGAGCGAAGCGCTGCTGCCCCGCTCCCCCGCCACCGCGGCCGTCCGTCACGCGGTAGGTGCCGGCGGAGTGCCAGGCCATGCGGATCATGAGGGGCCCGTAGTGGCCGAAGTCGGCGGGCCACCAGTCCTGGCTCGTGGTGAGGAGCTCCGCGATGTCCGCCTTGACGGCGGCGAGGTCGAGCGACTCGAAGGCCGCCGCGTAGTCGAAGTCGGCATCCAGGGGGTTACGGACGCTCGGGTTCTTCGCGAGGATCTTGAGGTTGAGCTGGTTCGGCCACCACACCCGGTTCGCCGAGCCGCTGGTGGGATGCGGCTGCGCATGGATGACCGGGCAGGTCGCCGCCTCCTCCGCGCGCGCCTCGTCGGTGTCGCTGACGGTGAGGGACTGGTCGATCTCGGTCGCGTCAGCGCCGATACCGGCGGTGGTCGGGTCGTGGTCGGTCATGGTGTTCCTTCCGTTGGGGTGGGTCCGGCGGCGGCCGCGCACGACGGGCAGAGCCCCCAGTACGTGACCTCCGCCGTGGTGAGGGTGAAGCCGTGCGCGTCGGACGGTTGCAGACAGGGCGCGGCGCCGATGGCGCAGTCCACATCGACGACCGTGCCGCAGGAGGTGCACACGAGATGGTGGTGGTTGTCGCGCACCCGCAGCTCGAACAGCATGGGGCGCCCCGCGGGCTCGATGCGGCGGACCAGCCCGGCGTCGACGAAGTCGCCCAGCGCGTTGTACACGGACTGGCGGCTCGTCCGCGGCATCCGCTGGACGATTCGCAGGAAGACGTCGTCGGCGCTCGCGTGCGGCATGTCGCGCAGGGCGTCGTAGACGGCCGTCCGTGACTCGGTGACCTTGAGTCCGGCCGCCCGCAGCGCGGCCGGGGCCGCCGCCTCGCCGTGCGGGGTGTCGATCTCGGTCATGTCTCCACCCTACCCAATTTTGACAGAGTCAAAATTACTCACGGGTGATCCATAGGCCGTCGCGGCCGCGCCCCGAACGCCGCAACGCCGCCCCCGGTGGCGGGGACGGCGTTGCGGAGACGCGGAGGGCGTGGCTCAGTAGCGGTAGTGCTCGAGCTTGTAGGGACCCTCGACGGGCACGCCGATGTAGGCGGCCTGCTCGGGGGTCAGCTCCGTGAGCTCCACGCCCAGGGCGGCCAGGTGCAGGCGCGCGACCTTCTCGTCGAGGATCTTCGGCAGCACGTACACGCCGACGGGGTACAGCTCGGGCTTCGTGTACAGCTCGATCTGGGCGAGCACCTGGTTGGTGAACGACGCGCTCATGACGAACGAGGGATGCCCGGTCGCGTTGCCGAGGTTCATCAGGCGCCCCTCGCTCATCACCAGGATGCTGCGGGGCGCGCCGTCGGCGGCCGCCGGCAGCCGGTACTCGTGCACCTGAGGCTTGATCTCGATCTTCTCGACGCCCGGCAGCGCCTCCAGACCGGCCATGTCGATCTCGTCGTCGAAGTGGCCGACGTTGCCGACGATCGCGAGGTGCTTCAGCTTCGTGAGGTGCTCGACGGTCACGACGCGGGTGTTGCCGGTGCCGGTGATGAGGATGTCGACGTCGCCGACGACGGACTCGAGCCGGGCGACCTGGAAGCCGTCCATCGCCGCCTGCAGCGCGCAGATCGGGTCGACCTCGCCGATGATGACGCGCGCGCCCTGACCCCGCAGGGCCTCGGCCGCGCCCTTGCCCACGTCGCCGTAGCCCACGACGAACGCGACCTTGCCGCCGATCAGCACGTCGGTGCCGCGGTTGAGCCCGTCGGGCAGCGAGTGACGGATGCCGTACTTGTTGTCGAACTTGCTCTTGGTGACCGAGTCGTTGACGTTGATGCCCGGGAACAGGAGCTTCCCGGCGGCGGCGAGCTCGTACAGGCGGTGCACGCCGGTCGTGGTCTCCTCAGTGACGCCGACGATCTGCGACGCCATGCGGGTGAAGCGCTGCGGGTCGCGGGCGAGACTGGCGCGCAGCGTGTCGAGCACGATGCGGTACTCGAGGGAGTCGTTCTCGGATGCCGCGGGCACCGCGCCGGCCGCCTCGAACTCGACGCCCTTGTGCACGAGGAGCGTCGCGTCGCCGCCGTCGTCCAGGATGAGGTTGGGGCCGTCGAAGCCCTCCGCCGACCAGTCGAAGATGCGGTCGGCCAGCTGCCAGTACTCCTCGAGCGTCTCGCCCTTGAACGCGAAGACGGGAACCCCGGCGGGCTCGTCCACGGTGCCCGTGGGGCCGACGGCGACCGCGGCGGCGGCCTCGTCCTGCGTGGAGAAGATGTTGCAGCTCGCCCAGCGCACCTGCGCTCCGAGCGCGACGAGCGTCTCGATGAGCACGGCGGTCTGCACGGTCATGTGCAGCGAGCCCGCGATGCGGGCGCCGGCGAGGGGCTGCGAGGGCCCGTACTCCTCGCGCAGTGCCATGAGCCCGGGCATCTCGTTCTCGGCGAGGCGGAGCTGGTGACGACCGGCCTCGGCGAGGCTCAGATCGGCGACGACGAAGTCGTGGAGGCGGGCGGGGGCGGCAGTGGTCGGCATCCGACCATTCTCGCATCCCACGCCCGGGCACGGCTGTGCGTCAGACCCGCAGCGTCTCGTGGCGCACGACGACCCAGCCCTTCGGCACGGACAGCCGATCGGTGTGGATCGCGCAGAGGTCGTGCGCGTGGGGGTCGGTCGCCGCGCCGAGGGGGCCGAGCGCCGCCATCTGGTCGCCGTAGTCGTAGGTCAGGGTCGTCACAGCCTCGCGGGCACAGCCCACCTTCGAGCACAGTCGGGTACGCATCGCCCTCACGGTACCCGTCCGCGGTGCTCCCCGAGCGGATGCCGCGCCGCCGCGGGGCGATCGGCCCGGCCGATCGGCGCACGCTGACCTAGACTCGGACCATGATGAGGCGGCGCGCGAGCAGTGCCCCGCGCGTGCGCGCCTCGCGCCACGGCCGCCACGGCCGCGAGGACCGCAGCCCCGTCGTCCGCCCGCCCCTGCCGGCGCAGGAGACCCGGGAGGAACGCTTCGACTTCATCGTGGGCACGGCGGCGGAGTTCCTGCGCAGCGCCTGGCCCGAGCTGCGCGACGTCGCCTTCGAGGTCGCGGCGATGCCTCCGGCGCCCGACGCCGACGGCATCCCGCGCTGGACGGTGTCGACGGGCGACCGGCGCATCGTGCTCTACCGGCTGCCGATCGAGCGTCTCGGGTCGCTGCACCGCGAGGACGACCTGCACCGGCGGATGGCGATCGAGAGCTGCGTCTTCCGTGCGGCCGCGGAGTACCTCGACCGCGATCCGTGGGACCTCGGCCCCGAGCGCTTCCGCTACTTCTGAGCGCGCCGCCGGCGGCGGCCCTCAGCGGGCTCAGCGGGGATACACCGTGACCGCCGACGCCGACGCCGCGCTCGGCGCCACCGGATAGCCCGCGAGAGCCGACGCCCCCGCGTAGGTCACGCCCGCGCGCACGGCGCCCGTGCCGGGATCGACGCGGTAGACCTCTCCGGGGCGGACGGGGACCGTCACCGCCCCCGACGCCGGCACCGTCACATCCGTCGCCGTGCCCGCGCCGGCCGCCGCGGTCAGCACCACGGTCGTCGCCCGCCCGTCGGAGGAGGCGAGCGTCAGCGTGGGCTCCGGCGCGCCGGACCCGCCGGCGGCGACCGCGACGAGCGCGGGAGCCGAGATCTCCTCGGCCGCGACGAACCAGCCGAAGTCGCTCCCGGCGCCGAACCCCGAGGTCGCCCACACCGCGCCGGTGACCGGGGCCGTCGCGCTCACGCGCACGGCGTAGGTGCCGGTGGCGAGGCCGCCGAGGTCGAGCTTCAGCGGCACACCCGCCGTCAACGGCACCGTCTGCGCGGTGCCCACCTGCGTCGCGCCCTGGAAGACGGTCACCGTCGCCTGAGCGTCGCTGCCCGGCGAGAGGAGCCGCAGCGCGGTGGGCACGTTGCTCTCACCCGCGCCGCCCTGGGTCGTGACGACCGGGACGCCCGGGATGACGAGATCGGTGTCCGGCACGGCGGCGGCCCCCACCTGGTCGACGCCGCCGGCGACGAGCACGCGCGTGAGGCTCGCCTGCAGCGCGGCACGGACCGGCGCCTGGGACGAGGTGATCCGCAGGACGGGATTCTCCTCGCCGATGGCCAGCGAGGCGAGCGGGATGACGCGCTGCGTGCCGGCGGGAACCACGATGCCGTTGCCCGCCACGGGCACGGCGCCGCCGTCGGCGCCGTAGACGGTGACGGTGACCCGCGCCGCGACCGCGCCGGGGTTGGAGAGCACGACGAGATCCGACGCCCCCGTCGCGGCGGAGCCCGCGACGAGCCACGACTCCATCTCCGGTCGGGCGCACGCCGCGGCGGCGAACCCGCTGAGGTCCTCGGCGGCCGCCCGGGCAGCCGAGGCGGCCGCGATGTCGGTCGGCTCCCCGCCGACCGGGGCGGCGCGAAGCGTCGTCGGGCCGGTTCCCCCCGTGACATCGGGGGTGAGCAGCGTCGAGGTCGTCGCCGCGGCGGGCGTGCCCGCGGAGGCGGCGGCGGAGGTGACGGCGGCGGGCGCGGCATCCGTGAGCTGGGAGGCGATCGACGCGTCGCGCCCCGTGGCGAGGATCGGTCCCACGCACGTCGCGACGGAGGCCGATGCGGGGGTGTGCGCCGTGACCGAGACGGCCTCGCGCGCGAGGGTCGGCAGCGGCGTCACGACGAGGGCGACGGCCGCGGCGATCGCGACCGCGGCGACGGCGCCGCCGACGGCCAGCCGCACGCCGGCGATGCCGCGCGGACCGCGGGCGTGGGAGACTCCGTCGCTCACGCTGCCCCTCCTCGTTCGAGACCGACCGTGCGCGGGCGACGCCGGTTCAGGCGGAGCGAGCGCCGCGTCGGAAGCGCCAGCAGGAGCGCGATGACGATCACTCCGATCTGGAGGACGGCGACCTCGGCACCGGCGGTGCCGCCGGTCTGCTGCCGATCGACGACCGTGCCGGTGACGCGCCACAGCTTGCCGCGGCCCGTGTCGCCGACGATCTCGAGGTCGTCGCGCTGGTCCAGCGCCGTCTCCGCCCCGATGCGCACGGCCCGTGCGACGTCGCTCTCGCCGTCACCGCCGCCGCTGAGCAGGACGAAGGCCACGCCGTGGGCGGCGAGGTCGGCCACGGCGCTCCCCGAGGGCGCGGCGAGCAGCTCGGCGGTCAGTCTCGCCGCCTCGGCGTCGCCGGCGTCGGGGCCCTGGCGCGCCGAGCGGAGCGTCGTCTGTCCGCCGAGGGCCGAGGTCTCGCCCCACACGACGTCGGTGACGACGGCGCCGTCGGATGCCGGTGTCAACACGAACGTCGCGTTGCCGAGCCCGGCGCGGCCTTCCGCCTCGACGTAGGCGGGCAGCGTGCTGCTCGGCCCGTCGGTGAGGGCGGAGGTCCCCCGGGGAAGCGCGGTGAGGGCGGGCACGGCGCTGACGGCGAGCGCGGCCATGGCCAGGACCGCCAGCGGCATCCGCACCCGGGCGGCGTCGGGGATCGCATCGACGGCGAGCGCCGCCGCGCCCAGCAGCGCCAGCCAGTACAGGCTCAACGCCGCCCCGGGCCACACGGCGATGCCCACGGACGCATCCGTGGTGACCTCGATGCCGATGACGGCCATCGCGGTCGCGAGGGCGCTGACGGCCACGACGAGCGCGACGGCGGCCGGCACGACCCGCGACAGGAGCGGTGCGGCGACGGCGAGACCCAGCAGCGGGACGACCAGCAGCAGCGCCCACGGTCCGATCCCGGCGACGAGCTGATCCCAGCCCGCGCCGTCGGTCGTGGGGAATCCGAAGGCGATCGCGATGCGGCGCGCGAGGTCGACCTGCTCGCCGCTCGCGAGGGGGACGCCGGGGTCGGCCAGGAGGGCCCACGGGTCGCCCGTGTCGAGACGATGCCAGACCATCGGCGCCCAGACGGCCACCGCGGGCACGAGGAGCCAGATGACGCGGGCGATGCCGCGGCCTCGTCCGAGGCTCGCCGTGAGCACGATCGCCACGACCCACAGCAACACGACGGCGGGGGCCAGCGAGGGCGCGCAGGCCAGGACGGCGACCGCGATGACCGACCCCATGCCGGCCGCGCTCCATGAGCGGTGCGCGACGGCGGCGGTCCACAGCAGCCACGGCAGCAGCAGGTGCGCGATCACGACGGTGGGCCGACCGGTGGCGAGCGCCCCCAGCAGGCTCGGCGCCAGCGCGTAGCCGACGGCGACGAGGGCGCGCGCGAGGGGGCGCTCCGTGACGCGGGTCGCCGCGAACCACGCCCCGAGCGCCGCCAGCGGCAGCGCCAGCACCCACACGACGACGAGGACGCGCGAGGGCGCCGCGGGCCACAGCGAGCCGAGCACGGCGATGACCGCACTGAACGGATCCGCCGGACCGCTGGTGTCCCAGCCGAGCGGACGCAGTCCCGACGCGGCATCCGCCCACAGCTGCGCGACCGTCGCCCGCAGCGGGACGAGCGCTCCCCCGCCGAGCACCGGCCACGCCAGCAGTGAGAGGAAGGCGAGCACGGAGACCAGCAGCGCGCCGAGCACGATCCAGGCCCCGCCGCCCGAGAAGAAGCGCAGTTCCCCGCGCGCGGCACCGTCCACCACGTCGTCGTCGAGGCGTTGGCGCAGTTCGGCGCGGGTGATCCGCAGCGGCGCGAGCTGCGCCCACGAGACGCTGCGCCCGGCCCGGATGCCGCGTCGCGCCCGGGCGACCGCACCCGGGCGGGCCATCACCGTGGCGGTGGCGCCCCACTCGGGGCCGATGAGCGCGGGGCGTTTGCCCAGCAGCAGCGCCACCGACCTCAGCAGGGCCAGCGGGAGGTACGACAGCCAGTGCAGCGGGACCGCGGCCGCCGGGGCGTAGGCGAGGCGGCGGTGCAGCTGTGCGGTGCGCTGGGCGTAGGCGCGGCGCACGCCCTCCGGCTCGAAGCGGTCGCCGAGCGCCGGCGGGTCGCTGCGGTCGGCGTCGGCGATGGCGACGATCGCCTGCGGTGCGAGCACGACGCGCCCGCCGCGCAGCCGGGCGCGGACGCCGAGGTCGAGGCCCTCGTCCGCGCCGGCGAGCGCGGTGTCGAGTCCGCCCAGCGCCCGCCAGGCGTCGGTGCGCACGAGGATGCCGCGGACATCGGCGCCGAGGACGTCGTCGCCCGCGTCGTGCTGACCCTGGTCGTGCTCGCCGTCGGCGAGCCCGACCGTGCGCCCCCCGTGGGTCAGGGAGACGCCGAGGGAGACGATGCGGTCGTTGTCGTCGGCGCGCACGAGCTTCGGGGCGGCGAAGGCGACCGACGGCGAGGTCTCGAGCGCGCCGAGAAGGCGCATGAGGGCGTCGGGCGCGGGGGTGGTGTCTTGGGCGAGGATCCACACCGCCTCGCCGTCGAGTCGGCGGCTGGCCAGATCGAGGGCGTCGGCGAAGGAGGTGCCGCGATCGGCTGTGATGACCCCTTCGGCGCCCGACTCCCCCGCGATCCGCTGCAGTTCACGGTCGCCGGCGTGCACGCCGCAGAGCACGATCGTGAGCCTGTCCACGGGGCGCGACTGCGCCGCGAGCGCGGACAGGACGCGTTCGAGGCGGATGTCGGTGGCCACGCGCGCATCGGGGCGCACGACCAGCAGTGCGTGAACTCGGGCGGGCATGACGTCGTCAGCCTAGGCGCGGACGGCTCGGGCCCGCGCACGTCGCCCGCGAGTCTCGGGAACTCGTCAGGCGCGGCGCTTGAGCTTGCGGCGCTCGCGCTCGCTCAGCCCGCCCCAGATACCGAAGCGCTCATCGTTCTGCAGGGCGTACTCGAGGCACTCCCCGCGCACGTCGCACGAGGTGCAGATGCGTTTGGCGTCTCGCGTCGAGCCGCCCTTCTCCGGGAAGAACGCCTCGGGATCGGTCTGGGCGCACAGGGCGTCGGCCTGCCAGGCGAGGGCGGTGTCCTCGTCGGTCGCCGCGGCCCGGCGCACGCCCGGCACGCCGAGATTGACCGGGTCGACGAACCAGTTGTCGGGGACGCCGGAGCGGTAACCCGTCATATCGTTCTCCCCACGTTTTCCCGATGCGCCGATGCGCGTGTTGGGAATAATTACACCCTTGTCATTCGCCGTGGTCAAGTCGCAGATCGTAAACCCTCAATGAGGGATTGAACCTTCATCTCGACGCATCGGCGTGTCGCGCGCGATGTCGCGGGCTCACGCCCCGGGCTGAGCGAGGAAGATCTCACCGGATCCGGCGACGGCGATGACCCCTTCGTCGGCGACGTGCACGGCGGCCCCGGGGCGGAGGGCGACCTCATGGCCGGATGCCGAGACGACGACCTCGCCCCGCGTGCACAGGGCGATCGCGGGGCCACGCAGCGTCAGGCGCGCGTCGGCGCCGGGGGCGACGCTCACGCAGGACAGGGCGAAGTCGTCGACCGGTGTGTCGTAGTCGACCACGCCGTCGCCGACGGCGCGGGGGTGCACGACGGGGGCGGGTCCGGGGGTGACGTCCAAGACGCGCATCAGTTCGGGCACGTCGACGTGCTTAGGGGTCAGACCGCCGCGCATGACGTTGTCGCTTGCGGCCATCAGCTCGACGCCGAGACCCGACTGGTAGGCGTGCAGGACGCCGGCGGGCGCGAACAGCCCCTCCCCGCGCCGCAGCGTGACGAGGTTCATGAGGAGGGCGACGATCAGACCGGGATCTCCCGGGAAATCCGCGGCGGCCGCACGCAGCACGGCGATCTCGTCGGAGAACTCGGCGCTGTCGGCACGGCCGAGGGCGGCGGTCAGGTCGGCGACGATCGCAGCATCCGCCTCGTCGAGGGCCCACGCGAGCGTGCCCCGCAGCGCGGACCGGGCGTCGACGCCGGTGTCGGCGTCGCCGAGCCGTTCGCGGATCTCGGCGACGGCGCCGCTCGCCGAAGGCGCGTCCAGGGCGTCCAGCAGCCGTCGGGTCTCGGCGAGCGGACGCAGTCCCACGAGGGCGCGGAACCGCTCGCTCAGCGCGACGATGATCTCGGGCTTGTGGTTGTCGTCGCGGTACAGACGCTCCGCTGCGTCGCGCGGGACTCCGGCGCCCTCCTCCCGCGCGAAGCCCTCCCGCGCCTGGTCCCGCGTGGGGTGCGCCTGGATCGACAGCGAGGATGCCGCGGCCAGCAGTTTCAGCAGGAACGGCAGCGGCGGGCGCCCGGCCTCGGCGAGGGCGACGTCGAGCGTGCGTCCGTCCGGCGTCCGCGACGGGCAGCCGGGGTGGTCGCCGTACCAGATCTCGGCCTCCGGAGCCCCCGTCGGCGGACGCCCCTCCAGTCCCGCGATCAGCGTCGTGGAGCCCCAGGAGTAGTCGCGCGGCTCGTTGGAGATCGGCGTCAGCATGCCCCCAGCCTAGAACCGCCGCCGCGATAGCCTGATCACACCATGGCCGTCTTCACCACGCACCCCGTCGCCGCGCCGCCGACCGCGCCGGTGCGCGCGACGACGGCCCATCTGCTGCTGCGGGGCTGGTGCATCTTCGTGATCGCCGCGGCGCTCGCGGGCACGTCGTGGCTGATGCTGCTCGGGGCGCCCGGCGCGGCGGTCGTGGCGATCGCGACCGGAGTGGTCTCCGCGGTGCTGTGGGCCCTGCTCCGCCCGCCCGTGCAGTGGCGCCGGCTCCCGTGGTTCGCGATGGGCTACGTCATCTGGGCGATCGCCTCGCTCCTGTGGAGCGCGCATCCGACCACGACGGCCGTCACCCTGCTGCTCCTGCTGATCACGACGCTGCAGGCGATGTTCGTCGGCGCCGTGCTCACCTGGCGCGAACTCGTCCGCGCGATCGCGTCGGCCCTGAAATGGGTGCTGGGGCTGTCGATCGTGTTCGAGCTCTGGGTCTCGCTCGTCTGGGGCGGCCCGATCCTGCCGCAGTTCGTGCGGCCCGACGGGCCGGTCGCCGATCCGATCGTCTACTGGTCGCGCGACAACCTCTTCGACGGGGGCCGCATCCAGGGGGTCTTCGGCAACGCCAACCCCCTCGCCTACGTCGCCCTGCTCGGCATGATCGTGTTCGCGATCCGCTTCGCCACGCGCGCCCCCCGACGCTCGCTGCTCGTCGCCTGGTTCGCCCTCGCGGCCTACCTGTTCGTGCGCGCGGGATCGGCGACCGCCTGGCTCGCCGCCGGCGCCGTCGTGGTGGTCCTGCTCACCGTGCTCGCGATGCGCACCACCCGCCGCGCCGGCGAGCGCACACGCTACTACTTCGTCTACGCCGTCGTGGCCGTCGGCGGACTGGTCGCGCTCTGGCTCGGCCGCGAACGGGTGTTCTCGGTGCTGGGCCGCTCGGCCGACCTGACCGGCCGGGAGGGCATCTGGTCGATCGTCGGGGCGAAGGCCGTCGAGCGCCCCGTCGTGGGCTGGGGCTTCGCCACGCCCTGGCTGCCCGACGACCCCGCGTTCGACGGATGGATCGTCGACCACGGTCAGACCGTGATGCAGGCCCACAACATGTGGCTCGACGTGTTCTTCCAGCTCGGCGCCGTCGGGCTCGCCCTCATCGCCCTGACCTTCTTCGCCTACGTGTGGCGGTCGTGGTTCTTCGCCGTCGACCGCCCGCGCTGGGATCTCGTCGCCGACCGCCCCTACTCCCCGGTCACCCTCCTGCCGACCCTGGTCGGCGCGGTGCTGCTGGTGCAGGGTCTGGCCGAATCGGGGCCGCTCCTCGGCTGGGGCTGGCTGTTCGTCGTCATGCTCGCCTTCAAGATCAAACAGGCGCCGCTGCTCGGCCGAGGCGCCTCGGAGCAGCGACTGGTCGGCGAACAGGGCGAGCCGGAGCGGATGCCGCGATGACGCGCGCCGGGCGCGGCGACGGGTCGCTGCTCGGCGCCGGCAGCCCCCTGCGGCGCCTGCTCGCCTCGGCGGATCTGGCGCGGGCGTACACGCTCGCCGCCGTCGCCACCCTGGTCGGTTCGCACCTGATCGCACGGCTCGCCGGCGTCGTCACCCTCCGCAGCATCATCGCCGGGCTGTGCGCCCTCGCGATCGGCATCCTCATCGCCCGTCGCGAGGAGCTGACGCCGCTGCGCCTGGTCCCCCTCACCCTGCTGCTGTGGGTCACCTGGGCGTTCGCGAGCGTCTTCTGGAGCACCGACCCGCTCGGCAGCCTCGCCCGCTGGCTCGCGATGGCGGCGATCGCGCTGATCGCGGTGACGATCGGCCACGTGCGCGACCCGCTCCAGACGGTCCGCGCGCTCGGCGACGTCCTGCGCGTCGCGCTCGGCCTGTCGCTCGGCCTCGAGATCCTGGCGGGGCTCCTGCTCGACATGCCGCTGCGTTTCCTCGGCATCCAGGGAAACATCGCCGCGCTCGGGCCGGTGCAGGGGATCTTCGGCACCCGCAACATGCTCGGCTTCGTGGCGGTCGTCGCGATGGTCACCTTCGCCGTGGAGCTGCGCACGCATTCGGTGCGCACCGGTGTCGGCGTCGGATCGCTCGCCCTCGCCGCCGCGCTCGGCATCCTCTCGGCCTCCCCCACGGTGCTCGTGCTGGCCGTCGCGGTCGGTGCGGCGACCGGGGCGCTCACGCTGGTGCGCACCGTGCCACCCGCCCGGCGCGCCGCCGTGCAGTGGTCGCTGGCGATCGTCGTCGTGGTGGCCGCGCTCGTCGGATACGCGCAGCGCACGCGCCTGCTCGATGCCCTGGGAGCGACCGACGACCTCGACATGCGCACGCGCCTGTGGTCGCTCGCGGAGTTCTTCGTGCAGCTGCGTCCCGTGCTGGGGTGGGGCTGGTTCGGGCCGTGGGACCGCTCCGGCCAGCCGTTCCTGACCATCAATCAGCTGCTGGCCGAGCACCACTCCAGCGCCCTGAACGCCTACGTCGACGCGCTGGTGCAGCTCGGCTGGGTCGGCGGGCTGCTGCTGTGCCTGCTCGGCGGCGTGGCGCTCGTGAGATCGTGGAGCGTCGCCAGCCGGCGCCGGTCGATCATGCACGCCTGGACGCCGCTGATCGTGGTGACGCTGGCGGTCACGAGCATCTTCGAGTCGGTCGCGCTCGTCGGCTTCGGGTGGATGCTCCTGTGCCTGTGCGCCGTGCGCGCGGGACAGTCGCGGTCGTGGCGCGACCGGCTGCGCGTCGGCGCCGTGCCCACGTCGGGGCTGCCCGAGGGAGGGTAGCTCACCCCGCGTGGTCGGCGTTGTACGCGTCGAGGACGTCGCCGATCGCGGCATCCATCACGAGAACGCCGTTGTCGAGGTAGAGGCCGCGCGTGCAGAACCGACGCAGGTCCCGCTCGTTGTGGCTGACGAAGAAGAGCGTCCGCCCCTCGGCGAGGAGCTCGTCGATGCGGCGGTAGCACTTCTCCCGGAACGCCTTGTCGCCGACGGCGAGCACCTCGTCCACGAGGAGCGTGGGCTCGTCCAGCTGCGACACCACCGAGAACGCCAGCCGCACCTTCATGCCGTTCGAGAGGTGTTTGTAGGGCATGTCGACGAAGTCGCCGATCTCGGCGAAGGCGATGATGTCGTCGAAGCGGCGGGAGGTCTCCGCCTTCGACATGCCGTGCAGCCCGGCCATCAGCCGCACGTTCTCCCGCACGGTGAGATCGCCCACGAACCCGCCGGTGATCTCGATGAGCGGCGCCACTCCCCCCTCGACCCGGACGGACCCCTCGTCGGGGAGCAGGACCCCGGCGACGAGCTTGAGGAGCGTGGACTTGCCCTGACCGTTGCGGCCGACGACACCGATCGCCTCGCCGCGGCGGACGTCGAAGGACACGCCCCGCAGGGCCCAGAACTCGCCCGGCCGGCTGCGCCGCGCCGAGCCCGCGAAAAGGTCCTTCAGGCTGCGGCGACCGCGGCGGTTGCGGCGGAAGCGCACCCCCAGGCCGTCGACGCGGATCGCGATGTCCTCGCCCATCACAGCTCCTTCAGCACGGCGGGCTCCAGGCGCCGGAAGACGACGACGCCGAGGGCGAGGATGCCGAGGCTGAGGACGGCCGCGACCAGCACGGCCGTGACGTCCGCCTCGCCGGGGAACAGGCCCACGCGGTACAGGGTGAAGATGCCCGACAGCGGGTTGAGCAGCGCCAGGTCGCGGAAGACCCCGGGAAGGTCGTTCACACCGTAGATGATCGGCGAGGCGTAGAACAGGGCCCGCAGGATCAGCCGGGTCGTGCGCTCCAGGTCGCCCCAGAGGACGCACAGCGGCGCGACGAGCAGACCGAGCCCGACCAGCAGGATCGCCTGCAGCGCGACGGCCACCGGGAACAGGAGCAGCCCCCAGCCCACGGTCACCCCCGAGAAGACCGCGAACAGCACGAGCACGGGCAGCGAGAAGACGAACTCGACGCCCTTGCTGAGCACGATGCGGTTGACCCAGATCGAACGCGGGATCGCGGTCGAGCGCACGAGGCGCGCGTCCTTGTTGAAGGCGCGGGTGAGGTCGCCGACCGCCGCGTTGAACCACACCCACGGCAGCAGGCCCGACAGGAGGAACACGATGTAGGGCTGGGCGCCGATGTCTCCGCGTTGGAACACCTGGGTGAACACGAACCAGTAGATCGCGCTCATCACGAGCGGATCCAGCACCGACCACAGGTAGCCGAGGGCACTCGTCGCGTAGCGCACGCGCAGATCGCGCGCCGACAGCAGCCACAGCGAGTGCAGGTAACGCCGCGGGGAGCCGGCGGCGCCGACGACGGCGGTGGTCACGCGTCCGAGTCTAGGAGGTGAGCGTGCGCACGCGGGTGGGCCTGCGCCGTCCCGCACAGGGGACGCGGGGCGCACCGGGGTAGACTCGTGAGGCCATGGCCTCCATTCCTTCGCGCCACGACGCGGCCCCGAACGACACGTTCACGCCCGCCAGCGCGACGATCGCGATCGTCACCTTCAACCGCTCCGGACTGCTGACGAGGCTGCTCGAGAGCATCACCGCGATGGACCCGAAGCCGGGTCATGTCGTCATCGTCGACAACGCGTCGAGCGACGACACCACCGCCGTCGTCGAGTCGTTCCGCGACCGCCTGGGCACCGAGCTCGTGTACCGCCGGCTCGACGAGAACACCGGCGGGTCGGGCGGGTTCAGCGAGGGGATGCGCGTCGCGTACGAGCTCGGATCGACCTGGATCTGGCTCATGGACGACGACGTCGAGGTGCTGCCCGACGGCCTGGCGAGGATGGGGGCGTGGGCGCCGCGCTTCAAGTCGATCCAGGGGCGGCGCTACGACTTCGACGGCAGCGAGTTCTACTGGCAGTACCGCGTGGCGGAGCCGCTGGCCATCCCGATCCCGTTCGCGCCCAGCCGCTTCGACGACTCCGGCTACAAGGAGATGAACTCCGGCTGCTTCGAGGGCATGTTCATCCACCGCGACATCGTCGAGCGGATCGGCCTGCCCGACCCGCGCTTCTTCATCTACTGGGACGACCAGACCTACGGTTGGCTCGCGTCGCGGGTGACGACGTCGGTCATCGTCAACGAGTTCGTGCTCCGCCGCACCCGCGAGATCAAGCAGTGGGACATGGGCATCCGGCACATGAACGCGTCGAGCAACGCGTACCGCTACTACATCATGCGCAACCGCGCCATCATCCAGCGCTACTACCGGAGCCTCGGGGTCTACAACCCGGTGCTGTTCGGCGCCGGCACCGCGCTGACGTTCGGCAAGGAGCTGGTCCGGCTCCTCTTCGTGGAGCGCACCGTCCGGGGGACCTCGAACCTGTTCCGCGGGCTGCGCGACGGCAGGAAGATCGCGCGGGATGCGGAGTGGAAGCCGATGCCGCCGCTGGTCGCGGCACCCGCGGCATCCTGAACTCCCCTTCATCGCTCGCAACGCTCGGAGACTCTCGTGGCCCACATCCTGCAGAACACCGTCCTCCCGACCGAGCGCGACCCCGATCTGCTTCCGCTCTACGTGGACCCCGAGACCTGGACCTCCATCGACGAGGAGCCCGTGCGGGTGTCCAGCCGTGCCCAGCTCGGCAACATCCTGGGCCGCACGACGGCGCGCATCGTCGCCGGGCGGCGCGTCTCCTTCGGCACCTACTTCAACGCGTTCCCCGCGTCGTACTGGCAGCACTGGACGACGGTGCGCGCCGTGACGCTCACGGTGCGCACCACCGGACCGGCCACGATCCTCGTGTACCGCTCGACCGGCAGCGGTGTGCGCCAGCGGATCGACACGCGCGAAGTGGAGGGCCAGGCCACCACGACGTTCGAGCTCACGCTCAATCAGTACAGCGACGGGGGCTGGATCTGGTTCGACGTCGCCGCGGATGAGAAGTCGGCGACGTTCGAAGGCGCCACGTGGTCGACCGAGACGGAGCCGCGTCGCCAGGGCAAGGCGAGTATCGGCATCACGACCTACAACAAGCCCGATTACTGCATCGGAACCCTGCGCGCGCTGGCGGCGAGTCCCGAGGTCCTTCCCCTGTTGGACCGCGTGTTCGTGATCGATCAAGGCGATCGGCTCGTCTCGGCGGAGCCCGGCTACGACGACGTCGCCCGCACGCTCGGCGACACGCTGCAGATCGTGACGCAGCCGAACCTCGGCGGTTCCGGAGGCTTCGCCCGGGCGATGACGGAGACCCTCCAGCGGCCGGAGAGCGACTTCGTGCAGCTGCTGGACGACGACGTCCGCATCGAGCCGGAGTCGATCCGGCGATCCATCATGTTCGCGCGGTTCGCCACGATTCCGACGATCGTCGGCGCCCACATGTTCGATCTGCTCGACCGCCCCAAACTGCACGCGTGGGCGGAGGTCGTGGACGACATGCCGTTCATGTGGCGCACCCTCAACCAGGAGCGGATGCCCCACGACTTCTCCGTCGCGAATCTCCGCCAGTCGCCGTCGCTGCACTCGCGCCTCGATGCGGACTACAACGGGTGGTGGATGTGTCTGATCCCGACCGACGTCATCCGTGAGGTCGGGCTCGCCCTCCCGGCGTTCATCAAGTGGGACGACGCCGAGTATTCACTGCGCGCGCGCGAGGCCGGTTTCCCCACGGTCTCCGTGCCGGGCGTCGCCCTCTGGCATGTGTCGTGGGTGGGCAAGGACGACTCCATCGACTGGCAGGCGTACTTCCACGCGCGCAACCGCATCGTCGCCGGGCTGCTGCACTCTCGCGCACCGCAGGGGGGCACCCTGATGAAGCACAGCCGCCGGCTGGACCTCAAGCACCTCATGATGATGCAGTACTACCCCGTGGCCCTGCGCCACCGGGCACTGCGTGACGTCCTGTCCGGTCCCGCGCACATGAGGGCCACCCTCGCGACCGCGATGCCGGAAGCCCGCGCACTGTCGTCGGGGTTCCCCGAGACCGTCGTGCACCGGGAGACGGACACGCCCCTGCGGTCGCGGCGCGGGCGGCTGGTGTTCCCGCAGCGCAAGCGCCATCAGATCGACAGCCCCACGGGCCTGCGGCTGCGATGGTTCACGGCATCCACCCTTGCGGCGCACTGGCTCCGTGCACCCCGCCCCGAGAACGTGGCGCAGCCCGAGGTCGAGTTCGGCAAGGACGACGCCCACTGGTGGCGCGTCCCGCTCTTCGACAGCGCCCTGGTCAACGCCGCGGACGGGTCGGGCAAGAACGTCTACACCCGCGATCGTGCGCAGTTCCGTCGGATGCTCATCGACAGCATCCGCCTGCACCGCACGTTGCGTCGGCGATGGGACCGACTGTCCGACGAGTACCGCCGAGCGCTGCCGGAGCTGACCGCGGAGTCGGCCTGGCGCCGGACGTTCGACCTCGACGGCGACGCGGGCCGCTGAGCCCGGGTCGCTCGCTCGGGGCGACAGGCGCCATCGCCGTCAGGCGAGGTGGTTGTTCCAGAGGGAGAGCGCGGCCCCGACCGCCATGTGCATGTCGAGGTACTGGTAAGTGCCGAGTCGCCCGCCGAAATGGACGTCGCGCTCACCCTTCGCGAGTTCGCGATAGGCGAGAAGACCGGCACGATCGTCCGGGGTGTTCACCGGGTAGTACGGCTCGTCGTCGCGCGTCGCGAAGCGGGAGAACTCTCGCATGATGACGGTCTTGTCCGTCGGGTAGCGGTCGGCACGCTCCGGGTGGAAGTGCTTGAACTCATGGATGCGCGTGTAGGGCACGTCCGCATCGGCGTAGTTCATGACGCTCGTGCCCTGGAAGTCGCCGATATCGAGCACTTCCTCCTCGAAGTCGAGCGTCCGCCACGACAGCTCGCCCTCCGCGTAGTCGAAGTACCGATCGACCGGGCCGGTGTAGACGACGGGGACCTGACCGACGGTCGACTTCTTGTTCAACGGCTGCGACTCGTCGAAGTAATCCGTCGACAGCTTCACCTCGATGTTGGGGTGGTCCGCCATCCTCTCGAGCCACGCCGTGTAGCCATCGGTCGGCAGGCCTTCCCAGGTGTCGTTGAAGTAGCGGTTGTCGTAGGTGTATCGCACGGGCAGGCGGCTGATGATCTCTGCCGGCAACTCCTTCGGATCGGTCTGCCACTGCTTGGCGGTGTAGTCCCGGATGAAGGCTTCGTAGAGCGGGCGTCCGATCAGGCCGATGCCGCGCTCCTCGAGGTTCTGGGCGGATTTCGGGTCGAACTCCCCCGCCAGCTCGTGCACGAGCGCACGCGCCTCATCGGGCGTGTAGGCCGCCTGGAAGAACTGGTTGATCGTGCCCAGATTGATCGGGAGGGGGAAGACGACGCCCTTGTGAGTGGTGTACACGCGGTGGACGTAGTCGGTGAACGTCGTGAACCGGTTCACGTACTCCCACACGGTCGCGTTCGAGGTGTGGAACAGGTGCGCGCCGTAGCGGTGCACCTCGATGCCGGTCAGCGCTTCGTCCTCGCTGTAGGCGTTGCCACCGATGTGGTGGCGGCGATCGATCACCACGACCTTGCGGCCCGCGGCCGCGGCCCGCTCGGCGATCGTGAGTCCGAAGAAGCCCGAGCCGACGATGAGAAGATCCATGACATCCAATCCCGAGCGCGATGGCGCTCACTTTCCCAGGGTACCGAGCCGACCGGTGAGGTCAGACGTACCGTCTTGCGTAACGTCGGACGTGCACCGCCCGATAGACGGCGAGCGCCGCGGCGACGATCAGGATGCCGAGGATGGCACCGTAGAGTCCGAGCCAGATCACCAGCGCCGCGATGACGGGGATGCCGACCACCGCGGACGCGATCGACGAGAGCGCCAGCTGGCGAGAGCCTCCGAGCGCGACGAGGCCCGAGAGACCGGCGATCTGAGCCACGCATTCGAAGGCGAAGGCGGCGCCGGCGATGACGGCGACCGTCCACGGCACCACGGCTTCGCCCAGACTCAGCAGCGACGACACCGGGGTCGACAGCACCGCCAGCGCCACACCCCCGAGGAGGCCGACTCCGGTTGCGACCTTCACTCCGGTCACCGCTCGGGCGCCCACGGTCGCTCGCCCGGATTCCGGCACCCACCCCTGGATGGCCTGCAGGATCGGGGCGAGGGCGAGGACTCCGTACTTCATCAGCCGATCGATCATGGCGAAGACCGGAACGGCGGCGGGCGCGAAGGCCTGAACGAGCACCGTCGGCGCAGCCGTCCACATGCTGGCCGAGATCGTGCTCGACACTCCTGCGGACTGGGAGCGCAGGATCTCGCGCCACGGAGTCGGGTGCGCGGCCCGACGCGGGCCGTCCTGGGGACGGGTGACGACGTAGACCACGGATGCCGCCACTCCGACGACGGTCAGCGCCGCCGTGCACGCGAGGTACGCGGTCAGCTCTCCGGTGATCGAGACGGCAAACAGGCCGAGCACCTGGCCCACGATGGAGGGCGTCGCGTCGAGGAGGAAGAGCGGGATCGGCCGATTCGTGCCCACGAAGTACCAGGCGGCACTCAGTCCGGCGAACGTGTAGGTTCCGGCGGCGAGCACCGCATTGGTCCACGACTGGCCCGTGAGCTGAGCGCAGAGGATCACGGTGGGCAGGAGCACCACCGCGAACAGCGTCCCGCGGACGGAGAGCGACTGCATGAACACCGCTTTGCGCTCCCCGGGTGCGATGGCCGACACCATGCTCGGGCCCGTCGCCCCCCAGCCGAAGGCGACGATCACCGACGCGAACTGGGTGATGGCCTGCATGACGGCGAGATGCCCCCACTGCTCGGCGCCGACCGTGGCGATCAGGATGGGTAGCGAGAAGACCCCGACGAGCGTCGAAGCGACGATCGAGAGGGAGAACAGAGCGCTCCGGCGCAGCAGCTCGTGGCGGAACAGGCGCCTCATGGGCGTCGCCGGCTCCCCCGGATGGCACGCAGCCGCTCCTCGCTGATGCGACCCGTCACGCCGCGCAGCCCGTCCGAGAGCCCCGCCACGGCAGCCCGCCACTGCGCGCCGCGATCCGGTGACAGCACGACGCATCCGACGACCATCTCCGCCATCTTGCGGGTGCGGAACAGCATCCAGCGCCGGCGGCGACGACCGAACACGCGGACGAGGATGGTGCTGTTGCGCACCATGTAATAAGTGCGAAACGGAGCGTGGTACAGGACGTGTCGGGGCTTCCCGGCGATCACGAGGTGACGGCCGAAGACCGTCAGGGGCACCAGCTCACCCAGTTCGTGGGCGATCTGCGCACCCGCCGCCACCACGAAGTGCAGGCCGTGCTCTTCGGCCCGGATGGAGAACTCGGAGTCGACCGCGTCGATGAACAGATCGGAGCGGTACGGTCCGACCTCGTCGAGGACCGACATCGGGATCAGCTGGCCGGCCTGGATCGGATCGAAAGCGAACCCGTCACGGAGCAGGACGCGCTGGCCGCCGACGAACTCGGGCACGACGGCCGCGACCTCCACCCCGGACGCCGCTGATGCCGCGAGGATGCGCAGTGCGCCCTCGACGTACCCGTCGGGGGCGGACGAGTCCTGATCGAGGGTGAGCACGTGGGTGGCACCGAGCTCGCGTGCGCGCTGCACCCCCTCGTTCAGAGCGTTGCCGATGCCCGAGTTCTCGGCGATCTCGACGATGTGCAACGAGGGGAGCTCGAGGCCGAGCGCCGCCGTCGAATGGGTCCCGTCATCCACCAGGACGACCGCATCGACCTGCTCCCGGAGGGCGGTCACGCGAGCAGCGAGGGCCGGCGGCGCGTGGAACACGGGGATGACGGCGATGACGAAGTGGGACACAGGACTCCTCGGCCGCTCTCACTGGAAAGGAGCGGGATTTTCATCGTAGATCAGCGTGTTCGTGGGAACCCTGCGTACAGGCCGCGGAGGCGTCGGTCGAACGCGGTCACTCCGTAGCGACTCTCCGCCCACTGCTGCGCGCGACGGGTGCGGGCCGAGCCGTCCGCTGCGAGGGCGCCCACGACGGAGGCGGCGAACTCGTCGGCGTCGTCCGTCAGCCCGGCGAACAGGTCCGCGTCGCCGATGCCCTCCGCGCCGACGGGCGTCGCCACGACGGGCACTCCCCGCACCATCGCGTCGATCGTCTTGAACTTCACGCCGGCGCCGGTGAACAGCGGGGCGATGAAGACCGACGCCTCGGCATAGGACGGCTCGAGGGACTCGAGATACCCCGTGAGCGCTGCTCGATCCGCGCGCGCGACCATGCGCTCGAGCCCCGGCCGGGCGTGCGCGCCCGCGACGACGAGCCGCGCAGACGGCACGGCACGCAGCACTGCGGGCCACACCCGTTGCAGGAACCACTCGATGCCGTTGTGATTGTCCGCGCGGTTGAGCGCCCCGGTGAACAGCACGATCGGCTCCGCCGCGTGCGGCGCGCGGGCCGGAGCGGTCCCTTCCGGCCCCAGGCCCGGGAGAACGACCTCCACGGGAGTGCCCGGTGAGAGCTCGCGGGCCAGATCGGCGTCCTTCTGACTGAAGACGATCACGACGTCCAGCTGCGCCAGCGACCGCTGCTCGCGGCCTCTGCTGCGGGCGGCTGCGACCCGGTACGCACTGCTCAGCGGAGCTCGTGCGGCCGCTGCGGCGCGCTCCCAGCGCTGCGTGATCACGTCGTGCGCGATGCCCACCAGGAATCCGTCCGGCATCCGGCGCCGTACCGGCTCGGCGAGGGCGAACATCTCCGACCACTGGAACTCGATGACGTGGGCCCGGTGCAGCCGATCCCACACCGCGGCATCCGGTCGGCGGAACTCGTTGCGCACGTTTCGCGTGACCGCGCTTCCCGCCCAGGCGGCCTCGACGTCGGCGACGGGCTTCAGCCGGCCTCCGGCGAACAGTCCACGGCCGCGCATCAGAGCCACCGATGCGACGTCCTCGACGCGTCGAGACGCGTCCGCGTTGTCCGTCGTCAGCGGAGCGGTCGCATCGATCGCCCACTCCGACGCGAGGGCGCGGTAATGGGCACCGACGTAGCGGCCTCCCGCATGGGCGATACCCGGGTACGGGATATACTTCGTCAAGCTCGCAAGACGCGGAGGCTGCGCCTCGCTCGACTCCGAAACCACGCTTCACCTCTCCCACGACGCGCTCTGACAGCGACCACTTTATGGAACAGTACGCGACGATCGTCATCAGCTACCGACGCCCCGATCTCCTGCGTTCGGTGCTGGCGAAGCTGGCGGAGCAGACGGTCCCGCCCGAGCTCGTCATCGTCGTCGACAACGCCGGCGACCTCGACGAGGACGTGCTTCGCGAGAGCCCTCTGGCCCTGCGCACGCACCTCATCCGACGACCGGACAATCCCGGCTACTCCGCGGCGGTCAACGAATCTCGCCCGTTCGTGCGTGCCGCCGACATCGCTCGGCTGCTCGTTCTCACGCACGACGCGGAGTTCTCGCCGGAGCTGGCGGCCGAACTGCTGGTCGCGGCGGCCTCGCCGGCGGTCGGCGCCGCAGGACCGTTGCTGCGCCGGGCGTCGAACCCGTCGACCGTCTTCTCGGCGGGCGGGCGGCTCACGCGCAACGGGCGGGCATGGAACACCGTGGCTCCGGCCGCGGACGCGCCCTACCCGGTGGACTGGGTGGACGGCGCGATCGTCATGTACAGGACCGATGCGCTCGATCTCATCGACTGGCTCGACGAGCGCTACTTCCTCTACTTCGAAGACGTCGACACGGCATGGCGGATGCGGCGTGCGGGACGCCAGACCGTCGTGGTGCCGTCGGCGCTCGCCGCCCAGGATCCCGGCGCGCATCCGATGTATCTCGGCATCCGCAACATGGTGCTCTTCGCACGCCGCGCCGGCATTCCCGGGTGGCGCTCGGCGCTGGGCGTGGCGCGCCGCGTCGCCGAGGAGAGCGCCTTCCGCGTGCTGCACGGCCGCCGCCCGGATGTGCTCGATGCGTGGCGCGGGTGGCGCGACGGCCGTCGCGGACGGACCGGACACCCCCCGGCGAGGTCCCGCCGTGGCTGAGTTCGACATCCTGCTGCCGTTCTACGGGCCGTCGGATCAGTTCGAAGAAGCGGTGCGCAGCGTCCTCGCCCAATCGCACGGCGACTTCCGCCTCCTGTGCGTCGACGACCACTACCCCTCCCTGGAACCGCGCGACTGGTTGTTGTCGCTGGACGACCCGCGCATCGAGTACGTGCGCAACGACCACAACCTCGGCGTCGCCGGCAACTTCTCGCGCTGTCTGGAGCTCGCGGAGGCGGAGTGGTTCGTCATGATGGGCGGCGACGACATCATGCTGCCCGGGTACCTGGAAACGATGTCACGACAGCTGCACGCTCATCCCGGTGTCGACATCATCCAGCTCGGCGTGGAGGTCATCGATGCCGGCGGCCGGCCGAGCCGACCCCTGGGCGACGTCGTGAAGGCGGTGCTGCGCCCGCGTACGCGCGGCGCATCCGTTGTCATCGAGGGAGAAGCGATGGCCAAGAGTCTCGCGCGGGCGGATTGGGCCTACTTCCCGTCCCTCCTCTGGCGCACCTCGACGGCACGGCGGATCGGGTTCGACACCACGTTCGCGATCGCTCTAGACCTCTCCCTGCTGCTGGACATCGCGCTGGACGGCGGGCGGATGCTCATCGCCGACGACCTGGTGTTCCGATATCGGCGGCACGCGGCGTCGGCGTCCGCGGCGGGGACGCACGGGGATGTGCGCTTCACCCAGGAAGCGATGCTGCTCGACGCGTATGCGCGCCGGTTCGCCGCACGGGGATGGCACGGCGCCGCGCGGACCGCACGGGCGCGACTCATCCCGCGGCTGAACGCCCTCGTGTCGGCCGCGGCGGCGCTCGCCCGCGGACGAGGTTCACAGGCACGGCGCTACCTTCGCCACGTCTTCGCGTAGCCGGCGACATCTCGCCGCCTCGCGAACGGGCAGGGAGGGGCTCGGACCCGCGATGCGGTGACGATTCAGCGGTGACGATACAATCGAGACTCGCGCACGTGTTCGCGTATCGAGCCGACGCCCGCTCCCGCGCCGCTCGGCGGCATCCGTCCTCGCCCAGGAGAACCACACATGCCCGACCACGTCCTCATCACCGGCGGCGCCGGTTTCATCGGCTCGCATCTGGCACGCTCCTTCGTGCGGGCCGGGTGCACGGTCACCGTGCTCGACTCGCTCATCGAGCAGGTGCACGGGCCGGATCCGGAGACCACCTCACCGCTGCTGCGCTCGCTGGACGGTGTCGCGGAGGTTCGCCGTGGATCGGTCACCTCGATCGAGGATCTGCGCGACGCTCTGCGCGGCGCGACGATCGTGGTCCACCTCGCCGCGGAGACCGGCACCGGACAGTCGATGTACGAGATCGACCGCTACGTCGACGCCAACGTCGGCGGGACCGCGAAACTCCTCGACCTTCTCGCCAACGAACCGCACGATGTGCGGCGCATCGTCATCGCCTCGTCCCGCTCGGTGTACGGCGAGGGCTCGTACCTGACACAGGACGGGCGCGTGGTCTATCCGCCGCACCGCGCCGAGGTCGATATGGCGGCGGGCGACTTCGAGGTGCACCTGGCCGGCGAAGGTCCTCTGCGCATGGTCCCGACGGACGAGAACGCGCGTCTGCACCCGTCGAGCGTGTACGGCATCACGAAGCAGATGCAGGAATCGTTGGTCATGACCGTCGCGCCCACGCTCGGGATCGAGCCGGTGTCGGTGCGCTATCAGAACGTGTACGGCCCCGGCCAGTCACTGACCAACCCCTACACCGGCATCCTCTCGATCTTCTCGACCCTCATCAGGCAGGGCAAGGAGATCAACGTCTTCGAGGACGGTGCGGAGAGCCGCGACTTCGTGTACATCGACGACGTCGTGGAGGCGACCTTCCTCGCCGCCACGCACGCCGACGCGGCCGGAGGCGTCTACAACGTCGGCTCCGGGGTGGCGACGACCGTGATCGACGTCGTTCATGCCCTGTTCTCCGCGTTCGGCACGGAGGTGCCGGTGCGGGTGTCCGGGAACTACCGACTCGGCGACATCCGCCACAACGTGGCCGACACGAGCGCTCTACGAGACCGGCTCGGTTTCACACCGTCCGTGCCCTTCGCCGACGGTGTCCGCCGCTTCGTCGACTGGGTTCGTGCCGAACCGACGACGGACGACGCCTACGAGCAGTCGCTCGAGGAGATGGCTCGCCGGAAGCTCCTCAAGTAGTCGAGCCGTCGAGGCCCCGACGATCACCCGGACCGGGTGATTCGTCGTCCCTCGCCGCGGCGGCCGACCCGTCGCCCCGTGTCCCGAGGTCGGCGCGTTCACGCTCGAGGAGAGCGAGGCGCGCGGCGAGGCCCTGGATCTCGGCGCGGGCGATGGCGGCTTCCTCGGCGAGCCGACGGATCTCGTCCTCGGCCTGAGACAGCTCCCACGACAGGTGGAGCGAGACACCGAGGAGAAGGACGATGCCGAGCGCGAAGATGAGGTTCGCCGGCACCTGGACTCCGAGCACGCCCGCAAGCCCCAGGAGCAGCTGGGGGAAGACGCCGAGGATGAGGACGGCGAAACCGATCACCAGCCACATCGCCGCATACTTCTCACGCAGACGACGAGCGAGCAGCATCCACACCACGATCACGAGGATGAGGACGGCGAGGACGATCCCGACGAGCACGATCATGCCGCAGCCTCCCCGACGGGACGACCTCGCGTCGGCGACGGACGGCGTGTGATCGCCAACGCGAGCGCGAACACCGACCGCAACAGGTACATGCTGGCCCCGATGGGCCCCTGGCTCGGAGTTCCATGAGCTCGGGGCCTCATGGCGACGGGCACCTGCGTGACCGTCAGCCCCGCGTGACAGGCCGCCACCAGCGAGTCGAGCGTGTCGCCGAGGTACTCCGCGGGGTAGTACTTCACGTATTGATCGATGGCGCGCGCGTTCGCGGCACGGAAACCGCTCGTGACGTCCGTGAGTCGGGTCTTCGCCACCCCGGACACGACGCGCGCGAGGACGATCATCGCCCAGCGCCGCGGGCCGCGCACCTGGTAGTCACCGACGTCGGCGAACCGCGCGCCGATGGAGATGTCCGCGTGCTCCAGTCCCTGCAGCACCCGGGCGATGTCGGCGGGATTGTGCTGCCCGTCGGCGTCGACCTGAATGGCGCGCGCGTAGCCCCGGCGCTGCGCGTAGGTGAAGCCGGTGCGCATCGCACCGCCCACCCCGAGGTTGAAGGGAAGAGTCAGCACCGTCGCTCCCGCGGCTCGCGCCTGCGCGGCCGTGTCGTCGGTCGACCCGTCATCGATGACGGCGACATCGAACGACGGGTCGCTCGCGCGGATCTCGCGCACGGTGGGGCCGACGCTTCGAGCTTCATTCCATGCCGGCACAATGACGAGCACGCGTCCCTCGGTCGAGCCCATACCCGCGATTCTATCCACGGACCTCACGGGCCCTCCTGTCCCTCGCACGCCACGATCTCGTAGAGACGCGCGTCACCTTGCTCGTCGACCAGACGCACCGCGGGCGACGTGGCGAGATCCTCGAACCCGGGGTAGCTGTGCGTTCCCGGAAGGATCTCGCGGGTACCGAAATCCAGCACGAAGCGCGTGTGCGTGCGATCGAGGGCCGCGCAGACGGCGTCGCCCGCGCGAGCCGAACGGAGACCGTCCTGGATCGTGCGGATGTCCGGGGACACCTCGGACAGTGTGTGCGGCTGCAGCACCTGACGCCCCGCGAGCGCGTAGGCGAGCGCGGTGCCGGTCCAGGGGTTTCCTGCGATCACCGCCCCCTCCGGCACCCGGTCGCCGAGCCGCTCGAGAAGCGCGTACTCGTCCGAACTGATCAGCAGGGAGTCGGGCGCGATGCGGTACACGGTGTTGACGAAGGACGAGACCGTCGCGACGGGGCCCGTGAGGACCAGGGCGATCGCGGCGACGCCCGCCACGCTTCCCACGGCGCGCACGGCGCGTCCGACGCGCACCCCCGAGGCATCGGCCGGCCGCTTGAGCATCCTCCAGACCCACTCCGTGCCGAGGGCCGCCAGCGGCACCATCGTCATCGGAACGATCGCGGCGAGACGCGGGATGTTGTTGTACCAGCTCCCTGTGAGGACGTCTCGCAGCGGTTGATAGGTGAACGATGAGACCACGACGAACAGCCCGGCCGCGACCACGTACATCGACAGCGCGACGAAAGCCTCCGGACGGCGCGACACGGCCGTGGCGACGATCCCGGCGAGCACCGCGACCGCCACGACGACGGAGGGCGACGCGTACCACATCGATGCCGTCAGCACTTGGCCGACGGCATCCGGGATCGACAGCGTCGGGGGCCATCCACGGGCGTCTGCCGGCGGTCGCAGCACCTTGAGCAGCAGGAGACCGACGCCTGCATAGGCCACGAAGCCGAGCACGACCAGGATGCGCCGACGCCCCGCGGTCCGCCGGGAGAGCCGCCACGCGAAGAGGGTGACCATGGGCAGGGTCAGCGCCAGGACGACGACGAACGCACCGGGGTGCGCCAGTGACAGCCCCGGGAGCGTGCCGAGGAAGATGAGCGACCACCAGGTCCGCGGCATCGTCGTCCGCGCACCGAAGCCGAGGGCCTGCACGGCCGCCGCGAGCGCCACCGGCACGAGAGCGAGACCCAGCTGGAAGGGGAAGAGGACGCCGTAGTCCATCAACAGGAAGGGGAAGGCGGGCACCCCCACGGCGGCGACCACCGCGGCGACAGACAGCACCCGCCCCGTCCCCAGGAGCGTGCGGGTGAGCAGGAGGGCGCCGAGCGGCCAGATGACGGCCGAGACGACCAGGGTGACGGCGTTCACTCCGATCGGGATGGCCACACCGGTCAGCGTGATCACGAGCGAGACGAGAGCGTGCCACGCCGCCGGATAGAACGGCAGCGTGCCCCCCGGGTTCGTCATCCGTCCGAGGTTGAACGACGAAGCGTTTCCCGTGTCCAGGACATATCGGACACCGTTGAGATGGAAGATGTTGTCGAAGGTCTGCGAGAAGTTGGTCGGCTCCCCGATCGCGACGCAGACCCGCCAGACGAGAAAGCCGCTGCCCAGCACGATCGCGGCCAGCACCCAGAAGTCGGGGCGCGAACCCCCCGCCTCCGTCGACGGTCGCACCCACCTCCGGCGGATCAGCGTCAGTGCAACGGCCAGAATCGCAGTGAGCAGGATGAGGGGGACGGGCGACCAGACCAACCCGACCCACGGCGCGGTGACGGAGGCGAGCGCGATCGCCGTCAGGGCGAATGCCGGAGCCGCGGCACACGCCCACAGTCCGCGCAGGCCCACCGCCCAGGAGAGCACGCCGCCGACGACGGCGAGGACGGCGAGGGCAGCGAGCACGGCAACAGCGAGCAAAAGCCAGGTCACGGGGTGAAGTCCTCGGGAGTCGTGTCCGCTCGATTCTCGCGGATCCCATCCACACTAATCGTGCGGCCTGGAAGAACACCGACGCGCGCCGCGTCCGCACGTTCTGCGGAGAGAGACGACCGCCGTCTGGCAGGATGGGAGACCATGAAGGGCATTATCCTGGCGGGCGGCTCCGGCACCCGGCTGCACCCCATCACCCTCGGGGTGTCGAAGCAGCTGGTTCCTGTGTACGACAAGCCGATGGTCTACTACCCGCTGTCGACGCTGATGCTCGCGGGCATCCGGGACATCCTCGTCGTGACCACCCCCCATGACGCGCCCTTCTTCGAGCGGCTCCTGGGCGACGGTTCCCAGTTCGGGGTGAACATCTCCTTCGCTCAGCAGCCGTCGCCCGACGGCCTCGCCCAGGCGTTCACGATCGGCGCCGACTTCATCGGCACCGACAAGGTCGCGCTCGTCCTCGGCGACAACCTCCTCTACGGCCCCGGACTGGGCACGCAGCTCAAGCGGTACACGGACGTCGACGGCGGCGCCGTCTTCGCCTACTGGGTCGCCGAGCCCTCCGCGTACGGTGTCGTCGAGTTCGACGCCGAAGGCAGAGCCGTCTCGTTGGAGGAGAAGCCCGTCGCGCCGCGCAGCAACTACGCGGTACCGGGTCTCTACTTCTACGACAACGACGTCGTGGACATCGCCCGGAACCTGCGGCCGTCGGCGCGCGGCGAGTACGAGATCACCGACATCAACAAGGCCTACCTGGAGGCGGGAAAGCTGCAGGTGGAGGTGCTGCCGCGCGGAACCGCGTGGCTGGACACGGGTACCTTCGACCAGATGACGGATGCCGCGGACTACGTGCGGACGATCGAGCGCCGCACCGGTTTGCGGATCGGGGTGCCGGAGGAGGTCGCGTGGCGGCAGGGGTTCCTGTCCGACGCGCAGTTGAACGAGCGGGCGCAGAAGCTCGTGAAATCGGGCTACGGCACCTACCTGCTCAGCATTCTGGAACGAGGACTCTGATGGCGCGCAAACTCCTGGTCACCGGTGGTGCCGGTTTCATCGGTTCGAACTTCGTCCACCACGTGATCGCGCACACCGACGATCACGTCACGGTCATGGACAAGCTCACCTACGCGGGCAACCTGGCGTCGCTGGCGGGCCTGCCGGCGGACCGCTTCTCTTTCGTGGAGGGCGACATCGCCGATGCGGCGCTGGTCGACGACCTGTTCGCCGGGGCGGATGCGGTCGTCCACTACGCCGCGGAATCGCACAACGACAACAGCCTGAACGATCCGCGTCCGTTCCTGGACACGAACATCATCGGCACGTACACGCTGCTGGAGGCCGCGCGTAAGCACGGGACGCGCGTGCATCACATCTCGACCGATGAGGTGTACGGGGACCTCGAGCTGGACGACCCGGAACGGTTCACCGAGAACACCCCCTACAACCCCTCGTCGCCGTACTCGTCGACGAAGGCGGGCTCCGACCTCCTCGTGCGCGCCTGGGTGCGCTCCTTCGGCGTGCAGGCGACCATCAGCAACTGCTCGAACAACTACGGCCCGTACCAGCACGTCGAGAAGTTCATCCCGCGCCAGATCACGAACGTGATCCGCGGCATCCGTCCGAAGCTGTACGGCAAGGGCGAGAACGTGCGCGACTGGATCCACGCCGACGACCACTCCTCGGCCGTGCTCACGATCCTCGACAAGGGTGTCATCGGCGAGACGTACCTCATCGGCGCAGACGGCGAGAAGGACAACAAGACCGTGGTCGAGCTGATCCTCGAGCTCATGGGTCAGCCCGCCGACGCCTACGACCACGTGACCGACCGTGCCGGCCACGACCTGCGCTACGCGATCGACTCCACGAAGCTGCGCACCGAGCTGGGCTGGACGCCGCAGTACCGCGACTTCGAAGCGGGGCTCGCCGCGACGATCGACTGGTACCGCACCAACGAAGCATGGTGGGCAGCCGCCAAAGACGGCGTCGAAGCGTTCTACGCCAGCAAAGGACAGTGACCCGCGGACGGCCTCGTTCTCAGGCTGGCGCACAGGCCCCACCAGGTAGACTCGCAAGGATGTTTGCTTCAGACCGGGATGCTGGTGAGCGGATGCGCCGCCTCGCGGCGATGCCGCTCGAGGAGGTCGGCGGATCCCACGGCCGCCGCTCATCCGTCGGAGCCCTGCGCAACGTGCTGTCCCGGCGTGAGATGCTCGGTCTGCTCATTCGCCGCGACCTCAAGGCCCGCTACAAGGACTCGACCCTCGGCTTCTTCTGGTCGACCGCCCGGCCCCTCATCCAGCTCGCGATCTACTTCGTCGTCATGGGGCAGTTCCTCCAGGCGGCCAAGAGCATCCCCGATTTCGCCGTGTACGTCTTCGCCGGCCTGTCGGCCATCGGACTGTTCACGGAGATCATCACCGGAGCGACGAGCTCGATCCTGAACAATGGCGGCCTGGTGAAGAAGGTCTACCTGCCGCGAGAGATCTTCCCGCTCTCGAGCGTCGGATCGGCGTTGTTCAACTTCGGCATCCAGCTGGTGATCCTCCTCGGCGCGACCCTGCTCGTGGCGAAGCCGCCGCTGCACCTCCAGTTCCTCTACTTCTTCCCCGCTCTCTTGGTCCTCGTCGTCTACGCGACCGCGTTCGGGCTGCTGTTCAGCGCGGTCAACGTGTACCTGCGCGACACGCAGTACCTCGTCGAGGTCGTGACGATGCTGCTGTTCTGGGCGAGCCCGGTCGTGTACTCGTGGGAGATGGTGCGCAACCTGATCTCGAGCCCGCTGCTCCTCGAGGTGTACACCAACAACCCGCTGACGCTCGCCGTCCTCGGATTCCAGCGCGCGTTCTGGGTCGCCGGTGAAGCGCACGTGTGGCCCGGCGAACTCATGCTGCGCCTCCTCGTCGCGCTCGGGATCGGGCTCGTCCTTCTCGTCTTCTGTCACCGCACCTTCGTTCGCCTGCAGGGCAACTTCGCCCAGGAGCTCTGAGCCGGCCATGCCTTCCTCATCCCGCGACCAGGACGACGTCACGCCTCCCGTGGTGGCATCCGTCGAGCACGTCTCGAAGCGATTCGTCATCCGCAAGGACTCCTCCATCAAGGAGCGCATCGTCACACTCGGCAGGGCGGGCAGGCGCCATCGGCAGAGCTTCTGGGCCCTCGACGACGTGACGCTCGACATCCGCGCCGGCGAGACGATCGGACTGATCGGTCACAACGGGTCCGGCAAGAGCACACTGCTGAAGATGATCGGCGGGATCATCGAACCGACATCGGGAACGGTGCGCGAACGGGGTCGCCTCGCGGCGCTGCTCGAGCTGGGCGCCGGCTTCCATCCGGATCTCACCGGCCGCGAGAACGTCTTCCTCAACGCCTCGGTGCTGGGGCTGAGCCGTGAGGAGACCGAGGCGCAGTTCGACGACATCGTCGCTTTCGCCAACATCGGCGATTTCATCGATACGCAGGTCAAGTTCTACTCATCGGGCATGTACGTGCGTCTGGCGTTCGCCGTGGCGGTGCACACCGACCCCGACATCCTGCTCGTCGACGAGGTGTTGGCCGTCGGGGATGAGGCCTTCCAGCGCAAGTGCATGGACCGCATCCGGCAGTTCCAGCACGAGGGACGCACGATCATCCTCGTCAGCCACTCGTTGGATCAGGTGGTGGATCTGTGCGGACGCTCCGTCCTGCTGGATCACGGGAAGATCGTCTACGACGGCAACCCCACCATCGCGGTCGCCAAGTTCCGAGACCTCCTCGAGGAACGGCGTCTGGAGGAACGGGCGACGGATGCGGCCAACGCGCGGACGGGTGGCGCAGCCGTCACGACGGTCGTCGCACGTGCGGGCGATCCCCGCTCCGGAGGAGCGCTGCGGCGCGGTGACGACCTGGAGATCGTGGTCACGGTCGCCGCCGACCACCTCGACGACTGGGCCTGCCGGATTCAGATCGACGACAAGATGGGCCAGAAGGTCTATGTCACCGGAACGGACTGGCTGGGAGTGGCGCAGGAGCCGCTGTCCGGGGAGCGGGAGGTGCGCTTCCTCCTGCGCGCACCCGCGTTCGGCGGTGGAAAGTACTTCGTCAACGCGGCGCTGCTGAACGACCAGGGTCAGACCCTGCACAACGTGATGCAGGCGACGTCGTTCAACGTCGAAGCCGACCCCCACGCCATTGGATTCTTGAGCATCCCCGTGGAGGCATCGGCTGCAGGTCGGTGAGGCCGATGCCCCGCCGAGGAAACGGATAGGGTAGGTCGATGTCCCTCTCGCCAGCCACCACCCGGCGCCGCATGCTGCATTTCGTCAGCCGAGTCGACGACAGCAACGCCGGTGACCGCGTGGCGAGCCCGCTCACCCACTACGCCGAGCGGTTCGCCGCCTTCCCCTTCCGACGGCATGACATCCGCTACATCGACTGGGACGCCATCCGCGACGACGACGTCGTGATCCTCGGCGGCGGCGGCATGTTCGACCACACCGAGTTCATGAACCGCGCGATCAATCGGCTCCTTCGCGTCGGTGCGCCCGTCATCGCGTGGGCGCCGGGGTTCAACACGCACTTCGGCCTGTCCCCCTCGTTCCGGACGCCGATCGACTTCGATCGATTCACGATCCTCACCGTCCGCGACTTCGAGAACGAGCACGCCATCCCCTACCTCCCGGATGTGACGTGCGTGATGCCGCAGCTGCGGACGACGCACGAGATCCGCAGGCGGTTCGGAGTCGCGCACCACAAGGACTTCCCGCTGGACTTCCCCGGCCATGACGCGATCTCCAATGAGACGAGCGTGGAGGAGATCCTCACCTTCATCGGTGAGAGCGAGATCGTCGTGTCCAACAGCTATCACATGATCTACTGGGCGACCTTGATGGGCAAGCGCTGCCTGAGCCCCGGAGGCTTCTCCACGAAGTTCGACGGGTTCGAGTACCCGCCGACGTTCATCGATCCGGGCGAGGATCTCGAGGATGCGGCGAGGAGAGCGCGCTCCTACGACGTCCTGGACGCCTGCATCGAGAAGACCGATCTCTTCCTGGAGGAGGTCCTCGCCGTCGTCCGCGCACACGTGCCCGAGGGCGTCACACCCTGGGACGCCTACGATCTGGCGACGCGGGCGGCCGAGGCCGAGCAGCGCGCACGCGATCTCCGGCTTCTGCCGGGGGACATGGTGGCCTCCAAGCTGTTGATCGACACCGGAGCCGGATTCACGGACGACCAGCGTATCGACGCCACGAACAACGTGTTCGGCGACGACCGGATGACGGTGACGTTCGATCTCTCCGCCTACACGAACATCGACAGCGTCCGCTTCCACCCCCTGGACGGATGGGTCAGCCGGATCTCGGTGCTCTCCGCGGTGTCGGACCTCGGCGACGCAGCGCTCGTTGCCGAGGGCGCGTCGTCCGCGGACGGCGTCGACACCTTCCTCACGACGAACCCGTGGTACCTGTCGTCGGCGCCGGTGGCGGGAACCCTGGAGATCTCGTTCCATCTGGAGCTGGTCCCGAAAGCGGAGACGGAGTGGAACATCCTGCAGCTGGACCGCCTGGCCCGCATCCGCACGGCAGAGCGCGACGCCGCCACCGCGGAGTTCACCGAGACGTATGAGCAGTTGATGGGCACGGCCCGCGAGCTCGACGATGCGCGATCGGAGCTGCGGGAGACCCGGTCACGACTCCAGCGCATCGAGCAGAGCCGCGCATGGCGGGCGACGAGGCCCGTCCGGGCCGTCGCGCGCCGTCTGCGCGCTCTTCGAGATCGCCGTCGGTGATCTCGCTCAGAGGGGCGTGACCTCCCCCAACCGGGGGTGCTGTCGGTCCTTGTCGGACAACTCGACGTTCGCGAGCGGAATCGGCCACGGGATGTCGGCGGTCTCATCGGCGAGGTTCACGAAGGAGTATTCGCCGAGCTTCTCGGGGCTCCAATGGTCGTTCACGAGGTAGGTGTAGACCGTGTTGGGCTCGAGCGTCTGGTAGGAGTTGCCCACCCCGCGCGGAACGAAGATCGCGGTCGACGGGTCGAGCTCCGCCGTGAAGACGGTGCCGAAGCTCTCACCGGCGCGAAGATCCACCCACGCGCCGAAGACGGATCCGAAGCCGATCGAGATGAACTTGTCCCACGGTTCGGCATGGATGCCGCGCGTCGTGCCGACGGCGTCGTTGAACGAGATGTTGTTCTGCACCGGACCGAAGTCCGGAATACCCAGCTCCATCATCTTCTCGCGCTGCCAGTTCTCCTTGAACCATCCGCGGTTGTCGCCGTGGACGGGCAGATCGACGAGGAGGAGCCCGGGTATCGGCGTGGTGCGGGCGGCGAGCGATTTGCCGTACTCGATGGTCACGAATTCTCCTTGGCGAAGGGGGAGGCGGACATGAGCGCAGATATGGCTTCTGCATCGGCCCACGTTCCGGGGGAATCATAGGGGCGGTCGGGAAAGGCTCCGTACTCGAGTGTGAGCCCCAGACCGTTGTCGGCGATGAACCTCTCCACTCGGCTCGCCAGCGACTCCGGGGCGCCGCTCGCGACGTTGAGAACCCCGGTGACACCGGGAGAGACGGCGGCGACGGCGATCTGCCGGCCGAGCTCCACCACATCGATGAAGTCGTACAGGGTCTTTCCGGTCGTGAACGGGAAGACCGTCTCCCCTCGATCTGCCGCCTCGAGCAGTTTGGCGAAGATCGAACGGTTTCGTCGATCATCACCCAGGATGTAATAGGCCCGCAGCCAGACGTACTCGGAACGCTCACCGATGGCGATGGTCGTCGAGCGTCGCAGGGCATCCTTCGCGACGCCGTACAGCGTGAGCGGATTGGTGGGGGTGTCGGCGGTCACCGGCCCCTCCCAGTAGCCGATCTCGTGCATGGTCCCGAGCGCGGCGATGCGCGGAACGCCGGCATCGGCGAGGCCCGTCAGAAACCCGTAGTGGCGTGACAGTTGCGCCATGTGGGACGGCGCGTTGTGCACGAAACCGTCCTGCCACGCGAGGTGGATGACCGCCGCGACGTCGCCGACCCCGACGGCCCGGAGCACATCCGCACCCTCTGTGAGGATGTCTGCCTCGAAGACACGTGCCCGGGGGTCGATGGCCGCGGCGGAGCCGGGTCGCACGACGGCGATCGGCTCGAAGCCGAGGTCGGCGACCGCCGTGACGACATGCCTTCCGACGTAACCAGCCGCTCCGGTGATGATGACCGATGATCCCGCCATAGTCCTAGATCGCTCCTCTCAGGGCCCCGATAATGACCAGCGCTCCCGTCACGAGGAGCAGAAGCACGAGCGGCGTCATCCTGAGCCACGAGGGGACGCGCGACGAGCTCGCCTTCGGCGGCACCGGCTTCCAGCCTCCCAGGACGGCGACGCCGCGCGGCATCCAGTGCTTCAAGTCCAACGCCGGCTTCTCGATGAGCATGTAGCTCGCGAGCGCATACAGGTGCACGATCACGATGACCACGGCGAGGTACGCCACCGTTCCCCACTTCTCGACGCCGAAGACCGCCGCAAGGAACATCACGGGCCATCCGGCGATGTAGATGCCGTACGAGAGGTCCGCCCTCCGGTCCCAGTTGGCAAGGACCTTCACCCGACTGCCGAACCAGATCAGACCGTAGGCGAAGGCGTACTGGCCGACGACGAACCATCCACCGCGCCACCAGCACAACGCGGCCAGAACGAGCATCCCGATCCCGAGCCGATCATCGAACGGGACCTTGTCGATGAAGAGCTGGACCAGTGTGCCGAAGGCGAACGGGGCGGCGAGCTGCAGAACCTGCGGGTTGCCGAGCAGCTGGAACGTCGACGCCAGGTCGCCGACATGCAGAGCCTGCAGCATGCTGAGCGCGAGAATCAGCACCGCGAAGGCCGCACCCACGATGCGCCCGGCCAGGGCGCCCACGACGCCGAGCGCCAGGACCCCCAGGTAGCAGCCGAACTCCCACATCAGGGTCCATGCGGAGCCGTTCCAGGTGTTGTACCCCTCCAGCACCGCGTGAACGCCGGAGCCCGTGCCGGCGATCGACCACTGTCCGAGGATCAAGGTGAAGTTGCGCGCCACGTAATCCCACGGGGAATCCGATGCGACGGAGAAGAAGCCGCGAACGGTCCCGCGCTCGTGCCACCACGCCAGGGGCGCGAACACGAATGCCGTGATGACGAGGACGAGGAACCAGGCCGGGAAGATGCGGACGACGCGATGCCACAGGAAGCGCACCGGGGAGGAGCTGTTCGTCATGCTGCGGGTGATGAGCATTCCCGACAGGAAGAAGAAGCCCGTGACGGCCACTCCGCCCAGCGACGTCTCCGCGCCCCACTGGGCGCCGATATCCACGCCGCCGAAGAGACCGGCGACGGGTCCCGCGTGCGAGAAGATGACCATGAAGGCCATCAGCCAGCGAAGAAAGCCGATGGAGTTGTTACGGGTGTCGAAGGCGACAGCGAGACTCGTCAATCCGCGCTCACAATCCGACGGGATAGCCGAACGTGTCGGCGCCCTCCCAGATCGCCGGGCGGAGGTTGGTCGCAACAGGGCGCTGCCCGCCGAAGTAGGCGACCACCGCGTCGACGACGTCGATCTGATCGGTGTCGATCTCCGTCGTGAAGCCGCACCACTGAGCCATGCACATCTCATCGGCCTCGGACCGCAGGGTCACGGTCACCACCCGCGGGTCGACATCGTCCCAGTCGGATGCCGCGTTGACGAGCGCATAGCCGTTGACAGCGGCAGCGTGCGCGATGATCGCCGCCACCGCCTCCGGGCGCGCGTCGTCCATGACCCCGGAGCGCATGAAGGCATCGACGCTCCAGCGGAACATCGGTGAGCGGTGCTCGACGATCGCTTGATTCGTCCAGTCGGCGATATCGGACTGCGACACCACCCCGGCCGCGAGAGTCGAGCCACGTCCGGCGTGGTAGACGTACGCCCCCTGGACGAGAAGGTGCCGATACCCGGCGCTCGTCGCCCGTGCGGACCAGTCCGACTCCTCGCCGTAGCCCCGCCCGAAGACGGGATCCATGAGTCCGACGACCTCCAGTCGCGGCACGGGCACCATCATGGCGAACGAGATGCCCGCGGGGATGTCGATCGCCTCCGTCCCGAAACGGTTGTGGAGGGCGGTTCCGATGAGATCGGCGACGTCCTGCTCCTCCGGATACAGCTCCACACCGCAGGGCAACGAGTACGGCTCGACGTTGGTCGACCATGCCGTCGCCGATGCGACGTCGTCGTGCCCGCGCAGCGCCTCCAGCAGCACGCTCACCGAGTTCTTGGAGTAGATGACGTCGGAGTTGGAGATCACGACGTAGTCGTACTGCAGCTTCTGCGCCGTCGCGAGGCCCAGGTTCACGTTCCGCGGGATGCCGAGGTTGCGCGTGGCGCGGTAGTACGTCGCGCCCTTGCGATCCGAGATCTCCGCCAGATGGTCGCTGAAGCCCGGCTCCGGGCTCGCGTCGTCGAGCACGAGCACATCGAGATCGAAGCCATCGTGCTCGATGGCCGCGATCGAGTCCATCGTCCGCTCGGCGAAATCGCGGCCGTTGTAGAAGGTGACCGCCAGGAGGACGCGCGGCCTCGTGGGCGCGCTCACCGGCCCATCATCCGCTTGGCGCGACGACCGATGACGTACAGGGTGTGGTTCTTGCGGAACACGTGCTCGATCTTGCGCCGCGGATCCAGCATGAGCTTGAGCTGGACGACTTCGGCCTCGAGCTCGGTGATCCGCTTCTCGCGCTCCAGCATGCCGCGAGTCAGCTCGATGACCCGTGCGTTCGCGACCTCGACGTCCTTGAGCGCACGCTCGAGCGAGACGGAATCGACGGCATCCGCGGACAGCACACGGTCATCGGTCATCTGGAATCCTCTCGTCAGTACCCTCGGCGAGGGGACGTGGGGCCGGGTTCTCACCGGGGAGCACGACCGGCCTCAGATGAGCCCGCCCCGGCAGGCGCTGCAGCGGACTCGGTGGCGATCAGGACGCCGCGGGTTCGATATCGCCCGCCGGCGATCTCCCCCGCCCCCAGCAGATTAGCATCCATCGCCGTGGACTCTTCGCGACGACCGACCGTCACGGCGCCACCGAGATCGTGCCGAACTGGAAGTCCTGAGCCGTGCCCCCCGAAACGTTCTTGGCCGCGCGCAACGGAAGTCCGTAACGCCCGTTCGCTCCCCCGGCGGCGATCCACCGGCTGTAGATCGGCGCCGACACGACGTTGGCACCCGTTGCCGGCGACCAGACGATGGATCCGTTGTCGAAGTCGACCCCGCACCATTTCCCGTTGCAGGTGGCGGCGGCGAGCACACGCCCGAGCGTGCCGGTGGGACCACCCGCCGCCATCCAGAGATCACGGTATTCGCCGAGGACGGCGATCACGCCGTTGGAGGGAGACCCCGAGAGCACACCGCCCTGGAACGACTGCGAACACGTCACCGCCGTGCACACCGCCGCCGCCGTCGGCGCACCCAACGCCCCGCCGCCCGCACCCTGCGCCTGCCACGGCTGCAGGAACCAGCCCGACACCGTCACCATCCCGTACGCCGGCGTCCACGCCAGGACACCGCGCTGGAAAGCCTGCGAACAGCTCTTGCCGTCACACGAGTCGTTGCCCAGCGGCAGACCCAGCGAGCCCGTGACGCCGCCCGTCGCGAGCCACACGTCACGGTACTGTCCCGTCACGGCGACGACGCCGTTCGACGGCGAACCGACCAGCAGACCGCCCTGGAACGACTGCGAACACGTCACCGCCGTGCACACCGCCGCCGCCGTCGGCGCACCCAACGCCCCGCCGCCCGCACCCTGCGCCTGCCACGGCTGCAGGAACCAGCCCGACACCGTCACCATCCCGTACGCCGGCGTCCACGCCAGGACACCGCGCTGGAAAGCCTGCGAACAGCTCTTGCCGTCACACGAGTCGTTGCCCAGCGGCAGACCCAGCGAGCCCGTGACGCCGCCCGTCGCGAGCCACACGTCACGGTACTGTCCCGTCACGGCGACGACGCCGTTCGACGGCGAACCGACCAGCAGACCGCCCTGGAACGACTGCGAACACGTCACCGCCGTGCACACCGCCGCCGCCGTCGGCGCACCCAGAACACCCTGGTCATAGCCGCGGGCCGCCCAGGCGGAGAGGAACAGCCCGGTGGTGATGATCGTGCCCCGCGCCGTGGAGACGTCGATGCGCGCCCGCTCGAACAGCTGCGAGCAGGAGGTGCCTGCGCCGCACGTTGCGGGAGCGACCGGTGCGCCCAGGGCGGCATATCCCCCCGCCGCGAGGTACGGTGTCGCGATCGCGGTCGGAATCGCCTGGGCGTTCGAACCGGACGCCACGATGAGGCCGCCGTCGAACCGCTGCGTGCACCCGCCGCCGGCGCACACCGCATCGCTCTGGGGATACCCCATCGCGCCCGCCGACATGCCGTTCGCGCTCCACGCCTGGAAGATCCCGCCCACCACCGCGGTCGCACCCCCGCCGGAGAAGAACGCCGCCCGGGCGAAGGTCTGGGCGCACTTGTCACCGGCCGAGCAGACCTCCGGGCCGCGCGCGCCGCCGAGGGCGACACCGCCCGCCGCCAGCCAGGTGTACTGGATGTGCTGTCCCACCAGCGACCCGCCGACCGAGTCCGCCGCGATCACCCCGCCGTCGAACGACTGCGCGCAGGTCGAGTCAACGGCACAGACCGGCACGCCCGTCGGCAATCCCGGCTTGCCATCGATGAACCCGAGGTTCCGCCACATCGACTCGACGACCGACGGGACACCGAACACGCCCCGCGAGGGGAACCAGAAGATCGTCCCGCCGGCGAACGACTGCTGGCAGTAGCGGTTGTCGATGCAGACGACGACGCTCCTCGGCGCGCCGAGGATTCCGGAAGCTCCGCCGAGGGACTTCCACACCGCGGCGTACTCCCCCGTGACCTGCTCTGCGGTCGGGTCGCCGAACCAGTCGGTGTACAGACGCCAGAAGTTGCGGTTGCCGTAGGACGAGCAGAAGTCACCGGTGCTGTAGAGGTTGTCGAGCGCGGCCTGATTGGGTGTGTACGGCGTGTAGACGTACAGCGCGCGCGTGGCATCGTTCTGGATGTAGACGCGCTTGGTTCCGCAGATGCCCTTCGTGTCCGGAGGGTTGGCCTGATACAGGATGTTGTTCCACCCCAGCTGGTAGCCGAACCAACTCGGGTTCTTGATGTAGATCTGCATCTGCCGAGCCGCGCCGTACAGCTGGTAGAAGAAGCCCGCATAGTCGGGGTCGCAGGCGGCCCCGTCGGGGCATCCCTGCCCGAGCGCCGCACTGTACTGCACCTCGTACGGCGACGGGTCCGTGACGAGGCTCTGCTCCTTCTGCAGCATCACGAGAATCACCTTGGGGTTGATTCCGCACGACTGGGCGACGGCCGAGATCAACTGGGCGGCGGTCATCGAGCCGCCCGGGAACGCACTGCAGTAGGCGTTCGCCGCGAGCGCCGGCGTCGACTGCGCGACATAGTCGCGCATGCACGGCATGCCGTACAACGGCCGACAGTTCGACACCTTCGAGTTCAGGAAGCTCTGGATGTCGGATGCCGAGAGCGACCCCGAATCGAAGAAGTTGCTGTCGGAGATCAGATAGCCGGCCTGGAAGCTGCTCGCGGTCGCGGCGTCCGCGGCCGGCGGTTGCAGCGGTGCGACGACTCCGACGAGTCCCGAGAACACCGCCGCAACGACGACCAGCATCGAGAGGAGACGACGGCGGAGGGTCCGCGGGGCTTCACTCACGGCTGATGGACCAGCACCGATGCGGACGAGCCGGCCGAGGTCGGCGAGGTGAAGCTCAGTACGAGCGTCCAGTCGCCGGGCTCGGCCGCGATCTTGATCAGCCCGCAGTTCACGGCTGCGGGCGTGGCGTGGGCCTCTGTCTGGGCGGTGAGGACGCGACCCGTCGCCGATGTGGCGGTCAGCGAGCACGTCCCCTCCTCGTCGGCGTCTCCCGTGACGAGGCCCGATGCGAAGACGTCCTCCCCGTCCGCTCCCGAGCTGACGATCGTGACCGTCGCCGTGGCGCCGGGCGTCGGCGACGCGATCGGAGAGGGCGTCGCCGGGGTCGCAGAGGACGTCGGCGTCGGCACGGCAACGGTCGCGCTGGTGGGAGGAACCGGAGCGGTCGTCGTCGAGCCCGGCGAGCCTGCGGAGCCGGTCGCGCATGCGACGAGGGACATCATCGCGCCGACCGACACCAGCGCGCCGAAACCGACGCGCCTCATCGCGTCGCGCCGCTCGCCGAGACCAGGCTGCACTCGTTGACCGTAGTTCACTCCCTCAGTATCAACCACAGTTGGCGAGAATGGTCGAGATCAGCCCGCGTGCCCTTCACGGACGCGACTCGCAAGCGATCCCGTTGTTGTCGCGGTCAAGCCTGGCGACATCGCCGTAGTACGGCTTGTACTTGTCGAACCATGCCTGCGCTTGCGCCTGCGTGTCAAAATCGTCGCAGTTGACCGTATCGCCGGGGTTGGCGGGCGTCCCGCCGCCGGACGAGCCGCCCGTCGACGGCGCGGAGCCCGGCAGGGGATAGCTGGCCCGCCACGCATCGGCCTCGGCTCCCGTGAGCACCCGTACGCCTCCACCGGGCTGCCACACCATGAGGCCGTGCTGGAACGGAACCTGGCACTGGCCGCTGAAGCACGACTCGGGCCCCTCGACGAGACCGAGGTGACCGTCGGGCCCACCTTCGCGATAGAGCCAATGGTCGACGTACGCCGTGGAGAGCGACACGATCCCCGTGGACGACGACGTCAGCGTGCCTCTACTGAACTGCTGATAACACGCCGCTCGTTGACACTCCATCGCACCGAGCGGAACACCGAGAGAGCCACCGCCCCCTCCTCGGGCGATCCAGTCGCCGTAGAACCAGCGCTTCGTGACGGGGAACGTCACGCCGTAGCCGCCCGGATTCCAGACGATGACACCACCCGTGAACGAAGCCTCGCAGTACCACCCGTAGCACTTCTCGGGCCCCGAGACCAGACCGATGTCGCCGTCCGGTCCGCCCCACGCAAGCCACGTGCGCACATAGGAGCTGGAGAGTTTCACGATCTGGGTGCCGTCCGAGGTGAGCACGCCACCCACGAACTCCTGCCAGCACGAGGACGACTGGCACGTGAGGCCGTTGAGCGGGATGCCGATCTCTCCGGTGACCGCACCGAGCCGCTTCCACGCCTCTTCGAACCACGGGTGCACGAGGATCACCTGAACCCCGACGCCGGGCGTCCACCGTGCGACACCGTGGGTGAACGGAGTGGCGCAGTACGTACCGAAGCAGGATTCCGGGCCCGCGACCAGCCCGAGCCCGCCGTCCGGGCCTCCGGCCGCGAGCCATGTCGAGACGTACTCGGTGGAGAGCTTGACGATCCGGGTCCCATCGGACGTGAGCACTCCGCCGGCGAACTCCTGCCAGCACGAGCTCGACTGACACTGCATCGGGTGCAGGGGTGCGCCGAGGACGCCGCCGGTTCCGCCCAATTCGGTGTACGTCGGTTCGAACCACGGGTGCACCGGGATGTCGGTCGAGGCAGCCGCTGCGCTCGACGCCGTCGAGGCGGCGATACGTGCGGGCGCGGCGTCCACGGGCGCGGCGTACGCACCGGTGCCCGCTCCTGCGGCGACGATCACCACGACCAGGGCTGCGCAGACCGCGCTGAACAGAGAAAGGCGCCCCCGCCGCCTTCGCGCCCCGACCATGGACACCAGTGGATTCGACTGCACAGTCATGTCCTTTCATCCCGCAGACGGCTCGTCTCCCGCGCCTCGACCACACGCTACCGTTCTTCTGGGATCCGCCGAGGGCGTCACCGCCGTCCACGCCCCCGATCACGTGCCGCCTTCGCCGCCCGGGTGCGATAGCGTCGCCGGGTGGACACGCTCACGCAGGAGACACGACGTCGAAACACCTCCGGTCGGCAGTGGTGTCTCTTCCTCGACCGCGACGGCGTGATCAACACCCGCATCATCGACGGCTATGTGCGCACGTGGGAGCAGTTCGCGTTCGAACCCGGGGCACTCGAGGCCCTGGCAGTCCTCGCGCAGTGGGCACCGCGCATCGTGGTCGTGACGAACCAGCAGGGCGTGGGCAAGGGGCTCATGACGGCTGCCGACCTCGACGACATCCATCGGCGGATGCGCCTCGAGATCGAAGGGGCGGGAGGGCGGGTCGACGACATCCGCGTGTGCCCCCATCTCGTGGGCGCGGACTGCGACTGCCGCAAGCCTGCTCCCGGGATGGCGCTGAGCTACCTCGCCCAGCATCCGGAGGTCGATGCGGCACTGTCGGTCATGGTGGGCGACACGGAGTCGGACATCGAGATGGGACGGCGCCTGGGAGCGCGCACCGGCGGCACGATGACCGTGCGCATCGATGCCGTGGACGATCCGCACGCCGACGTCACGTTCCCCACGTTGGCGGCATTCGCCGCCGCCGCGGGCCCGGATCACTCCGCGGAGTAGCCGAACCCGTCCTCGATGGCCTGCATCAGCGAGTGGATGACGACGAGCTCCGACTCCTGGATGCGGTCGGCCCAGCGACTGGCGCCGAGGGCGATCGTCACATCGGCCAACGCCCCGATCGGGCTCTCGGCCGTGCCCGACGAGGCCACGACCTTGCCTCCCGCCGCCTTCATCGCCTCCGCCGCGCGGAGCACGTTCGGTGACTTGCCGCTCGTGCTGAGCGCGAGCAGGACGTCGCCGGGGCGAGCGAACGCCTCGACGAACTTGGAGAACACGAACTCGTAGCCGTAGTCGTTGGCGACGCAGGTGAGGTGGGACGGGTCGGAGATCGCCATCGCGCGCAGCGGCGGCCGATTCCCACGGAACCTGCCGGTGAGTTCCTCGGCGAAGTGCTGAGCGTTGGTCATCGAACCGCCGTTGCCGCAGGCGAACAGCGTCCCTCCCCCGCGCAGTGAGGTCACCATGGTCTCCGCCGCGGCCGCGAACGACGCTCCGAAGCGCTCGTCCTCCGCGAGGGCCGACATCCGGCGTGCGTTCTCGAGCAGGTTCTCCTGAACGATGTTCATCTTGTGATTCCTCTCCCGCGCGGCTCAGCCGCGACGCACCTGTTCGCCCTGCGACAGCTTCGTCGTCGAGACACCGTCGAGGAGGGTCACGATATGGACTCTGCCGCCCCAGGCCTTGGCATCGTCTCCCCCGACGACCTGATCGGGTCGGTAGTCCGATCCTTTCACGATGACGTCCGGCTGGATGGCCCGGATCAGCTCGCGGGGAGTGTCCTGCTCGAACACGGTGACGAAATCCACGTAGCGTACGGCGTCCAGCACCGCCATGCGATCCGCCTGCGGTTGCAGCGGTCGCGACGGTCCTTTGAGTCGCGCCGTCGAGGCATCCGAGTTCACTCCCACGACGAGCACGTCGCCGAGCGAACGGGCCTCCTTGAGGAGAGCGACATGGCCGGCGTGCAGGAGGTCGAAGACTCCGTTCGCGAAGACCACCGTCCGGCCCGCGTCCTTCTCCACCCGCACCAGTCGCGCCAGCTCATCCCAGTCCTCGATCGTGCCCGGCCGGTGGGCGGGAGAGGAATCGATCAGCAGTTCGTTGAGGAGGTCGGCCGAGGTCACCACCGCGGTGCCCGGACGGGCGCAGGCGATGCCGGCGGCCAGGTTTCCGACCTGCACGGCCTTCAGGGTGGACAGGCCGCTGCCGAGGCCCACTGCGAGACCCGCGATCATGGAGTCACCGGCACCGGAGACGTCGGCGACGAGACGGGCGCGCGTGGGAAGCCGCGTGCGCGCGCCGCCCTCGACGACCTCGACGCCCAGCGCGGACAGGGAGATCGCGACGGCCGACACATCCGGGACGGCCATCGCCTCGGCGATCTGCGCGAGCACCTCCTCGGTCGGCGCGGTCGCCGACACCCCCGCCATGAGGGCCGCCTCGGCGAAGTTGGGCTTCACGACCGTCGCGCCGCTGTACTTGCGGATGTCCGCCGACTTCGGGTCGACGACGACGGGCAGGGAGCGCTCTCGGGCGAAGGCGATCACGCGCTGCACGACCGCCTCGTCGAGCATGCCCTTCGCGTAGTCGGAGAGGACGATGACGCACCGATGGTCGTGCCCCTCGACGGCATCGCGCACAGCGCTGAGCACGGCATCCGCACCGGCCGCATCCAGCGACGACGTGTCCTCGCGATCGATGCGCACGATCTGCTGCTGCCCGGCCACGACCCGCAGCTTCTCGATCGTGGGGGCATCGCCTCGGGCGACGCGGCGCGCCTGGACGCCGGCGGCCGCGAGCAGTTTCTCGAGCTCCCGGCCCGCCTCGTCTTCGGCCCACGCCGCGATGAGAGTCGCCGCGGCGCCGAGCCCCGCGATGTTCATCGCCGCGTTCGCGGCGCCTCCGGCCACCGAGCGGTCCTGGGCGACGCGGAGCACGGGGATCGGCGCTTCCGGAGAGATGCGATGCACCGCGCCCTCGACGTACCGATCGAGCATCGCGTCGCCGACGACGACCACATGCACCGCCTGGAACCCGAGGACGTCGTGAGGAGTGATGAGGGGAAGAGAAGTCATGGCGGGTTCCAGATCAGTGACGGAGACAGGACGCGGGTCAGCCCGCGGACGCCGGTGTCTCGGAAGGACGAGAGGACTCACCGATGAGCGCGAGGGCGGCGCCGGCGACATCGGCGGAGTCGACGGCGAGGATGCAGTGCGGCTCGCGGGACGAGCACTCCTCGCCGCATCCGGGTGCGGGCCGTTCCGGCTGGAGAACCGCTCGCTGACGCGACCACGGGCCGAATCGCTCCGGCGCATTGTCGCTCCAGGGCGAGCCCGTCGCGGGATGGCAGGTGACGACGACGGTGGGAACGTCGAGAGAGCTCGAGATGTGCTGCAGACCGGAGTCGTTGCCGATGAAGAGGTCGCACTGCGAGATCGCCGCGGCGCTCTCGCTCAAGGAGAGTTCGCCCGCGAGATCCACGGCCGCGATCCCGCGGTCGCGGAGAAGCCCCACGAGTTCGGCCGCACGCTCGCGGTCGGTCGGGCCTCCGAGGATGCGGACGCGGACCGGCCCGCTCTTCGCGATCTCGACGACGGCCTCGGTCAGACGTTCGACGGGCCACTGACGCTTCGCGTCCCGTGCGCCGATGCCGAGGCCGATGACCCGTCCGCTCTCACCGGGCAAGGAGGCGCGGGCTTCTGCGCGCGCCGCGTCGGCGGCGTCGAACAGGGCTCGTCCCACCGGCCGGGCGCCCGGATGGGTCCATGCCAGCCCGAGCCAGTCCGCCAGGCGGCGCAGCTGAGCGACGGTCAGCAGGGGGTCGTTTCCGCGCGGGAGCTCATCGGTGAAGAGCGCGCTCTGGTCGCCGAGCCAGTCGGGCTCGCGCTGGGGGACGGGGGTGAAGCCGACGACCGAGCGCGCACGGGCGGCGACCGCGAGGTACCGGATCGGGGTGTCGTCGAAGTCCCAGCGCGGCAGGACCGCCAGATCGTAGCCGCGGAGCCCGAACCGGCGCAGAGCCTGCCGAACCGTGAGGATCTGCCGCTTCAACGCCGAGCCCTCCGTGATCGGCGACCAGAAGATCAGACGGTCGACGCTGGGGGCGGCATGGAAAGCGGACCCCGGGCCCGGCTTGACCACGAGGTGCAGTTTCGCGGAGGGCCACTGGCGACGCATGGCGTCCAGCAGCGTCAACGTGCTGACGGTGTCGCCGATCTCGTCGCTGCGGAGGATGACGACCCGGCGCGGCTCCTGCGTCGGGTCCCAGGAGCGCCGCCGGCGCGAACCGAACAACCGGACAAACCGCCGTGGCGACAGAGGATCGCGATGCCGGATGGCATTGATCTCCCACTGGACGCGGTGAAGCAAGGAACGCGCGTTCATCCGAGCCATTCTACTGCTCACGCGGCGCCGCCCCCGCGGCGCGGTGGCGGAGGACGTCGTCGACGATACGTCCGGCCCGCGCGTCGAAGGAATGATCCCGTCGGATGCGCTCGGACGCGGCCGCGAGCCCCTCCGCATCCGGGAACAGATCGGCGGGGTCGCGTGCCAGCAGCTCGAGCAGTTCCTCGTCCGTTCGGAACACGGGCACGGCGTCACCGAACACGCGGTCGATACCGTCGACGTCCTCGCTGATCACCCGCCCGCCGGCGGCCACGACGTCGAACGGCCGCATGGCGATGAACCCTTCTTGCCGCATCGCCGGCCATTGGTCGTTGAGGACGATGGAGGCCGTCTCATAGCGCTCGCTGAGCCGGTCGTTCGGAAGGTTCTCCGCCGCGATGGCCGAGGCGGGGATGTAGGTGCGCCAATCCGGTCCGTAGACGCGCACCGGGATGCCCGCCGCCAGTGGCACGACGACGCTGGGCCGAGCGATTCCTCGCGCGGTGCCGACGAAGACGATCTCGTCGGTGCGCGCCAGGCCACGCGGGTAGAACTGATCGGCGTCGGTGCACTCCAGCAGCGGCGAGACGGTGATGTTCCACCGCTCGGAGGCCGCTGCACTCCACAGATCGGATGCCGCGTAGACGATGTCGAAGTCGTCCACCTCGGCTCGCGTGATCTGGTCGGGGTGGCTGATGATCCACTCGACGCGGGTACCCGTCGTCGGGGGAGAGATGCGGTACGGACCTCGCACCACCAGCGTCACGTCGTCGAGGGCAGACGTCCACCGGTCCCGGGCATCGAAGCTGTCCACGGCCACGAAGTGTCCGCGTCGTCTGAGGGCCTTGGCGAGTCCGTCGGCGAAGTGCGTGTCGCCCCAGACGGCGCCGAGGGGACCGGGCGGTGCGCAGATCTTGATGGCCCACCGCAAGGCCGCCGGCTCCGGGCGTCGCCACTCGAGCTCGGGCAGCGGTGCGGCGGACGGCGTGAGCGCAGGGCGCCAGGCCGTCACCCGGAAGCCCGCTGCACGGAGGATCTCTTCGGCGCGACGGCGCTCGTCGGAGAAGGACGCCGCGGCGGGTTCCTCCGTCCGGAACGCGGTGTGGCGCGCGTACGACGTGCTCCGGATGCCCGCGTCGATCTGGCAGACGAAGCCGGGAACTCGAGCACGCAGGGCGGCGCTGAGGGCAGGCACGGCCGCTCCCGCCGAGACACCGTCGAACCCGCCGATCGCGGACCAATCCTCACGAGCCATCGCGAACGTGGGACCGGCCAGAAGGGGCACTTCGATGCGCGACGTCCCGAGGAGATCGAGGTCTTCGCGGGGATGGCCGCTGAGAATCGCGTAGGGCACGGTCCCGCCGGTGCCGGCCGCGCCGAAGGCCGCGACGGTTCCGTCGGGCGCGATCTCCACGGGTGCGACCGCCCGGCCCGGCACGACGCCTTCCCGCAGTGCGCGGATCTCGGCCGTGGTGAGGTCCGATCGCGGGCCGACGATCGTGATCGTGCCCGATCCGCGTCGGGGCGCGGCGTCGGCGCTGCGGACGGCATCCCGATAGGACGCGGCGCGCGGAACGATCACTCGCCGCAACGACGGGAACAGCCGTGCGGCGACGTCGAGCCCGATCCACTGACCGGCTTCGCATCCGACCGCGACGACGACCACGTCATCCGTGTGGGCCAGGGGGGTGACCTCGAGGACGCGACGGGGGTAATCGCGATCCCGCCGCTGGAGGATCCGAACGACCAGGTCGGCTCGATCTGCGTCCCCGGCGGGTGCGCGCGTCCCCCGTCGCCACTCTTGCGCGGCCTCCATCGCCCAGGCGCGCAGCTGCATCACCGGCACGGACCGCGACCGTTCGCCGATCCGAACCTCGACGATCGCGCTCTCCCGGCGCGCCCAGACGTCGTCCAGTGGCGCAACGCCCTCGGCCCGGTGGGCGTCGGCCGGCGCGTCCCACCAGGGATGGACGGACACCGTGCGTCGATCGCTCACGAGGTAGGCGTAGAGCGCGGGGACCCGATCGGGCTCGGGCAGCGCCCGCCCGGCGACGAGCTCGTCGAACAGCGGATTCAGGCTGAGGCCGGATCTGAATCCGCGCGTGACGTAGTCCACGATCGCCCGCGCGTCACCGGCACGGCGCCATCCGCGCTGTGCGGCGTAATACTGCGCGTCCACCAGGCCGGAGCGGCGGATGACCCGCCACCACAGCAGACGGTCCGCGGCCCTGACGAGCGCGCCGGCCACCGGAGCGCCCCTGACGCGACGCCAGGCGGCGCGCAGACGCGATCGGGAAGCGGTCATCACGAGTCGCCTCGGCCGCCCAGACGTCGTCGCAGACGCCGCAGACGCGAAGCGATGGGCTGATGAGAATCGATGTCAGCACGGATCTGCTCCCGGAGGCGGTCGGCCGACGCATCGACGTGGTCCGCCAGCCGCCTCTCCATCCCCGCCAGGTACAGCGGAAGGCCCATTCCGTTGGCGGACGTCCAGGCGGCGAGCTCGCGATCGCGCACGAGGGCGTCGTCTTCGGCGTGTCGATCCTCGAGGGCGAACATGCTGTTGGACGCCACTCCGGTGGCGGAAGGGCGTTGGGTCCATATCGCGAGGGGAGCACCGGGGATGAACCCCACCGAGTGTCGAGCGAGCACCCGCAGCAGGAACTCCCAGTCCTCGACGGTGCCCAGTCGCTCGTCGTAACCGCCGACCTCGTCGTGGACCCGACGTCGGTAGAGCAACGAGATCGGGACGACGCGATTGCGATCGAGCATGTCGGTCAAGGAGACGCGGGTCATCCCTTCCCAGAACGGCACCCGCGAGGCCTCGACCCATACGCCGCCGACGTTCTGCTCGTAGGCGATCGCGGTGGCGACGGCGACGCCCACGTCCTCCGGGTGTGCGTCGAGCCAGGCGACCGTGCGCTCCAGGAAGCGCGGGTCCCACAGGTCGTCGTCGTCGTGGAGGACGACGAACTCGCTCCCGTCGGCCGCCGCGACGCCGGTGTTCGCGGCGACGCACCGCCCGCCCGGTGCGGCGGTGTCGATCAGTCGGGAATCGACGCCGGCGGAGGACACGATCTGCGCGGCCACGGCGCGGTCGCCGCCGTCATTGACGACGACGATGCCGACGTCACGGAAGGTCTGTGCCGAGATGTCAGCGAGAGACCTCGTCAAGAACTCCGGTCGGTTCTTCGTCCGCACGATCACGGTGACACGAGGAGGCATGACTTACACCCTAGAACCGCGCGCGTCCTCGCGCGTCCTCACAGGTCGGCGTGCAGCTGCCAGACCCGCTCGGCCGCGCTGAGCCAGGAGAAGGCGCGTCCGCGGTCGGCGGCGAGCACGGCCTGCCGCTCGACGACGGCCGTCGACGACAGCAGGCCCGCGAGCGCGTCCGCGAAAGCGCCGTCCTCGTCCGCCGGCACCAGCACGCCGCCGTCCCACACGATCTCGCGGTGCGTCGGCGAGTCCGCGGCGATGACGGGCACGCCGACGGCGAGCGCCTCGACGACCCGCCACGGGAAGCCCGCGAGCCGGCTCGGCGCCAGCAGCGCGACGGCGCCCCCGAGGACGGCCGCACGATCGGCATCCTCGAGCGTCCCCCGCAGGTGCACGCGGCCCTCCGCCAGACCGGATGCCGCGGCCTGCTCGGCGAGCGCGGGCTCCTCCCCCTCGGGGGCGTCGAGGACGACGACGGGCAGGTCGGCTCCCGAGGTCGCGATCGCCGTGAAGGCGTCGGAGAGACCCGCGGATGCCGCCGCGGAACCGGACATGACGAGGCACCCGTCCGGGATGTCGAGCGCGCGGCGTCGACCCACCTCGTCGGTGGGGACGGCGAAGCGCGCGGGTGCGGCGCCGGCGATGACGCGGAGGCGGTCGCCCAGGGGGGCGATCTCCGAGAGCCTCTCCGCCATCGCATGGGTGGGCACCACGACGGCGTCGGCATGCTTGACGGCGCGCTTGAGCATCGCCCGATGCCACGCGACGGCGGGACGCGACATCTCCGCGGCGCGCTCCCACGCGGCGAGGTCCCACATCGTGACGACCGTCTGATCGTTCTCGTGCACCCGATCGTGCTTCACCAGGGGCGCGAGGGAGGTGGGCGAGTGGATCATCCCTCCCCCGATGCCCGGTGCGATCCCGAGCTGCCACGAGGCGGCGAGCTCACGGCGCGGCAGCGAGGCGCGCGTGACATCGACGAGGCCGGGAACGGCGGCCTCCAGCGCGGCGGACGCGTCGGGCACCGACGGCACGATCGCGGCGACGTCGCACCCCGACGGCGCGGTCGTCACGAGGGCGCGGGCGATCTCGCGGGTGGCGATCGCGAGATCGGCGTCGGTCGCGGCGACGATCTGATCCAACACCAGGCGGAGGGTGGCGGTCATGACCTCAGCCCTCCGGCGTCGGCGTGGGCGAGGGCGGGTAGAGCGCCTGCTGGATGAGGTCGCGCACGTGCGCGTACTCGTCGGCCGTCGGCTCGTCCGTGTCGATGCCGGCGCCCTCGGGCGTCAGCTCGAGCGTCTGCACGGGCTGCTCCTTCGCCTTGACGCCGAGCTGCACCAGATACCCCAGCATCGAGTCGGGGATGTCGGTCTTCACGAGGTCCTCGCCCGCCGCGGCGACCGCCTGGAAGCGGCTGAGGACGTTCGCGGGGTTCGCCTGCGCCAGGATCGCCTGCTGCAGCTCCCGCTGACGGCGCATGCGGTCCCAGTCGCTCGTGGTGTACCGCGACCGCGCGTACCACTGCGCCGTGTCGCCGTCCATGTGCTGGGCTCCGGCCTCGATCCAGCCGATCGCCCAGTCCTCCGCCGGCTCCCCCTCGTAGGTGGGACCGCCGCCCTTGGGCAGCCGCTCCTGGACGGTGATGTCCACGCCGCCGAGTGCGTCGACGATGTCGGCGAACCCCTTCATGTCGACGAACACGTAATACGGGATCTGGATGCCGAGGATGCCCTCCGCGGCATCCTTCGTCGCCTCGATGGCGGGGGTGGAGCTCTGCGCGGCGGCGTCGGGGTAGATCTCCGCGCCTCCGTCGGGCTGGCAGATCTCGACGGCGTTCATGAGCTGGTTGATGCCCGGGCCCCAGCCGCACGTCTGCGAGGGGTGGCCCTCGAACCCGTCGGGATAGCGGTCGTGCATGGGTCCGTCGGCGAACGGCGCATAGGCGAGGTCGCGCGGGATGCCGGTGATGTGCACGGCGCCGGTCTCGGCGTTGACCGAGACCACCGAGATGCTGTCGAATCGCATCGAATCGCGCCCCAGGCCGCTGTCGGCGCCGAGGAGCAGGAAGTTGTAGTACCCGTCGGCGGGCGGCACCGGCGGGGCGTTGTTCGTGAAGATCGCCGCGATCGCCTCGCGAGCCGGAGCCAGCAGCTGCTGCGCGGCGTACACGGCGCCGCCGCTGCCGACGACGAGGCTGAGGATCGCGAGCGCCGCGACGATCGGCCGCGAGCCGCGGCGGACGTTCACCAGCCGGATCAGCCGGAGCGTGTCGATCGTGAGCACGACCCACAGCACGGCGTACGCCAGGAGCACGAGCTGGACGACGAGCAGCGCGAACCCGTTCGTGCCGATCGTGAAGAGCAGCGACGGCCAGATCAGCGCGGCGACGCCGGCGAGCACGACGACCACCCACATGAGCAGGGTCGCCGTCAGGCCCACCCGCCCGAGGCGACGGCTGCCGGCGAGGGCCTGAGCCGAGCCGGGCAGGAGGAAGTTGAGGGCCAGGAGCCACCAGGCGCGCCGCGTCATCACCTGCGGCGAGCGGGTGTCGGGACGACGCATCGGCTGCTCGCCGACGATCACGCCTCCCCCGGCACCGCCTCCCGCGCCACGGGGCGGACGCGGCGGGGCGGCGATGCTCACAGCGATTCCTTCAGACGCAGGTTCTTCTCCTCGACCTGCTCCTCGAGGGTCCGCGCGTACTGCTCGACACGGTCGGCCAGTCGCGGGTCGGACGAGCCGAGGATGCGGGCCGCGAGCAGTCCGGCGTTCTTGGCGCCGTTGATGGACACGGTCGCCACCGGGATGCCCGCGGGCATCTGCACGATGCTGAGCAGGGAGTCCAGCCCGTCGAGCGTCGCGAGCTGCACCGGCACACCGATGACGGGGAGCGAGGTGACCGACGCCAGCATGCCGGGCAGGTGCGCCGCGCCGCCGGCACCGGCGATGATCACGCGGAGGCCGCGGCCGCGGGCCTCACGGCCGTAGCGCAGGAGCTTGTCGGGCGTGCGGTGGGCCGAGACCACCTCGACCTCGTGCGGGATCGTGAACTCGCTGAGCACCTGCGAGGCGTCGCTCATGACCCGCCAGTCGGAGTCCGACCCCATGACCACGCCGACGAGAGGGGATGCCGAGGAATGCAGGGGTCTTGTCACCCGACAAGGCTATGGCGGCACCCTGGAAGAACCCCGGAACGCCACGCTCGAGAGCCGTCGGTGACGAGCGTCGGAGTCATGCCCTCATGCCCGTCTACATCACCCGCGAGCACGCCCATGCCCACCGATGGTCCGACGTTCGTCACGCAGCAACCGCCGACCCACCCCCACGATCGGACGCGGGCCGGAGGGCGGAGGGGCGCGTCAGTCGGCGAAGAAGGCCGCCGCCGCGCGGGCCTCGTACACCACGGTGTCCAGATCGTCGCCGACGGCGTTGACGTGCCCGACCTTGCGCCCGGGGCGGGGCGCCTTGCCGTAGGTGTGCACCTTGACGGCGGGATGGGCCTCGAGCACCGCCGGGAATCGACTCTCGAGCGTGTCGTGCTGCGGACCTCCGAGGATGTTCACCATGACCGCCCACGGCTGCCGCGGGGACACGTCGCCCAGCGGAAGGTCGAGGACCGCGCGCACGTGCTGCTCGAACTGTCCGGTGACGGCGCCGTCCTGGCTCCAGTGGCCGCTGTTGTGCGGGCGCATCGCGAGCTCGTTGACCAGCAGCCGCTCGTCGGTCGTCTCGAACAACTCGACGGCGAGCATGCCCGTCACGCCGAGACCCTCCGCGATCGCGGTTCCGATCTCGGCCGCGACCTCGGCCAGACGCGCGCCGCCGCGCGGGGCGGGCGCGATCACCTCGGCGCACACGCCGTCGCGCTGCACGGTCTCGACCACGGGGTAGGCGAGCAGCGCACCGGACGGTCGTCGCGCCACCTGCTGGGCGAGCTCGCGGGAGAAGTCCACGAGCTCCTCCGCCAGCAGCGCGCCGCCGTCGAACCAGTCCGCGACCTCCGCCGGGTCGCTGACGACGCGCACGCCCTTGCCGTCGTAGCCGCCCCGGGGCGTCTTGACGACGGCGCGGCCGCCGTGGGCGTCGAGGAACGCCCGCAGCGCCTCGGCATCGGCCACGGCCGCCCAATCGGGCTGCGGCATCCCGAGCTCGTCGAGGCGGGCACGCATCGCGAGCTTGTCCTGCGCGAACTGCAGCGCGTCGGGCCCGGGGTGCACGCGCACGCCGTCGTCCACGAGCGCGCGCAGCACCTCCTGGGGCACGTGCTCGTGATCGAAGGTGAGCACGTCCACGTCGCGCGCGAACGCCCGCACGGTCTCGAGGTCGCGGTAGTCGCCGGTCGCGGTCGCGGCGATCGCGGCGGCCATCCCGGGCTCCTCGGCGAGCACCCGCACCTGCACGCCCAGCTCGACGGCCGGCGCGATCATCATCCGCGCCAGCTGACCGCCGCCGACGATTCCGAGGGTGAGTGCCATGGTGCTCCCTTTCGTCCGCTCCATCTTCTCAGGTCGACGAGAGGGCGCTCCGCCACCGCGGCCGCGCCGTCCGCCGGCCGGGCCGCACGGGGCTACGGAAGCGGGGGCGGGTCCGGGATGACCGTGGTCGCGGCGTCCCACCGGGCGTCGCGATGGGCCAGGATCTGGCTCACCTCGACCTGGTCGGACAGCGCCTCGTGCAGGAGGCGGACCGCGGGGACGTTCACGAGCCGGAGGGGCTCGTCGACGCCGTTGGAGAGCACGAGCGTTCCGGCGCCCCACAGCCGCTGCAGCGGACCGCGGCGCTCCGCGATCGTGTAGCCGCGCGCGTGCAGGAGCTCACGGCGGCGCTGGCCGAAGGTCCCGGACTGCTCGACGACGCGCCGCGTCGTGACCGTGTAGGTGTGCGACAGCCACCGCAGGTACGGGAGGACGACCAGCAGGAGGACGACGGCGCCCGCCGTCGCCCACAGCATCCAGTCCTCGAACGGAGCGGGGAGATTGCCCGTGAAGTAGCCGGCGGCTCCGGCGGCGACGATGAGGACGAGCGCCGACCAGAACAGCCGGCGCGCGTGTCCGCGCACGCGCGCGATGCGGCGCTCGGGTGTCGGCGCGCCCGGCGCGGGCGTGGCGGGTCGCCCGGGGTACGCGGTCGGCGAGGTCACGCTCTCATTGTGCCGGTCACCGCGCCGAAACGGGGCGTGACCGGGCCGAGGTCCGCGATTCGCCCGCCGCCGACGCGATCAGCGCACGTGCACGACGTCACCGGCGCCCACGACGCTCTCCGGGCCGTCGTCGGTCGCGACGACGAGCCGACCGTCGGCGTCCAGCCGCGCGGCCGTGCCTTCGATGACCCCGCCGTCGGGCAGCGAGACGGTCACCCGCGTGCCGAGCGTGCCGCAGCGCGCGACGACGTCGGAGGCCACCGCGGCTCCCCCGCCGACGGCCAGGCGGGCGATGCGGTCGCGGAGCGCGTCGAGGAACGCCGCGACGAGCCGGTCCTCGTCGGCGACGGCCCGCAGGGCGGCGAACGAGGTCGCCGTGGGCACGGGCAGCTCCGCCTCGGACATCGTCGTGTTCACACCGGCGCCGACGACGACCGTGTGCGGATCCGAGGGAACGACCTCGACGAGGATGCCGCAGATCTTGCGCCCGTCGACGAGCACGTCGTTCGGCCACTTCACCGCGACGTCGTGGGCGGGCAGCTGGGCGGCGACCGCGTCGACCATGGCGGCGCCCGCGACGAGCGGGATCCAACCCCGGTCGTGCACGGCGACGGCGCCGACGCGCAGCAGCACCGACACCGCAAGAGCCGATCCGGGGGGCGTCACCCAGGTGCGGCTGAGCCGGCCGCGGCCGGCGCGCTGGTCGCGGGTGAGCAGCACCGACAGGTGCGGATGCCCGTCCGGATCGTCCTCGGCATCGCGGACGAGCTTGGCGTTGGTGGAGTCGACGGTGTCGATGACGTGAACGCGGGGCGAGACAGCGGCCGTCAGGGGATAGCCCTCGGTGGGAATCGACATAGCGTCACCCTACGCCGCACCCGCGAGGCCGGACGGCGCGTCGTTCCGCGGCATCCCACAATCGAATCGCCGTCTCGTTGTGAGCGTCCCCCAACCGACGCACGGGGGCGGTCGCTAGGGTGGGAGGCGTGCCAGAGCAGCCAGACGAAACCGTGCAGCCAGACCACTCCGCGCAGCCCGACCTGTCGACGACGGCCGGCAAGATCGCCGACCTCCGCGCCCGCTACCAGGCGGCCGTCGTGGATGCCGAGGCCACCGCGCGCGACAAGCAGCACGCGAAGGGCAAGCTCACGGCGCGCGAGCGCATCGAGATGCTCGTGGACCCCGGGACCTTCGTCGAGTTCGACGAGTACGTGCGTCACCGCACGACGGCCTTCGGCATGGACCGCTCCCGCCCGTACGGCGACTCGGTGGTGACCGGCGTCGGCACGATCCACGGCCGCACGGTCGCCGTCTACGCGCAGGACTTCACGACCTTCGGCGGGTCGCTCGGCGAGGTGGCCGGCGACAAGATCATCAAGATCATGGAGTTCGCGCTGCGCGGCGGCATGCCCATCATCGGCATCCTCGACTCCGGCGGCGCCCGCATCCAGGAGGGCGTGGTCGCCCTCGGCAAGTACGGCGAGATCTTCCGCCTGAACACGGCGGCCTCCGGCGTCATCCCGCAGATCTCGATCATCATGGGCCCGGCGGCCGGCGGCGCGGTGTACTCTCCCGCGCTCACCGACTTCGTCGTCATGGTCGACAAGACCAGCCAGATGTTCGTGACGGGTCCCGACGTGATCAAGACGGTCACCGGCGAGGACGTCGGCATGGAGGAGCTCGGCGGCGCCTACACGCACAACACCCGCTCCGGCGTGGCGCACTACCTGGCCGAGGACGAGGACGACGCGATCGACTACGTCCGCTCGATGGTCGGCTTCCTGCCCGACAACAACATGGCCGAGATCCCCGTCTACGAGAACGAGTTCGAGTGGGAGACCACCGACGCCGACCGGACGCTCAACACGGTCGTGCCCGACTCCCCCAACCAGCCGTACGACATCCACCAGGTGATCTCCCACATCGTGGATGCCGGGGACTTCCTCGAGGTGCAGCCGCTGTTCGCGCCGAACATCGTCATCGGCCTCGGCCGTGTCGAGGGCCGCACCGTCGGCATCATCGCCAACCAGCCGTCGCAGATGGCCGGCACCCTGAACATCGAGGCGGGCGAGAAGGCGAGCCGGTTCGTCCGCTTCTGCGACGCGTTCTCCATCCCGATCCTCACCCTCGTCGACGTCCCGGGCTACCTGCCCGGCACCGACCAGGAGTGGACCGGCGTCATCCGCCGCGGCGCCAAGCTGCTGTACGCGTACGCCGAGGCGACCGTCCCGCTCGTCACGGTCATCCTGCGCAAGGCCTACGGCGGCGCCTACATCGTGATGGGCTCCAAGCAACTGGGCGCCGACGTCAACCTCGCCTGGCCGACCGCCGAGATCGCCGTCATGGGCGGCCAGGGCGCCGTCAACATCCTCTACCGCGGCGAGATCCGCAAGGCGGAGGAAGCCGGCGAAGACGTCGCGGCGGTGCGTCAGCGCCTCGCGAACGAGTACACCTACAACGTCGCGTCGCCGTTCCTGGCCGCCGAGCGCGGCGAGCTCGACGGCATCATCGAGCCCGCCCAGACCCGCGTCGCGGTCGCCAAGGCACTGCGGTCGCTGCGCGGGAAGCGGGCCAGCCTGCCCGCGAAGAAGCACGGTAACATCCCGCTATGACCGCGTCCGCCACGCCGCCGAGCGCGGCCGCCGCCGGTGCGGATGCCGTGCGCATCGATGTCCGCCGCGGCGACCCCACCCCGGAGGAGCTGGCCGCCGTGCTCGCGGTGGTCACCGAGGCCTACGAGCGCGAGGCCGCCGACGCCGTCGCCGACGAGACCCCGCGGCGATCGGCCTGGGAGCTCTCGGCCCGGAACCTGCGCGCGCCCCTGCGGCGCGAGACCGGCTGGGGACGCTTCGCGGGCTGACCCGCTGTCTTTGTCCCCCAAAATACCTACAGACACAGCTTCTCGGAGCCGGAAGAATCGATATCGCTGGAACGCTTCTGCGTTCGGTCGGTTCCGCTTGATGAGCGGATCGGCCCTTCGCGAGTCGGTTTTCGGGTAACCACTCGCATGGCGAGGGGCGGGCGGCTTCGCCGCCCCTCGCCTCCTCTTTCTCTCGAGCCGCTTTCTCGGGGCGCCTTTCTCGGGCCGCTGTCTCGGGCCGCCGGCCTCACCCGCGGCGCGGGATCTCGCTCCAGAGGTCCACCTGGTCCTCACCGTCGTCGGACGGGGTCCGCCCCACGACGGTGACGGCGATCTCCTCGTGCGCGGCCGCGCGCACGTAGACGCGTTCCGAGTCGGCATCGGCCAGCACCTCCGCCAGGCGTGCACGGATCACCGCGCGCTCGGCGGGCGACAGCCCGTCCAGTCCGCCCTCGTCCAGCACCGAGACGATGGTCCCGCGCTCCCGGGCGGCGGACAGGGCGGCGCGGACGGCCTCGTCCAGCAGCGCCGACCCGCGAAGCTCGTCGCGCAGCGCCTCCTCCGCGATACGGGCCGCTCGTCGCTCGCCCTCCGTCAGGCGCCCCCGGGTCTCGATCGTCCGGGTGAGCACGGGCCCCGCCAGCGCGAGCGCGCGCTGCACCTGCGTGCGCCGCTCGCGCCGCGTCCCCTCCTGAGCCGCGAGCCATTCGGACGCCGCGCGCTGCAACGCGGTCAGTTCCGCCGTGTCGGATGCCGCGCGGTCGACGAGCCAGGTCAGCAGCTGCGCCACCCCCACCCACAGCACAGCGCCCACGACGCCGAGCGCCAGCGCGTCGACCGGCCCGATCCACAGGGCCGCCTCCGCGGCCAGCAGGAGCACGCCGACCCACGCGACCCACGGACGTCGGCGCACCATGACGATGGCCAGCAGCGCCCCGACCGCCCCCACGCTCCAGGTGCCGATGTCGGTGCGTCGCGCCTCCGTCCCCACGGCGACCCAGCTCGCGTTCGGCACGAGCACTGCCGTCGCCAGCGCCAGCACCGCGGCCCATGCCGGCAGCACCGAGCGGTGTCCGAGGTCGCCGGTGATCGGGTCTCGTCGCGACGGCTTGGATCCGGAGTTCCAGAAGACGCACACCCAGGTGGTCGCGAGGTAGAGCGCCACCGCGACCAGCTGCACCGCGACGTGCGGCGGTGGGCTCGACCACAGCACGGCGCCCGCGGCGAGGTAGGAGGTGAAGGCGATCGCGAGCACCGAGAGCGTGGCGCGCACCCGCAGGTTCATCGCGGGTACTCCCAGTCGAGGGTGACGACGGTTCCGGCGGCGGTGGTCCGGACGCGGGCCCGGCCGCCGACGGCGGCCATCCGCGCGACGATCGATCCGCGGATGCCGAGGCGGTCGTCGGGGATGGCGGCCGGATCGAAGCCCGGTCCGCGATCGACGATCTGCACTCGCACACGAGCGGCATCCGCGCGCAGCGACACCTGCAGCCCGCGCCCGTGGGCGTGGTCGATCGCGTTGCTCACCGCCTGCGTCGCCGCGAGCACGAGCGCCCGGGCCACCCGCCCCGGCAGCACCGGGGCGTCGGCGGCGACCTCCCCCGCGACCGGGGCGGCCCCGTCGAGCTCGGCGACCACGGCGCGGAGGGTCGCGGCGACCGCGGCGGCCGCGACGGGCTCGTCGGGACCCTCGCCGGAGTCCTGGTCGGTGTTGGCGAGACGGGTCAGCGCCTCGCGCGCCATCGCGGCGGCCAGCGCCTCCTCGCGCGGTGTGCCGGCGCGCTCGGCGGCGATGAGGGCGGCCAGCACGCTGTCGTGCATGAGGGCGGCGACGGCCACCCGTTCGGTCTCGGCCGCGTTGGCCGCGGCGGCCTCGGCGTAGGAGGCGACCGCGTCGCTGCGGGCGCCGTCGATCCCCACGGCCACGCTGCGCAGCAACCAGCCGAGCGTGATCACGACGGCGGCCAGGATGGCCGCGAAGACGGCGTCGCGCACGACGTCGACGGTCTGGGCGGCGTCGGCGCCCAGCTGCGTCACGCGCGCGATCGCATAGAGCAGCGGCACGAGGGCCGCCCAGACGATCTGCACGGGCAGCCGGAAGGCGAGGACGGCGGCGGAGGTCGCGACGTTCAGGAGGTACCAGATCCACGGCGCACCCGCCGCCTCCTCGGCACGGCCCTGCGTCACCAGCGGCCAGCACAGCAGCGCGACCGGGAACACGACCGCGAAGACGCCCGCCGCGGTGCGCACCCCCACTCCGGCGACGCACGCCGCGATCATCACCCCGAGCGGGATGAAGACGGCCAGCAGCAGCGGCAGATGGGCGGCCGGAGCCTCCTGACGGGAGGCGAGGGCGTTCAGGAACGACTGCGCCCCCAGCACGGCGCACCCCAGCGCCACCACGACACGGATGATCCGCTCGACCCGCGCCTGCGTGAAACGCTCGGCGCCGGCCGCGATGTCGCCGAGCGGGCGACGCACCGCCGGATCGACGGCGATCGGCGGCACACCGGCCGGTGACGACCCGTCAGTCGCCACCGGCGCCCGCTCCGGCGTGGCCGGGCATGAGGCCGTCTTCCATCGCTCGGCGCAGGAGATCGACCTTCGTGGGTGCGGGACGGCCGACCTCGACGTACTTCACGCGCACCCGGGTGATGTTCTCCTTGGCCGTGGAGTAGGCGATGCCGAGACGGTCGGCGACCGCCTTCAGCGGAAGGCCGGCGGCGTACAGGCGCAGGACGTCGCGCTCGCGCTTGGAGAGCTGGGCGTCGGCGAACGCGCGGTCGCCGTCCACCGCGCTCGCCCACTCCACGTTGTCGAGCGCCTCTCCGCGCGCCACCGTGCGGATCGCCGCGATGACGTCGTCGATGCGGGACGCCTTGCTGATGACGCCGGCGGCGCCGGCGGCGAGCGCCTCGCGCACGGCCCCGGGACGGTCGGCGACGCTGTGGATCAGCACGGGCGATCCGTCGGCGACCAGGCTGGAGACGTTCTCCGTGACGGTCGTCCCGTCACCCAGGGTCAGATCCAGCACGACGATGTCGGCGGGGGCCGCTCCGGATCGCTGCCGCCATTCCAGGTAGGCGCGCACACTGCTGCCGGAGAACACGACGTCCTTGGTCACGGCGCGTGCACACGCGGCCTCGAGCCCGAGCCGCACGGACTCGTGGTCGTCGATGAGAGCCACACGCGTCATGGGGTCAGCCTAACCATGACGCGTGGCGCCGACATCCGCCGAACGGGTGAGTTCCGCGGCGCCGTCGGCTCACTCGGCGCGTTGCAGGACCGCCACCGCTTCGACGTGATGCGAGTGCGGGAACAGGTCGCGCGCCTCGATGCGACGCGGCTCGTAGCCGTGCTCGCGGAAGCTGCCGAGGTCGCGCGCGAGGGCGACCGGATCGCAGGCGACGTACACGACGGATGCCGGGGCCAACGCCGCGATGCCGTCGACGACCGCGCGGCCCGCTCCCGCCCGCGGCGGGTCGAGGAGGATGACGCCGCGGCTCAGCCGCGCGCGCTCGGCGGCGCCGGCGTCGGCGTTCAGCCGGGCGAGGAAGCGGTCGGTCCGCGCCGTCTCGGCGCGCGCACCGACCCAGTCGGCGAGGTTCTCGCCGGCGTGCTCGGTCGCGCGCGGATCGGATTCCACCGAGGTCACCCGGGTGGCGGCGCCGCCGAGCTCGCCGAGGGTGGCGGCGAAGAGCCCGACGCCGCCGTAGAGGTCCAGATGCTGGGCGGTGTCGTCGATGCCGCCCAGCTCTCGCAGCGCCTCGGCCACGACGGCGGTCAGGGTGTGCGCCGCGAGGCGGTGCACCTGCCAGAATCCGCCCGCGTCGACGCGGAAGCGCCGTCCGGCCGCCTCCTCCCAGACCACCTCGGCGGCGGCATCCGCCCGGCCGGGGCCCGCGGAGGCAGACGCTCCGGCGCGGTTGCGGCCGCGACCCCTCCCGCGTCCGGCGCGTTCCGCTTCGGGACGCGGCACGATCCGCACCCGCCCGTCGGCGGGCTGGACGAGGTCCACCCGACCGGGCTGGGCGGTCAGCTCCCGCGCGGCGCGCGCGATCTCCGCCGTCGCCAGCGGCAGGTCGTCGACCGGCACGACGCGGTGGCTGCGCGCCGCGTAGGGTCCGACGCGTCCGTCCGCGTCGACGTGCAGGCTGACCCGGGTGCGCCAGCCGGTCGCATCCTCCGACTCCGCGGCGAGCACCTCGCCGTCCGCACCGTGCAGCGCCGCCGCGCCCGAGACGGCCACCTCGGGACCGGTCAGCCCGCCGAAGCGCTCGAGGGCGTCGCGGAGCACCTGCTGCTTCAACGCGCGCTGGCGCTCGAGGGTGATGTGGCCGAAGTCGGCACCGCCGGGGCGCAGGTCGGGGTCGACGTCCAGGTCGGCCGCCGCCCAGACGTGGGCGCGCCGATCGGGCGAGGCGTCGAGCACCTCGACCGTGGCCGCGCGCCAGAACGACGACTTCGCGGTGTCGGTGAGACGGGCGCGCACCCGTTCGCCCGGGATGGCGTCGGCGACGAACACGACGCGTCCCTCGTGGCGGGCGACGAACACACCGCCGTGCGCCACGTCGGTGATGTCGAGGTCGATGAGGTCGCCGGAGTCCATCCTCCGATGCTGTCACGTCGGCCGAGCGCGCGCCGACCGCCGGTGACGATCGTCGGATTCTTGTCCGTCCTCCGGAGATCGGCCGCGCGTCCGGCTCGCGCGCAGCGGAAACTCCGACGTTCGTCACGCGCGGGACCGGGCGGGCGCCGGCGGGGCGGGGCCGGGCCGGCGGGGGGCGGGTGCCGGCGGGGGCGGGGGCCGTGGTGGGGACCGTACCCTTGACGGCATGCGCGTCTGCCTGGCCTCCACCTCGCCCGCCCGCCTGATGCTCATGCGGCAGGCGGGGATCGAACCGATCCTGCGCGCCCCGCAGGTGGACGAGGAGGCCGTCATCGCCGCGGTCGAGGCGAGCGAGCACCGGGTGCTGCCGCCGGACGAGCACGTGCTGCTGCTGGCCCGGCGCAAGGCGGCCGACGTCGCGGCCGCGCTCGTGCGCGACGACCCCGGCTTCGACGGACTCGTCGTCGGGGGCGATTCGATGTTCGAGATCGACGGACAGGTGCTCGGCAAGCCGCTGCGGCCGGAGGTCGCGGTCGCGCGGTGGGAGCAGATGAGAGGACGCACCGGCATCCTGCACTCGGGGCACAGCGTCATCCGGGTGGCCCCGGGGATGCCGCCGCGCGAGGAGCACGCCGTCGCCGCGGCGTCGGTGGGTTTCGTCGCCGACGTCTCCGACGCCGAGATCGCCGCCTACGTCGCGACCGGCGAGCCGTTGCAGGTGGCGGGGGCGTTCACCGTCGACAGCCTCGGCGGTCCGTTCATCGACCGGGTCGAGGGCGACCCTTCCACGGTCGTGGGGATGTCGCTGTCGACCGTCCGCCGGCTCTGCGCGCGGCTCGGGGTCGTCTGGACCGATCTGTGGGCACCGCCCGAGCAGGCGCCGGAGGCGGCGGCGTCTTCGTAGGCTCTCGCACACGATTTCCCGGCGATCTTGTGCGGGTGATCCAAATGCGGGGGGTCGGACGTGGGTAGGCTGACATCCATGCCACGCTCACTGGACCTGGCGGCCGCGCGCCCGCAGATCACCAAAGTGCTCATTGCGAACCGCGGCGAGATCGCCGTCCGGGTGATCCGGGCCGCCCGCGACTCCGGCCGCGGCTCGGTCGCGGTGTACGCCGATCAGGACCGCGACGCGATGCACGCGAAACTCGCGGACGAGGCCTACGCCCTCGAGGGCGCCACGAGCGCGGACACCTACCTCTCGATCGAGAAGATCCTCTCCGTCGCCCGCCGCTCCGGCGCCGACGCGGTGCACCCCGGCTACGGCTTCCTCGCCGAGAACGCCGAGTTCGCCCGCGCCGTGATCGCCGCGGGCCTCGTCTGGATCGGCCCGTCCCCCGAGGCGATCGAGGCGCTCGGCGACAAGGTCACCGCCCGCCACGTCGCCGAGAAGGTCGGCGCACCGCTGGCGCCGGGCACGCCCGGGCCCGTGGCCGGCGCCGACGAGGTCATCGCGTTCGCCGAGCAGGTCGGCCTGCCGATCGCGATCAAGGCCGCCTACGGCGGCGGCGGACGCGGGCTGAAGGTCGCCCGCGAGCTGGACGAGGTCGCCGAGCTGTTCGAGTCGGCCACGCGCGAGGCGGTCGCCGCCTTCGGCCGCGGCGAGTGCTTCGTGGAGAAGTACCTCGACAAGCCCCGTCACGTCGAGACCCAGTGCCTCGCGGATGCCGAGGGCAACGTCGTCGTGGTCTCGACGCGCGACTGCTCGCTGCAGCGCCGTCACCAGAAGCTCGTGGAGGAGGCGCCGGCGCCGTTCCTCACCGAGGAGCAGAACCGCACGCTCTACGACTCCTCCAAGGCGATCCTGCGCGAGGTCGGCTACGTGGGCGCGGGAACGTGCGAGTTCCTCATCGGCGCCGACGGCACGATCTCGTTCCTCGAGGTCAACACCCGGCTGCAGGTGGAGCACCCCGTGTCCGAGGAGGTCACCGGCATCGATCTCGTGCGCGAGCAGTTCCGCCTCGCCGAGGGCGGCGTGCTCGACTACGACGACCCCCAGCCGACCGGCCACTCGATCGAGTTCCGCATCAACGGCGAAGACCCGGGGCGCGGCTTCCTCCCCCAGCCCGGCCGCATCCACCAGTTCAAGACCTTCGGCGGCCCCGGCATCCGTCTGGACTCCGGCGTCACCGCCGGCGACAGCGTCTCGGGCGCGTTCGACTCGCTGCTCGGCAAGCTCATCGTCACCGGCCGCGACCGCGCGGAGGCGCTCGAGCGTTCGCGCCGCGCGCTCGACGAGTTCGAGGTCGCCGGCATGCCCACCGTGCTGCCCTTCCACCGCAAGGTGGTGCGCGACCCCGCCTTCACCGCGGAGGACGGCCGCTTCGGCGTGTTCACGCGCTGGATCGAGACCGAGTTCGTCAACGACATCGCCCCGTGGGACGGCGAGGCGGAGTCCCCGGCGGAGGCCGAGCCGCGCCACACCGTCGTCGTCGAGGTGTCGGGCAAGCGTCTCGAGGTGAGCCTTCCCGACCGCATCGCGGTCGCTCCCGCGAAGATCGGTCGCCCGGTCGCCGTGCCGCCGTCGCGCCGCTCGCACGCCCCGTCGGTGTCCTCGGGCGCGTCGGGCGACGCCGTCAAGGCGCCGATGCAGGCCACGATCGTCAAGGTCGCGGTCGAGGACGGGCAGCCCGTCGTCAAGGGCGACCTCGTCGTTGTCCTCGAGGCCATGAAGATGGAGCAGCCGATCCAGGCGCACAAGGACGGCGTCGTCGGCGCCATCAACGCCGACCCGGGAACCACCGTGTCCGCCGGCCACCAGCTGCTCACGATCTCCTGACATGACCGCCCGGCGCCGCCGTCTCGCCCTGGTCGCGGCCGCGGCATCCGCCGTCGTGCTCGTCGGCTGCAGCACGGGCCCCTCCGACGCGGACCGCGCGGCATGGTCGGCCTGGTCGGAGTCGGTCATCGGCTCGGCGCCGGACACGGCCGTCGGCGGCATGCTCGCGGCGGTCGAGGGCGGGCCCGCGGCGACGCTGGACTTCGCCGAGCCGAGCCCGTTCCGCGCGGTGGAGCTGCGCTGCATCGGCGCCGACCGCGCACAGTTCGCCCTCGTCTACACGGCGGGCGGACAGACCCTCAGCACCACCCAGGACATCGTCTGCCAGCAGGGCGCCCTGCGCACGCCCATCGCGATCCCCACCGCCGTGCAGAACCTGACGGCCGTCAGCGTGTCGGCGACCTCTCCCGAGGGCACCGGCATGTGGACCGCCCAGGTGCAGCACTAGCCGTCGCGTTCACCCCGCGGCGGGCGGCGCAGGCGGATGCCGGCCCCCGGCCGGTCAGCCGAAGAAGTCGTCGTCGCGGTTGACGAGGTGCATCGCGCGCGTGGCGTCGGTGATCGAGCCGCTCAACGAGGGGAACACCGCGAACACGCGCGAGACCTGATCGACGGTCAGGCGCCGCTCGACGGCGATCGCGATGGGGTAGATCAGCTCCGACGCCCGCGGGGCGACGATCACGCCGCCGATCACGGTGCCGCTGCCCTCGCGCGCGATGATCTTGACGAAGCCGTCCTTGATCCCCATCATCTTCGCGCGCGCGTTGGCGGTCAGCGGGAGCTTGTAGACGTAGCCGTTGATCGCGCCGGTCTCCAGGTCCTTCTCCTGCCGTCCGACGGTCGCGATCTCCGGCGCCGTGAAGATGTTCGCGGTGATCCGGCGGCGCTCCAGCGGGATGACGGTGTCGCCCAGGGCGTGGAAGATCGCGGTGCGCCCCTGCATCGAGGCGACGGAGGCGAGCGGGACGAAGGTCGTGCAGTCGCCGGCGGCGTAGATGTTGGGAACCGACGTGCGCGCGACCCGGTTGACGCGGATGTGACCGGAGTCGGTCAGCTGGACGCCGGCATCCTCGAGGCCGATGCCGGCGGTGTTCGGGATCGATCCGACGGCGAGCAGGCAGTGGCTGCCTTCGACGGTGCGCCCGTCCGAGAGGGTCACGACCACGCCGTCGCCGGCGCGCTGCACACTGTCGGCGCGCGACTTCGAGAGCACCGTCATCCCGCCGCGGGTGAACACCTTCTCCAGGACGGCGGCGGCGTCGGCATCCTCGCCGGGCAGCACCTGATCGCGACTGGAGATGAGCGTGACCTTCGCCCCGAGGTTCATGTAGGCCGACGCGAACTCCGCGCCGGTGACGCCCGAGCCGACGACGATGAGGTGCTCGGGGAGCGCCTTCATGTCGTAGAGCTGGGTCCACGTGAGGATGCGCTGGCCGTCGGGCTTGGCCGTCGGAAGCTCGCGCGGCGAGGCGCCCACGGCGACGACGAGCGTGTCCGCCTCGACGCGGTCGAAGTCGGTGCCGCCGGGGCCGGTGGCGACCACGAGGGCATGATGGCCGTCGAGGCGTCCGTGGCCGGAGATGATCCGCACGCCCGCATCGACGAGCTGGGCCCGCATGTCGTCGGACTGCTGTCGGGCCAGCGACAGCAGGCGCTTGTTGACGGCGGCGAGATTGATCGCGACCTCGGGCTTGAGCGCGACGCCGCTCTCCCCCTTCGCGAAGAACTGGACCCCGAGGTCGGACGCCTCGGAGATCGCGACCGCGGCATCGGCTGTGGCGATGAGGCTCTTGGAGGGGACCACGTCGGTGATCACGGCGGCACCGCCGACACCCGCGCGCTCGACGAGGGTGACGTCCGCGCCGAGCTGCGCGGCGGCGAGCGCCGCCTCGTAGCCGCCGGGGCCGCCGCCGAGGACGGCGACGGACTGGGTGTTCACGAAGCTCGACGACATTGCTCCATTCTCTCAGGCGCCGGCATCCGGAATGTCGCCCGCCGGCGACGGGGCCGGCTGCGGCGGAGCGAGTGGCCCGGGGCGGTCCGTGTTCCTAGAGTGGGAGGATGTCCGACATGAACAGCAATCCGCTCGACGATCCCGCCGCCGACCCCTTCGAGATCGCGGCGCGCGCCGCGGGCGACATCGCCCGCCTCACGGGCGTCGAGCACCACGACATCGCCCTCACGCTCGGCAGCGGCTGGGGCAAGGCCGCCGACCTGGTGGGCGAGACGACCGCGACCGTTCCGGCCACCGAGATCACGGGATTCAGCGCACCGGCGCTGGCCGGACACGTCGGATCGATCCGCAGCATCCTCACGCCGACCGGCACGCGCGTGCTCGTCATCGGGGCCCGCACCCACTACTACGAGGGCCACGGCGTGCGTCGCGTCGTGCACAGCGTCCGCACCGCGGCGGCGACCGGCGCGAAGACGATGGTGCTCACCAACGGCGCCGGCGGCATCAAGCAGACGTGGACGCCGGGAACCCCCGTGCTCATCAGCGACCACATCAACCTCACGGCGGACTCGCCCCTGGAGGGCGCGACCTTCATCGACCTCACCGACCTGTACTCCTCGCGCCTGCGCGAGATCGCCCGCAGCGTCGACCCGACCCTCGACGAGGGCGTCTACTGCCAGTTCCGCGGACCGCACTACGAGACCCCGGCCGAGGTGCAGATGGCGAAGGCGATCGGCGGCCACATCGTCGGCATGTCGACGGCCCTGGAGGCCATCGCCGCCCGGCAGGCCGGCATGGAGGTGCTCGGCTTCTCGCTCATCACGAACCTCGCCGCCGGCATCCAGAAGACCCCGCTCAGCCACGCCGAGGTCATCGAGGCCGGCCAGGCCGCCGAGCCGGTGATCTCCGCCCTGCTCGCCCGCGTGATCGGTCGGCTGTGAACGGGGCGGATGCCGCGGGCACCGCGGTCCTCGACGCGGCCCGCGCCTGGCTCGCCCAGGATCCCGACCCCGAGACCCGCGCCGAGCTGACCGCACTGCTGGACGCCGCCGCGTCGGGGGATGCCGCGGCATCCGCCGATCTGGCCGACCGCTTCGGCGCGCGCCTGCAGTTCGGCACGGCGGGGCTGCGCGGGCGTCTGGGCGCCGGCAGCAACCGCATGAACCGCGTGCTCGTCTCGCAGGCCGCGGCCGGCTTCGCCGCGTACCTGCGGGAGAAGGCCGGCCCCGACGCGGCACCGCTCGTCGTGATCGGCTACGACGGCCGCCGCAACTCCGACGTGTTCGCGCGCGACTCCGCCGAGCTGTTCGCGGGAGCGGGGCTGCGCGCGGTGCTGCTGCCGCGGATGCTCCCCACGCCCGTGCTGGCGTTCGCCGTGCGTCACCTCGGCGCCGCCGCCGGCGTGATGGTGACGGCCTCGCACAACCCGCCGGACGACAACGGCTACAAGGTCTACCTGGGCGGCGCGGACCAGGGGTCGCAGATCGTCTCCCCCGCCGACGCCGAGATCGCGGCGCACATCGACCGCGTCGCCGCCGGCGCGGCGGTGCCCGACCTGCCGCGCGGAACGTACGAGATCGCCGAGGAGAGCGTCATCGAGGCCTACGTCGCCGCGACCGCGGCGGTCGCACCCGCGACGGCCGGCGCGGCCGGGATGACCTGGGTCTACACGGCGATGCACGGCGTCGGCTCCGAGACGCTGCACGCCATCCTCGAGCTCGCGGGATACCCGCGGCCGACGGTCGTCGAGGCGCAGATCGCTCCGGACGGCCGCTTCCCCACCGTCGCGTTCCCCAACCCGGAGGAGCCGGGTGCGATGGACCTCGCGTTCGAGACGGCACGGGCGGCGGATGCCGAGTTCGTCATCGCCAACGACCCCGACGCCGACCGTCTCGCGGTCGCCCTCCCCGACCCGTCCGCGGACGGCGGGTGGCGGGCGCTCACCGGCAACGAGATCGGGCTGCTGCTCGGCTGGCGCGCGGCCGCCCGGGCGGCCGAACGCGGGGAGACGGGGTCGCTCGCGTGCTCGCTCGTCTCCTCTCCCGGACTGCAGGCGGTCGCCGAGCACTACGGACTGGACTTCCACGCGACCCTCACCGGTTTCAAGTGGATCTCCCGCGCTCCCGGCATCCTCTTCGGGTTCGAGGAGGCCCTGGGCTACCTCGTCAACCCGGAGACGGTGCGCGACAAGGACGGTATCTCGGCGGCGATCGCGATCCTCGGCATGATCGCCGAGGCGCGCGAGCGGGGCGAGGGGCTGGGCGATCTGCTGCGGCGCTTCCAGGACACGTTCGGCTTCTTCGCCTCGGGCCAGGTCTCCCTGCGCGTCGACGACCTGTCGGTCATCGGGCGCATCATGTCCGCTCTGCGCGCCGCCCCGCCGACGCGGCTCGGGGAGGTCGCGGTCGAGCGGATCGACGATCTGCTGACGGGCGTCGACGGGTTCCCGCCCGGCGACGTGCTCCGCCTCTGGCTCGACGACGGCTCGCGACTGATCGTGCGCCCGAGCGGCACCGAGCCCAAGCTGAAGGCGTACCTCGACGTGCGCGGCACGTCGGCCGCCGACGCCCAGGCCCGCCTCGCCGCTCTGGACGCCGCCACCCGCGCCCTCATCGCCGCCCGCTCCTGACTCCCGCGAGCCGCCATTCCCCGTGCGAGCCGCCACGCCCCGGGCGGGCCGCGCCATGGCGGCTCGGCCGGGTCGTGGCGGCTCGGCGGAGGGGGGAGGGAGAAGAAGAAGAAGAAGGGGGGAGCTAGCCGTCGACGACGGCGACGAGCTCGTCCAGGAAGGGGGTGAAGGTGGTGCCGCGGCGGACGATGCGCTGCACGCTGTCGCGTTCGCTGAACACCTCGACGAGCTGCTCGAACACGGTCTGGAACGCCTCGCGGTCGCTCTCCGAGAAGGCGACCATCGCGATCACCTGCACGCGCCCCTCGCCCCACGCCATCGACGGGTCGGCGATCGCGACGGCGATCGCCGTGCGGGTCGCGGTCATCCCGATCGCGTGCGGCACGGCCAGCGCGTCGGTGAACGCGGTCGATGACAGACGCTCCCGCTCGAGGGTGCGCGTGACGTAGTCGTCGTCGATCACGCCCTGCGCGACCAGCCGGGCGCCGAGGTCGCGGATGACGCTCTCCTCGTCGGCATCCGCATCGACCCGCCCCACGAAGGCGTCGGCCGAGAAGTAGCGGCCGAGCTCGTCGCGAAGCCGGGCCAGACGCCGTCCCCGCCGCACGCGCCCCGCCGCGGCCTGCACCCGCTCGATGTCCGACTCGGTGAGGAACGGCTGGATGCGCACGATGCCGTCGCCCGCGAAGGGCGGGTCGATCGTGGTCAGGATGAGGTCGGTGTGGATCGCGTTCCAGTCGGGATCGGCCCGCGTGTCGACGCCGACGACGTCGACCGATTGGCCGAGGGAACGGTCGACGCTCGAGCGCAGCAGCTCGTGCAGCTCGTAGTACCCGGGGCACACGATCGTCGCCGTCAGCACCGTCCCGGCGTGCCGGCTGCGCTCCAGTTGCCCTCCGACGTGCATCGCGATGTAGGCGATCTCGTCGTCGAGAAGCGGGATGCCGAGGAGCCCCCGCAAGCCGTCGGCGATGAAGACCGCGACCTCGAAGATCATCGGATAGGTCGCCTTGAGCGATCGGGTGAGGGGGTTGCGCGACCATGCCTGCTCCTGGGCGCGCAGTCGCAGGTTCTGCACGTGCAGCGCGAGACGCAGCACGAAGTCCTCGTGCTCGATGTCGACGAGGAACTCCGCCGCCGCACGGTGCACCACGTCGCGGACGGCGCTCTCGACGTCGGGCTGCAGCCCGGCGCGGGTGACGGATGCCGCTTCACCCGGACCCGGCGCCACGACACGGCCGAGGACGAGCGCGGCGAGGTGGCGGCGGTCGCCCGCGCCGAGCCGCAGCCCGAGGTGGTGGCCGCACAGCGCGTCGAGCAGGTCGCCCACCTGCTCCTGTGCCGGTGTGGCCGCATCGACCGCGGCGGTCTCGAGGGCACGGTCGTGGGCCACGCGGTCGGCGGTGATCGCGACGTGCATCATGACGTCGCCGATGCCGAACTCGTTGACGAAGAAGCCGAGGTCGCGCAGCCCCGCCACGAGGTCGGCCTTGAAGGGACCGAACACCGCTTCGCCGATGGACCCCGCGCCCAGGCTGCGCCGGAGCGCGTCGAGGTCGAACGCGCCGTCGTCGGTCTCGTCGTGGGCGAGCCGGCTGAGCAGACGGCGCTGGGCCATCTCCGTGCCGCGCAGGCGCGCGCGCGAGCCGGTGCGTTCGAGGGTCAGCTCGGTGTCGCCCAGCAGAGCGCGGACGCGGGCGAGGTCGCCCTCGAGGGTCGCCGGACTCACGTGGAACCCGTCGGCCGTCTCGTATACGTCGATCCCCTCACGACCCGACAGCAGGCTCCGCACCAGCCGATGGACGCGCTCGCGCGGCGTCGCGGTGTCGACGGCGGCACGCAGCGCGAGCGGCGCCTCGGCGCCCGCACGGTAGCCGAGCGGCCCCGACTCCACGACCCCTCCGCCGGGGACGCGGGCGTTCAGGGCCGTGACGTAGCTGCGGATGCTGCGCGGCGTGACGCCCACGATGTCGGCCAGCTCTCCGGCGGTCAGCCAGTCGCCCTCCCGCGCGAGGAGCGCGATGACACGGTCCTGTCGCGCTCTGCTCACGTGTTCCAGTCAACCATGCCCACCGTCGGGTGTTTCCGCCCCCGCGGAAACAGGTGTGGTTGTCGCCTCCCAGGCCTTTCACAAGAATGGCGGAGAAGGAGGCGGATCGATGAGGATCCTCGTTGTGTGCGGCGCGGGAGCGTCGAGCACGTTCGTGGCGCAGCGTGTCCGACACGCGGCGCAGGCGGCCGGGCGCGAGCTCAGCGCCGTCGCCGGCACCGAGCAGTCGCTCCCGATCGACATCGCTGCCGCAGACGTCGTGCTCGTGGGCCCCCACCTGCAGGACAGCCTGGACCGCATCCGTCGCGAAGCGGAGACGCGTCGCGCGCGGGTCGTCCTCCTTCCCCCCGACATCTACAGCGACCTCCACGGCACGCGCACCCTCGCGCTCGTCGACGAGGTGCTGGCGACCGGCCGAGAACAGACCGCCCCGACGGAGAGGAACCCCGCATGAGCACCGTGACCCGCACGATCCGCATCGGATCGTCCAATGGATTGCACGCCCGCCCGGCCAAGCTCTTCGCCCAGGCCGTCAAGGACTCGGGCCTGTCCGTGACCATCTCGAAGGGCTCGGGCGCGCCGGTCAACGCCGCCAGCATCCTCGGCGTCATCTCGCTGGGCGCCGAGAAGGGCGACTACGTCACTCTGGCCGCGGAGGGCGACAGCGCGAACGCCGTGCTCGACACCCTGGCCGAGCTGCTCACGACCGACCACGACGAGAACTGAACCGAAAGAGAGATCTGAAGATGAGCGAACTGCGTGGAGTGGGTATCGGACTGGGCGTCGCGCAGGGCCCCGTGGCCCGCATGGCGGACCCGCTGCCGGCCCCCGCGGACGTCCCCAGCACCCTCACGCCCGACGAGGAGCTCGCCCGCGTGCGCGAGGCGGTCGCGGCGGTGGCCCGCGAGCTGGAGGACCGCGGTTCGAAGGCCGGCGGCCTCGCCCGCGACGTCCTGGAGGCGCAGGCGATGATGGCCGAGGACCCGACGCTCGACGCGGAGGTCTCCACGCGGGTGAACGCCGGCAAGACCGGCGAGTTCGCCGTCCACGAGGCGTTCGCGAGCTTCCGCGACAGCCTGGCCGCGATGGGCGGCTACCTCGGCGAGCGCGCCGCGGACCTCGACGACGTCGCACAGCGGGTCATCGCCCGCCTGCGCGGGCTGCCTGCACCGGGCGTCCCCGACCCCGGCCACCCGTTCGTGCTCGTCGCGAAGGACCTCGCTCCCGCCGACACCGCCCTGCTCGACCTCGACCAGGTGCTCGCCCTCGTCACGACCGACGGCGGCCCCACGTCGCACACCGCGATCCTGGCGCGCGAGAAGTCCATCGTCGCCGTCGTCGGCGCCGCCGCGGCGAAGGACCTGGTCGACGGCCAGACCGTCATCGTGGATGCCGCGAAGGGCGTCGTCACGACCGACCCCACCTCGGACGAGCTCGCCCAGGCCCAGCACCGCGCCGACACCCGCGCGGCCGCCGGCTCGGCGCCGCTCACCCCGGGCGCGCTGAAGGACGGCCACGCCGTGCCGCTGCTGGCCAACCTCGGCAAGCCGGGCGGGGCCGCTCAGGCCGTCGAGCTGGGCGCCGAGGGCGTCGGATTGTTCCGCACCGAGTTCCTGTTCCTCTCCGCGACCCAGGCCCCCACCGTCGAGGAGCAGACCGCGTCGTACACCGAGCTGCTGCAGGCGTTCCCCGGCAAGAAGGTCGTGGTCCGGGCGCTCGACGCGGGCGCCGACAAGCCGCTCGCGTTCCTCAACGACGCCCACGAGGACAACCCGGCGCTGGGGCTCCGGGGCCTGCGCGCCCTCCGCGCGAGCGAGGACATCCTGCGCGAGCAGCTGACGGCCCTCGCCAACGCGGATGCCGCGAGCGACGCGGACCTGTGGGTCATGGCGCCGATGGTCTCGACGGTCGAGGAGACGGAGTACTTCGTCACCCTCGCGAAGGAGTACGGCATCAAGACCGCGGGTGTCATGGTCGAGGTGCCGTCGTCGGCGATCCAGGCCGCGCGGATCCTGCAGCTCGCGGACTTCGCTTCGATCGGCACGAACGACCTCACCCAGTACACGCTGGCCGCCGACCGCCTGCTCGGCTCGGTCGCGTCGTATCAGGACCCCTGGCACCCCGCCGTCCTCCAGCTGATCAAGATGACCGCCGACGGCGGCAAGGCGAACGGCAAGCCGGTGGGCATCTGCGGCGAGGCCGCCGCTGACCCGCTGCTGGCCGTCGTGCTCGTCGGCCTCGGTGCGACCACGCTCTCCATGGCGCCCACGGCGCTCGCGGACGTGCGCGCGTCGCTCCTGCAGTACACCCGCGAGGATGCCGAGCGCATCGCCGCGGCCGCCCTCGCCGCCGATGACGCGGCATCCGCACGATCGGCGGCACAGGCCGCCGCTGAGAACTCCGCCGGCTGACGGCGGAGCACACCCGAAGGGAACACACGACAATGACAACGGCGTCTACGACCTCGACGGGGGTGAACCGCGCGCGCGTCGGCGTGCAGCGGTTTGGCACCTTCCTGTCGGGCATGATCATGCCCAACATCGCGGCATTCATCGCGTGGGGCTTCATCACGATGCTCTTCATCTCCGCGGGCTGGTTGGGCGGCTGGTTCCCCGTCGCCAACCTGCTCGGCGGTTTCGGCGACGCGGCGACCATCAACTGGCAGGGCGCGATGACCGCCCTCGCCCAGGACAAGGACGGCGCGACGTTCACGACGTTCGTCGGCCTGGTCGGCCCGATGGTCACCTATCTGCTGCCCCTGCTGATCGCCAACACCGGCGGTCGGATGGTCTACGGCGAGCGCGGCGGCGTCGTGGCCACGATCGCGACGATGGGTGTCATCGTCGGCACGAACATCCCCATGTTCCTCGGCGCGATGATCATGGGACCGCTGGCCGCCTGGATCACCAAGCAGATGGACAAGCTCTGGGACGGCAAGATCCGCCCCGGGTTCGAGATGCTGGTGAACAACTTCTCCGCCGGCATCCTGGGCATGCTCCTCGCGATCTTCGGGTTCTTCGCGTTCGGCCCGGTGATGCTGGGCGTGAGCACGTTCCTCGGCGGCATCGTCGGGTGGCTCGTCGACCTCCACCTGCTGCCCGTGCTGTCGGTGATCGTCGAGCCGGCGAAGGTGCTGTTCCTCAACAACGCCATCAACCACGGCGTCTTCACCCCGCTCGGCATCCAGCAGGCGACCGAGGCGGGCAAGTCGATCCTGTTCCTCATCGAGGCCAACCCCGGCCCCGGTGTGGGTCTGCTGCTCGCCTTCACGTTCTTCGGCGTCGGCGCGGCGAAGGCCTCGGCCCCGGGCGCGATCATCATCCAGTTCTTCGGCGGCATCCACGAGATCTACTTCCCGTACGCGCTGAGCAAGCCGATGACGATCCTCGCCCTCATCGCGGGCGGCGCGACCGGTGTCACCACCAACATGATCTTCAACGGCGGCCTCGCCTTCCCGGCGGCCCCGGGCAGCATCATCGCGGTGACGGCGGCGGCGCTGACCCCCGAGGCCGGCGGCGTCGGCAACCTCCTCGTGGTCTACCTGTCGGTGGTCCTCGCGGCGGCGGTGACCTTCCTCGTGACCGGCGTCATCCTGCGGGCCTCGCGCAAGCGCGACCTCGCGGCCGAAGCAGCCTCCAGCGCCTCCTTCGAGGCGGCCATCGCGCAGACCGAGGCGAACAAGGGCAAGAGCTCGGCGACGCTCGCGAACCTGCGTGCGGGTGCCGCGTCGAACGCGGGGCTCGAGGGCGGCACGTCGACGCTCGCCGCCGACCGCGCCGCCGACGCCGTCGCGACGGGGACGCTGGCCCCCGCCGGTCGGGTGACGAACATCGTGTTCGCCTGCGACGCCGGCATGGGCTCCTCGGCGATGGGCGCGAGCGTGCTGCGCAACAAGATCAAGAAGGCCGGCGTCGACGACGTCTCGGTCACCAACAAGGCGATCGCGAACCTCGATGGCAGCGAGGACCTCGTCATCACCCAGCAGCAGCTGACCGACCGCGCCCGCGGGCGCACACCGAACGCGACGCACGTCTCGGTGGACAACTTCATGAACTCGCCGAAGTACGACGAGGTCGTGGACCTGGTCGTGCGGCAGCACGAGAACGGGGCCTGAACGCGTCAGGCCCCCCCGCGACCGCCGCGGGGACGGCAGGCGTGATGCCCCGTCCCCGCGGCTCTCGCCCGATACATGATCGCCCCGGCATACGATGACCGGGACGACGACACGAACAGAGACGAGGACGACATGTCACGCGACGTACTGAACGCCGGCCAGGTCCGGATCCACCCCGGATCGGTCACCAAGGAGGAAGCCATGCGCGAGGCGGCCGACATCCTCGAAGCCGCCGGGGCGGTCACCGACGCCTACTTCGATGCGATGCGCCAGCGCGAGCAGACCGTGTCCACCTACATGGGCAACGAGCTGGCCATCCCCCACGGCACGAACGAGACGAAGGATGCGATCCTCGCCTCCGCGCTGTCGTTCGTCCGCTACGACGGCGGTGTGGACTGGGACGGCGAGAAGGTCAGCTTCGTGGTCGGCATCGCCGGCAAGGGCGACGAGCACCTCGACATCCTGTCGCAGATCGCCCTCATCTTCTCGGAGGACGAGGAGGTCGCCCGGCTGAAGGCCGCCGGCAGCCCCGAGGAGCTCTTCGGGCTCCTGGCATCGGTGAACGACTGATGAAGGCCGTCCACTTCGGCGCCGGCAACATCGGCCGCGGCTTCGTGGGCCTCCTCCTGCACGAGGGCGGCTACGAGCTCGTGTTCTCGGATGTCGCGGCATCCCTCGTCGACGCCATCAACGCGGCCGACGAGTACACCGTCCACGAGGTGGGCGACGGCGGCCACGACACCGTGGTGACCGGCTTCCGCGCGATCGACAGTGCGAACGACGCGCAGGCGCTCATCGACGAGATCGCGACGGCCGACGTCGTGACGACCGCGGTCGGCCCGACGATCCTCCGCTTCGTCGCCCCGCACATCCTCGCGGGACTCGCCCTGCGCGACCCCGCGTTGCCGCCGCTTCAGGTCATGGCGTGCGAGAACGCGATCGGCGCCACCGACACGCTCCGCGACGAGATCCGGGCGCAGGCCGCCGAGGCCTGGGATGCGATCTCGGGACGCGCGGTCTTCGCCAACACCGCGGTGGACCGCATCGTGCCGGCCCAGCCGGAGGGGGCGGGGATCGACGTGACCGTCGAGCCCTTCTTCGAGTGGGCGATCGAGCGCCCGCCGTTCGGCGACGACCCGCCGCACATCCCCGGGGCGCATTTCGTGGACGACCTCGCGCCGTACATCGAGCGCAAGCTGTTCACCGTGAACACCGGCCACGCCGCCACCGCGTACTTCGGCGCCCAGGCCGGCGTCGACAGGATCTCCGACGCACTGGCCGAGCCGGTCATCGCCGCGAATGTCGCCGCCGCCCTCGAGGAGACCTCGGCGCTGCTGGTGGCCGTCCACGGCTGGGATGCCGCGGACCTCGCCGACTACCGGGCGACGATCCTCCGTCGGTTCGCGAACCCGGCCCTGCCCGACACGGTCGGCCGCGTCGGACGCCAGCCGCTGCGCAAGCTGTCGCGCCACGAGCGTTTCGTCGGTCCGGCCGCCGCGGCGGCGGAACGCGGGCTGTCGACGTCGGCGCTCGTCGCGGCGATGGCCGCCGCCCTCGAGTTCGACGTCGCCGACGACGAGCAGTCCGTCGAACTGCAGCGACGGCTCCGCGAGGAGGACCCCGCGACGTTCACCGCCGGGGTGACGGGCCTCGAGCCCACGCATCCCCTCTTCGCATCGGTCGAGGACGTGGTGCGGGCGCGGCAGGCGCAGCTCTGACCTGACCCGCCGATCGCGCCGGCAGGTCCCGCCTAGACTGGACGCATGACTGCCCGGACCCGCCGCCGCCGCGTGTGGCGGTGGGTCTTCGGCATCCTGGGCGGCCTCGTGGTCGCCGCCGTCGCCGGCGTGCTGGTGTGGAGCCAGGTGGGCGTCATGGCCGCCGAGGCCGAACCGCTCGCCGCCGTGCGCGCGGATGAGCGCATCGCCATCAGCGACGACGCCGCCGGGATCGTGCTGGCCCCGGCATCCGGCGCGAGCGGCGAGGGCCTCGTGTTCATCCCCGGCGCCAAGGTCGATCCGTGGGCGTACGCCGCGATCCTGTCCAGGCTGGTCACCGACGACGATCTGACCGTCGTGATCACGAAGCCGTGGCTGAACCTGGCGTTCTTCGATCCGCGTTCCCTGTCGACATTCACCGATCTCGCCCCGGGCGTGGGCAGCTGGCTGGTCGGAGGGCATTCGCTCGGCGGCGTGCGCGCGTGCCAGCTCGCCCCCGATGCCGCCGGACTCGTGCTGTTCGGCTCGTATTGCGCGAACGACCTGTCGCAGTCGGGACTGCCCGTCGTGAGCATCAGCGGCTCCGAGGACGGCTTGTCGACGCCGCAGAAGATCGCCGACGCCCGCCCGAACCTCCCCGCCGACGCCGTGATGGTCGAGATCCCGGGCGCCGCGCACGCGTCGTTCGGCGCCTACGGCCCCCAGGCCGGCGACGGCACCCCGACGGCCACCGCGGCCGAGGTGGAGGCCGTCGTTGTCCAGCAGGTGGGCGAGCTGGCCCGCGCCCTCCGCTGACCCGCCCCTCGAGCCTCGACACCCGCCGCCCCTGCCCGGCCCGGCGCCCTCTGGCCTTCGCGGCCCGCCGCCCTCTGCCCTCGCCTGTCCTCCCCGGCCCGAACTCCTCCATCTCGCGCGGCAACGGCCGCCCGGGGCCGGCACGGCCCCGGCGACGGACCTGCTGGAGGAGTTCGGGCCCGGCAGCGCCCCCGACACCCCTAACTCCAAGCCTCCTCCCCACCAGCGAGCACCGCGGGGCTGTCCACAGATCACGCCGGGGCGCTTCTCCGCGGCGACCGCCGTGGTGCGCTGACGGGATGCCCTCGCCTCGCGACCTCGCATCCGTCCTCCTCCGCAGCCGCAGTTGGACCACCGCGCAGTTGCGTCGGCATGGCATCGGCAAACGCGATCTGCGCCGCATGGTCGACGGCGGCGCGATCCTTCGCGTGCGGCAGGGACGCTACGTCCCGGCCGACACCGATCCCGCCCTGGTCACGGCGGCCCGGCTCGGAGCCCGGCTGGGCTGCATCTCGCTGCTGTCGGCGCTCGGCGTCTTCGTGCGCGACACGGCGACCCTGCATGTGCACATCGATCGCGGAGCGAGTCGCCTGCCCCCGCGGGACGCGCGCATCGTCGCGCACTGGCGCGAAGCGGATGCCGACGGCGAGGGCGCGCTGACGGTCGATGTCGTCAGCGCGCTCGTCCAAGCCGTGCTCTGCCAGTCCCCGCGAGATGCCGTGTCCACCCTCGACTCCGCCTGGCACCACGGCCTCGTCGACGAGGGCGGCATCGCCGAGGTGTTCCGGCGCCTCCCCCACCGGCACCGGGCGCTGCGCCCTCTCGTCGACCCGCGGAGCGAGGCGGGGACGGAGACCCTCATGCGATTGCTGCTGCGGACGCTCGGTCACGACGTGCAGGTGCAGGTGGAGATCGCCGGCGTCGGCCGCGTCGACTTGCTGGTGGACGGATGGCTGATCGTCGAGTGCGACAGCCGCGGGTTCCATGCGGACTGGGCCGCGCGGCGGCGGGACCTGCGGCGTGACCTCGCGGCGGCGCGGCTCGGGTACACGACCGTGCGGCCGCTGGCGGAGGACATCCTGTTCGCGTACGACGACCTGGTGTCCGCGATGCGCGACGTGCTCCGTCACCCCCGGGCCGCGTCGGCGCGCGGCGTCCCGAACTCCTCCAGATCGCGGCGCTCACGGCGCCGACCCTCCCCCACCGCCGAATGAACCACGGGATGGAGGAGTGCGGGACGGGCGCCGGGCGCCGGGCGCCGGAGCGCAGCCGAGCCCGCCCCGCGGGGTCAGGCGTCGAAGCCCTCGCCGATGAGCTCGATGAGCTCCTCGCGCTCCTCGACCGAGAGGAACGCCCCCGCGGCGGCGTTGAGCTGGAACGCCTCGAGGTCCTCCAGGCTGTACTCGAACGTCTCCGCGAGCAGCGCCAGCTCGCGCGTCAGCGAGGTCCGGCTCATCGTGCGGTTGTCGACGTTGACCGTCACGGCGAAGCCGAGCTGGTACAGCAGGTCGAACGGGTGATCCTCCAGGCTCGTGCCCCACGCGGCGATCGCGCCGGTCTGCAGGTTGGACGACGGCGAGAGCTCGAGCGGGATCTCGCGGTCGCGCACCCACCGGGCGAGGTCGCCGAAGGTGACCAGCACCTCCTCGCCCTTCTGCTGCACGACCTCCAGGTCCTCCGCGATGCGCACGCCGTGGCCGAGGCGCAGGGCGCGGCCGTCCAGCAGCGCCGACCGGATCGAGTCGAGACCCGCAGCCTCGCCGGCGTGCACCGTCACGGGGAAGAACTCCGACGCGAGGTAGTCGAACGCGGCGCGGTGACGGGACGGGAGGAACCCGTCCTCCGCTCCCGCGATGTCGAAGCCGACGGCGCCGCGCCCGCGGAAAGCCACGGCGAGCCGGGCGATCTCCAGCGACCGGTCGGCGTGGCGCATCGCGGTGATCAGCTGGCCGACGCGGATGTCGCGACCCGAGCGGTCGACGGCGTCCTCGCCCTCCTCGATGCCTTCCTGCACGGCTTCGACGGCCTCCTCGAGGCTGAGGCCTCCGCCGAGGTGCTGCTCGGGAGCCCACCGCACCTCGCCGTAGATCACGCCGTCGGCGGCGAGGTCCTCGACGAACTCCTTCGCGACGCGCCGCAGCCCGTCGGCGCTCTGCATGACCGCCGTCGTCAGGTCGAAGGTCTTCAGGTACTCCACCAGCGAGCCGGAGTCGCTCTGGTCCTCGAACCAGTCGGCGAGCTCGTCGGCATCCGTCGACGGGACGTCGAGACCGATCTCGTCGGCGAGCTCGATGATCGTCTGGGGGCGCAGGGCGCCGTCGAGGTGGTCGTGGAGCGACACCTTCGGGAGCGACCGGATCGAGACGCCTTCGATCTTCGGGTCTGCGTGCGGGTCGATGGCCATGAGGGCTTCCTTCTGGTGGGGTGACGCGGAGGGGGCGGCGGGTCAGGCGGTGATGCGCTCGAGGACGATCGGCGCGGATGCCGGGGCGTCCGTTCCGATCTCCCAGGCGCCCTCGAGGGCGTCGAGGGCGCGCTCGAAGCGCTTCCCATCATCCGCCAGGAGGGTGAACAACGGCTGACCGGCGGTGATCGGCGCGCCGGGCTTGACGTGCAGGTCGATGCCGGCCGCGTGGACGACCGGGTCCTGGGCGCGCGCACGACCGGCGCCGAGGCGCCACGCGGCGATCCCGAAGGGCAGCGCCTCCAGACGGGTGAGCACCCCGTCGCGCGGCGCCGTGACGGTGTGGGTCTCCCGCGGGGTCGGCAGCGGCGCGTCGGGATCGCCGTCCTGGGCGCGGATCATCTCCCGCCAGGCGTCCATGGCACGGCCGTCGCGGAGCGCCGCCTCGACATCGGCGTCGGGCTGTCCGGCGAGGGCCAGCATCTCGCGGGCGAGCGCGACGGTCAGCTCGACGATGTCGGCGGGACCGCCGCCGGCGAGCACCTCGACCGACTCCCGCACCTCGTTGGCGTTGCCGATGGCGAGGCCGAGCGGCGTGTTCATGTCGGTGAGCAGCGCCGTGGTCGCAACTCCGGAGTCGGTGCCCAGGGCCACCATGGTGCGGGCGAGCTCGCGCGCCTTGTCGACGTCGCGCATGAACGCGCCGGAGCCGAACTTGACGTCCAGCACGAGCGCGTCGGTGCCCTCGGCGATCTTCTTGGACATGATGCTCGAGGCGATCAGCGGGATGGCCTCGACCGTGCCGGTGACGTCGCGCAGGGCGTACAGCCGCTTGTCCGCCGGCGCGAGGCCGGAACCGGCCGCGCAGATGACGGCGCCGACGTCGCGCAGCTGCGCGAACATCTCGTCGTTCGACAGCGCGGCGCGCCATCCCGGGATGGACTCGAGCTTGTCGAGCGTGCCGCCGGTGTGGCCGAGGCCCCGGCCGGACAGCTGGGGCACGGCGACGCCGAAGGCGGCGACGAGCGGCGCGAGCGGCAGGGTGATCTTGTCGCCGACCCCGCCGGTGGAGTGCTTGTCGACGGTGCGCTTGCCGAGTCCGGCGAAGCTCATCCGCTCCCCCGAGGCGATCATCGCGTCGGTCATGACGCGGATCTCGTCGCGGTTCATGCCGTTGAGCAGCACCGCCATCGCGAACGCGGCCATCTGCGAGTCGGCGACATACTCACGCGTGTAGGCGTCGATCATCCAGCGCAGGGCGTCTTCGGGCACCGCCCCGCCGTCGCGCTTGGTGCGGATGACGTCGGCGGCGTCGAACGGCTCCACGGCGGCATCCGTCGTCGAGCTCATCGCGACACCTCCTCGAGGTCGCGGGGGCCGAACGCGTCGGGCAGCACCTCGTCGATCGTGCGGATGCCGGAGACGGTCTCCAGCAGCATGCCGGGGAGGGCGAACTCGTTGAGGAGCTGGCGGCATCGCCCGCACGGCATGATCGTCTCGCCGTCGTTGTTGACGCACACGAACGCGACGAGCTGGCCGCCGCCGGACATGTGCAGATCGCCGACGAGCGCGCACTCCGCGCACAGGCCCACCCCGTAGGACGCGTTCTCGACGTTGCATCCCGACACGATCCGCCCGTCGCTGACGAGCGCCGCAGCGCCCACCCGGTAGCGGGAGTACGGCGCGTAGGCGCGCTGCATCGCGTCGGTGGCGACGGCGCGCAGCTCGTCCCAGTCGATGTCGGTCATGTGAGAGGTCACTCCTTGATATAGGGCTTGCCGGATGCCGCGGGCCCGCGGATCTGACCGGCGAAGCCGGCGACCGCGAGGATCGTCACGACGTAGGGCAGCATGAGCATGAACTCGCTGGGGATCGGTGTCTTCAGGATCGTCAGCAGGTTCTGCAGGTTGGTCGCGAAGCCGAACAGCAGTGCGGCGAGGGTCGCGCGGATCGGGTCCCAGCGACCGAAGATGACCGCCGCGAGGGCGATGAATCCGAGTCCGGCGGTCATGTCCTTGCCGAACTGCGGCACCGAGACGAGCGTGAAGTACGCGCCGCCGATGCCGGCGATCGCGCCGGCCAGCGACACGTTCCAGAACCGGGACGTGTTCACCTTGATGCCGACCGTGTCGGCCGCCTGCGGGTGCTCGCCCACCGCGCGCAGGCGCAGGCCCCACCGCGTGCGGTAGAGGCCCCAGGCCACGAGCGGCACCGTCACGAACATGAGGTACACGATGAAGGTCTGGTTGAACAGCACCGGGCCGAGGATCGGGATCTCGCTCAGCACCGGGATCTGGATGCGGCCGAAGCGCTCGGGGGTGTTGAGCTGCTGCTCGTTGGGAGCCAGCAGCGCGCCGTACAGGAAGCCGGTCAGACCGGTCACGAGGACGTTCAGCACGACACCGACGATGACCTGGTCGACGAGGTACTTGATCGCGAACGCCGCGAGCACGAACGAGACGAGCACGCCTCCGACCATGGCCCCGAGCAGCCCGATGAACGGGTTGTGCGTGATGCTGGAGAGCACGGCGGCCGAGAACGCGCCGAGCAGCAGCTGCCCTTCGATCGCGACGTTGACCACGCCCACGCGTTCGCCGATCACACCGCCGAGCGCACCGAAGACGAGGGGCACCGAGAGCGAGACGGCGCCGAACAGCAGGCTCGAGACGGGCACGAACCCGTCGGCGGCGGCCCACACCAGGAACGCCACGACGCCGAGGACGCCGAACGCGATCGTCAGCCACAGGGACGGACGCCGGTAGGTCCATGCCCGCCAGGCCGCACCGAGGGTCAGCACGATCAGCACGGCCCACAGCGCCCAGGCGGTCGGCGCGGTGGGGACGCCCACGTCGGGCAGGCCGAAGGACTGCGACGGGTCGCCGAGGCGGAAGGTCGAGATGCCGTCGCGCGGCGCCAGGCCGAACAGCGCCGCCAGCAGCACGACGATCACCGCGAGGACGATGGGCGCCTTGAAGTGGCGCTCCCGGACGACGGCCAGCTGGATGGTGCCGTCGCTCTGCTCGATCTGGGCTGCCGGTGTCGAGGCGCTCATGCGGCCACCGCCTTCTTCGCGGCCTTCGCTCGCGCTTTGGCCGCCTTCTCTGCGTCGGTCTTGGGAAGGAAGAACACGGCGCGCAGCAGCGGCGGCGCCGCGATGAACAGCACGATCAGCGACTGCACGACGAGCACGATGTCCACGGGGATGCCCTGGGCCTGCATCGAGAAGGATCCCGCCTTGAGTGCGCCGAAGAGGATGCCGGCGGCCAGCGTCCCCCACGCGCGGCTGCGCCCGAGGAGGGCGACGGTGATCGCGTCGAAGCCGATGCCGGCGTCGATCGTCGCGCCGAAGCCCGTGGTGACGGTGCCCTGGACCTGGTTCATGGCGGCGAGTCCGGCCAGACCGCCCGCGAAGAGCATCGCGTAGATGTAGAGGCGGTCCACGCTCATGCCCGCGGCCCGGGCGGCGCGCGGGTTCTCGCCGACGGCGCGCAGCCGCAGGCCGAGGCTCGAGCGCTCGATGAGCCACCACACGAACACGGTGGCCGCGAGCACCACGACGAAGCCCCAGTCCAGCTGCGGGAAGAGCGGGCCGAGGAGGTCGGGGAACTGCGCGGAGGCGGGCGTGGGCCTCGTCTGCGGCTGGTTGGTGCCGGGCGCCTGCAGCAGCCCGGGCGTGCGCGTCATCCAGAGCAGGAGGTAGAACGCGACGTAGTTGAGCATGATCGTGAGGATCACCTCGTGCGCCCCGGTCTTGGCCTTCAGCAGGCCCACGAGGCCGCCCCAGAGCGCACCGCCGACGATGCCGGCGAGCAGCGTGAGGGGAAGGTGCAGCCACATCGGCAGATCGAGGTTGAAGGCGAACAGGCCGGCGAAGATCGCACCGACGAGCATCTGACCGCGTGCGCCGATGTTGAACAGTCCCGCACGGAAGGCGAGAGCGACGCCGAGGCCGGCCGCGATGAGCGGCGTCGCGAACCCGAGCGAGTTGGTCAGGGGGCGGATCTGCGCCGCGAAGTCGGCACCGCGGGCGTTGAACACGGCACCGCGGAAGAGCGCCTCGTAGCCGTTGTAGACGGACTGCCAGATCGCGACGAGGGTGTCGCCGGGCCGCGCGAAGAAGTAGGAGGATGCCGCCTGCACGTCCTTGTTGGTCACGGCGATGAGGATGCCGCCGACGATCATGGCGAGCACGATGGCCAGGAAGGTCGTCACCGCGCTGCCGCGCAGCAGCTCCTTGAGGAAGACTCCCGACCGCGTCGGCGGGAACTCCTCGCCCTCGCGGGGTGCGGGCTCGCCGGTCAGCGGGCCGGTCGCGCGGGGCAGCTCGGCGTCGCCGTGCGGCGCGCCCGTGCCGTCGTTGATGGGCGTCGATCCGCTCATGCGGCCACCTCCGGGTCGTGTGCTCCGGCCATCATGAGACCGAGGGTGTCGCGGGGCGTGTCACCGGGGACGACGCCGACGATCGTGCCGCGATACATCACGGCGATGCGGTCGGCGAGCGCGCTGACCTCGTCCAGCTCGGTGGAGACGACGATGACGGGGATGCCGGAATCGCGCGTCTCGATGATGCGACGGTGGATGAACTCGATCGAGCCGACGTCGACACCGCGGGTCGGCTGGGCGACGACGAGCAGGCGGAGCTCGCGGCTCATCTCGCGGGCGATGACGACCTTCTGCTGGTTTCCGCCCGAGAGGGTGCCGGCGAGGGTGTCCGGTCCCTGCGTGCGGATGTCGTACTCCTGGATGCGGTCGCGGGCGAACGCGTCGATCGCGCCCCGGCGCAGCGTGCCGGCGGCGGCGAAGGCCGACTCCGCGGAGCGGTCCAGGATGAGGTTCTCGGCGACGGAGAACCCGCCGACGAGGCCGTCCTCCTTGCGGTCTTCGGGGACGAACCCGACGCCTTCGTCGAGGATCGCACGGACGTTCTTGCCGACGAGTTCGGTGCCGTCGAGGCTGATGGAGCCCTCGACGCGGGCGGCCAGCCCGACGATCGCCTCGACGAGCTCGGTCTGCCCGTTGCCCTGGACGCCGGCGACGGCGAGCACCTCACCGGGACGCACCTCGAGGTCGACGTCGTCGACGACGATCGCACCGGATGCCGTGAGCACGCGCAGCCCGCGCACGCTCAGCCCGCCCTCGCGCGTCTGCGGCGCCTCCTTGTGCACGGTCAGCTCGACGGCGCGCCCGACCATGAGGGAGGCGAGCTCGGCGTTCGTCGCGGTGGGCGACGCCTCGCCGACGACCTTGCCGAGGCGGATGACGGTGATGCGGTCCGCCACTTCGCGGACCTCACGCAGCTTGTGGGTGATGAAGACGATGGAGGTGCCCTCGTCGCGCAGCTGGCGCATGATCGCCATCAGCTCGTCGGTCTCCTGGGGAGTCAGCACGGCGGTCGGCTCGTCGAACACGAGCACCTTCGCGTCGCGCGAGAGCGCTTTGATGATCTCGACGCGCTGCTGCACGCCGACGGGGAGGTCGCCCACGAGGGCGTCGGGGTCGATCTCGAAGCCGAAGCGCTGCGCGACGCTGCGCACGTGCGCACGGGCGGCGTTGAGGTCGAGGCGGCCGAAGGCCTTGGTGTCCTCGTGGCCGAGCATGACGTTCTCGGCGACGGTGAAGACGGGGATGAGCATGAAGTGCTGGTGGACCATGCCGATGCCCGCGGCCATGGCGTCGCCGGGGCCGCGGAAGTGCTGCGCCTGGTCGTCGAGGAGGATCTCACCCTCGTCGGCGCGATAGAGGCCGTACAGCACGTTCATGAGCGTGGACTTCCCGGCGCCGTTCTCGCCGAGGAGCGCGTGGATCTCCCCGGATTCGACCACGAGATCGATGTGGTCGTTGGCGACGAGGCTGCCGAATCTCTTCGTGATCCCGCGGAGCTCGAGCTTCATAGATGCACCCTACCTGGGTCGGAATTTCTGGCGGAAGGCGGACGAACGGAACTCGGGGCGAGCAGCTTGCGGCTGCTCGCCCCGAGTGCGTCCGCGTCAGATCAGGAGCCGGCGGGCGAGTTCTTCGACTCGACCTTGATGGTCCCCGCGATGATGTCGTCCTGGAGCTTGGTCAGCTCGTCGGTGAGACCGGCCGGCAGCTTCGACTCGAAGTCGTGGAAGCTCGAGAGCTTCACGCCCTCGTTCTTCAGCGTGCCGACGTAGGGGGTCGGGTCGAACTCGCCCTTGGAAGCCGCGATCGTCGCGTCGTACACGGCGACGTCGATGGCCTTCATGATCGAGACGAGGGTGACCGAGGCGACGTTCGGGTCGGCGACGGCGAGGTCGCTGTCGACGCCGAGCATCAGGGTGTCCTTGCCGCTGTCGGCGATCGCCGCCGCTGCGCTCTTGTAGATGGGTCCGCCGACGGGGAGGATGACGTCGACGCCCTGGTCGAGAACGCCCTGCGCGGTCTGCTTGGCCGTGTCGTTGGCGTCGAAGGCCCCGGTGAACGAGCCCTTCTGCTCAGCGCTGTCCCAACCGACGACCTGGACGTTGGCGCTCTTGTCCTCGTTGTACTTCTTCACGCCCTGCTCGTAGCCGTCCATGAAGACCGCGACGGAGGGGATCTGCATGCCGCCGAAGGTGCCGACCTTGTTCACGCCGGCCTGCGCCGACCATGCCGCGGCGGCGTAGCCGCCCAGGTAGGCCGCCTCGGCGGTGTTGAAGACGAGGGGCTTGATGTTCGGGGCGTCCGTCTTGCCGTCGAAGTCGGTGTCGGCGTAGTCGTCGATGATCGCGAAGTCCAGCGTCGGGTTCGCCTTGGCGGCCTCGACCGTGGCGGCGGCGAGCTTGAAGCCGACCGAGATGATCAGGGTGCAGCCCTCGGAGATGGCGGTCGCCATGTTCGGCGCGTAGTCGTTGTCGTTGGTCGACTCGAACTCGACGGCCTGGATGCCGAGCTCGCCGACGGCCTTGTCCATGCCGTTCTTGGCGGACTCGTTGAACGACTTGTCGTCCCAACCGCCCGCGTCCGAGACCAGGCAGGGCTTGAAACCGTCGACGACGGTGCCGCCCGCGGCTCCCGTCCCGGTGCTCGCGGCGTCAGGGGCCGAGCCGCAGCCGGCGAGGGCGATGATGAGCCCCGCGGCAGCTGTGATGCCGGCGAGCTTCTTGGTGGTCGAGATGGTCAATGCAGCCTCCACATTGATAGACCCACGGATTTCGCGGGCGCACGGATCGAAGTTACCTACTGTGACGTGGGATTTGCACGCTGCACACCCGGGTGCGGGCGAAAGGTTACAAAGACGCAATCAAGCGGACACGCAGGCGGCATCCTGCCCGTCGCCGCGACTCAGAGGACGTCGCCGCGACCCGTCAGCTTCAACGCATCGACGACGCCCTTGACGCGCTGGGCGTGCTCGCTGGTGGTCACCAGGAGCGCGTCCGGGGTGTCGACGACGACGATGTCCTTCACGCCGATGAGGCTGATGACGCGGTTGGTGTGGCTGACGACGATGCCGCTCGCGGCATCCGAGAGGATACGGGCGTTCTCGCCGAGGATCGCCAGATCGTTCTTGCGTCCCCCGCTGTTGAGCTTCGCGAGGCTGGCGAAGTCGCCGACGTCGTCCCAGTCGAAGTGCCCCGGCACGACGGCCAGCCGCCCTTTCTCGGCCGCCGGCTCCGCCACGACGTAGTCGATCGCGATCTTGGGCAGCTTCGGCCAGATCCGGTCGACGGCGGGTCCCCGCCGCTCGCGGTCGTCCCATGCCTCGGCCAGCTCGAGCAGTCCCGCGTGCAGCTCGGGGTTGTTGGCCGCGATCTCGGCGAGCAGCACATCGGCGCGCGAGATGAACATGCCCGCGTTCCAGAGGTAGTCGCGGTCGGCGAGGTACTTCTTCGCCGTCTCGAGGTCGGGCTTCTCCACGAAGCGCTCGACGAGCGACGCGTCTCGCGCCCCGTCGACGATCAGCTCACCGCCGCGCTTGATGTAGCCGAACCCCACGGCGGGCTCCGAGGGGGCGATTCCGACGGTGCAGATGTAGCCCTCGCGCGCGACCTCGACGGCGTCGCGGACCGCGAACTCGAACACGCGCGTGCCGCGGATCACGTGGTCGGCGGCGAACGAGCCGATGATCACGTCGGGCTCTCGGCGGTGGAGGATCGCCGCGGCCAGGCCGATCGCGGCCGCCGAGTCGCGCGGCTCGGACTCGAGGAAGACGTTGTGGTCGGGGATGCCGGGAAGCTGCTCCTCCACCGCGGCGCGATGCGCGCGCCCCGTGACGACCGCGATGCGGTCGGCACCGGACAGCGGCGCAAGGCGGTCCCACGTGTCGCGCAGCAGCGAGTGGCCCGACCCGGTGAGGTCGTGCAGGAACTTGGGCGCATCCGCGCGGGAGAGGGGCCACAGGCGGCTGCCGACACCCCCCGCGGGGATCACGGCGTAGAAGTCGTCGATCGGATCGGCCATGCAGACAGGCTAGCCGTCGGCGGGTGACGCACCCGTTTCCGAAAGAAGGCGGTTTCATTCCGGTTCTCTCGATATCGAGAGAACTTAGGGTCGCCTTCCTCGCCCATGTCTCGAACGCCGACCTAGGATATGAGTGCGCCCGTGTGCGACGCCGAGGGTCCAGTGCCGTTGTGAACCCCGGGGCCGAAGTCCTGCCCCCGCCGTACCGAGGTGTCCGTTCACACCAAGGGAGGACGACCGTGTCTGCACCAGCACGCGTCACACCGTCGGTAGCACAGACCACGTCCAAGACGCCGCGCGGAACGCTCTACCGCGGCAACGAGGGCATGTGGTCCTGGGTTCTGCACCGCATCACCGGCGTCGCCATCTTCTTCTTCCTGCTCGTGCACGTGCTCGACACCGCGCTGATCCGCCTCTCCCCCGAGGCGTACGACGCGGTCATCGGCACGTACAAGAACCCGATCATGGGCTTCGGCGAGGTCGCCCTCGTCGCGGCGATCGTCTACCACGCCTTCAACGGCCTGCGCATCATCGCGGTCGACCTGTGGCCGTGGGCGACCCGTCACCAGCGTCAGCTGTGGTGGGGCGTGCTGGGCCTGTGGGTCGTGACCGTGGGCGGCTTCGCCGCACGCCACATCCCCATCGTGCTCTCGAACATCGGAGGCGGTCACTGATGTCCACCCTCACCCCGAGCGACGAGCAGGCCATCCCGGCGCCGCGCACCCCTCAGGTGCGCAAGAAGGGCGCGAACCTGGAGAAGGCCGGCTGGATCTACATGCGCGTGTCCGGCGTGCTGCTGGTCGTGCTCATCTTCGGCCACCTCTTCGTCAACCTGATGCTGGGCGAAGGCATCCACGGCATCGACTTCGCGTTCGTGGCGGGCAAGTTCGCGAGCCCGTTCTGGCAGGTCTGGGACGTGCTGATGCTGTGGCTCGCCCTCATCCACGGCGCGAACGGCATGCGCACGATCGTCAACGACTACGTCGTCGGCGCCACCACCCGCAAGGTGCTCGTCTGGGCGCTCTGGGTCGCCGCAGGGTTCCTGATCCTGCTCGGCACCCTCGTCGTGTTCACCTTCGACCCGTGCCTGGGCGTGGAGAACTCGACGACGGACTGGCTCATCCAGATGTGCGCCGCACGCTGACACCGCACAAGACGACGCAGAAGACAAGGCATCCCTGACGTGACTACCCAGCATCCCGAGGCCGTCCTGAAGGACGGCGTGTACTACCACGAGTTCGACATCGTCATCGTGGGCGCCGGCGGCGCCGGCATGCGCGCCGCGATCGAGGCCGGGCCCGGCGCCCGCACCGCCGTCATCACCAAGCTGTACCCGACCCGCTCGCACACCGGTGCGGCCCAGGGCGGCATGGCGGCGGCGCTCGCGAACGTCGAAGAGGACTCCTGGGAGTGGCACACCTTCGACACCGTCAAGGGCGGCGACTACCTCGTCGACCAGGATGCCGCGGAGATCCTCGCCCGCGAGGCCATCGACGCCGTCATCGACCTCGAGAACATGGGCCTGCCGTTCAACCGCACCCCCGAGGGCAAGATCGACCAGCGCCGCTTCGGCGGGCACACGGCCGACCACGGCAAGACCCCGGTCCGCCGCGCGTGCTACGCCGCCGACCGCACCGGACACATGATCCTGCAGACGCTGTTCCAGAACTGCGTGCGGCTCGGCATCAACTTCTTCAACGAGTACTACGCGCTCGACCTGATCACGGTGAAGGATGCCGACGGCAACACCCAGGTCGCCGGCGTCGTCGCCTACGAGCTGGCCACCGGCGACCTGCACGTCTTCCACTCCAAGGCCGTCATCTTCGCCACGGGCGGTTTCGGCAAGATCTACAAGACGACCTCCAACGCGCACACCCTCACCGGCGACGGCGTGGGCATCGTGTGGCGCAAGGGCCTGCCGCTGGAGGACATCGAGTTCTTCCAGTTCCACCCGACCGGTCTCGCGGGTCTCGGCATCCTGCTCACCGAGGGCGCCCGCGGCGAGGGCGCGATCCTGCGCAACGCCTCCGGCGAGCGGTTCATGGAGCGCTACGCGCCGACCATCAAGGACCTCGCCCCGCGTGACATCGTCGCCCGCTGCATGGTCAAGGAGGTGCTCGAAGGCCGCGGCGCCGGTCCCCACAAGGACTACGTGTACCTGGACTGCACCCACCTCGGGGCCGAGGTGCTGGAGACCAAGCTGCCCGACATCACCGAGTTCGCGCGCACCTACCTGGGCGTCGACCCCGTCACCGAGCCGGTGCCGGTCATGCCGACGGCCCACTACGCGATGGGCGGCATCCCGACCAACAACAACGGCGAGGTGCTGCAGGACAACGACACCGTCGTGCCCGGCCTCTACGCCGCCGGCGAGTGCGCGTGCGTGTCGGTGCACGGCGCCAACCGCCTGGGCACCAACTCGCTGCTCGACATCAACGTCTTCGGCAAGCGCAGCGGCCGCAACGCCGTCGAGTACGTGCAGACGGCCGACTTCGTGCCGCTGCCCGAGGACCCGGCCAAGGAGGTCCGCGAGATGCTCGAGGGCCTGCGCGCGAACGAGGGCACCGAGCGCGTCGCGGTGCTGCGCAAGAAGCTGCAGGAGGAGATGGACGCCAACGCCCAGGTCTTCCGCACCGAGGAGACCCTCACCAACGTGATGGGCACCATCCACGACCTGCGCCAGCGCTTCAAGAACGTGCACATCGACGACAAGGGCAAGCGCTTCAACACCGACCTGCTCGAGGCCGTCGAGCTCGGCTTCCTGCTCGACCTCGCCGAGATCGTCGCGTACGCCGCCCGCAACCGCCGCGAGAGCCGCGGCGGCCACATGCGCGAGGACTACCCCGACCGCAACGACGAGCAGTACATGCAGCACACGATGGCCTACCTCACGGGCGACCCGCACTCCCCCGACCCCGAGGACCACATCAAGCTCGACTGGAAGCCCGTCGTGTTCACGAAGAACGACAAGGGCGAGTTGAACTACCCCCCGATGGAGAGGAAGTACTGATGACGACCGCCATCGTCGAACAGGACGTCGTCGCCGAGACGACCGGTGAGGCTCCGATCCAGTCGTACCTCGTCACCTTCATCATCCGTCGCTTCGACCCCGAGACCGACAGCGAGCCGCGCTGGGTCGACTACGACGTCGAGATGTACCCCACCGACCGGGTGCTCGACGCGCTGCACAAGATCAAGTGGGAGGTCGACGGCTCGCTCACCTTCCGCCGCTCGTGCGCGCACGGCATCTGCGGCTCCGACGCCATGCGCATCAACGGCCGCAACCGTCTGGCCTGCAAGACGCTGATCAAGGACCTCGACATCTCGAAGCCGATCTACGTCGAGGCGATCAAGGGCCTGCCGCTGGAGAAGGACCTCGTCGTCGACATGGAGCCGTTCTTCGCGTCGTACCGCGAGGTGCAGCCGTTCCTCATCGCCAACAGCAAGCCCGAGGCCGGCAAGGAGCGCATCCAGTCGATCGTCGACCGCGAGATCTTCGACGACACCACCAAGTGCATCCTCTGCGCCGCGTGCACGTCGTCGTGTCCCGTGTTCTGGACCGACGGGCAGTACTTCGGCCCGGCCGCGATCGTCAACGCGCACCGCTTCATCTTCGACTCGCGCGACGACGCGGCCGATGTGCGCCTGGACATCCTCAACGACAAGGAAGGCGTCTGGCGCTGCCGTACGACCTTCAACTGCACCGAGGCGTGCCCCCGCGGCATCGAGGTCACCAAGGCCATAGCCGAGGTCAAGCAGGCCGTGCTGCGCGGCGGGCGCTGAGACGACCACGGATGCCGGGTCCCGCGCCCCGGCGGGGGCCACGGCATCCACGATCGCTAATCTGAACGAGTGACGGATTCGTCGGAACGCGCGGACGCCGTGTGGCGCGCGCGCTGGGAGCAGTCGCCGCTGCGCGAGCGGCTGGACGAGCCGATCGAGCGCGCGACGAAGATCACGCGCAAGACCCTCGCGTGGTTCCCGATCCGCGTGTGGCGCCACTTCCTGAGGGCGAACGGGTTCCTGCTGGCGGCGGCGATCAGCTACCAGTCGCTGTTCGCGATCTTCGCGGTGATCTACTTCGGCTTCGCGATCGTCGGCATCTGGCTCGGCGGCAGCGAGCAGGCGATCGACGGCCTCATCCAGATCGTCAACCTGTACATCCCCGGACTCATCGGCGCGCAGGACGGGCAGGGCCTGGTCAGCGAGGCGGACGTCGCGCAGATCGCCCAGGAGTCGGCGAGCGTGCTCGCCATCACCGGTGCGGTCGCCTTCGTCGCCGCCCTGTGGACGGCGATCGGGTTCGTCACCTTCACCCGCCGCGCGGTGCGCGACATCTTCGGCCTCCCGTTCGACACCCGCAGCTACGTGCTGCTGAAGGCGCGCGACTTCCTGGCCGCCGCCCTGTTCGGTCTGGCCCTCGTCGTCGGCGCGGTGCTGGCCACCATCGCGGCCGGGGCGATCGAACTGCTCTTCCGGCTGTTCGACTGGCCCGACTACTCGGGGTGGGTGTGGGGCACCGGCCGGGTCGCCTCGGCGGCGGTCGCCTTCGCGATCAACACCGCGGCGATCGCCGCCCTCATCCGCTTCCTGACCGGGACGTCGCTGCGGTGGCGGCTCATCGCCCCCGGCGCCGCGCTCGGCGGCGCCGCGATGGTCGTGCTGCAGTACGGCGCCGGCATCCTCCTGTCGTACTCCCCCTCCAACCCGCTGCTGGCCACGTTCTCCGTGTTCGTCGGCTTCCTGCTGTGGTTCCGCCTCGTGGGGATCGTGATCCTCGTCGCCGCCTCGTGGGTGGCCCTCACGGCCCAGGACGCCGACGTCCCGATCGAGCAGCTCAGCGAGGACGAGCAGCGCCGCCGCGAGCACGCCGCACTCCTCCTCGCGGCCCGCATCCGCGTGCGCGACGCGCATCTGGCGCGCGGCGAGGCGCCCTGGTGGGGCCGGTGGAGCGCCACCCGCGAGCTGCGGCGCGCCGAGGACGACCTCGCCCGCATCGAGGCGGACACACCGCCGCCGCGGCGCGGGCTGCTGCTGGACTGACCCCGACGTCGCCCGAGCCGGCCGTGTCGGAGACGCTGGTTAGGGTGGTCTGGTGCCTCGAAACCTCCGCGTCGCCTCGGTCAACGTCAACGGCATCCGTGCCGCCGCCCGCAAGGGGATGCGTCCCTGGCTCGAGTCCGCCGGCGTCGACGTGCTCACCCTGCAGGAGGTGCGCGGTGAGGCCGCACACCTGGCCGAGGCGCTGCCGGGCTGGCACGTCGTCAACGACGAGGCGCTGGCGAAGGGCCGCGCCGGGGTCGCGATCGCGGCGCGCGAGCCCATCGACGTCTGGCGCGTCGAGCTCGGAGACGAGGCCCTCGACTCACGGGGCCGCTGGGTGGAGGCCGACATCGACGTGGACGGCGAGCGCCTCACGGTCGTGAGCGCGTACGTCCACACCGGCGAGGCCGACACCGAGAAGCAAGTCGCCAAGTACGCCTTCCTCGACGCGATGGAGGCGCGGATGCCGCGGCTCGGCGCGCTCGCACTGATCACCGGCGACCTCAACGTCGGTCACCGCGAGCTCGACATCCGCAATTGGCGCGGCAACGTGAAGAAGGCGGGCTTCCTGCCGCGGGAGCGCGCGTACTTCGACCGGTTCCTCGGCCCGGCCGGTGCCGAGGTCGCCTGCATCGACGGGACCACCGGCACCGGCCTGGGCTGGGTCGACGTCGGCCGCCGCTGGGCGGGCGAGGTCGACGGACCGTACTCCTGGTGGTCGAACCGGGGGAAGGCGTTCGACACCGACACCGGATGGCGCATCGACTACCACCTCGCCAGCCCGGCGCTCGCGGAGCGGGTGGTCGACTACCGCGTGGTGCGCGCCCCCTCCTGGGACACCCGGTGGAGCGATCACGCGCCCGTCATCGCCGACTACTCGTTCTGACGACGCCGCGGCGGCGGTCGCGGGCGGGCGGGGACCCGGCATCCGTTCTCTAGACTTGGACGATGACCAGGCCCCGCCTCTACTCCGGAATGCAGCCCTCCGCCGACTCCCTTCAGCTCGGCAACTACATCGGGGCTCTCCTGCAGTGGCGTGACCTGCAGGAGGCGTACGAGGCGTTCTTCTCGGTCGTCGACCTCCACGCGCTCACCCAGCCGAACGACCCGGCGGAGCTGCGCGAGAAGACCCGCCGCACGGCGGCGCAGTACATCGCGGCCGGCATCGAGCCGTCGAAGTCGACCCTCTACGTGCAGTCGCACGTGCGGGCGCACGCCGAGCTCGCCTGGGTGCTGTCGACGATCACCGGCTTCGGCGAGGCCGGCCGCATGACGCAGTTCAAGGACAAGTCCGCCCGGTACGGCGCCGATCAGACGAATGTCGGCCTGTTCACCTATCCGGTGCTGATGGCGGCCGACATCCTGCTCTACCAGACCGACATCGTGCCGGTCGGCGACGACCAGAAGCAGCACGTCGAGCTCACCCGCGACCTCGCCGAGCGCTTCAACGGCCGGTACGGCGAGACGTTCCGGGTGCCGATGCCGGTGATCCAGAAGGACACCGCCCGCATCTACGACCTGCAGAACCCGACGTCGAAGATGAGCAAGTCCGCCGAGTCCGACGCGGGTGTGCTGTGGATGCTGGACGACCCAGCCGTGTCGGCGAAGAAGATCATGCGCGCCGTCACCGACAGCGAGGGCGCGGTGCGCTACGACAAGGAGAACAAGCCCGGCGTCTCGAACCTGCTCGTGATCTACGCGGCCCTGACCGGTCGCCAGATCCCGTCGATCGAGGACGAGTACGCGGGCCGCGGCTACGGCGACTTCAAGAAGGGTCTCGCCGAGGTGGTCGTGAACGAGTTCGGGCCGGTGCGCCGGCGCGCGCTCGAGCTGCTCGACGACCCGGCGGAGCTGGATCGCGTGCTCGCCGCCAACGCCGACCGCGCCGCGGAGGTCGCCGACGCGACCCTCGCGGACGTCTACGCCAAGGTCGGGCTGCTGCGCCGCGGCTGACCCCCTCCCCCCGACCCCGCCCCGCGAGCGGGCGTCGCGGGCTGGGTGCCGGTGTGGTCTGCACAACTCCGCCTGCGCGGTCACTGTGAGGGCTCGACCCCTTCCGGCGCCCCCGCTCAGGCGGAGTTGCGCCGGGACGCGGCCGCTGGTCGTCCACCCTGCACGAGGGCGCGCAGCGCGGTGTACACCTCGTCGGGACGGTACAGGATCTGCGCTGCCGTCAGGCGGAGGGTGAGGTAGCCGCGGGCGGCGAGCGCGAGATCCCGTTCGCGGTCCTTGACCTGCTGACGCCAGTCCGAGTGGAACTCCCTGCTGTCGCACTCTATGACGAGCCATCCGTCGACGAGGAGATCCACGAAGCCCACCCCGCGGAAGTAGACCTGCGGGACGGCGCGCGCACCCATCTTCCAGAGCATCACGCGGACCAGACTCTCGGTGCCCGCCTGCGCGCGACCGTCGAGACGCCGGCGCAGCGTGCGATACCGCCTCGGCAGGTGCGAGAACAGCGCATCGAGGTCACTGCGACGGATCAGTCCCTTGTTGAGGGCGGAGTCCAGGGTCGCGACGGCATAGCGCGGGGGCTGGCAGAGCACGGCGTGGACCAGCGCGTCGAAGACACCCACGCACACGGTGTCGGCGTCCTCCGGACGTGCCAGCGGCATCCAGTGAAGACGCAACCCACGGCGGTCGGCCCGCTGCGGCAGCGGGCGCCGACGATCGTCGGGGGCTCGCAGTCGGCTGGCTCCGCGGGTGACGTGCACATGGAGCGCGTCGTTGGCGAACACGAAGACGCCGCGCGTCGCCAGCGCGCTGAGACAGGTGAGACGTCCACCGACGCGCACCGCCTCGACGGCGGCCGCCGGAGCCGTTGCCGGGAGATAGTGATCACGGCGGGCACGGACGATCTGGCCGCGTCGCACGGCTTCCGCGATGCGGTGTCGGGTCATTCCCCTCTCCAGGAGCTCGCGTGCGGAGAGACAGACGACCTGATCCATGCCGCAATGCTGACCAGCCTCCGGCGGCTCGCGCCCGCTGCGGAAGAACTCCTGGGCATCCGGGCGACAGGGCCGCGCTGTGGAGGATGCGGCACTCATCCGCACGACTCCATCGGAACCGACGGCGGGTGACCCCTGAGCAGCCCAACGGGCGACTCCGGCGGAGTCATGCAGGGCGGGGGCCCGGGGAGGGGGCGGGATAGGCTCGCTGCATGCAACCGGTGACGCTGAGGACGCAGCGGCTCGAGCTCTCGATCCCGACGGACGGCGATGTCGACGCGATCTTCGCCGCCTGCCAGGACGAGCTGATCCAGCGGTTCACCACCGTCCCCTCGCCGTACGAGCGCTCGCACGCCGAGGGGTTCGTCCGCAAGGCCGCGGGGTGGTGGGATGCCGGGACGGAGGCGACCTGGGCCGTGCGCCATGACGGACGACTCGTCGGCATGATCGGGCTGCACCGTCTGGCCGCGGGCTCCGGCGAGCTGGGCTACTGGATGACCGCGGACGCGCGTGGACGGGGGCTCGTGGTCGAGGCCGCCCGCGCGGTGCTCGACTGGGGTTTCTCGCCCGACGGCCTCGGACTCGTCCGCATCGAGTGGCGCGCCGTGGCGGAGAACCCCGCATCGCACCGCGTCGCGCAACGTCTCGGGTTCCGGTACGAAGGGCGTCAGCGCTCGGCGCTGGTCAACGGCGCGGGGATCCGCAGCGACGGCCTCGTGGCGGGTCTGCTCGCCGGTGACGATCGGGCGCCCCAGGCCTGGCCGGCATCCCCCTGACGCCGCGTCCGGGGGCCGTGGCAGGATGAGGTCATGCCCGAGATGCCGGAGGTGCAAGGTCTCGTCGACTTCCTCGGCACCCGCGCGTCCGGGCGCACCGTCGTCAAGATCACGGTCGCGAACATCGCGGCCCTGAAGACCTACGATCCGCCGATCGACGCCCTCGTGGGAACGACGATCTCCGGCGCGACACGGCGCGGGAAGTTCGTCGATCTCGCGACGGATGCCGGCAGCCATCTCATCTTCCACCTTGCGAAAGCGGGCTGGCTGCGCTGGTACGACGCCGTGCCCGACACGGTGATCCGCCCCGGCAAGACGCCCATCGCGCTGCGCGTCCGCCTCGGCGACGGGTCGGGCTTCGACCTCACCGAAGCCGGCACCAAGAAGTCCCTCGCGGTCTACGCGGCGCGCGAGCCCGCCGACGTCCCCGGCATCGCGCGCCTGGGACCGGACCCGCTCGCCCCCGACTTCACGCGCGACACGCTCGCCTCCCTGCTGGCGGGCCGGCGCACCCAGATCAAAGGGGTGCTGCGCGACCAGTCGATCGTCGCGGGTATCGGCAACGCCTACTCGGACGAGATCCTCCACGCCGCGCGCATGTCGCCGTACGCGCTGGCGGCGAGTCTCACCGACACGGATGTGGACCGCCTCTACGACGCGATGCGCACGACATTGACGGATGCCGTGGCCACCGCATCCGGCAAGCCTCCGGCCGACCTCAAGGATGCGAAGCGACGCGGCATGGCCGTGCACGGCCGCCGCGGCGAGGCCTGCCCGGTGTGCGGTGACGAGGTGCGCAGCGTCTTCTTCGCCGACAACTCGCTCGAGTACTGCCCCACGTGCCAGACGGGTGGCAAGCTGCTGGCCGATCGGCGGCTGTCGCGACTGCTGAAGTGACGCGACGTCCGGGAACGCGAGCGCCGTAGCGGCGGGGCCGGTGCGGTCGCCGCGCGCTCAGCGCGCCGCCGCCGGCTGCCAGGCCGGATCGGCGGCGTGGACCGCGGCGAGCGCGCGATCGACCTCGGCCGCCTGCGCGGCGGCATCCCACCCCATGACCGGTGCGATCGCGTCGGCGATCTCGACGGCGACGGTCCGGTCGGCGCGGCCCCGGAAGGCGAGATCGGTGCGACGCAGGAGCACGTCCTCGAGGTGCACGACCAGTTCGGTGCGGGCGAGGTGACGCAACTCGTCGCGCGTGTAGTCCGGCGCCGTCCGCAGGGGGACGTCGTCGGCGCCCGTCGCGGCGATGACCTCCGCGGCGATCGTGCCGTAGCGATCGAGGAGGACGGCGACGCGCGCCGGGTCCACCGCGCCGGCGTGCGCCAGCACCCACTGTCGGCGGGCGCGCTCGGACGTCGGATAGCCGACGCCGCCGCCGATGGCGAGCCCCTTCGTCGTTCGTGTCCGCGGGCGGGCGAGCACCTCCAGCACCCGGTCGGTGAGGTGGGCGGCCGAGGCGCGGAAGGTGGTCCATTTGCCGCCCACGAGACTGAGGACGGTCGGCGCGTCGCTGCCGGGCATCCGCTCGGCCTCGATCCGGTAGTCGCGCGACACGAAACCGGGGGCCACGTCGCCGTGTCCGGGCAACGGGCGCACGCCGGCGAAGCGGTGCACGATCTGCGAGCGATCGACGGCGATCGTGGGGAAGACGTGGCCGATCAACTCGAAGAAGTAGTCGATCTCGTCGTCGGTGCAGACGATCGGCGCGCCCATGTCGTGCTCGAGGTCGGTCGTGCCCACGAGCACGCGTCCCTTCAACGGGTAGATGAGCACGATGCGGCCGTCGGAGTGCTCGAAGAACAGTTCGCGGCCGGCGGTCGCCTCGAGCAGTTCCTCGTTGTCCAGCACGATGTGCGAGCCCTTGGTCCCGCCCATGTCATGCGTGTCGTCGCCGAGGGCGCGGTTGGTGAGGTCGGTCCACGGTCCCGACGCGTTCACGATGACGGATGCCGAGAACACGAACTCCGCTCCGGAATCGGCGTCGCGGAGCACCACCTTGCCGTCGTCGTGTCCGACGGCGGCCGTGTAGGTCGCGACGCGCGCCCGGTCGTCCGCCGCTCCGGCGCGCAGCCCGTCGCGCAGGACGTCGACCGCGAGCCGCTCCGGGTCGTGGAGGGAGGCGTCCCAATACGTCGCGGTGTAGCGGGTGGCGGGGTTGAGCCGCGGCAGCTGCCGAAGCGAGGCGGACCGGCCGTGGAACGCGTGGCGCGGCACCGCGCCTCCCCCGAAGAGTCCGCCGCCGCGGGAGAACGAGTCGTAGATCACGAGGCCGATCTTGATGAGCACCGCTCCCCGCTCCCGGCGCTTCCCGGCGCCGTGCCGGAGGAACCGCAACGGAGCCGACAGGACTCCGGAGAAGGTCGAGCCGATCGGGATGGTCGTCTGCAGCGGCCGGACGTAGTGCGCCGCGGTCCGCAGCAGCGCGTTGCGCTCGGTGACGGCCTCGTGGACGAGGCGGAACTCGCCGTTCTCGAGGTAGCGGATGCCGCCGTGGATCATGTGGCTCGAGGCCGCCGACGCTCCCGAGACGACGTCTCCGCGCTCGACGAGAGCCACGTCGACGCCCTGCAGTGCGAGGTCGCGGAAGGTCGCGAGCCCGTTGATGCCGCCGCCGATGATGAGCACGTCGGCGAAGGGGCGCCCACGAAGACGAGCCGCCCCGCGCACATCGTCGCTCCCCTGCGTGCCGCTGGTGTCGTGAGCCATCGTCGCCTCCCCGTCGTGTGTGCCTCCAGGCTAGGCCGCGGGGCGGGGAGATCGCTGGGCGGCCGCGCGGAATCCTCCGACCGACACGGAATGAAATCCGCATCCGCGCGTTGACTAGGATCAAGTGCAAGAAACGTGCTCCGGGGTCGGTGTGAATCCGAACCGGCGGTGACAGTCCGCGAGCCCCCTCTCACCAGGGGGTTGATCCGGTGGGATTCCGGAACCGACGGTGATGTGCGAAGGCCCTGCGGGGCCGAGCGCTAGTCCGGATGGGAGGCAGCACGGACGACGATCCGTACGCGGACGCGTCGTCTGCGGTGTCGAACGCGCCCCCGGAGCCTCAGGTGGAGGACGACGGATGGCAGCGACAGACCGCGACGACACGGTGATCGACCGTGCCATGCGGCGCGCCCTGGAGATCGCACGGCGGGGCCCGCGAGGGGTCAATCCCCAGGTGGGGGCCGTCATCCTCTCTCCCGACGGACAAGTGCTCGCCGAGGGCTGGCATCGCGGGGCGGGCACGGCTCACGCCGAGGTGGACGCGCTCACCCGACTGACCGCACGCTCCGGCGCGGATGCCGCGCGCGGCACCACCGCCGTGGTCACCCTCGAGCCCTGCAATCACACGGGCCGCACGGGCCCGTGCAGCGAGGCGCTCATCGCTGCCGGCGTGGCCCGCGTGGTCTATGCCGTCGACGATCCCGGCGAGCAGTCCTCGGGGGGTGCGCAGCGGCTGCGCGCCGCGGGCGTCGAGGTGATCCGCGGCGTCGGCGGGGACGAGGGCGAAGCGCTGCTCGACTCGTGGTTGACGGTGCAGCGCCTCGGCCGACCGCACGTGACGCTCAAGTGGGCACAGTCCCTCGACGGGCGCGCGGCGGCCGCCGACGGCACGAGCCAGTGGATCACCGGTGCGCAGGCGCGGGCCGACGTGCACCGCCGCCGGAGCGTCGCCGATGCGATCCTCGTCGGCACGGGCACGCTGCTCGCCGACGACCCCGCGCTGACGGCACGCCGGCCCGACGGCACGCTCTACGACGACCAGCCGCGACCCGTGGTCGTCGGCACGCGCGCCACGCCCCTGGATGCCCGCGTCCGGCGGCATCCGCGCCCGTTCATGCAGGACGAGGGCGATGACCTCGCCGACCTGCTCGACCGGCTCCGCGAGCTGGGCGCGCACCGCGTCTTCGTCGAGGGCGGACCGACCCTGGCGTCGTCGTTCGTCCGCGAGGGGCTCGTCGACGAGCTGCTCGTCTACATCGCGCCCACGCTGATCGGCGGACCGCGGCTCGCGGTCGGCGACATCGGCGTCGCGACGATCACGGGGCAGCGCCGGCTGGCCACGGCATCCGTCGAACGGCTCGGCGACGACCTGCTCATCGTCGGGCATCTGCGCTCCGCGCACGAGGCCCACACCGCGACCACGGAGGAAGAGGACTGATGTTCACCGGAATCATCGAAGAGCGCGGCGAGATCGTCGCGGTGGAACCGTCGGGCGACGGCGTGCGGATGACCGTGCGAGCGCCGCTGTCGGTGTCCGACGCCGGCCACGGCGACTCGATCGCGGTCAGCGGCGTGTGCCTGACCGTCGTCGACCAGGGCGACGACTGGTTCACGGCCGATGTCATGCGCCAGAGCCTCGACATGGCGACGCTGGGCGCTTTCGGCCCGGGAACCCGTGTCAACCTCGAACGCGCCATGGCCGCGCACGGGCGCCTCGGCGGACACATCGTGCAGGGGCACGTCGACGGCACCGGGACGGTGCTCGAGGTGCGGCCGGGTGCCGAGTGGCGCGTCATCCGCATCTCGCTGCCCGCGGAGCTCGCCCCGCTCGTCGTCGACAAGGGGTCGATCGCGGTCGACGGCGTCTCGCTCACGGTGTCGAACGCCTCGGATGCCGCGGCCTCCGAGGCCTGGTTCGAAGTGTCGCTCATCCCCGAGACGCTCGAGGCGACGACGCTCGGCGACCGGGTGGCCGGCGACCGCGTCAACCTCGAGACCGACATCCTGGCGCGTCACGTCCAGCGCCTCCTCGCTTTCACCCCGACCTCTCCCGAGAACACGAACGAAGGGGGCTCACGATGAGCCTGTCGACCATCCCCGAAGCCCTCGATGCCCTCCGCGCGGGGCGGCCGGTCATCGTCGCCGATGACGAGAACCGCGAGAACGAGGGCGACATCATCCTGTCGGCGCAGCTCGCGACGCCCGAATGGCTGGCATGGACCATCCGCTGGTCGAGCGGGTTCATCTGCGCGCCGATGCCCGCCGAGTGGGCGGACCGTCTCGACCTGCCGCCGATGGTCGCGGTCAACGAGGACGCCCGCGGGACCGCCTACACGGTCAGCGTCGACGCCGCCGACCGTGTCTCGACCGGGATCAGCGCCACCGACCGCTCGCACACCCTCAACGTGCTCGCCGACCCGGCATCCGTGCCGTCGTCGGTGATCCGACCGGGGCACATCCTGCCGCTGCGCGCCGTCGACGGCGGCGTGCGCGAGCGGGCCGGCCACACCGAGGCCGGGGTCGAGCTCATGCGCCTCGCGGGCCTGCAGCCGGTCGCCGCGATCGGCGAGGTGGTCGCTGAGGACGGGTCGATGATGCGGCTTCCGGGTCTGCTCGAGATGGGCGCTCGCGAAGGCGTGCCCGTCATCACGATCGAGCAGCTCATCGGCTACCTCGACGAGGTCGAGCCCGCGGCCGTCGCGGCGCCCTCTCCCGCGGCGCAGAAGCGCCGGGTGAGCCTGCGCGCCGAGGCGACCGTTCCCACCTCGCACGGCACGTTCCGCTTCCTCGCCTACAAGGATCGCGTCACCGGCACCGACCACATCGCCGTCGTCTCCGGCGACCTCACCGAGGACGCCCCGCTCGTGCGCGTGCACTCGGAGTGCCTGACGGGCGAGGCCTTCGGCTCGCTCAAGTGCGAGTGCGGACCGCAGCTGGACGCGGCGCTGGATCGCATCGAGAAGGACGGCGGGGTCGTCGTCTACATGCGCGGACACGAGGGCCGGGGCATCGGTCTCATCAACAAGCTGCGCGCGTACAGCCTGCAGGAGCGGGGGCTCGACACCGTCGACGCGAACCTGGCTCTGGGACTTCCCGCCGATGCGCGCGACTACGCGGCGGCCGGCGGCATCCTCGCCGATCTGGGCGTGGACCGCATCCGCCTGCTGACGAACAACTCCGACAAGGTCAAGCAGCTGCGCGAGCTCGGACTGGATATCGTCGAGCAGGTGCCGCTGCTGGTCGGCGTCGGCGCCAACAACCACCAGTACCTGGCCACCAAGCGCGATCGCATGGGCCACATCATCAGCGCGGACGAGCTCGACGCGGCTCTCGCGCACAGCACGGAGGAGCACGCATGAGCGGCCACGGAACCCCCCAGACCGCCCCGATCGACGCCACGGGACTGCGGGTCGTCGTCATCGCGGGCCTCTGGCACGACGTCATCACCGACGGCCTCATCGCCGGCGCGGAGCGCGTGCTCTCGGCATCCGGCGCGTCGTGGAGCCTCGAACGCGTCCCCGGCTCGTTCGAGCTGCCCGTCGCGGCGAAGGCGGCGCTGGACGCCGGTGCCGACGCGGTGGTGGCGCTCGGCGTGATCATCCGTGGCGGCACGCCGCACTTCGAGTTCGTCTCGTCCGCGGCCACCGACGGGCTCACCCGCGTCGCCCTCGACACCGGCAAGCCGGTCGGGTTCGGGGTGCTCACCCTGGACGACGAGCAGCAGGGCCTCGACCGCGCGGGTCTTCCCGCGTCGAAGGAGGACAAGGGCGCCGAGGCGGCGGATGCCGCGCTGCGGACGGCCCTGCTGCTGCGGCGCCTGCGCGGCTGACGCGGTGCGCGGGGGAACGCGTTTCGACTCGCTCCGCTCGCTCAACGACCGGGGGTGCGGACCTCTCCCCCCGGTCGTTGAGCGAGGCCCGCAGGGCCGAGTCGAAACGCCCGCAGTCGCCGCGACGGCGGGCACTCCACCGCCGCACCGCCTCGATACCGCCCTCGGCGTAGGCGAGACGTTTCGCGTGACTCCACCCCTGCAGCCGCTTCTCCCAGGCGAACGCGTCCGCGACGCGCGCCATCTCCTCGCTCCAGATCAGCTCCACGGGCAGACGCCGGCGCGTGTACACGGCTCCCTCTCCCGCCGCATGCTGCGCGACGCGCCGATCGAGATCGATCGTGCTGCCCACGTAGAGCGTGCCGTCGGCGCACCGCAGCATGTAGACGAACGGCATCCCGCGACGGTACCGGGGGCCGTGCGGATGCCGGGGGCGTTGTCCACAGCCCGGGAACGCGTTTCGACTCGCTGCGCTCGCTCAACGACCGGGGGTGCACACGTTTCGACTCGCTGTGCTCGCGCGGCGGGCGGGGGGCGCGGATCCGCCCGCCATCAGTTAGGCTGAAGGCATGGAGATCCTGCGTCACGCCGTCGTCCTCGTCCACCTCACCGGTTTCGCGATCCTCTTCGGCGCCTGGGTCGTGGAGGCGGTGGGCCAGCGGCGCATCACGCGACTGATGACGTGGGGCATGGTCATCGCCGCCGTCGCGGGGCTCGCCCTCGCCGCCCCGTGGGGCATCGACCACCCGCTGAACTACACCAAGCTCGGCGTGAAGCTCATCGTGCTGCTCGCGATCGGCGCCGTCCTGGGCATCGGCACCGCGCGCCAGCGCAAGGCGGGCGCGGCGCCGGCGGCCCTGTTCTGGCTCGTCGGCATCCTCACCTTCCTCAACGCGGCCCTGGCCGTGCTCTGGCGCTGACCCGGCGTAGACTCGATGGCCGTGCGCCGGGAACCTGCCGGCGCCCCGGTGCCCCCATCGTCGCGGCGCCCGCCGCACACACCCCTGCCCCGGACGCCCACCACCGGCGCGTCCCACGAGGACCTTCGACACCCCATCGATAGGTAGCTCACTCCGCATGTCCGCAGCCACCGCGGCCCCCGCCGCACCCGCCAACTCCCGCGCCCGCGTCATCACCGCGAGCCTCGTCGGCACCACCATCGAGTTCTACGACTTCTACGTCTACGCGACCGCCGCGGTGCTCGTGTTCCCGGTGCTCTTCTTCCCGACCGGTGACGAGACCACGGCCCTGCTGTCGTCGTTCGCCGTCTTCGGCGCCGCGATGATCGCCCGCCCGATCGGCGCCGTCGTCTTCGGTCACTTCGGCGACCGCTTCGGCCGCAAGGCCACGCTCGTCGCGTCTCTGCTCACGATGGGCATCGCGACCTTCCTCATCGGATGCCTGCCCACCTATGCCGGCATCGGTTGGTGGGCGGCCTTCCTGCTGCTGATCCTGCGCCTCTTCCAGGGCTTCGCCCTCGGCGGCGAGTGGTCGGGCGCCGCCCTCGTGGCCACCGAGAACGCCCCGAAGGGCAAGCGCGCGTGGTACGGCACGTTCCCGCAGCTGGGCGCCCCCATCGGCTTCATCATCGCCAACACCCTGTTCCTCGTGATCAACTTCGCCCTCCCCCACCCCGACGGCCCCCTGCAGCGCTCGGATGCCTTCCTCTCCTGGGGCTGGCGCGTGCCGTTCCTGTTCTCGGCGGTGATGGTGATCATCGGTCTCTGGGTGCGTCTGAAGCTCGTGGAGTCGACGACGTTCACCGCGGCCGAGAAGAAGGGCGCGATCCGCCGGTTCCCGCTGGGCGAGGTCGTCCGCGGGCACGGGAAGAACCTGGTCCTCGGCACGTTCATCATGCTCGCCACCTACGTGCTCTTCTATCTGATGACGAGCTTCACCCTCGCCTACGGCACGACGGCCGCCGACGCCCCCGTCCCCGGGCTCGGCTTCGGCTACACCGACTTCGTGATCATGCAGATCATCGGTGTCGTGTTCTTCGGCGTCTTCACGCTGCTGTCGGGTCCCATCGCGGATGCCGTGGGGCGGCGGAAACTCCTCATCTGGGTGACCGCGCTGATCGGTGTGCTCGGACTCACCTTCAACGTGTTCCTCCTCCCGGCCGTCGACCCGAAGTTCACCGGCGCGCTCGTGCAGGCCTTCCTCGTGTTCGGCTTCATGCTGATGGGGGCCACCTTCGGGCCGATGGGCGCCGTGCTGCCGGAGCTCTTCCCGACCAACGTCCGCTACACCGGCTCGGCGATCGCCTACAACGTCTCGTCGATCCTCGGCGCGGCCATCGCCCCCTCGATCGCTCTCGGCCTCTGGGCCGCGGCCGGCGGCGAGCCGTGGCTGGTCGGCCTGTATCTGTCGGGTTCCGCGGTACTCACCCTCATCGCCCTGGTGCTGTCCCGTGAGACCAAGGACGTCGACTACGAGACGAACATCGGCCTGGGCGAGACCGGCTCGCTCTGAGCCTTCGGCGACGACCGGCGGATGCCGCGGCCCGGGGGGACCGCGGCATCCGTCGTCTCACGACGTGCGCGCCGCTGCGAGCTCAGTCGAGGAACAGCGCGCGCAGCCGTTTGGTCGTGAACACGAGCCCGATCGCGATCATGACGAGGTAGTAGAGCACGTGCCAGAGCATGTCGACGCTCAGGATGCCGGTCGTGAGCCCGCGGATCAGCTCCACCCCGTGCCACAGCGGCAGGGCCATGACGATCTGCTGCACCCAGCCGGGGTAGACCGTGATCGGGTAGAACGTGGCGGAGAACAGGAACATCGGCAGGAGCACGAAGTTGATCCAGTCCATCTGCTGGAACGTCTTCATGTAGCTCGTGACGGCCATGCCGAGGCTCGCGAAGCCGAAGGCGATCAGCACGACCGCGGGCAGGGCGAGCACCGCGGTCCAGGCGAGGTTGAGCCCGAGGACCTGCATGATGATCATGAACCCGGTCGCGTAGGCGAGTCCGCGCAGCAGCGCGTAGAGGATCTCGCCCAGGGCGACGTCGAGCGGTCCGAGCGACGTCGCGAGCATCCCCTCGTAGAGCTTGCCGTAGTTGAGCTTGAAGAAGACGTTCCACGTGGAGTCGTAGATGGCGCCGTTCATCGCCGACACCGCCAGCAGCGCCGGGGCGATGAAGGCGGCGTAGCTGACGCTCGCGCCCTGGGTGGTCTCGACGTCACCGATGAGCGCGCCGAGGCCGATGCCCATCGAGGCCAGGTAGAACACCGGCTCGAAGAAGCCGGAGAGCACGACCGCCCAACTCGACGACCGGGCCGCGATGAGCCCGCGTTGCACGACGGCGCCCGGGTTGCCCGCCCACAGCGCGCGGACGCCGCCGCGGCGGGCCGCGGTGGAGGGCACCTCGACGACGGCGCTCATTTCGCGAGCCTCTCGGTGAAGACGCGGCGGGCGAACAGGTAGCCGACCACCGCGAGGGCGAGCAGGTAGACGAGGTGGACCGCGACCATCACCGGGTCCACCGCCGCTCCGTAGGTGGCGACGCGACCGAGTTCGGCGCCGTGCCACAGCGGCGAGACCCACCCGATCCACTGCAACCACAGCGGCAGCGAGTCCAGCGGGTAGAACGTGCCGGAGAACAGGAACATCGGCATGAAGAGGAAGCGCTGCACGAGGGCGAACTGCCCCTTGTCGTCTTCGATCGACCCCGCGTACGCCATGAGCGGGATGCCGAAGGCGAGCCCCGCCAGCACACCGGCGAACACCGCGAGCCACCCCGTCGCGGGATGCGGCACCGCCCCGAACGGCAGCAGCCAGACGATCAGGTAGTACGCGGCCGAGGCGACGACCATGCGCGCCGTCGCCCCCGCGACCACCCCGTTCGCGATCTGCGGGCTCGACAGCGGCGACGCGTTGAAGCCGTAGAAGTAGCGCCGCCACTTGAAACCGGCCATGACCGGATACGTCAGCTCCTCGCTGGCCACCGAGATCGTCGCCGTCGCCAGCAGCGCCGGCGCGACGAACATCAGGTAGCTGACCTCCTGCCCGTGGTCGACGATCGGCACGCGGATGAGCGCGGCCAGGCCCACCGCGAGGCCGAGGAGGTACAGGATCGGCTGCCCGACGGCGCCGACGATGATCGTCCAGCCGTATGCGCGCATCGCGCGCACCATGTGCTCCGTGACGTACCAGCTGCCGCGCCGGCGGGGCTTGCGTCCCCACGCCATCGCCTCGGCACGCAGCTCGTCGAGGCTCGGATGCGTCCCGGCATCCGTCTGCGGCGCGCTCATTCGATCAGCGACCTTCCCGTGAGCCGCAGGAACACGTCCTCCAGCGACGAACGACGAACGAGCGAGGTGATCGGCTCCAGGCCCTGGGCGGTGACGCGCTCGAGGGCCGCTTCGCCGTCGTCGGCGTAGATCAGGATGCGGTCGGGGAGCACCTCGACGCGGTCGCCGATGCCGGCGAGGCTCTCGGCGACGACGGCGTTGCGATCGGAGCCGAAGCGCACCTCCAGCACCTCGCGGCTCGAGTGCGCGCGGATGAGGGATGCCGGGGTGCCCTCGGCCATGATGCGTCCCTTGTCGACGACGATGAGCCGGTCGCACAGCTGCTCGGCCTCGTCCATGTAGTGCGTGGTCAGCACGAGCGTCGTGCCGCGCTCCTTGAGACGGAACAGGCGGTCCCACAGCACGTGGCGCGCCTGCGGGTCGAGGCCCGTCGTCGGCTCGTCCAGCAGGAGGATGCGAGGGTCGTTGATGAGTCCGCGGGCGATCGTGAGGCGGCGCTTCATACCGCCGGAGAGCTGGTCGACCTTGTTCTTCGCCTTGTCCTCGAGCTGCGCGAAGGCGAGCAGCTCATCGGCCTTCTCGTGGCAGACCTTGCCGGGAAGACCGAAGTACCGCCCGTAGATGTAAAGGTTCTCGCGGGCGTTGAGCTCCCCGTCGAGGTTGTCCTGCTGCGGGACGACGCCGAGCCGCGAGCGGATCTCGGGGCCGTATCGGTCGGGGTCGAGTCCGAGGATCTGCAGCTCGCCCGCGGTGCGGGTGGAGACGGCGCCGATCATCTTCATGGTCGTCGACTTGCCGGCCCCGTTCGGGCCCAGCAGACCGAACGACTCCCCCGGCGCGACCTCGAAGCTGAGACCGTCGACGGCGACGAAGTCGGGCTTCCCCTTGACCTTGTAGGACTTCACGAGGTGACGAGCGGAGATGACAGGAGCGGGCACCGGTCCACCCTATCCGCGGCCTCCGACAGGGCACGCACCGTTCATCCGTCCCGCGATGTCGCGAGCGACGGCGGGTGGCGACACCAGGGGACGGATGGGCGTCACTCGGCATCCGGATGTGCGGGAAGCGGGAGGGTGACCCCGCGCGGCGCCGCCGAGAGAGAAGATAGAGGCACCCGAACACCGCCCGAAAGCTCCCATGTCTTCTGCCAGCACCACCCGCCCGTCCCGCAGCCGCCGCCGTCCCGCCGACGATGGGCCCCGCGCGAACCTGCGACAGCTCCTCCCCTTCGTCTTCGAGCAGAAGGGTGTGCTCGTCGTCGTGGCCGTGCTGAGCGTGCTCGCCGCGGTCGCGACGCTCGCTCAGCCGCTCGTCGTCGGCCAGGTCATCGACCGGGTGCAGAAGGAGGATCCGCTCGGGGTGCTCGTCTGGGTGCTGGTGGGCCTCGTCGTCGCGTCGTCGGTGATCAGCGGCATCCAGCACTTCCTGCTGCAGCGCACGGGCACCGCGGTCGTCTACTCGAGCCGCCGCCGCCTCATCGCCCAGCTGCTGCACCTGCCGGTGCAGGAGTACGACGCGCGTCGCACGGGAGACCTCGTCTCGCGCGTCGGCACCGACACGACGCTGCTGTACGCCGTGCTCACCCAGGGCCTCGCCGACTCGATCGGCAATGCGCTCATCTTCGTCGGCGCGATCGTCGCGATGCTCATCATCGATCCGGTGCTGCTGGCGCTCATCCTCGTCGTCGTGGGGGCGTCGGTCGCGGTCGTGGTGGCCCTCAGCGGGCGCATCCGTCGCGCGACCGCCGTGCAGCAGGAGAAGGTCGGCGAGCTGGCCTCGGGCGTCGAGCGCGCGGTCGGATCGATTCGCACGATCCGCGCTTCGGGGGCCTCGGAGCGCGAGCGCGAGAGCATCGAGCACACCGCGCGGGGCGCGTACGAGGCCGGCGTGCAGGTCGCGAAGGCGTCGGCGTTCGTCGTGCCGGTCGCCGGTGTCGCGCTGCAGCTGTCGTTGCTGGTGGTCCTGGGCGTCGGCGGGTTCCGCGTCGCCTCGGGAGCCATCACGATCGCGGGGCTGGTCACGTTCGTGATGTTCCTCTTCTTCCTCGTCCAGCCCCTGGGCTCGTTCTTCGGGGCGATCACCTCCGTCGGACAGGCCCTCGGCGCCCTGGGGCGCATCCAGGAGGTGCTGGATCTGCGCACCGAGACCGCGTGCGACGCGGAGGTCGCGGCATCCGTCGCCGTCGGCACCTCGCCGATCTCGACCGCCGCCGCGCACGAGGACCAGACGCCGCCGGCGACGATCGAGTTCCGCGACGTCCGGTTCTCCTACCCGGATGCCGTGGTCAGCGCGCGCCGCCGCTCGGAGGCGGAAGCCGCGGCCCTGCTCGCCGAGGCGCACGCCGACGCCACCGTCGAGGTGTCGGACACCCCGGGCGAAGTGCTGCGGGGCGTGTCCTTCCGCGTCCCGCGCGGCGCCCGCGTCGCCCTCGTCGGGCCGTCCGGAGCCGGCAAGTCGACCACCCTGGCCCTCATCGAACGCTTCTACGACCCCACCGGCGGGGCGATCCTGCTCGACGGCGTCGACCTCCGCGGCATCGACCGCACGCGACTGCGCGCCCAGCTCGGCTACGTCGAGCAGGATGCGCCGACCCTCGCCGGCACCATCGCCGACAACCTCCGGCTGGCGTCGCCGACGGCCTCCGACGAGGACTGCGAGCGGGTGCTGCGCGCCGTCAACCTCGGCGACGTGCTGGAGCGCTCCCCCCTCGGACTCGAGGCCCCCGTCGGCGAGGCGGGCGTCATGCTCTCCGGCGGCGAGCGCCAGCGCCTCGCGATCGCGCGGGCGCTGCTGGCCGCTCCCCCGGTGCTGCTGCTGGACGAGTCGACCTCGTCGCTGGACGGGCTGAACGAGCAGCGCATGCGCGAGGCGATCGACGCCGTCGCGACCGGCCGCACGCTCGTGGTCATCGCCCACCGTCTGTCGACCGTCGTCGACAGCGACCTGATCGTGGTGATGGACCACGGCCGCGTCGTGGGCCAGGGCACGCACTCCGAGCTCGTGGAGACCGTGCCGCTGTATCGCGACCTGGCGAAGCACCAGCTGCTGGTCTGATCCGCCGACACGACGAAGGGCCCGCCGACGCCGGCGGGCCCTTCGCGTGTCACGGTCGGCTCACTTGCCGCCGAGCGCGTCCTTCGCGTCCTTCGCCGCGTCCTTGACGTCGGCGGCCGCGTCCTTCGCGTGAGCCTTGACCTGGTCGGCCTTGCCCTCGGCGACGAGCTTGTCGTTGTCGGTGAGGTTGCCGATCGCCTCCTTGGCCTTGCCGGTCAGGTTCTCGGCGGTGTTCTTGATGTCGTCTGCGAGGCCCATGGGGGTCTCCTTTCTCTGTGGTGGTTCTGGGTGTTCTTCTCAGGGATCCCCGGCAGGCGGGGACGTTCGACGGCGTCAGGCGACGCGGCGCTCGTGGGCGAAGGCGGACCGCAGCCCGCCCGTGAGCTGGACGACCAGCGGGAGGGCGAGCCCCAGGCGCCGATCGGTGTCGGCCACGGCGGCGGACACGCGACGCTGGACGAGTGCCAGGTCGGCGCGGGGGCGCACCTGCACGCGGACGCGCACGAGACGGCCGCGACGACGACGGAGGGTGACCGCCGACACCGTCAGCACGTCGGGCACGTCGGCCAGCGAGCGCCGCAGCAGGTCGGCGACGACGCCGTCGTCGATGGCGATCCCCCCGTCGTCGACGGCCGCACGCACGTGGCGCTCGCCACGGGTGAGGACGATCACGAGAGCGATCACGACGCCCAGGGCCAGGATGCCGGCGGCGATCCCGGCCTGTGCCCGGGGAGCGAGCCCCGTGCTGCGGACGGCGTCGGCGAGCGGTGCCAGCAGCGGCATCGCCTGCCCGCCCGCCAGGACGGGCCAGGCGGCGGTGACGGCGACCGCGACGGCGACGAGTGCGAGCAGGAGCAGGATCGCGCGATTGAGGATGCGGGCCCCGAGAGTCATGAGAGTCGTCCTTCCGCGGCGACGTCGATCCGCGCCGTCAGACGCGGCGCGGCGCCGAGTTCGGTGAGCAGGTCGTCGGCCGCGCGCGACACCCGCTCACGGTCGACCGGGAACCCGGTGGACGGGGTGAGCGAGACCCGGGCGCGGCGACCGCCGAGCCGGGTGGTCACGTGGGAGGCGGCCACCGCCGCGGCGCTGCCGGCCGTGCGGGACAGCGCGCCCGCCATGACGGCGTCGTCGACGACCAGGGGCACCCGCCCGGCGGCGAGGGCCCGGCGGTGCGTGCGCCCGGGGGCGAGTGCGCCCCAGAGGCACAGGAGGCCGAACACCGCGGCGGTCGCGGCGACGATCGTCCCCGTCGTCCCGCCGCCGGTCAGCGCGGCGCCGATGGCGTCCGGGGCGACGAGCGCGGGCGGCTGCCCGAGCGCGGCGAGCACCGCCTCCACGGCGAGCAGGACCGCGACCGCGGCGGCGACCAGCAGCGCGACGGCCACCCAGACGGCGCGCGAGCGCCCCTGCAGACGCTTCGCAGCGGCCCGCTCGACGCGGTCGGGACGTTCCGCCGGGACGGCGTCCGCCGTCGTCGGTGTCGTGTTCACGAGCCGCTCCTTTCTTCGGTCACGAGATGTGTGATGCGCAGTCGGATCTCGCCGACGCGGGCACCGGTGAGCTCGGTCACGCGCTCGCCGGTGCGGGTGCGCGCCGATGCGGCGCCGGTGGCGATGGGCTCGGCGTCGCCGCGGATGCCGCTGGTGAGATCCAGGGCGAGCGCCCCGCCCGCGTCGCGCACGCTCGCGCGGGCCGCGCGGGCGGGGACCCCCAGCTCATCGGCGAGCACCGCCGCCGCGACGCGCTCGTAGGCCCGTGTGGCGATGGTGACCCGACCGGGGATCCGTGCGGCATCCATGATCAGCCCACCCGCCGTCCGCGGGCCGCGTCGATCGCCGCGCGCAGGTCGATGCGACCCGACACCGCGGCGCCGATGAGACCGCCGAGGGCGGCGAGCACCGCCACGAGCACCATGCCCCAGAACCCGAACGCCAGGACGGCGAAGGCCAGGACGGCGCCCGCGACGGCACCCCACACCGTGGGGCTCGCGCCGGTCACTGGACGCGCTCCGGGGCGGGCGCGTCGTCGTCACCCGGGATGTGGACGTCCACGACGGTCACGTTGACCTCGGTGACCTCCATGCCGGCCAGCTCCGTGATGGCGTCGGCGACGGCCGCGCGGACGTCGGAGGCCACGCGCTGCAGCTGCTCGGGGTACTCGGCGACGATCGTGATGTCGGCGGCGACCTGCTTCTCGCCGACCTCGACGTTCACGCCCTGGCCGAGGTCCTTCGCGCCGACGGCCTCGCGGATGCTGCCGATCACGCGGGCGGCGCCGCCGCCGAGGGCGTGCACGCCGGGGACGGAGGATGCCGCGATGCCGGCGATCTTCGCGATCACGGGGTCGACGATGACGGTCTTGCCGCCGCCGGCGACGGGAGCGGCGTTCGGGGTGGGGGTGGTCGTGGTGGCCATGATCTGTGTCCTTTCCGCACCCTCGGGTGAGGGCGTTCACGAGTGTGACGGGCGCCGCGGCCCGATCGTCACGGTCGATTCCCTGGCAGTTCGCTGAGTGCGGTGACGCCGGTGCCGGACGTGACCCCGACACCGTCCGCATAGACGCTGCGGGAGGCCGCGCGCAACCCCTTGGCGCGCCGCCGCGTTCGTGGCACGGTCGTCGTAGACCGGGGGGACCGTGCCGCTGCGGCACGAGGGAGCACAGGGGAAGGAGCGCGTGTGGAGACGCTGACGCTCGTCGAGGACGGCGTGCTCGCGGCGCGCGCCGCCGACGGGGACGAGCGCGCCTTCGCCGTGCTCGTGCGTCGCCACAGCGGGTACCTGATCGGCTTCGCGACGCGCCTGCTCGGCTCGCGCGCCGACGCCGACGACTGCGTGCAGGAGGCGCTCATCGTCGCCTGGCGGCGACTGCCCGAACTGCGCGAGCCCGCACGCGTGCGCTCCTGGCTGTCGACGATCGTGGCCCGCAAGGCCACCGACCGGCTGCGCTCGGCGCGCCCCTCGACGCCCATCGAGGATGCCGAGCCCGAAGCGCTGCAGCCGACGCCCGACGAGTCCGCCGTGGCATCCTCTCAATTGGACACGCTGCGGCGCGTGCTGGACGACCTGCCGGTCGAGCAGCGCACCGTGTGGCTGTTGCGCGAGGTCAGCGGGTACGGCTACGACGAGATCGCCCGCGAGCTCGGCGTCTCGGCCACGGCCGTCCGCGGCCGCCTGGCGCGCGCACGCGCGACCATCTACGACCGCATGCAGGACTGGAGGTGAACGAGATGACACGCGAGGAGATCGGAGAGTCGGGCCACACCCTCGAGGAGCTCGCCGCGTACCACGACCGTGGGCGCACCCCGGCGATCGCCGCCATCGAGGGCGATCCGCAGTGCCGCGCCGTCCTCGACTCGATGGATCGGCTCGGGGCGCTGTCGCGCGAGCTGGTCGAGCACGACGCCCGCACCGACGTGTCGGAGTCATGGTTCCAGCAGATCCTCGGCGAGGTGGCTCGCGAGTCGCGGGCCGGACGCGACCTGCCGCTGATCGACGACGAGCCCGTTCGCATCGTCGTCACCGAGGGCGCGGTGCGCGGACTCGTCCGCGACGCGGGAGACGACGTGGAGGGCGTGCTCGTGGAGCGCGTCGACGTGGACGTCGACACCGCCGCGCGGGTCGACGTGCGGATGACGATCAGCGTGCTGCACGCCGTCGTCCTGCGCGGCGACGGGCTGCCGGGCGTCGCCGACCGGGTGCGCACGCGCGTGCGGCACGCGCTGGAGGAGTACGCCGAGTGGACGGTGGGCGAGATCGACGTGGTCGTCGACTCGCTGCGGGTGCGGGAGGACGAGCGATGAGCGACCTGTCGATCCCCGCGGCGGACGGCCTGCGCCCTTCCGACCTGGCGGCGACCGTGGATGCCGCCGCGCGCGCCGTCGCCGGCGTCGCGGAGCTGTACTACGCCGCGCCCCTGCCCGCACGCCTGTGGTGGGCGACCGTCGCGCCGGACGGCGCCTACAGCGTCGTCGTGCGTCGTGCCGACGCCGTCGAGGCGACGGTGAGCATCGGCGTGACCGGGGGGCGCGTCGCCGAGGTGTCCCGCGAGGTCGCCGCACGCGTTCGCGACGCGATCGGCGACCCCGATGCCCGGGTCACGGTGCGCGTCAGCCGGATCACCCCCGGCTGAGCCCGCTCACGCCTCCCGCCGGAGGCGGTAGCGCAGGGCCGCGAGCTCGGCGTAGAGCGCGGCCGGGACGCGGCCCTCGAAGGTGCGGTAGAACTCCTCGGTGAGGTCGGTCTCCTGCAGCCACAGGTCGCGGTCGATCTCGAAGAGGGCGTCCAGATCGCGCTGCGGCACCTCGATGCCGGCGAGGTTGAGGTCGTCCGTGAGCGGCAGCCGCCCGATGGGGCTGTCCACGGCGGACACCCGGCCCTCGATGCGGCGGATGATCCAGTCGATGACGCGCGCGTTGTCGCCGAAGCCGGGCCAGAGGAAGCGGCCGTCGTCGCCCTTGCGGAACCAGTTCACCTGGAAGATGCGCGGCGCGCGGTCGAACCGCAGCTGCTGGCCGACCGCGAGCCAGTGGCCGAAGTAGTCCGCCATGTTGTAGCCGCAGAACGGCAGCATCGCGAAGGGATCGCGGCGCAGCTCGCCGACGGTCCCCTCGGCGGCGGCGGTGCGCTCGGAGGAGATGTTGGAGCCGAGGAAGACGCCGTGCGTCCAGTCGGTGGCCTCGACCACCAGCGGCACGTTGGTGGCCCGGCGTCCGCCGAAGAGGATGCCGTCCAGCGGCACGCCCTCGGGGGCCTCCCAGTCGGGAGCGATCTGCGGGCACTGACCCGCGCTCACCGTGAAGCGCGAGTTCGGGTGCGCCGCGGGCCGCCCGGATGCGGGCGTCCAGGGGTTGCCCTCCCAGTCGGTGAGCTCGTCCGGCACCTCGTCGGTGAGGCCCTCCCACCACACGTCGCCGTCGGGGCGCAGCGCGACGTTCGTGAAGATCGTGTTGCCCCAGAGCGTCTCCACGGCCGCGACGTTCGTCGACTGTCCCGTGCCGGGCGCGACCCCGAAGAAGCCCGCCTCGGGGTTGATCGCCCAGAGCCGGCCGTCCTCGCCGGGGCGCAGCCACGCGATGTCGTCGCCCAGGGTCTCCACGCGCCAGCCCGGGATGGTCGGACGCAGCATCGCGAGGTTCGTCTTGCCGCACGCCGAGGGGAAGGCCGCCGCGAGGTGGAAGCTGCGCCCCTCCGGGCTGATGACGCGGATGAGGAGCATGTGCTCGGCGAGCCAGCCCTCGTCGCGTCCGATGACGGAGGCGATGCGCAGGGCGAAGCACTTCTTGGCCAGGATCGCGTTCCCGCCGTAGCCGGAGCCGAACGACCACACCTCGAGCGTGTCGGGGAAGTGCACGATGTACTTCTCGTCGTTGCACGGCCACGGCACGTCCTGCTGGCCCGGGGCGAGCGGGGCTCCGACCGAGTGGACCGTCTTCACCCACGGCTTGCCGTCGGCGATCTGCTCCAGCACGGCGGTGCCGACGCGGGTCATGATCCCGATCGAGGTGACCGCGTAGGCGCTGTCGGTGATCTGGACGCCGATGTGCGAGAGCGGCCCGCCGACGGCTCCCATCGAGAAGGGGACGACGTACATCGTGCGCCCGCGCATCGATCCCTCGAACAGCGGCGTGATCGTCGCGCGGATCTCCTCCGGGGCGACCCAGTTGTTCGTGGGGCCGGCATCCTCCTCCCGCGCCGACGCGATGAAGGTGCGCGCCTCGGTGCGGGCGACGTCGCTCGGGTGCGAGCGGGCGAGGTACGAGCCGGGGCGCCACTCGGGGTTGAGCTTGATGAGCTTGCCCTCCTCCACCTGCTCGCGCAGCAGCGCCTCGTTCTCGGCGCGCGAGCCGTCGACCCAGTGGATGCGGGCCGGTTGCGTGAGAGCGGCGATCTCGTCGACCCAGGCGAAGAGCTCCTCGAGACCCGCGCCGGCGGCCGTGGGGCGCCGTCCGAACCGGGCGGGCGCAGCGGGTGCGCTCCCGCCCGCGGGAAGAACGGCGGTGGGGCGGGTGAACAGGTCGGCGATGGCCATGTCAGCTCCTTCGGCGTGGCAGCGGATGTCTGGTGCGTCCCTTCCACTGTGCAGGCTGAATGCGCCCGATTATCAGCCACCTCGGCGTCAAGAATCGCTTTTCTTTCGCTATGCTCAAGGAATGGCGCCCACCCCCCTCGAGCTGTCGACCCTCGGACACCGCATCCGTCACCAGCGCGTCTCGCACGGCCTGACCCTCGACGAGCTGGGCGGCCTGGTCGGTGTCGCCGGCAGCCAGCTCAGCCTGATCGAGAACGGCAAGCGCGAGCCCAAGCTCTCGCTGCTGCAGGCGATCGCCGGCGCGACCGGCACCGACGTCACCGATCTGCTCTCCCCGGAGCCGCCGAACCGCCGGGCGGCCCTCGAGCTCGAACTGGAACGCGCTCAGGCCTCGCCGGTGTTCCGGGCCCTCGGCATCCCGTCGATCCGGGTGACGAAGGCGACCACCGACGAGACGATCGAGTCGGTGCTCGGCCTGCACCGCGAACTGCAGCGTCGCGAGCGTGCCGCCATCGCGACGCCCGAGGAGGCGCGCCGCGCCAACACCGAGCTGCGCCTGCGCATGCGGGCGAAGGACAACTACCTGCCCGATGTCGAGAAGCTCGCGGAGAAGCAGCTGAAGGCGGCCGGCCACGTCACGGGGGCCCTGACCCACCGCACGGTGAGCATCATGGCCTCCCAGCTGGGCTTCGAGCTCATCTACGTCGACGACCTGCCACATTCGGCGCGCTCGGTGACCGATCTCGAGAACGGACGCATCTACCTGCCGCCCGCCTCGATCCCCGGCGGCCACGGACTGCGCTCGATGGCGCTCCAGGCGATGGCGCACCGCCTCCTGGGGCACACGCCGCCCACCGACTACGCCGACTTCCTGCAGCAGCGGCTCGAGATCAACTACTTCGCGGCCTGCTGCCTGATGCCCGAGACGGCCTCGGTCGCCTTCCTGGCCCAGGCCAAGAAGGACCGCAACCTCGCCGTCGAAGACTTCCGCGACGCGTTCGGCGTCACGCACGAGGCGGCCGGGATGCGGCTGACGAACCTTCTGACGCAGCACATCGGCATCCGCCTGCACTTCCTGCGCGTCGACGGGTCGGGGGCGATCAGCCGCGCGTACGAGAACGACGGGCTGCCGCTGCCGCTGGATGTCACGGGGTCGGTCGAGGGCCAGGTCGTCTGCCGGCGCTTCGCCGCGCGGTCCGCCTTCGCGGAGCAGAACCGCACCGTCGAGCACTACCAGTACACCGACACCCCGGCGGGGACGTTCTGGTGCTCGAGCCAGACGGGCCGCACGGCCGACGGCGAGTATTCGATCACCGTGGGCGTCCCGTTCGACGACGCCCGCTGGTTCCGCGGACGCGAGACGCAGAAGCGCGCGAGCTCCACGTGCCCCGACGAGTCGTGCTGCCGCCGGCCGGATGCCGCGCTCACCGAGCGCTGGGCGGGACGCGCCTGGCCGAGCGCGCGGGTGCACATGCAGATGTTCTCGCCGCTGCCGCGGGGAGCCTTCCCCGGCGTCGACGACGGAGAGGTGTACGCCTTCCTCGACCGGCACGCGCAGGGCTGAGGCTCGGCCGCGCGACGGGTGCGGGTTGAGCGTCGCCGCGCGGGCGGTGTACCCTCGCATCTTGTGAGGTTCGCCTAACCTCACCGGATCCTCCGTCAACGGGGGCCCGGTGGGACTGCGATGGGGCAGCGGGCACCGGCCTCTCTTCTCCTCACCCGAAGAAGCATCTGTGCTCGCCACCTTCCTCATCGGCCTCCGCGAGGGCCTCGAAGCCGCGCTGGTCGTCGGCATCCTCGTCGCCTACCTGGGCCGTATCGGCCGACGCGACGTGCTGCCGCGACTGTGGATCGGCGTCGGGCTGGCCATCGCCCTCGCCGTCGGCATCGGCGCCATCCTCACCTTCGGCGCGTACGCCCTGACCTTCACGGCGCAGGAGCTGATCGGCGGACTGCTCTCGCTGGTCGCCGTCGGGATGGTCACCTGGATGATCTTCTGGATGCAGCGCACCGCGCGCACCATGAAGGCGACGCTGGAGGGCGGCATCGACCGCGCGCTCGCCACGGGCGGGCTGTGGGGCATCGTGCTGATCGGGTTCGTGTCGGTCGCGCGCGAGGGCATCGAGACGACCCTCCTGCTGTGGTCGATGGTGCAGTCCTTCGGCGACACCCCGACGGCGCTCGCGGGCGCCCTGCTCGGACTCGCGGTCGCCGTGCTGCTGGGGTGGCTGCTCGCGCGCGGCATGGTGCGGCTCGACCTGCGCGTGTTCTTCGGCTGGACGGGGGCGTTCCTCGTCATCGTCGCCGCCGGGGTGCTCGCCTACGCCGTCCACGATCTGCAGGAGGCCGGCGCCCTTCCCGGGCCGTTCTCCGCCCTCGCCCCGGTCGACGCGGCCGGCAACGTCGCCGTCGGCCTGTCGGCCTTCCCCTTCGGCTGGGCGTTCGACGTCAGCGCGGCCATCACGCCGAGCGGCCCGCTCGCCGTCCTCCTCCAGGCGACCGTCGGCTTCATGCCGCAGATGTCCTGGCTGCAGGTCGTCGCCTGGGTGCTCTACCTCGCCGTCGTCGGCACCCTCTTCGTCCGCGGCCTGCGCCGCCGGCCCGCCCGTTCCGCGGCATCCCCCGTGATCCCGCCCGTTCCGCACCACCAAGGAGCATCATGACCCGCATGCGTACCTGGGGCGCCGTCGCCGCACTCGGCGCCGTCTCCCTCGTGCTGGCCGGCTGCGTCGCGAAGAGCGACGTCACGGCCTCCGACGCACTCACCGTCACCTCGACCGACACGTCGTGCGAGGTGTCCACGGCGACCGCGACGAGCGGGACCCTGACGTTCTCGGTGAGCAACGCGAGCTCGCAGGTGACGGAGTTCTACCTGCTCGCCGACGACGGGCTGCGCATCGTGGGAGAGGTCGAGAACATCGCGCCCGGCGCGTCGCGCACCCTGACCCTCGTCGCGCAGCCGGGGGACTACTTCACGCTCTGCAAGCCGGGGATGGTGGGCGAGGGCGTCGGCCGGGCCGGCTTCTCGGTCACGGGCGACGCCGTGACGGCGGCCGGTGACGACGGGGAGCAGAAGCAGAAGGCCGTCGGACTCTACGCGGCGTTCGTGACGGACCAGGTCGAGCAGCTCGTGCCCGCCGTCGACGCATTCGTGGCGGCCTACGTCGCCGGCGACGACGAGAAGGCGCGGTCGCTGTTCGCGAGCACGCGCGCGTTCTACGAGCGCATCGAGCCGGTGGCGGAATCGCTCGGCGACCTCGACCCGCGCATCGACTACCGCGAGGTGGATGCCGTCGCGGAGGGTCTCGAGTGGACGGGCTTCCACCGCATCGAGAAGGACCTCTGGGTGCCGGCGCAGGACGCGCTCAACTCCGACGGCGCCACGTCGGCGTGGAAGGACTGGGCTCCGTCCACCGCCGCCGAGCGCGCGACTCACGGCGACAAGCTGATCGCCGACGTCGCCGAGCTGAACGCGTACGTGCACTCCGACGCCTTCCAGACGGCACTGGACGAGCAGGGTGTCGCCGGCATCTCCAACGGGGCGATCGCCCTGCTCGACGAGGTCGCGACGGGCAAGATCAGCGGCGAGGAGGACTGGTGGAGCGGCACCGACCTCGCCGACTTCGCGGCCAACGTCGAAGGCTCGAAGATGGCGTTCTCGCTCGTCAAGGACTTCGCCGTCTCCTCCGGCGACGAGGGCACGCAGCTCGCGGGCCGGATCGAGGCCGGGTACGCCGACCTCGAGGCGGCGCTCGCGACGCACGGCTCGCTCAGCGCCGGCTTCGTGAACTACCGCGAGCTCAGCGAGAGCGACAAGCGTCAGCTCACCGATCTCATCAACGCGCTGGCGGAGCCGCTGTCCAAGCTCACGTCCGCCATCCTGCAGTGAGCGGGGAGCTCCCCGACGACGCCGCGTCGCCGCGCGCAGGCCTGAGCCGTCGGGGCCTCCTGGGCCTCGCCGCGGGCGTCGGCGCCGCCGGTCTCGCCGTCGGCGCCGGGGCGGGCGCCGCCGCCGGTGTCGCGGTCGGCCGGGCGCGCGGCGCGGCCGGCACCGCCTCGCCCTACGCGTTCTACGGCGCGCACCAGGCGGGCATCACGACGCCCGTGCAGGACCACCTGCACTTCGCCTCGTTCGACATGATGGACCGCACCACGCGCGCGGACCTCATCGAGCTGCTGCAGGACTGGTCGTACGCGGCATCCCGGATGACCCAGGGGCTCGACGTCTCGGCGAGCGGGGCCGTCGGAGGCTCCCCCGAAGCGCCGCCGGACGACACCGGCGAGGCGCTGGGGCTCGCCGCGAACGGGCTCACGATCACGTTCGGCTTCGGCCCGACGCTGTTCACCGCCGCGGACGGCACCGACCGCTACGGCATCGCCGACCGCGCGCCGGCCCTGCTGACGACGCTGCCGCCGTTCCTCGGCGAGGACCTCTCCCCCGACCACACGGGCGGCGACCTCTGCATCCAGGCGTGCGCGGACGATCCGCAGGTGGCGGTGCACGCGATCCGCAACCTCAGCCGCATCGCCTTCGGCCGCGCCCGGCTGCGCTGGTCGCAGCTGGGGTTCGGCAAGACCTCGAAGACGACCGCCGACCAGGCGACGCCGCGGAACCTCTTCGGGTTCAAGGACGGCACCGCCAACATCCTCGCCGACGACCAGGCCGCCCTCGACGCCCATGTGTGGGTCGGCGACGGCGACGGGCCCGCCTGGCTGACGGGCGGCTCCTACCTGGTGGCGCGCAAGATCGCCATGCTCATCGAGACCTGGGATCGCGTGCGGCTGAGCGAGCAGGAGCGCATCACCGGCCGGGACAAGGCCCACGGCGCTCCCCTGTCGGGAGGCGAGGAGCAGAGCGCTCCGGATTTCGCCGCGGTCGGCGCGACCGGCCGGCCGGCGATCGACGCGCGCAGCCACGTGCGGCTCGCGCACCCCGACCTCAACGGCGGCATCCGCATCCTGCGGCGCGGGTACAACTACGTCGACGGCAACACCGAGCTCGGCCGGCTCGACGCGGGCCTGTTCTTCCTCGCGTACCAGCGCTCACCCGAGCAGTTCGTCACGCTGCAGCGCGCGCTGTCGACGGACCTGCTCAACGAGTACATCCGCCACATCGGCTCCGGCCTCTGGGCCGTTCCTCCGGGAGCCGTCGCGGGCTCGTACGTGGGCGCCGGCCTCTTCGGCTAGCGTCGGGCGCCGCTCAGGCGCGCAGGAAGCGCGCGAACCGCGCGAGCGCGTCGTCGAGCGATGCCGCGTCCATCCCGTCGGCGAACGGCTCGGGCACGGGGTCGAGATGGTGGCGGCCGACGGCCGTCGAGTGACGCCAGGTGCCGACGACCTCGCCGTCGACGACGAGGACGGGGCGCACCAGGCCGTTCAGCGTGGGTCCCACGGCGGCCAGGTGGTCCGGCGGGCAGACGAGCGAGCGGTCGGCGTACGACAGGTAGTACTCGTCGAAGGGGGGAAGCGCCAGCGCGGCGCCGGGCGGCGGCGCGGACGACGGGGACGGCGGACGGTGCGTCGCGTCGAGAAGATCGTCGTCGAGCTCGACCACCCGCTCCCCCGCCCCCTCCCGCGCCGCACGCGCCAGGCCGATGGGCAGACCCGCCCACCAGCCGAAGTCGGCGAGACCGGCGGGGCCGTGCCCGGCCAGGTAGCGCACGAGGAGCTCCGCGAGCGGATCGGCCGGGGCCACGGCATCCGGGAGCCAGTCCTCGGCCGCGACGAGGTACTGCTCCCGCGTGGGCGCGCCCGCGCGCGGGACGACGGGCCCGAGCACCACGACCCCGCGGACGGCGAGCGCGGACAGCAGGTGGTTGCCGCGCGAGGCGCTGACGTCGCCGCCGGACGCGGAGACCAGGTCGGCGAACTCGGCGCGGGTCAGCCGGTTGCCGCCCGCCAGCGCGGCGCGCGCGGCCCGCTCGGCGCGGTCGATCGCGTCGGCGTCGATGCCGAGGCGGCGGTGCATCGCCGCGGACTGGCGCTGCTGGCGCTCGCGGGTGACGGACAGGATCCACGCGAGGTCTTCGGCGGCGACGATGTGGAGCGTCCCCCGCTGCGTCCAGGAACGCACGAGCGCGCCGCGCGCGAACGCGTCGTCGACGTCGGCGAGCGTCGGCGAGCCGGCCGTGCGGATGCCGAGGGCCCAGCGTCCCGCCCAGAACTCCTGCGCCTGGGTCGCCGCCAGCCGCCGCGCGGCGGCGGCGGGGTCGGGCTGCGCGGCGGGCAGGGCGTGCGCGGCCAGCCGGGCGGCGCGCAGCGGGTGCGGGTGCATGTGCTCATCCTGCCCCGCTCAGCCGACACGGTGCGCATCGACGGTCACGGAGTCTGCGCACCGCGTCAAGACCGGCCGGCGCCGACGCCGCACACTGGAGTGAGGACGATCGAGGAGACCGCCATGTCCCACCACGAACACCACGACGCCGCGGGCGGCAACCCGGACCTGATCCCGATCCGGGTCGCCGATGCGACGCCGCGCCATCCGCTCGACCCGCTCACCGCCGCCGAGATCGAGCGCGCCCGCGAGATCCTGGTCGACGCCGGACTGCTCACCGAGACGGTGCGCGTGCCGATGCTGCTGCCCGACGAGTACGACCGGGCGGAGCTGGCTGCGTGGTCGCCCGGCGACGAGATCGATCGGCGGGTCGACGTCACGCTGCTGGATGCCGCGACGGGCGCGGTCACGGAGGCGATCGTCTCGATCACCCGCGGCGCGGTCGTCTCGCAGCGCGCGCATGACCCGTCGGCGGCGCCGTACGGTCAGCCGCAGTATCTCTTCGAGGAGTACGAGCGCGCCGCGGAGATCGTCAAGGCCTCCCCCGAATGGCGTGCCGCGATGACCCGGCGCGGTCTCGCCGACCGCATGGAGCTCGCGTTCTGCGGCCCGCTCGCCCCCGGTTTCGTCGGACGGGCGAACGAGGTCGGGCGCCGCGTGATCCGCTCGCTCACGTTCCTGCGCGACAGCGAGGACGACAGCCCCTGGGCCCACCCCGTCGAAGGCCTGATCGTGCACGTCGACCTCGTGAGCGACGAGGTGATCGGCATCGAGGACGACGGCGACATCCCCGTTCCCGCCGGCAGCGGCAACTACACCCCGGATGCCGTGGGCCCCGCACGCCGGAGCCTGAAGCCGATCGAGATCGTCCAGCCGGAGGGGCCGAGCTTCCACGTGGACGGCCACCACGTGCAGTGGGAGAACTGGACGCTGCGCGTCGACTTCAACGCCCGCGAAGGTCTCGTCCTGCACGACGTGCGCTTCGACGACCGCCCCGTCCTCGCGCGGGCGAGCGTGCCGGAGATGGTGGTCCCCTACGGCGACACGACGCCGACGCGTTTCTGGATCAGCTACTTCGACGCCGGCGAGTACCTGCTCGGCAAGAACGCGAACCACCTCGAGCTCGGCTGCGACTGCCTCGGGGTCATCCGCTACTTCGACGGCTACGTCGCCGACGACCACGGCCACGCGGTGCAGATCCCGAACGTCGTGTGCATGCACGAGGAGGACTACGGCGTGCTCTGGAAGCACACCGAGCCCGGTCCCATCGGCGCGCACGTGCGCCGCTCCCGCCGGCTGGTCGTGTCGTACTTCTCGACGATCGGCAACTACGACTACGGGTTCTTCTGGTACTTCTACCTCGACGGCTCGATCCAGGTGGAGGCGAAGGCGACGGGCATCGTCTTCGTCGGCGCCGGCATCCCGGGCTCGACCAACCCGCACGCGGCCGAGATCGCCCCGGGCGTCTTCGCGCCCGTCCACCAGCACCTGTTCTCGGCGCGGCTCGACGTGGCCGTCGACGGCGTCGACAACCGTCTGGTCGAGATCGACGCGGCGCGTATCCCCATGGGAGCGGACAACCCCTTCGGCAACGCGTTCACCTGGACCGAGACGCCGCTGCGCACCGAGCGGGAGGCGCAGCGCCTCGCCGACACCTCGGTCGCGCGCGTCTGGGAGGTGCGCTCGGCATCCCGGACGAACTACGTCGGCAAACCGACCGCGTACCACCTCATCCCCCAGCCGACGGCGCTGCTGATGGCCGACCCCGCCTCCTCGGTGGCCGCGCGCGCCGCGTTCGCGACGAGACACCTGTGGGCGAGCGCCTACGACCGCGACGAGCGGTGGCCGGCCGGCCGGTACCCGAACGCCCATCAGGGCGGCGCGGGTCTTCCGGCCTACACGGCCGACGACCGCTCGATCGACGGCACCGACCTGGTGCTCTGGCACACGTTCGGCCTCACCCACATCCCGCGCCCCGAGGACTGGCCCATCATGCCGGTGGACTACGCCGGGTTCTGGTTCAAGCCGTACGGGTTCCTCGACGTCAATCCGGCGATGGACGTGCCGGAGTCGAGTCAGGCGCACGCGGTCGGCACGGCGACGACCGGAGACGGCGGCTGCGGCCGCGGCGAAGACTGCACCTGCGGTCGGTGAACGACATAACGGCCGACGTCGTCCTGCGCGGCGGGACGGTGCTCACGCTGGACGGGTGGGCACCGGGCCGGACCGGTCGCGTCGCGGATGCCGTCGCGATCCGCGGCGGGGTCGTCTGCGCGCTCGGCGCGGCCGCCCGCGAGATGATCGGTCCCGGCACGCGGGTGATGGAACTGGACGGGCGCACGGTCGTCCCCGGACTCAACGACACCCACCTCCACCTCGCCTGTTACGCGATGGGACGCCACGGCCTGCGCGACGCGTCGCCCGAGCGCATCGGATCGTGGAGCGGGCTGTCCGAGGTGCTCACGCGCGACGCGATCGGTCCGGACGGCTGGATCCGGGCGCGCGGCTGGGACAGCGCGCGCATGGGCCGTGCACCGACCCGCACGGACGTCGACGCGGCGCTGGCGGCGAACGCGCTGTCCGGCACGCCCGCGGTGCTCTTCGACGCGACCGGTCACGAACTGCTCGTCGGCTCGGCCGCACTCGAGCGGTGCGGAATCGATGCGCGCACGCCCACCCCCGACGGCGGTGCCGTCTCCCGCGCGGCCGACGGCACCCCGACGGGCGTCTTCTCCGACGCCGCCACCAGACTGGTGCTCTCCGCCCTGCCCGTCATCGGACGCGATGCCCTGACCGCGGTGCTGCGGACGGCGCTGCAGGATCTCGCACGGCTCGGCATCACGTCGGTCACCGACCCGGCGATCGGGCCGGGTCACGCGACGCTGTTCGACGGGTCGGCCTCCTACGAGGCGCTGGAGGCGCTGCGGCGGCTGTCCGCGCAGGACCGGCTCACCGTCCGCACCCAGGTGCTGCTGCTCTTCTCCGGTACGGGCGGCGAGACCGCGCGCACGGTCCGCGAGGGGATCGCCGGCGCACCGCGCCTCGCCGCGGGAGAGGAGCGTCGCCTGCGCATCGCCGGGGTGAAGGTCTTCGCCGACGGCATCCCCCGCAGCGCAACCGCCTGGCACCGGGAGCCGTACGGCGACCCGCACACCCGGGGCCGCCTGGCCGTCGCGGGCGACACGGACCAGGCCCGCCTGCGCGAGCTCGACGACATCCTGGGCGTCATCGCCGAGGCGGGACTGCAGGCCGGTGTGCACGCCACGGGAGACGCCGCGTCGGATGCCGTCGTGTCGAGCCTCGCGAACCGCCCGGCGACGAGCGCGACCCGCCCGTACCTGATCCACGGCGACTTCCTCCCGGCGGACGGGATGGACGCGCTCGCCGCCGCCGGGATCGGGTGGACGGCCAACCCCGTCATCTCCACGGCGGTGTGCTATCTCGGCCATCGGCTGTTCGGGCGGGAGCGCCAGGAGCAGCGCCAGCCGCTGGCGAGCGCCCTGCGGGCCGGCGTCGCTGTCACGCTGTCCTCGGACGCCCCCGTCGTGGATCCCGACTGGCGCCCGGCGATCATCGCCGCCGTCGAGCGCACCCAGATCGACGGGGCCCGCCGCGCGGGCGATCCGGAGGCGGTCACCGGGATGGACGCGCTGGCCATGATGACCGTGAACGCGGCGCGACTGGACGGTGCCGAGAGCTGGAAGGGGCGGCTGGCGCCCGGGTTCGCCGCGGATCTGGTGGTGCTCTCCGGCGAATGGCCCCCGGATGAGGAGATCGGCGCGCTCGCCGACCTGCGCACGGATCTGACGATGGTCGGTGGACGGGTCGTCTACGAGGGCTGAGGCACCGCCCGGTGCGGACGCAGGCCGTCCAGCAGATCGTCCAGCGCCGCGACCTGGCGCTCGGGCGTGGTGGTGTCGGGCATGAGCAGGCACATGATCTGCAGGCCGGCGTTGAAGCTCGTGATCTGGTCGATGACGACGTCGATGTCGACGTCGTCACGGATCTCCCCGTCCTCACGGGCCTCGGCGAGCGAGGCGGCCATCTGCCGTCGCCAGGCCAGCGCGTTCGCGCGGTGCGCGTCCCAGAGCTCCTCGTCCTGCACGGCGCGGTCCCAGAAGGCGACGACCACGCGCGCCTCGAGGGTGCGCTCGACGCCGAGCGGCATGATCTCGTGACACAGGGTGCGCAGGGCCGTCAGCCCGCGCTGACGGGCGAGCGCCTCCCGGGAACGCTCGTTCGTGCGGGTGTGCGCGCGGACGAAGGCCGCCGCCAGGAGGCTCTCCTTGTTCGGGAAGTACCGCTGCAGGGCCCCGTGGGCGAAGCCCGCCTCCGCCGCGATCTCCCGCATGGTGGCGCGTTCGAATCCGCCCCGCTCGATGAGACGCCACGTCGCATCGACGATGAGCTCGCGACGCTGGTCATGATCGACGATCTTCGGCACAGAAGCCCTCCGTTCTCCCCGCATCCTACGGCGCCCGCTTTTTCGTCTCCAATTGGTTACAAACCGTTACCCGAACGTAATACCACCCCGACAGAATCGGGACTAGCTTTTAGTCACCACATGGTGACGAAAGCAAGGAAGCCTCGTCCCCACCGCTGTCCGCCGTCACGACGCATCCTCGCGATGCCGACGCCCGACCCGCACCATCCGCACCCTCGAAGGAGATCCCCATGACCTTGCTCTCCCGCCGCGGCCGCACGCTCCTCGCCGCCACCACCGCCGCCGCGCTCGCGATCGCCCTGAGCGCCTGCGGCTCCTCCCCCGCCGACACCGGCGCGACCTCCGGAGGGGGCGCGTCCACCACGCTGAAGGTCGCCACGATCGGCCTGCTCGCCGACGGGGCCCTCCACCTCGGGGTCGAGAAGGGCTTCTTCGCCGAGGAGGGTCTGGAGATCGAGACCTCGGTCGTCGCGAATCCGCCGGCCGGTCTCGCCGCCGCGCAGGGCGGCCAGGTCGACCTCGCCTACGCCCCGAGCATCCCGGTGCTCAACGCCCTCAGCCAGGGCGTTCCGCTCAAGATCGTCGCCGCCGCGGACGGTTACCGCGACGGCGCCGCCGACGAAGCGGACGCCGCCAGCCTCGACGACAGCGGGCTCTACGCGAGCGCGCAGAGCGGCATCACGAGCCTCGACCAGCTGGCTGGCAAGACCATCGCCGTCCCGGCCCGCAAGGCGCAGCTGGAGGTCACGATCTCGGCGGCCCTCGAGGATGCGGGGGTCGATCCCGCGTCGATCAACTGGGTCGTGCTCGACTTCACCTCGGCCGCGGCGGCGCTCGCGGCGGGCAGTGTGGATGCCGCGGGACTCGTGACGCCGTTCACCGACCAGGCCGCGGCCGCGGGAGCGCACCTGGTGGCCTCCCCCGGCATCCAGTTCTTCCGCGAGGGCGCCGTCGGGCTGTGGACGGCGGGCGCGTCCACCGTGTCGGGCAAGGCCGACGCGATCGCGGCCTTCCAGCGCGCGATCGCCAAGGCGAACGCCTACGCGAACGAGCACCCCGAAGAAGCGGTCCAGGCCGGCATCGACGCCGTGAAGTCGTCCGTGTCCGTCGCCGACGCGACCGTGCCGTACTGGCCCACCGAGGTGCGCGAGGCCGACATCCAGCGCGTCGACGACACGCTCGTCACCCTCGGCTTCCTTCCCGCGCCGGTCTCGCTGTCGGGCGTCATCGTCCCCGCACCGTGATGAGCACCCTCGCCAAGCAGGCCGCCGTCGGCGCGGCAGGCGTGATCACCGCCGTCGGCGCGTGGCAGTACGCCGCCATCGGGCCGCTCGCCGGGTCGCCGCTGCCGCCCGCCACGGACGCGATCGCCGCGGCCGTGGGGCTGCTGGGGACGGCCGATCTCTGGTCGGCCGTCGCCAGCACCCTGGCGATGGCCCTCGGGGGGCTGGCCCTGGCCGCGGTCGTCGGCATCGCCGTCGGCATCGGCATCAGCACCTCGCCGCTCGCGCTGCACGCCACCCGCGTGCCGCTCGAGTTCCTCAAGCCGATCCCGCCGATCGTGATCCTGCCGGTGGTGGTGCTGGTGCTCGGCCCCACGGCGAGCATGGGGATCTTCCTCGTCTTCTTCGGCTGCGTCTTCGCGATCGCGATGCAGACCTCGGCGGGTGTGTTCGACACCGATCCCGTCGCCCTGGCGACGTCGCGCTCCTACGGCATGGGTCGCGGCGAGATCCTCCTGCGGGTCGTGCTGCCCAGCTCCCTGCCCTACGTGGGCACCGCGATGCGGGTCGCCGCGCCGACCGCGCTGATCGTCGCGGTGGTCGCCGGCCTCCTCGGCGGCGGTCCGGGGCTCGGCCAGAGCCTGCTGCTCGCGCAGCTCTCCGGCAGCCGGACGGCACTGTTCGCCTACGTGCTGATCCTCGGCGCACTGGGCCTCGTCGTCGCCGGGGTCAGCCAGTGGACCGAACGCCGGCTCCTGCACTGGCACCCGCAATACCGCGAGGGGGCGCGCTGATGGCGGCCTCGGTGCCCACGGGGCACATCAGCACGGCGCGCCTGCGACGCACCCGGGCCCGCCGCGTGCCGCGCGGCGTCCTGGTCGCGGTCGAAGCCGCCGTCCCGATCCTGCTCGTCGCGGCGTGGTGGGTGGCCTCGGCATCCTCCACGAACGCGTTCTTCCCGCCGCTGCAGACCATCCTCCGCCGCCTCGTGGAGATGTCCGCCGCGCCCCGGTTCTGGCTGGACGTCGGATCCTCCCTCGGCAACCTGTTCCTGTCGTTCGCGCTGGCCTCGGTGCTCGGCATCGTGCTCGGCACGGTGTTCGGGCTCGTCCGCCCGGTCTCCTGGTTCGTCGATCCGGTCCTGCACTTCTTCCGCGCGATCCCGCCCGTGGCGCTCGTGCCGATCTTCGTGTCACTGATCGGCTTCGGCAACGAGACCCGCATCGTGTCCATCACCCTGGCCGCCCTGTTCCCCACGCTGATCGCCACGATCGACGGCGTGCGCGCGGTGGACCCGGTGCTGAAGATGGTCGTGCGCGCCTACCGGATGCCGCTGCCCACGCGCGTCGCGCTGGTCACCCTGCCGGCGGCGAGCCCCCGCATCCTCTCCGGGATGCAGGTCAGCCTCGTCACCGCCTTCATCGTCATGATCGCCAGCGAGATGCTCGGCTCGTCGAGCGGGCTCGGCGCCGCGACGCTGCTGGCCCAGCAGTCGTTCGCCATCGCCGACATGTGGGCCGGCATCCTCCTGCTCGGCGTCATCGGATACGCCACCTCCGCGCTCTTCGGCCTCCTGCGCAGGGGCGTCCTGCGCTGGTACATCGCCGCTCAGCAGATGGGAAGAGAACTGTGAACACCCTCAACGCCGGCTCCCGCCGCGCCGACACCGCGCGTCTGTCCGTCCGGAGCCTCTCGAAGTCGTACCCGACCAAACGGGGCGAGGTCCTCGTCATCGACGATCTGAGCTTCGACGTCGGCGCGGGCGAGATCGCCTGCATCGTCGGCCCCTCGGGAGTCGGCAAGACGACGCTGCTGACGTGTCTGGCCGGCCTGCAGCATCCGAGCTCGGGCGCCGCCTTCGTCGACGGCGCCGAGATCGACGGCCCTCCGCGCGAGATGGCGCTCGTGTTCCAGGAGTACACCCGCTCGCTCATGCCCTGGCTGACGGTGACGCGCAACATCGCCATGCCGCTCGCGCACCTGGGCCTGTCGCGGGCCGAACGGGCCGCGCGCATCGCCGCGGCCGTGCGCGCGGTGGGCCTGTCGGGCGCCGAGGACAAGTACCCGTGGCAGCTCTCGGGCGGCATGCAGCAGCGCGTCGCCATCGCCCGCGCGGTCGCCTACCGTCCGGAGGTGCTCGTGATGGACGAGCCCTTCGCCTCGGTCGACGCCCAGACCCGGTTCGAGCTGGAGGATCTGTGCCTGCGGATCCGCGACGAGTTCGGGATGACGATCGTCGTCGTGACCCACGACATCGACGAGGCCGTCTACCTCTCCGACCGCGTCATCGTCCTGGGCAGCAAGCCCGCCACGGTCTCCCGGATCCTCGAGGTGCGCTTCCCCGAACCGCGGGACCAGATCTCCACCCGCGCCCAGCCGGCGTTCGCCGAGCTGCGCGGAGAGATCCTCGCGCTCATCCGCGGGGCGCGCTGAATGACCGCGCACGCCCGCGGGTACGAACGCTTCCGCGGCCGGGCCGCGGAGTTCACGTCGCAGTCGACCCCGTCGTGGAACGCTCCGGCGTCGGCGCGCGCCGGAGCGCCGAACGTGATCGTCATGCTCATCGACGACCTCGGCTTCAGCGATCTGGGACCGTTCGGCAGCGAGATCGACACCCCGCACATCGACCGACTGGCACGGGACGGCTGGGTGTTCACGAACTACCACACCGCCCCCATGTGCTCACCGTCGCGCGCCGCGCTGCTGACGGGGCTCAGCCCGCACCGGGCCGGCTTCGGCTACGTCGCCCACATCGATCCGGGCTATCCGGGGTTCGCGGGCGAGCTGCCGGCGGATGCCGCGACGCTCGCCGAGTCCCTCCGGGCGGGCGGCTACGCGACGTTCATGGTCGGCAAGTGGCACCTGACGGTGGAGTCGCGTCTGCACGACGGCGCGGACAAGTCGTCGTGGCCGCTCCAGCGCGGCTTCGACCGGTACTTCGGCAGCATGGACGGCTTCACGTCGCTGCACCACCCGCATCGCCTGGTGGCGGACAACTCGCCCGTCGACGTCCCCGCCTTCCCGGACGGCTACTTCCTCACCGACGACCTCACCGACCGCGCCCTCGGGATGATCGACGATCTGCGCGCCAACGACGCGACCAAGCCGTTCTTCCTCTACTTCGCCCACACGTCGGTGCACGGGCCGATCCAGGCCAAGGCGGTCGACATCCAGAAGTACCGCGGCCGCTACGAGGCCGGCTGGCAGCGCGTGCGCGAGGAGCGGTTCGCCCGCCAGCGCGCCGAGGGGATCGTCGGCGCCGACGCCGCACTGCCCGGCGACGACCTGCCGGATGCCGCGGGCATCCCCGCGTGGGAGGAGCTGACGGCCGAGGACAGGGCGCTGTTCGCGCGCCACATGGAGGTGTACGCGGCGGCGGTCGACGAGATCGATCAGAGCGTCGGACGGCTCGTGGCACGGCTGGAGGAGCTCGGCGAGCGCGAGGACACGATCATCATCGTCACGAGCGACAACGGCGGCACCGCGGAGGGCGGCCCGCACGGCACCCGCAGCTACTTCGCCCAGTTCGGCGCCGACCTCGCCCTGCCGCCCGACTGGGTGCGCGACGTGCCGCGAGATCCCGATCTGATCGGCGGCCCCCGTCTGTTCAGCCAGTACCCCGCGGGTTGGGCCCGGGTCTCGAACACGCCGTTTCGGGCGTTCAAGTCGTCGACGTACGAAGGTGGGGTCCACGCCCCGCTGATCCTGTCGTGGCCCCATGCCCCCGAGGGGGCGACCACCGGCATCCGTCGGCAGTTCGTGTTCGTGTCGGACCTGGCGCCCACCGTCCTGCAGCTGACCGGCACGCCCGCACTCGCGCACCGCCAGGGCGCGCCGACGGTCGAGATCGACGGATCGTCGTTCGCGGCGACGCTGTACGACGCCGATGCCGCCGGTCGGCAGCGCCAGTACTTCGAGTGCGTCGGTCGCCGCGCGCTGTACGACACCGGGCTCAAAGCGGTCGCGCCGACCGCACCGACGCGCGCCGAGGGCGCCGCGGGCGGCGTCTGGGAGCTGTACGACCTCGACCGCGATCCCACGGAGACGCGCGACATCGCCGGCGACCACCCGCACGTCGTCCGTCGCCTGGCGCAGCGCTGGCGCGACGAGGCCTGGCGCAACACCGTGTTCCCCCTCGACGACGACGGCACGCTCTACAGCGTGCGCCCCGCGTCGGAGGGCGCACTGTCCGAGCCCGTCGTCGTGCCCGCGTTCCGTCCGCCGCTGGAACGCTACCGGTCGGCGCGGCTGACGGTGCTGCGCTCGTTCCACGTCGAGATCGACGTCACCGTGACCGCCGCCTCGCGCGGCGTGCTCCTCGCGCACGGCGATCAGGGCGGCGGGTACACGATCTTCGTCGACGACGAGGGCCTGCACCTCGCCTACAACGCCTACGGCGCGATGCACCGGTGCCCGTCCGCGCCGCTGCGACCGGGACGCCGCCGCATCCGTCTGGACGTGACCGAACTGCCCGGACTGCGCTGCCGCCTCGCCGTGACCGTCGACGCGGAGCCGGCCGGGAGCATCGCCGAGGTGCCGCTGCTGTTCGGAATGGCGCCGTTCACGGGGATCAGCGTCGGCTACGACTACGGCAGCCCCGTCGACTGGGAGCGCTACGAGCGCTCCGGGCCCGGCCGCTGGGAGGGCGGCGGCCTGAGCGGCGCCCGCTACGTCCCGGGCCCGCGCTCGGCGCACGACACGACCGTGCTGCGCGCGATCGAGGCGGCGGTGGCCGTCATCGGGGATTGACGACGATGACGGCCACCGCCCGGCACTCAGAGCTCCGCGAGCTCCTCGAAGTTCTCGAGGTCCGCCGACAGCCCGGCGTACACCTCGGGCTTCTTCGCCTTGAGGTACGCGGCGTAGGCGACGCCGCCGACGAGCGCCAGCACGAGCAGCCACGGCATGAGCTGGACGTACAGGGCGTCCGAGCCGGCGACGAGGGTGAATTTCAGCAGCGCCATGATGCTGAAGGTGAACAGGGCGACGAAACCCAGGCCCGGCGCGATGAAGGTGCTCCACAGCCGCGGGTCGCGCTTGCGGCGGAAGTGGACGACGACCGCCAGCGCGGCGATGGCCTGCACGATCATGACCGCGAGGGTGCCGAAGCCGAGTCCGACCGGCACGAGCGTGAGCACCGGCGGCAGCGGGTTGCCGTCCGCGTCGGGCTGGACGACGACCGCGAAGACGGCGGCCACGAGGATCGCGAAGGCGAGGTTCACCAGCAGCGCGCGCTGGGGCGCCCCGTTGCGGTTGGTCTGCGCGAGCCAGGCGGGCAGCACCCGCGCCCGCCCCAGGGCGTAGAGGTAGCGCGCCGCCGAGTTGTGGAACGCGAGCTGCGCGGCGAAGAGGCTCACCACCAGCAGGACGAGCGTGATCGCGCCGACGACCGGACCCAGGTAGCGGTCGATGAGGACGAGGGTCATGTCGCCGGCGGCGAGGTGGTCGAGGGCGTCCGCCTGCGCCTGGGGGACGCCCACGGCGCTGACGATCGCCCAGCCGACGATCGCGTGCAGGACGCCGATGATCACGATCGCGGCGTAGGTGGCCCGCGGGATCGTCGTGCGCGGCTCGCGCGCCTCCTCACCGAACAGCGCCGTCGCCTCGAAGCCGATGAACGCCGTCGCGACGAGCAGCAGGCCGATCCAGATCGAGCCGCCGACGAGGATCTCGGGGCTGAAGGCCTGGGTGAAGGCGTCCAGGCTGAAACCGGTGTTGACCAGCACCGACACCGCGAAGGCGAGCAGGATCAGGGTCTCCAGGACGAGCGCGACCCCCAGCACGGCCGCGCTGACGTGGATGCCGGCGCGCGCCAGGAGGAAGACCACGACGAACAGCACGACGGCGCACAGGAACCAGTTCAGCTCGATGCCGAACAGCGCCGGCAGCACCACCGCTCCCGTGAAGAAGCCGATCGTGCCGAGCGCCCCCGCGACGAAGAAGTTGTAGCCGAGGGTCGCGATCATCCCCGTCACGAGCCCCGCCGTGCGGCCCAGACCCTTCACGGCGATGGCGTAGAAGCCGCCGGCGTTGACGAGGTCGCGGGTCATCTGGGCGTAGCCCACGGCGAACAGCAGCAGCGCGACCGCGACGATCAGGACGGCGACGGGGATGCCGCCGCCGTTGCCGAAGCCGATCGCGAGCGGCATCACGACGATCGCGACGGTGAGCGGGGCGACGGCGGCGAGCACGAGGAAGACGATCGCGGGCACGCCCAGCTGATTCGCCTTCAGCGTGCCGGTGCCGGTGCCGGTGTCGGATGCGGACATGCGGACTCCTGTCGAACGGGTGGACGTGGCCGCCGCGTCTCGGGGAACGCGGCCCGCCACGGGTTGCGAGCGAGTATGACGGACCCGCGCCCGCGCCGGGTTGCCGGGCGATGCGGGTGAGTTGACGACGCGCGCACGCCGTACGGCATCCGGCCGGCGCTCTTGCCTGGACGGGCACGTGCGTTGACTTCGGGCGCCCGATGCGTCGCCCCTCGTTGAGCCCGCCCCGTCGGCGGGCGAAAGTGGCCGCACGTTCCCGACGTCGCACGCCCGACCGGGCGGAACGGGCAGACCGATGCCCGATGCGACGCGACCTCCGAGAGGACAGCACTCATGATGAACACCGCGCTGATGAAGGGGCTCGGCCGCAGCGCCGCCCTCCTCGCGGCCACCGGCCTCGCCGTGACGATGGCCGGCTGCTCCGCCTCGTCCGACGCCGCGGGAGGCTCCACCGCCGGCGCTTCCCAGGGCGCCATCGCGTGGAGCTTCGCCTCGCAGGACGTGGCGATCTGGGCCTCGCAGCTGGAGCTGATGAAGCCGATGATCGAGGACGCCGGCTACGAGTTCCTGACCGACAACCCGTCCTTCGACGTGCAGACCCAGGTCGGCGACTGGCAGTCGTGGATCACGCGCGGCGACGTCAAGGCGATCGGCGGGTTCCCCGTGGACCCCGCGTCGATGGTGTCCGTCACGAGCGATGCGACGGCCGCCGGCATCCCCGTGGTCAGCTATGCGGTGACCTGGGACGGGGTGACGGCGACGACCGAGATCTCCAACTACGACGCGGGCTTCGCCGTCGGCAAGGCCGCGGGCGAGTGGATCGCGAAGGAGTACGGCTCGACGACCGTGTCGGTGGCCCTCCTCGCCGACACGCAGACGGGCCTCGGGATCGATCAGCTCAAGGGTCTCACCGAGGGCGTGCAGTCCACGAAGGCTTCCGTGAAGCTGTACCCCCTCGAGGCCACCACGCGCGACGTCGGCTACAGCGTCGCCCAGAGCCAGCTCACCGCCGACCCCGACACGAAGGTCTGGCTGGGCATCGGCGCCGACATGGTGCTCGGCGCCCGTCAGGCCCTGCTCGACTCCGGCGTCTCGGCGACGGATGCCGGGTACTACGTGTCGGCGACCGACGCGAACAAGGAGGTGCTCGGGCTCATCGAGAGCGGCACCGACATCTGGCGCACGTCGTTCGCGTGGAAGGCGCAGGACCTCGCCAAGGCGAACGTCGACCTGCTGCTCGCCGCCGCGAAGGGCGAGAAGCCGCAGAACATCGAGGTCGGCGTGACGCAGGTGACGGCCGACAACGTGGCCGACTTCGCCGCGAACGGCTGAGCGCGGGACGCCGGGACGGGGATCCGCTCCGTCCCGGCGTCCTCTTCCCCCTCCCCCGTCGTATCCCCCTCCGAGGAGACCCATGTCCCGCATCGCCTTCCGCGGCGTCACCGTCGACTTCGGTGCCACCCGCGCCCTCGACGACATCACGGTCGCGATGGATGCCGGCGAGATCGTGGGCCTGCTCGGCCACAACGGCGCCGGCAAGTCGACCGTCATCAACGTCGCGGCCGGCGTCGTGAAGCCGACGGCCGGCCACTACGAGCTGGACGACGAGGTGGTGGCCGCCCCCACGCCCGCCGCCGTCGCGGCCCGCGGCGTCACCGTGGTCAGCCAGGACCCCGCGCTCGTGGGCACCCTCTCGGTGCTCGACAACCTCTTCCTCGGGCAGAGCCACGTCGCCCGCGGGGACCGGCGCGAGCTCGCCCGTGCGGCGCTCGGCCGCGTCGGCCTGGCCGACCTCGACACGGCGACGCTCGTCGGCGTGCTGCCCGTGGGTCAGCGCCAGCTCGTCGACCTCGCCCGCGGCCTGGTGCGCGGCGACATGAAGGTGCTGTTCCTCGACGAGCCGACGGCCGCGCTCGGAGCCGCCGAGACCGCGACGCTGCACGCGCTCATCCGTCGCTTCGCGGCGGAGGGGACCACCGTCGTGTACGTCTCGCATCGCCTGCCCGACATCCTCGACGTGTGCACCCGGGTCGTGGTGTTCAATGCCGGGCGGCTCGTGCGCGACGAGCCCGCGGCGACCCTCGGGATCCGCGATCTGGCCGTCGCGCTCGCCCCCGACTTCCACGACCTGGAGGATTACACGCCCGCCGCGCGCGGGGCGGAGGTGCTGCGGGTCGCCGGGGCCATGGAGCTGTCGTTCCACGAGGGCGAGATCGTCGGGCTGTTCGGCATGGCCGCGGGCGGGCAGTTCGCCGTCCTCGAGAGCGTCTTCGGCTGGCGGCACGAGGCGGTGGCGGGAGAGCTGTCGTACACGCTCGACGGCAGGCGTTTCGCGCCCCGGCATCCGGCGGCGGCCATCGCCGCGGGCGTGTTCATGTCCCCCGCCGACCGCGAGTCGGACGGCCTGGTGAAGAACCTCACGGCGCGCGAGAACACCCTGCTGCCGTGGCTGCGCGGCCTGTCGCGCTTCGGCTGGATCGGCGCGCGCACCGGTGAGGCACCGTATCGGGCGGCACGCGAGTCGCTGAAGATGATCGGACCCGGCGGCGGCGCAGCGATCGGCGCGTTCTCCGGCGGCAACAAGCAGAAGCACCTGCTCGCGCGGTGGATGTTCCCCCGGACGCCGCGCGTGCTCCTACTCAACCAACCCACCCAGGGCGTCGACATCGGCGCGAAGAACGACATCGTGCGCGCGCTGCGCGCACTCGCGGCGAGCGGCGTGACCGTCGTGGTCGCGTCATCCGAGTCCGACGAGATCGCCCGCATGTGCGACCGCGCCTACACCATCTATTCCGACCGCGCCGCGGAGATCGCCCACGGCCCACACATGGAGGAGGAGCTGCTGCGCTCGTTGCTCGAGCTCGCCGCAGCGTGACGACTATGCCCCGCATCACCGCCGAGAGAATCCGTCTCCTGCTCGTGCAGAACGGGGTGCTCATCGCCCTCGTCCTGCTGATCGCGCTGTTCGCGATCCTCAATCCGCGCTTCATCTCCGTCGGCAACCTGCAGACCATCGTGCTCCAGATCGCCGAACTCGGCCTGATCGCCCTGCCGGTGGCCTTCCTCATCATGCAGGCGAACGTCGACCTCTCGGTCGGCTCCGTGGCGACCCTGTCGGCCGTCGTGGGCGGGCTGACCATGGTGGGCACCGGCAGCCCGGTGGCCGGCATCGTCGTCGGGGTGGCGGTCGGCGCGTGCGCCGGGCTCGTCAACGGCACCCTGGTCTCCGTGCTCGGGCTGAACTCCTTCGTCGTGACCCTCGGGTTCATGAGCGCGTGGAGCGGGCTCGCACTGTTCCTCACCAACGGCAAGACGGTGAGCGGCCTGCCGTCCTCGTTCACGTCCCTCGGCTCGTTCGCCCCGTTCGGGGTGCGGATCCAGATCATCCTGCTGGTGGCCGCGATCGTGGTGGCCTGGTGGGTGCTCAACCACACGACACGCGGCCGCGAGATCCTGGCCGTCGGCGGCAACCTGCGCGCGTCGCAGCTGATGGGTCTGAGGATCAACCGCATCCGCGTCAGCACCTACGTCGTGACGGGTGCCGTCGCCGGGTTCGTCGGGCTGCTGCTCGCCGCGAAGCTCGGCGCCGTCAGCCCGATCGTCGGACAGGGGATGGAGCTGGACGCACTGACGGTGGTCCTGCTCGGCGGCGTCGCGTTCGAGGGAGGATCCGGGCGCATCCGCAGTGTCCTCTACGGCCTCGCCTTCGTCGGCGTGCTCAAGAACGGGCTCGTCATCCTCGGCATCTCCCCGTACATCCAGACGATCCTCGTCGGCCTGACGCTCGTGATCGCGGTCGGCCTCGACCGGGGGATCCAGCAGGCGGTCGCGCGCTCGATCGCGTCGAGCGCGCGACGCCGCCAGCGCCGCTACCAGCAGGAGCTCAGCCAGACGAGCGCCTAGAGTGGGCACAACGCCGCCCGCCACCGCCCAGATCCGAAGGGGACACCGTGCCTCGACTCGTCGACCACGAGGCGATGCGCACCGAGATCATCCGCGCGACCTGGCGCCTCATCGCCGAGCGCGGGATCGCCGCCATGACGATGCGCGAGCTCGCGCGTGAGCTCGGGTTCGCCAACGGCAGCATCACGCACTACTTCCCCAACAAGTCGGCGATCCTCACGGCGGCGTTCGAGCTCGTGTACGAGGCCACCAACACGCGCTACCTCGCCGCGATCGCGCAGACCCACGCGACCGGCGTCGCGGCGCTGCGGCAGTTTCTCGTGCAGACCCTGCCGGTCGACGAGGAGCGACTGCTCGAGGCGCGGATCGTCATCCCCTTCCTCGAGCACGCCGCCGCCGACGACGAGATGGCGGAGCTGTTCCGGGCGATGATGACGCAGTGGCGCGCGCACTTCGACGCGCTCCTCGCCGAGGCCGCGGCGTCCGGCGAGCTGCGGCCGGGACTCGATCCCCGCGCCGCCGGCGATGCCCTGCTGGCCCTGCTCACCGGCGTCCAGGGCACCGGGATCCTCCTGCCCGACTCGCGCGAGCCGGCGCGCATGGAGGCCATGCTCGACACCGCCCTGCAGATGCTCCGCTGACGCCCCGTCCGGCACGGCGGGGGCGCGGCGGCGACACGGCGGCGCGCGTCACACCGATTTTTCACGGCGCATTGTCACAGCACGGTAACAATCCCGACATTATGGTCCTCCAAGCGTCGGATAAAAAGGATCATGGCAATCACCCGACAGCACCACCGCAACGAGGCGAGGTCATCCATGTCAGCGAGCCCGGCGGCGCCCAGCGCCACACTCCATCGTTTCGACAGCATCGATCGGTTCCGCACCGCCGTGAACGACTCCTTCGTGCCGCTGCGGGTCGAATCGGCCCGCCCCGGCCTGCGCGCCTACATCCGCGGCTGCGCGTCCGACGGCATCCACCTCACCGAGGTGGGCGCCACCGCCCACCGCGTCGAGCGCACCGACGATCTCATCGCCCGCTCGCCGCGCGCCGCCTTCAAGGTGAGCCTCATGCTCTCGGGCACCGGCATCCTCGTGCAGGACGGCCGCCACGCCGTGCTCCGCGAGGGCGACTTCGCCATCTATGACACCAGCCGCCCCTACACGCTGAGCTTCGACGACGACTTCCGCAACCTCGTCCTCATGTTCGGGCACGACGCCGTGAGCCTGCCGCCCGAGGTCATGCGTCAGATCACCGCGACCCGCATCGCGGGAGACGGCGGCATCGGCTCGGTCGTCGCTCCGTTCCTCGCCCGCCTCGGCGGCCGCATGAGCGAGTTCGCCGGGGCGACGGGTGTGCGTCTGGCCCGCTGCGGCGTCGACCTGATCACGACGGCCGTCGTGCGCGAGCTCGGTCTGGACACCACGGCATCCGACCCGCACCGCGCCCTCCTGAACCGCATCCACCTCTACATCGACGAGAACCTCGACTCCCCCGAGCTGTCTCCGGGGACCATCGCCGCGGCGCACTACATCTCCGTGCGACACCTGCACACGCTGTTCCAGGAGTCGGGCACGACGGTGTCCGCCGTCGTGCGACAGCGCCGCCTCGAACGCTGCCGGCGCGACCTGCTCGACCCGATGCTCGCGGAGCGGCCCGTCGCGGCCGTCGGCGCGCGGTGGGGGTTCCCCGACGCGGCCCACTTCAGCCGCGCGTTCAAAGCGGCCTTCGACGTCTCCCCGAACGCCTACCGCCGCACCAACTGAGCCCGCCGCCCCGGGGCCGTCACATGCCCGCGTGATCGAACGCGATCGTCGGCACATCCACGATGTGGGCGCCGCCGTCGGCGACGAGCACGGCGCCCGTGAGGAACGACGACTCGGCCGAACCGAGGAACCGCACGACCGCGGCGATCTCCGCGGGCTCCGCCGCCCGTCCCAGTGGGACGTCGCGCGTCACGACGCCGTACGCCTCCTCCCGCGAGGCGAGACCGGCGTGTGCGGCGAACTCGTCCATCTCGGCATCCGCCATCGGCGTGCGCACCCACCCGGGGCACACCGCGTTGACCCGCACACCGCGGCGCCCGTAGTCGCGCGCCATCGACCGCGTGAGACCGATCAGCGCGTGCTTGCCGACCGTGTAGCCCGCCACCGACGGACCCGCGAACAGCCCCGCGATCGAGGAGACGACCACGATCTGCCCGCGACTGTCGAGGAGCGCGGGAAGGGCGGCGCGCGCCATGACGAACGCCGTGTCGAGGTTCGCCCGCAGCGCGTCGTGCCACGCGACGTCTCCGGTGTCGAGGACCGTGGAGAAGCCGTGGCCCCCGGCGTTGGCCACGAGCACGTCGATCCGCCCGAACCGGGCCAGGGTCTCGGCGACCGCCGCTGCCGCCGCGTCCGCGTCGGCGGCGTCCGCGACGACCGCGACGGCTCCCGTGGCGGCGGCGACCGCGGCGAGCGGCTCGGGGCGACGGCCGACGACCACGACGTGCGCGCCGTCGTCGGCGTAGCGGCGTGCGATCGCGGCGCCGATGCCGGTGCCGCCGCCGGTGATGACGACGACCGGGGTGGGGGGCTGCTCGTGCTCGGTCATGACGGTGTCCTTTCGGGCGAGCCGGACGCGCCGGCGACTCAGGCGGGGAAGGCCGATCGGGCGCTGAACCCGAAGTCGGAGACGATGCCGGTGCCGGCGATGGCCCGCGCCGCCGGCGAGAGGAGGTAGACGATCGTCCCCGCGAGCTCGTCGGCGCTCTGCACGGGATACGCGACATCGGAGAAACCGGTCGCGAGGTCGAGATCGCCCCGACTCATCGGGGTGTCCACGATCGACGGGCAGACGGCGGCGACGCGGATGCCGTCCGGCTGCAGTTCCACCGCGGCGGCGCGCGCGAGCTGCAGCGCGGCCGCTTTCGAGGCGCCGTAGGGGACCATGCCGCCCGTGGCGACGAAGGCCGAGTCGCTCGCGACGATCACGACCGCCGCCTGCGCGGAGGCTGCGAGCCACGGCAGGGCGCTGCGCAGCGTGAGGAAGGTGCCCGTGACGTTGACCGCCATGACCGCGTCCCAGTCGGCGAGGGAGGTGCGCCCCAGCGGCGTGCCGACGGGGCCGGAGATCCCCGCGGCGCACACGAGCAGATCGATGCCGCCGAGCCGCGCCGCGGCGGTGTCGACGGCCGCCGCGACCGCAGCCTCGTCGCGGACGTCGGCGACGACCGACAGGCGACCGGGCACGGCGACGCGATCGATCACGGCGACGACCGCGCCCTCGGCCTCGAGGGTGCGGACCACGGCCGCACCGATCCCACCGGCCCCGCCGGAGACGACGGCGCGAAGCCCTCCGATGTGCAGATCCACGACGCCCTCCCCCGGCGATCCGTTGCCGCCACTGGCATCCTGCCGGAGCGCGCGGCGGGCGAGCGGGGCTCTGCACGCAGGACACACCGCCGCGCACTCGCCGTCAACCATCCCGCCCGCGCACGCCGCACAATCGCAGAGACGGCGCGCGACGCCCCGTCGGGCCGGGCCGACCCCTGCCCGCCGCGACCACCGAGAGGACCTCGCCCGATGAGCGAAACGATCAACCTGTCCGACACGTCGACCTGGCTCCCCCTGGACGGCCTCGCCCCCGGGTTCGACGCGGGCAAGGCCGAGCCGACCTCCGACCTCGCGGGCCGCACGTTCACGATCGTGGACGAGCGCGGCACCCGCATCCGCCACACCTTCGGCGAGGGCACCGTGTCGTGGGACTACCGGCCCGGGGACGGCGACGAGACGGCGCCGTCGGCGCAGACCGACGCGTGCGAGGTGATCCGCGTCGACGAGGACCTCTACTACGCGCAGTTCCACCACACCCACCTCCCCGAGGAGGCGGTCTCGCTCTTCCTCGACATCCGCTCGGGTCGGGCCCTGTCGGTCATCTCCCTGCTGGGGACGGCGGCGACCGGCACGACGGCCGTGCGCCACCTGTTCGCCCCGGGCTCGATCGTCGAAGTGGACACCGTCGGCGACGCCCCCGCCCCGACCAGCGAGCTGATCGGCCGCCGCGTCCTCTGGGTGTACTCCAGCGTGCACGCGTACGAGCACGTCTACCTGTCGCCGCACTGGTACACCTGGCAGTGCCTCGCCGGCCCCGAGCAGGGCCTCGCCGACACCGACGAGAACACCGTGTGGCGGCTGCGTCCCGGCATCTACGTCTTCACGTGGCGCGAGAAGGTCATCCCCTGCGGGTCGGTCACCGTCGCCGACCACCGCGATGCGAAGGCGCTGCGCGCCCACGGCGTGCTCTTCGGCACCGACGAGTCGGGCGCGGGGCAGACCCACTTCACGTTCGGCGCCCACGGACGCCTGCTGTCCAACACCGTCCACCCCGCCGAGTACGACCCTTCGCGTCCGCTGGAGCGCTGAGGTGAGCGCCGAACTCATCCTCACCGGAGCGACCGTCCGCACCGCCGACGCCGAGCGCCCCCGCGCCGAGGCCGTGGCCGTCGCGGGCGGCCGCATCCTGGCGGTCGGATCGGCCGCCGAGATCGCGGCCCATCGCGGTCCCGACACGCTCGTGCGGGACCTCGCGGGGGCGGCGCTCTACCCCGGATTCATCGACGTGCACAACCACCACGCGGTCGCCGGCATCACCGACCTGTTCGAGCTGTCGTTCGGCTCCGCGCTCGGCCTCGACGAGATCCTGGCACTCGTCCGCGAGCGCGCCCGCACCCTGCCCGCCGGGGCGTGGATCACGGGCGGCTCGTGGGCCAGCACGCTCATGGACGAGCTGTCGTCGTCGGCCACGCGCACGCGTCTCGACGAAGCGTCGGACGGGCATCCCGTCATGCTCTCCGACGACAGCCGGCACAACCGCTGGGCCAACACCCGCGCCCTGGAGCTGGCGGGCATCGACGCCGGGCACCTGCCCGACGGCGGCGTGACGGTGCTCGACCCCGGCGACGGGCATCCCACCGGGGTGCTCCTGGAGGCGGCGGGCATCCCCGTCGCGCAGGCCCACGCGCGCGACGGGGCGCTCACCGCGGCGCAGCACCGGAGCGCGTCGCGCCGTGGGATCGAGCTGCTCGCGAGCTACGGCATCACGGCCTTCCAGGACGCGGCCGTCTCGCTGGAGATCCTCGAGGCGCTGCGCTCCCTGGACGAGGCGGGCGAGCTGGATGCCTGGGTGGTGTCGAGCCTGACGATCAACGACGACATCTTCGGGTTCGATCCCGTGGGACGGGCGCTGATCGACGCCGGCGAGCGCTTCCGCACGCGGCACCATCGCCCCGACTTCGTGAAGATCTTCCTCGACGGCGTGCCGCCCGCGCGCACCGCCTGCTTCCTCCATCCGTACCTGCCCGACACCGAGCACGGCGACGGCTTCACCGGCACCACGACGATGACCGGCGACGAGCTGTACGGATGGCTGCGACTGGTCGCCGACCGCGGCCTCGGCGCGAAGGTCCACTGCACCGGCGACGGCTCGGCGCGGCTGTTCCTCGACACCGTCGCGCGGCTGCGGGCCGAGGGTTTCACCGACACCCGATTCCAGATCGCGCACGGCCAGTACCTCGCCGACGACGACATCGGCCGGATGGCGTCGCTGCGGGTCGTCGCCGACATCTCCCCGTTCATCTGGTTCCCCGGGGTCATCCCGCAGGCGCTCGCGGCGGTGCTCGGCGAGGATCGCGCCGCGCAGCTGCAGCCCAACCGCGCCCTGCTGGATGCCGGGGCGCTGGTCGCCGGCGGCTCCGATTGGCCCGTCAGCGAGTCGCCGAACCCGCTCGAGGGCATGCAGGGCCTCGTCACCCGCGCCGACCCGCTGCGCCGCGCGCCCGGCGTCCTCTGGCCGGAGCAGGCGATCACCCCCGACGAGGCGCTCGAGGCCTTCACGATCAGCGCCGCGCGGGCGATGGGGATCGACCACGAGACCGGCAGCCTCACGCCCGGCAAGTCGGCGGACTTCGTCATCCTCGACCGCGACGCCGTCGGCGGCGACCCCGACGCCATGATCGACGCCCGGGTCGTGGAGACCTGGTTCGCCGGTCGGCGCGTCTTCGCGGCCTGAGCGACGTCGGCTCCCGGGGCGCACACGACGAGAAGGGGCGGATGCCGCGGCATCCGCCCCTTCTCTTCGTGCGCGGTCAGGAGCTGCGGCCGGGGGTGCTCACGACCTGCGGCACGGCGACCGACTTCAGACCCTCGACGCCGAACTCGAGGCCGTAGCCGGAGGCCTTCACGCCGCCGAACGGGACCATCGGGTGCAGCCCGCCGTGCGAGTTGACCCAGACGGTGCCCGACTGCATGCGCGTCGCGTAGGAGGCGGCCTCGGCCGGGTCGCTCGACCACACCGACGCGCCCAGTCCCACCTCGGCCGCGTTGGCGCGGGCGAAGGCGTCGTCGATGTCGCTGTAACGGATGACGGGGAGCACGGGACCGAACTGCTCCTCGTCGACGAGCGCGATGCCGTCGGTCACATCGGCGACGATCGTCGGGCGGTAGAACAGCTCGCCGAGCTCGGGGGCCGCCTCGCCGCCGGTGACGACCCGGCCGCCGTGGGCGCGGGCGTCGTCGACGAGCTGGGCGACCAGGTCGAATTGGGCCTTGTTCTGCACCGGGCCGAGGACGTTGCGCTCGTCGAGGCCGGGGCCCATGGGTGTGCGCGCCGCGATCTCGGCGAGCGCGTCGACGACCTCGTCGTAGACGGAGTCGTGCACGTACAACCGCTTCATCGCGGCGCACGTCTGCCCCGTGTTGATGAACGCGCCCCAGAAGAGGTCGTCGGCGATCGCGCTGACGTCGGTGTCCGGCAGCACGATGCCGGCGTCGTTGCCGCCGAGCTCGAGCGTCAGGCGCGCGAAGTTGCCCGCCGAGCTCTCGATGATCTGGCGCCCGACCTCCGTCGAGCCGGTGAACATCACCTTCGCGACGTCGGGGTGGGCGGCCAGGCGCCCGCCCACCGCGCCGGGGCCCGACACGGCGATGAGCACGTCGGCGGGGAGCACCTCGTTCATCACCGAGACCAGCGCGAGCACGCTGAGCGGCGTGTTGCTGCTGGGCTTGATGACGACCGTGTTGCCCATCCGCAGCGACGGGCCGATCTGCCAGATCGAGATCATCATCGGCCAGTTCCAGGGGCTGATCGCACCGACGACACCGGCCGCCTTGTAGACCAGCTCGGCGTGCAGGTTCGCGTCGTCGACGAGCACCTGGGGCTCCAGGACGGTGGCCGCGTTCGTGCGCAGCCAGGCGGAGCACGCCCCCACCTCGAACCGCGCGTTCGGACCGTTGAGCGGCTTGCCCTGCTCGCGCGAGAGGAGCCGCGCGAGCGCTTCCGCGTTGGCGTCGATCGCGTCGGCGGCGGCGTTCAGCAGGGCGGAGCGCTCCGCGTGGCCGAGGGCGTCCCACGCGGGCTGGGCGGCCTTGGCCCGTGCGACCGCCGCGTCGAGCTCCTCCTCCGACTGGACGGGGGCGCGCCCGATGACCTCACGGGTGGCGGCGTCGAGGATCTCGCGCCCCTCCCCTTCGGGGGCCTGGACGCGCGCGAGCAGCGCGGCCTCGTCGAGCATTGTCGGTGAGTCGGACATCGATGTCTCCTTCGTGGATCCGAGCGCGGCGGTGCGGCGCGATGACTCTCATTGTCGGCGGCGGCGCCCCGCGCGGATTGTCGCCGGGTGCGCGGGGGTTGCCCGTGCGAGAGGGGATCGGCGACGCGGTCCCGGGCCGTACTCCCCGGCATCCCCGCCCCTATAATCGACACGTCCGGACGCGACGCGGCATCCGGTGCTCGAAAAAGGGGCACGCGAGACACATACGGCATCCATTCACCGTCCCGTCTCCCGGAGGACCCATGCCCACCGTGTCCGCGCACGTCGCCCAGACCCTCGCCGCCCACATCGACCACGTCTTCGGGGTGATGGGAAACGGCAACGCCCACGTCCTCGACGCGCTGGAGCGCTCCACCGACGTGCACTACACGGCGGTCCGCCACGAGGCGGGCGGCGTCGTCGCCGCCGACGCCTATCACCGCGCGAGCGGGCGGCTCGCCGCCGCGACCGCCACCTACGGCGCCGGCTTCACCAACACGCTCACGGCTCTCGCGGAGTCCGTGCAGGCGCACGTGCCGCTCGTGCTGGTCGTCGGCGACGAGCCCACCTCCGGGCCGCGGCCCTGGGGCGTCGACCAGATCGCGCTCGCGCCGGCCGTCGGCGCCCGCACGTACACGGTGGGTCGCACGGATGCCGCGGCCACCACCGTCATCGCGATCGAGCACGCCTTGACCTATCGGGTGCCGACCGTGCTCGCGATCCCCTACGACGTCGCGAAGCTCGACGCGGGACCGGTGCCCGCGGCGCCCCAGCCGGTGCTCCCCGCCCCTCTCGCGCCCTCCCCGTTCGCCCGCGCCGCCATCGCCGACCTGGGCCGGGCGCTGGCCGCCGCCGAGCGTCCCGTCCTCCTCGCCGGCCGCGGCGCATGGATCGCGGGTGCGGGCGCGGCCCTGGGCCGCCTCGCGGACGCGACCGGCGCCGTCACGGCGACCACGGCCCTCGGGCGAGGCATCTTCCCGCGCGGCGAGTTCGACCTGGGCATCACGGGCGGCTTCGGCGCCGAAGGAGCGATGGAGCTCCTCTCCACCGCGGACGTCGCCGTCGTCTTCGGCGCGGGACTCAACCAGTTCACGATGCGCTTCGGCGCGCTGTTCGCGCCCGGCACGCGCGTCGTCCAGGTCGACATCGCCCCCGCGGCGACGCATCCGCACGTCGGCGGGTACATCCGCGCCGACGCGCGGCTGGTCGCCGAGGCGCTGTGCGCGGAGCTCGACGCCCTCGGCCGGACGCCGAGCGGCTGGCGCGAGAGCATCGATCTCGCGGCCCTGCGCGGGCGCGAGGACGGCGACCGCCTCGCTCCCGACGGACGCCTCGACCCGCGCGCCGTCGCCGCGCGCATCGGCGAGCTGCTGGAGAGCGCGCCGTCGACGCGCGACCGGGTCGTCGTCACCGACGGCGGCCACTTCCTCGGGTGGCCCAACATGTACTGGCCCGTGGCATCCCCCGACCGGATGATGATGGTCGGCACGGCGTACCAGTCGATCGGGCTCGGCTTCCCCTCGGTGCCGGGCGCCGCGATGGCGAAGCCGGATGCCACCGTCGTGCTGTGCACGGGAGACGGCGGCGGGCTGATGGCGCTCGCCGACCTCGAATCCGCCGTGCGCGTCGCCGCGGGCCGCGGGCTGGCCGTCGTGTGGAACGACGCCGCCTACGGCGCCGAGGTCAACCTCTACGGCCTGCAGGGGCTGGCGCGCGGACCGATGCTCATCCCCGAGGTGGACTTCGCCGGCCTCGCTGCTGCGGTCGGAGCACGCGGCGTCGTCGTGCGCACGCTCGACGATCTGGACGTGCTCGGGGAATGGGCCGCGGCCCCGGCATCCGACCGGCCCTTCCTGCTGCTGGACTGCCGCATCTCCGGCGCGGTCATCGCCCCCTACCAGCAGGAGATCATCCGCGTGAACTCCTGACCCCGCCGCTGGGCTCCCATTCTGTCGGCGCGTGCCGTACTCCGTCTGCGCACGCACCAGCCGCGACCGCGAGCGCGGAATCCCGCGGCCGACCCGAGCCGAGCCCGGCGTCGAGACTGAAGACGGAAGGGACGGGGCGAGGACGCGGGCGGGAATGCCGGGGCCTGTCGGAACGCTGTGTCTGTGGCGCACACTGGGGTTCGACGGGAAAGCCGTCGGCGAACGCGCGCGCGGAAACGGGGTGCCATGGAAGGCCTGGAAGTCACGGTCCTGCTGGGGCTCGCGGTGCTGGCGGGGACGATCCTCGCGCCGCGGCTGCGCGTGGCGACACCGCTGGTGCTGCTCGTCATCGGGCTGCTGCTCGGCTTCGTCCCGGCGCTGCGGCAGATCGAGCTGCCGCCCGAGACCGTCCTGCTGCTGTTCCTTCCGGTCATGCTGTTCTGGGAGAGCCTGACGACATCGCTGCGCGGCGTGCGCCGGTCGCTGCGGTACATCATCCCGATGAGCACGCTGCTGGTGGTCGCCTCGGCGTTCGCCGTCGCCTGGGTCGCGACGATGTTCGGCCTGCCCTGGCCCGCCGCGATGATCCTCGGCGCGGCGGTGGCCCCGCCCGACGCGACCGCCGTCGCGGCCCTCGGACGCCTGCTGCCGCAGCGCACGTTCATGAAGCTCAAGGCCGAGAGCCTGACCAACGACGGCACGGCCCTCGTGCTCTACGCGATCGCGATCTCGGTCGCCCTCGGCGACACCGTCACCGGCTGGTCGATCACCGCGACGGTGCTGATGTCGTATCTGGGCGGCGCGGCGGCGGGCATCGCGGTGGCGGCGCTGGCCTACGTGTCGCTGCGGCGGATGCGCAACGCCCTGTCGATCAACGTCACCCTGCTGCTGGTCCCGTTCACGGCCTTCCTGCTCGCCGAGCTCGTCAACGCCTCGGGGGTGCTCGCCGTCGTCTTCGCGGGCCTCATCATCGCCTGGGCCTCCCCGCGCATCACGACGGCGGCCTCGCGCCGCACGGCGACGGCGGCGTGGCCGTTCGGGGTGTATCTGCTCAACGGGGCGCTCTTCGTGCTGATCGGGCTCGAGGTGCAGCTCGTCCTCCACGAGATCTCCCCCGGCGAGCTGTGGGGGCTCGTCCTGCTCACGATCGCCGCGTGGGCGGCGCTGCTGGTGGTCCGCTACGTCTTCCAGCTGCTGGTCTCCCCGTTCTCGCGACCGCGCACGCCCGGTCTGTCCGCCCGGACCGGCCCGGGCTCGCTCAACCGCGCCCGCATCGTCAGCACCGTCGCGGGCTTCCGCGGCGCCGTCTCGCTCGCGATCGCGCTGTCCGTCCCCCTCACGACGTCGGCCGGCGACCCCCTCACCGGGCGGGATGCCGTCGTGTTCGTGACCGCCGGGGTGATCGTGCTGAGCCTGCTCGTGCAGGGTCCGCTGCTGCCCGCGGTCGTGCGGTGGGCGCAGCTGCCGAGCGACGAGTGGGCGGCCGACGAGCTGGAGCTCGCTCAGCGCACGATCACGGGCGCCGCCATCGCGGCCCTCGACGACATCGCCGCCGAGCACGGCATCAGCGACGAGGTCCGCGAACGCGCGCGCCGCGACGGCTACGACATGCTCGAGCTGGCCAACGCCCGTGCCTTCGCCCGGGCGCAGGCCGCCTCGGATGCCGATCAGATCGCCCAGCTCGAGGGTATGGTCGCCGCCCCGTCGGCTCCCGACACGGGCGCGCAGGCGGTCGTGGATGCCGCGGCATCCCCCGCCGAGGCGGCCTCGGAGAGCGTGACGGCCCTGACGATGCTGGCCGCATCGACGGGGATCGATCTCACGCAGCGCTCGCCGCTGACCCGGTTCGAGGAGATGACCCGGCTCAAGCTCGCGCTGCTCGACCGCAAGCGGGAGGTGCTGCTGCGCCTGCGTCGCGAGGGCACGGTGGACGACCTGCTCGCCCGGCGGCTCGAGGCCCACCTCGATGCGGAGGAGCTGCGCCTGAGCGGTTTCGACGACCTCGACTGACGGACCGGGAGAGCGCCCCGGCCGTTGAGCGAGCGCAGCGAGTCGAGACGCCCCACGCCGGCCGACACCACCGACCCCACGGGGCCGGTCACGCCACGGGCAGCATCCACTCCGCGAAGAACGATGCCAGCTCGTCCGTCGCTTCCAGGGGCAGGACGGCCGCGACGTACTGGTCGGGGCGCACGACGACCAGCACACCGTCCCGCGACAGTCCGCGCGCGTCGAAGATGTCCACGTCGTTCCAGCGGTTCGGTGCTGCGGCGAACACCTTCTCCCAGTCGGTGAGGGCGAGGGCACCGGATCGGGGCCGGAAGATCGCGGGGGCCCGGGTGACGTCGATCTCCTCGAACCCCTCCTGATAGATCACCTTGGCGTCGAAGATCGCGTCGACGTCGCTCCCGTGCGGGGTGTAGCGGCGCACGGGCGAGTCCGGCGCCTCGGCCAGCCACCGCGCGAAGCCGGCGACGGCGGAGTCGGCCCGCGTGCCGGCGGCGTCGGCGAAGGCGTACAGGCGCCAGCGGCCGTCGGCCTTCGCGTGATGACCGAGGTGCACCACGTTGCCGTCCGCCGCGAGCGTCACGGGTGCGCTCTTGAACCGCTTGCCGACGGGGAAGCCCGTCGCGAGGTGCTGGTACGCGTCGCTCGCCACGACGCCCGCACCGACGGTGTAGGTCGTCATGAATCCGGACGGGAACTCGGCCGTCGCCAGGTAGTAGGTCGCGAGGTCGGTGGGGTCGGAGATCTCCTCCGGCTTCCTCGCCATCAACGACGACCACTCCTTGTCGAAGTCGATGAGCTGCTGCGCGACCGGACGCCGTTCGGCGCCGTACGTCGACAGCAGGGATGCCGGGCTCAGCCCGGTGAGCACCGAGCCGAGCTTCCAGCCGAGGTTGAACCCGTCCTGCATCGACACGTTCATGCCCTGTCCGGCCTTGGCGCTGTGGGTGTGGCAGGCATCCCCGGTGAGGAAGACCCGCGGGTCGCGGCCGCCGTCGAGCACGTCGTCGAAGCCGTCGGTGACCCGGTGGCCCACCTCGTACACGCTGTGCCAGGCCACGCTCTTCACATCGAGCGTGTACGGATGGAGGATCTCGCCTGCGCGCCGGATGATCTCCTCGATCGGCGTCTGGCGCACCCGGTGGTCGTCGTCCGCGGCGACCGCGCCGAGATCCACGTAGACGCGGCTGAGATAGCCGCCCTCGCGCGGGATGTGGAGGATGTTGCCCGCTTCGGCGTTGATCGCGCACTTGATGCGCCAGTCGGGGAAGTCGGTCTCGACCAGCACGTCCATGACGCCCCAGGCGTGCTGCGAGATGTCGCCGACGTGCACGCGCCCGATCGCCGCCCGCACGCCGCTGCGCGCCCCGTCGCATCCGACGACGTATCTGGCGCGCACGACCCGCTCGTCTCCCGCGTCCGGCCCGACCACGACCCGCAGCCCCACCTCGACGGGATACTCCCCCGTGTCGTGGACGGTGAGCCCGGTGAACTCGATGCCGTAGTCGGGGACGATCCGCCCGGGCCCGTGGGCCGCCGCCTCGGCGAAGTAGTCGAGCACGCGCGCCTGGTTGACGATGAGGTGCGGGAACTCGCTGATGTCGTACGCGTAGTCGGCGGTGCGCGAACGGCGCACGATGGTGCGCGGGTTCTCGGGGTCGGGCCCCCAGAAGTTCATCCAGCCGATGTTGTAGGCCTCGGCGATGATGCGTTCGGCGAAGCCGAACGCCTGGAACGTCTCGACGCTGCGCGGCTGGATGCCGTCGGCCTGACCGAGCGGCAGGCGTCCGCTGCGCCGCTCCACGATGCGGGTGACGACATCGGGGTACTGCGACAGCTGCGCGGCCAGCAGCATCCCTGCCGGACCCGAGCCCACGATGAGCACGTCGATCTCGTCGGGCAGCGCGGCGGGACGGTCGAGGCCCGTGCCGGCGGCGGGGAGCACCCGCGGATCCTCCGAGACGTACCCGTGGTGATGGAACTGCATCGTCGTCGCCTTTCCGGCTCACGCCTTCGACATGCCGTAGAGGGGACTCACGGCTTGCTCCGCCTCGTGGTCGGGACCGAGCGGGATGCCGCTGCGGTCGCGCAGCAGCAGGGTCGCGACGAGGCCCAGCACCGTCATGCCGGCGAGGTACCAGGTCACGCCCGTGGTCGACCCCGTCGCCTGGACGATCGCCTGGGCGATCGTGGGTGCGAACGCCCCGCCGAGGATGGCCCCGATCGCGTAGGAGATGGAGACTCCCGAGAAGCGGATGGATGCCGGGAACAGCTCGGCGTACAGCGCGGCCTGCGGGCCGTAGGTGAACCCGAGGCCGACGGTGAGGATCACCAGACCGACGGTCAGCGTCACGATCGATCCCGTGTCGACGAGCGGGAACAGGAGGAACACGCCGATCAGCTGCAGCACCCAGCCGATCAGGTAGGTGGTGCGGCGCCCGATGCGGTCGGAGATCCAGCCGGACAGGAACGTGAACAGCAGCCAGGTGATCGCCGACAGGGTGACGGCGCCCAGCACGTCGGCCGTCGCGAGGCCGATCGGCCCCTTGGGGTCGGTGGCGTAGCGCTGGATGTAGCCGCCGGTGGTCATGTAGCCGACGGCGTTGTTGCCGGCGAAGACGAGCGCGGCGACGATCACGAGGAGCGCGTGACGACGGAACAGCTGCACGATCGGCATCCGGGTCTCCTCCTTGCGTTCGGCGAGCTCGGTGAACACGGGGCTCTCCTCGACTCGGCGGCGCACGTAGGAGCCGATGACGATCAGGACGAACGACAGCAGGAACGGCACCCGCCACCCCCACTGCAGGAAGGCCTCCCCCGGCGCGATGAGCGCCATCAGGGCGAGCATGCCCGACGCGAGGAGCAGTCCGAGGGGAACGCCCATCTGCGGCGAGGCGCCGAAGACCCCGCGGCGCGTCTTGGGCGCGTGCTCGACGGCCATGAGCACCGCGCCGCCCCACTCGCCGCCGGCCGAGATGCCCTGGAGGATGCGCAGGAGGACGAGGAGGATCGGCGCGGCCATGCCGATCGCGGCATACGTGGGCAGCAACCCCACGAGCGTCGTCGCGATGCCCATCAGGACGAGCGTCACCATGAGGACGAGGCGGCGGCCGTACTTGTCGCCGAAGTGGCCGGCGAGGAAGGCTCCGAAGGGCCGGAACAGGAAGCTGATGCCCACCGTGATGAACGAGAGCACCTGGGCGAAGCCCTCGCCGGCGGGCGCGAAGAACAGCTGGCCGAAGACGAGGCCGGCCGCCGAGGCGTAGATGAAGAAGTCGTACCACTCGACCGTCGTGCCCACGATGGTGGCGAACACCACCCGGCGGCGATCGGTGTGGGCGGCGATCGTGCCGGTCGGGGTGAACCCGCCGGCCTGGCTCGGGGATGCGCTCATCAGTGTGTGACTCCCGTGTCGTGTGACGTCTCTGTCGTGCGGAGAAGCGATGCTTGCTCCGGTGCGAACGATCATATACGATTTCGGATACGACGCAAGGGCGAGGGAGCTCATGACCATCGACCACCCCACGGTGACTGACAACGACACGGCGGATGCCGTCGACACCCGTTTCGCCGCGCTGCCGAGCCGGCCGGGGAAGATCGTCGCCGTCCACCTCAGCTACGAGTCGCGGGCCGCCCAGCGCGGCCGCCGACCCGCCGCCCCCTCCTACTTCTTCAAGGCGTCCAGCTCCGTCGCCGCCTCGGGCGGTGTCGTGGAACGCCCCGCCGGCACCGAGCTGCTGGCGTTCGAGGGCGAGATCGCGCTCGTCATCGGCACCGCCGCCCGACGGGTGGGCGTGGACGACGCCTGGCGGCACGTCGGCTGGGTCACCGCGGCCAACGACCTCGGCCTCTACGACCTGCGCGCCAACGACAAGGGCTCCAACGTCCGCTCCAAGGGCGGCGACGGGTTCACGCCCATCGGGCCGACGCTGCTGCCCGCCGCCGACCTCGACCCCACCGCCCTCCGCGTGCGCACCTGGGTGGACGGCCGGCTGCGGCAGGAGGGCACCACCGACGACCTCCTCTTCCCGCTCGCGCAGCTCGTCGCCGACCTCTCGCAGCACTTCACGCTGGAGTCCGGCGACATCATCCTGACGGGCACACCGGCCGGCTCCTCCGTCGTCGTCCCCGGCGAGGTCGTCGAGGTCGAAGTCGACGTGCCGGCGACCGGCGCCAGCACCGGGCGCCTGATCACCACGGTGGTCGACGGTCCCGACATCCCGTTCGACGAGACGCTCGGATCGCTGCCGGCCGTCGACGATCTGCAGCGCGAGGAGGCCTGGGGCTCCCGGGAGGCCGCCGGCCTCGCGGGTGACGGCGTGCCGGCTCAGGGTTCCGCCGGGCCGGAGGGCCGCGTCGGAGGGCCGCTGAGCCCGGAGCTGCGCGACAAGCTCCTGCGCACCCCGGTGGCCGCACTGTCGCAGCAGCTGCGCAAGCGGGGACTCGACAACGTCACGATCGACGGCGTGCGCCCGCTGCACCCCGGGAGCAAGCTCGTCGGCACCGCGAAGACGCTGCGGTTCGTCCCGGGCCGCGAAGACCTCTTCGCCAGCCACGGCGGCGGCTACAACGCGCAGAAGCGCGCCTTCGACACCGTCGCGGACGGCGAGGTCATCGTGATCGAGGCCCGCGGCGAGGCGGGGTCGGGAACGCTCGGCGACGTCCTCGCCATCCGCGCCCACGCCCGCGGCGCCGCCGGCATCGTCACGGACGGCGGCGTGCGCGACATCGCCGCCGTGGCGGACGTGGGCATCCCGGTCTACACCGTCGGCGGGCACCCTGCCGTGCTCGGCCGCAAGCACGTGCCCTGGGACGTGGACGTCACGATCGCCTGCGGCGGCACGACCGTGCAGCCCGGCGACATCCTCGTCGGCGATGCCGACGGCGTCATCGTCATCCCTCCGGCACGGGCTCAAGAGATCGCGGACGCGGCGCTCCTCCAGGAGGAGGAGGACGCGTGGATCGCCGCCCGGGTCGCCGAAGGCCATCCCGTGGAGGGCCTGTTCCCGATGAACGCGCACTGGCGCGCCATCTACGAGGAGTCGCGATGACCACGGTCGCCACCGGCAGCAAGTCGGAGATCGCCTACGACTGGATCCGCGAGCGCATCCACCGCCACGAGTACGGGCCCGGCTACCGGCTGGTGCTCGGCGCCATCGCCGCGGAGCTGGAGATGAGCGTGGTGCCGGTGCGCGAGGCGATCCGCCGCCTCGAGGCGGAACATCTGGTCACGTTCGAGAAGAACGTCGGCGCGCGGGTGTCGGTGGTCGACGAGGAGGCCTACGTCCACACGATGCAGACGCTGAGCCTCGTCGAGGGCTACGCGACGCGCCTCGCCGCGCCGTTCGTGACGGCGGACGACCTCGCCGCGGCATCCGAGATCAACGCACGCATGCACCGGCTGCTCGACGACTTCGACGCGCACACGTACACCCAGCTCAACCAGCGCTTCCACGCCGTGCTGTTCGACCGCTGCCCCAACCCGCACATCCTCGACCTCGTCGATCGCGGCTGGTCGCGCCTGGCGGGTCTTCGCGACACCTCCTTCGCGCTCATCCCGGAGCGCCCGCGCCACTCCGTGGAGGAGCACGATCGCATCCTCGACCTCATCCGCGGCCAGGCCGACCCGGACGAGCTGGAGATGTTCACCCGCACCCACCGCCTGCGCACGCTCGACGCGTTCCTGCAGGCCCGACACGACACCCCCGGGCGTTGACCCGCCATCGATCGGAGAGACCATGACCGACACGACGACTCCGGCCCTGGACACGCGGCATGTACCCGCCGACCTGCCCGACCGCATCCGCCACTACATCGACGGACGCTTCGTGGATGCGGTCGACGGCGACACGTTCGAGGTGCTCGAGCCGGTCAGCAACGAGGTCTACGTGCGGGCCGCGGCCGGCAAGAAGGCCGACATCGACCTCGCCGTCGCCGCGGCGCGACGCGCCTTCACCGAGGGGCCCTGGCCGCGGATGCTGCCGCGCGAGCGCTCCCGCATCCTGCACCGCATCGCGGACATCGTCGAGTCGCGCGACGCCCGTCTCGCCGAGCTCGAATCCTTCGACTCGGGCCTTCCCATCACCCAGGCCCTCGGTCAGGCACGGCGGGCCGCGGAGAACTTCCGCTTCTTCGCGGACCTCATCGTCGCCCAGTCCGACGACACCTTCAAGGTGCCGGGCCGGCAGATCAACTACGTCAACCGCAAGCCGATCGGCGTGGCGGGACTGATCACGCCCTGGAACACCCCCTTCATGCTCGAGTCGTGGAAGCTCGGCCCCGCCCTGGCGACCGGCAACACCGTCGTGCTCAAGCCCGCGGAGTTCACGCCGCTGTCGGCATCCCTCTGGGCGGGGATCTTCGAGGAGGCGGGCCTGCCGCAGGGCGTCTTCAACCTCGTCAACGGCCTCGGCGAAGACGCGGGCGACGCCCTCGTGAAGCACCCCGACGTGCCCCTCATCTCCTTCACGGGCGAGAGCCGCACGGGCCAGATCATCTTCGGCAACGCGGCGCCGTTCCTGAAGGGCCTGTCGATGGAGCTCGGCGGCAAGAGCCCGGCGATCGTCTTCGCCGACGCCGACCTGGATGCCGCGATCGACGCGACCATCTTCGGCGTGTTCTCCCTCAACGGCGAGCGCTGCACGGCCGGCAGCCGCATCCTCGTCCAGCGGGGCGTCTACGACGAGTTCGTGGAGCGCTACGCGGCGCAGGCGTCGCGCGTGAAGGTCGGCTACCCGCACGACCCGGCGACCGAGGTCGGCGCGCTCGTGCACCCCGAGCACTTCGCGAAGGTGATGGGCTACGTCGAGATCGGCAAGACCGAGGGGCGCCTGGTCGCCGGAGGCGGACGGCCCGAGGGCTTCGCGTTCGGCAACTTCGTCGCCCCGACGGTGTTCGCCGACGTCGCCCCCGACGCCCGCATCTTCCAGGAGGAGATCTTCGGTCCGGTCGTCGCGATCACGCCGTTCGACACCGACGAGGAGGCCCTCGCGCTCGCCAACGACACGCGCTACGGGCTCGCCGCCTACGTCTGGACCAACGACCTCAGACGCGCGCACAACTTCGCCCAGGCGGTGGAGGCCGGCATGGTCTGGCTCAACTCGAACAACGTCCGCGACCTGCGCACCCCGTTCGGCGGGGTGAAGGCGTCGGGCCTCGGCCACGAGGGCGGCTACCGCTCCATCGACTTCTACACCGACCAGCAGGCCGTGCACATCACGCTCGGCGCGGTCCACAACCCGACATTCGGCAAGAACTGACCCACCCCTCATCACGCAAGGACGCTGACATGACCGACCGCTCGACCATGACGAACACCTCGTCCGGGTTCTTCGTCTCGCCCGAGGCGCCCATCGCCTCGGACAACCCCGTCGCCACCCCGACGTCGCCGGCCCCCGACATCCTGCGCTGCGCCTACATGGAGCTCGTCGTCACCGATCTGGCGCGCTCCCGCGAGTTCTACGTGGACGTCCTGGGGCTGACGGTCACCGAGGAGGACGAGGACACCGTCTACCTGCGCTCGCTCGAGGAGTTCATCCACCACAACCTCGTCCTGCGCCGGGGACCGATCGCCGCCGTGGCCGCGTTCAGCTACCGGGTGCGCTCCGCGGACGACCTCGACCGCGCCGTCGCCTTCTACACCGAGCTCGGCTGCGACGTGCGCCGCAACCCGGAGGGCTTCACGAAGGGCATCGGCGACGCCGTCCGGGTCGTCGACCCCCTCGGCTTCCCGTACGAGTTCTTCTACGAGACGGAGCACGTCGAGCGGCTCGCCTGGCGGTACGACCTGTACACGCCGGGAGCGCTCGTGCGCCTCGACCACTTCAACCAGGTGACGCCCGACGTCCCCCGGGCGGTGCGCCACTACCAGGACCTCGGCTTCCGCGTGACGGAGGACATCCAGGACGAGGAGGGCACGGTCTACGCCGCCTGGATGCGCCGCAAGCCCACCGTGCACGACACGGCGACGACCGGCGGCGACGGCCCGCGGATGCACCACGTCGCGTTCTCGACCCACGAGAAGCACAACATCCTCGCGATCTGCGACAAGCTCGGCGCCCTCCGCCGCAGCGACATGATCGAGCGCGGGCCGGGCCGCCACGGCGTCAGCAACGCGTTCTACCTGTACCTGCGCGACCCCGACGGCCACCGCGTCGAGATCTACACGCAGGACTACTACACCGGCGACCCGGACAACCCCGTCGTCACGTGGGACGTGCACGACAACCAGCGCCGCGACTGGTGGGGCACCCCGGTCGTGCCGTCCTGGTACACCGATGCGTCGCTCGTGCTCGACCTGGACGGCAACCCGCAGCCCGTCGTCACCCGCACCGACGCCTCGGAGATGGCCGTGACGATCGGCGCCGACGGCTTCAGTTACACCCGCGGCGACGACGAGTCGTCACTGCCGGAATGGAAGCAGGGCGAGTACAAGCTGGGCCACCAGCTCTGATCATGGATGCCGAGACCATCGCCGGCCTCGCCGAGGAGCTGGCCGAAGCCGACCGCACCCACACCGTCATCCCCCGGATCACGGCGCGACACCCCGAGGCGACGATCGAGGACTCCTACGCGATCCAGGGCGTCTGGCGCGACCGCATGATCGCGGCCGGACGCACTCTCGTGGGCCGCAAGATCGGACTCACCTCGAAGGCGATGCAGCAGGCCACCGGCATCACCGAGCCCGACTACGGCGTCATGTTCGACGACACCGTCTACCCGACGGGAGCGGCCATCCCGGTGGACCACTTCTCGAACGTGCGCATCGAGGTCGAGCTGGCCTTCGTGCTGAAGACCCCGCTCGCGGGGCCGGGCTGCACGCTCGAGGACGCGCTCGCGGCGATCGACTACGCGGTGCCCGCGCTGGAGGTGCTCAATTCGCACATCGAGCTGGAGGGCCGCACGATCGTCGACACGATCAGCGATAACGCCGCGTACGGCGCGATGGTGCTCGGCGACGTCCATCGCCGGCCCGACGAGATCGACCTGCGCTGGGTGCCCGGCGTGCTCAGCCGCAACGGCGAGATCGAGGAGACGGGTGTCGCCGCCGGCGTCCTCGGCCATCCCGCGGCGGGCGTAGCGTGGCTTGCCGACAAGTTCGCGCAGCACGGTGCCAGACTCGAGGCGGGCGAGATCATCCTCGCCGGGTCGTTCACGCGGCCCATGTGGGTCCGACGCGGCGACGAGGTGCGCTGCGACTTCGGCGAGATGGGGGTCATCGAGTGTCGTTTCGTCTGAGCCCGACCTTCCGCGACCGGCTGGCCGCGGCATCCCGCCCCCTCGCCGGAGGCTGGGTGTGCTCCGGCTCCGCGCTCGTCGCCGAGATCATGGCGGGCTCGGGCCTGGACTGGCTGCTCATCGACATGGAGCACGGGCCGAACACCCTCGCCTCCGTGCGGGAGCAGCTGCAGGCCGTCGAGGGGTCGCCCGCGACGGCGGTGGTGCGCGTGCCGATCGGCGACGTCGTGACCATCAAGCAGGTGCTCGACCTGGGCGCGCAGAACATCCTCGTGCCGATGGTGTCGTCGGCCGCCGAGGCACGCGCCGTCGTGGAGGCCACCCGCTATCCCCCGCGCGGCCGGCGGGGCGTCGGCTCCGCGCTCGCGCGTTCCGCCCGCTGGAACCGCGTCGAGGACTACCTCCCGAACGCCGACGCGTACGTCTCGGTGTTCGTGCAGGTCGAGACGGCCGAGGGCGTCGACGCGGCCGCCGAGATCGCCGCGGTCGACGGCATCGACGGGGTCTTCGTGGGGCCGAGCGACCTGGCCGCCTCGATGGGGCTGCTCGGTCAGCAGACCCATCCCGACGTCACGGCCGCCGTGATCCGCGCCTTCGAGGCGGTGCGGTCGACGGGCACACCCGTGGGCGTCAATGCGTTCGACCCGCGCGTCGCCCAGTCGTATCTGGATGCCGGGGCCGCCTTCGTCCTCGTCGGCGCCGACGTGGCGCTGCTCGCGCGGGGGTCGGAAGCGCTCGCGGCGCGGTGGGTGCCCGCGGCGGACGACACGGTACGCGGCTCGTACTGAGCCGCCCCCGCCCCACCCCCGGTCGTTGAGCGAGCGCAGCGAGTCGAAACGCCCCCACCCCACCCCGGTCGTTGAGCGAGCGCAGCGAGTCGAAACGCCCCCACCCTGCGGCGATGTCAACCCCCGCGCACCCGCCCCCGGCGCGTGCGAGGCTGGGCCCATGCAGAGGACCGTCACCGCACACATCGAGCTGAGCGTCACCGAGCCCGCCGACCTCGTGTTCGCGGTCGCCGTGTCCGCGGCGTACGCCCCGGCATCCGAGGCGCTGAGCGTCAGCGTCGACGGCGCCCCCGTGCCGGTGCGGGAGCTCGCCGACGCGCACGGCGGACGCCTGCACCGCGTGCACGCCCCGACCGGAACGCTCCGGCTCGACTACGGGGCGACGATCGACGGCACGGCCGCGCCGCTGACCGCCGACGAGACCGAGCTGCTGGTCTACGGCCGCCCCAGCCGCTACGCCGAGTCCGACGCGCTCGCGCCCACCGCGGGGGCGGAGTTCGCCGGCATCGACGACGCCGCCGCGCTGCTGCTCGCGGTGTCGTCGTGGGTGGGCACGGAGCTGTCGTACGTGAGCGGATCGAGCCTGCCCACCGACGGCGCCACCCGCACACTGCTCGCCCGCCAGGGCGTGTGCCGCGACTACAGCCACCTGTGCGTCGCCCTGCTGCGCGCCCGCGGCATCCCCGCACGGCTCGTCGCGGTCTACGCACCCGGTCTGGACCCCATGGACTTCCACGCGGTCACGGAGGCCTGGATCGACGGGGCGTGGCGCATCGTCGACGCCACCACCCTGGCGCCGCGAGACACGCTCGTGCGCATCGCGACGGGGCGGGATGCCGCCGACACGGCGTTCCTCAACGTGTTGAGCGGCCGCGCCGACCTCGTCGACGTGCGGGTCACGGCCACCGCCGACGTCCTGCCCGGCGACGACCTCGACCGTCTCGTCCGTCTGCAGTGACCCCCGAGTCAACCAGTTGACACATCACCATGTCAACTGGTTGACTCGTAGCATGGCCGACCGCATCACCGTCACCCTCCACGAGCTCGTGGGCGAGCTCGACCTGTTCGCGGACGCCTGGCTGCGCGAGCGGCACGGGGTGAGCTTCAACCTCTTCGAGGTGCTCGCCACCCTCGCCGAGCGCGCCCCCATCGACATCACGGGCCTCGCCCACTGCCTGCGGGTGACGAAGGCCGCCGTCAGCAAGCGCGTGCCCGCACTCGTCGCCGACGGCTGGATCACGGCCACGCCCGGCGACGGCCGGCGCGTCGTGCTCGCCCTCACCGCCCGTGGGGCGGAGCTGGTGCGCGTCGCGGGCGGAGAGCTCGAAGCGGCGTTCACCGAGATGCTCGCCGACCCCCGTCTCGACCCCGCGCACTCCCCCGCCGGCATCGAGCCCGCCGGCCTCAACGCCCACCTCAGCATCCTCACCGAGATCGTCATCGCGAAAGGTCGCACCACATGAACCGCCGTCTGCTCGTCATCGTCGGCACTCCCCTGCCCGACACCCTCACCCACGCCCTCGCCGGCTCCTACGTCGACGCGGCGCGCGCCGCGGGCGCCGAGGTCCGCGTCATCGACCTCGCACACGATCCCATCCCCGACCACCCGCGCTCGCGCGCCCAACTGCGCGCCCCGCGCGCCGACCGCCCCGACGACCTGCCGCTGGACGCGGACGTCGCCCGCTACCTCGACGACGTGTTCTGGGCCGACCACCTCGTGATCTTCCACCCACAGTGGTGGGGAACGACCCCCGCGGCACTGAAGGCCTTCATCGACCGCGTCTTCCTCTCCGGCGCGACCTTCCGCTATCGCGAGCGCTCGGCGCTGTCCGAGCGCCTCCTCGCGGGGAGGACCGCGCGCATCGTCATGACGATGGACTCGCCGCGCTTCTGGAACCGGCTGGTGTACCGGGGGGCCGCGGAGGCCTCCCTCACGCGCGCGACGCTCGGGTACTGCGGCGTGCGCACCGTCGGCATCTCCCGCTTCACCCCCGTCCGCTTCAGCGACGACACGGCACGGCGCGGCTGGATCGACCGTGTCGCCGACCGCGGGCGGACCGACGCCGCGTCGCGCCGGCGGGCACCGCGCGCGGCGACCGCGGGCGCTGCTGCGGCGGATGCAGAACTCGCCAACTCGTCGCAGACGTGACACGCTGACGGGATGAAGGCCTGGATCGTCCGGTTCGCGTCGCTGTACGCGTTCAACCTCGTCGTGCTGCTGCTGATCGGCCTGCTGACCCCCGCGCGCGTCGGCGTCGCCGCGATCTGGGCCTCGGTCGTGCTCTCCCTCGCCGAGATCGTCGTCAAGCCGATCGCCGAGAAGGGGTTCCGTTCGGCGGCCGCACGGTCGGCCTCCGAACGCACCCGCGCGGGCGAGGCCCTCGTCCAGGGCGCGATCGTGCTGGCGGTCGCGGCCATCGTCTGGGTCATCACCCTCCTGCTGACCCGGGTCAACGCCGGCGGAAGCTGGTTCTGGGCCTCCGTGCTGCCGCCGATCATCATCGCGATCGGCTGGCTGGTGTACGCGAAGATCGACGAGAGGATCGAGGCGCGCGCCGGCCGGTACTACGACCGCGCCGCCGAACGCCTCGGTCGCAAAGAGTGAAGACCTCGTAACAAAGCGTCGCCCGACGCCGCCCCCGCACGCGGGTCCGGCGAAGATGGAGGTCGCGGCATCCGCGCACAGCATCCCGCGTGCCGCCCATCCCATCCGGAGGTCTCCATGACGCGTCCCATCCTGCGCACCGCCCTCGCCGCCACCGCGGCGGCCCTCGCCCTCGTCCTCGCCGGCTGCGCCGGTGACACGGGCGGCACCGCTTCGGGCTCGACGGACGCGGATGCCGGCTACATCACGCCCGGCAAGCTCACCGTCGCCACGGGCGAGACGGCGTACGAGCCCTACGTGTACGACGACGACCCCGCCTCGGGCAAGGGCTTCGAAGCCGCCGTCGCCTACGCCGTGGCGGAGCAGCTCGGCTTCGCCAAGGAGGACGTCGTGTGGGTGCGCACCTCTTTCGAGTCGGCCATCGCCCCGGGGCCGAAGAACTTCGACATCAACATCCAGCAGTACACGATCACCGACGAGCGCAAGCAGGCGGTCGACTTCTCCACGCCGTACTACGAGGCCAGCCAGTCGGTCGTGGCGCTCAAGGGTGGGAAGGCGCAGGGGATCACCGACATCGCGGGCCTCAAGGCGCTCGCGATCGGCGCGATGACCGGCTCGACGAGCGCCGCCACCCTCGAGAAGGCGATCGCCCCGGCCACGGCGCCCTCGCTCTACAACTCCAACGAGGATGCGGTGGCCGCCCTCAAGGCGGGGCAGATCGACGCGATCGTCCTGGACACCCCCACGGCCTACGTCGCCGTCAACGCGCCCTACATCGAGAACTCGTTCGTCGTGGGCGAGCTGCCCGCCGCCGGCATCCCCGACCAGTGGGGACTGCTGCTGGCCAAGGACTCGCCGCTCACCGCGAAGGTGAGCGCGGCCGTCGACACGCTGCGCGAGAACGGCACCCTCGACGAGCTGAAGAAGACGTGGCTGTCGGTGCTGACCGAGGGCGTGCCCCAGCTGCAGTGACCGGCTCGGGTAACGTCGCTCTGTGACCAGTCACTCGACCACCCGCGCGCCGAGCGCGCTCGAGCTCGAGCGGCGCGCCTTCCGGCGCGGCCGCGAGCGCCGGTCGGTGCTCGTCGCGGTCGCCTCGAGCCTCGTGTTCGCCGCGATCGTCTGGGCCACCGTCATCGACACGCCCGGCTGGGCGAGCGTGCAGCGGGCGTTCTTCGATCCGCAGATCGCCCTGCAGTCGTTGCCCAAGATCTGGGACGGGTTCCTCATCAACCTGCAGGTGCTCGGCATCTCGCTGGTCACGGTGTCGGCGGTGGCGCTGGTCATCGCCGTGCTGCGCACCGTCCGCGGTCCGGTATTCTTCCCGCTGCGCGTGCTGGCCGCCGGGTACACCGACCTGTTCCGCGGGCTGCCGTTCATCATCGTGCTCTACCTCATCGGCTTCGGCGTGCCGACGATCATGAACACGCGGATCCCGGTGGTCGTGCTCGGCGTCGTCGCGGTCACGCTCACCTACTCGTCGTACGTCGCCGAGGTGCTGCGCGCCGGCATCGAGGCCGTCCACCCCTCGCAGCGCCTCGCGGCGCGGGCACTCGGGCTCGGCTACGTGCAGACCCTCCGCCGTGTCGTGCTCCCCCAGGCGGTGCGCAAGGTCACCCCGGCGCTGATGAACGACTTCATCTCCATGCAGAAGGACGTGGGCCTCATCTCCATCCTCGGGGCGATCGACGCCATCGCCGCCGCCCGGTCGGCCGCATCGCTGAGCTACAACTTCACGCCGTACGTCGTCGCCGGCATCCTGTTCATCCTGCTGGCGATCCCGACCATCCGTCTCACGGACTGGTACACGGCGCGGCTGCGCGAGCGTGAGCAGCAGGGATCGATCCTGTGACCGGGCCGGCCGACGGCCCCGGCGCGCCCGTGCTGCGCGCCGACGACCTGTGGAAGTCGTTCGGCGACCGCGACGTGCTGCGCGGCGTCTCGGTGTCGCTGTCGGCGCACGAGGTGGTCGCCCTCATCGGCGCCTCGGGGTCGGGAAAGTCCACGCTGCTGCGCTGCCTGGGCCTGCTCGAGCCCATCGACGACGGACGCATCTGGCTGGGCGCGCAGGACATCTCCGACCCGCGCGTCGACGGCAACCGCGTGCGGGCGCGACTGGGCGCCGTGTTCCAGAGCTACAACCTCTTCCCGCACCTGTCCGTGCTCGACAACGTGACCCTCGCGTCGCGCGTCGTGCACCGGATGCCGCGGGCGCAGGCCGAGGACCGCGCGCGCGACCTGCTCGCCCGCGTCGGCCTCGCCGACTTCGCGAAGGCCCACCCCGACCGCCTCTCCGGCGGCCAGCAGCAGCGCGCCGCCATCGTGCGCGCCATCGCGACCGATCCCGAGGTGCTCCTGCTCGACGAGATCACCTCGGCTCTCGATCCGGAGCTCGTCGGCGAGGTGCTCGAACTCGTGCGCGCGCTCGCCGCGGAGGGGACGACGATCCTCATGGCGACCCACGAGATGGCCTTCGCCCGCGACGTCGCCGACCGGGTGGTCTTCCTCGACGACGGCGTCATCGTGGAGGAGGGCGCCGCGGCATCCGTCTTCGCCGCCCCGCAGCACCCGCGCACCCGCGCGTTCCTCTCCCGCTTCTCCGGCTGAGCGGCGGGCGATCCCCCTCGGCCGCGTCAGGGTCGCCTCAGCGGGATGCCGCGGCGGCCCGGGCGGCGCGGATCAGCTGCGTCGAGTGGTCGAGGTGGGCGCGGACGGCCGCGCCGCCGCCCCGGCGGATCTCGTCGACGTACGCGCGGTGCTCGGCGGCCAGCGCGCCGGCACCGTAGTGCGGACGCACGTGCGTGAGCAGGAGGAGCACCTCGGACTCGAGCGCGGCGTGGGCCTGCACGATCCGCGGGCTTCCCGACGCCGCGACGACGGCCCGATGCACGGCGGCGTGGGCGCGGATCGTCGCGGGCCAGTCGGCGCGCGCCTGGGCGTCCGCGAGCTCGTCGATGGCGGCGTCGATCGGCGCGCGCACCTCCGCCGGCCACCGCGCGCCGTGGGTGGCGGAGACCATCCGCACCGCCTCGGACTCCAGGGCCGCCCGCAGCTGCTGCAGCCCGACGAGCTCGTCGTCGTCGAGCGCCGAGACCCGCGCCCCCGCGTAGGGGACGATCTGCACGAGCCGCTCCGCGCCGAGGGTCGCCAGCGCCGCCCGCACGGTGTGACGCGACACGTCGTGGGCGCGGGCGATCTCCTCTTCGCGCAGCGGCGATCCGGGGGCCGCCGCACCCGAGAGGATCTCCGCGCGCAGGGCGTCGGCCAGCCGTGTGTCGGCGGTCGGACGCGACGCCGGCTCACGCCGCCGCGGAGACACGCGACCCCCGTTCGCGCACGGGAACGGCGACGATCGCCAGGCCCACGGCGATGACGATGAGCCCGGCGATCGACGCCGGTGCCAGCTGCTCGTGGAGCACGAGGAGCCCCAGCACCGTCGCGCCGAGCGGCTCGGCGAGGGTCAGGGTCGACACCGTGGCCGGGCTGAGCCGGCGAAGGCCCGCGCCGAACAGCAGGTAGGCGACGGTGACCGTGACCACGCCGAGCCAGAGCGCCAGGGCGATCCCGGCGCTGGTCGCAAGCCACGCGGTCGCCGTCGACAGCAGCACGGGCAGGCTGAGCACGGCGGCGGAGCCGAAGACGGCGCCCATCGCGGCCGGCGCCGTCCAGCCGCGATCGAGCAGCAGCTTGCTCGCGATCGCGTACAGCGCATAGGAGGCCCCCGCCCCCACGGAGGCCGCGACCCCGACGGGCGTGATCGCGGCGACGCCCGTCGCCCCGCCCGAGAACATCCCCGAGACCAGCACGAGACCGAGCACGGCGACGGTCGTCGCGATCAGCCAGCGGATGCCGGAGCGTCGACGACGCACGAGCGCGTCGAGCACGCCTGTGACGACGGGCGCCGACCCCAGGGCCACGACCGTGCCGACGGCGACGCCGTTGAGCCCGGTGCCGGTGAAGAACGTGGGCTGGTAGGCCAGCACGCCGGCCGCGCCCACGACCACGATGACGATGCTCGGCATCCGCCTCCCCGTGCCGGACGGGGCGAGAGCGGCGGGCGGCGCGTCGGCGCGGAACCGCCGGCGCCGGGCGAGGGCGATCAGGCCGAGCAGCCCGCCGCCGATGAGCACGCGCGCCGCGCCGATCGAGACGGCGTCGGCATCCACGTCGGCGAGGGCGCGGGCGGTGCCGGTCGTCGCGAAGCAGAGCGCGGCCACGAGGACGGCGACGACCGAGAGCGAGCGGGACATGGGGCATATTGTTACACAATCCTGCGCCTGGTGACGCGAGGGGAAACCGACCAGGCGCGGCGCACGCTCACCGCCGACGCATAGGCACGCGACCTACGCTGGCCGCACGCCTCCCCTCGATGCCCTTCTCACCACTTGGCGCGCCGACCCCGTGACGATCGCGGTGCTGGTCGGCGCGGCGCTGGTCTACGCCCTCGGGATGCGCCGCGCGGCGCGGCGCGGCGTCGCCTGGCCCGCCCACCGTGCCGTGCTCTTCTTCACGCTCGGCCTGGGCTCGTACGCCGTCATCGAGCTCGGCTTCCTCGGCACGTGGTCGGCCGAGCTCCGCTGGGCATTCGTCGCACGCATCGCGCTGCTGCTGATGGCCGTGCCGGGGCTCGTCTCGCTGGGCCGGCCGCTCGATCTGCTGCGCGCCGGGCTCTCCGCCGACGGACGCCGACGCCTGGATGCGATCCTCGACGGCCGCGTGTTCCGCGTGCTCGGCAACGCGATGTTCGCGACGCTGTTCGTCGCGGTCGTGTTCTGCGTCTTCCTCACCCCGCTCGCCGGCATCCTGCGCACCTCGCCGGTGATCGGCGAGGCGATCGGCGTCGTCGCCCTCGTCATCGGGCTGCTGCTGGTGGTGCCGCTCATGGCGCTCACCGGCATCCACACCAGCACCTTCCTGGCGGTCGAGTTCCTCCTGGCCTTCGTCGAGCTCGTGATCGACTCGATCCCCGGCATCCTGCTGCGCCTCAACGACACCGTCGTCGACGGCGTCGCGGCCGCCACCGGCGCGGGCTGGTGGCCGAATCCGCTGCACGACCAGCATCTCGCCGGCGACCTCCTGTGGTTCATCGCCGAGGTCGCCGACGTGCCGATCCTCATCATCCTGCTCGTGCGCTGGGGGCGCCGCGACCGCGTCGAGGCGGCCGGCTTCGACGCGCTCACCGACGAGGAGCACGACGCGCTCGTGCAGGCGCACCTGCGCGGAGACCGCACGGCCGACGCCTGACCGTCGCGCCGGGCGTTGCGGCCGGAGCCCGCTCGCTCAGGCCGAGACGGCGCGCTCCGCGGCCTCGACGACGTTCGTCATGAGCAGCGCCACGGTCATCGGACCCACCCCGCCGGGGTTCGGCGAGAGCCAGCCCGCGACGTCCTCGACGCCCGGGGCGATGTCGCCGTAGACCTTCGCCTTGCCGGTCTCGGGGTCGCTCTCGCGGGTGACGCCGACGTCGAGCACGGCGGCACCGGGCTTCACGTCCTCCGGGCGCACGAGGTGCTTGACCCCCGCGGCGCCGACGATCACGTCGGCCTGTCGCAGGTAGGAGGGCAGGTCGCGGGTTCCCGTGTGGGTGAGCGTGACCGTCGCGTTGACCGCGCGCCGCGTGAGCAGCAGCCCGATCGAGCGGCCGATGGTGACGCCACGTCCGACGACCACGACGTGCGTGCCGGCGAGGGCGAACCCGTTGCGCTCCAGCAGCTCGATCACCGCGCGCGGCGTGCACGGCAGCGGCGAGGTGATCTCGTCGTTGACGTTGAGCACGAGCTTGCCGAGGTTGGTCGGGTGCAGGCCGTCGGCATCCTTCGCGGGGTCGATCCGCTCGAGGATGCGATCGGTGTCGAGGTGTCGCGGCAGCGGGAGCTGGACGATGTAGCCGTGGCAGGTCGGGTCGGCGTTGAGGCGGTCGATCTCGGCCTCGACCTCCTCCTGTGTGGCCTCGGCGGGCAGCTCGACCTGGATCGAGTTCATGCCGATCGCCTCGGACTCGCGGTGCTTCATCCCCACGTACAGCTGGGATGCCGGGTCGGCGCCGACGAGCACCGTCGCGATGCCGGGGGTCACGCCCAGCGCCTTCAGCTTCGCGACCCGCTCGGCCAGCTCCGCCTTGATCGCCGCGGCGGTCGCCCGCCCGTCGAGTTTCTGTGCCGTCATGTTCTCTCCTCAGAAATCGTCCCGCGAGAAACCACTCCCGCACCGAGACACACGTCGGCAGACGGTGTCTCGGTGCGAAGGTGGTGTCTCGCAGACAGGGGATGCCGGAATGGCGAGCCGTTACTGGGCGAGGCCGGGGTACAGCGGGAACGCGGCGGTCAGCGCCGCCACGCGGGTGCGCAGGGCCTCGACGTCGGCGTCCGGAAGCAGCGCGAGCGCGATGACGTCGGCGACCTCGGTGAACTCGGCGTCGCCGAAGCCGCGGGTCGCGAGCGCCGGGGTGCCGATGCGCAGACCCGACGTCACCATCGGCGGTCGCGGGTCGTTGGGCACCGCGTTGCGGTTGACGGTGATGTGGATCTCGTGCAGCAGGTCTTCGGCCTGCTTGCCGTCGATCGCGGCGTCGCGGAGGTCGACGAGTACAAGGTGCACGTCGGTGCCGCCGGAGCGCACCGAGATCCCGGCATCCTTCACGTCCTGCTGCGACAGGCGCTCGGCGAGGATCGCCGCACCGCGCACGACGCGCTCCTGGCGCTCCTTGAACTCCGGGGTCGCGGCGAGCTTGAACGCGGTCGCCTTCGCGGCGATGACGTGCATGAGCGGGCCGCCCTGCTGGCCCGGGAAGACGGCCGAGTTGATCTTCTTCGCGAGATCGGCGTCGTTGGTGAGGATGAAGCCCGAGCGGGGGCCGCCGATCGTCTTGTGCACCGTCGAGCTCACGACGTGCGCGTGCGGCACCGGCGACGGGTGCAGACCCGCGGCGACGAGACCGGCGAAGTGCGCCATGTCGACCCACAGCAGCGCGCCCACCTTGTCGGCGATGGCGCGGAAGCGGGCGAAGTCGAGCTGGCGCGGGTAGGCCGACCAGCCGGCGATGATGACCTTCGGCTGGTGCTCGACGGCGAGGCGCTCGACCTCGTCCATGTCGATCGTCGAGGTCTCGGGGTCGACGCCGTAGGCGACGATGTTGTAGAGCCGGCCGGAGAAGTTGATCTTCATGCCGTGCGTCAGGTGGCCGCCGTGGTCGAGCGAGAGGCCCAGCAGGGTGTCGCCGGGGCGCGCGATCGCGTGCAGCACGGCCGCGTTGGCGGAGGCGCCCGAGTGCGGCTGGACGTTCGCGAACTCGGCGCCGAACAGGGCCTTGGCGCGCTGGATGGCGAGCTCCTCGGCGACGTCGACCTCCTCGCAGCCGCCGTAGTAGCGACGGCCGGGGTAACCCTCGGCGTACTTGTTCGTCAGCACCGAGCCCTGCGACTGCAGCACGGAGACGGGGACGAAGTTCTCCGAGGCGATCATCTCGAGGTAGCCGCGCTGACGCTCGAGCTCACGCTCGAGGACCTGCGCGATCTCGGGGTCGACCTCGGCGAGCGGGGCGTTGAAGTAGGGATCGGTCATGACGGTCTCCTGCCATTCGTCGGGTGGATGCCGGTGTGCGCTGCGCGCACGCCGCTGTATCAAACGAAGGCCGGCCCAGGCGTGCGGTCGATTGCCGTGATCGTCGCTCCCCGATGGTGACCCACCTCAACGCCAGTCGCGACAGTGCGAGCATATCGGATGCGGCGACCCGGGCACACGGCTAAGCTGGCCCCGCCGGATTTGTTAGGGCTCCTTACAGAGCACATCGCCCCTGGTCTCGGTCCCGACACCCGCGCAGAATGGAGAGACCGTGTCGCAGCCCGCCCTCGTCCCCGCCCCCGCGCGGCTCGTCGTCGCCGACAGCGCCCCCTTCCTGCTCACGAGCGACGTCGCGATCCTCGCCGAGACGGAGGCCGCCACGCCCGCCGCCGCGCTGCGCCGGCTGATCGAGGTGCGCACCGGCATCCCGCTGACCTCCACGGCGGCCGCCGGCGTCGCGTCGGGTCGCAGCATCCGCCTGGCGCTCGGCCACGACGGGCCCGCCGAGTCGTACCGGCTGCGCAGCGGCGAGAGCGCCGTCGAGGTGGTCGGCGCCGACGCCGCGGGCCTCTTCTACGGCGTGCAGACGCTCGTGCAGGCGATCTCGGTCGGGCCCGCGGGGGCGCATGTCGCGGCGATGGAGATCGACGACGCCCCCCGTTTCGCCTATCGCGGGGTGATGCTCGACGTCGCCCGCCACTTCCTCGACGTCGAGACCGTGTGCGGATACATCGACCGGGCGGCGGGTCTGAAGTTCAACGCGCTGCACCTGCACCTGACCGACGACCAGGGCTGGCGGCTGCAGCTGGAATCCCGACCGCTGCTCACCCAGAAGGCGGCGACGACAGCGGTCGGCGGTGACGCCGGGGGCTTCTACACGCACGACGACTACCGCGCCATCGTCGCGTACGCCACCGCCCGTCACATGATCGTGGTGCCGGAGATCGACGGCCCGAGCCACACGCACGCGGTCTCGCTCGCCTACCCCGAGCTGTGCGAGGAGCCGGTGCTGAGCGCCGAACTGGAGGAGCTCGCGCAGGCGGACGGCAGCGCACTGCCCGTCAGCGGCACCCCGTACGAGGGCATCGGGGTGGGGTTCTCGTCGCTGCGCATCCGCGACGAGCGGACCTACGCCTTCCTCGCCGACGTCCTCACCGAGCTGGCGGCCCTCACGCCCGGGCCCTACCTGCACATCGGCGGCGACGAGGCGCTCGGGACGGACGCCGAGGACTACGCCCACTACATCGAGCGCACCTCGCGCCTCGTGCTCGACGCCGGCAAGACCCCCATCGCCTGGCACGAGGCGGGGGCCTCCCCCACCCTCGCCGCGGGCACGATCGGGCAGTACTGGGGTTTCGTGTCTCCCACCGACGGCATGGACGAGAAGACCCGCGGGTTCGTCCGTCGCGGCGGACAGGTGATCCTCTCCCCCGCCGACGCGATCTATCTCGACATGAAGTTCGACCCCGACTCGCCGCTCGGACTCACCTGGGCGCACGGTGTGACCACCGTCCGTCGCGCCTACGACTGGGACCCCGCCCGCGTCGTCGACGGCATCGGCGACGACGACATCCTCGGCGTCGAAGCGCCGCTGTGGGGCGAGACCGCCCGCACGGCCGACGACATGGACGCCCTCGCCTTCCCGCGCATCGCCGCCGCCGCGGAGGCGGCGTGGTCGCCCGCCCTCGGGGCGACGCCCCTGCGATCCTGGGAGTCGTTCCGCACCCGCGTCGGCGGACTCGGTCCCCTGTGGGCGGCGCTCGGCATCCGCTTCACCACCTCGCCCGAGATCGACTGGATGCCCGTCGCGGCCGCCCCGGCCCGCGATGCCGGCCGCGGCGAAGGACCGCTCAGCGAGGCGGCCGACGGGGGGACGGCATGACGACGGTGATCCGCGCCGTCCGGCTCGTCGACGGGGGCGCCGCCACCGACGACGCCTGGATCGCGTTCGCCGACGGACGCGTCCGCGACCGCGGCACGGGCGACGGGTGGCGCGCGGTCGCGGCGGACCGTGTCATCGACGGCGCGGGCGGCGTGCTCACGCCCGGTTTCATCGACATCCACGGACACGGCGGCGGCGGCGCGTCGTTCGACGACGGCGCCGAGGCGATCGCCACGGCCCGCGCGCTGCACCGCGCCCACGGCACGACCCGCGCCGTGGTGTCACTCGTCACGGCATCCCTCGACGACCTCGCCGCACGGGTCGCCGTCGTCGCCGGGCTCGCCGCGGCCGACGCGACGATCCTCGGCTCGCACCTCGAGGGGCCGTTCCTCGACGTCGGCCACAAGGGCGCCCACACCCCGGGCCTGCTGCGTCCGCCGGATGCCGCGGGCGTCGCACGCCTCATCGATGCCGGGCGCGGCACCGTGCGGCAGGTGACGCTCGCCCCCGAGCTTCCCGGCGGGCTCGCCGCCGTGTCGCAGTTCGCCGCGGCGGGTGTCGCGGTCGCCGTCGGGCACACGAACGCGACGGAGGACGAGGCGTTCGCCGCCTTCGACGCGGGCGCGACGATCCTGACGCACGCGTTCAACGCCATGCCCGGCATCCACCACCGCGAGCCCGGACCCGTCGTCGCAGCCCTGCGCGACGAGCGCGTCACGCTGGAGATCATCGCGGACGGGGTGCACGTGCATCCGGATGTCGTGGCGCTCGCGTTCACGCAGGCGCCCGGTCGCATCGCCCTCATCACCGATGCGATGGCCGCCGCCGGCGCCGCCGACGGCCACTACACGCTGGGCGGACTCGCCGTCACGGTGACCGACGGCACCGCGCGTCTCGACGTCGGCGGTGCGATCGCGGGATCGACCCTCACCCAGGACGCCGCCCTGCGCCTCGCGGTGCGCGCGGGTGTCCCGCTGGCCACCGCGGTCGGCGCGCTCACGCACGTCCCGGCGCGGGCCGTCGGCGTCGCGGACCGGTTCGGTTCGCTCGCCGTGGGCCGCGCCGCCGACGCCGTGCTGCTCGATGAGCGGTTGACGGTGCGGTCGGTGTGGGTCGACGGCATCCCCGTCTGACCCCGCCGGCGCCCCACCCGAACCGGCACCGTCGACGAAGCTCTCGACGAGAAGCGGGGCGGACGGCGCCCCCACGCCGTCCGCCCCGCTCTACCCCCTCCACCGGTACCGCGCAGGTCCTCCCCCGAGATCCCGCGCTTCCGGTCCGTGGCCACGGATCGCTCCGTTCCCCTGGCCGTTCCCGACCGCGCTGCTCCTGAATCCCCCTGGAGAGCACGTGTCGGGAAGCCCTTCACCAGTAAGAGAGCGGGACTCACGCGGTCTATTACGCGAGTTGCGAGATTTTTCTCGACCTTTTTGCGGGAGCATGCCGGCGGCGTGTTCCGGCCATCGGCCGTTGCCCAGCCGGACCTGCGAAAATGCGGGTGGGATGACGCGACCCGCGTCATAATCCGCCGCCGCGAGCGTCTCTCTCGATGAAGACGAACGACACGCCCGCCTCGACAGGACACCGCCATGGACACCCCCGATCAGCCGCGCCCCGACGTGGCCGACGTCGCCGACGCCGACCTCGTGCTGCGCACGCGTTCCGGCGACCGGCAGGCGTTCGCCGAACTGTGGCGCCGCCACTACCGTTCGGGGCTGACGGTCGCGTCGTCGATCACCTCGAGTTTCGACGCCGACGATCTGGTCCAGGAGGCGTATTCGCGCATCTATCAGGCCATCGCCAAGGGCGGCGGGCCCACGGGCTCCTTCCGCGCGTACCTGTTCACGAGCATCCGCAACACCGCGGCCGGCTGGGGCCGCGCCCGCCGTGAGACGGCGATCGACGAGCTCGAAGCACTCCCCGATCCGGATGCCGACGCGCACGCCACCGATGAGGCGCTCGATCGGAGCCTCACGCATCGCGCGTTTCGCAGCCTTCCGACCCGCTGGCAGGAGGTGCTCTGGTACACCGAGATCGAGCAGATGAAGCCGGCCGAGATCGCCCCTCTGCTGGGCATGAAGGCCACCGCCGTCGCGCAGCTCGCCTTCCGCGCGCGCGAAGGGCTCCGCGAGGCGTGGATCCAGGCCCACCTGCAGAGCGTCACCGACGGCTCCGACTGCCAGTGGACGATCGAGCGCCTCGGCGCGTACGCGCGCAACAACCTCGGCACGCGTGACCACAAGAAGCTCGAGGCGCACCTGGCGGAGTGCGCGCGCTGCACCATCGTCGCCGCCGAGGCCACCGAGGTCTCGCACCGTCTGGCCCTGGTGCTCCTGCCGCTGACGATCGGCGCCGGCGCCGCGACCGCCTACCTCGCCACCCTCCAGGGCGGCTCCGCACCGTTGGTCGCCCTCGCGGCGGGCGCCTCGGGCACCGTGCCGGGCGCGGTGACCGTGGGCCCCGGATCGGCCCCGGTGATGGGGGCGGCCGGCGCAGCCGGCGCCGGATCGGGAGCGGCCGGCGGTGGCGGTACGGGCGGAGCGGGCGGCTCGGCGGGCGCCGCGGCCGGCGGCTCGGCGGCGGCCGGGGGCGGCGGACTCGCCGCCGGAGCCGTGGTCGGGCTGGTCGCGGCCGGTGTGCTCGTCGCCGGTGCGGCCGTGGCTGCCGCGATCGTCGTGCCCCAGGTGATCGCGAACAGCGCCTCCGCTCCGGCCGACGGTTCGGGCACGACCGGCGCAGGAGCGAGCGACGGCGGGGATGCCGCAGCCGCCCCGCCCGCTGCGGCGCCCACACCGAGCACCCTGCCCTCCGCCGATCCCACGTCGACGCCGGTGCCCACGGCATCCGTGCGGCCCGACACCGTCTCGACGTCCGCGCCGACGCGCCGTGCCACGCCGACCGCGCCCGCCGCCCCGGCGGCCCCGCCGGCGACCCCGACGCCGGCCCCATCACCGACCCCGAGCGCGACGCCCACCCCGTCGCCGACCCCGAGCGCGACGCCGACCCCGACACCGACACCGACACCGACACCCACACCCACACCGACCCCCACACCGACACCGACGCCCACGCCCACGCCCACGGCAGACCCCTCGCCGCGGTTCGTCAGCGGCGAGTTCACGCCGAGCCCCGACACTCCGCTGACGGGCACTCTCGACCTGGTCGTCACGGGAACACCGGGCGAGACGGTCCGACTGGTCGTCGGGGGGATCGAGCGCGGTCGCCAGGTCTTGAACGAAGACGGCCGGACGACCTTCTCCTTCTCCGCGGTCTACCGGGAGATCCTGCACGCGCCGGCCACGATCCAGTACGTCGACGGCGAGCGACTGGGCCCGGAGTACACCGTCTTCCTCTGGGGCCCGCCTCCCGCCCCCTGAGCCGCAGCCCACCCCGGCCCCCGCGTAAACTGACAGGCATGTCCGACCTGCCGCCCGTACGCCCCGCCGCCCCCGAAGCTCCGCGCGCGGACAGCGGTGCCGGCGCTCTTCCGGCGGGCGTGCGACCGTCGCTCGACGCGCTCGACGTGCTCGCGTTCCTGACCGAGCTGTTCGCGTTCATCACGCTCGCGGTCTGGGGGTTCACGGCGTGGCCGTTCCCGTGGAACATCGTCGCCGGAATCGGCACGCCGCTGATCGCGATCCTCCTGTGGGCCCTGTTCGTCTCCCCGCGCGCGGTGTTCGCGGTGCACCCGTTCGTGCGCGCGCTGGTCGAGCTGCTCGTGTACGCGTCCGCGACCATCGTGTGGTGGACCAGCGGCAACGCCTGGATCGGCGTCGCCTACGCGGTCGTCGCCGTCACGGTCGGGCTCGTCGTCGGTCGGCGACGCCTCGCCGCCTAGACGGGAGACCGCGATGACGACCGTCCTGGACCTCCTGCGCGCCGAGCTGGCCGACCGCATCGACACGAACCCGGCCGCCCTCGACGCGGCGCGGGCCGACAAGTCCGGTCACGCCGCCGTCGGCGCACCGGTGGCCATCGTGCACGCGGCATCCGTGGCCGACGTCCAGGCGACCATGCGCATCGCGACGGCGACGCGCACCCCGGTCGTCGTGCGGGGCGCCGGCACGGGCCTCGCGGGCGGCGCGAACGCGGGTGCCGGCGAGATCGTCCTGTCGATGCGCGCGATGGACCGCATCCTCGAGGTGCGCGCCGATGACCTCCTGGCGGTCGTCGAGCCCGGCATCCTCAACGCCGATCTCAACGACGCCCTCGCCGCTCACGGGCTGTGGTGGGCTCCCGACCCGGCGAGCCGCGCCATCTCGACCGTCGGCGGCAACATCGCCACCGGCGCCGGGGGCCTGCTGTGCGCGAAGTACGGTGTCGTGCGCGACGCCGTCCTCGGCGTCGACGTCGTCCTCGCCGACGGGCGGCTGCTGCACCTCGGACACCGCAGCGTCAAGGGCGTGACCGGGCTCGACCTGACGGCCCTCGTGATCGGCTCGGAGGGCACCCTCGGCGTCGTCGTGGGGGCGACCCTGAAGCTACGCCGCCTCGTTCCCGGCCGCACGCGCACCCTCACGGCGCTGTTCCCCGACGTCCGCGCGGCAGCCGCGGCCGCCTCCGCGGTGACCGCGGCGGGCGCGCAGCCCTCGATCATGGAGCTGATGGATGCCGCGTGCCTCGCCGCCGTCCACCGGCTCCTGTCGCTGCCCGCGCCGCCCGCCGGCGCTTCGCAGCTCACGGTGCAGACCGACGGCCCGTCGGCATCCGACGAGGCCGAGGCGATCGCCGCCACCCTCGTCGCCGCCGGCGGCGAGGTCCGAACGGCCCGCGACGATGCGGACGCCGAGCTGCTGTGGACGATCCGTCGCTCGATGCATCCGGCGATGGAGGCGATGGGCACGACCCTCATCGAGGACGTCTCGGTGCCCCGCAGCGCCCTGCCGGCGATGTTCGACGAGATCGCGCGCATCGAGCGCGAGTACGACCTCGTGATCCCGACGGTCTGCCACGCGGGCGACGGCAATCTGCACCCCAACTTCATCTTCGACGGCGACGAGGTGCCGGAGGTCGTCTGGCGGGCGGCCGACGATCTGTTCCGCTCGGCGCTGCGCCTCGGCGGCACGCTCACCGGCGAGCACGGTGTCGGCGTCCTCAAGCGCCGCTGGCTGGTCGACGAGCTCGGCGACGACCAGTGGGAGCTGCAGCGCCAGATCACCCGCGTGTTCGACCCCCTCGGCATTCTGAACCCGGGCAAGGTCTTCACGCCCTGAGCCGTCCCGTTCATCCGTCCCTCGTTGTCGCCATCCGCGCGTGGACGCGACCGCAAGGGACGGATGAACGCCCTGGGCGGCGTCAGAGGCCCTGCCAGGCCGGCTTGTTCGCGAAGGCGTAGCGGTAGTAGTCGGCGTGCTCCAGGCGGGATGCCGCGGCCTCGTCGACCACGACGGTCACGTGCGGGTGCAGCTGGATGGCCGAGCCCGGCAGCGACGACGTCACGGGACCCTCCACGGCACCCGCGACGGCGGCGGCCTTGCCCTCGCCGAACGCGAGCAGAAAGAGGTGCCGGGCGGAGAGGATCGTGCCGAGCCCCTGCGTGATGCAGTGCATCGGCACGTCGTCGACCGAGTCGAAGAACCGCGCGTTGTCGCGCCGCGTCTGCTCGATGAGGGTCTTCACGCGCGTGCGCGAGGCGAACGAGGACCCCGGCTCGTTGAAGCCGATGTGGCCCGACGTGCCGATCCCGAGGATCTGCAGGTCGATGCCGCCCGCATCAGCGATCGCCCGCTCGTAGTCGTCGCCCGCGTGCGCGATGGTCGCGAGGTCGCCGTTGGGGGTGTGGATGCGGTCGGGATCGAGCCCGAGCGGCTCCACGACCTCCTTCGTGATCACGGAGCGGTAGCTCTCGGGATGCCGCGGGTCGATGCCCACGTACTCGTCGAGCGCGAACCCGCGCACCCGCGAGACGTCGACGCGCTCCAGCCGGGGACGCAGGGCCTCGTACACGGGCAGCGGGGTCGAGCCGGTCGCGAGGCCCAGCACGGCGTCGGGCCGCGCCGCGATCAGGCGCACGATCTCGTCGGCGACGAGGGCGCCCGCGTCGGCGGCGGACGGGACGATGACGACTTCAGCCATGGAAGACAGCCTCCTGCTCAGAGTCGGCGCCGACGATCGCGGCGCCCAGGGCCGCCGCCGGAGAACCGGGCGGCAGCAGGTCGACGCGCTCGCTCAGTCGCAGCGAGCGCAGGAACGGGGATGCGGCGGCGCTCTCCTCGAGCTCGGTCAGCACAGGCCTCAGCATACGGTCGCCGAGCGCGGTGACGCCTCCCCCCAGCACGACGGCGTCCACGTCGCCGGCGAGCACGATCACGCGGATCGCCGAAGCGACGCCGTAGGCGAGACCGCGGCGGAGCGCGATCGCCTCGGCATCCCCCGCGTCGGCGGCGTCGAAGACGTCGCGCACCGGCAGGGCGCCGGGACGCGCCCAGCGTTCGGCGACGGCCGCGCCGCCGCTGAACGCCTCGATGCAGCCGCGCTGACCGCAGCGGCAGAGCGGGCCGGCCGGGTCGACGGAGATGTGGCCGACCTCCCCCGCCGATCCGTGTACGCCGCGCCAGAGGCGCCCGCCGCGCACGAAGCCGGCGGCGATCCCCGTCCCGAGGTTGAGGTACGCCATAGCGCTCGATCCGGCGGCGCCGTGCAGCGCGTACGCACCGACGGCCGCCGCCTTCACGTCGTTCTCCGCGCGCACGGGGATGCCGAGGCGCGGCCCGATCGCGAGTGCGAGGTCGAGCTCGTCGATACCGAGGTTGACGGCGTGCGTGACCGTGGACCCGCCGGGGGCGACCTGCCCGGGCATGCCGACGCCGATCGAGCTGAACACCGACGCGGGACGGCCCACGGCGTCCGCCAGCTCGTCGACCATCGTGAGGATCGTCGCGACGACGGCATCCGCTCCCCACCCGGTCGGACGTCGCAGGCGCGCGAGGATGTGCTCGCCGCGGTCCCCGCCGCCGGACGCGACGACCACGGCGTCGGTCTTGGTGCCCCCGACGTCGAATCCGAGTCGCATCAGCCCTTCACCGCTCCCGACACCAGGCCGCTCGTCATCTTGCCCTGCACGATGAGGAAGAAGACGATGACCGGGATCGCCATGAGGGTCGATCCGGCCATGACGACCGCCCAGTCGGTGGCCTTCGTCGCCTGCACGAAGCTGCGCAGCCAGATCGGCAACGTCTGCGACTCGGGGCGGGTCATGATGACGAGGGCGAAGATGAACTCGTTCCACGCCTGGATGAAGGCGAAGATGCCGGTCGAGACGAGCCCCGGTGCCAGCAGCGGAAAGGTCACCCGCCAGAAGGCCTGCGTGCGGCTGCAGCCGTCGATCATCGCCGCCTCCTCGAGGTCGGCGGGGATGCCGTTGACGAAGCCGCGCAGCGTCCAGATCGTGAACGGCAGCACCATCGCGATGTACACGGCCGACAGGCCGATCACCGTGTTGAGCAGGTGCCAGCCGTCGAGCACGCGGAAGGTCGAGATGATCATCGCCTCGGCCGGGATCATCTGGATCACGAGGATCGCCACGATGAAGCTCTTGCGCGAGCGGAACCGGTAGCGCGACACGGCGATCGAGGCGAGGAATGCGAACACCAGCGCGGCGACGACGGTGAGCAGCGTCACCGCCAGCGACACCCACAGCGCCGGTACGAACCCGCCCTCCCACGCCGCCTGGAAGCTGCGCAGCGTGAACTGGTCGGGCCAGAAGTGCGGGGTCTCGCTCTTGACCGCCGACCCCGGGAGGAAGGCCGTGTTGACCATCCAGTACACCGGGAAGACCGAGCAGACGAAGACGACGACGGCGGCGAGGTTCAGGAAGACGCGCCCGGTGGCGCGCCTCGTGCGGGCGCTCATCAGTCGTCCTCCGAGGTCAGCATGGTGCGGATGTAGTAGGCGGAGATGGCGAGCAGCACGATGACGAGGATCACCGAGATCGCCCCTCCCGAGCCCAGGTCGCCGGTCGCCATCGAGACGCTGTAGATGTAGACGCCGATGGTGTTGGTGTCGGCACGGATGCCGCCGACGGTCTGCAGCGCGTAGATCTGCGCGAACACGCGGAGATCCCAGATGACCTGGAGGATCAACAGCACGACCAGGATCGAGCGGATGTACGGGACGACGATGTACCGGAAGCGCTGCCAGGCGCTCGAACCGTCGAGGGATGCCGCCTCCAGCACCTCGTCGGGCACCTGCGAGAGCCCCGCGTACGTCGAGAAGGCGACGAACGGGATCGCGCCCCACGTGATGATGATGGCCGCGACGCCGAAGAAGCTGAGCGGATCGGACAGCCAGCTGTGACCGATCCAGTTCTGCCCGGTGATCCGGGTGAGCACGTAGTTGACGAGGCCGTAGGACGTGTCGAAGATCCAGCCCCATACGATCGTGCCCGTGAGCGCGGGCATCGCCCACGCCAGCAGCAGCCCGACCGACACGACCGTGCGCATCACCCGTCCGAGCGACTTCATCATGAGCGCGATCGCGACGCCCAGGACCATCGTGGCCGCGGCGCAGACGATCATCAGGCCGAAGCTGCGGCCCAGCACGACCCAGAACTGCGCGTCGGTGAGCACCCGCACGTAGTTGTCGAACCAGACGAACTCGGCGGGCTTGCCGAAGATCTGCTCGCGCCCGTACTTCTGGAACGACATGACGATCAGCTGCAGCAGGGGCCAGCCGATGAAGACGGCGAGCATCACGAGTGCGGGCAGCAGCAGCGCGAGCGGTGTGCGGTCCCGGCGACGGCGACGGCGCGGCGCGGGCGCGGACGGGCGGTCGGTCTCGGGAGAGCGACGGGAGATCAGCGTGGTGGCCATCGCCGGGTCTCCTTTCGTGGTGGTGATGAGGGGCGTTTCGACGCGCTGCGCTCGCTCAACGACCGGGGAGGCGATGCCCCCACCGGTCGTTGAGCGCGGAGCGCAGCGACGAGTCGAAACGCCGGCGAGTCGAAGCGGACTCAGCCGTTGAGGATGGCGTCGATCTGCTCGTCCAGCGCGGTGGCGAGCGTCTTGACGTCGCCGCCGGCGGCGACCTGGACGAAGAAGTCCTGCAGCAGGCCCTTCGCCTCGACATCCGCCCACTTCGGGGAGGCGGGGGTCAGCTTGGCGTTCGCTGCGGCATCCGCGATGATCTTCGCGAGCTCCGGGGTGGCCGCCGCGACCTCGCCGCCCAGCGACTTCTTGGCGGGCACGAGACCGGCCTTGGCCAGGATCGACTGGTACTCGTCGCTGAGCATGATCTCCAGCGCGCTCTTGGCGAGCTCCGGGTTGGCCGACTTCGCCGCGATCCCGATGTTCGAGCCGCCGGCGAAGACCTTCGCCGCGCCGCCGTCCTTGCCGGGGAGCGCGTAGTAGCCGACGGTCTTGCTCAGCGCCGTCTCGGCCTTGTCCTCGTCGGCGACGATCGACCAGTACGCCCAGCTCGGCGCCGACAGCGTGGCGGCCTTCTCGGTGCGGAAGGGCACCCACGCCTCGGTCTCGTCGCCGTCCTTCGGGGCGAGGGAGGCCTTCGTCATGAGCTGCTGCACCTGCTCGATGCCCTTGACCGACGCGTCACTGGACATCTGCGCCTCCCACTTGCCGTCCTTCTGCACGGCGACCTCGCCGCCGTTCTCCCAGATGAACGGGAGGGCGTTGTACCAGTCCTTGCCGGGGAAGTAGACGCCGGAGACGCCGGGGAGCGCCTGCGCGAGCTTCTCGCCGCCCGCGACGTACTCGTCGAGGGTCGTCGGCACCTGCACACCCGCCGTGGCGTACTGGGTGGTGTTGTAGAAGACGATGCGGGCACCCGAGTAGTACGGCGCTGCGTAGAGCTTGCCGTCCCACGAGCCGGCCTCGACGAATCCGGGCAGGAGGTCGTCCCCGCCGATCTGATCCTTGATGTCGGAGATGTCCAGGAGTGCACCGCTGGAGGTGAAGGCGGCCGCCTGCGTGTTGCCCATCTCGACGATGTCGGGGGTGTCGTTGGACGACAGGCTCGTGGTCAGCTTGTCGACGAGCCCGGTCCACTGCTGCTCCTCGATGACGAGCGTCGAGCCGGGGTTGTCGGCTTCGAACGTCTTCTTGAGGTAGTCGCGGGCGTCCTGAGGCGTGTCGGTGCCGACGAGCCAGACCCGCAGCTGCGCCGCTGCAGGCGTGCCCGAGGCGTCGGTGCCGCCCGAGCTTCCGCCCGCGCAGCCGGCGAGAACGACAGCCGAAGCGCCGAGGAGCGCGAGGGCTCCGAGCTTCTTGTTCATGGTGTCTTCCTTTGTCTCTCTTGGTGGTATCGGGGCACGGTGACCCGTCCGTGGATGAGGGGTCAGGACACCCCGAGTTGTCCTGACAGGACCATGACGGCCGCACCGCGGAGGACGATGTCCTCCCCCTGCGCCGTCATCCGCACCTGCACGCCGTCGTGGAACTCGGCGAGCGTCCGGGTGCGCAGTGTCTCGACGGTCGCGGTCGCGAGGGGTCCGTCGAGAAGTTCTGGGATGCCGGAGAGCACGATCTCCGACAGGTCGAGCACGCCCACGATGGGGGCGAGTGCGATGCCGAGACGCGCACCGGCGTCGCGGAGCACGGCGTCGCGGTCCGCGTCGGGCTCCGCGAGCCGCGCCTCGAGGGCGGGCACCGACAGCCACGACTCGAGGCAGCCGATCTTGCCGCAGACGCAGCGCGGCCCGCCGTCGGTGCCGACCGTGACGTGGCCGATCTCGCCCGCGGCGAAGCGCGAGCCGCGCATGGGCTGTCCGCCGGCGAGCAGCCCCGAGCCGACACCGCGGCCGACGCGAACGAGCAGGACGTCGTCGGCGGCGCCGCCGAAGGTGTACTCGGCGAGGACGGCGGCGTTGGCGTCGTTGGCCACGAGCACGGGAAGTCCGAGCTCGGCACGCAGCACCCCTTCGAGGTCGACGTCGTGCCAGCCGAGGTTCGGCGCCGTGAGCACGACGCCGCGGTCGTCGACGATGCCGGGGCTGCCGACACCGATGCCGAGGACGGGCGCGTGCGCATCCGCGACCAGGCGTCGGGCGAGATCGATGACGACGGCGAGGATGTCGGCGGGATCGGCGGGCACGTCGACGTCGAGGCGCGCGACGATCTCGCCGTCGAGGGTGAGCACGGCGCCGAGGAAGCGGTCGGTGCCGGAGAGGTCGAGCCCGACGATGCGGTGCCCCTCGCGGTCGAGGTCGACGAGGATCGCGGGCTTGCCCGGACCGGTCACCTCGCGCAGGCCGCGTTCGGCGACGTAGCCGTCGTCGATCAGCTCGGCGACGAGATCGGAGATCGTCACCCGGGTGAGGCCGGTCTCCCGGGAAAGGTCCGCCCGACTCATGGCACCCTGGTGGAAGAGGGTCTGCAGCACGAGGGAGCGGTTGTGCGCGCGAGCGTGCTCCGGCAGGACCTTCGCCGCGTGACGCAGCGCGCGGCCTGCGCTGAACGACCGGCCCGCGAGGGCGGCCGTCTCGGGGGCGGTGCGCTGCACATCGGATCCGGACATGTTTGTTAGTAGACCTTACGAATCTCCGTTCCGCAAGCGCGGAACGCAATTCGGCAGGACCGTTTACAAAACCGTTACATTGCCCGCCGCGGGCGATCACAGGAGGAGAGACATGACCGCCATGCCGCCGCGCCACCGCGCCCCGCTCGCCGCCGTGATCCTCGCCGGCGCTCTGGCCCTCGCCGGCTGCGCGGCATCCTCCCCCGCCCCCACGCCGTCCGACGGCGACACGCAGACCGTCGCGGAGGCGTGCGACACCGTGCGCGCCGGCGTCGAGGATGCCGCGGCCCAGCTGCAGACGCTCGACCCCGGCGACCCGCGCGCCGCGGTCGACGCCCTCGGCGGGGTCGCGGAACGGCTCGGCGCCGCCGCCGGAACCGTCGGCAACCACGAGGTGGCCGCGCTGCTGCCGCCGCTGCAGACCGGGTTCGCCTCGGCATCCGACACCCTCGAGGCGATCGCGGGCGGCGATCTGTCCCGTCTCACGGCCCTGCAGACCACCACCGACGACATCCGGTCGGCACTGGCCGCGTTCACCCGGATCTGCTCCGGGGGCTGAGCACACGAGCCTCGACGAACGTCTCTGCCGAGCCGGCCGCACCATCCCGTACCATAGGAGGGCGCGGCCGCGCAGAACACGGGGGTGTTGCAAGTGACCGATCCTGGCACGGGGCGAGAGGCGGACCACACGCCCGAGCCCTCGTCGGCGACGCCGACGACCGCCGCGACGGCCGTTCTCGACGGTCCCGTGGACCCGTTCGACGGCGCGGCGCCTCCGTCCGAAGCCCCTCCCGTGCAGTGGGCCCCGGCCGAGCCGGCGCCGAAGAAGAAGCGCCTCTGGCTGTGGATCGGCGTTCCCGCCGGCGCGCTCGCCGTCGGCGTCGTGGCCGCCTCGCTCGTGCTCATCGCCCCCGGCACGGCCGTCGCCGGCGTTCCCGTGGGCTTCCTCACGGCCGGCGCCGCGACCGATGCGATCAGTCAGCGGCTCGGCGCCACCACGCTCGTGCTGGGTGAGGGCGGGCCCACCGTGACGGGCGCTCAGCTCGGTGCGACGGTCGACGCCCGCGCGCTCGCCGACGCCGCCTTCGACGAACGCCCCCTGTGGAATGTGACGCAGTGGTTCGGCGACGCCGTCGATGCCCCCCTGACCCTGGATGCCGAGAAGGCCACCGCGGCGCTGCGCGCGGCCCTCCCCGGAAGCTTCGTCGACCCCGTCCCCGCGGGCGTCGCGTTCGCCGGCACCGCCTACACCGTCACGCCCGCCGTCGACGGCACGGGTCTCGACCTCGACGCCATCAGCGCGGCGCTCCACGACGCGTTCGTCTCGGGGCAGAGCTCCGTGGTCGTCCCGACGACGACGGTCCCGGTCGCCGCACCCGCCTCGACCGAGAAGGCGCAGGCCGCCGCCGACCAGCTCAACGGCATGCTGCAGACCATCGGCTTCTACGTCGGCGACGAGCGCACCGTGCCGGTCGACGCCGCGACCGCCGCGTCGTGGCTCACCGTGACCCCCGACGCCGCGGGGAGCTTCGCGATCACCGCGGACGCCGACAAGATCCAGGCCGCCGTGTCGGGCCTCGCCGCCCTCGTCGACCGCGCGCCGGCGAACGGCACGGTGATCACCAACTCCGACGGCACCGTGCTCGACACCAGCGTGCCCGGCGCCGACGGCCGCACGCTCGGCGACACGAGCGGCGTCGCACAGGAGTTCGCGACGCAGCTCGCTTCAGGCAAGGCGGCGTTCGCCCTCCCGGTGACGGTGACCCCGGCATCCACGACGACGCTGCAGCGCCTGCTCGAGGTGAACCTCAGCGAGCAGATGCTCTACCTGAAGGAGAACGGCGCGGTCGTCGACTCGTGGCCGATCTCCAGCGGTCTGCCGGCGTCTCCCACCTACACGGGGCACTTCCGCATCAACAGCCACATCCGCTCGCAGACGATGACGAGCACCGACCCGAACAACCCGTACTGGAACTACGACGTGCCCAACGTCGAGTGGGTCATGTACTTCAACGGCGACGAGGCCTTCCACGGCGTGTACTGGCACAACAACTTCGGCACGCCGCAGAGCCACGGCTGCGTCGGCATGCCCAACTATCGCGCGAAGCAGATCTACGACTGGTCCCCGACCGGCGTGGACGTGTGGATCCACGACTGAGCCCGGGCTCGCCGCGTTTCGACTCCTCGCTGCGCTCGTCGCTCAACGACCGGGGGTGGGCCCCGGTCTCACCGGTCGTCGAGCGAGGCGCGAACATCGCGCTCTCACCGGTCGTCCAGCGAGGCGCGAATCGCCGAGCCGACCAGGGCCGCGCTCTTACCGGTCGTTGAGCGAGGCGCGGGTACCGCGCTCTCACCGGTCGTTGAGCGAGGCGCGCAGCGCCGAGTCGAAACGCCCCACGCCGGCAACGCCGAAGGCGCGGACCGCAGCCCGCGCCTTCGGTGAGGATCACAGCGCGTCGATGACCGCGTTCAGCGTCGCCGACGGACGCATGACGGCGGTGACCTTCGCCACGTCGGGGTGGTAGTAGCCGCCGATGTCGACGGGGTGCCCCTGCACACCGTTGAGCTCGGCCACGATCTCCTGCTCCGCCGCCGCGAGCTTCTCGGCCACGGGCGCGAACGCGGCCGCGAGCTCGGCATCCGCGCTCTGGTGCGCCAGCTCCTGGGCCCAGTACAGACCGAGGTAGAAGTGGCTGCCGCGGTTGTCGATGGTCCCGAGCGAGCGCCCCGGCGAGCGGTCCTCCTCGAGGAACGTGCCGGTCGCGGCATCCAGCGTGTCCGCGAGCACCTTGGCCTTCGCGTTGCCGGTGAACTCAGCGAGGTGCTCGAAGGATGCCGCGAGCGCGAAGAACTCGCCGAGCGAGTCCCACCGCAGGTAGTCCTCTTCGAGGAGCTGCTGCACGTGCTTGGGGGCCGAGCCGCCCGCGCCGGTCTCGAAGAGTCCGCCGCCGGCGAGCAGCGGGACGATCGAGAGCATCTTGGCCGACGTGCCGACCTCGAGGATCGGGAAGAGGTCGGTCAGGTAGTCGCGCAGCACGTTGCCCGTCACCGAGATCGTGTCCTCGCCCTTGCGCAGGCGCGCGAGCGTGTACCGCGTCGCCTCCTCGGGCGGGAGGATGACGATCGTGATGTCACCGGTGTCGAGCGTCGCGAGCGCCTGGTGCACCTTGCCGATGAGCTGGGCGTCGTGGGCGCGGTTGACGTCCAGCCAGAAGACGGCGGGCACGCCGGTGGCGCGGGCGCGGGAGACGGCCAGGCGCACCCAGTCCATGATCGCGATGTGCTTCGCCTGGGTCGCGCGCCAGATGTCGCCCTTCTCGACGTGGTGCTCGATGAGCACGGTGCCGGCGGAGTCGAGCACCTCGACGACGCCGTCCGCCGGGATCTCGAAGGTCTTGTCGTGGCTGCCGTACTCCTCGGCGGCCTGGGCCATGAGGCCGACGTTCGGCACGGTGCCGATGGTCGCGGGGTCGAGCGGGCCGTTCGCGATCACGTCGTCGATGACGGCCTGGTAGACGCCGGCGTACGAGGAGTCGGGGATGACGGCGATGGTGTCGTCCTCGGCGCCGTCGACGCCCCACAGCTTTCCGCCGTTGCGCACGAGGGCGGGCATCGAGGCGTCGACGATGACGTCGGACGGCACGTGCAGGTTGGTGATGCCCTTGTCGCTGTTGACGTAGCTGAGACGGGGGCCCGACGCGAGGTCCTGCGCGATGCGGGCGGAGATCGCGTCGCCGTCGGCGAGGTCGCCCAGCCCGGCGAGGATCGACCCGAGGCCGTTGTTGCCGTCGAGACCGGCGGCCGAGAGCTGCGCGCCGTAGGTGTCGAAGACGTCGGCGAAGAACGCGCGGACGACGTGGCCGAAGATGATGGGGTCGCTGACCTTCATCATCGTGGCCTTCAGGTGCACGGAGTACAGCACGTTCTCCGCCTTGGCCTGGGCGATGGTGTCGGCGAGGAAGGCGTCGAGCGCCTTGGCCGAGAGGAAGGTGGCGTCGACGACCTCGCGCGGCAGCACCTTGAGGCCGTCCTTGAGAACGGTGACGGTGCCGTCGACGGCGGTGTGGCGGATGCTGAGGACGTCGTCGTGGGCGGCGATCCAGCTCTTCTCGTTGCTCTTGAAGTCGTCGTGGCCCATGGTGGCGACGCGGGTCTTGGACCCGGCGGCGAAGGGCTTGTTGCGGTGGGGGTGCTTCTTCGCGTAGTTCTTGACCGCCAGCGGCGCGCGGCGGTCGCTGTTGCCCTCGCGCAGCACGGGGTTCACGGCCGATCCCTTGATGCGGTCGTAGCGGGCGCGGATGTCCTTCTCCTCCACCGTGGCGGCGTCGTCCGGGTAGTCGGGGATGTCGTAGCCCTGCGACTGGAGCTCGGCGATCGCGGCCTTCAGCTGCGGGATGGATGCCGAGATGTTCGGCAGCTTGATGATGTTCGCCTCGGGCAGGGTGGCGAGACCGCCGAGCTCGGCGAGCGCGTCGCCCACCTGCTGCTCGGGCGAGAGGCGCTGCGGGAAGGCGGCGAGGATGCGGCCCGCGAGGGAGATGTCGCGGGTGTCGATCTCGACGCCCGCCTGCCCCGCGAAAGCCTTCACGATCGGCAGAAAAGAGGCCGTCGCCAGCGCCGGCGCCTCGTCGGTGTGCGTGTAGATGATGGTGGACTCGGGCACGTGTGATCTCTCCGTCGTGAGCGTCGTCGTGGGCGTCGTGGTGAGCGTCGCGGGGTCACCCACCAGGCTATCGCATCACCGGAATATATCTTGACGTCAAGATATCTCCGCCCCCGCTGCCGTGTTGGCGTTTTCTCACCGTTCGGAGGGTGCCGACCATGACCGCGCGCGAGGTAGCCTGATCACATGACCGAGCTGCGCCTCGAGGAACTGTCGGCCGCCACCATCGTGGCGGTGAACACCATGTCGCTCAAGCCGGGTCAGGAGCAGTACCTCGCCCCCACGAGCTACGCCGTCGCCGGGACCGTGGCCAATCCGAGCACCGCGTGGCAGCGGGTGGTGCTCGACGGCGACGAGGTCGTCGGCTTCGTCAGCGCGAACTTCGATCCCGACGCGCTGCACGAGCACTTCCGCTCCGTGCTCTGGCGCATCAACGTCGACGCCGACGACCAGGGCCGGGGCGTCGGCCGCTTCGCGGTCGAGCAGCTTCTCGAGGAGGCCCGCGCCCGCGGAATGGACCACGTGCACGTGATCTACGAAGAGGGCCAGGGCGGCCCCGACGCCTTCTTCCGTCGCGTGGGGTTCACTCCGGTCGATGAGACCGAGTTCGGCGAGGTCGTCGCCGAGATCCGCCTGTAGGCGCCCGCGTCGTTCGCACGTCACCGTTTGTTGCCAATATCCACAAACCTCTTGCGTCGATGACGCGGAGGGCTCTATCGTGATCTCCAGCTTCGCTCGAAGCGCTTCGATACGACAGAGGAGTCGGCATGGCACGCATCGACGAGGTGGCTGCGGCCGCCGGCGTGTCCATCAGCACCGTGTCCTACGCGCTGAGCGGCAAGCGCCCCATCTCCCCTGACACGCGCCGCCGCGTCATCGACGCCGCGCACCGGCTCGGGTACGCCCCGAACGCCGGAGCCCGCATGCTGGCGGGTCGCCTCACCCACATCTTCGCCCTCACCGAGCCGCTGCGACGCGAGACCCACGCGCCGACGCACATGTCCTTCGTGCTGGCGGCGGCCGTCGCGGCGCGCCGCCACGACTACGACATCCTGCTCCTCACCGACCAGCAGGCCTCGGCCGGCATGCAGCGGGTGACGGCCTCGGGTCTCGTCGACGCGATCCTCGTGCTCGACGTCGCGCCCGACGACGAGCGGGTCGCCATCACCCGCTCGATCACCACGCCGACGGTGTTCATCGGCATCCCCGACGACCACGAGGGCCTGGACTGCGTCGACCTCGATTTCGAGGCGGCCGCACGACTCGCCGTCGACCGCGTGGCCGACGCGGGTCACCGCCGCATCGCCCTCATCGGCCAGCCGGCGAGCACCTACCGACTGTCCAACTTCCCTCCCCGCGTCCGCCGCGCCGTCGCCGAGCACGCGGCGCACCGGGCGCTCGAGCACTCGTTCGCGACGACGGGCGAGGTCGTCACGGATGCCGACGCGGTGCGCGCGGCCGTGAACGACGCGCTCGACGCCGGTGCGACCGCACTGCTGCTGCACGGCGTCGACGACATGCACGCCGCCGTGCTCGCCGCCCTCGCCGAGCGCGGGGCGGAGGTGGGCGCGGACGTCTCGATCGTCTCGATCGCGGCATCCTTCGACACCACGAAGCTGCCGACCCAGCTCGACACCATCCCGCTGATCCCCGAGGCGTCGTGCGATCTCGCCGTCGACCTCGCGCTGGCGCGGATCGACGACCCGCGCCGGCCCGCCGGCATCCACCTGCTCGCACCCGTGTACCGCGACGCGGGCTCGGTGACGACTCCCCCGCACGCGTGACCGCTTCTTCGGAAGCGCTTTCGTTCGCCGTTCATCGAAGCGCTTCGACAGACTTCACCTCCTGACCCGCAACTGAACACCGGCAACTGAACACCGCAATCACAGACCGGGCCGATGGCGGCCCACCGAAAGGAGTGCCGACGATGGCACGAATCACAGGGCGGACGCGGGCACTGACCGCCGCCGTCATCCTCACCGCCGCGGCGCTGAGCATCAGCGCCTGCTCCTCCTCCGGCGACACCGGCACAGGCAGCACCGACGGCGCCGGCCAGACCCTCAAGCTCTGGCACTACGAGGGCGCCGACAGCGCGATGGGCAAGGCCTGGGCCGAGGCCATCGACGTCTTCGAGAAGGAGACCGGCGCCAAGGTCGAGTTCGAGGAGAAGTCGTTCGAGCAGATCCAGAAGACGGCCAGCCAGGTGCTCGACACGGATGCCGCGCCCGACGTCATGGAGTTCAACAAGGGCAACGCGACCGCCGGCTTCCTCGCGTCGACGGGACTGATCAGCGACATCTCCGACGCCGTGGCGAAGTACGGGTGGGCCGACAAGCTCGCTCCCTCGCTGCAGACGACCGCGAAGTACACCGACAAGGGCGTCATGGGCGGCGACACCTGGTACGGCGTGCCCAACTACGGCGAGTTCGTCGGCGTCTACTACAACAAGGACGCCTTCGCCGCGGCGGGGCTGGAGATCCCCACCACGTACGACGAGTTCGTCAAGGTGCTCGACGCGTTCGTGGCGAAGGGCATCACCCCGCTCGCCGAGGCCGGCGCGGAGTACCCGCTCGGCCAGCTCTGGTACCAGCTGGCGCTGTCCCACGGCGACCGCGACTGGGTGAACGACTACCAGCTCTACAAGAACCCGGTCGACTGGCAGGGCGCCGAGACGACCTACGCCAGCGACACCCTCAAGGACTACGTCGCCAAGGGCTACGTCGCCAAGGACGTCTCCTCGATCAAGGCCGAGGATGCCGGGGTGTCCTTCATCAACGGCACCTCCCCCATCTTCGTGTCGGGCTCGTGGTGGTACGGACGCTTCACCGAGCAGGCCACCGGGTTCGACTGGACGATGCAGGCCTTCCCGGGCTCGAAGCTGTCGCTCGGCTCGTCGGGCAATCTGTGGGTGGTTCCGGAGAACGCGAAGAACAAGGACCTCGCCTACACGTTCATCGACATCACGATGCGACCGGAGATCCAGGCGATCATCGGCAACAACGGCGGCCTGCCCGTCGCGGCCGACCCGAAGGACATCACCGACCCGAAGAGCCAGGAGCTCATCTCGGTCTTCAACGGCGTCCTCGACCAGGACGGCCTCTCCTTCTACCCCGACTGGCCGGCTCCGGGCTTCTACGACGTGATCGTCCAGCAGCTCCAGGGCCTCGTCACCGGAACGCAGGATGCCGCGACCACCAACGCGAACCTCGGCAAGGCCTACGACGAGGGCACCGCGGACTACCGCTGACCGACCGGTGGGGGCGGCCTCGTGCCGCCCCCACCCCCGCTCCCGAACGAAAGCACCGCATGTCGCTCACAACACGCTCTCGGCGCACCCCGGTCGTCGACGACGAACCCGCCATCCCGCAGCGCGGAGGCGGACGCGGCGGGTACTGGCTGTACCTGCTGCCCGGCTTCGTCCTGTTGCTGGTCATCGTCATCGTCCCGCTGGTGTGGAACGTCTATCTCACCTTCACGAGCTGGAAGGGGGTGCGCGCACCCGAGTTCATCGGCGTCGACAACTGGATCAAGCTCGTCGGCGACGACGCGTTCTGGACCTCCTTCCTCAACTCCGTGTGGATGGTCATCGCCATGGTGATCGTGCCGACGATCGTCGGCCTGATCGTCGCCGCGCTCCTGTTCGACGTCGTCGGACGCAAGTTCGGCGGCCGGGTCGGCAGCTTCCTGCGCGCGACCTACTACCTCCCGCAGATCCTGCCGGTGGCCGTCGCCGGCATCGTGATCGGCTGGATCGTGCGGCCGGGCGCCGACGGCGCCCTCAACCAGCTGCTGGCCGCCGTCGGCATCGCCCCCGTCGACTGGCTGGGCCAGATGCCCTCCGCGCTCATCGTGCTCATGGTGGTGCTGGTGTGGGTGCAGATCGGCTATCCCGTGGTCGTGTTCATGGCGGCGCTGCAGCGGGTCGATCCCGAGTTGTACGAGGCCGCCGAGCTCGACGGCGCCAACTGGTTCCAGCGCTTCGCGTCCATCACCGTCAGCATCATCCGTCCGGAGATCTTCGTCGTCACCCTCACCTGCACGATCGCGGCGCTGAAGGTGTTCGGTCCGGTCTACGTCATCACCCGCGGCGGCCCCGCCGGCGCCACCCTCGTGCCGTCGTACTACGCCTACCAGGAGTTCTTCACCAAGCGCGACGTCGGCTACGGCGCCACCATCGCGACGGTGCTGACGATCGTCGTCGTCATCGTGTCGATCGTCTTCATCCGGGTGCAGAACTCCCTCGAACGCAAGGAAAGGGCGGGCCTGTGATGGCTGCCGGAACCGTACTCACGACCGCGATCCGTCCCCGACGCGCCCCGCGCGGACGCGGCGGCATGGTCACCAAACGCGGAGTCGACTGGCTGATGCTCGTGCTGGTCGCGGTCGGCGCCCTCCTGGTGATCGCGCCGTTCTACCTCGTGCTGGTCAACTCGTTCAAGTCGCCGACCGACTACGCGAACTCGGGTCCGCTCGCCCTGCCGCACGCCCTCGACTTCACCGGCATCACCAAGTTCTGGGAGCGGGTCAACTTCCCGCAGAAGGTCTGGAACTCCCTCTTCATCTCCGGGGTGGTCGCCGTGCTCGCGGTGCTGATCTCGATGCTCAACGCGTTCGCGATCGGCATCGGCCGCGTCCGCGGCCGCACCTGGATCGTGCTGCTGTTCCTGCTGGCGAACCTGCTCCCCCAGGAGGCCCTGCTCTACCCGCTGTACTACATGTTCAAGTCGGTCGGCCTCTACGACAACGTGTGGTCGGTGATCATCATCTTCACGGTCGTCCAGGCCGCGTTCGGCACCTACCTGCTGTCGTCGGTGTACGGCACCTTCCCCAAGGAGGTGCTGGAGGCGGCATCCCTCGACGGCGCCGGACGCTGGACGATCCTGTGGCGCGTCGTCTTCCCGATCAGCCGTCCCACGCTGTCGGTGCTGCTCATCTTCTTCTTCATCTGGACGTGGAACGAGTTCCTCATCCCGCTGACGTTCCTCGCCTCGAACGCGAACCAGACCGTGCCGGTGGCGATCAGCGTGCTCCAGGGCGACCGCCTCATGGACGTGACCACGACCAGCGCGTCGGCCCTGCTGGGCATCATCCCGACGCTCATCTTCTTCCTCATCTTCCAACGCACCCTCACCCGGGGCATCACGGCAGGAGCAGTCAAGTAATGAAGTTCACCGACGGGTTCTGGCAGCTGCGCCCCGGAGTCAGCGCGCTCTACGCGCAGGAGGCGTACGACCTGTGGCAGATCGCCGACACCCCCGACGGCCCCGGGCTGATGGTCACCGCGCCCACCGCGGTCATCGCGCGGCGCGGCGACGTGCTCAACCGGCCCGTGCTGACCACGACCCTCTCCTCGCCCGCCGAAGGGGTGATCCGCGTGCGGATCGCGCACCACACCGGCGCCGCGTGGCACGGCGGCTTCCCGATGCCGGGTGCCGGCGGGTCGGCCGACCGCGTCGAGATCACGGAGACCCAAGGTCTCGTCCGCGCCGGCATCCTCACCGCTCGCGTCGGGGCCGGCGCCCCGTGGGACCTCTCCTTCGAGGTCGACGGCCGCCGGGTCACCGGCAGCGGCCACAAATCCCAGGGCTATCTGCGGGTGGCCTCCGACGCTCAGGTCGACACCGGCATCGTCGGCAACGCCCGGGCCGGGCAGCGCACGGACACCGCCCCCGCCTACGTGCACGAACAGCTGGAGCTCGGTGTCGGCGAGCTCGTCTACGGCCTCGGCGAGCGCTTCGGCCCGCTGGTGAAGAACGGGCAGACGGTCGACATCTGGAACGCCGACGGGGGCACCTCGAGCGAGCAGGCCTACAAGAACGTGCCGTTCTACCTCACCACCCGCGGCTACGGCGTGCTCGTCAACGACCCCGGCCACGTGTCGTTCGAGGTGGGGTCGGAAGCCGTCGAGCGGGTGCAGTTCTCGGTGCCCGGCGAAGTGCTGGAGTACTTCGTGATCGCAGGGCCGACGCCCGCCGACGTGCTGCGCCGCTACACGGCCCTCACCGGCCGGCCGCCCGTGGTGCCGGCGTGGTCGTACGGCCTGTGGCTGTCGACGAGCTTCACCACCGCCTACGACGAGGCGACCATCACCTCGTTCATCGACGAGATGGCGGCCCGCGAGCTGCCGGTGTCGGTGTTCCACTTCGACTGCTTCTGGATGCGCGAGTTCAACTGGTGCGACTTCGAGTGGGATGCCCGCGTGTTCCCCGACCCCGACGGCATGCTCGCGCGGCTCCACGAGCGCGAGCTGCGCGTGTGCGTCTGGATCAACCCCTACATCGCGCAGCGCTCGCCCCTGTTTCGCGAAGCGGCGGATGCCGGCTACCTCGTGCGCCGCGCGGACGGCTCGATCTGGCAGTGGGACCTCTGGCAGGCCGGCATGGGGCTGGTCGACTTCACGAACCCCGCTGCGACCGCGTGGTATCAGGAGAAGCTGCGGGCGCTGATCGCCCAGGGCGTCGACTGCTTCAAGACGGACTTCGGCGAGCGCATCCCCACCGACGTGGTGTGGGCCGACGGCAGCGACCCGCAGCGCATGCACAACCTCTACACCGAGCTGTACAACCGGGCCGTCCACGACGTGCTGGTCGCCACCCGCGGCGAGGGCGAGGCCGTGCTGTTCGCCCGTTCCGCCACGGCGGGAGGGCAGAGCATGCCGGTGCACTGGGGCGGTGACTCGACCTCGACCTTCACCTCGATGGCCGAGACGCTGCGCGGAGGTCTCTCGCTCGCGATGAGCGGCTTCGCGTACTGGAGTCACGACATCGGCGGTTTCGAGGGCACGCCCGATGCCGCCGTGTTCAAGAGGTGGACGGCGTTCGGTCTGCTCAGCTCGCACTCGCGCTTCCACGGGTCGGACTCCTACCGCGTGCCGTGGGCCTTCGACGAGGAGGCCGTGGCGGTGACGCGCCGCTTCACCCACCTCAAGATGCGGCTCATGCCGTATCTGCATCAGCTCGGCGTCGACGCGGCGCGCACCGGCATCCCGCTGCTGCGGCCCCTGGCGCTCGAGTTCCCCGGCGACCCGGCCGTCGCCTACCTCGACCGCCAGTACATGCTGGGCCCGTCGTTGCTGGTCGCGCCCGTGATGTCGGCGGACGGGGAGGTGGAGTTCTACCTGCCCGACGGCGAGTGGACCTCGCTGCTGAGCGGCGAGCGCGTGAGCGGCGGGCGGTGGCGGCGCGAGACCCACGGGTTCGATTCCCTGCCGCTGTACGTGCGGCCGGGCGCGGTGCTGCCGTGGGGCGCGCGCGACGACCGGCCGGACTACGACTACCTCGACGGTCTTGAGCTGCGCGTGTTCGCGGGCGGCTCCGGGACGCGGGAGGTCGTCGTCACCGCCCCCGACGGTCGCCGCCAGACGTTCGAGGTCGACCTGGACGCGCCGACCCCCTGACCCGGCCGTCGGGTGTTCGGGTTCGCGTTCGCGGATTCGGACAATGGCGACAGATGCGGATGCCGTGGGCTGCAGCATCCGCATCTGTTCACGTCCTCCGCATCCGCTGCGGGCGCGTCGGCTCCTCCCCAGCCATGGCGGTCCGGCGAGTTGTGCACGACAGCGCGCGGATCGGCGTGCGGAGGCGTGCGGGCGGGCAGGCTCGGACCGTGGGGATCCGAGAGCTGGTGGAGGCGGGTGGCGGCATCGTGCATCGGCGAGCCGTGCTGGATGCCGGCATCCGCCCCACCACGCTGCGAGCGGCCATCACGGCGGGCGAGGTGCGCCGCGTGCGCCGCTTCTGGGTGGCCACGGACGCGGCCCCGGCCGCGCTCGTGCACGCGGCGGAGGTCAGTGCGCGGGTGGCCTGCGTGTCGGCGGCTCGTCACCGCGGCTGGTGGCTGCCGCCGGAGATCCCGACGGGTCCGCACCTGCACGTGCCCGCCCACGCGCAGCGCCCTCGACCCGACGAACGCTCCGGGGACGGCGTGGTCGTCCACTGGGATACGCCGCTGGTGCCGTCGCACCCGCACGTGCTCGTCGAGTCGGTTCCCGACGCGCTGGCGCACCTCGCCCGGTGTCTGCCCCACGAGGATGCGCTCGTCGTGTGGGAGTCCGCCGTACGCCGCGAACGGCTCGACCCGGACGTGCTGCGGCGCTACCGCTGGCGCACGCCCGATGCGCGGCGACTGGCGGCGGAGGTCACGGGCCTCAGCGATTCCGGCCTCGAGACGCTCTTCGTCTCGCGGATACGTGGGATCGGCCTCGACGTCCGCCAGCAGGTGCTGCTGCTCGGACACCACGTCGACGGCCTCATCGGCGAGCGACTCGTCGCGCAGCTGGACGGCTTCGCCTTCCATTCCTCGGCCGCCGATCGGGGCCGAGACCTGAGCCACGACCGCGAGCTGACGGCGCGCGGGTACACCGTGCTGCGCTTCACCTACGCCGAGGTCGTGCATCAGTGGCCCCGGGTGGAGGCCGCGATCCTCCGCGCGGTCGCGCAGGGCCTTCACCTCGCGCGCTGACACCCCGCCGCCACCGGATTCGGATCACGTCACCACATGCGGATGCCGCGAGCCCTCGCATCCGCATCTGCTGCCCATCTCCGAATCTGCGGCAGGGCGCCCAGCCCAGCCCAGCCCGCACCGGATTCGGAGCAGCGCAACAGAATCGGATGCCGCGCGCCGCAGCATCCGATTCTGTTGGCCATCGCCGAAACCGGCGGGGGTCAGACGAGCGACTGCTTCCAGGCGCTGTGCAGCTGGGCGAACTTGCCCGTGCCGGCGATCAGCTCCGCCGGGGTGTCGTCCTCGATGATGCGGCCGTGCTCCATCACGAGCACCCGGTCGGCGATCGACACGGTCGACAGCCGGTGGGCGATGATGATCGCGGTACGATCGGCCAGCAGCGTCTGCAGCGCCGACTGGATCTGACGCTCGCTCGGGATGTCGAGCGACGCCGTGGCCTCGTCCAGGATGAGCACCGCGGGATCGGCGAGGAACGCGCGGGCGAACGAGATCAGCTGACGCTGTCCGGCCGACACCCGGCCGCCGCGCTTGTTGACGTCGGTGTCGTACCCGTCGGGCAGCCGCTCGATGAACGTGTCGGCGCCCACCGCGCGGGCCGCAGCCCGGATCTCCTCGAACGTCGCGTCGGGCTTGCCGAGCGCGATGTTGTCGGCGACGGTGCCGCTGAACAGGTACGCCTCCTGCGTCACCATCACGATCGCGCGACGGAGGTCCTTCGGATGCAGCGACCGCAGGTCGACGCCGTCGAGCATGACCGCGCCGTGCGACGGGTCGTAGAACCGCGACACGAGCTTCGCGAGCGTCGACTTGCCGGCGCCCGTCGTGCCGACCAGGGCGATCGTCTGCCCGGCGGGGATGTCGAGCGAGAAGTGCGGCAGGATCGTGCGGTCGTCCGCGTAGCCGAACACGACATCGCGGAACTCCACGTGACCGGACGCCTTCCAGAGGTCGACCGGACGCACGGGGTCGGGAACGGTCGGCTCCTCCTCCAGCACGCCCGACACCTTCTCCAGCGCGGCCGTGGCCGACTGGTAGGAGTTCAGGAACATGGCGACTTCCTGCAGCGGCGAGAAGAAGTTCCGCACGTACAGGACGGCGGCCAGCAGGGTGCCCACGAGCAGGGTCCCGTCGACCACCCGCAGACCGCCCCAGAGGAGCACGCCCGCGACGGCGAAGGCCGAGACCGCCATCATCCCCGGCTCGAACGTGCCGAACAGCCGAAGCGAGCGCATGTTGACGTCGCGGTACTGTCCCGACAGGTCGCCGAACTCCTCGTCGTTGCGAGGCTCCTTGCGGAAGGCCTTCACGGCGCGGATGCCGGTCATCGTCTCGACGAACTTCACGATCACCTTGGCGCTGACCACGCGCGACTCCCGGTATGCACGCTGCGAGTTGCGGTAGAACCAGCGCATCAGCAGGTACAGCGGGATGCCCGCGACGGCGAGGATGACGCCCGACTGCCAGTCCAGCAGCAGCAGCGCGATCAGCGTGAACGCGCCGTAGAGCACGCCCGAGACGAGCTCGTTGAGCCCGCCGTCGAGCAGCTCGCGGATGGAGTCGAGGTCGCTCGTCTGGCGCGAGATGATGCGGCCCGACGTGTACGACTCGTGGAACTCCAGGCTGAGCCGCTGGGTGTGCAGGAAGATGCGGGTGCGCAGGTCGAGCATGACCGCCTGCGTCAGCCGCGCGGCCACGACCGCGTACCAGCCGATGAGCGCCGCCCCGCCGATGCCGGCGAGGAGGTAGACGGCGACGATGACGATCGTCGGCATCCAGTCGGCATCCTGCATGGCCTGCGGCAGCGCCGTGTTCAGGCCGTACGCGATCAGCGCGGGGCCCGCGACGCGCAGCGCCGTGGAGACGACGAGCACGGCCAGCGCCAGCACGAGCTGCCACCGCAGCGGGTCGACGAGCGAGCCCAGCAGGCGCAGCGAGCGCTGGCGGATCGAGCGCGACTCGGCGCGCGTGTAGTCCGAGCGGTCTTCACCGGTGGTGCCGGCGACGGACGCCGTGCCTCCCGTTGAGCTCATCGGTTCACCTCCGTCTCCCGCAAGCGGGTGTTCTGTTCCTCGGCGTCTTCCAGACTCGAGATGACGTGCCGGTAGTGCTCGCTCGTGCGCAGCAGCTCGGCGTGGGTGCCGACGGCCGTGATGCGGCCCTCCTCCAGGAGCGCGACCCGATCGGCGAGCATCACGGTCGACGGCCGGTGGGCGATGACGAGCGTCGTGGTGTCGGCCATGACCTCGCGGAGGGCGTCCTCGACGAGCGCCTCGGTGTCGACGTCGAGCGCCGACAGGGGGTCGTCGAGCACCAGGACGGCCGGGCGGGCCGCGATGGCCCGGGCGAGCGCGAGCCGCTGGCGCTGTCCACCGGACAGCGACAGCCCCTCCTCGCCGATGACCGTGTCGACCCCGTCGGGCAGGTCCTCGACGAAGCCGGCCTGCGCGACGGCGAGCGCTTCGCGCAGCACCGCCTCGGCCTCGGGGCTTCCCGCGGCCAGGTCCTCGCGGCCGAGCAGCACGTTCTCGCGCACCGTCTGCGAGAAGAGCGTCGAGTCCTCGAACGCCATCCCCACATGCGTGCGCAGCTCCGTGAGGGTGAGGTCGCGGACGTCCACGCCGTCGACCGTCACGCGTCCGCCGGTCACGTCGTACAGGCGGGCCGGCAGCGTCGTGAGCGTCGTCTTGCCCGAACCGGTGAGGCCGACGAGGGCCATGGTCTCCCCCGGCACGAGCGTCAGGTCGATGCCGTCGAGGAGGTCGCGCTCGCCGTCCCCGGCATCCTGGTAGCGGAAGTGGACGCCCTCGAACGCGAGCGCGCCGCGCGACGAGCCCAGCACGACGGGGGCCGCGGCGTCGGTGATCGTGTTCTCCTCGTCGAAGACCTCGAAGATGCGATCGCTCGCCGTGCGCGCGTCGAGCAGGAACGAGAAGAGGAAGCCGATCGACTCCATGGGCCAGCGGAGCACCGTCGCCATGGCGAAGAAGGCCACGAGCTCGGCGATCGACAGCTGGCCGAGCTGCTGCAGCACGATGCCGACGCCGAGGCACAGGGCGAACGCGATCTCCGGCAGCAGCACCAGCCAGAACCAGATCCAGCCGACGGCGCGCGCCTTGCTCAGCTCGGTCTCGCGCAGCGTCTCGGCCTGCCGGGTGAACTTCTGCAGGGCGTGCTTCCCCCGCCCGAAGGCCTTCAGCACGCGGATGCCGTGCACGCTCTCCTCGACGCTGGTCGCGAGGTCGCCGGCCTGGTCCTGGCTCTGGCGCGCGAGGGTGCCGTACGTCTTCTCGAACCGGTAGCCGGCGTACCAGAGGGGTGCGCACACGATGAGGAAGGTGACGCCGAGCGCCCAGTGCCACCGGAAGAGCAGCGCCATGCCGACGAGGATGGTCAGCAGGTTGACGACGAGCAGCACGATGCCGAAGGCCATCCAGCGGCGCAGCATGCTGATGTCCTGCATCATGCGCGACAGCAGCTGGCCCGACTGCCACCGGTCGTGGAACGCGACCGGCAGGCGCTGCAGCCGCTCGTAGAAGCTCGTGCGCAGGTCGTACTCGACCTTGGTCGACGGCGCCAGCACGAACCAGCGCCGCAGCCACACCATGACGGCCTCGAGCAGGCCGAGCACGAGGATGATCGCGGCGCCCCAGACGAGCTGGCTGCGGTCGCCGGCGCTGGAGGCACCGGCGGCGATCGGGCCCTGCACGAGCACTTCGAGCACGAGCGGGATCGACAGGGCGAGCAGGCTCGCGACGAGGGCGCTGACGGCGCCCAGGATCAGGCGCGGCAGGACGGGTTTGGCGAAGGGGTACAGCCGGGCGAGGGCGCGGACGGTGGACAGGCGCTCGACGGGCTCGAGGTGCTCGGAGGAGGAGGTCATGATCCTTGCGAAGGGGTGGAGCGGATGCCGAGGTCACGGGTCGGCGATGAGTGACGGAGGGCGCACAGCGGCGCGGCAGGACGAGACGGGGCCCTGTCGGAGAGAACGCGCGGCGGGACGATGCCGCCGAAGGAGGAGGCGCGGCGCGTTATCCCCGGCCGACTCCGGCGGCCTCGAACGCGCGCGGGGCGACGGCCGAGGGACGGAGGAAGGCGGGCTTCGTGGTGACGATGGCCGTGGACATGGCTTCCTCCAGGGAGTCGGTGAACGGGGACCGCGCGCCGCCCGTGCGGCGACAGGGGCGCGACAGCCCTCCAGCCTATGCCGACCTCTCGCCCCGCCGCAAGGGCGGTCTTCCGATCAGGCCGCGGACTCGCGGGCGAGCAGGGCCCGCTTCACATCCAGGCCCCACGCGAAACCGCCGAGGGCGCCGCCGGTGCGCAGCACGCGGTGGCACGGCACGAACAGGGCGGGAGCGTTGCGGGCGCAGATGGATGCCGCGGCGCGCACGGCGCTCGGGCGGCCCAGAGCGGCCGCGAACTCCGCATAGGTGAGCGGGCTTCCCGGGGCGATGCGGCGCAGTGCCGCCCAGCCGTCGAGCTGCAGGGCGGTGCCGGTCTGCGCGACGGCCACCTCGTCGATGGCCGCGAGGTCGCCGTCGTAATAGGCGGCGACCGCGGCCGCGGCATCCGTCCGTCCCTCTCGCACGTCGCTCGGCGGCGAGGCCAGCCGGTGCAGCACGTCCGCCGGCTCGGCGGTCCACCCGCTGGCCAGTACGCGGCCGCGGTCGTCGGCGAGCAGCGTGAACGGGCCGTCCGGCGTGTCGACCGTCTGCAGGGTGGCGCTGTGGCGGGTGGCGGTCATGGGGTGCTCCGTTCGGGGGATGTGCGGGCCGGGCCGGGCGCGGCCGTGGGAACCGACGCCCGCCACAGGTGGGCGGTCAGGTAGCTGCGCCAGGGGGCGGCCCGCGTCGCCCAGGCGTCGTAGCCGCGGGGGTCGGAGGGGATGCCGACGGCTGCGGCGCCCGCGCGGACCGCGACGTCTCCCGGCAGCGTGATGTCGGGATCGCCGAGCACGCGCATGCGCACGTAGTCGGCGGTCCACGGCCCGATGCCGGGGCGGGCGAGCAGCGCCGCACGTTGCTCGGCGCCGTCGTCACCGGTCGTGAGCTCGAGCGTGCCGTCGGCCAGCGCGGCCGCGGCCGCGGTCACCGCCCGGATGCGCGCCGCGGGGCCGCGCAGCACATCGGCGCCGTGCTCGGCGATGGCCGCCATCGTCGGGAACAGGCGGTCCATGCCGTCGTGCGCATCGACGCGTTCTCCCAATGCCGCCGTGAGCGCGGTGAGCGCCGTGCGCGCCGCCGCGACCGAGATCTGCTGGCCAATCATGGCGCGGATGAGCATCTCGTGCGGGTCTGCGGCGCCCGGCACGCGGATGCCGGGGACGGCCTCGACCAGCGGGGCGATGGCGTCATGGGCGGACAGGGCCGCATCGACAGCGAGCGGGTCGGCGTCGAGGTCGAACAGCCGACGCACGCGCGCGACGAGCACGGGCAGGTCGGCGAGGTGGGTGAGCCGGGCGCTGAGACGCACCCTCCCGGCGTCGTCGAGACGGATCGCGAACCAGACCGGACCGCCCGCCAGACGCAGTACGCGCGCGAACGAGTCGGCACCGGCCGTCTCGATGCCGTCGACGGCGCGCGCCCGCATCCAGGCGAAGAGGCCGGAGGCGTCGAGCGGGCCGCGATGCGGCAGCAGCAGATCGATCGTTCCGGCGGCGGGCACGCCGGCCGCCGCCGTGGGCCGGCGGGCGCGCAGGGCGCTCGGCGTCAGCCCGAAGACCTCCCGGACGGTGTCGTTGAACTGACGCACGCTCGCGAATCCGGCCGAGAAGGCGACGTCCGCGACGGCGAGATCCGTCGACACCAGGAGCAGGCGTGCCGTGTGGGCGCGCTGGGCGCGTGCGAGCGCGAGAGGGCCGGCGCCCAGCTCGGCCGTCAGCAGCCGGGTGAGATGGCGCGGCGAGTAGCCGAGCCGGCGCGCGAGCCCGGGCACCCCCTCCCGTTCGACGATCCCCTCCGCGATCAGCCGCATCGCGCGGCCCGCGACGTCGCCGCGCAGGTCCCATTCGGGGGAGCCGGGCGCCGCTTCGGGCAGGCACCGCTTGCACGCCCGGTATCCGGCCTCGTGCGCCGCGGCGGAGGTCGGATAGAAGGTGACGTTCGCCGCCTTCGGCGTGCGCGCCGGGCAGCTCGGACGGCAGTAGATCCCGGTCGAGCGCACCGCCGTCACGAACTGGCCATCGAAGCGCGCGTCCCGCGCGTCGATCGCGCGATAGCGTTCGTCGAACGTCATCGCGGCGGAGGCGTCGACGGGGCTCATGCGACTAGCCTGACACGCCCCCGTACCCCCGGCTCGCGGAAATCGGACACGGCAGCGACGGCCGCGCCGGCCGCCCCGCCGCCGGGCGCGCGGGATCAGGCCGGCGCGACGCCGGCACGGCCGCCGGCGGCGCGGGCCGCCTGGGCCCGCCGCAGCTCGAGGTCGGCTCCGAGCTCGGACGCGAAGACGGGATGGGCGCGGATGATCCGGGCGATGAGCTCGGCGGGCAGCACGAGCACCGTCGTGGATGCCGTGGCGACGGCGGTCACGAGAGCCGGCTCGCGCGTCACCGCGGCGGTTCCCACGAACTCCCCGTCGCGGAGGTCGCCGCAGGCGACCTCGCCGCGCCGCGTCGGAGCCGTCAGCCGCGCCGCGCCCTCGACGAGGTAGCTCACCGCGGACGGCACGACCCCCGCACGACCCAGGTACTCCCCCGGCGCGTACTGCTCCACCCGGCACGCGCTGAGCGCCGCCTCGTGCAGCTCCGCATCGAGGTGGAGGGCGCGCGCGACGTCGTCGACCACCGTGCGGAGCCGGTTCTCGGTCGCGGCCGTATCGGGTGCGACCTTGTCGAGGGCGAGTCCATGTCGCCGTGCGGCGTACCACAGGCGTCCGAGAAAGGCCGCGATGGTCTCGTCCGACTGGCTCGGCGCGGCGACCGGGATCTCCACGGTGTAGGCGCCGGCGCCGCCGTACTGCACGCCGGAGGGGACCTCCGCCAGCCTCATCGGCAGATCGTCGGCGGTACTGCGCAGCAGCGCCGCCACCTCGTGCGGCGCATCGCCCGGCGCGAACACGACGGGGACGACGACGGTGAACGGCCCGGCCGGTCGACTCAGATTGCGAAAGGACGCCCCGGCGAGCGTCGCGTTGGGGATCACCTGGAGTCCCGAGCCGGTGTCGATGTGAAGAGCACGCCAGTTGACTTCGACCACCCGGCCCGCCGCCCCGCCGGTGTCGATCCAGTCGCCGAGCTTGAACGGCTGCTCGAACAGCACCAGCAGGCCCGAGACGATGCCCCCGGCGGCGTTCTGCAGGGCGAGGCCCACGATGATGGACGTGACGCCCAGGGTCGCGATCAAGCCCTCGATGTCGGCGTTCCAGACGACCTGGAAGAGGATCGCGAGCCCGACCACGACGAGCACGAGCCGCACGATCTCCACGAAGATCGTCGGCACGCGCTCCCGCCAGGTGCCTTCGCGCGCGGACGAGAAGAGGGCGACGTTGAGACCGCTCAGCAGGAGCAGGATGAGCAGGAAGCCGAGGAGCGTGCCGACGATCCTCACCCAGATGAGGTCCTGATCCGACCGTGTCGCGAACGCGAGCAGGGCGACGAGGGCCGCCACCGGGACGACCGCGTTGCGCAGGAGCAGCAACGGCCGCACGGCCGGGTTCCGACGCCGGCGGAGCACGCCGATGATCTCGGTGAGCGCCACGAGGACCAGCGGAACGCCGACGGCGAGCGCGGCGGCCCACCACACCCACCCCTCGGCGAGCACGGGGATCATTCCGTGACCCGCCAGACCGCGCTCGTCCGCCCGGAGGCGTCCACGGCACCCACCTCGGTGAACTCCCAGAGGCCGTGCACCCGGTCGTGCACCGCGTCGCTGACGTACACACCCGGCGCATCCACGGCGCGTCGGACGCGGCTGGCGAGGTCGACGGCGTCACCCCAGAGGTCGTAGGCGAGGCTCGAACGGGCGACGAGGCCGCTCGTCACCGCGCCGGTGTCGACACCGGCGCGAAGCTCCAGACGCGATCCGGTGCGCTCGTTGAACCGTCGGACGTGCGTGTGCATCTCGAGGGCGAACTCGACGGCCCGACGCGCGTTGTCCACGCGCGGGATCGTCAGCCCGCAGCTGGCGAGGTAGCCGCCGCGAAGGGTGCGCACCGACTCCACGCCGACGCGCTCCGCCGCCTCCTCGAAGCCACGCATGAGTTCGTTGAGCGCGTGAGTCTCCTGCTGACCGTCGAGCGCGCGGGAGAAGTCGTCGACACCCATCAACTCCGCATACACGACGGCCACGTCCTCGTGCTGCTCCGCGATCGTCTGCTCGCCCTCGCGGTAGCGCGCCGCGAGACTGTCCGGCATGAGGGTGCGCAGGAGCCGCTCGTTCTCCTCGCGCTGGCGATCGATGAGATCCTGCTTGATCTGCAGGCCCGCGGCCATCTCGTTGAAATCGCTCGACAGCTCGCCCATCTCGTCGGCCCCGCCGACCGCCACCCGCACACCGTAGTCGCCACCGGCCACGCGGCGAACCGCCTCCGCGAGCCGGCGCAGCGGCGCGGTGAACGCCTGCGCAAGCAGCAGCGACAGCACACTGATGACGAGAGTCAGCCCCAGCACCGACAGCAGCAGCGTGCGGGTGAAGTCGGCGACCGGCGCGAACGCTTCGGACGTCTCCATCCGAGCCACCACGACCCAGTCGAGTCCTTCGATGTTCGCCGGCCCGTAGGCGGTGATGCTCTCCGCGCCGATGTACTGCCCCGAGATCATCGTTCCCGACTGCCCCGCCAGCGCACGGCGCACGGGCTCCTGGTCCACGCTCTGCAGGATCGTCGAGTCGCCGACCTCGACGATGCGCTCGGCATCCGCGGCGGAGGTCCCGTTCTCGATCACCCCCTGGGCGTACGTCGTCGGCGAGGCGATCAGCTCTCGCGAGTTCGACCGCATGAGGCCGTCCGTACCGGCGAGGTACACCTCGCCGGTGTCGCCCAGACCCTGGGTCGTCCACTGCTGGTACCCGGTGGTGACGTCGTTGATCCACGACACGGGGATCTGCAGGGCCATCGCCCCGGTGACACCGGACTCGTCGCCGATGGGAGAGACGACCCACATCGTCGCCGCACCCTGCGCCGGGGCCCACGACTCGATGTCCGTCGTCACGACGGTGTCGACCGAGTTGGTCGCCATCGCCTTCCGGTAGCCCTCGGCGAGTCTGCTGTCGCGGAACGGGCCCTCGTCGAGGCTCGTCCCGAGCGCGGGAGTGTTGTACGTGCTGAAGACCACGTCCGCGTCGAGGTTCATCACCAGCACATCCTGGTAGCCGACCGTCTCGACGAGATTCGCGAAGTAGCCCTGCGCGGATGCGTGCGCCGCGCTGTAGGCGCTGCCGTCGCCCGGATCCTTCAGCTCGAGGGATGCCGAGGACCCGCCGCCCTGCCGCGTGTACCAGTACTGCAGGTAGGCGCCCGCGGCACTGTCCGGGAGGAACGCGGCATCCGTGTACTGCTCGCCCGTCCGCTTCTCCAGCCCCGGGAGGAAGGAGCCGCGGTAGTAGTCCTCCACGGCCGCACGCTCCGCCGGCGTCACCGTCGCGGACGCCAGCGCCGCCCACCCCGCGTTCAGGGCGATCGACGCCTCGCGGGCACTGGAGTTGTCGGTCGCGAGCGACGCCTCTCGCTGGATCTCGCCGATCAGCGCGGAGACCTCACCGGCGCGCAGCTCGCGCGCGGCGGTCAGCTTGTCGATGATCGCGTCCTGGAGGGAGTCGCGGCCACTGATGTAGCCGATCGTGCCGACCACGCCGGCCGAGACGATGCCCACCGCCAACAGCATGATCAGCAGACGCGACTGCACGCTCAGCCGCCTGCGCGGGCGCCGTTCCCGATCTCCGACATGTCCCACGCTCGCACCCGACATGCGCATTCCCTCCCCAAGTTCCCTCACTCTAGCGGCCGGCCGCGGCGCCGCCGCGACGGCGCCGGCCACCGGCGAGACCGCGGCGTCACAAGCCGTCCGGTCGGGGCGAGAGCCACCGGGCACCGTACGCCCGAAGCGACTCCCGCCGCTGCGGGTCGATCAGGAACACATCGATCCCGCCGTCGTACGGCGCGAGCAGCCACGCGAGGTGCGGCATCGCGATCACGACATGGGCGTCGCCCGTCGCCGCGAGCTCGAGCAGCAGGTCCGCGCGGTCACGGCGCACAGCGGTGTCTGCCCAGAAGTACCCGACCGTGTCGCCCGTCGTGGGATCGGGGGGCAGCCCCCGCCGCCAGGCCCGTCGCGCCGGCAGTGCCGCCGCGCTCCACCCGGCAGCCCCGTCGGGCGCGCCCCAGTCCTCGGCGATCGCGACCAGGCTGGCGGAGGGCTCCCCGCGCAGGAGGTACGAGAGCACCTCCTGCTGTCGACGACGCACTTCCGCGCGATCGTCCTCGTCGGCCGCCGGCCGCGCGCCGTCCGGCAGGGTGTGGAACCGAAGCCAGCGATCGGGATACGCGCGTCGGAGCGCATCCCCGGCGGGCTCGGCGTCTGCCCAGAGGTCACCCCACGTCGCGGTCAAGGACGACAGCTCGCTCGCGTCGTCGGCGCCGTCGAAGCTGCCCGTCGGTCTGTCGATGATCATCGCCCCGCCCCTCCTCGCCCGCCCGCACACGCGTGCATGACGCGCACCCGACGCGCCGCGGGCCTCCATCCTGCCACCGGACGAGTCCGACGCGCCCGGCGCGTGCCGCCCCCGTCGCCCCGCGCGGGCTCACGGGGTCGTGCGCGGTCGACGCAGCACCCCGGCCGCGGCGATGCCGGCGCCGATCAGGAGCACGGCGGAGGTCATCACGGCGGTGTGGAAGCCGTCGGATGCGCTGGCACCGGTCAGGGCGACGGCGCCGAGAAGGGCGGTTCCGAACCCGCCGCCGAGATCGTACGAGATCTCCTCCAGTGCGGCGGCTCCACCGACCTCGTGCACGCCGGCGGAGGAGATGATGAGGTCGTTGGCGGCGACGGCGGAGATCTCGATGCTGAGCCCGGCCAGCGCCGTCGACACCGCGAACACGGCGAGGTCGAGGGGTTCGCCCCAGAGCGCCAGCGCTGCCAACGCCCCGCCGGCGAGGGCGAAGGTGGCGGTGAGGGCCGTGCGGTGTCCCCATCGCCGGAGGACCCGCGGCGAGAGGAACGCGCCGACGATGGTCGCCAGCGCCAGCGGCACGAGGGCGACGGCGGCGTGCAACGGCGTGAGCCCGCGTTCGAGCTGCAGGTAGCGGGCGAACTGCAGCTCCAGCCCGACGAGGGCGAACATCGCCACGGCGATGGCGGCGAGGCCCACGGAGAAAGCCGTGTTGCGAAACAGCGCGACGTCGAGCATGGGCTGCTCGCCGCGGCGTCGGAGCCGTCGCTGTCGGGCGACGAAGGTCCACCCCGACGCGACCGCGACCAGCATCCCGCCGATGAAGACCTCGACGTGATGCTCGGCCAGGCTGTTCGCGGCGACGGCCGCCGTCAGCACCGCGGCGATCGCGAGGCCCTGGCTGCCCAGGTCGGCGCTGCCCGGGCGGTCGGACCGCGACTCCGTCACCCAGACGGCGGCCGCGACGACGACGAGGCCGCCGAGCGGCACGTTGATGAGGAACACCCCACCCCACCAGCTGTGCTCGACGATGAACCCGCCGATGACAGGCCCCGCCGCGGCGGCGGCCGCCGAGGACATCGACCAGATCGCCACGGCACGCACCCGCCGCTCCCGATCCGGATAGGCGACGCGCAGCAGCGACATCGTGGGCGGAAGCACCGCGGCGGCGCCGACGGCCATGACCACGCGCGCCGCGATGAGCGCGGCGGGCGTCCACGCGAAAGCCCCGAGAGCGGAGCCGAGGATGAACACGCTCATCCCGGCCATCAGGAACAGTCGACGCCCGTACCGATCGCTGAGCACGCCGGCCGACAGCAGCAGCGGTGCGATCACGAACGGGAAGGCATCGATGATCCACAACAGCTCCGCGTCGTCCGCGTGCAGCTCGCGAGCGATGGTCGGGGCGGCGACGTGCAGCACGGTGACGTCGATCGAGATGAGCGCAAGCGCTCCGCAGACGGTCGCGAGCACGCGCCGCGCTTCGCGCGCGGACGGGCTCCGCCCCTCGCGGGCGTGCGCCCCGACGTCTTCCATGACACCCATGGTGGCCGGACGCGGCGCGAATCGCGAGAACGGATCCGATCGATTCGGAGCCGCGTCGGCGGGCGGTGCCGGCAGACGGAGGCGGCGCCGCTCAGTGGAAGAAGTGGCGCTCCCCCGTGAAGAACATCGTCACCCCGGCCGCCCGGGCCGCGTCGACCACTTCCTGGTCGCGCACCGAGCCGCCCGGCTGCACGATGGTGCGGATGCCGGCGTCGATGAGCACCTGCGGACCGTCGGCGAACGGGAAGAACGCGTCGGATGCGGCGACCGAGCCGGCCGCGCGGTCGCCGGCGCGCTCGACGGCCAGGCGGCACGAGTCGACCCGGTTGACCTGGCCCATGCCGATGCCGACCGTCGCGAGGCCCTGGGCGAGCACGATGGCGTTCGACTTCACGGCGCGGCAGGCCTTCCACGCGAAGATGAGGTTCTCCATCTCCTCGGGGCTGTCGGGACGCTCACCGGAGACGAGCTCCCAGTTCTTCGCGACCGACTCGATGTCGTCGGGGAAGCGGTCCGCGTCCTGCAGCAGCAGTCCGCCCGACAGCAGCCGGACGTCCATGGGCTCCTGGCGCCAGTCGGCCGGCAGGCGCAGCACGCGCAGGTTCTTCTTGAGCTTGAAGACCTCCAGCGCCTCGGGCTCGAAGTCGGGGGCGACGATCACCTCGGTGAAGATGTCGCGCAGGTTCTCGGCCATCTTCAGCGTGACCGTGCGGTTGGCCGCGATCACGCCGCCGAACGCCGAGACCGGGTCGCACTCGTGGGCGCGCAGATGCGCCGACGCGATGGGATCCAGCGCGTTGGGCGCCGCCACCGCGATGCCGCACGGGTTGGCGTGCTTGATGATCGCGACGGCGGGCTTGACCATGTCGAACGCGGCACGCAGCGCCGCATCGGCGTCGACGTAGTTGTTGTACGACATCTCCTTGCCCTGCAGCTGCTCCGCCTGCGCGATGCCGTGGGCACCGGCACGCGTGTAGATCGCGGCGCGCTGGTGCGAGTTCTCCCCGTAGCGCAGGGTCGCCAGGCGCTCGGCCTTGATGGTCAGGTGCTGCGGCAGCTCGCCCTCGGCCTCGAGGGTCTCCTCGGCGAACCACGTCGCCACCGCCCGGTCGTAGGCCGCCGTGTGGGCGAACGCGCGCGCGGCGAGCTCCCGCCGCTGCGCGAGCGAGGTGCCGCCGGCATCCAGCGCCTCGACGATCGCGGGATACGACTCGGGCGAGACGGCGATCGCGACGTTGGCGTAGTTCTTGGCCGAGGCGCGCACCATCGCCGGGCCGCCGATGTCGATCTGCTCGACGACGGCGTCGCCGACGGCGCCCGAGGCGACCGTCTCCACGAACGGGTAGAGGTTCACGACGACGAGCTCGAAGGGCAGGATGCCGAGGGCTCCCAGCTGCTCCTCGTGGTCTTCGAGGCGGAGGTCGGCCAGCAGCCCCGCGTGCACGCTCGGGTGGAGCGTCTTCACGCGGCCGCCGAGCGACTCCGGGAACCCGGTGACCTCCGCCACGTCCTTGACCGCGATGCCGGCGTCGCGCAGCAGCGCGGCCGACCCGCCGGTCGACACGATCTCGACGCCGGCGGCATCCAGCGCCTGGGCCAGCGGCAGCAGACCGGTCTTGTCGCTCACGGAGATGAGCGCGCGCCGCACGGGGACGAGGTCACGGGATCGGTAGAGGGCGGGATCGACGGCAGGACCGGCCATGCAGGGCTCCAGTGTTCGGTGTGGATCGGGTTCGGATCTGTCAGGACGAGGGGACCGCGGAGAGCTCGAGCTCCCCGCGGGCGATGGCGCGGACGACATCGATGAGCAGCCGCCGCTCGACCGGCTTGATGCGCTCGTGGAGTGTGTGCTCGGTGTCGTCGGGCAGGACGGCGACGCGCTCCTGCGCGAGGATCGGGCCCGTGTCCACGCCGTTGTCGACGACGATGACGCTGGCGCCGGTCTGCGCGACGCCGGCCGCGAGCGCGTCGCGCACGCCGTGTGCCCCCGGGAACTCCGGCAGGAAGGCGGGATGCGTGTTGATGAGCCGCGGCGACCACGCGTCGACGACGGCGGCCGGAAGCAGCCGCATCAGTCCGCTGAGCACCACGAGGTCGGGGTTCCAGACGCGGAGCTGACGGTCGAGCTCCTCCCCCCAGTGCTCGCGGGTCTCGAACTCGCGGAAGGGCACGAGGAAGGTGGGGATGCCGAAAGCCTCCGCGTGGGCGAAGCCGTCGGCCTGGCGGTCCGCCCCGACGACGACGACGCGCGCGGGGAAATCGGGGTCGGCGGCGGCCTCGAGGAGGGCCCGGAGATTGGAGCCGGTGCCCGAGATGAGAACGGCGACCGTCAGCACCCGGTCAGTCTACCGGCGCGACGGCGGCCTCTCGGGAGCGGGCCGGCGAGAACAGCGCGATGGCGGCGCCGACCGCGACTTCGACGCCCACCGTGAACGCGAACGGGCCGGCCGCGGGACCGACCTCGTCGAGGCGTCCGGGGCCGATCGCCCCCGAGGCGCAGGCCGCGAGCAGGGCCGCTGCGGCGGCGGCGAGGACGACCACGGCGACCAGCACCGCCAGCCGCACCGGTGCGGAGTCGGAGCCGGAGGCGGCGACCCCGTCGGCGGCGAGGCGCGCCCGCGCCGCCGCGCCGGCCACGAACCCGATGCCGACGACGAGGAGCACGAGGGCGAACAGCCACGGCGTCGAGCCCTCCGGGACCAGACCCAGCACGGGCAGGCCGGGCACCACGCCCAGTGTCGTGCCGGCCGGCGAGACCGCGGTGCCCGCACCGACGGCGAAGCCCGGACCGGCCGCGAACGCGGCGCCCCAGACGATCAGCGTGGGCAGATAGGCCAGCTGCCCCAGGGCGAGCACGCCGCCGCCGACCGCGTCGACGTGCGCCGCCTCGAACAGCGACACGACCTGACCGCCGCGCGCGATCGCCGCGACGGCGACCAGCAGCGCGCCGACGGCGACGAGTCCCGTCACCGCGATGCCGGTGCCGCGGGCGGATGCCGCGACGGCGGCGACCCACGGATGCCCCCGGCGCGGGTCGGCGCCGTCGATCCGGTCCCGCACGGCATCCACGAGTCCGTCGTCGCCGCCGCGCCACGCCTCGACGAGGGCGCCGAGCAGTGCGGGGACGGCGAAGACGAGCGTCGGCAGCAGGAGCGCCTGCCAGCCGTAGACCGCCGCGACCGGGGTGCGCGAGGTCGCCCACAGCGCGGCCGCCAGCAGCAGGGTGACCCCCGATCCCGCGGCGACGCCGACGGGCCACGACCCGGAGCGCGCCGCCCGGATGCCCGAGCGCGCCGCGAACACGGCGGTGAAGGTCGCGAGCGCGAGCGGGGCGAGGGAGACGACGAAGGTCGCCGCCTGGGCGGGGATGCCGGCCGCGACGAGGTACTCGTCTCCCAGTACGACGTGCAGCGGCACGAAGTGGCCCAGTTGCCAGATGCGCACGGCCGCCGGCCACAGCGCGCCCCAGTCCGCCGTCCCGCCGAGCCCCACGACCCAGAAGACGGTGAGGGGCGCCAAGACGACGGCGACGCCGACGGCCGCCGCGATGAGGGCATCGACGGCGGAGAGGAGGAGGACGAGCAGGCGGTTCATGCGCGTTCGACCCTACCCACCCCGACCATGTGCGTCGGGTGGACGCGCGGGATGCCGGGGCGGCGGCATCCACTACGGTTCTGGATGGAGGATCCATGCCCGCTACACCCTCGTCCGCCGCCCGCCCCACCCCCGCCGAGCCCACCGGCGCACTCGACCGCTTCTTCGAGATCACCCGACGAGGCTCCACGATCGGCGGTGAGATCCGCGGCGGACTGGTCACCTTCGTGACGATGGCGTACATCGTCATCCTGAATCCGATCATCCTGTCGGGCAAGGCCGACATCGCCGGCAACGAGCTCGCGTTCTCCGCCGTGGGGGCCGCCACGGCGCTGACCGCCGGCGTCATGACGATCCTCTTCGGCCTCATCACCCGGCTGCCGTTCGCGTTCGCGGCCGGGCTCGGCATCAACGCATTCCTCGCCTTCAGCGTCATCCACGAGGTGACGTGGCCCGAGGCGATGGCCCTCGTGATGATCAACGGCGTCATCATCGTGCTGCTGGCGGCGACGGGGCTGCGAAAGCTCATCTTCGACGCCGTCCCGGTGCAGCTGAAGCTCGCGATCACGGTCGCGATCGGCCTGTTCATCGCGTTCATCGGGTTCGTCAACTCGGGCTTCGTCACGGCGACGGGCTCGAACTCCCCGCCCGTCGGGCTCGGCATCGGCGGCTCGGTCGCGTCGGTGCCGACGCTGATGTTCGTGCTGACGCTGCTGGCCACCGGCGTGCTGGTGGCCCGCAAGGTCAAGGGCGGGATGCTGATCGGCCTCGTGGGCGGGACGGTCGTCTCGGTGATCATCGAGGCGATCTGGCACCTCGGCTCGGCGACGGATCACCCCGGCGGCTGGGGCCTGACGATCCCGGCGCTGACCGGGTCGCCGGTGAGCGTTCCCGATCTCAGCCTCCTGGGTGCGGTCGATTTCGGATTCGACGTCGGCAAGGTCGGCGTCGTGGCCCTCGTCATGCTCGTGTTCACGCTGGTGTTCTCGAACTTCTTCGACGCGATGGGCACGATGACCGGACTCGCCAAAGAGGCCGGGCTCGCCGACGAGAAGGGCGACTTCCCCCGCATCAAGTCCGCGCTGGTCGTGGAGGGCGTCGGCGCCGTCGTGGGAGGCGCGACCTCCTCATCGTCGGCCACGGTGTTCATCGAGTCGGGGTCCGGCATCGGCGAGGGCGCCCGCACGGGCCTCGCCAACGTCGTCACCGGGCTCGTGTTCCTGCTGGCGATGTTCTTCACGCCCCTCACCTCGATCGTGCCGACCGAGGTCGCCGCCGCGGCCCTCGTGATCGTCGGCGCGATGATGATGGCGCAGGTCAAGCACATCGACCTCAGCGACTTCAGCGTGCTGCTGCCGGTGTTCCTGACGGTGTCGGTCATGCCGATGACGTACTCGATCGCCAACGGCATCGGCGCGGGCTTCATCAGCTGGGTGGTCGTGCGTTCGCTCTCCGGCAAGGCACGGCAGATCAGCCCCCTGCTGTGGGTGGTCGCCGCCGGCTTCCTGATCTACTTCGCCCGCGGCCCCATCGAGCTCCTCCTGACCTGACCCCTCCCTCGCGAGCCGCTACGCCCCGGGCGAGCCGCTATCGCGCGGGCGGGCCGCCGCGTGGCGGGTCGCACGCGGGATAGCGGCTCGCGGGGATGGGGATGGAGATGGAGAAGGGGGTGGATGCTGCGGCATCCACCCCCTTCCCCTACGCGAGGCGTCAGAGCGTCTCGATGATCTCCCGCATGAGGGCGGCGGTCTCGGACGGCGTCTTGCCGACCTTGACGCCGGCGGCCTCGAGGGCCTCCTTCTTGGCCTGCGCGGTGCCCGCCGAGCCGGAGACGATCGCGCCGGCGTGGCCCATCGTCTTGCCCTCGGGAGCCGTGAAGCCCGCGACGTAGCCGACGACCGGCTTGGTGACGTTCGCCTTGATGAACTCGGCCGCGCGCTCCTCGGCGTCGCCGCCGATCTCGCCGATCATGACGATCGCCTTGGTCTCGGGGTCGGCCTCGAACGCGGCGAGCGCGTCGATGTGCGTCGTGCCGATGATGGGGTCGCCGCCGATGCCGATGGCCGTGGAGAAGCCCAGGTCGCGCAGCTCGAACATCATCTGGTAGGTCAGGGTGCCCGACTTCGACACGAGGCCGATGGGGCCCTTGCCCGTGATGTTCGCCGGCGTGATGCCCACGAGCGCCTCGCCGGGCGTGATGATGCCGGGGCAGTTCGGACCGATGATGCGGGTCTTGTTGCCCTTGCTCTTGGCGTACGCCCACGCCTCGGCGGTGTCGCCGACGGGGACGCCCTCGGTGATGACGACGAGGAGCGGGATCTCGGTGTCGATGGCCTCGACCATCGCGTCCTTCGTGAACGCCGGCGGCACGAACGCGATCGACACGTCGGCGCCGGTGGCGGCGATGGCCTCGGCGACCGACGCGAAGACGGGCAACTCGACGGTGTTGCCGTCCTTGTCGACGTGCGAGACGGTCGTGCCGGCCTTGCGCGCGTTGACACCGCCGACGACGTTGGTGCCCGCCTTCAGCATCAGCGCGGTGTGCTTGGTGCCCTCACCGCCGGTGATGCCCTGGACGATGACCTTGGAGTCCTTGTTGAGGTAGATAGACATTTCTCTGCAGTCCTGTTCTCGTCGGCGCTCAGGCGGTGGCGGTGACGTTGGCCAGCTCGGCGGCCTTGTCGGCGCCTTCGTCCATACCCGCGGCGAGGGTCACGAGCGGGTTGTTCGCAGCGGCGAGGATGGCGCGGCCCTCCTCGACCTGGTTGCCGTCGAGGCGCACGACCAGCGGCTTGGTGGCCGCGTCGCCGAGGATCTCGAGCGCCTTCACGATGCCCTCCGCCACGGCCACGCACGAGGTGATGCCGCCGAAGACGTTGACGAACACCGACTTCACCTGCGGGTCGCCCAGGATGACGTCCAGGCCCGCGGCCATGACGGTCGCCGAGGCGCCGCCGCCGATGTCGAGGAAGTTGGCGGGCTTCACGCCCCCGTGGTTCTCGCCGGCGTAGGCGACGACGTCGAGGGTCGACATGACCAGGCCCGCGCCGTTGCCGATGATGCCGACCTGGCCGTCGAGCTTGACGTAGTTGAGGCCGGAGGCCTTGGCCTTCGCCTCGAGCGGGTCGGCCGCGTCCTTGTCCTCGAGCTCCTCGTGCTCGTGGTGGCGCACCTCGGTGGCGTTGTCGTCGAGCGACACCTTGCCGTCGAGGGCGATGATGTTGCCCGCGGCATCCTGGATGAGCGGGTTCACCTCGACGAGGGTGGCACCCTCACCGGTGTACACGTCGTAGAGCTTGACGAAGACGTCGGCGACCTTCGGCGCCAGCTCGTCGTCGAAGCCGCCGGCCTTGGCGATCTCGAGCGCCTTCGCGGCGTCGATGCCGGTCAGCGGGTCGACCTCGACCTTGGCGAGGGCCTCGGGCTTCTCGACGGCGAGCTGCTCGATCTCCATACCGCCCTCGACCGAGCACAGGCTCAGGTACGAGCGGTTGGCGCGGTCCAGCAGCACCGAGAAGTAGAACTCCTTCTCGATCTGGGCGCCCGCGGCGACCATCACGCGCTTGACGACGTGGCCCTTGATGTCCAGGCCCAGGATGGCCTTGGCGGCTTCGTACGCATCGTCGGGGGTCTTCGCGACCTTGACGCCGCCGGCCTTGCCGCGGCCTCCGGTCTTGACCTGAGCCTTGACGACCACGACGCCGCCGAGCTTCTCGGCCGCCGCCTTCGCCTCCTCAGGAGTGTCGGCGATGATGCCGGGGAGCACCGGCACCTCGTACTTCTCGAACAGGTCTCGTGCCTGGTACTCGTACAGATCCACGTGCAATCCTTCGCTGGGCGTCAGTGGGTGTCGTGCCGAAGGGTTCTCGGTATCGGAACAAAAGTGCCGAAACAATCTCGATATCGAGAGATCGACCGATCCCCCAGCTTAGTCGACGCGCCGAAGCGCTCCGACCGCGCGGAGCCCGCGTCACTCCTGTCGCAGGTGCCCGCGATCGCCGTCGGCGCGGCGTCGCGACCGGCGCGGTTCGGTCGGCAGATCGGTCACGGCCGGCCCCTCGATCCGCGTGCCGTCGGGGGTGAAGCGCGAGGCGTGCAGCGGGCAGTCCCACGTGCAGTCCGCGTCGTTCCACGTCAGGACGCCGCCGAGGTGGGGACAGACCGCGCGCACCGCGCGGGTGCGGCCGTGCACCGTCGAGACACCGACGGGAACGCCGCCGCGGGAGGTGACGACGCCCTGGCCCTCGGGCGGGCGCGGCACGGGCGCGGAGCGTCGTTCGGCGTCGATCCAGCCGGATGCCGCGAGTCGCGCGACCTCGGCGTTCTCCCGTCCGCCGCGGGCGAGGTCGGCGGGCACCGTCAGCCGCGTGCCGAAGGTCCGCATCCAGGGCGAGCGCTCCCGCCACGGGACGTCCGTGATCTCCGCGGCGAGCCGCAGCGCGGCGGCCGGCGCGAGCGCGAGTCCCCATTTGCCGTAGCCGGTCGCGAACGAGACGCGACCACCCCCGCGGGGCAGATGCCCGATGAAGGGGATCAGATTGTGGGACTCGTAGTCCTGGGCCGACCACCACGTGACGGGCTCCGCGCCGGGGAAGTGCGCGCGGGTCCACGAGACCAGCTCGCCGACGGCCGCGCTCTCCGACGGCTCCCGCCCGACCGGGTGCCCCTCACCGCCCACCACCAGCCGCGCACCGGCGGGACCGTCGGAGGCGGTCACCGATCGGAGCGAGCGGGTCGGACCGTCGACCGACAGGTACAGGCCGTCGGGGACCTCGCCGGGCACCGCGAACGCGACGGCGTAGCTGCGCAGCCCGCGGGTCTTGGCGAACGTGAGGCCGCGGTCGACGATCGGCGTGCCCGTGGCCAGCACGATGTGCCCGGCCGCGATGTCGCCGGCATCCGTCAGCACCCGCGCCTGCGGGAACACACGCACCCCGGTGGCACGGATGCCGGTGTGCACCGCCCCGCCCTCCGCGAGCAGGCGCACCGTCAGCGCGCGCACGAGCGCATACGGATCGATCGCGACCTGGTCGTCGAGAGCGATGGCATCCACCAGCGGAAACGGCACCGCCTCCCCCGCGGGCGGACGTCCCCGCCGCACGGCGAGGCCGGCGTCGCTGGCCGCGGCGGCCTCGTCGGCGACGATCGCCGCGCCGGCGCGTCCCTGCGCGTAGGAGTACGCCGTGCGACGCGTGTAGGGGACGCCTTCGGCGTCGGCGAACGCGATGATCCACGCGGCGCCCTCGCGGTTCGCGTCGACGTACGCGCGTGCCAGACCGGCCGGATGATGGGCGCGCAGGCGGGACAGCACGCTCCCCTGCAGCAGCGACAGCTTGCCGGTGTTGCCCCCGCTGGCCAGGGCGCCGGGTCCGGCGGCATCCACCACCGTCACGCTGCGCCCGGCTCGGCGCAGCAGCAGGGCGGTCACGAGGCCGGTCAACCCCGCCCCGACGATCACGACGTCGGCGGCGCGGGGCGCACCCGCGGTCGTGGGGACGGGGTCGGCGTCACGACGCCACAGCGATTCCATGGTGCCCACGCAATCCTCCGCGACGCCCGCGGGCAACCCGCTTGACAGCGCACGTGCGAGCGGCGGGGGCGCGTTAGGCTCACGGGCATGACCGACGCAAGTCCCACCTCCGCTCGCAACGCCGTCGTCGCCGCTGCGCTGGACCTCTTCGTCGCGCAGGGGTTCGAGGCGACGTCGGTGGAGCAGATCGCGCAGGCCGCGGGGGTCTCCCGCTCGACGTTCTTCCGCCAGTTCGGAGGCAAGGACGACGTCGTCTTCAGCGACCACGACGTCCTCCTCGCGCACCTGCGCGCGTCGCTCGCGACCGGCACGCACGGCGCCGGCACGAACCCGTGGGCCGCCGCGTGCGCCGCCTCGGTCGAGGTGTTCCGTCACTTCGCGGCCGAGCCGGAGCTCGCGCGCCGCCGCTACGCGGTCGTCCGCCAGGTGCCGGCGCTGCGCGATCGGGAGATCGTGACCGTCTTCCAGTACGAGCGACTGTTCGACGACTACCTGCGCTCGGCCCTGCCCGGCCTCGACCCGATCGACGCGGTGGCGTTCTCGGCGGCCGTCACGGCGGTCCACAACCACGTTCTGCGCCGGCTCCTGCGCGGCACCGAAGACATCCCCGAGTCGGTCCTCACCGACGCCTACGACGAGCTCATGCACCGCTTCGGCGTGCATCCCGACGGCGAGCGGGCGCAGAGCGACGACGTGGTCGTCGCGACGTTCCCCCGCCGGATGCCGATGGCCGAGGTCGTCCGGCGCCTGCGCGACGAGCTCTGACCGCGCGCTGCCCGCCTGCGCTGCCTGCCCGCCCTGCCTGCACTGCCTGCACTGCCTGCCCGCGCGCCCGCCCGAACTGCAAGGGCTCGCGCGCGGCGCGCCGCGATCGCGGCACCCCGAGCGGCGTGTCGCGCGGCAGGCCTTGCAGTTGCGGCGGGGGCGCTTTGGCTGCGCGGGATGACGGGGCGCGGGGCGTTTCGACTCGCTGCGCTCGCTCAACGACCGGGGGGGGCGGCACAGCGGCCCGCCCGAACTGCAAGGGCTCCCGCGCGGCGCGCCGTGATCGCGGCCTCCCGAGCGGCGTGTCGCCCGGCAGGCCTTGCAGTTGCGGCGCCGGCGGCGGTGGCGCGGGGTGACGGGATGCCGCAGGCGCGGGGCGTATCGACTCGCTGCGCTCGCTCAACGACCGGGGGGCGGCTCAGCGGCCCGCCCGGACTGCAAGGGCTCCCGCGCGGCGCGCCGTGATCGCGGCATCCCGAGCGGCGTGTCGCACGGCAGACCTTGTATTTGCGGCGCGGATGCCGGGGTGGGTTCGGGCGCGGGATGCCGGGGGTGGTGGCGCGGGATGCGGGATGCGCCGGCTCGGGATGCGGCACGTGCGGGGCGTTTCGACTCGCTGCGCTCGCTCAACGACCGGGGGGCACGCGGCGGCCCGCCCGAACTGCAAGGACTCGCGCGCGGCGCGCCGTGATCGCGGCACCCCGTGCGGCGTGTCGCCCGGCGGACCTTGTAGGTGCGGCGCGGGATGCCGGCGGCGGTGGCGCGGGGTGACGGGATGCCGCACGTGCGGGGCGGTTCGACTCGCTGCGCTCGCTCAACGACCGGGGGGCACGCGGCGGCCCGCCCGAACTGCAAGGGCTCGCGGACGGCGCGCCGTGATCGCGGCATCCCGAGCGGCGTGTCGCGCCGCGAGCCTTGCAGTTGCGGCGCGGGACGCCGGCGCGGGGCCGCAGGCGCGGCGCGTTTCGACTCGCTGCGCTCGCTCAACGACCGGGGGTGCACGGCGGGCGGGCGGCGGGTCAGGCGGTCTCGCCGGAGGCGACCGTCTCGGCGAGCGCGTGCACGCGCGGCAGGTGGTGGGCGCCGTAGAAGTCGGCGGCCGTCAGCCGGGCGGCATCCGCCTCGTCCGCACCCTCGTCCGCCCCCTCGTGCGCCGCGACGGCCACGACGGCCAGCGCGTGCATCCACCCGCCGGCCAGCACGCCGAGGAGCATGAGGTACGGCACGCTGACGGCGTGGGCGTCCCGCGGCGAGGAGCCGAACGCGACCATCGCCGCGGTGGCGCGACGGGCGGCATCCACGGCCCGCTCGAGACGGTCGGCCGTGCGCGCCGCGACGTCGCCGCCGGCGGCGCGCAGGGCGTCGACCGTCCGCTCGATGTCGGCGAACAGCGCGGCCGCCGTGGCGCCCTGGTTGCGGATGACCTTGCGGCCGATGAGGTCGTTCGACTGGATCGCGGTCGTGCCCTCGTAGATCGGCATGATCCGGGCATCGCGGTAGTGCTGCGCGACGCCCGTCTCCTCGATGAAGCCCATGCCGCCGTGCACCTGGATCGCGTCGCTGGTGAGGGCCACGGCATCCTCGGTCGACCAGCCCTTCAGGATCGGCACGAAGAACTCGGCCATCGCGAGCACGTCGGCATCCTCGGTCTGCTCGGCGCGGTCGAACAGGTCGGCGACGTACACGCCGAGGGCGCGCATCGCGAACACCTGACTGCGCATCGACAGCAGCAGCCGTCGCACGTCGGGGTGCTCGGCGATGGGCGCGACCCCGTCGCGTCCCAGCACGCGCCCCTGTATGCGGTCTGCGGCATATGCGCGCGCCTGCTGCAGGGCGCGGTCCGCGATCCCCGTCGCCTGGAACCCCATGGCGATGCGTGCGGAGTTCATCATGACGAACATGCCCGCGAGCCCGCCGCCGACCTCGCCGACGAGGTAGCCGGTGGCGTCCTCGTAGGAGAGCACGCACGTCGGGCTGCCGTGGATGCCGAGCTTGTGCTCGACCGCGACGGTCGTGACGGCGTTGCGGGCACCGAGCGATCCGTCGGCGTCGACGAGGTACTTGGGGGCGACGAACAGCGACAGTCCCTTCGCGCCCTCCGGAGCGCCGGGGGTGCGCGCCAGAACGAGGTGCACGATGTTCTCGGCCACGTCGTGGTCGCCCCAGGTGATGAAGATCTTCTGCCCGCGGATCGCATACGTGCCGTCGCCGCGCGGGGTCGCCGTCGTGCGGATCGCCCCCAGGTCGGTGCCGGCGGCCGGCTCGGTGAGGTTCATCGTGCCGGTCCACTGCCCCGACACCAGCTTGGTCAGGTACGTCTCGCGGAGCTCCTCGGACGCCGCGGCATCCAGGGCGTGGATCTGCCCCGCGGTCAGCAGCCAGCAGAGCGCGAAGGCCGCGTTCGACGCGTTCCAGATCTCGCCGAGGCCCGCGCGCACCGCTCCCGGGAGCCCGTCGCCCCCCGCCGAGGCCGGCGCCTCCGCGCTGACCCATCCCGCCTCGACGAACGCGGCGTAGGCCTGGGCGAAGCCGTCGGGCAGCCGGACCTGGCCGTCGACGAGGCGTGCGCCCTCGCGGTCGCCGACCGTCTGCAGCGGGGCGAGCACGGATGCCGCGAACTCCCCGGCGCCCGCCACGATGTCGGCGCCGTCCTCCGCGGTCAGCTCCCCGCCGGTGGCGCGCGCGACGATGTCGACGCCGAACGCCTCACCGAACAGGAAGGCGTAGTCGGCGGTGGGGGCCTGGTAGTCGGCGGCCATGGGGGCTCCTCGGTTCGGGCGATACTCAGTGAGACTGCGAACCATATTATGTGAAACTGAGTGTCATCGCGAGGCCTCTGTCGTCCGCGCCCGCCGAGGGACAGGATGGGGACCATGCCCTATGAGATCCCCGCCCCGATGCTGGCGAAGGCCGCCGCGGCCGTCCCCGACCCGACCAAGACGCCCGGTGGCCTGGCGTTCGAGCCGAAATGGGACGGCTTCCGCGCCCTCATCTCCTGGGACGGCACCGAGGTCGAGATCGGCTCGCGCGGCGCGAAGCCGCTCACGCGCTACTTCCCCGAGCTCGTCGCCGCCTGCGCCGAACTGCTTCCCGAGCCGTGCCTGGTCGACGGCGAGATCGTCGTCGCCCTCACCGCATCCGACGGGTCGCGCCGCCTGTCGTGGGACGCACTGTCGCAGCGCATCCACCCGGCCGCCTCTCGCGTCGCGCTGCTGAGCGCCGAGACTCCCGCGATGTTCATCGCATTCGACCTGCTCGCGCGCGGCGACCGCGATCTGCGGGACGAGCCGTTCTCGACGCGCCGCGCGGAGCTGGAACACCTGCTGGCCGGCGTTCCCGCGCCCCTGCACCTCACCCGGACCACGGCCGATCACGACCTCGCGACGCAGTGGCTCGCCCGCTTCGAGGGTGCGGGCCTGGACGGCGTGGTGGCCAAGCCGCTCGCCGGTGCGTACGCACCCGGCAAGCGGACGATGTTCAAGATCAAGCACGCCCGCACCGCCGACGTCGTGCTCGTGGGCTACCGCATCCACAAGAGCGGCGAGGGCGTGGGCTCGCTGCTGCTGGGGCTGTACGACGAGACCGGCACCCTGCGCAACGTGGGCGGCGCGTCCGCGTTCAGCGACGCACGGCGCCGCGAGCTCGTCGACGAGCTGGCGCCGCTCGTCGTCACGGATGCCGAGGGCTCGGCGGTGACCGGAGAGACCGAGCGCTCGCGCTTCTCGGCGGCGAAGGACACCTCCTTCGTGCGGCTGCGCCCCGAACGCGTGCTCGAGGTGCGCTACGACCAGCTGGAGGGGGCGCGCTTCCGGCACACGGTGCAGTTCGATCGGTGGCGACCCGACCGCGACCCGCGATCGTGCACCTTCGCGCAGCTGGAGCAGGTGAGCGCGTACGACCTCGCCGACGTCCTCGCCTGAGGACGCGCGGACGGCGGCGCTCGGATCCGGCCCGCGCAGCACCGCACGGGCCGGATCCGGCTCTTCCGCACGTCGCCCGCATCGGCGCCGGGTCCCGGCGGCCGGACATGCGATCCGATGGTGCGGCTGGTGAGGGACGCTCTCCCCTCCTCCGTGATGCCGACGATACGCGCGCTCGCGCCCGTGCTCATCCGCCGGTGACCGTGAAAATCGCGGGCCGTTCTCCCGGCCCGTCCCCCTCGCCGCGGCACCGCGTCGATGCGAGGATCGGACCATGGTCCCCGCCCCTTCCGACGAGCCGGACGCGCCCGCGCCCGCACCGGAGCCGACGCCGACGCAGGAGCTCGCGCTCGAACCGGTGCAGTTCATCGCGCGCACCGACGCGGTGCTGCGCCTGGGCACCCTCATGCTCGGTGCGGGCGCATCGTCGGCCCGCGTGCGCGACAGCATGGTGCGCGCGGCGGCGGCGCTCGGGATCGACGACGTGCACTGCCGCGTCGGCATGACCGACATCGTGCTCACCACCGGCCGCGGCCAGCTCTTCCGCACCCGGGTCGCCGAGGTGCCGCGTCCCGCGGTCGACGCCGATCGCATGACCGCCCTCAAGCAGCTGACGGCGCGGATGACGCCCGGCACCACCCCGTCCGGTCTGCAGGACGAGCTGCGCCGGATCGAACGGATGCCGCGACGCTACGCGGAGCTCACCCGCGTGCTCGCGGCCGCCTTCGCCTGCGCCGCGTTCGCCCTGCTCAACAACGGCGGCTGGCAGGAGTTCGTCGCGGTGGGCATCGCCGCCGCCGCCGGTCAGTGGGTGCGCATGCTCATCCACCGCCTGCGCACCAATGAGTTCCTGCTGGTGTTCGCCTCGGCGATGACGGCCCTGCTCGTGTACCTGGCCGTCGCACAGGTCTTCGTGGCCGCGGGCGTGCCGGGCGGTCAGCACGACGCGGCCCTGACCAGCGCGGTGCTCTACCTCGTGCCGGGCTTCCCGCTCGTCACCGGCGCCCTGGATCTTGCCCGCCTGGACCTCAACGCCGGCATCGCCCGCGTCACGTACGCCGTACTGATCCTCCTCGCCACCGGAACGGCGGTGTGGGGCGTCGCGACGCTGTTCGATGCGACGGTGACCCAGGTGGCGACTCCCGAGTTCGCCGAGCCGCTCCTCTCGCTCGTGCGCCTCGCGGCGGGCTTCGTCGGCGTCCTCGGCTTCGCGCTGCTCTTCTCGACGCCGTGGGCGATCGCACTGGTCGCGGCGAGCCTCGGCGCCGTCGCGAACGTCGGACGGCTGGCGCTCGTCGACGCGCACGTGAACCCGGCCGTCGCGGCGGCGGCCGCAGCCCTCGCGGTGGGCCTGGGGGCCTATCTGTTCGGCGAGCGCCTGCGCGCCGCCCGGGTGACCCTCACCGTGCCGGCCGTGCTGATCATGGTGCCGGGCGCGGCCGCGTACCGCTCCATCGCGGGCGTCATCGGCGGTGACACGGTCGCGGCGATCCAGAACGCGACCACCGCGGTGTTCGTGGTGGTGGCGCTCGCCATCGGCCTCACGGTCGCCCGCGTGCTGACCGAACGGGAGTGGTCGCTGCCGGCACGGTGACGTCGTGCGCGCGCCCGCCGTCGTCTACGGTCGAGGCATGGGCCTGTTCCGCGACACCTCCCGCACCGTCCGCATCGACCAGCGCGGCGCCGATGCGGTGACCGTGCGCCCGGCCGGCAAGCCGTGGAGCCTGTGGGCCGACGCGTTCGGGGCGCTCGCGATCCGCGCCGCCCAGATCCTGGTCGTCGTCGCCCTCGCCGCGGGGGTGATCTGGGGCATCCGCCAGCTGACGGTCGTGACGATCCCCCTCGTGATCGCCCTGATCCTCGCGTCGGCCTTCGCCCCGCTCATGAGCTGGCTGCGCCGGCGCGGCGTCCCTTCCGTCGTGGCGACGCTGCTGACGCTGCTCGCGATCGTCGTCGTGCTGGCGGCCGTCGGCTGGCTGATCGTCTGGGCCGTCCGTGATCAGTGGGACGAGCTGGCCACGCAGGCCCAGGGCGGGTTCTCCGACCTCTTGGCGTGGGCGAACACGCTGCCCTTCCAGATCGACCGCGCCCAGATCGACGAGTGGATCGCGACGCTCACCGATTTCGTCACGAGCGCGCAGTTCGGCAGCGGAGCGCTGGCGGGCGTCAGCGCGGTCGCCAACTTCATCACGGGACTCGTGCTCATGGTCGTGATGCTGTTCTTCTTCCTCAAGGACGGCCCGCAGATGTGGGCGTTCCTGCTGCGTCCGTTCCGCGGCGAGTCCTACGAGCGCGCGCTGCGCGTCGGGGACAAGACGGTCACGGTGCTCGGCTCGTACGTGCGCGGCACGGCGACCGTGGCGGCGGTGGATGCCATCGGCATCCTCATCGGCCTGCTCATCCTCCAGGTGCCGCTCGCGCTGCCGCTGGCCGTGCTGGTGTTCCTGCTCGCGTTCATCCCGATCGTCGGAGCGACGCTCGCGGGCATCCTGGCGGCCCTCGTCGCGCTCGTCGCGAACGGCTGGCTCGTCGCGCTCCTGGTCGTCGGCGTGGTCGTCCTGGTCAACCAGCTGGAGGGCAACCTGCTGCAACCCGTGCTGATGGGGCGGTCGATGCACCTGCACGCGTTCGTGATCCTGGTCGCGTTGACCGCCGGCACCGTGCTCGGCGGCATCGTCGGCGCCGTCCTCGCGGTGCCGCTCACCGCGGTCGCGTGGGGCATCGTGCAGGTGTGGGACGGGCCGCACACGCCCGCGCGCTGGGCGCGTCCGCACCGCGGAGAGGCGAGGGCCGCCGAAGCGGCGCGCTGACGCCGGTCCGTCCCGCGCCGGTCCGTCCCGCGCTCAGGGGATCCAGACGACGACGCCGTTCTGGCCGCTCAGCAGCGCCGCGACACCCGCGTCGACCGCGTCGCGGCAGCGTTCGGGGGTGAAGCTGGCCGGGTCGTGATGCGCGGCCTGACCGAGGTCCTCTCCCCGGAAGCCCGCACCCGCCCAGTCCACGGCGAGCACGTTCTCCGTCGGCTCCGCCAGCTCGCCGCCGAGCACGAGGAACGGCTGATCGAGGTGGCTGGCCGTCACGATCGCGAGCGGGTCGACCAGCGCGTCGCCCGCCGACATGATCACATCGGGATGCATCCCGATCGCCTCGGAGATCGCGGGGATCGGATCGGTTCCCGCCCGCACCTCGCGAAGGTCCGCCCCGACCTCCCGCGCCCAGGTGCGCACGGCCTCGGCCATCGTGGCGGTGCCCGCCTCGTCGCCCATCGTCAGCAGCACCACGCGGTACCCCCGCGACGGGTGGGCGCCGAGCCACGATCCCGGGCTCGGCGTCATGGTCGCGGCGGGCGCGAGCGGCGTGGCGGGCAGGAACCCGGGCTGCGCCGCAGCGACGAGCGTCGGAGCGGGATGCGGCGAGCTCCAGTCCGCCGCGCATCCGACGAGGGATGCCGCGACCACGACGATCGCCAGTCCCGCGGCCACGGAGCGCGGACGCGCGGGCAGGGGACGGAGCCGAGCGGGTCGCACCCCTCCAGCATCGCCGCCGACGCGGCGGGCACCGCTACCGGCGGCACGTCGTTCGTCCAAGGTTGTCACACGGGTCAACCTCCGTTCACCGAGCACGCGCACGCTCACGCCGTGACCGTTCGCCGCCTCCCCACCGCCCTCCTCGTCGCGTTCACGGCCGTACTGGCGGTGGCCCCCGCACTCGTGTCGGCATCCGCCGCCCTGGCGCACGGCTTCAGCTCGGTCGTCTTCGCCGACCTGTCGCACGACGAGGACGGACGAACGGTCGCGACGCTGCAGCTCGAGTACGACCTGCTGGTGGTCTCGGCGGCCGACACCCAGCAGGACGACGACTTCTTCCGGGCGGGCACGGCCGCTTTCGATGCACGCGACGACGCGGCGATGGCCGCGGCGGTCAGGGATCATCGCGACACCGTCTCGCGCTACCTCGAAGAGCGCTTCACGGTCCGCGCGACCGGCGGCGACGCGGGCACGTGCACGCTCGGCGCACTCGATACCGTGACGATGACCGTGCAGGAAGGGGTGCCCTACGTGGTCCTCCCGCTCGCGGTGGACTGCCCGCCGGGAGAGGCGCACGTCGTGCGCAGCACCCTGTTCCCCGACGAGGAGGGCTACGTCACGGGCACGAAGACGATCCTGACCTACGACATCGACCTGCACGCCGGGTCGGCCGCCCTGGACGCCTCGACACCGGAGTTCTCGACCGCGCAGAGCACGTGGGAACGCTTCTGGGAGTTCTTCCGCCTGGGCGCCGAGCACCTGCTGACCGGCATCGACCACATCCTCTTCCTGCTCGCGCTCATCGCCGGCTCGCGAAAGCTCCGGGAGATCGTCCTGGCCGCGACGGTGTTCACGATCGCCCACTCGGTGACCTTCATCCTCGCCGCGACCAAGGTGGTGAGCCTGCCGAGCATCATCATCGAGCCCACCATCGCCCTGTCCATCGCGATCGTGGCCGCCTGGTATCTGTTCCGCCTGTGGCGCGAGGGTGAGGCCGCGACCGAGCTGACCCGCGACTCGGGTCCACTCGGGCTCGACCGCGCCGGCTGGCTGCGGCTCCTCGTGGTCTTCTGCTTCGGCCTGATCCACGGCCTCGGCTTCGCCTCCGCCCTCGGCATCGACGAGCCGTGGTCGTGGACGCTGCTGTGGTCGCTGCTCGTGTTCAACCTCGGCATCGAAGCCGTGCAGATCGGCCTCATCGCGCTCGTGTTCCCGGTGCTCGTGCTGCTGCGGCGACGCACTCCCCGCCTCGCGATGTGGGCCACCGGCGCCCTCGCGGTGGCCGTCACCCTCGCGGGCCTCATCTGGTTCGTGCAGCGCGTCTTCGGCTGGGACTGAGCCCGCTCTGGGCGAACCCTCAGAGTTTCGCCGCGACGTCACCGCTCCGGGGCGAGATGTTCACCGCGGTGTCATCCCCGAGGCGGATCGTCCAGATGACGCCCCTCGCGGCGCCTGCGTCCGGCCTTCGCCACGCATCCCTCACCCATGAACGGACAGACCATGCCGCACTCCGCCGAACTGCGAGCGCCGCGCCTCCCGCGCCGGTCGATCGCCTGGATCACCGCCGCCACGCTGTGCGCGACGGCCTTCGCGGGAGTCGTCGCGACTCCCGCCCTCGCCGACACCCCGACGACGCAGACCGGCGTCATCCTCGGCGTCGGCGCCGACGAGACCCAGCGCATCGTGAGCTGGTACACCTCCGCCGACACGGCCCAGGTCGTGCAGGTCGCGCCCACGGCCGCGCTCGTGGGCGGCGCCTTCCCGGCATCCGCCGTGACGTTCGCCGCGACCGGCGGCGCCAACATCGCGACCAGCGGCGGCTACAACCGCCACGCGACCATCACCGGCCTGCAGGAGAACACGCAGTACTCCTATCGCGTCGGTGCCGAGGGCGCGTGGTCGACGACCACGACCTTCCAGACGCACTCCTTCGAGGGTGACTTCGACTTCCTCTTCTACGGCGACCCGCAGATCGGCTCGTCGGGCGATGTCGCGAAGGACACCGCCGGGTGGGTCGACACGGTCAACGTCTCGCTGCAGTCGAACCCGAACGCGGAGCTGCTCGTCTCGGGCGGCGACCAGGTCGACAAGGCCAACACGGAGGCGCAGTGGGACGGCTTCCTCGCCCCCGCGCAGCTTCGCAGCTACCCGTGGGTCGCCACGATCGGCAACCACGACGTCGGCGGCAAGGCGTACGAGCAGCACTTCTACACCCCCAACACCGACCGATCGAGCCAGTACTACGTCAACGGCGACCCGACCTCCAACACGTCGGGCGGCGACTACTGGTTCATCCACAAGGACGTGCTGTTCATCGACCTGAACTCGAACAGCTACACCTCCTCGTCGGGCGGCGGCGGCGACGCGGCTCACATCCAGTACGTCACCGACGTCATCAACGCTCACGGCGCACAGGCGAAGTACACCGTGCTCGTCTACCACCACGCGATCTACTCCCCCGCCGACCACGCGCAGGATGCCGACAACAAGGTGCGCCGCGTCGACTTCCCGACCACGTTCTCCCAGCTCGGGGTCGACCTGGTGCTCCAGGGCCACGACCACAGCTACTCGCGCTCGTACGAGATCAAGAACGGCCAGAAGGCGAACGCCGACGAGAAGCCCGGTCAGAACGAGGTCTTCGAGGGCCCCGGCGGCGTCGTCTACGTGACGGCGAACTCGGCCTCCGGCTCGAAGTACTACGACCTCACCGCGCCCGTCGCCGGTGACGCCACCTCCGGCGCGGGCAACGGCGCCGACCCGCAGAACCCGTCGAACTACTGGTACAACTCGGTCGAGAACCAGGAGCACGTGCGCACCTTCGTCAAGGTGCAGGTGCAGAAGGACGCCCTCGTCGTGCAGAACGTGCGCTCCGGCACGTGCGACGCGCCGAACGCGGCCGTCGAGCTGCGCAAGGTGCTGTGGTGCGGCCCCGCGAACGGCACGCAGGCGGCGCAGCCCGTCGGCTCGGTGCAGGACGAGGTGACCATCCACCCCAACCACGGCGACGGTCAGGACATCCAGGTCGACGTGCCCGACGCCGCCCCGGGCGAGTTCGGCTGGACCATCGACGGACACAACGGTCTCGTCGACCTCGGCACCGCCACGGAGAAGAGCAACAGCTACTTCGAGGCCACCGGCCAGATCAACCCGATCACCGTCACCGACACCCGCCGCGCCGTCGCCCCCTGGTCGATCGCGGCGAAGGTCGGCGACTTCACCGACGGTGACAAGTCGTTCTCGGGCTCGTACCTCGGCTGGACCCCGAAGCTGGTGACCGCCGGCGGCGGCGCCGTCGCGGGCGCGACCGTCGGCTCCGGCTACGACGGGGGCACGGGTCTGTCCGACTCGCGTGTGCTCGGCTCGGCCGCGCAGGGCCACGAGCGCGGCACCGCGACCCTCGGCTCCGACCTGGATCTGAAGATCCCGGTCGACGTCGACAAGGGCAGCTACCGCGGCACGCTCACCCTCACGGCGATCAGCAACTGATCTCCACCCCACCCCGCGCCCCGGGGCGGATCGGCGCTCATCGCCGCCGATCCGCCTCGGGACGCACCCGTTCCCACCCGACGCCGGAGGACCCCATGTTCCGCTCCCGCCGCTCCCGCCGCTCTCTCCCCGCGGCGCTGGCCGCTCCCCTGCTGGCCGCGGCCGTCCTCGTCGGGGGCGTCGCGGTGCCCGCCGCCTCCGCTCACGCGGCCACGGATGCCGCCGCCGATTCCGCGGACGACGTCACCTGGACGGTGCGCACCGCCTCGAACGGCTTCGGCGCCGAGCGCACCTCGTACACGTACGCGGTCGATCCGGGCCAGAGCGTCAGCGACGCCCTCGTCGTGAGCAACCACGGCAGCGCGCCGCTGCAGCTGGCGGTGTACGCCGCCGACGGCTATACGGGCGCGGGCGGGCAGCTCGACCTGCTGACGCCCGCGGAGACCTCCGTCGGCATCGGCGCCTGGACACGTGCCGCCGCGACCACCGTCACGGTGGCGCCGGACGAGTCGGCGACCGTGCCGTTCGAGGTGTCGGTGCCCGCGACCGCGACCCCCGGCGACTACGTCGGCGGCATCGTCACCTCGCTCGCGTCGTCGGCCGATCAGGGCATCTCCGTCGACCGCCGCCTCGGCATCCGCATCGGGCTGCGCGTCTCGGGGGCGCTCGCCCCCGCGCTGACGATCGAGAACCCGCAGGTGAGCTGGGGAGGCACGTGGGGACTCGGCAGCGGCGCGGCCACCCTCACCTACACGCTCCACAACACCGGCAACACGACGATGGGGGCCCAGCAGGCGGCCTCGATCGCGGGCCCCTTCGGCTGGTTCCCGACGGATGCCGGCGACGTCGCGCCCGAGGTCCAGATCCTCCCCGGCGAGACCCGCGACGTGCAGATCACCGTGCCGGGCATCGCCGGCATGCTCGCCCTCGTGGCCTCCGCGACGGTCACACCGATCGTCGTGGACGCGTCCGGTTCGACGAGCGCGCTGGAGCCCGTCGCGACCCAGACGATGGGTCTCGCCGTCCCGTGGCTGCTGCTGATCCTCGTGCTGCTCGCCGCCGCGATCGCGCTCGGCGCCGTCTGGTTGCGCCGCCGCACCGCCGCGACGCGGCGCCGGCGCGAGGACGAGCGCGTCGCCCGCGCCGTCGCCGACGCCCTCGCGGAGGCCCAGGGCACGGTCGGGGCGGAGGATGCCGCGGACACCGTCGCCCACGGGCCGAGCGCGGCCGGCACCCGCGCGTCCGGCGCGGACTGACGACCCGGCGGTCGTCAGGATCGACGCGCGGCGCGGGCACGCAGCGCTGCCCCGGCGGCGAGCAGCGCCGCCCCCACCGCGGCGAACGCGAGCGCGCCGGCCACCTGGTCGCCGGTCGACGCGAGGCCCCCGGCGTCGGAGCCGCCCGATGCGTCCGCGGGCGGGGTCACGGGCGGCGCGGGGCGATCGTGGGGAGGAACGACGACCGCGATGACCATGGTCGAGCCGCCCCCGTCCGCGCTCGCGCCGTCATCGGCCGCGTACGCGACAGAGGTCGGCCCGGCGAGCAGGGCGATCGTGGCGGCTAGTGCGGCGAGACAGCGCGTCGCGGCATCCCTCGCACCCATCCCCGCCCCCTTCCGCGCCGCAGCGCTCGCGCGCCACGATAAGCGGCCCGGGTGTCGCCGCGGATGCCGGTGGGCGACGCGGCGGTGAACCCGCTCAGTCCTTCTTCGCCCGACTCGGCTGCACCCGCGGGGGCTCGCCGGGCATCTTGGGGAACTCCGGCGGGAACGGCAGCTCGCCGAGCCCCGCCTCGAGGTCGCGCTGCCACCACTGGAGCAGCGTGTCGATGCGGCCCGGGGAGCGCTGCAGCCCCTCCCAGGGGTCGCCGATCGCGGCGAGACGCTCCGGGACGGTGCGCACCGTGAACGCCGTGGGATCGACGCCGTCCGCCAGCTCGTCCCACGTGATCGGCGTCGCGACCGTCGCGGACGGGAGAGCGCGCGGACTGTAGGCGCCGGCCATCGTGCGATCGCGGTTGGCCTGGTTGAAGTCGACGAAGATGCGCGCGCCGCGCTCCTCCTTCCACCAGTCCATCGTGACGGCATCCGGCAGCCGTCGGGCGAACTCGCGCCCGGCGGCGATGACGGCGTGCCGCACGTCCAGGAACTCATGGGTCGGCTCGATCGGGCAGAACACGTGGATGCCGCGATTGCCGCTCGTCTTCAGCCACGGCTCGAGCCCGGCCTCGCGCAGCACCTCGCGCAGCGCGGGCGCGACCGCCGCGGCATCCGCGAAGTCGGTGCCCGGCTGGGGGTCGAGGTCGATCCGCAGCTCGACGGGGTTGTCGGTGTCGTTCGCGAGCGAGGCCCACGGATGGAAGACGACCGTGTTCATCTGCACGGCCCACACGATCGCCGCCGCCTCGTCGAGCACGACCTGCGGGTGGCGGCGACCGCTGTTGTACGTGCACATGACCTCGTGCACGTAGTCGGGCGCACCGCGCGGCGGGTTCTTCGAGAAGAAGCGCTCACCGTCGACCGTGTCGGGAAAGCGCTCGAGCGAGACCGGCCGGTGGCCGTTGGCGCGCAGGAACGGCTCCGCGACGGCGAGGAAATACTCGGCGAGCTCGCGCTTGGTGATGCCCGGCTCCGGCCAGATCACGCGGTTCGGGCTCGACAGCGACACCTCTCGGTCGCCGACCTCGATCGTGATGCGCTCCGATGCCATGCCTCGACCCTAGGGGGCGCCCGGCGGCGGCGACAGGGGTCTCCGCGACGGCAGCGGATTCGGATCACTCAACCGGATGCGGACGGCGCGGCGCGCGGCATCCGCATCTGTGTCGCGCCCCCGATTCCGCGAGCGCCCGGGGTGTCAGTCGTCGGCGAGGGCGATCACGCCGGCGAGGGCGGCGCGGTCCAGCTCGATCCAGGGACCGCCGGGGTCGACGACGACGCCGGTCAGACCCGGCTCGGATGCCAGTGCCCGCCCGAGCTGCACGGGCTGCACGGGAAGGGGCCGATCGCCGCGACCGAGGGCGACGACCTCCAGCGGATGCGAGAACACCTCGATGCGTCGCAGTCCCTCGGGGGTCCGCGCCTCGGCGAGCCCCATCCGCCCCTCGGCGTCCGTGCCGCCGGCGACCCAGACGGGAAGGCGCGACAGGGCGTCGGCGACGCGGGCGGGCGTGCTCTCATCGCGCGGTCCGGACAGGAGCGCCTTGATCTCGAAGGTGGGCTCGCTCTCCTCGATGGCGCGGCTGAGCAGCGGCGCGGGAAGGATCACCCGGGCACCCGGCGTGGCGTGGTCGAGGTAGATGCCGTCGTACCCGCCGGCAACGGCGTTGCGCAGCACCTCGAGCGCGGGCTGGCCGATGACCGAGGTCGACGCACCCCCCTCGGACTCGACGCTGGCCTGCAGCGCGGCACCGCCGCTGAAGGCGAGGAGGAAGCGCTTGCCCTCGAGCGATGCGATCGCGAGGTTGATCTGTTCTCCCGCGGCGAGCAGCGCCTGCACGTCACCCTGCGCGCGGAGGAACAGTTGCCCCTGCAGCGCCTGGCGCATGACGTTCATGATCTCGGTGTTCTGCGGTTCGTCCGACAGCGCCGCGAGAGCCGCCTGCAGCAGCCCGTTGTCGATCAGGCCCGGCACGATCTCTTGAGCCTCGGGCGCGGTCGCGGCGGGGCGGGTCGCCGCCGCGGGCGGGGCGGAGGCGACCGCGGGGTCGGTGCCGAACGTCGAGACGGAGATGCGCACCTCGGGCACCGCTTCGTCCGCGGCCTCGGTCGGCGCGGACGCGTCGGCGGCGGACTCGGCCGGATCGACCGCGGGCGTCGCCGCATCCTCGGTGGTGTCGGATCGGCCGCGACGCGAGAACAGTGCCATGCGTCCGAGCCTAGCCGCGGCGCCCCGACGCTGCCGCCGCGGTCGCGGAGCGCTGCGCTACAGCTTCTCGATCGGCGCGATCTTGATCAGCAGCTTCTTCTGGCCGGCCCGATCGAATCTCACGTGCGCGACGCGCTTCGCGCCCTCGCCCGTGATCTGGTCGACGCGCCCCTCACCGAAGTCCTCGTGGCGGATGCGGTCACCGGGAGCGAGCTCCATGTCGCCGTTGTCGCGCACCTTCGCCGGAATGCGGTTCGTGAACTTGGTCAGGTCGCCCGCCGGCTTCTCGCGTCGCGGCAGGGGGACGAGATCGTCGCCGTAGCGCGATCCGCCCGATCCGCCGAAACCGCCGCCCGGACGCCGCGCGTTGAGCGCGCGCGAGGGGCCGCCGCCGCGGGAGTTGATGTCTCCGGGCGACTGCCGCCAGTCGATGAGCTCGTGCGGGATCTCCTGCAGGAACCGGCTGGGCATCGCGACCGAGACCTCGCCGAACTGGGCGCGCGTCATCGCGAGCGACAGGTGCAGCCGCTTGCGGGCGCGGGTCAGGGCGACGTAGAACAGGCGCCGCTCCTCCTGCGGGCCGCCCGGCTCGCCGGCCGAGATCCGGTGCGGGATCAGATCCTCCTCGACGCCCGTGACGAACACGGCGTCGTACTCCAGCCCCTTCGCCGTGTGCATCGTCATGAGCGACACCGAGCCCGACGCGTCGGCGAGGTCGTCGGCATCCGAGACGAGCGCGACCTCCGTGAGGAAGTCGAGGATCGTCCCGTCGGGATTGTTGCGCGCGAACTCGCGCGTCACCGCGACGAGCTCGTCGAGGTTCTCGACGCGCGCCTCGTCCTGCGGATCCTTCGACATCCGCAGGGCGTCGAGGTAGCCGCTCTTGCCGAGCAGCAGGTTCAGCCCGTCGGTGACGGAGGTGGGGGGCGGCGCCTCGCCCGAGGCGGGTAAGAGGATGGCGGTCGCCTCGGCGAGCACGGCGTCGAGCTGGGCGATGGCGGCCTGGATCTTCGGCCCGACGCCGAGGGCGGACGCATTGGCCAGCGCATCGCGGAAGGTGATGCCCTCGTCGGCGGCGTAGCGGGCGATGGCCGTCTCGGTGACGTCGCCGATGCCGCGGCGAGGCTTGTTGAGGATGCGGCGGACGCTCAGCTCGTCGGCCGGGTTGGCGACCGCGATCAGATACGCGAGCGCGTCCTTGATCTCGGCACGCTCGTAGAACTTCGTGCCGCCCATGATCTTGTACGGCACCGCCGCGCGGATGAAGATCTCTTCCAGCGCACGGGACTGCGAGTTGGTGCGGTAGAAGACGGCCATCTCGCCGTAGGCGAGTCCCGCGCGATGCAGGGCCTCGACCTCGTCAGCGACGAACTGCGCCTCGTCGTGCTGGGAGTAGCCGGTGAAGCCGACGATCTTCTCCCCCGCGCCGACGTCGGTCCACAGCTTCTTGTCTTTGCGGTCGAAGTTGTTGCTGATGACGGCGTTGGCGGCGGTGAGGATGTTCTGGGTCGACCGGTAGTTCTGCTCGAGGAGCACGACCTTCGCGCCCGGATAGTCGCGTTCGAACTCGGTGATGTTGCGGATGTCAGCGCCGCGGAAGGCGTAGATCGACTGGTCGGAGTCGCCGACCACGGTCAGCGAGGCGCCGTCGGTCTCGTCGAGCAGCGCCCCGACGTCTTCGATGGGGCGGGTGAGCTCGTGGATGAGCGCGTACTGCGCGTGGTTCGTGTCCTGGTACTCGTCGACCAGGATGTGCCGGAACCGGCGCCGGTACGTGTCGGCGACGTGCGGGAAGGCGCGGAACAGATACACCGTCTGCGCGATGAGGTCGTCGAAGTCGAAGGCGTTGGCGCGCTGCAGCGAGCGCTGATAGTCGGCGAAGATCTCCGCGAACAGACGCTCGGCGGGGTCGCTCATGTTGGCCGTGCGGGCGAAGGACTCGGCATCCGCGAGCTCGTTCTTGAGCTTCGAGATGCGGCTCTGCACGGATGCCGGGGTCAGGCCGAACGCGTCGGCCTCGTACTGCTTGACCAGACGTTTGACGAGCGCCCGAGAGTCGCCCGAGTCGTAGATGGTGAAGCTCTTGGTGAAGCCGAACTGGTCGGCCTCGCGGCGGAGGATACGCACGCACGCGGAGTGGAACGTCGAGATCCACATCCCCTGCGCGGTGTCGCCGATGAGCTGCCGCACGCGCTCGCGCATCTCGCCGGCGGCCTTGTTGGTGAAGGTGATCGCGAGGATCTGACTCGGCCACGCCTCGCGGCCGCGCAGCAGCGAGGCGATGCGGCGCGTGAGCACGCTGGTCTTGCCCGATCCGGCGCCGGCGACGATGAGGAGCGCCTGTCCGCGATAGATGACCGCTTCGCGCTGCGGGGGGTTGAGCCCGGCCAGGAGGTCGTCGTCGACGCGCGCCCCCGTGCCGCGCGCGGCATCCGTGGGCATGCCGACGATGACGGGCTTGATCGGGTCGCTCATATCCCGACAAGTCTAGGTCGCGGCTCCGACACCGCAGGCGCCGCGCGTCACAGCAGGCGCCGCTGAGAGGCCCACACCGTCAGCTCGTGCCGCGACGACAGCTGCAGCTTCCGCAGCACCGCCGAGACGTGGGTCTCGACCGTCTTGATCGAGATGAACAGTGCGCTCGCGACCTCCTTGTACGCGTAGCCGCGGGCGATGAGGCGCATCACCTCCTGCTCGCGGGTCGACAGCCGGTCGAGCTCGTCATCGACGGCGGCGGTCTCGCCGGCGACGGCTCCGAACGCGTCGAGCACGAACCCCGCGAGCCGCGGCGAGAACACGGCGTCGCCGTCGGCGACGGCGCGGGCGGCACGGCTCACTTCGGCGCCCGACGACCCTTTCGTGATGTAGCCGCGCGCTCCGGCGCGGATCACGCGCACGACGTCCTCGGCCGCGTCGGAAACGCTCAACGCCAGAAAGCGGGTCGACACCCCGGCAGAGCCACGAATGACGTCCTCGCCGCCCGTCGCGTCGTCGCCGCGTCCCCCGGGCAGGTGCACATCGAGCAGCACGACGTCCGGCTGCGTCTCGGCGACGACGGCGATCGCCGTCGGCACGTCCGCCGCCTCCCCGACCACCGCGACGTCGTCGTCGAGATCGCTGCGCAGACCCGAGCGGAAGATCGAGTGGTCGTCGACGATGACCACGCGGATGCCGTCAGCCACGAGCGTTGCCCTCTGCCGTCGTCGCCCGCAGCTGTACCTCGGTGCCCTCCGGTCCCGACGTCACCGTCGCGGTGCCGCCGAGGCGCCGCATGCGTCCGATCACCGACTGGCGAACGCCGAGCCGGTCGTCCGCCACGTCGTCGAGAACGAAACCCGGCCCCCGGTCGCGGACGAAGACGTCGACGCCGTCGGCGCGCCCTTCGATGTAGACGGAGACGTCGCCGCCGGCGTGGCGCGCCGCATTCAGCATCGCTTCCCGTGCCGCCGCCGCGATCTCGCCGCTCGCGCGCTCATTCGAGATCCCTGCGGCGACCACGTCGATCCGCACCGGGTAGTCGAGCTCGAGCGCGGCGGCGTAGTCGCGAAGGTCGGTGGCGAGGTCGCTGTCGGCCGGCTGATCGCCGTCGTACAGCCAGGCCCGCAGCTCTCGCTCCTGTGCCCGGGCGAGCCGCGCGACGTCGCTCGATGCGCCGCCCCGGTTCTGGATCAGGGCGAGCGTCTGCAGGACAGAATCGTGCAGGTGAGCGGCCATCTCGGCGCGCTGCTCCTCGCGGATGCGCCGGTCGCGCTCACCCGTGAGCTCGCGCCACTTCTCGACGAGAGTCGACGACAGCACCGCGGCGAGCGCGATCAGCGGCACCACGATCAGGAGAGCATCCGCCGCCACGCCGTCGCGGAGGGCGAGGATGGTCACTCCGAACACGGCGAGGAGGATGATCACGGCCGCGGTTCGGACGATCACCGCGTGCCCCGGTCCGCGGAGAGGGTCACGGCGGTCGACCAGCGTCGCCCATGCTCCCGCGGCCGCGGCCGCCGCCGATGCGGCGCCGACGACGGCGGCGAGGTCAGAGCTCGCACGCGAGCCGACGACGGCGAGCGCAGTCAGCGGCAGCAGGATGATCGCGGCGCCGCACGTGAGAATCCAGGCGATCGGCGCCGAGCTCGTGGTCGGCGCGTCTCCGGCGGCGCGGGGCGCGAAGGCCCAGCACCAGGCGTAGAAGAGGATGCCGGCACCTCCGCACAGCGCGAGGACGACCAACAACGCGCGCACCGCGCTCACGGGAGCACCGAGGTGGTGGGCGAGGCCCTCGGCGACGCCGGCGACGACGCACTCACGAGGACGCACGAGCGGCGGCCGAGCCGGCGGCACAGGACGCGGCGCGGGCGCGGTGCGCGCGGCATCCGGGGCGGCGGCGGGCGTCATACGGCCCATCAAACCATCCGCGAGCGCGGCCGTCATCGCCGCAGCTGCAGAGATCAGGGCCGGCTCAGGGGTTCCCCCGATGGTCGGCGCGGCCGCCGCGCCGCGAAGATCGATGCATGACCACCCCACCCGTGGAGCCGCCGCAGACGACCGTGTCGACACAACCTCCTCCTCCCGACACCGACACCGGTGGCCGCGACGCCGGCGACCGCTTCTTCTCGTGGACCGGGGGACTCGGGCTGATCCGCGGCGACGGGTGGATCGGCGGGGTCGCGGCGGGAATCGCGGCGCGCCTGCGGATCGATCCGCTGATCGTCCGCGGCATCCTGGTCGTGGTCGGCCTCTTCGGGTTCCCGGTGATCTTCCTCTACGCGCTGGCCTGGGCGCTCCTGCCCGACCTCGATGGTCGGATTCTGCTGCGCGACGCCCTGCGTCGTCGGTTCGAGCCGGCTCAGATCGGGATTCTCGGTCTGCTGATCCTCGGGCTCATCCCGCTCGGACCGGGAGTCGTCTTCGTCGGCGGCATCCCGCAGTGGATGCTGAGCCCCGGGCTCGGCGGATGGTCTGCGCTGTCCGCGCTGCTGGTGACCGTCGGTCTGGTTCTCGCCGTCGCGCTCCTGTTCATCATCGTGCGCGCGGCGCGTCACTCCGCGCGCTCCGTGTCCCCGGCACCGCCGCAGCAGAGGGCTTCCGCTGCGGATGCATCGCCGGACGCGTCCGCCGTGGCCACCGGTTCGGGTCCGGTCGCCTCCGCGGACCCGCAGGGGACGGATGCCGCCGGCTTCGCGGCATCCTCCCCTGCCTTCCCGTCCCCGGGCACCGCCCCCGACTCCTCGAGCGACGCCGCCCCCGACCTCCGGTCGTCGAGCGGGGCCGGCACGGCCGAGTCGAAAGGCTCTGCACCCGGCGACGACGCCTACGCCGCGTGGCGCGAGCAGCACGCCGCGTGGAAAGTGCAGGACGACGCCTGGCGCCGGCAGCAGCAGGATGCCGATCGTGCCGTCCGCGACCAGGCGCGCCGCGAGCGGCAGGAGCGCGCCACCGCGTTCGCCGCCGAAGCCGCCGAGCGCCGTCGACTGCGGCGTCTGAACTCTCCGCGCACGCCGCTCGCGTTCGTCGGCGTCGCCGTCGGAGTCGCCGTGATCGCGGGTACCGCCACCGCCATCGCTCAGCGCGATGCCCTGGGTGCCGCACGCGGGCTGTTCGTCGCGGGCGTCGTGCTCGGCATGTCGATGGTGGTGGCCGGTGCGCTGCGCCGCCGCAGCGGCTTCCTCGCGTTCGTGACCGTCGTGACGCTGCTCGGCGCGGGCGCAGCGACGGCGGTGCCGATTGCGCAGACGCTTCATATCGGAAGCTACTGGATCGCTGTGGGCGATGCTTCGCAGCCGGGCACCTCGGCATCGGACCCGTTCGTGCAGACGTGGGGCGACCTCGTCATCGCGACACAGGACACCGGCCTCGATGGCGCCGCCTTCGTCGAGAAGAAGTCGGGGAACACCCGCGTTCTTCCCGAGCCTCCCGATGACTCTGCCCGGATCGACATAGAGATCACGACACGCGACGCCGCCGTCGACGGCGTCAGCGTGAGCAGTTCCGGTGAGTATTCCTTCTCGCGACTCGACGACATCCCGGGCGTCACGTCCGCTCGACTCCCGGACGGCCGGGTCCGCTACTCGGCTGCGTTCGGCGACCCCGGTTCCCGTACCCATCAGAGGATCGTCATCGAACAGGACGGCGGGTTCGTCACCGTCTTCCTCCCCACGCCCACCACCGGAGGTTCCCGATGACCGAGTACGACACCGTGACCGATCTGACCGCCGCATCCACCGCCGACGAAGAGAACACGACTCTCGACGCGATGCCGCAGCCTCGCATCCGCTGGGCGGGGATCGTCTGGGGCCTCGTGTTCGTGGCGGTCGCCATGGTCGGTGCCGCACTGACATGGGCACCCGGCGCGCTCGACGATCTCGCGACGATCGTGCCGCAGCTGGACGCCGCCACGCTCGTCGCCGGCACGCTCATGGCGCTCGGCGCGCTCGCCCTGATCTGCGGACTCGTAGGACTGCTCCGTCACGCGCAGGGCGCGGCGGCCCGGCGCCGCGTGTAGCCCCGCCCGGTTGCGGCGACAATGGACCCATGCGCACGATCCTCAACATCGTCTGGATCATCTTCGCCGGCTTCTGGCTGTTCGTCGGCTACGTGATCGCCGGGGTGGTGCTGTGCATCCCGATCATCACGATCCCGTGGGCGATCGCCTCGTTCCGCACCGCCGGCTACGTCATCTGGCCGTTCGGACGCACGATCGTGCCGAAGCCCACCGCGGGCGTGGGGTCCTTCCTCGGCAACGTCGTCTGGGTGATCCTCGCCGGCTGGTGGCTTGCGATCGGGCACCTCGTCAGCGGCATCGCGCTCTGCATCACCATCATCGGCATCCCGATGGCGATCGCCGACTTCAAGATGATCCCGATCTCGCTCATGCCGCTCGGCAAGGACATCGTGTCGACCCGCCAGGGCGCGTTCGACCGCACGCTGTGATGCGGCGGCCGGAAGCCCGTCACGCGCGGACACATAACGCAAACACAGGTCACACACCTAGCTGCGACGGGCGTGGCGGGTTAGCGTGATGGCGTCCCCACCTCGGGGCATCGCGGCGATCCGGGCGGACCCGGGCACCGGTTCATACCCGGTCGCGTTGCGGGTTCGACTCCCGCCGTCGCGTCGAACTGTGACGGCCCGCTTCCCCTCGGAAACATGGTGGCGAGAAAGAGGCCGGCGTCGCGCTTGGTGCGGAAGCCGCGCTTGTCGGTCTGTCGGTGATCTGGCATCCGGTAGCGGACGCGATATCGCTCGCCCGCCCCGGACTCGTGAGCCTCAACCGCTCCCAGGGCGTGAGGAACGGATCGGTGGCAATCAGCCGTCAGCGTCGCGGTAGGCATCGAGCATCCGACGCGTGAGTTGTTGCATGGCCACGGTGACCTGGGCGGGCGCCTCGATGCCTGACCGGTCCGCCACAGCGAGGTCGATGAGCGGTGAACGACCGGTCAGCTGACCGCCAAGCCAGTCAACCGCCTCCGACACGACGGGTTGCACGATCGGATGCGTCACCTCCAGATCGCGCAAGGATGCGCCGATGGACTCCGCGGAGACGTTTCGGAGCAATCGCAGCAGGTCACCGGCATCCTTGGATGTCACACGATCCTCGCGAGCACCCTCGACTCGTTCCTGAATCTTGATCGCTTTGGCGATCACGAGCGCAGCCGGCCCCGCTACGCGAACCTCTATTGCCCGGGAGTCCTGAGGCTCCAGGGCCGTGAGCGCGACAGGGGCGTTGTCGAAGAGTGCGAGCTCAAGCCCGCGGGTGCGGCGGGCGGTGAGCGGACCGTGCCCCTCGAGCGGCGCGGTGCGCCGCGAACTCAGCGGCATCGCGCCGAGCGGCACCATCAGGTCTACGACGACACCGTCGACGGAGACCCAACTTCCGGGATTGCCCGTCGTATTCGGCGCGAAGCCCGCGTCTGCAAGCGAGCGCGCAATGTCGGGATGCGTGCCGAGCAGCTCGGGGTCGAGCGCAAGATCCGCGTCCGTTGTGTAGGTCGGTCGCGGATCGCCCAGCGGAGCATGGACGTAGACCGCTTGCGCGCCGACGAGCACGATGGCGTCGAGGTGCGGGCCCAACGCTTCGAGCGCGTCCAGCAGGACCCGTCGCGCGGCGACGTACTCGGGACTGACGTTGCCTGCGGCGGGCATCAGACTGTCACTCCCCTGGGCTGGAGCGACGCGAGCTCCTCACCGACTGCAGCGAGGCGCCCGCCTGCTCCGAGCAGGTCGCCGACGATTCGCCACGGCCGCGCGATTTTCCGGGGCTCGCTGCCACCGATCGTCGAGAAGCCTTCATTCAAAGTCAGAAAGTCACATCGAGCGACCAGGACGTTTCCACGTCGATCCGGAGCGAGATCCATCGCACGCTCCACGCCAGCCGCATCGTCGGTGTAAAGCCAGATATCGGAAGCGGGCAGCGGCGCGACCCGTCCTTGTGTCTCGAATTCGATCCCCGCAGCACGAGTACCCGTCAGGGCATAGGTCAGCGCGGATCGCTGCAATCTGTCAAGCGCAATCTCCTCCCCCAAGAGTGAGAAGTATCGAGCCGGCTTGAACGTGGTCTCGAATCCGTAGTCGCGGGCCCAACGCCGCGCCAGCCCCAGCTGATCGGCGACGACGATTGGACCACCGTTGGTGTCCTCGAGCAGTCCCTCTTCACGCAGCAGTTCAACGACGCGACTGACCGTGCCCAATCCGGTTCCGGTCTCACGCGACAGTTCCCTCACCGACGCTGCACGCCGAGTACTGAGCAGCCGGACGATGACCTGCGAAGCCGCCTTACCCTTTAGCGATCGAAGTCGCTGCGGCTGGGCGTCATTGCGCGGTTCGGGGTCACGTGATGCACCGACCCGATCGATCCATACCGCCGGGTCGTCGCTCGAGATGCGCATATTTCCGGTCGCATCCCAGTACGACCACCCGGCTCGAGCGAGTTCGTCACGCACCGGGGGCGAAAGGAACGGCGCGACGATCACCGGCACGCTCCCGGACTGAACGCTCGGTAGCGCTCCGACCTCGACGCGGGATCGCGGCGGAGAGAGCTTTACTTCCACGCTGAGTACAAGCGATGCCCGGCCGAACTGCGCCCGCACCTCTGCGTCGACGACATTGCTGCCGGTTTGGCGCTCGACGATCACCGAACGCGCTCCAGCCGACTCCAGCGCGGCCCTGAATCCGTCTACGAGCGCGTCCGTTCCAGAAAGAGACACGTTCCGCATAAAGTGGAACATAGCAATATATGGAACAGTGGTCAATCTGCGAGCCGGCGATCACAGGCTTAGACCCGTGCCCCGCGGCACTTCTCGCAACCACGAGGGCGTCTCCCCGGCAGGCGATCGAGTCACTTCCCGAGCCGCCCGCGACAGATCCAGCCCGCCCGGCACGTCGCGAGTCCTCGAGCGTCGGCTTAGGACTGCCGCGACGGATCGCTTCGGATCCTCGAACCGCGGATCGCGTAGGGCTTCGCCTCACGCGAGCGTGGACCTCCCCGCGCATTCGCAGGCGCAGGGCCTACCCTCGCTTCATCCGGCATCCGCATCGCCGGCCCGAGGAGGATCTCATGCGCAGAACACCGATCCTGGCCGTGATCGCCCTGGCGGCGCTCGCCCTCACGTCGTGCGGGTCGGGGGCCACCGACCCGGCCGCGGAGTCGCCCGCCGCGTCGGCGTCGAGCCGACCTCCCCTGCAGACGGCCACGCCGGGACCCGTCGGGCCGACGGGCGCTGCCGTGGAGGTGCCGCAGAGCCGCTGGGATGCGATCGTCGCCGATCTGACCGCACGCGGGGTGAAAGGCACCCCGCAGCTCGTGTCCTCCCAGGCCGTGACGTTCAACGACGGCTCTCTCGGGTGCGCGACGCCCGGCCAGAGCTACACGCAGGCGCAGATCGACGGCCTGCGCATCATCGTGAGCGTCGACGGAACGACCTACGACTACCGGTTCGGCCAAGGCGCCGAGCCGAAGCTCTGCACCGCCTGATCCCTGGCCGGGCGCACGACGGAGGGGACGGATGCCGCGGCATCCGTCCCCTCCGTCGTGGCGGGCCTACTTCTTGAGCGGCAGCAGCAGCGCCTCATCGGCGCCGGACTGGTTGTCCATCACGACCACCATCGAGCCGAGCGGCTTCTGCGCCTCGATCTGCTTCGCGTTGAAGCTCACGTCGACACTCGCCGAGCCGCGCTGCGGGACGGTGACATACTGCCCGTTGCTGATCGCCGGAGCGGTCGGGTCGTAGGTCGCCCACCCGTCCACGGCATCCGACGCGTTGTTGGACGCGAAGGTCTCGGCCGTGTACGAGAAGGCACCGGTGATGCCGAGGTCGCTGGCGCGGACCGGCAGCAGCAGCGTGCTGCTGTCGGTGGGCGCCTGCGTGAGGAACCCGGCCGCCGCCAGCTCCTTCGTCTTCGCGTTGACGATGAACACCTCCGAGAGACCGTTCGTGTCTCCGTTGCGCACGGCGCCCGAGTCCGCCGACAGGGCGATCCAGTCGGCCTGGCCGTCGCGATCGGTGTCGATCACGATGTCGTACTCGTTGGCGGCGGCGTTGGACCACCGGTGATGCATGTTCATCGCGAAGACCATCAGGTGATCGTCTCCCTCGGCGAACGACTGCACACCGACGGCACGGATGTCATACCCCGTGTCGGGCAGCGACGCCGCGGCATCCTTCGGGTCCGACAGCCCCCAGGTGTAGACGTCGGCACCGGCCGGAAGTGCCCCGGCGAGGTTGCGCAGCGTCAGCTTCTTGGTGCCGTCGGCGACCTTCTGCTTGCCCCCGAACCACGGACCGTTCGCGGTCGCCTTCACCGTGCTGTCCGCACGGGGGACGAGCAGATACGGAACGCGCAGAGTCGAGTCGGCCGCGCTCAGCACGATGTCGCCGGAGATCTCCGAGAACGCGAACTGATCGGACGCCCCCACAGAGCTCGGCACGTCCTTCGCGGCCGCGGCGACGATGAGCAGCAGCTTCGCCGTTCCCCCCGCCGGCACCGTGATCGACCGGTTCGAGAGGATGATCCGCGCCTTCTTCGACTGCGCCGAGGGCGCCGTCGAGACGTCGTAGCGTACGGCGGTCGGGCCGTCGTTGCGCACGGTGACCGTCTTGACCCCGCCGAAGCCGAGCGGCGACTCCTGGAAGCCGAAGCTCAGCGCCGACTCGCGGGCCCAGCCGCTCTCCGTGCGGAAGGCGTCTCCCGTCGCGGTCACCGTGGTGGCGACCGCCTGCGCCGCGTCGACCATGCCCACGCCGCCGAGAGTCAGGCTCTGGCCGGCGACCTTGTCGGGGTCTGCCGTCGACACGACGGATGCCGCGATCTGCGGAGCCGTCCAGGACGGGTGCGCCTCGGCCGAGAGCGCGGCGACGCCGGCCACGTGCGGGGCGGCCATCGAGGTGCCCGACAGGATGGCGGCGCCGTTGCCCGAGCCGACCGCGGCCGACGAGATCGACACACCGGGGGCGGCGACGTCGGGGCTGATGGCGCTGTCTCCGGACCGCGGACCGGACGAGCTGAACGACGCGTAGCCGCGGAAGCCGGGGTTCGCGATCTGGGTGGCCACGAGGCTCGCCGTGGCGCCGGAGACGAAGACCGGGCCGTTCGAGGACCGCACGCCGAGGAACGGGATCGTCAGATCGAACGCCTCGCCGGTGTCGGGGTTCGCGGTGACGGCACCTTCGTACGGCGGCAGATCGTCGGTCGTGTTGACCATGACGACGGCCGCGGCACCGGCCTGCTGGCCGTAGATCGCCTTCGCGACGCGGGCGCAGGAGCCGCGGTCGACGACCGCGAGCTGCTTGCCGCCCGGCACGATGCCGGCGGCCGTGAAGGCGGCCGCGGAGCAGCCCAGCACGTTGTCGCCCGTCAGACGCACGACCGAGAGATCGCCGAGGCCGTCCAGCGAGGCCCCGTTGGCGTTGATCGCCTCGACGGGGGCGCCGTCGACCGTGACCGTCGCGCCCGGGAAGCCCTCGGCGCTGTCCACGGCGGACACCGAGATGACGCCGTCGCCCGTGCCGGGAGAGCCGGTGAGGTAGGGGTTGTGTCCGGCGTTGCCGGACGAGGCCACGACGACCACACCGGCGCCCACTGCGTTGGCCGCGGCGACGGCGTCGGGGTCGTCGCCCCGGCCGAAGGACGAGCCGAGCGACATGTTCACGACGTCCATGCCGTTGTCGACCGCCCAGTCCAGGGCGGGCACGACGACGTCGGTCGATCCCTCGCAGCCGAAGACGCGCACCGCGTAGAGGTCGACCTGCGGCGCGACGCCGGGGCCGACGCGGAAGGTGTTCGACGGGGTCGTGGTGTCGTAGGGGCCCGGATAGGTCGTGCCGTCGGCGAGGACGCCGGAGCCGCCCGTGGTGCCGGCGACGTGCGAGCCGTGGCCGTTGCAGTCGAGCGGATTGTCGTCGGGGTGCGGCACGGGCTGGTACGACGCGCTGGTCGGGTCGGCGTTGTAGTCGTCGCCGACGAGGTCGATGCCGCCCTTGACGCGCGGGGCGTCGGGGCCGTACAGCGCGGGGTCGGCCGGCTGCGCCGACGTCGCGGCGGCCGCCTGGAACGCCTCGACGGTGCCGGGCCCGCCGAAGGTGGCGTGCGTGTAGTCGATGCCCGTGTCGATGATGGCGACCTTGACGTTCTGGCCCGTGTAGCCCGTGCTCTCCCACACCTGCGGGACGCCGAGGAACGGCACCGACACCGCGTTGTCGACCGAGTAGGTGCGCACCGGGTGCACAGCGACGACGTTCGGCATCGACGCGATGGCGTCGAGCTCGGCCGCGGGCACCTTCGCCTGCAGGCCGTTGTACGCCGACTGCATCTCGGCCTGGACCGACCCGCCCTTGTCCTCGATCGCCGCGCTCACGGGCTCCTGGGCGTCCTTGAGCCGACTCTTGACGTCGCCGCGCTCACCGTCGCTCAGCTCCCGGCCCTGCTCGGCTTCGACGACCGCCACGGGGTCGCCGGTCATCTCCACGACCACCGTCACGAGGCCGTCGGCCCCGATCGCGGCCGACGTGAACGAAGTCGAGACCTTCCCGGCGGATGCCGCGGGCAGGAACCGTGACGAGGGATCGCTGCCGTCGGGAGTGGCCGCGTACGCGGCTGCGGAGGGCAGGAGCAGCGCTAGCGCGCCGGCTGCAGCCAGAATGCGTCGTCGCAAAGGGGGACCGCCTTTCGTGCAGGGGGAGGTGCCACATCGGGGTGTGACGCGGCTGTATGGAGGCTATGCACCCCCTGCATGCGGCGAAAGGAGGATGAGAGGATCCTCATCCATTGGCGCTGCCGCCGCCGTCAGGCGATGCGCGTGCCCGGGGGCAGCTTCCGCGCGGGGGTGCGCGTGCGGGCCCAGGCCCACCACAGCAGCAATGCGGCGAGCGCGATCTGCACCGCCAGTCCGACGAACCAGCTCGGCACCGTGCCGTCGATGACCTGCTGGGGCGAGCGCCGGTCGCCGTCGTCGACGTACATGCGGGGGTCGCAGTCGTCCCAGGTCTGCTCGAGGGACGGCGGCACCTGAGCCGAGCGGACGGAGAGCTTGAGCGAGCCGAACAGGTCGTCCGGGTACCCGTACTCGTTGTAGGTCGTCGGCGTCGCATCGCCGAGGATGACGAAGGGGTTGGCCGACAGCATCCACCAGACGTAGTCGAAGCGCGGCACCCGGTAGGTGCTGGTCGTCCACTCGCCGCACACGATCCGACCCGGATCGTTCCCGCAGTCGTCGCCGCCGTCGCGGCACAGGGGCAGGCCGTCGGGCCCGATCTCGTACGACCGCGTCAGCGAGGTGCCCTCGCTGGCGACGGCGGAGCCGATGAGCCCGAACCCGAGCGGTGTGCCCACGGCGAGCGCGGCGACGACGAGATAGGTCGTCGCCACGGAGAACAGCGGACGGGCCAGCACGCCCGACAGCGCGACGCCGATCGCGGCGATCACGCCGGTCTCCAGGACGAGCACGGCGAGCGACACGACGACCGTCAGCGCGTTCACCCCGCCCGCGAACGTCGAGATCACGAGGAACGGCGCTGCGACCGCGGCGAACGCGAGCCCCGTGATCCACCCCGCGAGGAACTTGCCGAGCAGGATCTCGCCGGCCGTGACCAGCGTGACCTGCACGGGCGCGAGGGTCGCGGCGTCCCGGTCGCCGTTGATGCTGTTGCCGCTGAGGGTGGGCGAGACGAGGAGCACGAGCAGCAGGGTGACGTAGACGACGACGGAGAAGACCCCCGGGCCGCTCTGACCCCACCCGCCGTAGGCGAGGAACGCGAGCGCGGTCACACCGATGAGGACGAGCGCGAAGACCCCGAGTAGCACGTACCACGAGACGGTGCGCACGCGTTGCAGCAGCTCGAGACGGGCGATCGTCCACAGCCGCGCGGCGCTCATGAGCGGTCTCCTTCGAGGTCGAGGAAGGTGTGTTCCAGCATCCCCGTCGCGGCGGCGAACTCCGCCACCGGCAGGCCCGCTCCGACGAGGGCGGCGAGGGCGGATGCCGCGTCCGCGTCGCTCGCGAACGCGACGAGGAGGTCCCGGCGGTCGATCGGCACGAGCGCGGCGTCGAGTCCCAGGGTCTGCGCCACCGGGAGCACCGCCGCCGTCGCGTCGCGGTCGGCCAGCCGGATGCGCCAGGAGCGCTGACGCGTCGCCGCCGCGGCGACGCGGTCGCCGGCGACCGTGGATCCCTCGACGAGGAACACGGCATCGTCGACCACCTCCTCCAGCTCCGAGAGGATGTGGCTGGAGAGGAGGATGGTGCGCCCGTCGGCCGCGAGACGGCGCAGCAGCACGCGCAGATCGATACGCGCCTGTGGGTCCAGACCCGACGCCGGCTCGTCCAGGAGCAGCACCTGCGGGTCGTGCACGAGCGCCCGCGCGAGCCCCAGCCGCTGCTTCTGGCCCCGCGACAGCACCCGTGCGGGGGCGTCGGCGAGCGCGGACAGCCCCACCTCGGCGAGCAGGCGGGCGGCACCCTCGCGCGCCGGGTCGGGTTCGATGCCGTACAGGCGCGCCGTCATCGTCAGCGTCTCCCGGGCCGTCAGCGACGGCCAGGCGCCGAGCGCGTCCGGCATCCACCCGAGCACCGCGCGGGCCGACGCCGGGTCGGCGACCGGGTCGATCCCGCCGATGCGGATGGTGCCGGCATCCGGCGCCAGCAGCGACGCCAGCATCAGCATCAGGGTGGTCTTGCCGGAGCCGTTGGGGCCCACGAGACCCGTCACGGCGCCGGCGCGGGCGTCGAAGGAGACGTCGCGCACCGCGTGGACGGCGCCGAACGAGCGGCGCACCCCGGTGACGACGATGCCGGAAGGGCTCATGCCCTCACCCTATGCGGTCGCTGTGGAGGCACACCGCCGCGCCGCCGGCCGCTGCGTCAGCGGAAGAACGCGACCCCGAGGTCGGCGTGATCCACGAAGACGCCGTCCACCCCGGCATGCGCGATCACCCCCCACTCCCCCGCGTAGTCGCCGAACGCGGCCTTCGACCGGCCCCGGCGGTACGCCGCCAGGAGGAAGGCGTTCTCGGGACGGCAGGTCCACGTGAACACCCGGAGCCCGCGCTCGTGCGCGTCGGCGACGACGCGGGCCGGACCCGTGGCACGGCCCAGCCGATCGGGGGCGAGGATCATGCGTTTGTCGACGCTGATCGCGTCGACCTCGCCGGCGAGGCGGTCCAGACCCGCCGGCGTCGCCTGCTCGCGGTAGGTCGGTGGCGTGCTCCCGGCGGCGGAGAGGAGGTCGTAGGCGGTGCCGCTCGCCTCGAGCAGGTACACGTACGTGCCCCGGATGCCGCGGGCGCGCAGCCGCATCAGCACGTCCTGCTCGAAGGACTCGAGGTACAGCGGCAGTTCGCCGTCGGCCCACCCCGCACGCCGGAGCTCCGCGGCGACGAGGGCGTCGAGGTCGACGCCGAGGCCGGCGAAGTACGTCGCGTGCTTGATCTCCAGCACGACGCCGATCTCTCGCCCCTGGTCACGGGACGCCGCCCGCACGAGGTCCAGCACGTCGCGGAGGCGCAGCGGCGGCTCCGCCCCGTCGAACGCGGCACTGGACGGGCGCAGCTGGGGCAGCCGCTCGCGGCAGCGCAGCGTCGCCAGCTCGTCCCACGTGAAGTCCTCCGTGAACCACCCCGTGTGCTCCACCCCGTCGATGGTCTTCGTGGTGCGCCGCGCGGCGAACTCGGGGTGCTCGGCGACGTCGGTCGTCCCGCCGATCTCGTTCTCGTGACGCACGACCAGCACCCCGTCGGCGGTGACGACGACATCCGGCTCGACCGCGTCCACGCCCAGCGCGAGGGCGAGCGCGTACGACGAACGGGTGTGCTCGGGCCGATACCCCGGGGCGCCACGATGACCGATGATCAGGGGCCGGACGGCAAGCATGCCCTCAGGCTAACGAGAGCGGCTATGACCTCTCCGAGCGCCTTCACAGCAGCGACACAGCCGGGCCCTGACGCCGCGCGACACCCGTCCGATAGCCTGGTGTCACAGCACCTCGCTGTGCACCCGTCCGGTGCACCCCTAGGGAGTGGAAAGAGACCATGGCCTCCGGCAACTTCGCATTCAACAACCCGGCGTTCCAAGAGCAGCGTCCCGGCCTCACGCCGCCGGCCGCGCCGCAGCCCGGCGCCCAGACCGCCTACGCCGCGACGTCGCACCAGGTGACGGATGCCGCGGTGAACGCCCAGCTCGAGGGCGCCTTCGCCGCGCCCGCCGCCGCGTCGCACCAGACCGGCCGGATGACCGTCGAGGACACCGTCGCGAAGACCGTCGGCCTGTTCGCGATCCTCCTCGTCACGGCCGTCGTCGGCTGGGTGTGGACCCTGGGCGGCGCGTTCTCGCCGGAGCAGCTCACCACCACCTCGCAGGTGACGATCGTGCCCTGGATCATCGGCATGCTCGGCGGGTTCGTGCTGGCGATGGTGATCTCGTTCACGTCGCGCAAGAAGGTCCGCCCCGCGCTGATCTTCGCCTACGCGGCGTTCGAGGGCCTCTTCGTCGGCGGCATCTCGGCGTACTTCGAGTTCATCTGGCCCGGCATCGTCATGCAGGCCACGCTGGCGACCCTGTCGGTCGTCGGTGTCACCCTGGCCCTCTTCGCCAGCGGCAAGGTCCGCGCGAGCGCCCGCGCCACGAAGATCTTCATGATCGCGATGATCGGCTACCTCGTCTTCGGCCTGCTGAACGTCGTGCTGATGATGTTCGGCGCGGCGGGCGAGGGCGGCGCCTTCGGTCTGTACAGCAACATCAAGATCGCCGGCATCCCCCTCGGCCTGATCATCGGTGTGCTCGTGGTCATCATGGCCGCGTACTCGCTCGTGCTCGACTTCGACCAGATCCAGCAGGGTGTGCGCAACGGCGCGCCCCGCGAGTACGGCTGGCTCGGCGGCTTCGGCATCATGGTGACGGTCGTGTGGCTGTACATCGAGATCCTGCGCCTCATCGCGATCGCACGCGGCAACAACTAGTCGCCCCGCGCCCCGCGCGCACGAAGGCCCGTCCGGCTCCCCGGGCGGGCCTTCGGCTTTCCCGGCACAGCCCGCACGCGGCACGGCATCCCTGGTCACACCATCCAGACGGAAGACGAAACACGACCCGGCCCGCACGATGACCGCGCAACGACGGATGCCGGGACCCGGGGCAGTCCCCGCGATCCCGGCATCCGGTCAGATCACTCCCACTCGATGGTCCCCGGGGGCTTCGACGTGACGTCGAGCACGACCCGGTTGACCTCGCGGACCTCGTTGGTGATGCGGTTGCTGATCTTCGACAGCACGTCGTACGGCAGGCGCGTCCAGTCGGCGGTCATCGCGTCCTCGCTCGAGACGGGACGCAGCACGATCGGGTGGCCGTACGTGCGGCCGTCGCCCTGCACGCCCACCGACCGGACGTCGGCCAGGAGCACCACCGGGCACTGCCAGATCTCGCCGTCCAGGCCCGCCTTCGTCAGCTCCTCGCGGGCGATGGCGTCGGCGTCACGCAGGATCTCGAGGCGGTCAGCGGTGACCTCACCCACGATGCGGATGCCGAGGCCCGGCCCCGGAAACGGCTGGCGGCCGACGATCGCCTCGGGAAGCCCCAGCTCGCGACCGATCGCGCGCACCTCGTCCTTGAAGAGGGTGCGCAGCGGCTCGACGAGCTCGAACTGCAGATCCTCCGGGAGCCCGCCGACGTTGTGGTGGCTCTTGATGTTCGCGGTCCCCGCACCGCCGCCGGACTCGACGACATCGGGGTACAGCGTCCCCTGCACGAGGAACCGGATCGGCTCGCCCTCGGCGGCCGCCTCGGCGACGAGGTCGGCCTGCACCTTCTCGAAGGCGCGGATGAACTCGCGGCCGATGATCTTGCGCTTCTGCTCCGGGTCGCTCACGCCGGCGAGGGCGGTGAGGAAGGTCTCGCGGGCGTCGACCGTGATCAGGCGCACGCCGGTGGATGCCACGTAGTCGTTCTCGACCTGCTCGCGCTCGCCCTTGCGCAGCAGGCCGTGGTCGACGAAGACGGCGACGAGCTGGTCGCCGACGGCCTTGTGCACGAGCGCCGTCGACACCGCGGAGTCGACGCCGCCGGACAGCGCCGACAGCACGCGGCCGCTGCCGACCTGCGCGCGGATGCGCTCGACCTGCTCGGCGATGACGTTGCCGCTGTTCCAGTCGGCGGCCAGTCCCGCCGCCTTGTGGAGGAAGTTGACGATGACGTCCTGGCCGTAGTCGGAGTGCTTGACCTCGGGGTGCCACTGGACGCCGTAGAAGCACTTCTCGGCGTTGCCGAAGGCGGCGACCGGCGTCGCCGCGGTCGAGGCGAGCACCTCGAAGCCCTCGGGGGCCGCCGCGACCTGGTCGCCGTGGCTCATCCAGACGTTCTGCTCGACGGGCTGACCGCCGAGCAGCACACCGCCGTCATTCGCGACCACGGCATCCGTCGCGCCGTACTCGCGCAGGCCGGTGTTGGCGACCTGGCCGCCCAGCTGCTGCGCCATCACCTGGAAGCCGTAGCAGATGCCGAGCGTCGGCACGCCGAGCTGCAGCACGGCCGGGTCGAGCGTCGGGGCACCGGGCTCGTACACGGAGGACGGACCGCCGGAGAGGATGATGGCCACCGGGTTCTTCGCCTCGACGTCGGCGGCGGTGACGGTGTGCGGCACCAGCTCGCTGTAGACGCCGGCCTCGCGCACCCGGCGCGCGATGAGCTGCGCGTACTGGGCTCCGAAGTCGACGACGAGGACGGGACGCTGAGCGGTCTCGGTCTGGGTGGTCACCGGCTGCCTTCCGTGGCGGGGATCGGGGCGGAGGACTCGTCGGCCTCGCGCTGCGCGAGGTAGGCCCGCACCTCGCGGGCGACGCGCGCCTCCATGAAGAACGACAGGAGCGGGACGATGCCGCCGAGCGCGAGCACGATGAACCGCACGAATCCCCAGCGCATCAGGCTCCACACGCGGAAGCACGCGAAGAGGTACACGACGTAGAACCAGCCGTGCGCGATGAGGATGCCGGTGGACAGGTTGATCGCGCCGCCGGTGAGGTCGCCGCCGCCGTCCAGCGTGACCGGGTGCAGCCAGAGCGCTCCCCCGGCGCCGCCGGCGAACAGCTCGTAGCCGAAGGCGTACTTGACGATCATCTCGGCGCACAGCGACAGGAGCATGACACCCGTGATCACCGAGGCGATCTGGTAGAACCTGAGCGCCCCGCGGATCGCCGGAAAACTGGCGAGTTTGGGCTGAGGCATGCCGTCAAGTCTAGTCGGCGACGCCCGCCGGTTCGGCCGCCGCGGATGCGGCGACGGCGGCGACGGCGCCCCGCGCATCACACGGTCTCCCGCGCTCGCGCGGCCTGCTCCTCCTCGAGCGCCTCGACCTCTTTCTCCCACGCGTCGCGGGCCAGCCGGTACCACATGTAGAACGCGAAGCCCGCGAAGATGGCCCACTCGACGGCGTAGAAGATGTTCAGCCAGTTGATGGCGGAGCCCTCGGCGGGAGCCGGCGAATCGATTGCGACGAGGCCGCCCACGAGCGGCTCGCCGGCATCGGCGACCAGGTACGGGCGGTACACCGAGAGCTCGTCCGTGTCGTGCCACCAGCTCAGCAGGGCCGCCGGCGACATCCGGGTCATCTCGGTGGGCGCGGCGCCGCGCGGCGGCGCCATGGGGCCCTCGTCGGCGATGAGCCGACCGGTGAGCGTGAGCGCGCCGCCGGGGTCGGCGTTGAGGGCGGATGCCGCGGCATCCGCGACCGCGCGGTCATCCGTCCAGCCGACGGCGACCGCGAGCGAGGTCGGGGTCGCGGCGTCGGTGCGGAACTGCCCGGTCACCCAGTAGCCCTGTCGCCCGTCGTTGAACCGGGACGAGACGACGAGGAAGTCATCGGCGACGAAGGAGCCCGAGACCTCGACGCGCTGACCGACCAGCGGCTCGGGCAGATACGCACCGGGCTCGGTGATCTCCGCGATCGGGCGCACCTGCTCGGTGGCCCCGGGAGCGGGCGGCGACGTGTCGATCGCGCGGCCGAGCTGCCACTGGCCGAGCCAGGCGAAGACGGCCGCGACGACGAGCGCGAACACGAGCATGCCGAGCCACCAGGGGCGCAGCATGACCTCGCGCAGCGTGGGCGGGAACGGCTCCGTGGTCATCGACCTGCCATGTAGGGCGCGACGACGACCTCGACGCGCTGGAACTCCTTGAGGTCGGAGTAGCCCGTGGTGGCCATCGACTTCTTGAGCGCGCCGATGAGGTTCGCGGTGCCGTCGGCGACCGGGGCCGGCCCGTACAGGATCTCCTCGAGCGGCGCCACCTGCCCGACCTCGACGCGCTTGCCGCGCGGGAGCTTCGGGTGGTGGGCCTCGGGACCCCAGTGGTGTCCGCGGCCGGGCGCGTCGGTCGCGCGTGCGAGGGCGACGCCGAGCATGACGGCATCCGCGCCCATCGCGAGGGCCTTCACGATGTCGCCCGAGGTGCCGACGCCGCCGTCGGCGATGACGTGCACGTAGCGGCCGCCCGACTCGTCGAGGTAGTCGCGGCGGGCCCCGGCCACGTCGGCGACGGCGGTCGCCATGGGGGCGTGGATGCCGAGGGTGGCGCGGGTGGTCGACGCCGCTCCGCCGCCGAAGCCCACGAGCACGCCCGCGGCTCCCGTGCGCATCAGATGCAGCGCCGCCGTGTACGTGGAGGCGCCGCCGACGATCACGGGGACGTCGAGGTCGTAGATGAACTTCTTGAGGTTCAGGGGGGCGTCGACGCTGGAGACGTGCTCGGCGGAGACGGTCGTGCCGCGGATGACGAAGAGGTCGACGCCGGCCGCGACGACCGTCTCGTACAGCTCCTGGGTGCGCTGAGGGGTCAGGGCACCGGCGACCGTGACGCCGGCATCGCGGATCTCGGCGAGGCGGTCGCGGACGAGCTCGGGCTTGATCGGCTCGGCGTACAGCTCCTGCATGCGACGGGTCGCCTCGGATGCCGGCAGCGACCCGATCTCCTCGAGCAGAGGCTCCGGGTCGTCGTACCGCGTCCACACGCCCTCGAGGTCGAGCACGCCGAGGCCGCCGAGCTGGCCGAGCATCACGGCCGTGCGCGGGCTCATGACCGAGTCCATCGGGGCGCCGAGGACGGGGATCTCGAAACCGAAGGCATCGATCGACCAGGCGGTCGAGACGTCCTCGGGGTTACGGGTGCGCCGCGAAGGCACGACCGCGATGTCGTCGAACGCATAGGCGCGGCGGGCGCGCTTGGCGCGGCCGAGCTCGATCTCCATGGTCACATCCCCAGCCTACCCGCGCTCTCCGTCCGCCCCCGCGGTATCCGCACCCGCGGCATCCCCTGCCGGATGCGGCCGCGTGAGGCGGAGGATGAGCGCGGCGAGCACGCCGTTGAGCAGGAAGGCGAGGAAGGCGTACGACCCGATCCACGGCGACAGCGCCACGGCGACGGCGGCGCACGTGACCGCGGAGATGCCGCCGGCGCTCGCCGCGCGGACGTTCTCGACGGCCTCCGGGCGCAACAGCTGCCCGCCGCGGGCGGCGGCCCACCTCCAGGACAGGTGACCGAACAGCGCCACGAGGAAGAAGTCGACGGGCAGCAGGACGCGCCCCGCGAGGAAGTCCGAGTACTGCGAGGTCAGCGCCGTCGTGAACGGGATGAGGACGACGAAGAGCAGCCGGGCGTTGTTCAGCCACAGCAGCGTCGTGTCGACGTCGGCGATGTCACGGAACTGCCGCAGGTGGATCATCCACATGCCGCTCAGCAGCGCGAAGCTCACCGCGAACGAGGACACGTTCGGCCACAGTCCCGCGAGGGCCGCCCACATGTCGGCATCCGAACCGATCTCGCCGAACGAGGCGGTCGTCAGATCGAGCACGAGCAGCGTCGCGGCGATCGCGAAGACGGCGTCGGAGTACGCCTCGACGCGGGAGGTGCCACCGGAGCCCGCGCGTCGGCGGCGCGGCCGCGTCGTCTCGCTCACGCGCTCAGGCTAGCGCGGCCGCGCGACGCGCGCCTCGTCCCAGACCGGCTCGGCGGTCTCCACGACGCGGCCGTCAGCGCCGAAGACGAGGAAGCGATCGAACGAGCGCGCGAACCACCGATCGTGGGTCACGGCCATCACGGTCCCCTCGAACCGCCGCAGCGCGTCCTCCAGCGCCTCCGCCGAGACGAGGTCGAGGTTGTCGGTGGGCTCGTCCAGCAGCAGCAGCGTCGCGCCCGACAGCTCCAGCAGCAAGACCTGGAACCGGGCCTGCTGCCCGCCCGAGAGGCTGTCGAACGTCTGCTCGGCCTGACGGACCAGTCCGTACCGGTCGAGGGCCGAGCTGGCCGCGTCGCGCGGCAGGCCGGGCCGCCGGTCGTCGCCGCGGTGCAGGATGTCGAGCAGCGACCGGCCGGAGAACTCCGGATGCCGGTGGGTCTGCGCGAACCAGCCGGGAGTGACGCGGGCGCCGAGCACCGCACGACCCGTGTGCGCCACCGGGTCGAGCTCGGCTCCCACCTCGGTGACATGGCCCTGCAGCCGGTCGGGGTCGGTTCCCCCGCGCGCCAGGAGGCGCAGGAAGTGGGACTTGCCCGACCCGTTGGAGCCGAGCACCGCGATGCGGTCGCCGAACCAGACCTCGAGGTCGAACGCCGTCATGAGGCCGGTCAGCTCGAGCCCCTCGGCGACGACGGCGCGTTTGCCCGTCCGCGCGCCGCGGAGGCGCACGTCCAGTGTCTGCGCCGGCGGGCGTTCCTCGGGCGGCCCGGCCTCCTCGAAGCGGCGCAGCCGCGTCTGCGCCGCCCGGTACCGGGAGGCGAATTCGTCGCTGGCCGCCGCCTTCGCCTTCATGTCCGCGACGAAGCGGATGAGCTTCGCGTGCTGCTCGTCCCAGCGCCGGCGCAACTCGTCGAGGCGCGCCATCCGGTCTTCGCGGGCGGCGTGATACCCGTCGAACCCGCCGCCGTGCACCCAGGCCGTGCTGCCCGCCCCGCCGGCTTCGAGGGTCACGATGCGGTCGGCGGCGCGAGCGAGCAGCTCGCGGTCGTGCGAGACGAGCAGGACGGTCTTCGCCGTCTCGCGCAGGCGCTCCTCGAGCCAGCGCTTGCCGGGGACGTCGAGGTAGTTGTCGGGCTCGTCCAGCAGGAGCACCTGGTCGGGACCGCGCAGCAGCGCCTCGAGGGCGAGCCGCTTCTGCTCACCGCCCGACAGCGTCGTCAGCGCGCGGAACCGGGCGCGCGCGAACGGCACGCCCAGGGCCGCGGTCGTGCACGTGTCCCACACGGTCTCGTACTCGTAGCCGCCCGCTTCGGCGTAGTCGGCGAGCGCGGCCGCGTAGCGCATCTGCGTGTCGAGGTCGTCGCGGTCGATGATGGCCGACTCGGCATCCTCGAGCTCGCGCGCGGCGGAGCGGACACGGGCCGGGGCGACGGAGATCAGCAGGTCGTGGATCGTCTGGCCCGCCTCGCCGTGGCCGACGAACTGGTCCATGACGCCGAGTCCTCCGTCGATGGTCACGACGCCCGACCGCGGCGCGAGCTCGCCGCGGATGATGCGCAGCAGCGTGGTCTTGCCCGCGCCGTTCTGGCCGATCAGCGCGGTGGTCCTGCCGTCGGCGACCCGGAACGTCACCTCGTCCAGCAGCGGGCGCCCGTCCGGCAGCGTGAACGAGACGGCGGCGATGTCGATGTAGCCCATGACGGGTCCTTCCGCCCTCGCCGCGTCGCGGGCGCAGAGCCGACCAGCCTAGCGCGTTGTCCTCCGGGCGACCAGCGCGAGCCTCCGAGCGACCCGCGCAAGCCACCGCGCGGCCACCGCGGCGCCCGCGGGCCGCCGACCCGCGGCGTCACGAACGCGCCGTCGACGGGCGCGGTGGCCCAGGATGGATGCCGGAACGAGAGGAGACGGCGTGGCGCAGCGCATCGTCGTGATCGGCGGCGGGGTCATGGGCCTGGCGACGGCCTGGCAGCTGACGCTGCGCGGAGAACGGCCGATCGTGCTCGACCGCTTCGCGCGGGGCCACCGCCAGGGCGCGTCGCACGGGGCGACACGCAACTTCAACAACGCGTACGGCGAGGAGCACTACCTCGACCTGCTGGCGCGCGCCCGGGAGGGATGGGACGGGCTCGGCATCGTCGAGGGCGAGCCGCTGCTGCGTCTGCACGGCCTGGTGACGCACGGCGCGGGCCTTCGCGACGCCCCCGTGCCGGTGGCCGAGATCGCCCGCCGCCTGCAGGAGCGCGGCATCCGCGCCGAACTGCTCGACGCCGCGCAGGCGCATCGCCGCTGGCCCGGGATGCGGTTCGAGGACGTCGTGCTCCACTCCCCCGAGGGCGGGGTCGTCCGCGCCGACGCGGCGTTGCGCGAATGGGAGCGGCGGATCGTCGCCGCCGGCGCCGCGGTGCGGTGGCAGACCCCGGTCCACGCGGTGCGTCCCGATGCGGACGGCGTCGACGTCGTGCTCGACGGCGAGACGCTGCGGGCGGATGTCGCGGTCGTGACCGCGGGGGCGTGGACCGATCGGCTGCTGGCGGGCGCCGACCCGGACCTCCGTCTGCCTCCCCTGCGGGTCACCGAGGAGAGCCCGGCGCACTTCGCCGCCGTCGGTCCCGGTCCCTGGCCGTCGTTCAACCACATCGGCGTCCCGGGAGAGCGTCCGGGCGGCGTCTACGGCATGCCGACACCCGGTGAGGGCGTGAAGGTGGGGTTCCACGCCGTCGGAGACGAGGTCGATCCCGACGCCCGACCGCACCGGCCGACGCTCCAGCGCGAGCTGCGGGAGTACGTGCGGGAGTGGTTCCCGGGCCTGGACGCCGACAGCGCGGCGCCGATCTCGTGCACGTACACGTCCACTCCGGATGCCGCGTTCGTGCTCGACCGCGTGGGACCGGTCGTGGTCGGGGCGGGCTTCTCCGGCCACGGCTTCAAGTTCGCGCCGGGCGTGGGCGCGACCCTCGCCGCGCTCGCTCTGGACCCGTCGGCGCGGGCCGCCGCGCCGTTCCGCCTGCCGTCCTGACGACCGGCGCCGGCCGGCCGTCCGGCGACCGCTACTTCTTGTAGTTGGGCGCCTCCACGACGATCTGCACGTCGTGGGGGTGGCTCTCCTTGAGCCCGGCCGCCGTGATGCGGACGAACTTGCCCCGGGCCTTGAGCTCCTCGATGGTGCGGGCGCCGACGTAGAACATCGACTGACGGAGGCCGCCGACGAGCTGGTAGGCCACTGCAGAGACCGGACCGCGGTACGCGACCTGACCCTCGATGCCCTCGGGGATGAGCTTGTCGTCGCTCGGGATGTCGGCCTGGAAGTAGCGGTCCTTCGAGTAGGACGTCTTCTTGCCGCGCGTCTGCATCGCACCGAGCGAGCCCATGCCGCGGTAGAGCTTGAACTGCTTCCCGCCCTGGAAGACGATCTCGCCCGGCGACTCGTCGGTGCCCGCGAGGAGCGATCCGAGCATGACGGTGTCGGCGCCCGCGACGAGAGCCTTGGCGATGTCGCCGGAGTACTGCAGGCCGCCGTCGGCGATGACGGGGATGCCGGCCTCGCGCGCGGCCTGGTAGGCCTCCCAGATCGCGGTCACCTGGGGCACGCCCACGCCCGCGACGATGCGCGTCGTGCAGATCGAGCCCGGGCCGACGCCGACCTTGACGGCATCCACGCCCGCATCGATGAGCGCCTGCGCGCCCTCGCGCGTCGCGATGTTGCCGCCGATGACGTCGATGTGGGCGAACGACTCGTCGGCCTTCAGGCGGCGGACCATGTCGATGACGCCCTGCGACTGGCCGTTGGCCGTGTCGACGACGATGACGTCGACACCCGCGTCGCGGAGGGCCTCGGCGCGCTCCCACGCGTCGCCGAAGAAGCCGATCGCCGCTCCGACGCGCAGGCGCCCCTGGTCGTCCTTCGTCGCGAGCGGGTACTTCTCGCTCTTGTCGAAGTCCTTGATCGTGATGAGGCCCGCGAGCTTGCCGTCGTCGTCGATGAGCGGGAGCTTCTCGACGCGGTGCTGCGCGAACAGCGCGATGACCTCGTTGGCGCCGATGCCGACGCGCCCGGTGACCAGGCCCTCGCTGGTCATGACGTCGCGCACCTTGGTGGTCTGGCGCTCGAAGCCCGACACGAAGCGCATGTCGCGGTTCGTGATGATGCCCAGCAGCTGCCCGTCCTCGTCCACCACGGGGAGCCCGGAGATGCGGTACTGGCCGCACAGCTTGTCGACCTCGTCGATCGTGGCGTCGGGGGTGGTCGTGATCGGGTCGGTGATCATGCCCGACTCGCTCCGCTTGACCTGGTCGACCATGGCGGCCTGCTCGGCGATGGCGAGGTTGCGGTGCAGGATGCCGAGGCCGCCCTCGCGGGCCATCGCGATCGCCATCCGCGCCTCGCTGACGGTGTCCATCGCCGCCGACAGCAGCGGCGTCGCCACGGTGATCCGGCGGGTGACGCGCGACGACGTGTCGGCCTCGGAGGGGATGACGTCGGTGTGCCCCGGCAGGAGCAGCACGTCGTCATAGGTCAGTCCGACGAAACCGAACGGGTCGTTGTGCTCCACGTGCTCTCCTGTTATCTCGCGCGCGCGAATTCGGGTGTGTACCGATTGTAAGTCGCGGGCGGCGGCGCGCATTCCGCGGCCCGTTCCCGCGGCCGGCTTCCGCTCCCCCGGAAACATGAGGCGGGTAGGCGAAACAATGGCGACACATTACGCTCGTACCGTCGTTGATCAATGTCGAGGCGACCGCACCACCTGCCATGGTGTGCCGGACTGGAGGAACCTTTGCGTCCCATGACCGCCACCGCACGAACGCCCCAGAGGTGGCTCGTGCTCATCCTCGGAGCGCTGCTCGCAGCGTCACTCCTGATCGTCGGCGGGGCTGCGAGCGCCGCGCACGCCGCCGGCGCCCCCGATACGCCCGGCGGGGATCAGGAGAAGACCGACTACTACTTCGGCGGGGTGATCACGTTCGAGGACAAACCCGTCGCCGATGTGGGGATGTCGGTGAAGGGCGGCGGCTTCGAGGCGAAGACCGTCACCGACGCCCAGGGCAAGTGGCGACTGTACGTTCCCGACAAGGACACCTACACGCTCGTCGTCGATGAGACCACGCTCCCGGAAGGCGTCATCGTCGACGCGTCGAACCTGCCCGAGGGACTCCAGCCCATCCAGGGCACGACGGGATCCTTCGAGGTCGAGTTCGGGCTCACGAAGACGAAGATCGTCAACCTGTTCCTCGGCCAGGGCGAGCGCGTCACGCAGTCGTTCGTCGACCAGCTCGCGGTGCGGCTGGTCAACGGTCTGAACTTCGGGCTGCTGCTGGCCCTCGCCGCGATGGGCGCGGCGCTCATCTTCGGCACGACCGGCCTGTCGAACTTCGCCCACGGCGAGATGGTCACGTGGGGCGCGCTGCTCGCCCTGCTGTTCAGCACGACCTGGCAGCTTCCGCTGTGGCTGGGGGTGACGGCGGCGGTTCTCGGCGGCGGCGCCCTGGGCCTGGTCCTGGATGCCGGCCTGTGGCGGCCGCTGCGCCGTCGCGGGCTCGGCGTCGTCCAGCTGATGATCGTGAGCATCGGCCTGTCGCTGGCGCTGCGCTACACGTATCAGTACTTCGTGGGCGGCGCGACGAGCCAGCTGCCGGGGTCGAGCCCGGCACCGATCGAGTTCGGCCCGATCTCGCTGTCGTACATCGACCTCATCAGCATGGGGGTGAGCGTCATCGTCATCCTCGGCGTCGCCTACTTCCTGCTGCGCACCCGCATCGGCAAGGCGACGCGCGCGATCTCCGACAACCCGCAGCTCGCCGCCGCATCCGGCATCAACGTCGACCGCGTGGTGCGCATCGTGTGGGTCCTCGCGGGAGCGCTGGCGGCCATCTCCGGCGTGCTGTGGGCGTACTTCCGACCGGGCGTGCGCTGGGACATGGGAACGCAGATGCTGCTGCTGATCTTCGCCGCCATCACGCTCGGTGGGCTCGGCACGGCATTCGGCGCACTGCTCGGTGCGCTCATCGTCGGCATCGTCGTGGAGACCTCGACGCTCTGGATCCCGTCGGATCTCAAGTACGCGGGAGCCCTCGTCGTGCTCATCATCATCCTGCTGGTCAGGCCTCAAGGTCTGCTGGGTCGCAGAGAAAGGCTCGGGTGACGGCCATGGATTGGGGCGCCATCATCGGCAACACGCTCGGCTATCTGCTGAGCCCCGTCACGATCGCGTACGCGCTGGCCGCGACCGGCCTCGCGGTGCACTTCGGCTACGCGGGCCTCCTGAACTTCGGCATGGCCGGGTTCATGGCCCTCGGCGCCTACGGCTACGCGATCTCGATCCTCACCTTCGGGCTCCCGTGGTACCTCGCGATGATCGTCGGCCTGCTGCTGGCCGCCGTCTTCGCGGTCATCCTCGGCATCCCGACCCTGCGGCTGCGCGCGGACTACCTCGCGATCGTCACGATCGCGGCCGCGGAGATCGTGCGCCTGCTGTTCACCACGCAGGTGTTCGACGAGTGGACGAACTCCGCCGACGGCCTCGGCAACTACAACGGGAGCTTCCAGTCGGCCAACCCGTTCCCGTCGCTGCCCGGCGGCGCGCGCTACGGCTGGGGGCCCTGGCAGTTCACGGCGCAGCAGCTCTGGGTCGTCGTGTTCGGTCTGGTGCTGCTCGCGGTGTCGATCTTCGTGGTCTGGGCGCTCATGCGCAGCCCGTGGGGACGCGTGCTCAAGGGCATCCGCGAAGACGAGGACGCCGTACGCTCCCTGGGCAAGAACGTCTTCGCCTACAAGATGCAGGCGCTCGTCGTCGGCGGCGTGATCGGCGCGCTCGGCGGCATCGTCTACGTGCTGCCGTCCGCGGTGATCCCGTCGAGCTACACGACGGCGCTCACCTTCTTCCTGTGGACGATCCTCCTGCTCGGCGGCGCGTCGACCATCTTCGGTCCGTCGCTCGGTGCCGTCCTGTTCTGGATGGTGATGGCCCTGCTCGGCAACCTCCTCCCCGAGATGGCGAAGGCCGGCTGGCTGCCGATGAGCGACATCCAGGCGGGCACGCTGCGCTTCATCCTCGTGGGCGTCGCCCTCATGCTCATCGTGATCTTCCGGCCGCAGGGCATCCTCGGCGACAAGAAGGAGATGACCTTTGTCAAGTGATCAGAACCCCCAGGGCGTCCCCGACGCGACCGCGCCGGTGACGACCGCGACGGGCAGCATCCGCCGCCCGAAGAAGACCGGTCTCGCCACGGGCGCCGCCGTCCCGGGGGTGGCGAAGGTCGACCCGATCATGGTGATCGATGACGTCACGCGACGCTTCGGCGGCCTCACCGCCGTCGACGTCGACCACCTCGAGATCCCGCGGCACGCCATCACGGCGCTCATCGGCCCCAACGGCGCCGGCAAGACGACCCTGTTCAACCTGCTGTGCGGCTTCGACAAGCCCAACTCGGGCACGTGGTCGTACGACGGGAAGAACCTCGCCGGCATCCCCGCCTTCAAGGTGGCCCGGATGGGGCAGGTGCGCACGTTCCAGCTGACCAAGGCCCTGTCGCTGCTGACGGTGCTCGAGAACATGAAGCTCGGCGCGCCCAAGCAGAAGGGCGAACGGTTCTGGTCCGCCTTCATCCCGGGCATCTGGCGCGGGCAGGAGACGGCGAACGAGGAGAAGGCCCGCGGCCTGCTGCAGCGCTTCAAGCTCGACACCAAGGAGAAGGACTTCGCCGCATCGCTGTCGGGCGGCCAGCGCAAGCTCCTGGAGATGGCGCGGGCGCTCATGAGCGATCCGCAGCTGGTCATGCTGGATGAGCCGATGGCGGGCGTGAACCCCGCGCTCACGCAGTCGCTGCTGGATCACATCCTGGATCTGAAGGATCTGGGCGTGACCGTGCTGTTCGTCGAACACGACATGCACATGGTGCGCCACATCGCGGATTGGGTGGTCGTCATGGCCGAGGGCCGCGTCGTCGCGGAGGGCCCGCCGGACTCGGTCATGCAGGACAAGGCCGTCATCGACGCGTACCTCGGCAGCCACCAGGACGTCGACCTCGGGGTCGTCACGGGCCGCATCCCGGGAGAGCTCGACGAGTCCGCCAAGGAGCTGCTCGAGGAGATCGAGGACGTCGAGGCCGCGAGCATCGCCGAGGCCGAGGAGGAGAAGAAGTGAGTGCATCCACGGGCCCGGGAGCCGTCGCGCAGGCCGCACCCGCGGCATCCGACGAGATCGTCGTCGAGGTCTCCGATCTCACCGCCGGCTACCTGCCGGGCATCAACATCATCAACGGCGCGAACCTCGTCGCCCGCAAGGGCGAGCTGATCGGCATCATCGGTCCCAACGGCGCCGGCAAGTCCACGCTGCTGAAGTCGATCTTCGGGCTCGTGAAGGTGCGCGGCGGCGACATCACGGTGAACGGCGAGTCGATCGTGGGCCTCAAGGCCGACAAGCTCGTCCAGCGCGGGGTGGCGTTCGTCCCGCAGACGAACAACGTCTTCCCGTCGCTGTCGATCGAGGAGAACCTGCAGATGGGGCTCTACCAGAACCCCAAGATCTACGCCGCCCGCCTCGAGTTCGTGACCGGCATCTTCGCCGAGCTCGGCAAGCGCCTCAAGCAGCGCGCCGGCTCGCTGTCCGGCGGCGAACGGCAGATGGTGGCGATGAGCCGCGCCCTCATGATGGACCCGTCGGTGCTGCTGCTCGACGAGCCGAGCGCCGGGCTGTCGCCCGTGCGTCAGGACGACGCCTTCATCCGCGTCTCCGACATCAACAAGGCGGGCGTGACGACGATCATGGTCGAGCAGAACGCGCGCCGCTGCCTGCAGATCTGCGACCGCGGCTACGTCCTCGACCAGGGCCGCGACGCGCACGAAGGCACGGGGCGCGACCTGCTGAACGACCCGCAGGTCATCGGTCTCTACCTGGGTACGCTGGGCACGGACGAGGAGCACTGAGCACCCCGTCCGGCACGACCGAAGAGGCCCCCTCCCGCCGCGAGGGGGCCTCTTCGCGTTCGGGGATGCCGTGGCATCCGCAGCGGCGCCGCGGGCGGCGGGCCGCGCCGGCACACGGCGGGCCGCGCCGCACGCGGCGGGTCGCGCCGCACGCACGGGAAAGGGCCCCGGATCGCTCCGGGGCCCTCTCTACGCGTCGAGTGTCAGCGCGTGTCGATGCGGGTGTGCATGTTGTCGGCACCGAACTGGAAGATGCCGATGGACGCCTGCGTCGGGTCGCCGTGCTCGTCGAAGGTGATCGGGCCGGAGTAGCCGTCGTAGTCGGCCACGCCGCCGCCGAGGATGATGTCGGCGCACTCGGAGAACGAGGTGCACTTCTTGCCATCGCCCGAGCCGCCGGAGACCTCCTGCAGCTTGCCCGCCATGTCGGCGCCGGTGGTCGACTTCGCCGCGAGGGCGGAGAGGGCCAGCAGCACGACCGCGTCGTAGGACTCGGCCGCGTACGAGTAGTCCTCGAGCGCGGCGTTGCCGGCGGCGGTCCACGTGGTGTTCAGACGCTCCTTGAAGTCGTCCTCGAGCACCGGTCCGGGCGTGGTGCCCTTGGCGCCTTCGAGCGACACGGAGACCTTGTCGCCCCACTGCTTGAGGTTGCCGTCGACGAGGTAGAAGTTGCTCGCCGGCAGACCCGCGTTGACCAGGAGCGGGGCGATCGTCGCGAACTGGTCGAACGTGACGAGCACGACCGCGTCCGGCTTGGCGGCCGCGATCGTCGCCACCTGGGCGTCGAAGGAGCTGTCGCCGTCGTTGTAGGACGCCTCGGCCACGACCTTGCCGCCGGTGGACTCGAAGACATCCTTGACGACACCGAACAGACCGGTGCCGTAGGCGTCGTTCTGGTAGATGATGCCGATGTTCTTGTGGCCGTCCTCGGCGATCAGGTTGCCGAGCACCTCACCCTGCAGCAGGTCGCTGGGGGCGGTGCGCCAGTACAGGCCCTTGTCGTCCCAGTTGGTGAAGTCGGGCGAGGTGTTGGCGGGCGAGAAGGTGATGATGCCGGCCGCGACGTTGGAGTCGAGGAACAGCTTCGTGACACCCGATGCCGCCGCACCGATCATGGCCGAGACGCCGGCGCTCTGCAGCTTGGGCACCGTGGTCTCGAAGGCCTTGTTGTCGGCGTCGCCGGAGTCGCCGGGGGTGAAGTCGACCGTGATGCCCTTGGCCGCCTTGTTCACCTCGTCGACGGCGAGCAGGACGCCAGCCTCCTCGGGCGGGCCGAGGAAGGCGAGGCTACCCGTCTGCGGCAGCACGCTGCCGATCTTGAGGGTCAGGTCCTCGGCCGGGCCGCTGCTTTCGCTGGGCGTAGACGAGCCGCCGCCGGCACAGCCGGCGAGCAGAACGGCGCTGACGGCGGCCACGGCGATACCGCCGAGCACCTTGCCAGCCCGCGAACGTGTGAAGACGCTCATGTTGCTCCTTGATCTGGTTGACACGGGGCGAGCTCGGGAGCCTCCCCAGTGGGTCAAACCTAACGGCCTGGTCGCGTCCGGATTGTTGCGATGCGTTAACGGTGTGAAACGGAACGGTCACGGTGCGATAACGGTCGCGGCGGGCCGCGCGGCGGGTCTCGCGGTGGGCCGCGCGGTGGACTCAGACCAGATCGACGACGTCGGCCGCGCCGCGGGCGCGCCGCCCGGCGATCAGCGAGTCGGCGCTGAGAACGATGAGCGCCACCCAGACGAGTCCGAACCCGATCCACCGCTCCAGCGGCATCGGCTCCTGGAGGATCCACGCGCCGGTGATGAACTGCAGGATCGGCGCGACGAACTGGAGCAGGCCGATGACGGTGAGCGGGGCACGGCGGGCGCCGCTGGCGAACAGCAGCAGCGGCACGGCCGTCACGACGCCGGCGAGGGTGACCAGCGCGGTGTGGCCGGCTCCCTGGGTGCCGAAGACGAGACCGGTCGTGCTCGCGACGACGACGAGCTGGATGAGCGCGATCGGGGTGAGCCACAGGGACTCGAGCGTGAGACCGCTGATCGCGTCGACGCGCGGACCGATCTGCTTCTTGACGAGCCCGTAGGCGCCGAAGCTGGCGGCGAGGGTGAGGGCGATCCAGGGGAAGGATCCGTACGCGACGATGATGACGATCACCGCGAGGCCGGCGAAACCGATGGCGACCCACTGCGCGGTGCGCAGGCGCTCCTTCAGCACGATGACACCCAGCAGGACGGTCACGATCGGGTTGATGAAGTAGCCCAGGCTGCCCTCGATGACGTGCCCGGTCAGGATGCCGATGAGGAAGACCTGCCAGTTCACGTAGATCAGCAGACCCGCCACGATGGTCCAGAACACGAGACGGCGGTCGCGCAGGATCGCGAACAGCTTGCCCCAGGTGCGCGTGACCGTCAGCAGCACCGCGCAGAACAGCAGCGAGAAGAGGATGCGCCAGACGACGATCTCCCACGGCCCGATCGGGGCGAGCGTCAGGAAATAGAGGGGCATGAAGCCCCACAGGAAGTAGGCCGCGAAGGCATAGATCCCGCCGAGCCGCTCCTCGCGTGCGGTGTCGGCGGGTGTCATGAGACAAAGCCTACGACGGTCCTGACACTCGGATGCCGCGGCATCCTGCCGTTCAGCGTGCGCGAACCGCCATGTTCTGTGCGAGCCGCCACATTTCGGACGGGACGGGCCGTGGCGGCTCGACCGGGGTGTAGCGGCTCGCGAGGGGATGCAGAAGGGCCCGGATGCCGAGGCATCCGGGCCCTTCTGTGCGAATCGTCAGCGGACGACGACCGCCAGCACGTCGCGAGCCGACAGGACGAGGAACTCGTCGCCGCCGAACTTCACCTCGGTGCCGCCGTACTTGCTGTAGATGACGCGGTCGCCGACGGCGACGTCGAGCGGGACGCGGTTGCCGTTGTCGTCGATGCGGCCGGGGCCCACGGCCACGACCTCGCCCTCCTGGGGCTTCTCCTTGGCGGTGTCGGGGATGACGAGGCCACTGGACGTGACCTGCTCAGCCTCGACCTGCTTGATGACGATGCGGTCCTCGAGCGGCTTGATGGAAACCGACACGGTCTACCTCTTTCTTGCTGGGCGTGATGCTTCAAGACTCGTTAGCACCCACAGGGGTGGAGTGCTAACAGAAGTCTAGGGCGGAGTTGGCACTCGTGCAACGCGAGTGCCAACCGTGCGACACGGAGCCCCCCTGTTACATGAATCATGTTTCACCTAACATCGGCTCTGGGCTCCCCTGAGCCGGGACCGCCGGGCAATGGTGCCCGGTCGAAGGCGGGAGCCGGATCGGAGCAGACCGATGACATCCCCCCGCATCCCCCGACGCCGCGCCGTGGCGGCGATGCTGACGGCCGCCGCACTCGCGGCCGCCGGACTGCTCGCCGGGCCGCTGGCGACACCCGCCACGGCGGCGACCGGGTCGTGGACCACCGAGTCGATCGCCGGCATGAACGTGCGCCTCTACACGCCGGCGAGCGCGCCGACGCTCGGCGCCGGTCGCGCCCTCATGGTCAGTCTGCACGGCTGCGTCCAGACGGCCTCCACCCTGCAGACGGCCGGCAACTGGGCGGCGACCGCCGAGAGGTACGGCATGGTCGTCGCCCTGCCCGACGCCCCCAACGGCGGCGTCGTGCTGGGCTGCTGGGACTACTACGACGCGAACCACTCGCGCACCTCCCCCGCCCGCCACGACGACAACCTCCTCGCCCTCGTCTCCACCCTCACCGCACGCGGCACCCTGGGCATCGACGCGGCGCAGGTGTATCTGTCGGGACTGTCGTCGGGCGGCGGCGAGACCATGGTGATGGGCTGCCTCGCCCCCGACGTGTTCGCGGGCATCGGCATCAACGCCGGGCCCACCGTCGGCACCACGTCCGGTCAGATCGGCAGCGTCGCCGTGTCGCAGACCCAGGGCCGGAACACCTGCACGACGTTCGCCGGCTCGGCATCCGGAGCCTTCGCGACGCAACTGACCTCGGTGGTCTACGGGTCGAACGACACGACGGTCGCTCCCGGCTACAACACGCTGAACGCGCAGATCATGGCGGGCATCTACGGCGCCGGGTCGACCTCGACGTTCGCGCTCACCGGTCTCGCCGGAACGAACACCGCGGGCTCGGGCACGCTCTACGCGGATGCCGCGGGTCCACGTGTCTCGCTGATCCAGAACACCGGGCTCGGACACAACTGGCCCGCGGGCGGCGGCCCGGGCGGATCGTACGTGTCGACGAACAGCATCGACTACCCGGCCTACGTCACGGGCTTCTTCTTCCAGAACAACCGACGCGTCGACCGCTCGGGCACTCCGACGCCCACGCCCACGCCCACCCCTACCTCCACTCCGACGCCCACGCCGACGCCGACCGCGCCGGCGGGCTGTGTGACCGCGTCCAACGCGGACCACAAGGCGGCGGGCCGCGCCACGAGCTACGGCACCAACCCCTACAACCCGTACTACGCGGTCGGGAGCCTCGACTACCTGGGACAGGGGGATGCGACCGTGACGAGCCTGCAGCAGGTGTCGGCGACGCGGTGGACCAAGGTGGCCGGCTGCTGAGCCGACCCGCATAGGCTGGCCGGATGGAACGCGCCGAGCTCACCGCCCTGCTGACCGCCGACGGTCTGCGGCTGGTCGATGAGCTCGGCGCGATCGATTCCGCCGACGACGTCGCCCGCACGGTCTCACGGCTGCGCGCCGCGGGGCTGTCGCCCGAGCTGGTCTCGGCCGCCGTCGGCCAGGCGCGGCTGCGTACCCGCGCCCGCGCCAAGTTCGGCGAGTTCGCCGACCGCATGCTGTTCACGAGGGCGGGGCTGGAGCAGGCGACGCGGCTGTCGATCGCCGCCCGTCACGCCGGCCGCTTCCGCGATGCGGGCGTACGGCGCGTGGCAGACCTCGGATGCGGCATCGGCGGCGACGCGCTCGCCCTGGCCGGCATCGGGCTGGAGGTGCTGGCCGTCGACGCCGACGAGACCACCGCCGCCCTCGCCGCCTACAACCTGGCACCGTTCGGCGACGCGGCGACGGTGCGCCACGCCCGCGCCGAGGAGGTGCCGCTCGACGGCATCGACGCCGTCTGGCTCGATCCCGCTCGGCGCACGGCGGGACACGCCGAGACCGCCCGGCTCGGCGCGGCCGACTGGTCGCCGTCGCTGGACTGGGTGTTCCCGCTGGCCGCGCGGATGCCCGCGGGCATCAAACTCGGGCCCGCCTTCGACCGCGCCCTCATCCCGGACGATCCCGCCGGAGTGGAGGCCCAGTGGATCAGCGTCGACGGGTCGACGATCGAGCTCGTCCTCTGGACGGGCGCGCTCGCCCGCCCGGGGGTGCGGCGGGCCGCCCTCGTCCTCCGCGCGGGCGCCGCCTCCGAACTGACGGCCGACGCGGACGCGCCCGACGCCGAAGTGCGCCCGCTCGGCAGATTCGTCCACGAGCCCGAGGGCGCCGTCATCCGTGCCCGGCTCATCGGGGAGGTCGCGCGCCGGCTCGACGCCGGCATGCTCGCCCCGGGCATCGCCTATCTCACCTCGGATGCCGAGGCCACGAGCCCCTTCGTGCAGACCTTCCGCGTCCGCGAGCAGCTGCCGACCGATGTCAAGGCGCTCGCCCGCGCACTGCGCGAGCGCGAGATCGGCACGCTCGAGATCAAGAAGCGGGGCGTCGACGTCGATCCGGCCGCACTCCGCACGAAGCTGAAGCTGCGCGGCCCCGGCACGGCCACCCTCATCCTCACCCGCGCGGGGACGTTACGGGTGGCGGTGCTCGCCGACCGGGTGTGACCCCACGGCGGCGGCGTCAGCCGAACAGAGGCCCCTGGGTGGAAGCCCACCACAGCCATCCCGCACTGTAGGCGAGCGAGAGCAGGCTCAGACAGAGCGCCCACACCGCGACGGCGCGACTCTCCCACGGCCGGCGAATCGCCACGATCGCCAGCACCGCGCCGACGAGCCCGATGAGGAAGCCCCACCCCACGAGCATCGAGACGATGAGCCCCAGCACGGCGAAGGTGAGCGCCCACGGGGCGCTGCGCGGCAGGACCTCGGGCGGCGGCGCCCAGCGCACCTCGGGCTCGGGCATCCAACTCGACTCCCCCTCCCCCGCGACCACGGGCGTCGCCAGCGGCACGGGTTGGGTGAACTCGCGCTGGAAGCCGCCCCGGTGCTCGCCGGGGAGCGCCGCGGTCGCCGCGGGCGCCACGTCGTCGGAGGGCGCCTCGACGCGCGGCTCGGGCGAAGGTGCGGGGGTACGCTCGTCGCTCATCCGGCCACCTGGATCTTGGTCACGGGCAGGGTCGAGTCCGCACCGAAGCCGAGGTGCGAGGCCGGGCGTCCGTGAGCGATGAGCTCTGCAGCCAGCGCGGCGATCATCGCTCCGTTGTCGGTGCACAGGCTGAGCGGCGGGATGCGCACCGCGACGCCGGCCTCCGCCGCGCGCGTCAGCGCGACCTCGCGCAGGCGCCGGTTCGCGATGACCCCGCCGCCGAGGAGCAGCCGCGGCACGCCGTGACGCGCGCACGCGTCGAGCGCCTTCGTGACGAGCACGTCGACGACCGCTTCGCGGAACGAGGCGGCGACGTCGGATACGTCGGGTGCCCGCCCGTCGGCCTCGGCCTGCTCGACCCATCGCGCGACGGCCGTCTTCAACCCGGAGAACGAGAAGTCGTAGCGGTGCGCCGCCATGTCCGACGCACGCGACAGCCCTCGCGGGAACCGGATCGCCGCCGGGTCTCCGGTTGCCGCGGCGCGATCGATCTCCGGGCCGCCGGGATAGGGCAGCCCGAGGATGCGCGCGATCTTGTCGAAGGCTTCCCCCGCCGCGTCGTCCAGCGTCTCGCCGAGCAGCTCGACGTCCGACACGAGGTCGCGCACGAGCAGCAGAGAGGTGTGACCGCCGCTGACGAGGAGCGCGATCGTCGGGTACTCCACGTCGTCGCCGGTCAACAGGTCGGCGGCGATGTGGCCCACGAGGTGGTTGACGGCGTACAGGGGCTTGTCCAGCCCGACGGCGAGCGCCTTCGCCGCGCCGATGCCGACCATGAGCGCGCCGGCCAGGCCCGGTCCGCTCGTGACGGCGACCGCGTCGAGGTCGGACAGGGCGATCCCCGCCTCCGCGACCGCGGCGTCGATCGCGGGCTGCAGCGCCTCCAGGTGGGCGCGGGCGGCGACCTCCGGCACGACGCCGCCGTAGCGGGCGTGCTCGTCCATGGAGCTCGCGATCGTGTTGCTCAACAGGGTGCGGCCGCGCACGATGCCGATGCCGGTCTCGTCGCAGCTCGTCTCGATGCCGAGCACGAGGGGTTCGGTGGCCGTCACGAGCACGCTCCCGCATCCGTCGAGGTGGCGCCCGCCGCCGCGGTGCGGGCGGCGGCCCACCCCACGAGGTCGAGCTTCATGACGACGGCGTCCACGTCGTCGGGCTGGTAGTAGCGGGGACGGCGGGCAATCTCGATGAAGCCCTCCGAGAGGTACAGCGCGGACGCCGTCGGGTTGTCGGCGCGCACCTCGAGGAACACCTCGCGGGCGCCGCGCTCGCGCGCCGCGTCGAGCAGGGCGCGCAGCAGCAGGCGTCCCCGGCCCCGTCCACGGGATGCCGCGGCGATCGCGATCGTCTGGATGTCGGCGTCGGCCGCGCGCGCGACGGCGCGCACCCCGCCGTAGCCGACGAGCCGGCCGCCTTCGACGTCGACGAGGTAGCGCGCGTGCGGCGACGCGAGCTCCTCGCGCATCATCGCCGCGCTCCACGCGTCGGTCGGGAACGAGGCGCGCTCCAGCTCCATGATGGCGGGAAGGTCGTCCGCCGCCGCGGGTCGCAGGCTCATCCGGCCGCCCCCGACGGACGGGCGGCGGCGCTGCGCGGGAGGGTGACGTCGGGAGCGCGCAGATACAGCGGCTCGGGACCGGCGAGGGTCCGCCCGGCGGCCACCGCGCGCGCCGCGAGCACGGCGAGCACGGCCGCGCTGACCGCGGCGACGTCGCGTCGCACGGCGCCGATGCGGGCGAGGAGGTCGTCGATGTCGGCGCGGGGGCTGAGGGCGGGGCCGTCGGTGCGGATCGGGATGCCGTCGGCATCCACCCCCTCGTACACCGAGTACGCGACCTCGCGCCGGCGGGCGTCCGTGACGACGGCGAACCGCTCCGGCTCGGCGAACGGGTCGACCAGGGCGGTGGCCAGAAGGATCTCGAGAGCGGCGGCGTCGTGGCTGGGCACGGCGACCACCGGCAGCTCCCGGGCCAGGGCGAAGGCCCGCGCCGCGGCGATGCCGACCCGCAGCCCCGTGAAGGGTCCCGGACCCATGCCCACCGCGACGTGGGTGAGCACGACCGGCTCGCTCACGCCGGTCTGACCGAGCGGACCGCGTTCGGCCTCGACGAGCGCCTGCCGCAGCAGGTCGCCGATGACCTCGGCATGGCCGAGCGGGTTCGCGCTTGCGCTCTCCGCCCGCACGGCCCCGTCGGGATCGACGATGCCGACGGCGGTGCCGAGCGAGGTGTCGATGCCGAGGATCACCGTTCCAGGGTAGTCGGGGTGCGCGCGCCGGCGGGCAGGACGGCTCAGCCGTGGCGGGTGATGCGGACGAGGCGCGGAGCGGCGTCCTCCATCGCGGCCGCATGCGGGCCGGCCGTGCCGCAGGCGTTGTCGACCCCGGTGCCGCTCCAGCCGCGGTCGATCTCGACCTCCCACCAGCGATCCGCCACGGCATCCGCGAAGGGCGCCGCCCACTCGGCGATGACCACGGCGTTCTCGAAGTCGATGTCGAGGTCGTCGAGCTCGCCGTCGGTGCCGAGACGATACGCGTCCACGTGGACGAGGGCGGGGCCGTCGCCCAGCGACGGATGGGTCCGCGCGATGACGAACGTCGGACTCTGCACGCGTCCGCGCACCCCGAGGGACTCGGCGATGCCGCGGGTGAGGGTGGTCTTGCCCGCCCCCAGCGGCCCCGTCAGCACGACGAGGTCTCCCGCGCGCAGGGCCGCGCCGAAGGAGCGTCCGAGGTCCTCCATGTCCGCGGGCGATGCGACCTCGCGCTCGCCGAGGAATCCGTCCAGTCCGCTCATGCGCTCCCCTCCCGCCGCGGCACGCGCGGGCCGATGCGCGTCACGATCTCGTAGTTGATGGTGCCCGCGGCATCCGCCCACGCCTCCACCGGCGGGGCACCGAGGGTCGGATCGCCGAACAGCACCACCTCATCGCCGACGGCGACCGGATGATCGCCGACGTCGACGACGAACTGGTCCATCGCGATCCGGCCCGCGACCGGGAACACCTCGCCGCCGATGCGCACGGCCGCCCCGCCCGAGGCGGCGCGCGGGACCCCGTCGGCGTACCCCGCCGGCACGAGCGCCAGCGTGGACTCCTGCGCGGTGCGGTGACGGTATCCGTACGAGACGCCCTGCCCGGCCGGCACCCGGCGGACGGCGGCGACGGCCGCGCGCAGCGTCATCGCGGGACGAAGGCCCAGGTCTGCCGATGTGCGCTCGGGGAACGGCGACAGCCCGTAGATCGACACGCCGAGCCGCACACAGCCGAAGCGCGACTGCGGAAGGGCGATCGCCGCGTGCGAGGCGGCGATGTGTCGCAGCTGCGGGGCGAGGCCGTGGGATGCCGCGAGCGCGAGCGCGTCGGTGAACCGCCCGATCGCGGCACGGTCGTCGTCGGCCGACGCGTTGGAGAGGTGGCTGAAGATCCCGATGACGCGCAGCCGCCCGATGCGCTCGAGCCGTGCGGCCTCCGCGAAGGCGGTGGCGTAGGCGGCCGGAGCCAGACCGTTGCGGCCGAGGCCCGTCTCGAGCTTGAGGTGCACGCCGACGGGACGGTCGCCGGATGCCGCGGCCGCGGCGGCCTGCAGCTGGTCGAGGCTCGACACGCCCAGCTCGATACCGCGGCCGGCGGCCTCGGCGAAACGGGCTCCGGGGGCGTGCAGCCACGCCAGGATCGGGGCGTCGATGCCGGCGCGTCGCAGCGCGAGCGCCTCGTCGATGTCCGAGACTCCGATGCGCCGCGCGCCGCCGTCGAGGGCCGCACGGGCCGAGCGGACCGCGCCGTGCCCGTACCCGTCGGCCTTGACGACGGCGATGACCTCGGATGCCGTCAGCTGTCGCAGATGACGCACGTTCGCGCTGATCGCGGACGTGTCGATGAGAGCTTCGCGCAGCACGCCCTCCGGAGGTCGGCTCACGCGTCCCCCTCGATGTCGCGGATGATCGGCCCGCCGCCCGCCGCGGACTCGGCGACGACGTAGGCCGCGGCCAGTCCGGCGTCATGGCTGAGCGAGAGGTGGATCATGCCGATGCCGCGGGTGGCGACCGTCGCGGCGGTGTCGCCGCTGAGCGCGAAGACGGGGCGCCCCGAGGGCTCGCTCGCGACCTCGATGTCGGTCCAGTGCACGCCGTCAGAGCCGCCGAGCGCCTTGATCAGCGCCTCCTTCGCCGCGTAGCGTGCGGCGAGCGAGTGCGGCTTCAGGCGACGCTCCGCGGGCGCGAAGAGGCGCTCGCGCAGTCGCGGCGTGCGCTCCAGCGACCGCTCGAAACGCGGGATGTCGACGAGGTCGACGCCGATTCCGATGATCACGGCATCCCCCTGTTCTGCTCGGCGGCGTGGTGGTCGACCTGTTCTGCTCGGCGGCGTTGTGGTCGACGCCGCGTCGCCCGCGCCCCGCCAGCCTACTGGCGCCGCATCCCGATCGCCGCGGCCGGCCTGCCCGCGCTCGCGCTCGCGCTCGCGAGAAACCACTCCCGCGCCGAAAAACCCGCCACGGAGTGGCTTCTCGGCACGCAAGATGCGTCTCGCGGTGCGGCGCGAGACGCGCGGCGGCGCGGGTTACTCGACCGTGACGGACTTCGCGAGGTTGCGCGGCTGGTCGACGTCCAGGCCCTTCGCCGTGGCGAGGCCCATCGCGAACACGTGCAGCGGCACGACGGCCAGCAGCGGCTCGAACAGGGGCCCGGCGAGCGGGATGCGCAGCACCTCGTCGGCGAACGGGAGCACCGCGGCATCCCCCTCTTCGGCGACGACGATCACGCGGGCGCCGCGAGCGCGGATCTCCTGGATGTTGGAGACCACCTTCTTGTGCAGCTCGGCCGACTCGCGCGGCGACGGCACGATGACGAACACGGGCTGGCCGGGCTCGATGAGCGCGATCGGGCCGTGCTTGAGCTCGCCGGCGGCGAAGCCCTCGGCGTGGATGTAGCTGATCTCCTTGAGCTTCAGCGCACCCTCGAGGGCGATCGGGTAACCGACGTGACGGCCGAGGAAGAGCACCGACTGCGTGTCGGCCATCCAGCGCGAGAACTGCTCGATGTGCGCCTGCTCCTCGTCGAGCACGCGCTGGATCTTGCCGGGGACGGCCTCCAGCTCGCGCACGTGCAGCGCCTGCTCGGCGTGCGAGATGGTGCCGCGCACGCGCGCGACGTGCAGCGCGAGCAGGTACAGCGCGGTGATCTGGGCGACGAAGGCCTTGGTGGATGCCACGGCCACCTCGGGTCCGGCGTGCGTGTAGATCACGGCATCCGACTCGCGCGGAATCGTCGCGCCCTGCGTGTTGCAGATCGACAGCGTCTTCGCGCCGTGCTCGCGCGCGTACTTGACCGCCATGAGCGTGTCCATCGTCTCGCCGGACTGGCTGATCGAGACGACGAGGGTGTCCTCGCCGATCACCGGATCGCGGTAGCGGAACTCGTGGGCGAGCTCGACGTCGACGGGGATGCGCGTCCACTGCTCGAGCGCGTACTTGCCGGTCTGGCCCGCGTACGCGGCGGTGCCGCACGCGATGACGACGATGCGACGGATGCCGGTGAACAGCTCGTCCATGCCGTCCAGCTCGGGAATGGTCACGGCGGCGTCGTGGAGGCGCCCGCGGATGGTGTTCGCGACGGCCTCGGGCTCCTCGGAGACCTCCTTGGCCATGAACGACGACCAGCCGCCCTTCTCCGCGGCGGAGGCGTCCCAGACGACCTCGAAGGGCTCCACCTCGACGGGCGCGCCGGCGAAGTCGGTCACCTCGACGCCGGCCGGGGTGATCGCCACGATCTCGTCCTGCCCGATCGCGAGGGCGTTGCGGGTGTGCTCCACGAAGGCCGCGACGTCGGATCCGAGGAAGTTCTCCCCGTCGCCGAGGCCGATGACCAGCGGCGAGTTGCGGCGGGCGCCGACGACGAGTCCCGGCTGGTCGCGGTGCATCGCGAGCAGGGTGAACGCCCCCTCCAGGCGCGCGACGACCGTGCGGAACGCGGCGACGAGGTCGCCCGAGGCCTGGTACTCGCGGCCGAGGAGGACCGCCGCGACCTCGGTGTCGGTCTCGGAGCGGAACGTGAAGCCCTCGCTGAGCAGCTCGGCCTTGAGCTCGGAGAAGTTCTCGATGATGCCGTTGTGGATGACGGCGAGCTTGTCGTCGTCTGCCAGGTGCGGATGCGCGTTCGCGTCGGTCGGGCCGCCGTGGGTCGCCCAGCGCGTGTGGCCGATGCCGGTGGTGCCGTCGGGCATGGGGTGGGCGGCGAGGTCGTCGCGCAGCACCTGGAGCTTGCCGGCGCGCTTGCGCATGTCGAGATCGCCCTGACCGTCGATCACGGCGATGCCGGCGGAGTCGTAGCCGCGGTACTCGAGGCGGGCGAGCCCGGACAGGAGGATGGCCTGGCTGTCGCGCGGGCCCACGTATCCGACGATTCCACACATGGGGTCCATGCTAGGTCCGGGTATTTGCGCGGATCCCTCACAAACGCCGTGAGATTGTGCTCAGAGTTTGCGCAGCCGCACCGACTCGACGGCGTGCGCCGCCGCCTTCTTCAGCACGAGAGTCGCCCGATGCCGCGTGGGCGCGACGTTCTCGCGGAGGTTCGGCAGGTTGATGTCGTTCCAGTAGCCGAGCGCCGTGGTCACCGCCTCCTCGTCGGAGAGCTCCGCGAACACCTTGAAGAACGAGTGGGGGTTGCTGAAGGCGCCGCGCCGCAGGGCGAGGAACCGGTCGACGTACCACTGCGCGATGTCGGCCTCGTCGGCATCCACGTAGATCGAGAAGTCGAACAGGTCGCTGACGGCGACGTCGTTCGGCGTCGGGGGCGGCGAGAGCACGTTCAGCCCCTCGACGATCACGACGTCCGGGCGGCGCACGGTGACGTGGGCGTCCGGGACGATGTCGTACCGCACGTGGGAGTAGAACGGCGCCCGCACCTCCGCCGCACCCGACTTGACCTCGGTGAGGAAGCTGACGAGGGCGCGCCGGTCGTACGACTCGGGGAAGCCCTTGCGGGCCATCAGCCCGCGCCGCTCGAGCTCGGCGTTGGAGTAGAGGAACCCGTCCGTCGTGACCAGCTCGACGCGCGGCGTGCCGGGCCAGCGGCTCATCAGCTCGCGCAGCAGCCGCGCGATGGTCGACTTGCCCACGGCCACCGAGCCGGCGACGGCGACCACGAACGGCGTCGTGGAGTCGGGCTCGCCCAGGAACGCCGCGGTCTCGGCGCCCAGCCGCTTGGTGTTCTCGGCGTAGGTGCTCAGCAGTCGGCTGAGCGGGAGGTACACCTCGCGCACCTCGGCGAGGTCCAACCGGTCGCCGATGCCGCGCAACTGCACGACCTCGGTCTCACTGAGGGGGGTGGGGATGCCGGCCGCCAGCCGGGCCCACTCGGAACGGTCGATCTCGCGGTACAGCGAGTCGATGGCAGTCGTCTCGTCTTCGGTGGACATCGGGCCTACTCTATCCATGCGGCGGCTCCGCCCCGCGAGGGATGCCGGGCCCGCGCCGGCTGTGACGGCGCGGAACCCATCTGTGGATACGCTGAACGCATGCGTCTCGGAGTCCTCGACATCGGCTCGAACACCGTCCACCTGCTCGTCGCCGATGTCCACCCCGGAGGACGCCCCCAGGCCACCACGAGCCAACGCACGGTGCTGCGCCTGATGCGCTACCTCGAGCCCGACGGATCGATCAGCGAGACGGGCGTGACGGCGCTGGTGGATGCCGTCACCCAGGCGCGCGCGGTCGCCCAGGCCGAGAACGTCGTCGAGCTGCTCGCCACCGCGACGAGCGCCGTGCGCGAGGCCGCCAACGGCGCCGACGTGATCGCCCGGATCGAGGCGGCGCTCGGACAGGAGCTGCAGGTGCTCGGCGGCGAGTCCGAGGCCCGTTTCACCTTCCTCGCCGTGCGTCGCTGGTTCGGCTGGTCGGCGGGCCAGATCCTGCTCTTCGACATCGGCGGCGGATCGCTCGAGGTGGCCTCGGGCGCCGACGAATTGCCGGACGTCGCCGCCTCCGTCCCGCTGGGAGCCGGCCGGTCGACGGTGGAGTTCCTGCCGCACGACCCGCCCGGGGAGGATGCCGTCGAGGTGCTGCGCGACCACGCGCGCGGCGTCCTGGCGCCCGTCGCCGAGCTCATGTCCGGCCAGCCGCGGCCGAATCACGTGGTCGGATCGTCCAAGGCGATCCGCTCCCTCGCCAAGCTCGCAGGCTATCCCGCCCCCGGCTGGAGCGGCAGCGAGCGGATGCTGCTGCCGCGCGGCGCGCTGGGCTCGTGGATCCCGCGGCTCGCGCGCATCCCGGCATCCGCTCGGCAGGAGCTGCCCGGCATCACCGCCGATCGCACGTTCCAGATCGTCGCGGCGGCCGTCGTGCTGCACACCGCGATGACCGCGCTGGACGTCGACGAGCTCGAGGTGAGCCCGTGGGCCCTGCGTGAGGGCGTGCTGCTGCGGTACATCGAGTCGCTGAGCTGGCAGGAACCGGCCTGACGCCGCGCATCGACCGGTCGGGAGCTTCCCCGGCCGTCCGCGCGCGGCATCCCGGGGCCGGAGGGGGAGCGACCCCTCCGTCTGGGGGATGCGGGGGGACATCGACGGAGGGGTCGCGCACCCCAGTCGTCAAACCCGTCGCACCCCGTCCCTGTCGGGTCAGGGCGCGGGGAATGGGCATGTGAGTGCACGCCCAGGGTAGAGTCGCCGCCGATCGCGGCGCCACTGCTGGGGCGACGTTTAACAGACGCTTAACGTGCGGCGCCCACGGCGTTCAGCCGCGGACGATGTCCGCGAGCTCGTCGGCGATGCGCTGGGCGTCCTCCTGCGAGGCCGCTTCGACCATCACCCGCACCATCTGCTCGGTGCCGGAGGGCCGGATCAGCACCCGTCCGCTGTCGCCGAGGGCCGCTTCGGCGACCTGCACGCCCGCCAGGACGTCCGCATCGGTCGCGCGCGAGCGCTCGACGCCGCGCACGTTGATCAGCACCTGCGGGAACACGGTCATCACCGCGGCGAGCTCGGCGAGCGACCGGCCCGTGCGGGCCATCTCGGCGCACAGGTGCAGCCCCGTCAGCACCCCGTCGCCGGTGGTCGCGTAGCGGCTCATGATGACGTGTCCGCTCTGCTCGCCGCCGAGCGAGTAGCCGCCCTCGTTCATGCGCTCGAGCACGTAGCGGTCACCGACCGCCGTCTGCTCGACGGCGATGCCCTGTGCGGCCATCGCGCGGTGCAGTCCGAGGTTGCTCATGACCGTCGCGACGAGCGTGTCGTTCTTCAACCGCCCGTCGCGCTTCATCGCCACGGCGAGGATCGCCATGATCTGGTCGCCGTCCACCAGGGTGCCGTCGGCATCCACCGCGAGGCAGCGGTCGGCGTCGCCGTCGTGGGCGATGCCGACGTCGGCGCCGGTGCGCACGACCTCCGCGGCGAGACGCTCCATGTGCGTCGAGCCGTAGCCGTCGTTGATGTTGATGCCGTCGGGGTCCGCGCCGATGACGGTGACCTTCGCCCCGGCGTTGCGGAACGTCTCGGGCGAGACCCCGGATGCCGCGCCGTGCGCGCAGTCGAGCACGACGTGAAGGCCGTCGAGGCGGTGGGGAAGGGAGGCGAGCAGGTGGATCGCGTAGCGGTCCTCGGCATCCGAGAAACGCACCACACGACCGACGTCGCCGCCGGTCGGGCGCAGCTTCTCGCCCGACATCGCCTCTTCGATGCGCCGCTCGACCTGATCGGGGAGCTTGACGCCGCCGCGCGCGAAGATCTTGATGCCGTTGTCGGGCGCCGGATTGTGGGATGCCGAGATCATGACCCCGAAATCGGCGTCGATGTCGCCGATGAGGTAGGCCGCGGCCGGCGTGGGCAGCGTTCCCGCATCGAGCACGTCGACGCCGGAGGAGGCGAGACCCGCCTCGACCGCCGCGGACAGGAACTGGCCCGACACGCGAGGATCACGCGCGATGACGGCGGTGAGCCGCTTTCCCGCGGCCTTGCGCGCCTCGGCGATACGGCCCTGGCCCAGGACGACGGCAGTCGCCTGGGCCAGGGTGAGCGCGAGGTCGGCGGTGAGGGGGCCATTGGCCAGGCCCCGCACACCGTCCGTCCCGAACAGCGCCATGAAGCTTTAGCGCTTCGAGTACTGCGGAGCCTTGCGGGCCTTCTTGAGACCGGCCTTCTTGCGCTCCTTGACGCGAGCGTCGCGCGAGAGGAAGCCGGCCTTCTTCAGGGTCGGGCGGTTGTTCTCGGCGTCGATCTCGTTGAGCGCACGGGCGATGCCCAGGCGCAGCGCGCCGGCCTGGCCCGAGGGGCCACCACCGGAGATGCGCGCGATGACGTCGTAGCCACCGGCGAGGTCGAGGACCGTGAACGGGTCGTTGATGAGCTGCTGGTGCAGCTTGTTGGGGAAGTAGTCCTCGAGGGTGCGACCGTTCACCGTGATGGTGCCGGAGCCCGGGATGAGGCGGACGCGCGCGATGGCCTGCTTGCGGCGGCCGACGGCGGCACCGGGAACCGACAGCACCGGGCGGGGCGCGGCAGCGGCCTCGACCGGGGCGCTCTCGGTGGTGTAGCTCTCCGCGTTGTCGAGGGTGTTCTCTTCGATGGAGTCAGCGATCTTCGCCATGAGTTGTCCTTATGTCTCTCGGCGCGCTTACTGGGCGACCTGGCCGAAGGTGTACGGGGTGGGCTGCTGGGCCGCGTGCGGGTGCTCGGCGCCCACGTAGACCTTCAGCTTCGACAGCTGCTGGCGGCCCAGGCTGTTCTTGGGGAGCATGCCGCGGATCGCCTTCTCGACGGCGCGGACCGGGTTCTTCTCGAGGAGCTCGGCGTACGAGGTGGCCGTGAGGCCGCCCGGGTAGCCCGAGTGGCGGTAGGCCATCTTCTTCTGGAGCTTCTGACCCGTGAGGGCGACCTTCTCGGCGTTGACGACGATGACGAAGTCACCGGTGTCGATGTGGTTCGCGAAGGTGGGCTTGTGCTTGCCGCGGAGGATGGCGGCGGCGTGCGAGGCGAGGCGTCCGAGGACGACGTCGGTCGCGTCGATGACGACCCACTCACGGGTCACTTCACCGGCCTTGGGGGTGTAGGTGCGCGTCACAGTAGTGCTGCTTTCTTGATTCGAACGGAGAGGTTCGTGAATCCCGCTCCGGGGTGGTTCGCTGCGCGGTGACGGTGCACGATGCAGGGGAACACGCCAGTGGAGGGCTCACGTTCGCGGTGCCGGCCGCAGGCAGCGCGAGCACCAAAGGGAGAGTCTACGCCATGCGGATGCCGCGGCAAAACCGGACGTGCGACGGGCGCCGTGAGAAAAAGGGCGACCGAGGGGCCGAAGGGATACTCCGGGCCCCTCGGTCGCGGCGGCCGCACGCGGGGGGTCGGCGACCGCCAACCGGTCGTGTGGGGACACTACCGGGGGCTGAGGGATCTTCAGCGGACGCCGGTGACGGCGCCGCGTTTATCGGTAACCAGCCTACCGGGCGGAGGGGCTCTGCACCGTAGCCCCGGCCGGAGAAACATCCGTCGCCGCGAGGCCCGCCGCGAACTGCTTGATCCAGGGTCGTAGCTCGGGTCCGAGGTCGTCGCGGTCCACGGCCAGCTGCAGGATCGCCTTGATGTAGTCGACCCGGTCGCCCGTGTCGTACCGGCGACCGCTGAAGACGACGCCGTAGACGCCGGGGCCCTCGGGGTCGGCCGCGAGCTCGCGGAGGGCGTCGGTGAGCTGGATCTCGCCGCCCTTGCCGGGAGCGGTGTGCGCGAGCACGCCGAAGACCTCGGGGCCGAGCACGTACCGGCCGATCACCGCGAGGTTCGACGGCGCCTCCTCGCGGGACGGCTTCTCGACCAGATCGAGCACCCGGTACGAGCCGTCGGGGTCGCGGTCGCCGACGGTGGCCACGCCGTAGAGGTGCACCTGTTCGGGGTCGACCTCCATCAGGGCGACGACCGCTCCGCCGGTGCGCTCGTGCACCGCGAGCATGGTCGGCAGCAGCGGGTCGCGCTCGTCGATCAGGTCGTCGCCGAGCATGACGACGAAGGAGCAGTCGCCGACGTACGAGGCGGCGCGGGAGACGGCGTGACCGAGGCCGCGCGGCTCGCCCTGGCGCGTGATGTGGATGTCGGCGAGCTGCGAGGAGTGGGCGACCTTGCCGAGCTTGGCCGTGTCGCCCTTCGTCGTCAGCGCCGTCTCGAGTTCGGGAACCGAGTCGAAGTGGTTGGCGATGTTGTTCTTGTTGCGGCCGACGATGATCAGCACGTCGCGGATGCCGGCGGCGACCGCCTCCTCGACGACGTACTGGATGGCCGGCTTGTCGACGACGGGGAGCATCTCCTTCGGCATCGCCTTGGTGGCGGGAAGGAACCTCGTGCCGAGACCGGCGGCGGGGATGACGGCTTTGTAACGGGGGGACATGCGATCTCCTGCGGGGCGTAGGGGGGTGTGCTCCGAGGCGTCCGGGGACGCGCGCGTATCGCGAGCATAGCGAACGACGTCACATCGTCTGTGACGGGGATGCGACGGCTCGATGACGAGCGCGGACGTGGCCGACGAGCGCGGACTCAGGCGTGCGCCGCGAGCGCCGGAGCCGGGATCATCGACTCGAGCACGACGTCGTCGCCCTCCTGATACAGGAGCGTGCGGCCCGCGAACGGGCGCATCGGCATGACGGCGCGCGGCAGCGCGCCGGAGGACGCGACACGCACGTGCAGCACGCCGTCGGCGCCTGTCGTGATCTCGATGCGCGCCGCGCGCGCACCGGAGTGCTTGACCGCGTTGACGAGCGCCTCGTTGACGACCTCGGTGACGATCGGTGCCGCCTCGGAGCGTTCGACGGCGGCGACGGCGCCGTCGTCGATGCGGGTGTCGAGCTGCATGATGGGCTCCCAGCCCGCCAGCATCCGTCGCAGCTCGCCGCCCGACTCGATCTCGGCGGCGCGCACCGGGGCGATGACCTCGTCGAGGGCGCGATCCGTCTCGGAGCGGAAGCGCGCGATCTCCCGCGCCGTCGGGGCGTTCTCGTCGACGTGCGCCGCGAAGATCACGCACCGCCCCTGCACCCGTCCGTGCAGGGTGGATGCCGCCTGGAGCAGCGGCAGCTGCGCGCGGCGCGTGCGGTCGGCGAACTCCCCCGCGGCGCGGGCGAGCTCGACGGTGGAGCGCGCCGCCTCCTCGCGTGCGCGCCGGCGCGTGTCGATGGCGAGCGCCAGGACGATCGCGGCGAGCGGCATCGCGACCAGCGGGATCAGCATGACGGCGCCCGTGTCGGGCAGCAGCAGGTGTCCGACGGCGGTCGTGGCGGCGCCGGCGAGGATCCAGACCAGCAGGAAAGCGATGCCGCGGGTGCGCGGCGCAGCCGTCGGCAGCGCGCGCAGCACGGCGCCGGCGGCGAGGTCGACGAGCACGACCGCGACGGCCGCGGCGAGCACACCCACGACGTCGGGCAGCGTGACCAGGAACGGCGCGCACATGAAGAGGTAGAGGACGCCGACCCACAGCAGCGGCGTGGGCTGCAGCCGCTCCACGCCACGGCGGCGCGCGGCCGACAGCGGCCGCGGCGTCCACAGCGCAGGCACCGGAGGGCTGGCCGCAGCCAGCTCCTCGAGGCGGTGGCTGGCGGTGCGCACCCGCTCGGAGAAGTCTCGGACGGCGTCGAAGTCGACGGTGCCGGCGAGCATCGCGTCGCGTTCGGTGCGCAGCTCGGCGACCATGCCGCGCACGACCAGTCGCGCATCCCGCTCGTCGTTCAGGACCTGCTGGCTCGCGGCATCCAGTCGACCGAGGGCGTGCGCGAGCCGGTCGACCGTGGCCCGCGTCTGGGAGTACTCGGTCGTGATGATCGCGATCAGGGAGAAGAGGCCGAACGCGACGACGAGGTTGGTGCCGGTGCGGGCGAGCCACACGCCGTTCGAGTGGCCGTGGAAGACGATGCCCACGAGCATCTCGTTCAGGACCGGACGGACGAGGGCGACGGCGACGAGGGTCGTCGTGACGAGGATGCCGCGCACACGGTGATCGCGCATGCGGCGTTCGGCTGCGGCGACGGCGAGGACGGGCAGTGCCAGCAGGGTCCATGCCATCGCGGCGGCCGCGACGCCCTGGCCGTAACCGTCCGGACGGCCGTCGACGACCGGGACGAGCAGGAGCGTCGCGATCGGCAGCGACACGATGGCGCTCCAGCGCGTGAAGAAACGACCGCTTCCCGCCGCATCCCAGTACGCTGACACGACGTTGATCGTGCGCGACCCACCGCGGGCCATCAGGTGCACCCCAACATTCCTACCCCCAAGTAGTAGTCAGTGTAGCCATTCGTCTACATGATGGGGAGAGGAAGTTCCTTATAATCCAGCGTCTATTCCGTCGCACCGGAGCGGCCCCGATTCGAGGAGCCTGACATGACGGACGACCCCGCTCCGGCACACCGCCGCACCCGGTGGGCGGCGCGCGTGAGGGATCCCCGCGCCTGGCTGTCGGTCTACGCGGTCGCCCTGGCGCTCGTCGCATTCTGGCCTGTGCCCGTCGACTCCGGCGCGCGGCCCTTTCTGCGGGCGGTGACGGCGCTGTTCCCCGCGCTGACCTCCGCGCGGATCGAGTTCGTGGCGAACATCGTCATGTTCGTCCCGCTGGGGTTCCTGCTGACCGTGATCCTGCGACGCCGGCGCTGGATGGTGCTGCCGATCGCGTTCCTCACGACAGTCGTCATCGAGACCGGCCAGGCGGTCGCGCTCGCCGCCCGCACGCCGAGCGTGCTCGACGTCGTGGCGAACACGGCGGGTGCGTGCGCGGGGATGCTGCTGGCCGCCCTCGCCGAGCGGCTCGCGCGTGCACGCACGCGACCGCCCGCGGACGCTCCCGAGCCGCCGCGGCGCGGCTAGCGACGCGGGCGGACGCCAGGCTCCGGAGGGCGCGAGGCCTCCTCGACCGCTTCCTCGAGCCACGTCTGCAGACGCCACGCGGGGACGCGGAACATCCGCGAGATGGTCGACAGCGGATAGCCCGCCTCGAGCACGGCGGCCACGGCGAACTGTCGCATCGAGTCGAAGTCGCGGTCGGCGAGCGCGCCGGTGCGCAGATCGGCGAGCGAGCGGGGACGCGCTACCGGCGCGCCGGATGCGGCGCCGGCGTCCGTCGCGATGCCCGGTGACGGTGACGGTGACGGTGACGGCCCGGATGCGGCGGCGGAGACAGAGGCGCGCGCGCTCGTGGCCGGTCGCGCCGGGTGCGGCCGCGCGGGCGGCGGCGTCCGAGGTCCTTGCGGAACGGGCTCGGCCGGCGCGTCGGGGGTGACCGCGGGCTCGGCCGATGCCGATGCCGGCGCCGGCGCCGGCGCGGCTGCGGGCTCCTCCGTCGATGTCGCCGTCTCATCGACGCCGTAGGCCGCGATCCGCTGCTGGCCGTACTGCACGATCGCCTGCTCCAGCAGGCGTCGGAGCTGCCGGTGCCGCACGCGCCGACGCCACAGCAGCGGCACGCCGACCAGGGGGATGACGAGCACCGACAGCCACATCCACGCCATGGGGTGGGCGTTGAGCCACGTGACGAAGTCGGAACGGAACTCCCACGTGCGCGTGTCGTTGCCCTGGACGGTCGGGGCGGCACCGTCCGAGGTCGCGACGGCATCCTGACCGATGCCGCCGAGGACGTTCTTCGCGACGGTGACGCGGCCCTCCCCCACGACGGCGACCGCGTTCCCGAGCCCGACGGTGATGTCGTTGTGCTCCACGTCGGCGACCGAGGCCGCGACCCGGAGCGCCGCCCCCTGCCCGTGGAGGACGTTGCCGGTGACCACGGCCGGCACGACGCCGTCGGCGATGACGACGGCGGGCTCCGCCGAGGAGGTGAGATCGCAGCCGACGATCTCGAGGCGTTTCGCGGGGCCGTTGGCCCGCACCGCGGCGGCGGTCTCGCGGGCCGTGACGCCGGTGAGGATCGTGCCGTCCGCCTCCTCGAGGAGCAGTCCGCCGCGGACGTTGTCCGCGAACGTTCCTCCCTTGACGGCGAACCCGCTGCTGCGGTCGGTGCCGTAGCCGGCGGCCGTCGGCCCCGTCGCGAGCGCCCGTCCGCTCAGGCGCAGGCCGTACTCGCCCGAATCGCGCACGGTCGCGTCGCCGATGCCGACGGTCGAGGAGCCGCCGCCCACCTGGATGCCGTCATCGCCGGACGCGTCGATGTCCACGCCCGAGAGCGCGACGCGCTGCGACTGGCCGGTGACGGCCACGCCGGAGACCTCGGCGGCGATCGACGAGAAGGAGGTCACCGTGGTGTCGACGACGCCCGAGAGGAAGAGCCCGTAGTGCGAGTCCTCGCTGGACACCCGCGCGAGGTCGGCCCGCGCCGATCCGGTGTCGCTGCCGGTGACGGCCAGCCCGCCGGTGCGTCCGCTCCAGAACCCGAGGTGGTCCACGTGCACGTCTGACATCGTCAGCACCCCGTCGCGCACGCGGAGGTAGGCGCGCCCATCGTCGGTGGCGTCGTCGGGGGCGCCGGCCTCGGCATCCCACCCCGTGATCGTGAGCGGCGCATCGGCGCCCCCGTGCAGGTCGAGCGACCCGCCCCAGGCGACGATGCTGACGAAGCCGTCCGACCCGCTGTGCAACCGCAGCGTCGCACCGGGCTGCACGAGGGAGAGGGTGGCACCGGCGCGGACGACGACGTTGCGCGTGAGGGCCCACGTGTTCTCGCCGTCGGGGGCGGCGGCGCCGGCATCCACGAGGTCGCTCAGTCCGTAGGGCGCGTCGCGGGCAGCGAGCACGACGGTGCCGAACGTCGAGAGCGCCGCCGGGTCGCCCGGCGCGACGCGGCTCAGCCCCGCGAGGCGTCCGTCCTCGCGGGCGACGGCGACGGCGGGATCGGGGGCGACGGGCGGCGCGTACGTTCCGGCGGTGACCTGCGCGGCGAGGCCGCTCATCGCCGTCGCCACGGCGGCGGCGGTTCCCGGAGGAAGCGTCGGCACGGGCGCGGCCGTCGGCGACGCCTGATCCCACGGGTACCCCTTCTGATGGATGAGGGGACCGACGAAGACGATGAGGAGGACGAAGACGGCGATCGCCGACACCACGACCACCCGCCCGAGCACGTGGCGCGTGAGCGTGGTGTCGCCGCGCTCTTCGCGGGTGAAGCCGTCGGGCGCGCTCATGACGCGGCCGTCGCCGCCGGAGGGCCGTCCAGACTCGCCTCGGACTGCCCCTCGCCGCCCTGCTGCGTGGCGGAGCGGGTGAGCCAGCCCTGCTTATTCATCGTGAACAGGGCATAGACCTTGATCGGCAGGGCGATGAGGATCGTGACGGCGGCCACGAGCGGCAGGACCACGATGTCCTCGGGGCGACGCCAGAGGTGCGAGACGCCGCGGATGCCGCGACCGATGACGACCCACACGAACGCCAGGAGGAGGGCGAGGGCGGGTTGGGCCGAGCGGATCGAGAGGATGATGTAGGCGACCGCCACTCCCATCGTGAACGGCGTCATCAGGATCTGCATCATCGTCAGCTGGGAGATGAAGGGCGTGCGGAACACCCATCCTTTCCCGATGGCCGTGAGGTAGCAGCGGTAGGAGTTCCTGCTCCACCGCACCCGCTGCTTCACGAAGGCGCGGAAGGTGGAGGGGAACATCGAGAGGGCGCGCGCATTGTCCTGGTGGGTGACGCGGAACCCCTGCGAGAGCACCAGCCAGGTCATCCGCCCGTCGTCGCCGGCGACGCACTCTCGGCCGAAGAAGACCTCGTGCTCGAGCTGCTCGACCTGTGGGACGATCACGGCCGCGCGATACGCCGCCGTGCGGCCGGACGCGCAGATCACGCCCCCGTAGCGCGCCATGGCCGGAACGTAGTCGTAGTAGCGGAGGTCGATGATCCAGTCGGCGACCCGCCGCCACACGCTCGACCGCGGGCGGTAGACGTTCTGCCGCGTGCTGACGGCGCCGACCGCGGGGTCGATGAAGGGCATCTGGATCGCGTCCAGCATCCCCTCCTCCCACGCCGTGTCGCTGTCGACGAAGATGACGAGCTCGGTGTCGACCATCCGCATCCCGTGACCGAGGGCCGATCTCTTGCCGTGGTGGTGGAACAGCACCGCCTCGACGCCGCGGAGGGCCAGGGCGTCGATCCTCGCCTTCGCCTCCAGGTCGGCGACGTCGAGCACGATGATGATCCGCGAGGGCCCCTGGCGATGCCAGGTGTGCAGGCAGCGGACGAGGACGTCGGGGTCTTCGTGGTACGACGGCACGACGACGGTGACGGTGGTGCGATAGTCGTTGACGACCGGTCGCGTCATCATCGCGAGCACCTTGCGGAGGATCCAGAACGACCAGGAGATCAACCCGAGCACGCCGAAGGGCAGCATCCAGAGCGCATGCTGAGTCAGCAGTTCCATCGATCCTCCGGGGCTTCGGGGGGTCCCCACATCGTGCACAGCATATCTACGGCGTGTTCGCACACGCACGCACGCGCGCAGGCAGCAATCAGCGGCAGGACGGCGACATCGGCGGCGGGGTCGAGGCGCCGTCGGACACGTTGTCGCACGTGACCGTGTTGCCCGCCCGCCGCGCGGCGCCGACGACGGTGACGGCGACGGCGGATGCCGAGAGGTCGAAGGTGTTCCGTGACACGGTGTTCGACGCACCGCTGCGGACCTCGACCGGAGTCGAGATGCTGTGGATCTGGATGCCGTCGCCCGCCGCGACGGTGAGGCGATTGTCCGCCACGAGCCAGCCGGTGCCCTTGAGGTCGACCACCGAGTCGACGGCGGCGGCATCCGCGATGGAGAGCGTGTTGCCGCTGATCACGCCGTCCGACGTGCCCTCCTTGACGTCGATGGCCTCGGCGGTGACGTCGAAGACGGTGGTGCCGGTCACCCGGTTGCGGTCGCTGCGGTCGGGTTCGCACGCGGTGACGGTGCACCAGTTCGATGCGGCGGTGCCGATGTAGACGCCTTCGCCGAACTCCGGCGTGGAGCGGCCGGTGTCGTGGATGACCAGTCCGTCGATCACGTTGTCGCTGCTGCCCGCGCGGAGGTGGACCGCCTCCTGGCCGGTGCCGGACACCTCCAGACCCGTGAGGGTCGTCGTGGCGACGCCGTCCAGCACGATCCCCTTCTGCCCGCCGGTCACCCGGAAACCGGTGAGCACCCAGTCGGCGACGTGGTCGAGGTGCAACGCGTAGCCGCTGTCGACCGCTCCCCCGTCGAGCACCGACGCGCTCGTGCCGCACAGCGTGATGGGCTCGTCGGCGCCGGAGGTCGTGATCGTGAACGGGCCGCGATAGGTGGCTGCGGCGAGCGCGAGCACGTCGCCGGGTCGCGCGTCGTCGAGTGCCCGCTGGAGCGCGTCGGCCGAGGGATCGACGGCCCGCGCCTGCGGTCCGCAGGCACCGATCGCCGCGCCGGCCGCGGAGCCGGGAGCGTCCGGAGCGCATCCCGCGAGCGCGGCAACGAGGACGCCGAGCGCGGCGACAGCCGCGGCGGCTCGTGTTCGCATGCGCACGAGTATGACATCCCGGGCGCGCGGGTCCGCGCCCGGCCCGGACGGGCTTCTCCGACGCTCGGGAGGCGGCGCGTGCGCCGCAGGCGAGCGGAGTGGATACGGTCGCCCCGCCGCAGCCCCCCGGCAGGGGCAGGGCGACCGTCTTCCCGGGCGATGTGTGGGGTCACATCGCTGGTGGGGATGGGGCATGCTCATCATCGACGATGCGGGACCCGTTGTGGGGCTAGATGAGAGGAATCTCACCTGCACCGGGCAGCGGCGTCACTCCCGCATGCGCGAGGTACCGGCGCGCGGCCTCGACGCGGGCGTTGCGCTCGGGGTCGGACCCGACACCGAGCAGGGCGTAGGACGTCCGCAGGTGCGCTTCGACCGAACGCGGCGAGATCGCGAGCCGCCGCGCGATGGCGGCGTTGCTCAGCCCGTCGGCGACGAGAGCGAGGACCTCGCGCTGGCGCGGGCTGAGGCGGCTCAGCGGGTTGTTGCGACGCGTCGCGCGCTCGGCGCGGATGGCGGGGTCGAGCACGCTGCGCCCCTCCGCCACGGAGCGGATGGCGTAGACGAGCGCGGATGCCGTCAGCGACAGGTTCTTGGACAGCACGCCCCATCCGGCGGTCTCCGAGCAGTGCACCTCCCGCAACTGGTCGTGCACGTCCGGCGCCGACAGCACGATGATGCCGAGCCGCGGCGAGCGCGCGCGCAGCGCATGCCCGAGCGAGATCCCGTCGCCGTCGGGCAGGCGCGGCCCGAGCAGAGCGACATCGATCGCGCGGTCGGTCGCGGCGAGCGCGTCATCCATCGAGGCGCAGGCGCGCACCGTGCGCATGTCGTGCTGCTGGTCGACGAGACCCGCGAGAAGATCGCGGAACAGGGGCTGACCCTCGACCACGAGCACCCGCAGCGGTCGCCGACCCTCCGTCACGCGGGTGGGGAGGCGTCGTCGCCACGATGCGTCGTGGTGGCGAGGTAGCGGGCGACCGAGATGTCCCGTCCGACCAGGCCGGCCGAGCGACCGGTGACCCGGCTCCACAGGCTCGGCACGACCCGAACCATCGTGATCCCCTCCAGGCGCAGCTGACGCGCGGTGGGAGGGTCGAGGTAGCGGCGGGCCGGCGCCGTCTGCCAGTGCGCGTCGACGTAGATCTCGACGATACGGGCGCCGCCTGCTCGGCTCATCGTTGGTCCTCTTTCCCCAAGGCACGACCCGCCACGGGCACACGCGCGCACCCCGATCGAGCGGGTTGCGCGGCGTCGCGAGTGCTCCGTTCCCAAGGACGGAGGGGTCACGCGGGGCCCCATGACCTCGCGCAGGATCATTGTGGCGCAGGCCGAAACACGCATCCGACCGAACGCCGCGATTTCACGAGAGTTTTACGTGAAATCACCTAGCGCTGCGGGCGGGCTCGGCGGCCGCGTCGATCCGTGAGCGCTCCCACGGACCGTCGGCGGCGGCATCCCGCGGCGCGCCCGGACGCGTGGTCGCGTCGACCACGGCGCGACCGTCAGCGCGGCGGGTCTTCCAACGGGAGCCGGAGCGTCAGCCGCGCACCCGGCGACGGGCGCGCGCCGGCTCCCGCGACCAGGGCCAGCTCGCCGCCGAGCACCTCCGCCCGGCGGCGCAACCGCGCGAGCCCGGACCACGGCGCATCGGGACGGGGCGGAGCGCCGTTGTTGCGGACGGCGACCCGGAGGTGATCGGCATCGGCCCGCGCGTCGATCGTGATCTCGTCGGCGCCACCGTGACGTAGCGCGTTGGAGAGGGCGTCCTCGATGACGCGGATGACGAGCACCCTCGCCTCGTGCGACAGCCGGTGCTCCACCATCGCGAGCACATCGGCGGCGGGCGCCCGCACGGCCACCGAGGGCGGCAGGCGCACCACGAGGGCGCGCACGGCGGGCGCCAGTCCGCGCTCGAGGTCGACCGGGTAGAGCCGAGCGCTGAGCGCCCGCAGCTCTTTCTCCCGCAGGCGTTCGAGCTGCCCCGCGATGGCGGTGAGCTCGGCCGCACCGTCCTCGTCGCGCGGCCGCACACCCGCGGCGAGGTGGCGCAGCCTCGTCTCGATCACGACGAACGTGCCCTGCACGCTGCCGTGGATGGTCTCGGCCAGTTCGTATCGGAGACGCAGCTCCTCCTCCTGCAGCTCGGCGACGAGCCCCGCCGCCCGGGCCTGCGCGACGGATTGCCCGCGCTCGGCATGGCGGATGCGGCGGGCCACGTCGACCTGCACGAGACCCAATCCGATCGCGCAAGCTGCGGCGAGGGTCGCGCTCGCGAACTCGCCCGCCCCGACCGAGGTGCCCGCGTCGTCGGCGGCGAGCAGGGAGATGACGACGCGGACCCCCGCCAGGGTGAGGGCGGCGCCGAGGGCAAGCACGAGGACGAGTCCGCAGCGCGCGAGGAGCCCATAGCGCTCGGGGCGCAGCACGTGGACGGCGGCCAGCATGGCGATCGGCGCGACGACGGCCGCCGTGGCCGGCGCGGCGACCCCGACGTCGCTGCCCCAGGTGCGCAGCAGCACCGACTGCAGGCTGGTGTACAGCGTGATGGCGACGGTGGCCGCGGCGGTCGCGACCAGCGCGATGCGATGGTCCGTCGCGGCATCCGACGAGGGATGGCGCGACTGCGACGCGCCGCTCATCCTCCGGCTGTCCAGGGCGACGCGGTGTGCTCCAGATAGCTGCGCACCGCCTCGACGCGCGGGTTGCGCTCGCGGCTGGCGGGAAGTCCGAGCACCGCGTACGCGACGTTGAGGTGCGCGTCGACCGACCGCGGTGAGATGCCGAGACGGTCGGCGATCGCGGCGTTGGTGAGCCCCTCGGCCACCAGGGCGACCACCTCGTACTGCCGGGCGCTGAGGCGCGACAGCGGGCTGTTCCGCCGCACTTCGCGCTGCGCGCGGATCGCGGGGTCGAGCACCGCGCGCCCGGCCGCGACCGCGCGGATGGCGTACACGAGCGCGGATGCCGAGAGCGAGGAGTTCTTCGAGAGGAAGCCCCAGCCCGCCGCTTCGGCGCCCGGCACCTCCAGGAGGGTGCTGATCGAGTCGGAGGCCGAGAGGATCAGCACCCCGAGACCGGGACGACGGCGGCGGAGCTCGCGGCCGAGGCTGATCCCGTCGCCGTCCGGCAGTCGGAGGTCGAGGAGGGCGACGTCGAGGCTGCGGACGTCGACGACGCGGGTGCCTTCGGCGCTGCGCGCGACCGCCGCCACGCGCAGACCCTTCTGCTCGCCCAGGAGCACCGCGAGCATCTCGCGGAACAGCGGCTGGTCCTCGACGACCATCACGTCGAGGGTCGGCAGGCGCCCGTTCACGGCCGCGGCACGGAGGCGGGACGCGGAACCAGAGTGGAGGTGCCCGAGGTGCGCGGATGCCGCGGGCACGAGAGTCGGGGGCGCGCTTGTCGCATGTGAGGTCTCCTGTCGACGTCTCCCCCGCCGCGCACCATTGTCACGCATCCGCTTCGACGCGCCGGTCGAAAAGTCGGCAGAACACGGCGTCCTCGGGCGGAGAAGCGCAGATTCGCTCGGTGATTCCACCTAGGGGCGGGCGGCGCAGAGCGAGGTCCGCGCCGACGCTCTGCTAGAACCGGGGAGGGAGGAAGTCCGTGGCGAGCACGGGATGGGACCCATGAATCTGGCGAGCAGGAGCGCGAACCAGCCGGCCTCTCCTCGGGGTCGGCGGACACGTCACGCCGCCGCGAGCGACGCGTCCGTCCTCGCGACGGTCAGCGATGCGGTCAGTGATGCCGTCGTCGTGACCGACGAGCGCGGCATCCCAGTGCGCCTCAACGCTGCGGCCCGCGAGGCCTTCGCCCGGGCGGGCCTGCCGGAGCGGATCCGCGCCGACGCGGAGTACCGCGATCTGCGGTTCTTCCATGCCGACCGCGTGACCCCGATCACCGTCGGCCCTCCCCTGCTGCACCACGTCACGCACGCCGGTTCCCGCATCCCCTATACGACGTGGGTGGGAGAGGGCGATGACCAGCGGGCGATGTCGATCACGGCCCGGCCCTACGCGGACGCGCGCGGCACCCGCCGCGGGGCGGTCATCGTCGCACGCGACATGACGGTGATGTTCGAGGCGGCCCGCATCCGCGACGACTTCCTCCGTGACGCCGCACACCGCCTGCGCGGACATCTGACGACGGTGGCCGGCTACGCCGAGCTGCTGGAGACGGATGCCCATCTGGGGGAGATCGGCGAGCGGTTGACGCGGGTGACCGGTCAGCTCGTCGACACGGTGGACGACCTCTTCCGCACGGCCCGCGAAGACATCGCCCGATCGATTCCGCCGGCCGACCTCTCCTCGGCCCTGGCCGACGTGTGCTCCGTCTTCCTGGCCGTCGCGGCGGCGCGGGGCGTCACGCTCCAGGTGATCGACGAGGGATGCGGGCGGGTGCGCTTCGAGCAGGCGGAGCTGCGTCAGGTGCTCGCCGATCTCCTCTCGCACGCGATCGGCCATTGCGCCACGGCGGGGAATGTGGTGGTGCGGGCGCACCGGGACCACCACCGCACGACCGTCTCGGTGAGCGACGACGGACTCCACACGAGCCACGATCAGCGTCGCCGCGAGCTGGCGCAGCTGACGGGCGGGCCGGCGCCGGAGGAGGCGGCCCCGGGCGCCGCCCGGCGCAACGTCGTGCGCGCCAATCAGGCGACGCTGTCGGTGCGACCCGACCACCCGGTGGGGACGATCGCGAGTCTCGTGATGATCGCGGTGTGAGGCCCTGCGGGCGGGGAGGCGGCGGGGGTTCGTGCGCCGCGCCTCACCGCGTGTGGATGAGGGCGACCCCGGCCTCCACGAGCTCACGGGCGCCGGGGTCGGTGTCGGGGATGTCGGCGATGATCGCCGTGACGGCGTCGAGGCCGAGCACGCCGTAGCGCGAGGCGGTGCCGATCTTCTCGTCGCTGCCGAGCACGTAGGTGTCGGCGGCGCGCGCGGCGAGGGTGCGCTTCATGGCGGCCTCGTCGGCGTCACCGGTCGTGAGTCCCGCGGTGGGATGGATGCCGGTCACTCCCAGGAAGAAGTGGTCGGCGCTGATGCGGTTCGCCGCTTCGACAGCGGCGGCGCCGCACGCGACCGCCGAGTGCTTGAAGAGCTGGCCACCGATGAGGAAGACGTCGACCGCGTGGTCGAGCAGTGCCGCCGCGATCGTCGGGCTGTGGGTGATGATCGTGCCCGGCTGGGTGCGCGGGAGTGCGGCGACGAGGGCGAGGCTCGTGGTGCCGCCGTCGAGGATGGCCGTCGCGCCCGGTTCGATGAGGGCTGCCGCGGCCGCCCCGACCCGCCGCTTGCTGTCGGGGGCGACGCCGGTGCGGGCGGCGTAGTCGACGACGGCCGGGGATGCCGGCAGGGCGCCGCCGTACACGCGGACGGCGAGACCCGCGGCGTCCAGGTCGCGCAGGTCGCGGCGGATGCTGTCTTCGGACAGGCCGAGCTCCGCGGCGATCTCCTTGGCGACGATGCGACCGTCGCGGCGGAGGCGATCGAGCAGCAGGTCCCTGCGGGCGGCAGCGAGCATTCACGTTCCTTCTTGTTTTTGCACGTTGTTGTCGTATTGTAGCCGACATGACCGCATCTCTCATGATCCTCATCGCCGGCCCGTACGCATCGGGCACCGACGGCGACCCCGCACGGATGGCGCAGAACCTGAAACGCCTGGAGACGGCGGCCTGGCCGCTGTTCGAGGCGGGGCACGTGCCGATGATCGGCGAGTGGGTCGCATTGCCGGTGCTGGAGAGCGCAGGCGCGTCGGGACCGACCGATCCACTCGCCGCGCAGGTCATGTATCCGACGGCGGAGCGTCTGCTGCAGCGGTGCGATGCGGTGCTGCGCCTCCCCGGCGCATCCCGGGGAGCCGACCAGGACGTCGCGATCGCCGAGGCGAGGGGCATCCCGGTGTACTACGCCCTCGAGGACGTGCCCGGGGTGGCGCCGTCAGCGGGACAGGAACGCCGCGCCTGAGGCCGTCGCGGACGTGCGCGACGGCGGCCCACTCGGGACCACGCGGCATCCAGCCCCCTCACGACCCGACGTCGACGCTCAGAACGGTGCCGCCACGACGGCGGTCGCGTTGCGGCCCGGCGGGGACGTTCTCGTGGGCGGCGCGACGGCATCGGCCACGAAGGCGACGAGCGGAGTCGGCGCATCTTCTCGGTAGACGCGCCCCGTCGGCGAGGTCCATTCGAGCACTCCCCTCCCGCGCTGTCGTACCGCCCAGGGGGTGAACTGCTTCATCGAATGATGTCGTTGACAGAGGTGCGCGAGGTTCCAGAGCGCGGTGGGTCCGCCTCGAGCCGCATCGACGGTGTGGTCGATCTCGCAGCGGATCGCCGCCCGTCGGCATCCGGGGAACCGACAGTGCTGATCGCGCGCCCGCAGGAACCTCCGCTGCGGCCAGGGCGTCCGGTACCGGTCGACCGCGACGACCGTGCCGTCGATCGGGTCGGTGAGCACGCGCGAGAGGCTGGGGGCATTGGCCGCGAGACACCGCGCCGTCTCGGCATCCACCGGGGTACGTCCGACGAGGTCGACCGGGCCCTCGTCCGCTCCGAGGAGCGCGAGGACCGGCACCACCACCTGTACCTGCGCACGAATGCCGCCCAGCTCACCGGGGCCGTCGCCGTGGGCGGTGGGGTCGAGGGCGGGCGTGGCGGTCAGGAGCAGGTCGCTGAGCACGTCGGCGCGGATCTGGTCCACCGAACGCGGGTCGTCGTCGCCCGGCTCGCGGGCATCGACGATCACGGTCGCCTGCCGGGTCAGCCGATCGAGGATGCCGTCGGCGATCACCGTCGGCACGGTGGCGACGACCTCGGACATCCCGTGCGCGCCGGGAACGACGCGAACCCGTCGGCCGGCGCTCGCGTCGCGGTGCCGGTCGGTGAAGGAACGTTCCGCCGCGCGTTCGGCGAGGATCTCGACGGCGGCGCGGACCCGGTTGGCGGTGTCGCCCTCGCAGCGCCGGATCGCTTCGGCCTCGAAGTCAGGCCGCCGATCGACGGGAACCACCGCGCCCGCGTCGACGATCACGCGGACATGGCCGCGCGTGATCCGGCCCGCTTCCCAGGCGTCGAGCGTCGCCGGAAAGCCCTCGACGAGCTCGCGCGCCTCACCGATGCGCTGCTGTACCGTGCGGTCGGTCACCCGCAGCACCCCGCCGAGCTCCGCGGCGATCGAGCGCAGCACCATGTCGTGCTCCCGCACCGATCCGCTCTGGCTGGCCACCTCACGCTCCGCGAGTCGACCGGCGCGCGCCAGCATCCGGACCTCGGCGACCTGCGCCTGCGTCAACGCTGCCGCCACCCCCTCGGCGTCGGATACGAGGCCGGCGAGCGCGGTCACGTACCCGCCGCCCGCATCGGCCTGGAAGACGCCCCCCGGCGTGAACTCCGTCATGCGTCCATCATGCCGCGACCCTCGGACATTCGTTCGAATGTCCGGACGAGCGCGCCGGTCGCGGCGCGGGCCGGCGACACGTCCGGCAGAGGCTTCGCCCAGATGGTGGCGGCCAGGATCACCGACACGGCGGCCAGCGCGCCGGCCGAGACCGTATCCCACCACTCCCGCCACCACCTCGCGGCGACGGACTCCGCCGCTCCGCGAGAGCGACGCCGTCGGGACTCCTCCGTCACGGCATGCGGCTTAGGGGCGCCCCATCCCGTAGTACGTCCAGCCCGCGGCGCGCCAGGCGGCGGCGTCGAGCCCGTTGCGCCCGTCGACGACCACGCGCCCCGCGGTGAGCGACGACGCGTGCTCCGGCGGCAGCTCGCGGCGGTACTCGTCCCACTCGGTCACGAGGACGAGAGCATCCGCATCGCGGATGGCGTCGTCGCGGTCGTCGACGTAGGTCAGCTGAGGGTGGATGCGCCGCGCGTTCTCGATCGCGGCGGGGTCGGTCACGGTCACGTTCGCACCGAGGCCGTGCAGGCGCACGGCGACGTCGAGTGCGGGCGAGTCGCGGATGTCATCGGAGTGCGGCTTGAACGCCGCGCCGAGCACCGTCACCTTCTTCTCGTAGACCGAGCCGCCGAGACCATCCACGACGAGCTGCACGGCGCGGTCGCGGCGTCGCAGGTTGATCTCGTCGACCTGTCGCAGGAACGCCACCGACTCGCCCCGGCCGAGCTCCTCGGCTCGCGCGGAGAAGGCGCGGATGTCCTTCGGCAGACACCCGCCGCCGAAGCCGATGCCGGCGCCGAGGAAGCGCCGGCCGATGCGGGCGTCGTGGCCGATGGCGTCGGCGAGCTGGGTCACGTCGGCTCCGGTCACCTCGGCGATCTCGGCCATGGCGTTGATGAAGCTGATCTTGGTCGCGAGGAAGGCGTTCGCCGACACCTTGACGAGTTCGGCGGTCGCGTAGTCGGTGACGATGAACGGCGTGCCCTTGGCGACGGAGGGGTGGTAGACCTCGCGCAGCACGGATGCCGCGACCTCTCCCTCGTCACCGGCGGGGACGCCCGCGACGAGGCGGTCGGGGTCGACGGTGTCCTGGACGGCATAGCCCTCACGGAGGAACTCCGGGTTCCAGACCAGCGTCGCCCCGGTCGCCGACACCCGCGGCGCGAGGCTCGCGGCCGTTCCGACCGGGACGGTCGACTTGCCCGCGACGATGTCGCCGGGTGCGAGGTAGGGCAGCAGACCGTCGAACGCCGCGTTCACATACGTGAGGTCGGCGGCGTAGCTGTCCTTCTGCTGCGGCGTGCCGACGCCCACGAAGTGCACCTTCGCGCCGGCCGCGTCGGCCATGTCGGTGGTGAACCTGAGGTTGCCCGCCGCGATCCCGGCGGTGAGGATCTCCTGCAGACCGGGCTCGAAGAACGGCGCCTCCCCCTTCGACAGGGCGGCGATCTTGCGCTCGTCGACGTCGATGCCGACGACCTCGTGACCGATGGATGCCATGGCGGCAGCATGCACCGCGCCGAGATAACCACAACCGATGACGGACAGCTTCATAGGAGCTCCTGTTGGGGGGACGGTGCGTGCGAGGAGAAGGAACACGCAAGACTGTTCCTACCAGAGACGCGTATCCGGCATGTAAACGAGGACGCATGACATTTCTCCCCGCCGACACATACAGACTCGTCGAGCGCTCGATGCCGATCGCCTGCGTCGACTTCGTCGTGGTGCGCGAGCGCGGCGGCATCCGAGAGCTGGGGCTGATCCTCCGCGACTCGCCCCACGGCGAGGTCTGGTGCCACCTCGGCGGGCGCATCCTGCGTGGAGAGACGATCGCCGACGCGATCCGGCGCCACAGCCGCGACACGATCGGCGTCGAGCCGCTGCTCGCCCTCAACCCCCAGCCGGACGACGTTTATCAGTGGTTCCCGCCCGACATCGCCCCGACGGACGGCACGGTGTGGGGCGACGACCCGCGCAAGCACGCCATCGGGCTGTCCTTCGTGGTCAGCGTCGACGCTCCCACCACCGCGCGGAACGAGGCCCGCGATTTCGTCTACTTCGCTCCGGACGCGCTGCCCGCGAACCTCTGGCCAGGATGCCGGGAGTTGTTCGTGCGGCTGGGTCTCGCCGGCCGGCCCGATTGATCTTTGGCGCCGTTAGGCGTAGTTTCATGCCCGGACGTAGTTGTCCCACCATTCCGGGGGGAATGGTTGTGTGAGCACTCTGGGGGGATGATGCTCGAACGTGTCAAGAAGCGCATGAACGTGCTGATCTGGGGCACCGCTTCGGCGACGTGCGCCGAATGCGGTGTGGCCGTGTCGCCGGCGAAGGCCATCTGGAGCGGACGCGAGGCGTACTGCTCCGTGGAGCACGAGTTGCGCGACCACGACGACGCCGGATGGACAGGGGCCGCCGCGCCGCTGCCGGTGACGGGCCGTGAGGTGCGAGCCGCGGTGTCTGCGACCGCCCCGGCCTACCCTCACGCCGCGTAGTCGCCGTTCCACCAGTCGGCGATCGCCGACATCGCCTCGGCCACCGCGACGTGTCGCGGATCGCGCCGGAACGCCTCGAACGCGGGCTCGTCGACGAACGTCGCGTCCTCCACGATCACGCGGCCCTTGCGCGCGTCCAGAGACAGCTCAACGCGCCAGTGCCTCACCCCGGTCAGGACGGAGAGCGAACGCAGCTCATCCAGAGCGGCGGCCACCCGCTGGTCGCTCACGTCGTCGTGCACGCGGAAGAGCACGATGTGACGGAACACGCCGCTACTCGCGGATGCTGTCGACGTGATCGCGGTACCAGGCGACCGTGCGCTCCATGCCCTCTTCGAGCGTGATCTTGGCCGTCCAGCCCGCCTCGGCGAGCTTGGAGACGTCGAGCAGCTTCTGCGGAGTGCCGTCGGGCTTCGACGTGTCCCACGCGGTCTCACCCGTGAAGCCCGTGACCCCGGCGATCGTCTCGGCGATCTCGCGGATGGTCACGTCACTGCCGGTCCCGACGTTGACCTGATCCGGGCCGTCGTAGTGCTCCAAGAGATGGAGACAGGCATCGGCCATGTCGTCGGCGTGCAGGAACTCGCGCCGCGGCGTCCCGGTTCCCCAGTTGGTGACCGACGGCGCTCCGGACTTCGCCGCATCGTCATAGCGGCGGATGAGCGCCGGCAGCACGTGCGAGCCCTTCGGCGAGAAGTTGTCGTTCGGCCCGTAGAGGTTCGTCGGCATCGCGCTGATCCACGGCAGGCCGTACTGGCGCCGCACGGCCTGCGTCTGCAGGATGCCGGCGATCTTGGCGATCGCGTAGGCGTCGTTCGTGGGCTCCAGGTGCCCGGTGAGCAGAGAGTCCTCACGGATCGGCTGCTCGGCGAACTTCGGGTAGATGCACGACGACCCGAGGAACAGCACGCGCTCGACATCATTCGCGAGCGCCGCGTCGAGCACGTTGACCTGGATGCGCATGTTGTCGCTGAGGAAATCGACCGGATAGGTCGAGTTCGCGAGGATGCCGCCGACTTTCGCGGCCGCCAGCACGACGTACTTCGGCTTGACCTCGCCCATGTAGGCGAACACCGCGTCGCGGTCTTTGAGGTCGAGCTCGGCCGACGGCTTGCCCACGATGTGCTCGAACCCCGAGGCCTCGAGCTTCCGCACGATCGCCGATCCGACCAGACCACGGTGACCCGCGACGTAGAAGGTCGCGTCACGGTCGAGCTCACCCGGCGTGTACTCCACGCCGTCAACGGCCGTCACCACGTCAACTCACTCCCCGGTCGTTGAGCGAGCGCGCTCCCCGGTCGTTGAGCGAGCGCAGCGAGTCGAAACGCCTCCCGCTCACAGGGTCCCCCACGACGCGAGCTTGACGGTGTCGATCCAGTCGGCACCCTTCTCCAGAGCTTCCACGTCGGCGTCAACCATGAGCTTGGCCAATTCCTTCCCGTCGATCGTCGGCACCCAGCCCAGCTTGTCGGCCGCCTTGGCCGGGTCGCCGATGAGTGCATCGACCTCGGTGGGACGCAGGTAGCGCTCGTCGAACTTGACGAACTCCTGCCAGTCCAGGCCGACGTGGCCGAACGCCGTCTCGAGGAAATCCTTGATCGTGTAGCCGACACCGGTCGCCAGCACGAAGTCCTCCGGCTCGTCGGCCTGCAGCATCCGCCACATCCCCTCGACGTACTCGGCGGCGTAGCCCCAGTCACGGATCGACTCGAGGTTCCCGAGGTAGATGTCCTTCTGCGTGCCGGCCTTGATGCGGGCGACGGCGCGCGTGATCTTGCGGGTGACGAAGGTCTCGCCGCGTCGCGGCGACTCGTGGTTGAAGAGGATGCCGTTGACGGCGAACAGGTCGTAGGCCTCGCGGTAGTTCTTGGTGATCCAGTAGCTGTAGAGCTTGGCGACACCGTAGGGCGATCGCGGGTAGAACGGCGTGTTCTCGTTCTGCGGCGGCGGCGTCGCGCCGTAGAGCTCGGACGTCGAGGCCTGATAGAACTTGGTGTCGATCCCGGACAGCCGCACCGCTTCGAGGAGTCGGACCGTCCCGGTTCCCGTCGTGTCGGCCGTGTGCTCCGGCTCGTCGAACGAGACCCGCACGTGCGACTGGGCGGCGAGGTTGTAGACCTCGTCGGGGTTGATCTCACTGAGCAGCGTGACCATCCGCGCGCCGTCCGAGAGGTCGCCGTAGTGCAGGAAGAGCTTCGCGTCGGGGTCGTGCGGGTCGACGTAGAGGTGGTCGATGCGGTGAGTGTTGAAAGTGGAGGCGCGGCGGATCAGACCGTGCACCTCGTACCCTTTCGCGAGCAGGAGTTCGGCCAGGTAGGAACCGTCCTGGCCCGTGATGCCGGTGATGAGTGCGCGCTTGGTCAAGGGACTCTGCCTATCTGGATCGTGGGGGGAAGGGGGTCACGCAGGATGCTTCTCAGCGTCGGCGGCGATCAGATCCGCGAGCAGACTATCGAACCGATCGATCGCGAATGTTTCATTCAGCACTGTCTCTCTGTAACGTTTGCCGTTCGCTCCGAAGCGCGCCGCGGCATCCTTGTCCGCCGCGAGTGCACGGACGCCGGCGAGCAGTGCGACGGGATCGCCCGCCTCGACCACGACTCCCGCGTCGGCGCTGCGCACCTCCTGAGCGGTGATGCCGGTGGCATCCGTGGCGGCGAGCACGGGTCGCCCGGCGGCGAAATATGACGTGAGCTTGCTGGGCACCGCCATCTCCGCGACTCCCGGAAGCTCGTTCACCAACAGGATGTCGGCCGCTTGCAGCACGTCGGTGAAATCACGGTCGTCGAGCGGGGGAAGGAACTGGGCCGTCGTCGGCTCGGCCTCGGCTCGACGCTGCAGCTCGTCGCGCTGGGAGCCGTTGCCGACGAGCACGAAACGGACCCGTTCGCCGCGCTGGGACGCCAACCGGCCCGCGTCCACCACATGGTGGAGCCCCTGCTTGACGCCCATGTTGCCCGTGTGGACGACGATGACCTCGTCGTCGTCCCACCCGCGCGCGGCACGCACGGCGGCGACGTCGACCGGAGGCAGGGGCGGCAGGTGGGTCCAGTTGCGGACGACGACGATCCGGTCGCGCGGCACGCCGAAGTCATCGTGAACACGGTCGGCGAAACGATCGTGGATCACGACGACCGCGGATGCCGAGCGCAGGAGCCACCCCTCGATACCGCGGATCACGCGAGCCGCGGCGCCGCCTCCTTGGCCGGTCTCGGATATCCCGATCCCGTAGAGATCCTGCACCCAGACCACGAACGGGGTCTTGCGGTGCGTCAGCCGGGCGCGCAGCCTCACGAGAGCCGACGAGATGAGCGCCGGAGAGACGGCGACGATCGACGTCGGCCGCCCCCATCGAGCCAGGAGTTGACGGACACCGAACGTCGCCTCCGACAGCGCGCGAGGCAGGGGCGACGGCTGGGGCGGCACGTAATGACGCAGCCGTGTGACGACCACTCCATCGATCTGTTCGCTCCGTGACCACTGCCCGTAACCTGGGGTGATCTTCCAGTCTGGATAATGAGGGTGCGCCGTGATGGCACGGACCTCGTGCCCGTGCCGCGCCAGCCCCCCCAGCCATGGCACCTGTGTAGGGAGAAATCCCAGTAGTCTCCGGGGGGTAGTTCAGCCCGAAGATGAGCGTTCGCGAGGGTTGCTGCACGGCACCGACCCTACAGCGACGGTCGTTACGAGACAGTTACGAGAAAGGGACGCCGTGAGCGACATCCCGGTGATCGATCTCTCGAAGGCCCCCGGCGAGCGCGCCGCCTGGGATCAGCCCGTGTGGAAGGTGTATCTCTGGGCCGTGTTCGAGCTGGTCTTCGTCACGAACGCCTGGCAGATCAGTTCGGGGCTCCGCGTCCGCGTGCTGCGTCTGTTCGGCGCGGAGATCGGTCACGGTGTCGTGTTCCGGCCGCGCACACGCGTCAAGTTCCCCTGGAAGCTCCACATCGGCGATCGCACCTGGATCGGCGAGGGCGTCTGGTTCCACAACCAGGACCACATCCACATCGGACACGACGCCGTCATCTCGCAAGAGACGTTCCTGACCACCGGCAGCCACCGGCACCGCCGAGACATGGCCTTGATAACCCGCCCGATCACCATCGGCGACGGCGCCTGGGTCACCAGCCGCTGCGTCATCCTCGGAGGCTCCCAGATCGGACGGTCGGCGCTGATCCGTCCGCTGAGCCTGGTGGACGGCGCAGAGATCCCGCCCGCAGAGGTCTGGGGTGGGAACCCCCTCAGCTTCGTCACCCGCCGATTCACGGAAGTTGCCGCCCCATGACCCGTATCTCGAAGATCTCCGTCGTCGTCCTCACCAAGAACGAAGAAGCCGGACTCGGCAACACGCTCGACCGGCTCACCGCCTTCGATGATCTGATCGTCGTCGACTCCCACAGCGACGATCGGACGGTGGAGATCGCCACGGCCCACGGCGCGCGGGTGGTGGAGTTCGACTGGAACGGTCGATACCCGAAGAAGAAGCAATGGGCGCTGGAGAACGCGGGAGCCGTCAACCACTGGGTGCTGCTGCTCGACGCGGATGAGTTCCCCTCGCCCGCGCTCGTGCGAGAGCTCGGCGAGCTCGAGTCGTCTCTCGATGTGAGCGGGCACGCGGCGTACGACATCAACCTGCTCTACCGTTTCGGGGGCCGTTACCTGCGTCACGGGCACGTCGTCACGAAGCGCTCCCTGCTCGACGTGCGCCACGCGCGCTTCCCCGAGGTCAACGACCTCGAGGCTCCCGGCATCCGAGAAGTGGAAGGCCACTACCAGCCGGAGTCGGACGGCACCGTCGGCAAGCTCAAGGGGCGCATCGTCCACGATGACCGCGATCCGGTGAGCAGCTGGTTCGCCCGCCACAACCGCTACTCGGACTGGGAGGCCCACCTGCGGACCGCCCCCGCCGCGCGACGCGAGATCGCCAGCAAGCGGACGACGAAGGGGCGCATCTTCGATGCGGTCCCGTTCAAGCCGGCCCTGTTCTTCGCCTATGCCTACGTCGCCAAGGCGGGGTTCCTCGATGGCCGCGCCGGGTTCGACTACGCGATGGCGCTGTCGATGTACTACTGGCAGATCGGGGTCAAGCACCGGGAGCTCCTGCGCGGGGATGCCGATGCCCGTTGACCCGTTGCGCGTCCTGCATGTGACTCCCTCCTACGCGCGACGCGACGGCGGACCCTCCGAAGTGCTGCGCGGGCTCCTGCCGGAGTTGAAGCGCCAAGGCGTCACGGTGCGACTGGTGACGACGGACAAGGGCGTGGAGCCGTCCGACCAGGATCTGCAGGAGCAGTTCCCGATGGATGTGGTTCGCGCCCGACGCCCTTTCTCCTGGACCTTCGCCCCCTCGATGGTGGGGCCGCTCTGGCGCGCGCTGGCGGGGGCGGACGTGGTGCACATCCACAGCATCCATACGTTCCCGACGACCGTCGCGATGATCCTGAGCCGACTGCGGCGCGTGCCGTACGTCATCGAGCCGCACGGCGCGCTCGATTTCTACCATCTGAACCAGGGCGGCACGAAGAAGAGGCTGTACACGCGCATCCTGGACGGCTGGGGGGTGCGCGGCCTCGGCGGCGCCGTGTACAGCTCCCGGCGCGAGGCCCTCGAGGGAACGGCCACACTGACGGCAGAGTCCATTCAGATGCCGCTGGGCGTCGACGAGACGCTCTTCGACCTGCCGCGCGAACAGAGCGGTGGAGCGACCGTGCTCTACTTGGGCAGGCTCGCGAAGAAGAAGCGCGTGGACCTCGCGATCCGCGCACTGGCGGAGGCCGCCCTGCGGGAACGAGGAGTCGAGCTGATCGTCGCCGGTCCGCTCGGTGACGATCTGCCCTACGATCCGGTCGCCGTCGCACGCGACGCCGGCGTGTCCGATCGGGTGCGGTTCGTGGGATCCGTGGGAGCGGCCGAACGGCGCAGCCTGCTCGCGCGTTCCGACGTCTTCGTCATCCCGAGCGAAGACGAGAGTTTCGGCGTCGCGCTTGCGGAGGCCATGGCCGCCGGGTGCGCTGCCGTCGCGTCCGCCGAGACCGGCTTCGCACCGGAGGCCGCCGAAGCGGACGCCCTCGTACTGGCATCGCTCACCCCCGCGGGCGTCGCCGCAGCGATCGCCCGTGCGCTCGCAGAGCGCGACGAGCTCGGTCGACGGGGGCGCGAGTACGCCTCCGCGCATTTCCGGTGGTCAGAGGCCGCATCTGCCATCGCGGCATCCTACGAACGTCTGGCGAAGAGATCATGAGTGCATCCGTCGTCGTCACCCAGCCGTATGTGCCGCGATACCGTGTTCCGCTGTTCGACGCACTCGCCGCAGAACTCGCTCAACGCGACATGGACCTCACCGTCTACTCGGGTCAGCCCGACGGCGAGCAGGCCGGACGCAACGATCAGGCGACCGGCGCATGGCACCGGGATCTGACGGTGCGGCGAGTCCGCGTCGGACCCCGGCAGCTGGAGTACCGCGATCTTCCCCACGAGGTGCGCACGGCCGACCTGGTCGTGTCGGAGCTGAGCGGTCTCAACCTCGAAGGATGGCGGCTCGGGATGCGCCGTCGACCGCTCGTTCTGTGGGGGCACGGGAAGTCGTACACCTCACCCGGCGGGTGGCTGTCCGATCGCGTCGAGTGGGCCCTCGCCCGGCGCGCCTCGCACATCATGACGTACGCCCCGAGTGGCGCACGCTTCCTGATCGAGGAGGCCGGACTCGACCCGTCCCGGGTCACCTCGATCGGAAACAGCACCGATACCGCCGCGCTGCGCTCCTTCTACATCGACGCGAGGGATGCCGCGCCCGACACCGACCGGCGTCCCGCACGGCCTCCCGCAGCTCTGTTCATCGGCGGAATCGACTCGACGAAGCGCATCGACTTCGTCCTCGGGGCATTCGAGCACGCCACGGCCGCCGACCCCGGCTTCCGCCTCCACGTCGTCGGAAACGGTCCGCTCGCCCCTCTCGTCGACGACCTCGCCGCCCGCGACGCGCGCGTGCGGCGATACGGCGATCTGCGAGGCCGCAGTCTGGCCGAGCTCGCCGTCGTCGCCGACGCCATCTGGATGCCGGGGCGAGTGGGACTCGTCGCGGTCGACGCCCTCGCGATGGGCCTGCCGGTGCACACCACCGACTTCGAGTTCCACGCACCCGAGGTCGAGTTCCTGCAGGACGGTGAGCTGCTCCGGCTTCCCGACGACCCGGCCGCGTTCGCTCGAGCCTCGTTGGCGGCACTCGACGGCCCGGCGCCCGAGCTGCGCGACGACATCCCGACCGTTCAATCGGTGGCGCGCAACATGGCCGCCGTGTTCGACCGGGTCCTCCGAGGATGAACCGCCTTCAGGTCGCCATCGTCGCCGACGGCGACCCTCGTTCGGTGCGCACGAACTCGGGGGTGGCAGCCGGGCTCGTGGCTGCTCTGGACAGGCGCGATGACGTCGAGGTGGTGGCGACGATCGACTCCACTCCGAGCAGAGCGACGGCGTTGCTGCTGTCCGCCACCTCCGTGCGGCTGCCCCTGTCGTCGTGGCGCAACCAGAAGCGCAAAGGCAGGGCGGCGACCGCTGCGCGTTCCCGTGTGCGCGACCGCGCCCTCGCGCAGCTCGAGAGCACACCCGACGTCGTCGTGCACGTGCGCAACACGTATCTCCCCGCGGAGCTTCCCTACGTGGTCTTCATCGACGGTACGGCGTCGCTCAGTCAGAGATTCTGGCCGGCCTGGTCGCTCCCGGAGCGCGATTACCGCGCACGCATCGGTCTGGAGACATCGTTCTTCTCGTCCGCCCTCCTCGTGGCCACCGCCGGCCGCTACGTGGTGGACGAGATCGTCGACTACTACGGGCAGGACCCGCAACGCGTCACCGCCATCGGCGGCGGCACGAATCTCGAGCTGGTGACCCGGGGCAGCGACACCGACGGTGCGGAGGTGCGGTTCCTCTTCGTCGGGCGGGAGTTCGAGCGCAAAGGCGGCCCCGAGCTGCTGAGAGCCTTCGCTCGGGTGCACGCGGAGCGTCCGCAGACCCGGCTCACCGTCGTGGGCGCGCCCGGAGCGGACCCCGGGCAGCCCGGAGTCGAGTGGCTGGGTTTCGTCGGCGACCGGCAACGGATGCGGGATCTGTACCTGGAGTCCGACGTGTTCTGCCTGCTGTCGCACCACGAGCCCTACGGCCTCGCCGTGCAGGAAGCGCTCGCGAGCGGGCTCGCGTGCCTCGTCTCCGACCGCGGAGCGCTCGCTGAGATCGCGGGCGATGCCGCACTGGTGGTCGACCCGCGTTCCGACGCGGAGATCGTCGACGCCCTCATCCGCCTCGCAGACGATGCAGCACTGCGTGCGTCGCTGTCGGCACGCGCGCACGCTCGACTCGCCGGACTCACCTGGGACGACGTCGCGTCTCGCCTGATGGCCGCTCTGCGCGGGCGGCTGCGCCACTGACGCGGGCCGCGCGCCCGCGATACGGGCGCGCTCGTTCAGCCAGAGGCGGGGGTGTCGTCGCTCAGGTAGGGTTCGATCATCTCGCCGAGCTCGGGCGCGAGGCTGCGCGAGAACGTCGCCGTCATATGGTGCGCATCGCGGTAGACGAGATCGTTGCCGATGATGGCGGGGCAGTCGCTGGCGTTGCACATCAGGGGCGTGACGTCGACGTATCCGTCTCCGAGGCCCGCCTCGCTCTCCCGGATGTCCTCGTGCAGCGCCGTGTCCTTCGGGAACGCGCACGACTGCGCCGCCGTGAGCTCGCCCGCCAGACAGATCGAGGGAGCCGCGCTGCCGGCCGGGGTGTCCGCCAGGACGACCACGTCCAGATCGGTGGGGATGCGCTCGATGGTTCCCTCGATCGCCTGTCCCCAGCTGACGTCCTGACCGTTCTCGTGTCCACGCTGACTTTGCTCGAAGGCGTAGTTGCCGAGAAGCACCACCGCCGGACTCATCGCCGCGATGTGCGCGATCGAGCCGTCGCGCCACGAGTCGCATCCGGGATAGTCCGGCCGCGGAATATCGGCCGACGGACACGAGCTCTTCGTGTTCACCTGCAGCCGGATCCGCCCCTCGTCGGCGAGCTCGGACAGCGCCGGATACCACTGCGCCGCGTGGGAGTCACCGAAGAGCGCGACCAACGGCGCCGCAGGGTTGGTCCCCACGAGACAGCCCGTGACGTCGTTGCCGGTGTAGCTCTGATGGCAGCCGTTCGCGTAGATCTCCGGATTGTCCGCCTCGGCGCCGCGCAGCGACGGCTCCAGATTGTCGGGGACGTACCCCGTTCCGCTCGGCGCGGTCGTCAGCGCGACCTCCGCCGCGGGACGATCGGTGTGCAACGGGACACCGCGGGTGAGGGAATCGGCGGCGACGCAGCCGGCCAGGATCACCGCCGACCCCGCGAGCGCCGCCACCAGGCTTCGCCGTGGTCGCGCGGACGCCAGGAACCGTCCCGTCCGTCCCGGTTCCTCGACGAACCGCCAGCAGAGCCAAGCGATGGGCACGGCCGCCGCGCCGAGCAGGAGCGTCGCCCAGGTCGGCAGAGGATGGTTGTAGCCGACGGCCTCTTGCGGGATGACGAGCAGCGGCCAATGCACGAGATACAGCGAGTAGGAGATCTTGCCGAGGAACTGTGCCGGCCGGATCGAGAGGGCGGCCACGGGCGCCCAGCCCGTCGATCCCCCCGAACCGGAAAGGATGACGAGCGCCGTGCCGAGAACGGGGACGGCCGCGTACCAGCTCGGGAACGGGGTCGCCGCGGTGTAGGCGAACGCGGCGACGCCGATCAGGGCCAGCCCGACCCAGCCGAGCAGACCGACCCACCGCGCCGCGAGCCATCGGGGCGAGGACGTGACCAGCAGCGCGAGCAACCCGCCGACGCCGAGCTCCCACGCTCGCGTCGGAAGGAGGAAGAACGCGGCGGGCTGGGAGGTGCCGGTGACGACGATCGACGCGATGAACGACACCGTGACGACCACGGACACGGCCGCGACGAGACCCCGGAACGACCGGCGAGTCCAGCGGAAGACGAGGACGAGCACGAGCGGCCACAGCAGATAGAACTGCTCCTCGATGCCGAGCGACCAGTAGTGCTGGAACAGCGAGGGGACGGTCTCGGCGAGATAGTCCGTCCCTTGATACCAGAAGAGCACATTGGGCACGTAGAAAGCGGTCGCCGCTGCCGCGGTCAGTGTGGGACTCCACTGCAGCGGCGGCATCCAGATGAACATGGCGACGACCGACAGCACGAGCACGGTGAGCGAAGCCGGAAGGATGCGACGGGCACGGCGCGCGTAGAACGTCGCGAACCGCAGGTGCCCCGAGGCCGAGATCTCCGACCAGATGTGCGACGTGATGAGGAAGCCGCTGATGACGAAGAACACGTCCACGCCGACGTAGCCACCGCTGAGGACGCTGACTCCGCTGTGGTAGACGACGACCAGCAGGACGGCGACGGCCCGGAGGCCCTGGATGTCTCCTCGGAACGCTTTTGCCACGCAGCGACCCTATTCGACCGTTGTGAACGCCATGTGACACGGGCCGCGATCGTCGATGCTCTCGGGGTCGATGTCGATCATCGCTTCACCGGGTTGTGACTGCGATCACCCTTCGACCACGGGTTGGTCCTGATCCCTTCCCGGCCCCGGAGCAGAATGACGAGGGCGGCGATCAACGCCGGCCAGTAGGTGATCCGCTCCATCCACACGGGGTTGAGGACACCGAACGCCAGGAATGCCAACAGCGACAGCAGGCCCATCTGTGCGATGGGCAGCGCGCGGCCGGCAAGGAGGACGGGAACGGGGCGCAGGAGAAACGCGTAGTAGCCGATCGCGAGGATGATCCCGCCGCCCGAGAGCACCATGATCGGCACGGCCACGCCGTGCATCACGTCGTATCCTCCCCCGAAGACGGGACTGTCGTAGAACCAGCGCATCGCCGCTTCGTTGATCAGGATGCGGCCCGCGTCACTGTCCTCGGCCCCCTGCCCGAGCCGCGTGTCGGCGAGCAAGGCGGGGATGGTGAACGCGAGAGCGACCCCGACGAGGATCGTGAGCGGCACGAGGACCACCCTCAGCCGGGTCGATCGCAACCAGAGCACCACTGCGATCGCGAGCACCGGCAGGCCGACGATCAAACCGGCCCGCGAACCGGTGAGGACCAGTCCCCACACGACCACGATCATGGCGAGGATCCATCCGAGCGACCTGATCCACGAGCGCGCGACGCCGGCCAGGTACATGATCGGAGCGATTCCCATCACCAGCGAGAAGGCGAGCGCATTCGGATGCGAGGTGAGTCCGCTCAACCGCGAGCCGCTCTTCTGGACGAAGACCTCGGACGGATGCAGGATCCCGAAGGAGGTGAGGATCGCGACTGCCGCCGAGATCGCGATGCCGAGTGACCACAGGCGGAGGACGCGCTGCAGTTCGCGGCTGCCGCCGTCGGCCGCAAGCGAGGTCAGCAGTACGGCCACCGCGGCCGTCGAGAGGAAGATGCGCAGCTGCATCGTCGAGTCGGGCGAGCCGGCCGAGCCCACCACGATCGCCCAACAGGTGATGATCAGGCTGGCGACGAGAGGCAGCAGCATCCAGCCGCTCACGAAGATGCTGCGCGTCTTGTTGAACCGGGCCGCGATCAGCACGCCGAGCGCGAGGATCAGAAGATAGTCGACGATGTTGTTGCCGCCGACCGCCACCGTGGTCCACGACGCGGTGAGCGCGGCCAGGTACATCGTGCCGTTCAGCAGGCGGTTGACCAGTGGAGCCTTCGTTTCGCGGGGCGCCACGCTGCGTCGGTGATTCACAGTCGTCACGATCTCACCTTAGGTTCCCGACCTCGAACCCGTCCCGCCCGCGCGCGAGGCGGGGGGACAGAACTCACGGCCTCGTCTCGGGTGATCATGCATCCGCCCCGCGGCGCCGTCGGATGGCGAGCTTGCCGAAGTCGACCAGGTTTCCCAAGTCGGCCCGGATGCGCTTGTTGAGCCAGGATGCCAGTGCGCACCAGGCTGCCGCGACCGCGAGCCCGACAACCAGACGGAGCGCGTCGCCGTGCAGGGGAAGGTACGTGGCCGCGGCCGCGGCGAGCACCGCGGCGGGTCCCGAGAAGACGAGCAGGACGCGCGTGGCATCCGCGAACATGGGGCGGACGTTCACCTCCGCCACGCGTCCCACCCACATCAAGGAGACGGCCCAGTAGATCGCGAATCCCACCGAGTGCCCGATCGCGACGCCCATCGCCCCCCACGGCAGCCCCAGCAGCATGAAACCCGTGAGCAGCGGCTGTGCGATGAGGAAGTAGCGCAGCTGCGCCGTCGCCAGTCCCCGGGACATGTAGATCCAGTAACAGATCTGCACGAGCGATCGGAAGATGCCGCCGACCGCGAGCACGGCGACCAGGGGGATCGCCGCCTCCCAGTTGTTCCCGAGCAGCAGAGGGATGATCTGAGGAGCGAGTGCTGCCAGAAGTCCGAGCGCGAGCGTCGTGACGTACAGAGCGACCAGCTGCGCGCGTCTGAGGTAGGCGAGGTAGCGCTCCTCCTCGTCCTGGATCCGGGACAGCACAGGGATGGCCACGCTGCTGAGAGGCGTGTTGATCTGGTTGAGCGGAGTGATCATCAGCTGGTAGGCCCGGTCGTAGTTACCCAGAGCCACAGGGCCCCACACCCGCCCGATGGCGATGCTGTCGACGTTGCGCGTCGCGTAAGAGACGAGCTGAGTGGCCGCGAGACTGAGGCCGAACCGCACGAGGTTCGACATGTCCACCCGACGGGGCCATGACGGGAACCACTTGGCGGCGGCCACCACACCGATGAGGCTCGCGAGCGCGACGACGAGCTGCTGCGTCACGAGCGCTTCGAGCTGATATCCGGCGAGGGCGGTGGCGACGGCGGCGGCGAATCCGACGATGTAGGGAGTGAGGTCGCAGATCGCGAGGGTGAGGAAGCGCAGCCCGCGATTGATGACGACGCGGAACTGGGTGGAGGCGCCGCTGATGATGAACGTGAAGGCAAGCCAGTGCACCACCGGTACCAGTTCGGGCTGACCGTAGAAGGCGGCGATGGGCCACGCCGCGAACCAGCCGACCACCGTGAGCCCGGCGCCGACACCGAAGTTGATCCAGAACAGGTTCGACTGCTGTGCGTGAGAGAGGTCTTTGGCCTGCAGCGCGGCCGTCGACAGACCGAAGTCGCGGAAGATCGACGCCACACCCATGATGGCTGCGACCATCGCGAGCAGACCGTAGTACTCCGGATCGATGAGGCGCGCGAGCACCACGATCGAGAGCATGTTGAAGAGGAACTTCAGGCCCTGGAAACCGAGGACGATCGCTCCACCCTTGGCCGCGCGGGATGACAGTGACACTTAGTTGCTCACGATCCGTCGGTTCGGCGCGAGTGTGCGCCGAAGGAGGGTTGCGGTGACGTCGAGACGCCGACGGGCCTCCGTCGTCGCCTGAAGCACGCCGGACCTGCTGAGCAGTCTCGACAGCTTCTCCCGATCGGCTTGCGGGTTCTCGGCGTCCGGCGCGAAGCACACTTCCGCCCAGCCGACGGGCTCGAGCGTCCTCCGGATCTTGTCCAGCGTCGTCGCGACGTAGCCGAGCGGCTGAGCCCCTTCGGTGGCGCCGATGATCAAGACGTGCAGCCGGTCGGAGATCACGCCGCGACAGCGGCGATAGATGTCGCGGACCTGTGCCTCGCGCGCCCGATGGTCGGCGTCGTCCTCCCAGAGATCGGCGGCACAGCCGAGGGCCTCGGCGAGCTGCTGGGTCCGCTCGTTGTCTCGTCGGACCTGGCTGACGGCGACGAGGCGAAGGCCCTCGCCATCGGCGAGCTCGCGCAGCACGCGGTGCCAGGACTCGCCCGCCGGCTCGCGGTCGCCGCGCATGCTCACGGCGAGCAGGTCCCGCGCGCCGGTGGCGTCGGTCCTGCGTCCCAGCGCGAACGCCCAGTCCGGCTCGACCGTGCCCTTGCCCGCGGCGGCCGCCGACGCGGGATCCCGCCACGTCACCAAAGAGGTGAGGAGGAGCACCACTCGCAGGTTGAAGCCCTTCGCCGCATAGGGTCGACGCAGTCCGACACCCGATTGGACCACCCGACCACCGCCGAGGCGGACGGCGGCGAGGAGCGCGACGGTGCCCCACGAGACGTACCGCCCCGACGCACCGGACTCACCCGCATTGAAGAGGTAGGCGGCGCGGCGACGCACGGCGTGCTGGATGAGCGCGCGCCGCCACGCTGCCCGATCGGAGTAGAGCCTGTCCTCTTCGCGGAGGTCGAGCGCCGAGAGGAAGTCGTCCGAGCAGTCCCCTACATACAGGTGGAACTCGCTCTCCTCGCTTCGAACCGCGTTCAGCAGCCCGCGCCGAAGCACGGAGTCGCCGAGGTTGTCCTGCTGCCCGTAGACGGTCGAGAACACGGCGACTGGCTGCGGTCTGCGCGCCGCGGTCATCGTGCCGCACCGAATCGTCGTGCGATGCGCGCCGGCTGGACGTTCGTCAGTTGGAGGAGCGCATAGTAGGCGCGCTGGACGGGAGACGGCGCCGACAGGCGGTGCATCCCGAGCATCCGGTAGCGGAAGCTGCGCCGCTGCGCCGGCGTCATGGACTGTCGGTGCTTCTCGTAGAACACGCGCATCCCTCGTGCGCGACGCTCGTTCGGACGTGTCAGTTGGTCTCCCGAATGGATGCGCATGACCACGCTGACCTCGGGACTGATCAGCGGCGCGAATCCTGCCTGGAGCATGCGCACGAAGAAGTCGGTGTCGTTCATGACCGGCAGTGCGACGTCGTAGCCGCCGAGCTCGTCGAACGCCCGGCGCGAGATGACGAGGTTGCTCCCGGTGACCACGCTGCCCGCGGTGTAGGCATGGTCGACCGAGACGAGATCGCGATCGAGCGTGGGTTGGGCGGTGACCTCCCCCCGCTCGTTCTCGGTGCGTCGCGACGACACGACCGCGGCAGCACCCGCGGGATCTCCCCGGAGCACAGCGGCCGACTGCGCCAGGTGGTCGGGCAGCCACAGGTCGTCGTCGTCGAGGAAGGCGATGTAGGGGTCGGCCGCCGCGGCGGCACCCACGTTGCGCGACTGGGCCGCACCGCGCGGGAGACGATCCGATGCGACGGCACGGACGTCGATGTCGGGGTAGTCGGACGCGAACTGCTCGACGAGGGCGCGCGAGTTCGGGTCGCCGTCGTCGATGACGACCACGACGGCTCCGAGCAGCTGATCGGCGTCGGTCTGTGTGAGGACCGATCGCAGGGCGTCCCCCAGCAGATGCGGGCGTCCGTGCGTGGGGATCACACAGGTGAACCGGAGAGGGGTGTCGGTCATCTCGAGGCTCCTGGGGCTATCGACGTGGCAGTGGGCGGCAGAGGCGGCGGATGCATGCCGGGACCCCACGATGTTCCGCCGGGTTCGTTCGAGGCGTGGGGGAACGGTATCAGCCCGATGTGACGGGGAGAGGACGTTCGTGAAACGGCTTGTGGCGTGCGTCGACCCGGCTCCGACGCCCGCGACGTCAGAGGTCGGCACACGAGGTCGCCCAGGCCTTCACGAACGCGGCCGTCTGGTACATGTACTCCTGACCCCAGCGCCAGAGCGGCTTCGGCTCGTCGACGCCGATGACGGTCACCTCGCTCGCCGTGTAGCACTTGGCGAGGATGAACCGCGTGCGCTCCACGTGCGACATCGATGTGAGGATGATCGCCTTCTTGACATCGTGATCGAGCGCGTAGCGCTGCAGCATCGAGACCTCTCCCTTCGTCGTCGCCGGAGAGGGCGTCTCGCAGACCGTGTTCCGCCCCTCGCAGTAGGAGATGTCGGAGAGCGTGCCGCCGGGCCGCGGGAAGGCGGAGATCAGCAGGTTCTTCGCGACCCCGTCCTTCTTCAGCTCGGCGGCGCGCTCGAGCCGCGGACCCGTGGCCGGGCCGAGAATGAGCACGACGTCGGCGGAACTCGCCGTCCCCTGGGCGGGAAACACGTAGACGGGCAAGCCGGCGACGGCGAACACGAGCGGAAGGCCCAGGATCGCGGCGATCGCGACCTTCCATCGGGTCCGGAGTCTCATGAGCGAAATCTCTCAACACGGTAGGGCGGAGCAAGGATAGAAGGCGCGTCGCGGTCGGTCGGGACCGGTCAGTGCGCCGTCTCGCCCGGTGCGAGTGCGGCTCGGGCAGTCTTCGCCAGGATCACGAAGTCGCCCAGCAGCGTCCAGTTCTCGACGTACGACAGGTCCAGACGGACCGTGTCCTCCCAGGAGAGGCTGGAGCGACCGCTCACCTGCCACAGTCCCGTGATCCCCGGCTTGACGAGGAACCGGCGGTGCACGTGAGTGGCGTATTGCTCCACCTCGCTGGGCAGCGGCGGCCGGGGCCCCACCAGTGACATCGAGCCACCGATCACGTTGAACAGTTGCGGCAACTCGTCGAGGCTGTACTTTCGCATGATCCGACCGATGGGGGTGACCCGCGGGTCGTTCTTCATCTTGAACATGACTTCGTTGCCGGAGTCGACGCCTTGCTCCTGACGCTCGTTCCACAGCTGCTCCAGCAGCTCCTCGGCGTTGGTGACCATCGAGCGGAACTTGAGCATGGTGAACTCACGGCCGCCGCGTCCGATGCGTGTCTGGCGGAACAGGACCGGTCCCTCCGACGACAGACGGATGCTCATGGCCAAGAAGGCCAGCACCGGGCTCAGCACGATCACTCCGAGCGTGCTGGCGACGAGGTCGACGGTCCGCTTGAGGAACAGCTGCCCCTTGCTGAAGCGCGGTGTCTCGACGTGGATCAGCGGAAGTCCCGCGACGGGACGTGTGTGCAGTCGCGGACCGGCGATGTCCACGATGCTCGGGGCGAGGACGAGGTGCTGCTTCCCGGCCTGAAGGTTCCACGAGATCTGCTTGACCTTGTCCGGCGGCAGTTCATCGGTGCTCGTCACGGCCACCGTGTCCGCGCGCGTGAGTTCCATCGCGCGTTCGACGGCGTTCACGCTGCCCATCACCGGGATCGAGGTCCCCGGCACGACATCGGCGATCTTGCCGGACGGGGTGCAGGCTCCGACGACGTGGTAGCCGGCGCTGGGTGTGCGCAGCAACTCCCGAGCGATCTGTGCGACGGACGCCTCCGAGCCCACGAGCAGCACCCGCGCCGAGAAGTCCCCGTTGCGCCGCTTCATGATGAGCCACTGGCGCCACAGCCACCGCATCCAGAGGAGGACGACGACGCCGATGGGAAGGCTCAGGACGAGGAAGCCGCGCGCGACATCGACCTTGGCCAGGAACGCGATGATGGCGATCACGCCGAAGAGCCGCACGCTCGCATCGACGACTCGAAGGTACTCGTTCGATCCCGAGCCGAGGACGCGGATGCTGCGCGAATCGCTCCACGAGAGGGCGCCCATCCACACGACGATGAGGAGCACCGAGAATCCCCAGTAGGAGACATCCGTGATGCGGGAGTCGTCGCGGATCGCCAGCTGCGCGTTGCCGAAGCCGAACCACGCGATCTGGGTACCGAAGACGACCCAGGTGAGGACGAGGAAGTCGCTGACGACGAGTCGGCGCTGGAAGCGACGACGCCAGTCGTTGAAAGGTGGGGCAGCGGGACGCATGGTGCTGGTGGCCTGAGCCGACGCACCGGTCGGGACAGAGGTGATGAGACCGCTGTCCGTGCGGGGTGCTGTCGAGTCGTGAGGCGACTCCGTCGTCGCATCGACCTGAATACCGGTCGACACTTCGGCGCCCTCCTTCTGTTCCTCTGGTCCTGGGCCCCCCGGCTCTCGGGAGATTATCAGCCGAATGTGTCAGGCGTGTGACGCCTGCCAGCTCGGTTACTCCCGGTGACACCTGAGCGTAGGGGCCAAGGGAGGCCGGCTCATCATCCTTTTGGTGAAAACTTGGTGACTCAGGTGACTCAGATGAGAGCGGTACCGACGACGACGAGGGCGAGGTACGTCACGTTGTAGACCACGTGGGTGAGCACCGCAGCCCAGATACGGCCCGTCAGGAGCACGACGAGCGCGCACGTGGCACCGACGGCGAAGAGTTGGATGCCGTCGCTCAGCGTCAAGACGCCGGCGGTCGCATGCAGCAGCACGAAACCGCCCGCCGACACCAGCAGCGCCGTCATTCCGGCGGCGACACCACCCACGCCGCGTCGCAGCAGCTGGTAGACCGCCACGAGCACGACCGTCCGGAAGAAGAACTCCTCCACCACGGGCGCGATCACCCCCGCGGGGAGGGCGTCGGTGAGCCACCATCCGGACGGCAGTGATCCGTCGAGGCTCACGGCGGAGGGGAAGGACGCGGCATCCGCGCCGCTCACCCATCCCTGCATCATGCGCAGTGCGATCCCCAGCCCGAGGCCCCACAGCAGATCGGTCGGCCGGAAGCGCAGGAGCCCGGCAGGCCGGCCGCGCAGGAAGGCGAAGGCGATCGCAGCACCGAGTCCCGCCCACAGCACGACGGTCGACGCGAGCGGTGCCCACGGCGCCGCGATGCGACTGACCGCCCCTCCGCCGACCACCCCGATCCCGACGCCGATCAGCGCCGCCGACAGCACCGTCAGGTCCCACCGCCGCACGGCACGGCCGCCCTCGCGCCAGTCGGTGCGCTTGCGGCGCCGGCGCGGCCGATGGGCGGCATCCGGGGTCGACGCGGGCGTGGCCCGTTCCGCTTCGCTGCGCTCGCTCGACGGCCGGGACGCGTCGGCGGGAGCGGGATGTTCCGGCGCGCCGGACTCCCCCCTCGGCCGGGGGTAAGGCGAAGCGGGGTCGCTAAGCTGATCGGGCACGTGGCCAAACTACCGGTCGCGCAGCGAGCCACACACTCCCCCCGCTCCTCCCGACACCGGAAGTCACCGTGCTCGAGATCCTCACCGTGTGCACCGGCAACATCTGCCGCTCCCCTCTGGCCGCGCAGCTGCTGGCGCTCCGCCTCGCCGACCTGGACGTGTCCGTCACCAGCGCGGGCACACGCGCACGCGAGGGGATGCCGATGACACCGGAGGCCGCCGATCTCGCCGCCGCCCGCGGCGTCGGCCCCGCGCTCACCGCGGCGCACGGCGCCCGCTACCTCACGCCGGCTCACGTGCACGGCGCCGATCTCGTGCTGGCGATGGCGCGCGACCACCGCCGCGAGATCGTCGAACTCGATCCGTCGCGCACGCGCAGCGCCTTCACCGCACGGGAGTTCGCGCGGCTCGCGGGCGACGTCACCGACGAGGAGCTGCGGACGGCCGCGGCCGGCGCGGGCGATGCGGCCGGTCCGCGGGAGCGGTTCGCGGCGGCGCTCGCCCTGATCGCCGGCCGTCGCGGGATCACTCTGCCCCCGGCATCCCCCGATGAGGACGACGTCGTCGACCCGTACGGGCGCTCCGCGGCGACGTACGAACGCTCCGCGGCGGAGCTCGAGCCCGGACTCGCCGCCGTCGAGCGCGTGGTGCGGATCGCGCTGACCGGTCGTTGAGCGAGCGCAGCAAGTCGAACCACCCCACCCCCACCCATCCGGTCGTTGAGCGAGCGCAGCAAGTCGAAACACCCACCCACCCCCGGTCGTTGAGCGAGCGCAGCGAGTCGAACCACCCACCCCCATCCGGTCGTTGAGCGAGCGCAGCGAGTCGAAACGCCCACCCCACCCATCCGGTCGTTGAGCGAGCGCAGCGAGTCGAAACGCCTGTGGATAACTCACTCCAGTGTCGTATCTATGTTCTAATGTCGAAGGCATGGAGAACCGACTCGATGGCATCGCCGCAGCGCTCGACGCGCTGACGGCCGCCGGTGGTGGCCGGGCTCCGGAGGCGCTCTCACCGGGCGAGCTCATCGAGGTGAACCGCATCTTCGGTCAGCTCATGCGACAGGTGGATGCCGCGTTCGCTCCCGTCGCCGCGGAGATCGCCCGGCAGTCGCGACCGCAGCTGGGCGGCGACTCCCTCGCGAAGCGGCAAGGCTTCCGGTCTCCGGTCGCGCTGATCCAGGCGACCACCGGCACGAGCGTCGGCGAGGCGATCAGGCTGGTGCAGGTCGGCGAGGCCACGCCGTCGCGGGCGACGTTCGGCGGCGACGAGCGGCCGGCGGCGCATCCGCATGTGGCGGCGGCGGTCGCGGCGGGCACGCTGGGTATGACGGCGGCATCCGCGATCATCGGGCTGCTCGATCGGCTGGCACTGCGGGTCGACCCAGACCGTCGAGACGCGGCCGAGCAGGACTTGTGCGAACGGGCACCGGGGCTCCGCGCCGACGAGCTGTCGCGGCTGCTCGCGCGGGCCGAGGCGCAACTCGATCCCGACGGCATCGCCGCCGCACACGAGGAGCACCGGTCGCAGCGTGCCTTGCGCGTCCAGGAGCGCGACGGGATGCTGCATCTGACCGGTGTGTTCGACGTGGCCAGCGGTGCGCCCATCAAGACCGCGCTCGATGCGATGGTGACGCGGGTTCTCCAGCAGAACGAGCATCGCGATGACGCGGCGCGAGACGAGCGCACGTTGCCACAGATGCGCGCCGACGCTCTCCACGAGCTGTGCGCGCACGCTCTCGGATGCGATCGGGTGCCGACTGCGGCGACGACGACCGTCGTGGTGCGGATGACCCTCGACGAGCTCGAGTCGGGGCGAGGATTGGCGAGCATCGACGGGTTCGATGCCGCGCTGCCCGCGGCCGAGGTGCGGCGGCTGGCGGCGGATCTGCAGGTCATTCCGTGCGTGCTCGGCGGCGACAGCGAGATCCTCGATTGGGGACGCGCGCGGCGACTGTTCTCCTCGGCGCAGAAGCTGGCTCTCGCCGAACGGGACGGCGGCTGCGCCTTCTGCGGGGCGCCCCCGCCGTGGACGCACGGTCATCACCTCTCCTGGTGGGATCGAGATACCGGACCGACCGACATCGACAACGGCGTGCTGCTGTGCACCGGATGCCACCATCGCGTGCACGACGACGGTTGGGAGATCCGCATCGACGGCCGCGGCACGGCGGCCGGCGTCTGGTTCGTGCCGCCGCCCTGGATCGATGCGGACCGCACGCCACGGCTCGGCGGGAACGCGCGGTATGCACTGCGGGGGTGAGTCCGGGTGCGAACGACCCACCCGCGCGGCATCGTGCTGTTGCCACCTGGACACCGGCACGAAACATGGCCTATGGCAGACTGAGTCCGATCGTCCGGCCTCCACCCCCTCTTGGCCGGCAGCGCATCTTCGAGAGGCACCATGGAGCTCAGCGACTACATCCGCATCCTCCGCAAGAACTGGCTCGTGGTCGTTGTCCTGACCCTCCTCGGGCTCGGGGCTGCCGCGGGGTACTCTCTCACGCGCACGCCGATCTACGACTCGGCGAGCACCGTGTTCGTGTCGACGCAGGCCGGGAGCACGGTGGCCGAGCTGCAGCAGGGCTCTTCGTTCGCCCAGGCGCGCATCAACACGTATGTCGGCCTGACGACCACTCCCGTCGTCCTGAACCCCGTGATCGCGGACCTGGGGCTCGCGACGACCGCCGAGAGCTTGGCGCGGGACGTCAAGGCGACCGCCGCCCTCAACTCGACGCTGATCACGATCACCGTCTCCAAGCCCGATCCGGTCGAGGCGGCGCGCATCGCCAACGCCGTCGCCGCCAGCCTCGCGTCCGCGGTGCCGCAACTGGAGCCGGAGGGAAGCAACGGCGCCAGCGCGATCCGTCTGAGCCGCGTCAGCGACGCCCAGCCGGCGCTGAAGCCGTCGAGCCCCAACGTCCCGCTGAATCTCGCCCTCGGCACGCTCGTCGGTCTCGCGCTCGGCATCGGTGTCGCCGTCCTGCGCACGACGCTCGACAACCGCGTGCGCACGCCGCGCGACGCCGAGCAGATCACCGGCGCCCCCGGCATCGGCGCGATCGCGTACGACGCGAAGGCGAAGGAACGCCCGCTCATCGTGCACGCCGACCCCCTCAGCCCGCGAGCCGAGTCGTTCCGGGCACTGCGCACCAACCTGCAGTTCCTCGACATGGGCGGTCGGTCGAGTTTCGTAATCACCAGCTCCATCCCGAGCGAGGGCAAGTCGACCACGACGATCAACCTCGCCATCGCCCTGGCCGACGCCGGAAAGCGCGTCGCTCTGCTCGACACCGACCTCCGCAAGCCCAAGGTCGCCGAGTACCTCGGCCTGGAGGGCGGAGCGGGCCTCACCGACGTTCTCATCGGACGCGCGAAGGTCAGCGAGGTCATGCTCCCGTGGGGTGGCCGCAGCCTCTATGTGCTCCCCGCCGGCAAAGTGCCGCCGAACCCGAGCGAGCTGCTCGGCTCGCACCAGATGAGCATGCTCCTCGACATGCTCGAGCAGGACTTCGACGTCGTCCTGTGCGACGCGCCGCCCCTGCTCCCCGTGACGGATGCCGCGATCCTCGCGCGCGCCACGAGCGGCGCGCTGCTGATCGTCTCCGCCGGCAAGACCACCCGCCACCAGCTCACCGGGGCGACCGAAGCGCTCAACACGGTGGGCGCCAAGCTCGCCGGGTTCGTCATGTCGATGGTGCCCACACGCGGTCCCGACTCCTATTACTCCGCCTACGGGTACGGATACGGCTACGGATACGGATACCGCGAGGCCCCCGCGAAGAGCGACAAGGCCGGCCGCAAGGCGGAGAAGCGCCGCGGACGGTCGACGCCGCTGGCCACCGTCCCCGCAGCGCCGACGCTGTACGAGCTCGGGTTCGACTCCCGCCGCGAGGCGCGCGAGGCCGACAGGGAGAGCTGACACGTGCCCCGCCAGCGCCGCTTCACCGCGACGCGGGGCGGTGTCACCGTCATCGCGATCGGGCTCACCGTGCTCGCTGTCGCGGTCGCCGCCCTGAGCATCGCCGCGCTCCGTCAGGGGCGTGGTCCCGCCGAGCCCGAGACGACCGCCGGCCCGGCGCCGACCTTCACCTACGTCCAGCGGACACCGACGGCCTCCGCCGTCCCCACCCCCACCCCGACGGCATCCGCCGACACGGCCCCGGGCCCCGACGAGCGGTTCCTGTCCGTCGGCGCGGAGGCCATGTGGCGCGGCACCGCCGGCGCGTGCGGAGGAGCGGCACCACTGATCGAGCGCTCCGGCGACGAGGGCACCACCTGGCAGAACGTCACGCCCACCGCGAAAGGCATCGCACAGCTGCAGAGCCTCACCTCCTTCGGCGGCCGCAACGCGACGGCCGTCGCCGATCTGGGCGCCGCGTGCGCCAAGACCACCCTGCGCACCTACACCGATGGTCAGTTCTGGGAGCCCTACCCCGACATCTTCGCCGTCGACACCTACGCCCTCCCCGGCGAGCGCGCGGTCGTCGTCGACGGCGCGCTGATCGCCGCGCCGTGCGCCACCCCGTGGGGTCTGCGTTCGACGGGCGGGGCGGCCGCGCTCGTGTGCGACGGCACCGCCTATCGGCTCGACGGCCAGGCCTGGACCGCCCTCTCGGGCGACGCGCGCGCCGTCGCCGTGACCGCCGGCGGCGTCTACGTCGCCCAGACGGATGCCGCCTGCACCACCACCGCCACCACGACCACGACCACGACCACCGCCGGCATCCGCGTCACCGGCCATCCCACCGGCTCGTCGGCGATCGACCTCGGCTGTGTCGAGATGGACGCGGCGGAGGCGGCCGGCCCGGTCGCCCTCGACGCGACGGCGACGGGCTCGGGCACCAGCCTCGCCCTCTGGGCCGGAACGCGCATCATCGCCGTCGCGAACTGAAGGCTCCCGGCCGAGCCGGGCTCAGGACGCGAGAAGGTCGGCGACGCGGCGGCGCAGCTCGCGCGGCGCGAACGGCTTCACGACGTAGTCGTCGGCGCCGGCCCCGCGGGCCGCGTCGATGTCGCTCTGCGCCGACTTCGCCGTCAGCATGATGATGCGCGTCTCGTCGAAGGCGTGATCCTGGCGCAGCGTGCGGCACACCTCGATGCCCATCATCCCCGGCATCATCCAGTCGAGCACGATCAGGTCGGGACGCTGCGCGGATGCCGCCGCGAGGCCGCGCTGGCCGTCGCCCGCGACATCGACCGAATGGCCGGCGATCGTCAGCACGGTGCGCACGAGTTCGGCGACGTCGGCGTCATCGTCGACCACGAGCACATGCGCCATGGGTGTGGCCTCCACCGAGTCTGCCCCTCGTGTACCTAGTTTCCACCCCGATTGCCATTAGCGTACTCGTATGAGAGCCCCCGGGGTGGAACACTCCGTCGCACACCGACCCGCGGCTCTCCGTCGTCGCCCCCCGCAGCGCCGCGCGCAGCAATGGCGCGCGGTCGCGTTCTGGGTGGGCGGCAGCGCGCTCATCTTCGGCCTCTCCTTCCTGGCCGTCGCCTTCGCACTCCCGGGGATGGTCGTGGCATTGTGGTGGCCCGCTGCGGGGGTCTCGGCCGTGCTGGTGCTGCGCGCCCGGGCGGCGCACCGGCCGTCGGCGGTCGCGATCGTGCTCGTGGTCACCACTCTCGGCAACCTCTTCGCCGGTCGGCCGGTGGGAGTCAGCGCCCTGTACGGCGCGGCGAACGCGGTCGAGGTGGCACTGCTGGCCTGGCTGCTCCTGCGCGGCCGGGAGGACGCACGTCTGCGCACCACGAACGACGCCGTGCGCTTCGTCGCCTGGGCGGCCGTGGCGGCGTTGGTGTTCGCGCTCACGATCGCGCTGATCAACGCGGTGCTCGGAAGCGCCGACGCGCTGCCCGCCGCGCTCGCGACGGGCGCGTCGCACTTCTCCGCCGTGCTGCTGATCGTGCCGCTCGCGCTCTTCGATCCGCAACCCCAGTCGCCGCCGGCCGCCAGCGAGCTGGTCGGCCAGTTCATCCTCATGGTCGTCGTGCTCGCGGCGGGACTCGGCCCCCTGACACGGCTTCCCCTCGCGTTCCTCGTCTTCGTTCCGCTCGCGTGGGCGACACTGCGTTTCCCGCCGCTGCTCGCACACCTGCAGGCGCTCGCCATCGCGGTCGTCACGGTCGTGTACAGCAGGGTGAGCGTCGGCGTGTTCGCCACCTCGACCATCGACACGACCGAGCTGTCGATCACGGTGACGATCTTCCTCTCGGCGATCGCGATCTTCGCGGTGTCGACCACCACCGAGCGCAACGAGTCCCTCGTCAACGCGCGCACGGCCGTGGATGCCGCCGAGACGGCCGCCGAAGCGGCGCGGGCGACCGCCGCGACGCTGCAGGTGCGCTACGACCTGGAACGCCAGCGTCAAGACTTCCTCTCCACCACCAGCCACGAGCTGCGCACGCCCGTCACGATCATCGCGGGCTACACCGAGCTTCTCGGCGAGATCGATCTGCCGAGTGAGGCGAGGCCGTGGGTGGACGCGATCCACCGCAACACCGGACGCCTCGCCGGTATGCTCGACGACCTCCTCTCCTTCAGCCGCACGCAGGCCGAGCGTCCACGGCCCACCGACATCGCCGCCACCGATCTGGTGACCACCGTCGTGAGCCGGCACGTCGAGGTCGCCTCCGCGCGAGATCTCGCCGTCACGGTGGGGGCGATCGGCGATCTCGGCGTCATCGCCGATCGCGACGACGCCATCCGCGCCCTCGGCAACCTGGTCTCCAACGCCGTGAAGTTCACGCCGGACGGCGGTCGCGTCCACATCGAGGCGACCGACGTCGCCGGCGACGTCATGATCACCGTCAGCGACACCGGTCCCGGCATCGGTCCCGACGCGCTGGGCCAGGTCTTCGATCCCTTCTACCGCGGAGAGCAGGCCGAGGTGCGCGCCATGCCCGGCACGGGACTGGGACTGCCGATCGCGCGTATGCTCGCGCGGCGCAACGGGGGCGAGGTCATGCTCGTGTCCCTTCCCGGTCACGGCACGAAGGCCACGCTGCTCCTTCCTCGCGTCGGTGGCGCGGACGACCTGGATGAGAGCGCGGAGGACGCTCAATAGACTGCCGTGTGAGGAACCGATGACCACCCCCCGCGTCGAGAGTCGATGGGCCGACAGCCAGCTGATCGGCACCGTCGTCAGGTCCGTGTGGCAGTGGCAGCTGGTGGTCGCCTTCAGCACGGTCGCGGTCGCCGTGGGCATCGCGCTGCTCGATCCGCACCTCTTCGGCGACATCGCCTTCCTCGCCGGCCTCACCGCCATCGCGGGCGCCACGATCGCCGCGATCGTGATCCCCTGGGCGCGCCACCGCGACGCCGTGGTCGCGCTGCCCCTGTTCGACGCCGCCGCCATCGGGTTGCTCGCGATGTCCGACGAAGCGCTCGGCTACCTCTGGGTCATCCCCATCGCGTGGGTCGCGACCTACTACTCGATGGCGGCCGTCACCGCCGCGCTGGTGGTCGTGCTGGCCCTCCAGCTGTGCCGCTGGGCCGTTCCGGGCAGCGCCGCCGCCTCGCCGCTCGAGATCGTCATCGTCCTGCTCGCGCTGGGCTTCCTCGGCGTCGCGATGAACCAGGGCGCGCGACGAACCCGGGCGTTCCGCCTCCTCATCCGCCGCCAGTCCCGGCAGCTCGACCGCTCGATCGCGCGGATGACCGTCCACGAGGACCGCGCCAACGGACTGTTCGACACGATCAGCACCGCGCTCGCCCGTGTCGACGACCGCGGTCAGCTCGATCTCGCGAACGCCGCGTACCGGCACCTCTACGCCTACGACAACGACGACTACCGGCATCCCCCGCGCGCCGTCGAGTACGACGGCTATCGCGGCACGGCGCTGCCGCGCGAATCGACCTCCATCGCGCGCGCCGGACGCGGCGAGCGCACCGAGAACGAGCTGCTGTGGCTTTACGACGCGAGCGGCAACTGGCGCGCGCTGTCGCTGTCGATCCGGGGTCGCACCGTGATGCAGGAGTCGGCGCCCGACGCGGAGGTCTCGATCATCCAGCTCGACGACGTGACCGCGCACGAGTTCGAGCGTCGACAGCAGCGCGCGGCGACCAGCGCCGTCTCCCACGAGCTGCGCAACCCCCTGACGGTGATCCTCGGGCACGCCGACCTGCTGCTCGACAGCGACGAGCTCACGCCCGCGCAGCGAGAGCACGCCGCGCTCATCGAGGGCGCGGCCGAGCGGATGATCACGCTCACGGCATCCTTGCTCGACACCCACCGCACGACCGATCACGCCGACGGATTCGATCTGCGCGGGCTCTCGATCGCCACGGTCGACGCCTTCGCGCCGGCCGCCGCCTCCGCCGACATCGATCTCACCCGCGACGGCGACGAGCCGCTCCCGGTCGCGGGGGACGGCTTCCGGATGCGTCAGGTGGTCGACAACGTCATCAGCAACGCCATCAAGTACACGCCGCGCGCCGGGACGGTCCGTGTGTGGACGACCCGCGAGGGAGACGAAGCCGTGCTGCGCGTCGCGGACTCCGGCATCGGCATCGCGCCGTCCGATCTGGATAGTGTGTTCGTACCGTACTTCCGCGCCCGCAGCGCCACCGCGAGCGGCATCGCCGGCACCGGCCTCGGGATGTCGATCGCGCGCACGATCGTGGAGGAGAACGGTGGCACCATCGCCCTGGACAGCGCGCTGGGATCGGGAACGACCGTCACGGTCCGCCTCCCTCTGACGCACGGACGAGACGACGAGAGCGGGGACCAGGCGTGACCGAGATCGAACCGCTGCTCATCACCCTGTCGACGGTCTGCACGGCCATCATGATCGGCCTGGGCTTCCTGCCGCATCCCTCCCGTGAGTCCGCGATCTGGTCGAGCGCCTTCGTCGCCGCGATGGTCGCGACCTATTTCGATGCGGCGTCCGAGACCCTCGGCGGCGCCTGGCCGCGCGCCCTCGCGGAGGCCCTCAACGTCGCGGCGCTCGGCCTGGTCTGGGTCGGCATCCGGGTGCGCATCGGACGACGCCACGTGCTGCTCGTGCCGACGCTGCTCGTGTCGGCGCTGGTGGGGGTCGCGCTCGCGGTGAGCGCCGACACCGACGCGCAGCCGCTCGTCCTCGCCGTCGGGCTCGTGCTGGTCGCCGCCGTGTCGGCCGCCATCGCCATCGAGTTGTTCGCGGTGCGCTCCGCACAACGCGCGGCGACCATCCCGCTCACCATCGCCGCGGGGCTCATCAGCGTCTTCGCCCTCATCTGGTTCGTGTCGGGCCTCGTCCGTCATGCGGAGGACAGCATCGGCACGCTCCTCATGGCGCAGCAGTATGCCCCCGCCGTCGCGGTGGTCACGCTGGTCACCGCCCTGGTGTCGCTGCTCCTGCTCGTACGCACCGAGGCGCCCGTCGCCGACGAGGACGCGCCCACCGGGTTCCGCGCCGTCGCCGTCGATCGCCTCGTCCGCGCCGAGCGCTTCGACGACGCGTGGTGGTCGCTGCTCGACGTGCGCCTCGACGATCCCCTCGCACTGCGCGAAGCCTCCAGCGCGCTCGCCTACACCCGCGTACTCGACCGCTTCGCCGCGGACGTGTCGGCCGTCTTCCCCGCCGAAGCCGACCTCGACCGCGTCGAGCCGAACCGCATGCTCGTGCTCCTGCCGCGGCACGAGGCCGCGGTGCGGCCGATGCTGCGTTCGCTGCTGGAGCGTGTGTCGACGGTGTCGAGCGACCAGTCCATCGATGTGCGACTGTCGGCCAGCATCGGATGGGCGAGCGTCTCGCTCATCGGCTACGACCTCGACGACCTCATCGCCGCCGCCGCGGCCGCGGCCGACGAGGCCCAGCTGTCCGGCGGCGACCGCTGGGAGCGCGCGAGCATCGTCGCCTAGGCCGTCCCCCTTAGGATCAGTGGCGTGAGCCCACTCCCCCGTCCGGCGCGCACCGCGGGCCGCGCCTTCGCCTGGATTCTGGCCGGCGCCCTGGTGCTCGGCCTCTTCGCCGCCGTGTGGATCGGTGTGCGCGGCGCGATGGCCTACCAGCACCTCACCCGCATCCAGACCGGAGCCGACGACAGCACGGCGGCCCTCGCGGACGACCCGGCGGCGGCCGCCCCGACCCTCGCGCGGCTTGCGACGGATGCGGCGGCCGCGCACGAGCTCACGTCCGACCCGATCTGGGCCCTCGCCGCGCACACACCGTGGATCGGCCCGCAACTCGCGGCGTTCGGCACGGTCGCGGCCGCCTCCGACGAGCTGCTCCGCGAGAGCCTCCTGCCGCTCGCCACCGCCGCGCAGGGCATATCGGTCGACGCGCTGCGCCCTGTCGGCGGGCGCATCGACACGAGCGTGCTCACCGGTATCGCCGCACCGGCGCAGGATGCCGCGACGAAAGCGACCTCGGCGGCGGAGGCGGTTCAGGAGATCGATCGCACGCCTCTGGTCGGCGTGGTCGGCACGGCCGTCGACCGCGCCGACGACCTGTTCACGCGGGTCGCGACCGCCGTGGACACCGTGTCGCGCACCGCGCAGCTGCTGCCCGACATGCTCGGCCAGAACGGTCCCCGCAACTATCTCGTGCTCGTGCAGAACAACGCCGAGTGGCGCTCACTGGGCGGGATCGCCGGCGCGGCCATCGTGGTGCACACCGAAGGCGGCGCACTGTCCCTGTCGGGCACGCTCTCCTCGCGCGACTATTCGAGAGGCTATGACGAGCCGGTCGCTCCGCTCTCGGAGGAGGTGGTCGGCATCTTCGACACCAAGCCCGCCCGCTACTTCCAGAACCTCACCCAGATCCCCGACTTCTCCGTGGACGGCCCGATCGCGCGCGAGATGTATCGGCTGAAGACGGGCAGCGACGTCGACGGCGTGCTCGCGGTCGACCCGGTCGTCCTGTCGTACCTGCTGAAGACCACCGGCCCCGTCTCGCTGCCCACCGGCGACACCCTGACCGCCGAGAACGCCGTCCCTCTGCTCCTGAACGAGGTGTACCTGCGCTACACGAACCCGGCTGACCAAGACGCCTTCTTCGCCGGCGCCGCCGGCGCGGTCTTCCAGGCGCTCGCGGACGGGCGCGGCTCGGCATCCGGGCTCATCGGAGCCCTCACGCGGGCGGGCGAGGAACACCGCCTCCTCGCCTGGAGCGCCGATGCCGACGAGCAGAAGCTCATCGACGGCACCGTCGTCGCCGGTCAGCTTCCCGTCACCGACGCCCGCACCGCGCGTTTCGGCGTCTACCTCAACGACGGCACCGGCTCCAAGATGAGTTACTACGTCACCCCCGAGGTGTCCCTCGGGTGGGAGTCGTGCCGGCCCGCCGGCCAGATCGCGCACCGCCAGCTCACGCTCCGGGTGGATCTCACGAGCACGGCGCCCGCGGACGCCGCCCAGTCGCTGCCGCGCTACATCACGGGCGGCGGGGCGGCCGGCACACCGCCGGGGGTGACGAAGGTCGTCGGCAACATCTATCTGCCGGAGGGGTTCGATCTCGAGTCGGCGAAGGCGACGAACGGCGCGGGTTTCGCCGGCGGCATGCACGAGGGCCGACGCGTGCTGACCTTCACGATCGACCTCGATCCGGGAGCATCGGCGGGCGTCTCCGTCATCGTCCGCGCGACGACGCCCGTCGCCGAGGCCCAAGCGTTCGTGACCCCGACGGCGGATGCCGGGCGCAGCCCCGTCGTCGTGGCGACGTGCGGGGTCGGTTAGACTCCCTGCAACCGCGACAACCGCCGAGCTCCACCGAGGCCGCACCGCAGATCGCAGGGAGAAGCTCCATGACCCGCTCGCACCGCTCCATCGACCGCCGCCCCGTCGCAGGAGTCGCGGGCGCGAGCCTGCTGGGCGCCCTGCTGGCGCTGTCCCCGGTCGCCGCCCAGGCGTCGACGATCTACCCGCCGGTCGACTCCTGCACGGTCTCCCCGGCGAGCGTCTCCGCCGGCGGCACGCTCTCGTTCTCGTGCCAGTCGGGCACCTTCAGCGCGAACGAGCCCGTGACGATCACCGTCACCGGCGAGAACGGTCGCGACGTCGCGTTCGGCATCGTGCGCTTCGCGATCAGCACGGGCAGCGTCACGCGCACCTCCGACGCCACCGGCGCCCTGCCCGCCGTGGGCATCACCCTCCCTCAGAACGCGAGCGGGGTCTACAACATCGCGGCGATCTCCCGCAGTTCCGCGGGCGGCACGGCGAGCACCTCCATCACGGGGGCGGACGGGCTGCCGAGCACAGGCGGCGACAGCGGCCAGCTGGTCGGCGTCTGGGTGGGCGGCGGCGCGCTCGTCCTCGCGGGCGCCACCGTGCTGATCGCCCTCGCCGCGCGGCGGCGACGCGACCGCGACGATCGCTGACGGACCAGCACCCGCTACAGTTCAGGAGTGTCCTCCTCCCCCCGCAGGCGCATCTCCCGCCGCGCGATCGTCATCACCGCGATCTCAGCGGGAGCCGTCCTCGTGCTCGGCGCGATCGCCGTCGTCGGGGTCTTCATCACCCAGGGGGTGCACGCCGTGCTCGCACAGCCGCCCGCCGTCGGCACGACCGTCATCGCGCCCGAGCAGTCGAAGGCGCGCGTCGCGCTGGACCACATCGACATGGCGGCCGACGCCACCGCCGCCACGCAGTATCTCGCCGCCCAACCGACGGCCTACTGGCTGACGCCCGAGCAGGATCCGATCGGCACGGTCGGCGGGACGGTGCTCAGCCTCATCGCGCAGGGCCGAGACCAGGGCCGTGCGACCGCGATGGTCGTCTACGGGCTGCCCGACCGTGACTGCGGCAACCACTCCGCCGGCGGCCTGTCGCCCGAGGACTACCCGCGCTGGGTGCGCGAGATCGGCAAGGCGCTGAAGACGGCGCCCGACGAACAGAAGATCGTCGTGCTCGAGCCCGACAGCATCGCCCTGACGAGTGAGTGCGGCGACATCCCGACGCGGGCGAAGTACCTCTCCGACGCCGTCGACGCACTGAGCTCGACCGGCACCTGGATCTACATCGACGGCGGCCACAGCGCCTGGCACAGCGCCGACGAGATGGCCGATCTCATCGGGCAGATGGGCATCATCGACCGGGTCCGCGGCGTCGCGACCAACGTGTCGAACTATCAGTCGACCTACGACGAGTTCGCCTACGCCCACGCCCTGTCCGCACGACTCGGCGGCACGCATGCGGTGATCGACACCTCCCGCAACGGCCTCGCGACCGCGGGGGCCACCTGGTGCAACCCTTCCGGGCAGCGGGTCGGCGACCCCGGCGGCACCTTCGGCGACGACGTCGTCGACACCAACCTGTGGATCAAACCCCCGGGCGAGAGCGACGGCACCTGCAACGGTGGCCCGGACGCCGGGCGGTGGTGGCCCCAGGCAGCGGAGGAGCTCACGCGCGACGTCCGCTGAGCGGGCCGCGGTCCGGCGGCGCTTCGCCGTGGCTAGACTGTGGCTCACCACCCTGCTCCACACCCCCCTAATGGAGAACCTCGGGCCCATGACCGATCCCTCGTTGCCGATGAAGACCGCCGTGATCATCGAAGATGATCCCGACATCCGCCACCTCATCGTCGAGGTGCTGGAAGCGGCGGGCTTCTCGACCGTCTCGGTCGGCAACGGCATCGACGGCGTGCGCGCCGTGCTCTCCTACCAGCCGCTCGTCACAACGCTGGACGTCAACATGCCCGGCATCGACGGATTCGAGGCGGCGCGACGCATCCGGGCGCAGAGCGACACCTTCATCATCATGATCACGGGCCTGGAAGAGGAGGCCGACGTCGTCGTGGGGCTCGGGTCGGGGGCCGACGACTACATCGTCAAGCCCTTCCGCCCGCGCGAGCTGCGCGCCCGCATCGACTCCCTGTTGCGCCGACCGCGTGCGACGATGACGAACGCCCCGCAGCAGGCGGCGCCGCGCCAGGAGGTCGCGGGCCCCTCCTTCCCCGGCGCGCGTCCCGGTCAGCGCGTGCCCGACTACGGGATGCCGTCGGCTCCCGCCGCCGGCTACGGCTATCCCGGCCAGGCGGCGCCCGCGGGATGGCCCGGGGTCGCGTCGCCGACCGGCGCTCCCGACGCCCAGCCGGGGCCATGGCCCACCGTCGAGCCGGTCGCCGACCCGCCCTACAGCTTCGACGAGGTCCGCCACACGGGGGCTCCCGCGGCGGCGAGCCAGCCCGCGGCATCCGCGCCGGCGGCGCCGCCCGCGCCGGCGCAGCCGATCGTCGTCCCCTCCACCGTGGGGCCGCAGGTGCCTGGCACCGAGCTCGCCGCGCCGGGCGGCCCCGGCGCGGTCGTCGCGTTCACGGGACCCGGCTGGGTCGCGCACCGCGATCTCGCCGTCAACCCGGAACAGCGCGTCGCGGCGATCAACGGTCAGGAGCTCGTCCTGACGCGGACGGAGTTCGACCTGCTGGCGACCCTGATGGAGTCCAAGCGTCGGGTGCGCAGCAAGGCGGATCTGACTCTCGTGCTGCGCGGCGAGTCGTACGTGACGAGCTACTTCGTCGGCGAAGCCGACAAGCGCGCCATCGAAGCCCACATGACGAACCTCCGCCGCAAGCTCGGCGACAACCCGGCGAACCCGCGTTACATCGAGACCGTCCGCGGCGTCGGCTACCGGCTCACCTCGGAGCACGCCGCCTGATCCGGCCCGGCGCGGCGCCGGTCGTCAGACCTTGAAGCCCTGGTGCCGGCGGAACAGCTTGAACGACATGAGCACGGTCTGGATGACCGTGACGACACCGACGATCGGCCAGCCCACCCACAGGATGGCGGACTGCGCCACCGGGTCGAGCATGTTCCAGATGACCGCGACGGCGATCGCGACGATCGCGAGCATGATGAACGGCACCCAGTGCCCGATGCTGCCGCCGCCGCGTTCCGCACGCGCCTGCATCGCCCAGTTGTCGACCTTCTTGCGCGAGAGGAACCGCGTCCACGAGCGCAGGAAGTGGCTGATGCGGATCCACATGAACACCTCGGCCGGGACGATGAGCCCGGCGAACATGAGGTCTCGCGAATCGCATGCCTCCATCGTGCGCGCGACGCGCAGGTTCAGCATGGTCGCGATCACGGGCGGGATGAGCCACCACGGCGAGAAGACGAAGGCGTTGATCGACAGCGAGGCGATCAGCAGGGTCAGGAAGGCGACGCGCACGAACAGGTTGGTGAGCATCGAGAAGTTCTCGAACCACCGCAGGCGCAGGTTCGGGTGGAACGGCTGCCCCTTCGTGTCGCCGCGCTGACCGGGCCACATGAGCTCGATCGCGCCGTACGTCCACTTCACCTGCTGGGCGTCGTAGCCCTTCAGCGTCGTCATGCCGCCGACATCCGCGCGGGCGAACGGGCTGATCTTGGTGAGGTAGCCGGCGCTCTTGATCTGCAGCGACAGGAGCGAGTCCTCGACCTCGCTGTCCTTGACCCAGGGCGAGTTCTGGTGGTTCGCCTTCATCACGTCGCGAAGCGCCGTCGTCGAGAAGATCGAGAACTGCCCGCCCAGCACGGCCATGTTGCGCCCGCGCAGGAGGTTCTGGAGGTTGAAGGCGGCGAACTGCGTGCGCTGGCCGGCGATCAGAAACTTGGCGACCAGCCCCTGGATGGGCTTGTCGTCGATCGAGTAGATCGCCGAGATACCGCCGATACGCGAGTCCGAGACCGCCTCGCTCTCGAGGAACTCGACCGCGCGACGGTCCGCGATCGTGTCGCCGTCGACACCGAGGAGGTAGTCGTAGCCCTCGACGAGCGCATAGCCGTAGTTGAGCGCCCCGACCTTCTTGTCGGGGTTCTTGCCGATATCGTGCACGAACACCTCGGTGAACTGCTCTCCGAGCTCGGTCGAGATCTCGTGCGGTCCGCTGAACTCCGACGCGATCTTGACGGTGGCGTCGGAGGTGTTGTTGACGACGACGTGGATGACGTCGGGAACGCGACTCTGTCCGAGGAGGGAACGGATCACGTCCGCGATCGACTCCTCCTCGTTGTACGCGGGCACGACGCACCCGATCGTCGAGCGGTGGACCGTCGTGTGCTCGAGGACCGAGGCGAAGTCGTCGAGGTCGGGGATCGCGAGATCGGCCGGATGCGCCGACGCGTCCGGCGCCGGGAACGCGAACGGGTTCGCCGGGGGCGCCGGCGGCGTGGCGAACGGCGCAGCGGTGAACTGCGGTTCGGCTGCCTGCCGTCCGGTGTCAAAGGGCGTGCTCACGATAGATACCTCGTGTCTGCTGTGCTGAACAGACTATTGAGTGGAAGCGGTCGGAGAGAAGATGGCGACCGGCAGAACCTGATAGACGGTCTGCTGCGCGAAGCTCGAGTCGGTGTTGGCGGTGCCTTCCACCCACACCTGGAGCGCGAACTGCAGCGTGATCCCGTAGGTGTCCGCGGGAAGCTGATGGATCGTGGTGGTGGGCACGAGCAGCCCACCCTGGTAGCTGTTGAGCAGCAGACCGCGGTCGGAGCGCAGCGTGTCGGTCGGCACGAGCGTGCGCGGGTCGGCCGAGAACTGGAACGGCGACATCATCTGCTGCTGTCCGATCGTGGACTGCGACACCTGCGAGGTGATGCTGATCATCGACAGGTAGACCCGGCGCTTCTGCGTGAGGACGGCCTTCTCGTCGACGCGGTGGTCGTACACGTTGACGGCGAACCCGAAGGTCTTGTCGTTGTCGGGCGCCCACTCCTGCGTGCGCTTGGGGTCGGCCGCCCACACGTCGAGGCGCACCTCGAGGCCGTCGGCGACGTCGGTGGACAGCGACACCGACCCGTCGTAGGTGAAGGCGGAGTCGAACGGCATCGAGACCGCGGCCGACGCCGACGGGCGCGGTTCGGGCGTGGCGACGACGTTCTGCTGGAAACCGTTGAAGGCGCTCGCGATCTGAGTGCAACCGGTCAGCGAGGTCAGCACGACGAGTCCGGCCGCGACGGTGCCGACGGCGCGGAGCCGGGCGGGGCGGAGGGGGGCGGGAGGCATGATCGACACGTTATCTTCTGGGCGCTCCCCCGCCCGCGGAACTGGGGAAACCTCGACGCGGTCTTTACCCGATCTTGAGGAAGGGGCGGTCAGCCGCCGGTCTGGGCCGCGATGGCGATCGTGAGCGTGTCGCTGGCGGTCTGCTTGGCGAACTCCGTCGACGTGGGCGTGGTCTGCACGAGGAAGTCGTAGTCGAACTGGATCGTCACGTAGGTCGCCTCGACGGGGACCGCGCCGACGTTGAAAGTGTTCGAGTAGCTGTAGGGCGAGAGCACGAGATAGCCGGGCGACACGGTCGACTGGTCGACCTGCGCGTCCAGCGGCGCGAAGGTCTCCGTCGCGTTCGCGGGGATCGCCGTCATCGACGCACGCTGGAGGTAGACCTTCTGCCCGTCGTTCGGGGTGATCGTCGTGACCATCGAGAGGCTGATCGGCTTCACGGCCGTGGCGGTCCAGCGGTCCATGCGCAGCGTCGACCAGTAGTTCACGGTGGCCGAGACCGCCCCCGCGGTCAGGGTGCGCTGCGTCGAACCTCCGGACAGGTCGTTCGAGACGGGCGGCGCGACGGGCGCGGCCGAGGTCGCCGGCGGGGCGGCGGGTGTGGTTCCCGTGGCCCACGGCGCGGGTCCGCAGCCCGACATCGGCAGCGCGACCGCGACGATCCCGAGAGCGGCGAGGCGGAGCATGCGATGACGCGCCGACACTGCTGTGCGGGCGGCGCCCCTCCCGGCTCGTCCCATCCGTCAGGTCCCCTTCACGTCGCGAAACATTTACATATCGGAAACCGCGAGAGTTTGCAATCCGACAGACCCCTAGGCAATACTCGGGAGAGCATCAGCTACACCATACCGCTTCATTCTCATCCCCCCCATCTGCAACAAGACCGGATATACGGAACGAGCGGATCATCAGGTACCCCCAGACCGGATTCGAAAGCAGGCTCTCATGAAGCATCGATTCACCAAGGCGGTGGCCTCGGCCGCCGTCGCCGCAGCGCTCGTCTTCGCGGCGCCCGCCATGGCTCAGGCCTACACGCCGGGCGGCACCGTCGACGTCGTCTCGGACGCACCCTTCACGGTGTCGGGAGACACCTACACGTTCTCGGGATTCGAGGCGGGCGCCACCGTCACGTTCACCCTGACCGGCGAGAACGCGGCCGCGGGCTCCCTCGCGATCGCCAAGTTCGCCGTGTCGTCGACCTCCACGACGAAGACGGCCAGCTCGTCGGGCGTCGCGACGGTCACCGTCACGCTCCCCGCCGAGTCGACCGGCAGCTACACCCTGTCGGCCACGGGCACCCTCGCCGCCTCGAGCGCGGGCGGGAGCGGCACGCTGCCGTCCACCGGTGGCGACAGCGAGTCGCTGCTCGGCATCTGGGTCGGTGGCGGGGCACTCGTCCTCGCCGGCGCGACGATCGCCGTGGCCGCCACGGTCCGCCGCGGCCGCCAGGAGACCAGCGCCTGACACGCACCACGCAACGAGAGAGCCTCCCCGGTCACGGCCGGGGAGGCTCTCTCGTTGTCGGGACGCCCGTGGCGCGGCATCCGCAGCGCGCTCAGCGCACGACGGCGGTGACGCTCGTGAGCCGCGACAGCACCTCCTGGCTGATCGAGCCGAGCAGGAAGCGCGCGAGCGCACCGCGCCCGTGCGTGCCCACGACGGCGAGGCGCGCGGTCATCGCGCGCGATCCGATGACCCGCGAGGGATACCCGCGCTCGACCACCCGCTCCACGACGAGGTCGGGGAAGTCGACGGCGAGACCGGCGAGGGCGACCGCCTGCATCTCCTCGGTCGCGGCCTGCATGTTGGCGAGGTACATCTCGGGGTACACCGCGAGTCCGTTGCGCGGGGCCTCCAGCGGCGTCCACACACTCACCGCCGTCAGCGACTCGCCCAGCCGGTCGGCCTCGCGGGCCGCGAAGCGCAGCGCGTGCTCCGAGACGGGCGAGCCGTCGATGCCGACCACGACGCCCGAGCGCCCCACCAGCTCCACGTCGGGGACGACGACGACCGGGCACGCAGCACCGGCGGCGATGCGGATGCCGTGGGCTCCCCGCGCCGGACCCGCGCCCGGCCCGCGGTAATCGCTGCCGATCACGAGAAGCGCCGCCTCCGCGCTGGCGTCGATCAGCCGCGAGACGGGGTCGCCGGCCTCCGCGCGGCAGACCACCGGGATCCCGGCATCCCGCACCGGCTCGGCGAGGCGCTCCAGCAACGTCTCCGTCGCCGCGACGGCCTGCTCGAGCACCGCCGCTTCACCGACGGTGCCGAGCACGCCGCCGACCACCGAGAGGAGCTCGATCCGCTGACTTCCCGGAGGCGCCGCCTGCGCCCGCTGCACTGCCCAGCGCACCGCGCGAACGGCGACGGGCGCACCCGTCACGGCTACAACGATCGAGTCGACCATGATCTCATCCCTCCGTCGGGATCGGCGTAGCAGAACCCTACGCCGGACGGCACGAGACCCGCGCGGGCGCGCGCCGTGACTAACCCTCAGGACGACGCGGTCGGCAACGCGGTCGGCTCGGCCGTGATGAGGATCGGCAGGTGGTCGCTGCGCCCCTGCGGCAGCGTCGTGATCGTGTCGATGTGGAAGCCGACGCTCGTCGCGAAGTCGTAGTGTCCGCGGAAGAACTTGTACCGCGTGTAGGTGCGCGCATCGCTCAGGGTCAGCTCGTATCCCGACTCGCGGACGTGCTGGCCCAGGTTCTCCTTGAACACGGGGTAGTTGTAGTCGCCGACCATGAGGATCGGCAGGTCGGGCCCCAGGCCCGTGAGCTCCTCGAGCGCCGCCTGGATCTGCTTGCGCCGCAGCGAGTTCAGCGCGGTCAGGGGTGCGGCGTGGAAGCTCGCGACGATCAGCTCGCGACCGAGATCGATGTCGTGCAGGCGCACCGCCAGCATCCGCTCCTCCGCAGGCTTGAGCACGCGGTCGTGGAGCGACTTCTTCAGCGCGAGCGAGCGCACCTCCCGGGCGGCGAAGCTGTTGCGGCGGTAGTAGAGGGCCAACCCCAGACGGTTGCGCGCCGTCGCCTCGGCGAGGTGGAGATCGCCGATCTCCACCGGAAGGTCGCCCGAGACCGCTTCCTGCAGGCACAGGATGTCGGCGCCCGTCGTCTCCACGAGCGCGTCGAGCTCGCCGATCGCCTTGTGCTTGTTGAGGTTGTACGAGATGACCTTCATCCCCCGCCTTCCGTCGCCATCAGCCTAGGCGCGCCTCTTAAGAATCCGCTCCGTCTTGACAACGCGCGCAGGCCGTCAGTCGGCGTCGAGGCGGCGGTGGGCGCGCGTCTGCTCGGCACGGGCCGCGAGCTGATCGTCGGCGGGGTAGCCCACCTCCGTCAGGGTGAGGCCGCGGGCCGCCAGCGCCTTCACCTCGCTCGTGCGCACGCCCTCGTCGCGGATCGCGGCGACGTCGGCGACCTCCAGGCGTCCCTCGCCGACGGCGGCGCACGCGCCGACGAGAGCGCGCACCATGCTGTGGCAGAAGGCGTCGGCCCGCACCCGCGCGATCAGGATGCCGCGGTCATCGCGGTGCCATCCGAAGTCGAGCAGCGTGCGGATCGTCGTGGCGCCCTCGCGCCACTTGCAGTAGGCCGCGAAGTCGTGGAGGCCGATGAGGGAGCGGGCCGCGGCATCCATGGCCGCCACGTCGAGAGCGGCCTTGACGGTCGTCGTCCGCACCCTCTCCAGGGGGTCGTACCCGGATTCCCGGTCGGCGATGCGGTACTCGTAGCGACGCCACACGGCGGAGAAGCGCGCGTCGAAGCCGTCGGCAGCGTGCGCGGTGCGCCGCAGCGCGACGTCGGGGTACGGCCCCAGCACGCCGTTCACGCGGGCGGCGAGCGCCTCGGCCGTCGCCGCCCGGCTCTTCGCGAGGCGCTCCTGCTGGGCCGGCGTGAGGTCCAGATGCGCCACCTGCCCGGAGGCGTGGACGCCGGCATCCGTCCGCCCCGCGACGACCAGTTGGGGGTCGCCGCCGAGCACGCGCGCGATCGCGGCCTCGAGGGTGCCCTGCACGGTGCGCAGGCCCGGCTGACGCGCCCAGCCGCGGAAGGCCGTGCCGTCATAGGCGAGGTCGAGGCGCAGCCGTATGGGGGCCGTGTCGTCGTCGGTCACCGATCGATCCGCTCAGCCGAGAACCGCGTCGACCTCGGCGCGGACGGGCGGATTGGCTCCGGCACGCGAGACCGTGATGCCGGCGGTGACGGCGGCGCGACGCAGCGCCGCCCGGAACACGGCGGCGTCCTCGAACAGGGCGGGGTCGTCGAGGGCGCTCGAGACGAGGCTCGCCATGTAGGCGTCCCCCGCGCCGATCGTGTCGGCGACCGTGACCGGGAGCGCGTCGACCGCGGCGACGCCGCCGGGCCCGAGTCCGATGGCGCCGGATCCCCCGCGGGTCATGACGACGATGCGCGGGCCGTGCGCCGCGATCTGGTGCAGGACGGCCTCGGCGTCCAGGCCCGGGTAGAGCCATTCGGCGTCTTCGTCGCTGAGCTTGACGAGGTCCGCGGATGCCGCGGCCTGCGCGAACCGCGCGCGTGCCACCTCGTGACCGCCCACGAGGGCGGGACGGATGTTCGGGTCGAGCGTCACGAGCGCCGTCCCGTTGTCGGCGGCGCGGCGCAGCACCTCCAGCACGGCGCTTCCCCCGGGCTCCAGGAACAGCGCGATCGAGCCCGTGTGCACGATGCGGACGTCGTCGGCGGCGAGCGCCGGCACGGCCCAGTCGATGGCGAACTCGTACTCCGCGGAACCGTCGGCGCGCAACCGGGCGCGCGCCGTGGAGGTCGCGGCATCCGTCCACGACGCCTCGTCGACGACCGCTCCCGATGCGGTGATCTGGGCGGCGATCCGCTCGCCGCGCGCATCCCGTCCGAGACGGGTGAGCAGGCGCACGCGGTGCCCCTGACGGGCCACGCCCACCGCGACGTTGGCGGGGCTGCCGCCCACCAGCTCACGGTCGCCGTCCGTCGTCTCCACGATGTCGATCAGGGCCTCGCCGATCACCAGCACATCCGCTTCCATGCCCCCAGTCTGGCAGGACGTCCGCGACCCGCGCGTCACCGGACGGCCGTGCCTCCGCGACGCGTGCCTGGCGTGTCGCCGCGCGCCGGAACGTACACTGGAGAACCTGCGCGAGCCCGCCCCGTCCGGCCCCGCCGCGCCCGCGCTCTCCCCTCCGGAAACAGCCCTCCCCGCCATGACCACACCTTCCGCCCCGCGCTACGCGGGCCTCGACGGCCTGCGTGCCCTCGCCGTGCTGCTCGTGGTCGTCTACCACCTGTTCCCCGCCGGGATGCTGCGCAGCGGGTTCATCGGCGTCGACGTGTTCTTCGTGATCTCCGGCTTCCTGATCACCTCGCTGCTGCTGCGCGAACGGGGATCCACCGGCCGTATCGCGCTGCGCGCTTTCTGGACGCGGCGCGCGCGGCGCCTGCTGCCGGCGCTGGCCGTCGTGGTGGCCACGAGCGCCAGCATCGCGGGCCTCGTCGGCGGCGACGTGCTGCTCGGACTGGGCCGCCAGGTGATCGGCGCGGTCACGTTCTCGTACAACTGGACGTCGATCTCCGCCGGCGCCTCCTACTTCGGCGCCACACAGCCGGAGCTGCTGCGCAACCTCTGGTCGCTGGCGGTCGAGGAGCAGTTCTACGTGCTGTGGCCGCTGCTGCTGCCGCTGTTCCTGCTGCTGCCGCGCCGGTGGATGCGGACGGCTGTCGCCGCGCTGCTGGCTGCGGCCTCCGTCGCCTGGGCCGCGCAGGCCGTCGGCGCCGGCCCGGGGCTCGCGGGCCTGACCCGCGCCTACTACGGCACCGACACCCACGCCTTCGGGCTGCTCATCGGCGTCGCCCTCGCGTTCGCCCTGGCGGGGCGCACGGCCTGGAGCGCCGCGGCTCGCCCGTCGATCGGCGGCGTCGGCCCCGCGTGGACCGCCGTGGTGGGCGCGGTCAGCGTCGGGGGGATCGTGGTCATCGGCATGATCGCCGACGGCGCGACGGCCTACCCGATCGTGCCGTTGGCGGCGAGCGCCCTGACGGCGGTCGCGATCGCCGCAGCCACGCTCTCCGGCTCGTGGTTCGGTCCCGCGCTCGACGTCGCGCCGCTGCGGTGGATCGGCGAGCGCTCCTACGGCATCTATCTGTGGCATTGGCCGGTCGTCGTGCTCCTCACCGTCGCGGTGACGGGCACGTTCGTCGAGGAGACCGTGCCCGTCCCCGTGGGGGTCGCGGCCGCCGTGACGACCCTCGTGCTGTCGGCGGCCTCGTACCGGCTGCTCGAACAGCCGATCCGCCGGCTCGGCTTCCGCGGCGCCGCGTCCGCGTTCGGCCGTCGGCTGCGCTCGACGCCCGCGCGGCGCTTCGGCGCCGTCGCGTCGCTCGGCGTGACCGCGCTGGTGGTCGCGGGCACCGCCGCGGCCGTGGCCGCCGTGCCCGCCGTCAGCTCGGGCCAAGCCGTCGTCGAAGCCGGGCAGCGCGCGCTGGATGCGGCATCCGCGTCGCCGACCCCTCCGCCGTCGCCGCCGCCGTCCGGCGATCCCGGCGCGACCACGCCCCGCCCCACGCCGACGGTGGGCCCCGACGGCGAGCCCTTGCCCCCGCCCCCGGTGTCGGTGCCCGGCGATCGCGTCACGGCGGTCGGTGACTCGGTCATGCTGGCGTCCGCCGGCGGACTGCTCGAGGAGCTTCCCGGCATCCAGATCGACGCCGAGGTGTCGCGATCGATGTGGGTCGGCAGCGAGATCGTCGACCGGCTCGCCGCGCAGGGCGCGCTGCGCGACTACGTCGTCGTCGGCCTCGGCACCAACGGGCCCGTCGACGGCGAGGCGCTCCAGGACATCTACGACAAGGTCGGACGGGACCGCACGCTCGTGCTCGTCAACGCCTTCGCCCCGCGCGACTGGATCGACGGCGTCAACCGCGACCTCGCGGCGTTCGCGGCCACCCACCCGGGGGTGATCGTCGCCGACTGGTCACAGGCCATCGCGCCGCGCACCGATCTGCTGGCGGGCGACGACATCCACCCGGGCGAGGCGGGCGGGCGCGTCTACGCCGACACCGTCACGACCGCGGTGGATGCCGTGGCCAACCAGCGCGCGCAGGTGCGCTACCAGGTGCAGCTGATCCGCTGGGCCACCACGCGCGCGCTCGCCCCCACCGCGACGCCCTGACCGACGCCCGCGCCGCGGCGGACGGCCCGGACCAGCTGCGGGTCGGGTCAGACGTGGGCGACGAGCGCGACCGCGCGCTCGTCCGCGACGAAACCGAGCCCCTCGTAGAGGGTGTTGGCCCCGGTCGGGCTCGCCGTGTCGACGTCGAGGACGGCCTTCTCCAGGCCGGCGGCGGCGATGGCGCGGAGCGCGTCTGCGACGACGACCGGCGCGAGCCCCTGCCGGCGATGGGCGCGGACGACGCCGATCAGGTCGATGTACGCGTGCGAGGCGCCGAGCATCTCCCAGTCGTCCTCGTTGACCGACGCGAGGCAGAAGGCGGCGATGGCCCCCGCGTCGTCGACGACGAGGCGCGAGAGGTCGGGGCGGAAGAACTCGCCGCCGACGAACTTCGCCCACGACTCCGGCGGGCTCGGCAGGCTTCCCCAGTGGTCGCGGAACGCATCGTTGCGGGCGCGACGCGCGTCGTCGTCGCGGTCGTGGGTGTAGGCCACGACGCGCAGTCCGCGGGCCGCGGCATCCGCCGACAGCACCACGTCGGGAAGCGGACGGGCCAGGTCGCGCAGCATCGTGGCGAACCACCGCTCGGCGGCGAAGCCGCGTGCCTCCGCGAGCCGCCGCTGGCCCAGGTTGCTCTCCTCCGCGTAGACCTTGACATCGGCGGTCCACTCCCCCGCTTCCACCGGCGCGAGCGACGGGGCGACCTCGGCGAGCTGCTCGAGCGCGCGGGCGTACTGCCACGCGAACACGGCCGTCCCGATGCCTCGGCGCCACCGTTCGGGCAGCACGGCGCCGGACAGCGACACGGTCAAGGCCCCATCGCGCGCCGGATGCAGGAACGCGCTGCCGTAGGCGATCACCGTGCCCGCGGCATCCACCGCCAGCACCGTGTCGCGGGTGTGGTCGATGTGCGGCAGGTCGAAGGTGTCCGCGACCTCCTGGCGGGGCGTCGTCCACGTCGGGTGGTCGATGCGCTCGGCCGCGACCATGACGGCGTGAAGCGCGTCGATGTCGTCCGCCGTGGCGGTCCGCCAGGCGGCGACCTCGGGATGCCGCGGCGGCAGCGGACCGGCGTCGACACCGGCCTCGCGCTGCAACCGGTGGATGCGCTCGATCAGGGACGTCTCGCTCACCACACCACCGTAGCGGGGCGCAGGACGGTTCGCGGGCCGGCGCTGCGCCGCGCTCCCGCCCCACGCAGCGAGGCCCGCACCCCCGTTCCGGGGTGCGGGCCTCGCGACAGCGTTCGCCTTACTTGGTGGCGTCCTCGGCGGCGGCCTCCGCGGCCGCGCCCTCCTCGGGCGACTCGGCGCCGGCGGCGGCGGCGTCGTCCGTGGCGACCTCGTCAGCAGCGTCCTGAGCCTCGTCGGCCTCGGCGACGGCCTCGGTCGCGGCCTCCTCGGCGGCGTCCTCGTCCTTCGCCGGGGCGGCGACGGGAGCCGCGGCGGCCGACTTCTTGGCCGACTTCGGCTTCGGGTTGACGGGCTCGAGCACGAGCTCGATCACGGCCATGGGGGCGTTGTCGCCCTTGCGGTTGCCGATCTTCGTGATGCGGGTGTAGCCGCCCTCGCGCTCGGCGACGAGCGGAGCGATCTCGGCGAACAGCACGTGCACCGCATCCTTGTTGCCGATGACCGACAGCACGCGACGGCGAGCGTGCAGGTCGCCGCGCTTGGCGAAGGTGACGAGACGCTCGGCGAGCGGACGCAGGCGCTTGGCCTTGGTCTCGGTCGTCGTGATCGACTTGTGCGTGAACAGGGCGGCGGCCAGGTTGGCCAGCAGCAGACGCTCGTGGGCGGGGCCGCCTCCGAGGCGGGGACCCTTGGTGGGCTTGGGCATATCAGTTACTCCAGAGGAAAAGTGTCAGCGAACCGGTCGGGGCCGGAGCGCGCAGAAGGTCTTGCCGGTGCGAGCGCGGAGGCTCAGAGGGCCTCGTCGTCGTAGCCGCCGTAGAAGTGCGCGCCGTCGAACCCGGGGACCGAGTCCTTCAGCGACAGGCCGAGCGAGACGAGCTTGTCGCGCACCTCGTCGACCGACTTCTGACCGAAGTTGCGGATGTTCATCAGCTGCGTCTCGGAGAGGGCGACCAGCTCGGACACCGTGTTGATGCCCTCGCGCTTGAGGCAGTTGTACGAACGCACCGACAGATCGAGGTCCTCGATCGGCATCGACAGCTCGTTGGTGAGCACCTCGGCGACCGGCGCGGGGCCGATCTCGATGCCCTCGGCCTCGACGTTCAGCTCGCGGGCGAGACCGAACAGCTCGGTGAGCGTGCGACCGGCCGACGCGACGGCGTCGCGCGGCGAGATCGACGGCTTGGCCTCGACGTCCAGGACGAGCTTGTCGAAGTCGGTGCGCTCACCGGCACGCGTGGCGTCGACGCGGTACGACACCTTCAGCACGGGCGAGTAGATCGAGTCGATCGGGATCTGACCGGCCTCGGCGTACTCGTTGCGGTTCTGCGTGGCCGACACGTAGCCGCGGCCGCGCTCGATCGTGAGCTCGAGCTCGAACTTCGCCGAGTCGTTGAGCGTCGCGATGACCAGCTCGGGGTTGTGCACCTCGACACCCGCCGGAGCGGAGATGTCGGCGGCGGTGACCTCGCCGGCGCCGGTCTTGCGCAGGTACGCCGTGATCGGCTCGTCGCGCTCGGACGAGACGACGAGCTGCTTGATGTTGAGGATGATCTCGGTGACATCCTCCTTCACACCCGGGATGGTGCTGAACTCGTGCAGCACGCCGTCGATGCGGATGCTGGTGACAGCCGCACCGGGGATCGAGGACAGCAGGCTGCGGCGCAGCGCGTTGCCGATCGTGTAGCCGAAGCCGGGCTCCAGCGGCTCGATGACGAAGCGGCTGCGGAACTCGCCGATCTTCTCCTCGGTCAGAGTGGGACGCTGTGCAATGAGCACTATGTGTTCCTTTCCGTCACGTGCCCGCTATATGACACGTGCGATTGCAAGAGGTGTTGAGTTTTCAAAGACGACGGATGCCGGGTGCCGCCCGCGATGCGGGGGCACCCGGCCCGGAAGTCAGACGCGGCGACGCTTCGGCGGACGGCAGCCGTTGTGCGCCTGCGGGGTGACGTCGGAGATCGACCCCACCTCGAGGCCGGCGGCCTGCAGCGAGCGGATCGCGGTCTCGCGGCCCGAACCCGGGCCCTTCACGAAGACGTCCACCTTCTTGACGCCGTGCTCGGCGGCCTGGCGGGCGGCCGACTCGGCAGCCATGCCGGCGGCGTACGGGGTCGACTTGCGCGAGCCCTTGAAGCCCACCCCACCCGAGGACGCCCAGCTGATGACGGCGCCCGAGGGGTCGGTGATCGAGACGATCGTGTTGTTGAACGTCGACTTGATGTGGGCCTGGCCCAGCGCGATGTTCTTCTTTTCCTTGCGGCGCGGCTTGCGCGCAGCGGTCTTGGCCTGTGCCATGTGTCTGTTCTCCTAAACCTGTACCGGGGGCCGCGCTTACTTGCGGCCGGCCTTCTTCTTGCCGGCGACGGTGCGCTTCGGGCCCTTGCGGGTACGCGCGTTGGTCTTGGTGCGCTGACCGCGCACCGGAAGGCCGCGGCGGTGGCGCAGACCCTCGTACGAGCCGATCTCGACCTTGCGGCGGATGTCGGCGGCGACCTCGCGGCGCAGGTCACCCTCCACCTTGTAGTTGCCTTCGATGTAGTCGCGCAGGGCGACCAGCTGGTCGTCGGTGAGGTCCTTGACGCGGATCGACTCGTCGATCTCGGTGGCCTTGAGGATCTCGACCGAACGCGTACGGCCGATGCCGTAGATGTAGGTGAGGGCGATCACCACGCGCTTGTCGCGCGGGATGTCGACGCCGGCAAGACGTGCCATGCGGGTTCTCCTAGGAGTAGTGGAGGTGTGGAACAGGATCGGTGCCCGGGCCTCCGCCCGAGGTGTCCCCTCCGAAGAGGTTCTGACCCTGCAATGTGCTGACCGTTGCCGGTCGGTGTGCGAGCGTCGCGCCGCCCCCGACCATCCGGTCGTTGAGCGAGCGCAGCGAGTCGAAACGCGCCGTTCTCCGACCATCCGGTCGTTGAGCGAGCGCAGCGAGTCGAAACGCGCCGTTCGCGGTATGGAGTTGTGTCTTCGTACTGAGGTGTCGACTCGGCCCTGCGGGCCTCGCTCACCCTTGAGTCGCGACCGACTCAGCCCTGGCGCTGCTTGTGACGCGGGTTCGACTTGCAGATGACCATGACGCGACCGTGGCGACGGATGACCTTGCAGTGGTCGCAGATGGGCTTGACGGAGGGGTTGACCTTCATGATGTTTCCTGTTCGCTGTCTTCGAGTCGCGCGGATGCCGCAGCATCCGCCCGCTCGTTACTTCTCGACCGGTCTAGCGGTAGCGATAGACGATGCGACCGCGCGTGAGGTCGTAGGGCGAGAGCTCCACGACGACGCGGTCTTCGGGGATGATGCGGATGTAGTTCTGCCGCATCTTGCCGGAGATCGTGGCGAGAACCTTGTGTCCGTTCGTGAGCTCAACGCGGAACATCGCGTTGGGCAGCGCCTCGGACACGACGCCCTCGATTTCGATGACACCGTCTTTCTTAGCCATAGCCTCGCTGACGCTTGAGCAGACCGGTCGGTCTGCGGTGAGTGGGATGTGGTGCGGCGACACGCCAATGAAGGCGCAAGGCACCAAAGATTCAGTGTACGTGATAGGGGGCCGGACGGCAAACTGCCGTCCGGCCCCCTCCCCGTCATCGCGGCGCTTACTGGAACAGCGTCGCGAACTGGCCCTTGGCGGGGATGGTCTGGTTGGCGATGACGGTGCCGTTGACGGCCAGCGTCGGCGTGCCGATGCCGCTGGAGCCGGGCTGCACGGGCGTCTTCTCGGTCATGGCCGCCACGAACTTCGTGTACGTGCCGTCGGAGACGCAGGAGTCGATGCCCGTCACCCCGACGCTGGAGGCGACATCGAGGATCTGCTGGTCGGTGAGACCCGTGGAGTTCTCCTCCGGCTGCGCCTTGAAGAGGGCCTGCATGAAGGTCACGGCCTTGTCGGGGTCGGCCTCGGCGACGCAGTACATCGCGTTCGCGGCTCGGGTGGAGTACTTCGTCCCCTGCGAGTAGCGGTCGAGGATCGAGATGGGGTGGATGTTGAGCGTGATCGTGCCGTTGTTGGCGAGATCGAGGATCTCGTCGCCGTAGGTCTGCTCGAACTGGTTGCAGATGGGGCACATGAAGTCGATGTAGGTGTCGAGCGTCTGCGAGCCCGAGCCGACCACGACGGCGCCGGTCTCCTGGTTGATGCCCGATCCGGAGGGAGCCGTGCCCGGGTCGGTCGCCGCGCGGTTCATCCACACGACCAGTGCGACCACGAGGGCGACGATGACGACCACCGCCACGCTCACCCAGATCGCGAACCAGTTCTTCCTGCCTGCCGCTGCCTGCGCCATAGCCCGATGCCTCTCCTCGCCGCGGCCCACGCCGCCGTCGTTCTATCTTCCCCCACTCCCCCCTATGCGTTCCCCGTGAACTCCGTTATCCTCGCGAGCCGCCATCCCCTGCCCGACCCGGCCACCCGCGGACCGCACACCGCGTGCCGGTTCGCGCGCGGCGTGGCGGTTCGCGGAAGGGCGCGGGGTCAGCGGGGCGGATACACCGAGAACGCCGCCAGACGCCGGCCGAGGGCGGCGGCCGAGGTGGTGTGCGCCTTGCCCCACCGCGCGAACCGCCGGTTCGTCGTCCCCCGGATCCAGTCCTCCCGCATCTTCTCGTCGAGAACCGCCTGGGCGATGTCGACGCCGTCGCCGCGCAGCCGCGGATCGAGGTACTTGCCCTCTCCGTCGTACTCTCCCCAGGCTGCGGCATCGTCGAGCCCGAAGTCCGCGTAATACGTGCCGCCCCTCGGAGCGGGGATCGGTACCTGCAGCCGCGGCGCGGCGAATCCGAGCTCCCGCAGATACAGACGACTGACACTCTCCCCGGGCGACGCCGCGCGGCCGTCCGCGAGGTCGAGCATCCGCCGCGCCCGGCGCACGCCGCGGCCGCCCCGCGGCACGCGCGACGCGATGCGCGCCCGAAGGGATGCCGCGGCATCCTCGTCGTAGCGCCCCGTCGCCGGATCGTGGGCTTCGATCCGCAGGGCCGCATCGGCGAGGGCGAGTCCGGACTCCTCGGACACGCCGCGCAGCGTGTCCGCCACGGTGCGGGGCAGCGATGTGCAGCGCAGTGCGTCGCGTTCGACGATGTCGTCGTCGGGCACGGCGACCTCATGCCGCGCTACGAGCGGATTCGACGCCCGCACGTGCCCGCTCGCCGACCGACCGCTGAGGTGGACGCGCTCGGGCTCGAGCCGGAAGAGCGGCAGTCCCCACAGGACGGAGGCCGCCGTGTGCGAGTACACGAGGGACGAGCCGCCGCGCCGGCGCTCCTCGGCCGCGACGACGCGCATCAGCTGACGGCCTTCCGCGTAGGCGCTCCGCCAGTGCGCGGCATCCGCGTACCACCCCTGGTCGACGCGGATCAGCGTGCCCGCCCGTACCCGGGAGGTGATGTCCCGCGTGGTCAGTCCCGCCGCCTCCAGATCCGCGCGCGATCGGAGCGCGGTTCGAGCGTGTTCCGTGAGCATGCCGCCCACCCTGCCGCGCGCCGCCTCTCCCCCGACGCACGCACCCCCACCCCGTGCACAATCCCCCTTCTCCTCCCGCCTGTGGAGGACACCCCGCCCCTCCGCCGAGCCGCTACTGGGCGGCCGAGCCGACGCGGTTCGTGCGGTCCGGCGCGTGGCGGCTCGACCGCGGCGTAGCGGCTCGCGGGTGCGGGTGGGGGGAGTTAGGGGATGGGGGTGGGGGTCACGTTGAAGGGGGCGAGGGATGCGGCGCCGCCGTCGGCGGCGGTCAGCACCCAGATGCCGCCCTCGTGCACGGCGACGCTGTGCTCCCAGTGACAGCCGTCGCTGCCGTCGACGGTTGTGACGGTCCAGTCGTCGTCCTCGACGTACGTCTGGTCCGAGCCGCCCGTGACCATGGGCTCGATCGCGAGGCACAGGCCCGGCCGCACGGCGGGACCGAGGTCGTCGACCCGGTAGTTGAAGACGGTCGGGCCCTCGTGCATCCGGCGCCCGATGCCGTGACCGACGTAGTCGCGCAGGATGCCGTAGCCCTCGCCGGAGCGCTCGATGTAGCCCTGCACGGCGTCGCCGATCTCGCCGACCCGCGCCGCCGACGCGAGCGCCGCGACGCCCGCCCAGAGCGAGCCCTCCGTGACCGCCGACAGGCGCTCGCGCGCGGCCCGCACACCCGGGTCGCCCCCGGGCACCACGACCGTGATCGCCGAGTCGCCGTTCCAGCCCTTGAACTGCGCGCCGGCGTCGATCGAGACGATGTCACCCGGCTCCAGCACGCGCCCGCCGGGGATGCCGTGGACGACCTGGTCGTTGACGGAGATGCAGGTCGTGTGCCGGTACCCGCGCACCAGCTGGAAGTTCGACTCGGCGCCGCGGGCGACGATGACATCGGATGCCGCGGCATCCAGCTCTGCCGTCGTCACACCGGGGGCGACCAGCGCACGGACCGCGTCGAGCGCGGCCGCGGTGATGAGTCCCGGCTCGACCATCGAGCGCAGCTGCGCAGGGGTCTTGTACAGGGAGCGGCGCAGCCCCATCAGAGCGCGGCGGCCGTGATGCCGCGCGCCGTCAGCGCGGCGGTGATGCGTGCGTAGACCTCGTCCAACGTGCCGACGCCGTCGATCTGGTCGACGATGCCGCGCTGGCGGTACACGTCGAGGATCGGGGCCGTCTCGGACTCGTAGATCGCGAGGCGCTTGGCGATCGACTCCTCGTTGTCGTCCGCGCGGCCCTGCTCGGTCGCGCGCAGGGACAGACGCTGGATCGACTCCTCGCGCGGCACGACCAGCTCGATGACCGCGGTCAGCGGCTCGTCGCGCGCGTCGAGGAACGCGTCGAGGTCGCCGACCTGACCGAGGTTGCGCGGGTAGCCGTCGAGCAGGAAGCCCGCCGCGGCATCCGGCTGCGCCAGCCGGTCGCGGACGATCTCGCCCGTCAGCTCGTCGGGTACCAGATCGCCGGCGTCGATGATGGCCTTGACCTTCAGACCCAGCTCGGTGCCGTCCTTCACGTTGGCGCGGAAGACGTCGCCCGTCGAGACGGCGGGGATGCCGAGGGCCTCGGCCACCCGCACGCCCTGCGTGCCCTTGCCGGAGCCCTGCGGGCCGATGATGAGCAGTCGCGCAGCAGTCATCGCAGCAGCCCTTCGTAGTGGCGCTGCTGCAGCTGCGCGTCGATCTGCTTGACCGTCTCCAGACCCACACCGACGATGATGAGGATCGACGCGCCGCCGAACGGGAAGTTCTGGTTGGCGCTGACGGTGGCAAGCGCCACGAGCGGCAGCAACGCGATGAGACCGAGGTAGATCGAGCCCGGCAGCGTGATGCGCGTCAGGACGTAGTCGAGATACTCCGCCGTGGGGCGACCGGCCCGGATGCCGGGGATGAAGCCGCCGTACTTCTTCATGTTGTCGGCGACCTCGACGGGGTTGAAGGTGATCGCGACGTAGAAGTAGGTGAAGCCGACGATGAGCAGGAAGTACAGCAGCATGTAGAGCGGGTGATCGCCCTTGGTGAGGTACTGCTGGATCCAGGTCACCCAGCCCGGGATGTTGCCGTTCGCGTCGGGCGTCTGGTTGAACTGGGCGATCAGCGCGGGGATGTACAGCAGCGACGAGGCGAAGATGACCGGGACGACGCCCGCCATGTTCACCTTGATCGGGATGTACGTGTTCGTCCCACCGAGCGTGCGCCGGCCGACCATCCGCTTCGCGTACTGCACCGGGATGCGCCGCTGCGACTGCTCGACGAACACCACGAGGGCCACGACGACGATGCCGACCGCGAGCACCAGGAGGAAGACCTCGAAGCCGCGCGAGGTGGCGATGGCCCACATCGCGGCCGGGAACTGCGCCGCGATCGAGGTGAAGATGAGGATCGACATGCCGTTGCCGACGCCGCGCTCGGTGACGAGCTCGGCGAACCACATGATGAGGCCGGTGCCGGCGGTCAGCGTGATGATCATCAGCAGCTGCGCCCACCACACGTCGTTGGTCAGCAGGGCGTTGCACTCCGCGATGCCCGTCGTGCCGAACAGCTGACCGGAGCGGGCCACCGTGACCAGCGTGGTCGACTGCAGCAGCGCGAGCGCGATCGTGAGGTAGCGGGTGTACTGCGTGAGGCGGGCCTGACCGGACTGCCCCTCCTTGTACAGCGCCTCGAAGTGGGGGATGACGACGCGCAGCAGCTGCACGATGATCGTCGCCGTGATGTAGGGCATGACCCCCAGGGCGAAGATCGACAGCTGCAGGAGGGCGCCGCCGGAGAAGAGGTTGACCAGGGAGAGCAGGCCCTCACTGGCCGATCCGGTCTGCTGCAGGCAGGACTGGACGTTCGGGAAGCTCACGAAGGGCGCCGGAATGTGCGCACCGAGGCGGTAGATGGCGATGATCGCGAGAGTGAAGCCGATCTTCCGCCGGAGGTCCGGGGTGCGGAAGACCCGCGCGATGGCGCTGACGGCGCTGAACAAAAGGATTTCCTCCAGTGAGCTGACCGGTGTCTCGAGACGCGTCCGAGGACACCGCTTCCAGAGTACGGCAACAGGGGCCGGAGGCTCGCCTCCGGCCCCTGCCGTGGAATTACTTGACCGAACCGCCCGCGGCGACGATCTTCTGCTCGGCCGAACCCGAGACCTTGTCGACCGCGACGGTGAGCTTGACCGAGATGTCTCCGGTGCCGAGCACCTTGACCTTCTCGTTCTTGCGCACGGCGCCCTTCGCGACCAGGTCGCTCACGGTGACGTCGCCACCGGCCGGGTACAGCTCGGCGAGCTTGTCGAGGTTGACCACCTGGTACTCGACGCGGAACGGGTTCTTGAACCCGCGCAGCTTCGGCGTACGCATGTGCAGCGGCATCTGGCCGCCCTCGAAGCCGATCTTGACCTGGTAGCGGGCCTTGGTGCCCTTGGTGCCACGGCCCGCGGTCTTACCCTTCGAGCCCTCACCACGACCGACACGGGTCTTCGCGGTGTTGGAGCCCGGGACGGGACGCAGGTGGTGCACCTTCAGCACGCCGGGACGCGACGCCTCGGCATCCGCCTTCTTGGCGGGAGCCTTCTTCGCGGCCGGCTTGGCCGCAGCCTTGGCGGGAGCCTTCTCGGCGGTCTTCTTGGCAGCCGGCTTGGCGGCGGCCTTCTTCTCGACGACCTCTTCGGTCGCCTTCTCAGCCTTGTCGGCCATCAGTCGATCTCCTCAACCTTGACGAGGTGGGCGACGGTCTTGACGTAACCGCGCGTCTGCGCGTCGTCGGGACGGACGACCGAGTCGCCGATCCGCTTCAGGCCGAGCGAACGCAGCGTGTCACGCTGGTTCTGCTTCTCGCTCACCTTGGACTTGATCTGGGTCACCTTGAGACGCGCGGCCATCAGGCACCTCCCTTTGCAGCGGCCGCGGCGTCAGCCTCGGCACGGATCAGACGGGCGGGAGCCACCTGGTCGAAGTCGAGACCACGACGGGCGGCGACCGCGCGGGGCTCCTCGAGCTGCTTCAGCGCCTCGACGGTCGCGTGCACGATGTTGATCGTGTTCGACGAGCCGAGGGACTTGGAGAGCACGTCGTGGATGCCGGCGCACTCGAGCACGGCGCGAACCGGACCACCGGCGATGACACCGGTACCGGCGGCAGCCGGACGCAGGAGCACGACACCGGCAGCGGCCTCGCCCTGCACCGGGTGCGGGATCGACGAGCCGGTGCGGGGCACGCGGAAGAAGTTGCGCTTGGCCTCTTCGACACCCTTGGAGATGGCGAGGGGGACCTCACGCGCCTTGCCGTAGCCGACGCCGACGAGACCGTTGCCGTCACCCACGACGACGAGCGCCGTGAAGCTGAAGCGACGACCGCCCTTGACGACCTTCGACACGCGGTTGATCGTCACGACGCGCTCGAGGAACTGGCTCTTCTCGGCGTCGCGCGAACCGCGGTCGCGGTTGGGGTTGCGCTCGCGTCCGCCGCGGCGGGGCTCGCGGGCCTCGCGCTCGACGGGAGCGGTGGCCGCAGCCTGCTCGGTCACTTCGTTCTCCACATTCTGAGTAGTTGCATCGCTCACAGGTTCAGACCTCCCTCGCGGGCGCCCTCGGCGATCGCTGCGACACGGCCCGCGTAGCGGTTGCCACCGCGGTCGAACACGACGTCCGAGAAGCCGGCCGCCTTCGCACGCTCGGCGACGAGCTCGCCGACCTTGCGCGCCTTCGCGGTCTTGTCACCGTCGAACGTGCGCAGGTCCGACTCGAGGGTCGACGCCGACGCGACGGTCACGCCCTTGCTGTCGTCCACGAGCTGGACGAAGACGTGGCGGGCCGAACGGGTGACGACCAGGCGCGGACGGGCCTCGGTGCCCACGACCTTCTTGCGAAGGCGCAGGTGACGACGCGAACGCGCGTCGCTCTTCGACTTGACAGCCATGATTACTTACCAGCCTTTCCGGCCTTGCGGCGAACGACCTCGCCCGCGTAGCGCACACCCTTGCCCTTGTACGGCTCGGGCTTGCGGATCTTGCGGATGTTCGCGGCGGCCTCACCCACGGCCTGCTTGGAGATACCGCTGACGGTGAGCTTGTTGTTGCCCTCGACGGTCAGCGTGATGCCGGCCGGCGCCTCGACGAGCACCGGGTGCGAGAAGCCGAGCGCGAACTCGACCGCCGTGCCCTTCTGTGCGACGCGGTAACCGGTGCCGACGACCTCGAGGCCCTTGGTGTAGCCCTCGGTCACGCCGATGATGTTGTTGTTGATCAGGGTGCGGGTCAGCCCGTGCAGCGAACGCGACTCGCGCTCGTCGTCGGGGCGGGAGACCAGAACCTGGTTCTCCTCGACCTTGACCTCGATGGGCTTGGCGACGGAGAGCGCGAGCTCGCCCTTCGGGCCCTTGACGGTGACGTCCTGGCCGTCCACCGAAACGGTGACGCCGGCGGGGATGTCGATGGGAAGACGTCCGATACGCGACATGTCAGATCACCACACGTAGGCGAGGACTTCCCCACCCACGCCCTTCTGCTCTGCCTGACGGTCGGTGAGAAGACCGGAGGAGGTGGACAGGATCGCGACGCCGAGGCCGCCGAGGACCTTGGGGATCTCGGTCGAGCGTGCGTACACGCGCAGACCGGGCTTCGAGACGCGCTTGATGCCGGCGATCGACCGCTCGCGGTTCGGGCCGTACTTGAGCGTCAGGGTGAGGGTCTGGCCGACACGGGCGTCGGAGACCTCCCAGCCGGAGATGTAGCCCTCCTGCTGGAGGATCTCGGCGATGTGGGTCTTGAGCTTGGAGCTCGGCAGCGACACGGAGTCGTGGTGCGCCGAGTTCGCGTTGCGCAGACGGGTCAGCATGTCAGCGACCGGGTCTGTCATCGTCATTTCTTGGTGTCCTTTGTTCAGCGGTTTCGGATGCCGTTACACGACAGCCGACCTTCTTGATGGTCCGACCGGAACGGTCGGGGGTGGGTCAGGCCTGGTTCTCGTCCGTCTTGAACGGGAAGCCCAGCTGGCGCAGCAGCGACCGGCCCTCGGCATCCGTCTTCGCCGTGGTGACGATCGTGATGTCGAAGCCGCGGACGCGGTCGATCTTGTCCTGGTTGATCTCGTGGAAGACCGACTGCTCCTGCAGACCGAACGTGTAGTTGCCGTGTCCGTCGAACTGCTTCGGGGACAGACCGCGGAAGTCGCGGATGCGCGGCAGCGCCAGGTTCACGAGACGGTCCAGGAACTCCCACGCGCGGTCACCGCGGAGGGTGACGTGCGCGCCGATGGCCTGGCCCTCGCGCAGCTTGAACTGGGCGATGGACTTGCGGGCCTTCGTGACGACCGGCTTCTGGCCGGTGATCTTGGTGAGGTCGTCGACGGCGCCATCGATCACCTTGGAGTCACGAGCAGCCTCGCCGACACCGGTGTTCACGACGACCTTGACGATCCCGGGGATCTGCATGACGTTGGCGTAGCCGAACTCGTCCTGCAGAGCCTTCTTGATCTCGCCCTGGTACTTCTGCTTCAGGCGGGGCTGGATCTTGCCAGCCGCCGCGGCAGTGGTGGTGCTCATGTTCAGAGGTCCTTGCCGCTCTTCTTCGCGTAGCGCACACGGACGGTGCGCTTCACGCCGTCCTTCGTCTGCTCCTCGACACGGTGACCGACCTTGGTCGGCTTCTTGGTCGAGGGGTCGACGAGGGCGACGTTGGAGATGTGGATCGGGGCTTCCATCGTCTCGATGCCGCCCGTCTTGGTGCCGCGCTGGGACTGGCCCACACGGTTGTGCTTCGTGACGTAGTTGACGCCCTCGACGATGACACGGTTCTGCTCGACGATGACGTCGAGAACCTTGCCCTGCTTGCCGCGGTCGCCGCCCTTGTCCTGCTTCTTGCCAGTGATGACCTGAACCAGGTCACCCTTCTTGATCTTGGCCATGAGGGTCAGATCACCTCCGGTGCGAGCGAGACGATCTTCATGAACTTCTTGTCGCGAAGCTCACGACCGACCGGTCCGAAGATGCGGGTGCCGCGGGGCTCCCCGTCGTTCTTCAGGATGACGGCGGCGTTCTCGTCGAACTTGATGTACGAACCGTCGGCACGACGGGTCTGCTTGACGGTGCGGACGACGACGGCCTTGACCACGTCGCCCTTCTTGACGTTGCCGCCGGGGATCGCGTCCTTGACGGTCGCGACGATGATGTCGCCGAGACCGGCGTAGCGGCGGTTGGAGCCGCCGAGCACGCGGATCGTGAGCAGCTCCTTGGCGCCGGTGTTGTCGGCGACCTTGAGGCGGGACTCAGTCTGGATCATTTCTTACTTCGCCTTCTCGAGGATCTCGACCAGGCGCCACCGCTTGGTGGCGCTCAGCGGCCGGGTCTCGTTGATGAGCACGAGGTCGCCGATGCCGGCGCTGTTCTGCTCGTCGTGGGCCTTGACCTTCGACGTGCGGCGGATGACCTTGCCGTAGAGCGGGTGCTTCACGCGGTCCTCGACCTCGACGACGATCGTCTTGTCCATCTTGTCGCTCACGACGTAGCCACGACGCGACTTGCGGTAGCCACGGGCGTCGGCGTCGCGCACGTCGTGCGCAGCCGACTCGTGACCGGCGACGGGCGCCTCGACGACGGCCTCGGCGGCCGGCGCCTTCTTGGCGGCCTTCTTCTCGGTGGTCTCAGCCATCACTCGGCCTCTTCCTTCGTGGCCTCGGCAGCGTCATCCGCCTTCTTGGCCTTGGTCTTCTTCGCCTTGGTCGCGACCTCGACGGGCGCGGGCGTGGCACGGATGCCCAGCTCGCGCTCGCGGATCACGGTGTAGAGCCGCGCGATGTCGCGCTTGACGGCGCGGATGCGGCCGTGGCTCTCGAGCTGGCCCGTGGCCGACTGGAAGCGCAGGTTGAACAGCTCTTCCTTGGCCTTGCGCAGCTCCTCGACGAGGCGCTGGTCCTCGAACGTGTCCAGCTCGCTGGGAGCGAGCGTCTTGGTTCCGACGGCCATTACGCGTCGCCCTCCTCGCGCTTGATGATGCGTGCCTTCAGGGGCAGCTTGTGGATTGCACGGGTGAGGGCCTCACGAGCGAGCTGCTCGTTGACGCCCGCGACCTCGAAGAGGACGCGACCCGGCTTGACGTTGGCGACCCACCACTCCGGCGAACCCTTACCGGAACCCATGCGGGTTTCGGCCGGCTTCTTGGTGAGCGGACGGTCGGGGTAGATGTTGATCCACACCTTGCCACCGCGCTTGATGTGACGGGTCATCGCGATACGAGCGGACTCGATCTGACGGTTCGTCACGTACGCGGGGGTGAGGGCCTGGATGCCGAACTCGCCGAAGGAGACCTTCGTGCCGCCGGTGGCCTGGCCCGCGCGGCCCGGGTGGTGCTGCTTGCGGTACTTGACCTTACGGGGAATAAGCATTATGCCGATGCTCCTTCTGCGACGGGCGCCTCGTTGCGGGGCGCGCGACGACGGTCGCCACCACGGTCGTCACGACCGCGGGGGGCCTTCGGCGCGTTCGCCTGCTCGCGCGCGAGCTCCTTGTTGGTGAGGTCGCCCTTGTAGATCCAGACCTTCACGCCGATGCGGCCGAAGGTGGTCTTGGCCTCGTAGAAGCCGTAGTCGATGTTCGCGCGCAGCGTGTGCAGCGGCACACGACCCTCGCGGTAGAACTCCGAGCGGCTCATCTCCGCGCCGCCGAGGCGGCCGGAGACCTGGATGCGGATGCCCTTGGCACCGGCGCGCTGCGCACCCTGCAGGCCCTTGCGCATCGCGCGGCGGAACGCCACGCGGGCGGAGAGCTGCTCGGCGATGCCCTGGGCGACCAGCTGGGCGTCGGCCTCGGGGTTCTTGACCTCGAGGATGTTCAGCTGGATCTGCTTGCCGGTGAGCTTCTCGAGGTCGGCGCGGATGCGCTCGGCCTCGGCGCCGCGGCGACCGATCACGATGCCCGGGCGGGCGGTGTGGATGTCGACGCGGACGCGGTCACGCGTGCGCTCGATCTCGATGCCGCTCACGCCGGCGCGGTCCAGCTGCGTCTGCAGGAGCTTGCGGATCTTGATGTCCTCGGCCACGTAGTCGGCGTAACGCTGTCCCGGCTTCGTGGAGTCGGAGAACCAACGCGACACGTGGTCCGTGGTGATGCCGAGGCGGAAGCCGTAGGGGTTGACCTTCTGTCCCATTACTTGCTCGCCTTCTTGCTGGTCTCGGCAACCTCGGGGGTCGCGAGCTGGATGGTGATGTGGCTCGTGCGCTTCTTGATCTGGAAGGCGCGACCCTGGGCGCGGGGGCGGAAGCGCTTGAGCGTCGACCCCTCGTCCACGTACGCGTTGGCCACGTACAGGTCCTGCTCGTCCAGGAACTCGCTGTCCTTGTCGGCCTTCACCCGGGCGTTGGCGATCGCCGACTCCACGAGCTTGTAGATCGGCTCACTGGCAGCCTGCGGGGCGAACTTCAGGATGGCCAGGGCCTCCTGAGCCTGCTTGCCCTTGATCAGCGCGACGACACGACGAGCCTTCTGAGGGGTCACGCGGATGTGCTTGACGCGTGCGATGGATTCCACCATTTCTCTCCTCCTCTAGTCCTCTCTGGAACGCCACCGCGTCAGCGGCGGCGACCCTTCTTGTCGTCCTTCTCGTGGCCGCGGAAGGTGCGGGTGGGCGCGAACTCGCCCAGCTTGTGACCGACCATGGTCTCGGACACGAACACGGGGATGTGCTTGCGTCCGTCGTGCACGGCGATGGTGTGTCCCAGCATGGCGGGGATGATCATCGAACGGCGCGACCAGGTCTTGATGACGTTCTTGGTGCCGGCATCGTTCTGCGAGACGACCTTGCGAAGCAGGTGCTCGTCGACGAAGGGGCCCTTCTTCAGGCTGCGAGGCATCTTCCTCTACTCCTACTTGCGCTTCTTGCCGGCGTTGCGACGGCGGACGATGTACTTGTCGCTTTCCTTGTTGGCGTGGCGGGTGCGACCCTCAGCCTGGCCCCAAGGAGAGACGGGGTGACGTCCACCGGACGTCTTGCCCTCACCACCACCGTGCGGGTGGTCGACCGGGTTCATCGCGACACCACGGACGGTCGGGCGCACGCCCTTCCAGCGCTTGCGGCCGGCCTTGCCCCAGTTGATGTTGGACTGCTCGGCGTTGCCGACCTCGCCGATCGTGGCGCGGCAGCGCGCGTCGACGTTGCGGATCTCGCCCGACGGCAGACGGAGCTGCGCGTAGGGGCCGTCCTTGGCGACCAGACGCACCGAGGCGCCGGCCGAGCGCGCCATCTTCGCGCCGCCGCCGGGGCGGAGCTCGATGGCGTGGATGACCGTACCGGTGGGGATGTTCTTCAGCGGCAGGTTGTTGCCCGGCTTGATGTCGGCGCCCGGACCGGACTCGACGACGTCGCCCTGCTGCAGCTTGTTCGGCGCGAGGATGTAACGCTTCTCGCCGTCCACGTAGTGCAGCAGCGCGATGCGCGCGGTGCGGTTGGGGTCGTACTCGATGTGAGCGACCTTGGCGTCGACGCCGTCCTTGTCGTTGCGACGGAAGTCGATGACACGGTACTGGCGCTTGTGGCCGCCACCGATGTGGCGGGTGGTGATGCGGCCCTGGTTGTTGCGGCCACCGGTCTTCGACAGCGGGCGCAGCAGCGACTTCTCAGGCGTCGATCGCGTGATCTCGGCGAAGTCTGCCACCGACGAACCGCGGCGACCCGGGGTCGTGGGCTTGTACTTGCGAATAGCCATGTTGGTTGTCCTCTATCCCAGCTGTCAGCCGACGGCCGTGAAGATGTCGATGGTGCCCGACTTCAGCGTGACGATGGCGCGCTTGGTGTCCTTGCGCTTGCCGGTGCCGAAGCGGGTGCGGCGGGCCTTGCCCGTGCGGTTGAGCGTGTTGACCGCGGCGACCTTGACGCCGAAGATCTTCTCGATCGCGAGCTTGATCTCGGTCTTCGAGGCGCGCGGGTCCACCAGGAAGGTGTACTTGCCCTCGTCGATGAGCCCGTAGCTCTTCTCCGAGACGACCGGCTTCAGGATGATGTCGCGCGGGTCCTTGTTGACGGAGACGTTCATGCCGAGACCTCCTCGGTGGTGGCGCTCTTCGACGCGACGAACGCGTCGTAGGCGGCCTTGGTGAAGACGATGTCGTCGGAGACGAGAACGTCGTAGGCGTTCAGCTGGTCGAACGTGAGCACGTGGACGTACGCGAGGTTGCGCACGCTCTTGACGCTCAGCTCGTCGCCGCGCTCGATGACGACCAGGACGTTCTTGGTCGGCGCGAGCTCGGCGAGGACGGCCGCAGCGGCCTTGGTCGACGGGGCGCCCTCGATGCCGAACGAGTCGACGACGTGGAGGCGGCCACCGCGAGCACGGTCGCTCAGCGCGCCCAGCAGGGCGGCGGCGATCATCTTCTTGGGGGTGCGCTGGGCGTAGTCGCGCGGCTTCGGGCCGTGGACGATGCCACCACCGGTCATGTGCGGCGCGCGGATCGAGCCCTGACGGGCGTTACCCGTGCCCTTCTGCTTGAAGGGCTTGCGGCCGGCACCCGAGACCTCGCCACGACGCTTGGTCGAGTGCGTGCCCTGGCGAGCCGCGGCGAGCTGCGCCACGACGACCTGGTGGATGAGGGGGATGTTCGTCTTGACGTCGAACAGCGCGGCGGGCAGCTCGACCGAGCCGGCCTTCTTGCCGTTGGGGCTGTGGACGTCGAGCGCGAGAGTCGAGTCAGCCATGATCAGGCACCCTTCACTGCGTTGCGGACGTAGACGATGCGGCCGCGCGCACCGGGGACGGCGCCCTTGACGAGCAGCAGACCCTTCTCGGCGTCGACGGCGTGCACCGTGAGGTTGAGGACGGTCACGCGCTCGCCACCCATACGGCCGGCCATGCGCATGCCCTTGAAGACGCGGCTCGGCGTCGACGAGGCGCCGATCGAGCCGGGCTTGCGGTGGTTGCGGTGCGCACCGTGCGAGGCGGAGACGCCCTTGAAGTTGTGGCGCTTCATGACACCCGCGGTGCCCTTGCCCTTGCTGGTGCCGACGACGTCGACCAGCTGGCCGGCCTCGAAGGTGGCGTCCACGGTGAGCTCCTGACCGAGTGAGTAGTCAGCGGCATCCGCGGTGCGCACCTCGGTGAGGTGGCGGCGAGGGGTCACGCCGGCGGCCTCGAAGTGGGCCGTCAGGGGCTGGTTGACCTTGCGCGGGTCGATCTGGCCGTAGGCGATCTGGACGGCGTTGTAGCCGTCGCGCTCCGGCGTGCGCACCTGGGTGACCACGTTGGGGGCCACCTCGATGACGGTGACGGGAACGAGCTTGCCGTTCTCGTCCCAGACCTGGGTCATGCCGAGCTTCGTGCCGAGCAGGCCCTTGGAAACCTTTTCGTTGATGTGTGCCATGACCGGGACCTCAGAGCTTGATCTCGATGTTGACGTCGGCCGGGAGGTCGAGGCGCATCAGCGAGTCGACGGCCTTGGGCGTCGGGTCGATGATGTCGATCAGGCGCTTGTGGGTGCGCATCTCGAAGTGCTCGCGGCTGTCCTTGTACTTGTGGGGCGACCGGATGACGCACACGACGTTCTTCTCGGTCGGAAGGGGCACGGGGCCCACGACGGTGGCGCCTGCGCGGGTCACCGTGTCGACGATCTTGCGCGCCGACGTGTCGATGACCTCGTGGTCATACGACTTCAGGCGAATGCGGATCTTCTGTCCCGCCATTGTCTGCTCACTCTCTTTCTCGCGTCGTACCTCGGGGGCATTGGACGCACAGGGCACAGGGTTGTGCCGGGCACTTGCGCACCACTGTTCTGATGTCAGTCCCGACCGCCGCGCGCACGCGCACGGATCCCGTTTCCGGGTGGAGTCGGATTGTCGTGTTCTGCTGCCCGCGGCCTAGGTCACTGCGCGTTCTCGTGAAGAGGATGCGCCGCCTATGCACTGCCCTGGCAGTGATCCCGCGCCGCGCTTTCGCGCACGCAGGAATGTGGAACTGGTCTAGTCTACGTGCCTCCCGGGCGTGTCGCAAACCCGGGCGTGTCGCGGACGGCGCGCGGCCTCGGCATCCGTCCGCGGGCGCCGCATCACGGCACAAAAAAGGGGAGGGGTGGGCCCTTGGGGAAAGCCCACCCCTCCCGGTCTCCGCGGGACGCGCGACCCCCCGATCACGCGTCCCGGGTCTCAGCGCGCCGCGTCCCCCCGACGCGGACGCGCGGCATCGAGGACGACGCCACGGCGCGGACGGCGTCGACGCGGAAGCCCCCCGGCATCCACGTCGACGGCGATTCGTCCATCGCCGGCAGGAGCGAGAGGCGCGCGGCCGGAGATCCCGTACCGCGGCGAGTGTGCTCGGGTCCCCCGAACGTCCCCCATAAATCCACGAGCAGCGCTCATGCCCCCACAACCTGTCACCGTGCACACACGCATTCTCTTCGTGGTGCGGCGGAACGAACCCCCACAGTTCGTCCAGTCGGTCTCAGCCCCCCGGCGTCGTACTGACCAAGGTCGACGCTAAGCGGTCCGGGTCCCGGCGTCAAGTCGGTTTTGATCTCGTTTTCGACACGGCACGACGAAGGGCCGGATGCCGCGGCATCCGACCCTTCTCGAACTCAGTTGCCGATGGCGCCGTCGACCTGGTCGCGCACCTCGTCGACCTTCGCGTCGAACTGGTCCGGGGCGACCTTCTTGACGAAGTCGGCCGCAGCGTCGAGGACGCTGTCGCTGACCTCCTCCGCCTTGTCGGAGTGGATCACCTCGTCGATCTTGTCCTTGTTCTGCTCGAGGAACTGCTTCCCCTGATTCACGATGTCATCCAGCCCCATGGCCGTCCCCTCTTCGTCGATCGATGCGGCGCGGGCGCGCTCGCTGCCATTCTGGCCGCAGACGACGTCGAGCAATAGGGGGCGGACCCCCGGAAACGACGACGCCTCCGGGAGCGCGAGGCTCCCGGAGGCGTCGTCGGTGCGAAGTGCTTACTTCAGGATCTTGGTGACGGTACCGGCACCGACGGTGCGGCCACCCTCACGGATCGCGAAGCCGAGGCCCTCTTCCATGGCGATCGGCTGGATCAGCTCGACCGACATCTCCGTGGTGTCGCCGGGCATGACCATCTCGGTGCCCTCGGGCAGCGTGATGACGCCGGTGACGTCCGTGGTGCGGAAGTAGAACTGCGGGCGGTAGTTCGTGAAGAACGGGTTGTGACGGCCACCCTCCTCCTTGGAGAGGATGTACGCGGTGCCCTCGAAGTCGGTGTGCGGCGTGACCGAACCCGGCTTGACGACGACCTGACCACGCTCGACGTCGTCACGCTTGGTGCCGCGCAGGAGCAGACCACAGTTCTCGCCGGCCCAGGCCTCGTCGAGCTGCTTGTGGAACATCTCGATACCGGTGACGATCGTCTTCTGCGTCGGGCGGATGCCGACGATCTCGACCTCGGAGTTGATCGCCAGCGTGCCACGCTCGGCGCGGCCCGTGACGACCGTGCCACGGCCGGTGATCGTGAAGACGTCCTCGATGGGCATGAGGAACGGCTTGTCCTTGTCGCGCACCGGGTCCGGGATGGACTCGTCGACGGCGTTCATCAGCTCGACGATCGACTCGACCCACTTCTCGTCGCCCTCGAGAGCCTTCAGGCCCGAGACGCGAACGACGGGGGCGTTGTCGCCGTCGAAGTCCTGCGAGCTGAGGAGCTCACGGACCTCGAGCTCGACGAGCTCCAGGATCTCCTCGTCGTCGACCATGTCGCTCTTGTTGAGCGCGACGAGCAGGTAGGGCACGCCGACCTGCTTGGCGAGCAGGACGTGCTCACGCGTCTGCGCCATCGGGCCGTCGGTGGCGGCGACCACGAGGATCGCGCCGTCCATCTGAGCGGCACCGGTGATCATGTTCTTGATGTAGTCGGCGTGGCCGGGCGCGTCGACGTGCGCGTAGTGGCGCTTCGGGGTCTCGTACTCGACGTGCGAGATGTTGATCGTGATACCACGCTGACGCTCTTCGGGAGCCGAGTCGATCGACGCGAAGTCACGCTGCACGTTGGTCGCCGACGGGTACTTGTCGGCGAGCACCTTCGAGATGGCAGCGGTGAGCGTGGTCTTGCCGTGGTCGACGTGACCGATCGTTCCGATGTTGACGTGCGGCTTGGTCCGCTCGAACTTGGCCTTGGCCACTGGGTCCTCCTCAGGACATTCGTGTAGAGGTTCCGGGCGCTGGATTGCGACCGGTGCTCTACGGGGATGGGTGTCAGTCTAGACGACTGGGTCTGTATTCAGTTTGTGCGGATGCTGTGCGCGGGGCCGTCTGCGCAGACGGCCCTGCGCACGGCATCCAGAGCGTTACTCGCCCTTGTTCTTCTGGACGATCTCGTCGGCGACGGCCTTGGGGACCTCGGCGTACGAGTCGAACTCCATCGAGTACACGGCCCGGCCCGAGGTCTTCGAGCGCAGGTCGCCGATGTAGCCGAACATCTCCGACAGCGGGACGAGCGCGCGGACGATCTTGATGCCCGAGCCGTCCTCCATCGACTGGATCTGGCCACGACGCGAGTTCAGGTCGCCGATGACGTCGCCCATGTACTCCTCGGGCGTGCGCACCTCGACGGCCATCAGCGGCTCGAGGATGGCGGGGGCGGCCTTGCGGACGGCCTCCTTGAAGCCCATCGAACCGGCGATCTTGAACGCCATCTCGGACGAGTCGACGTCGTGCGATGCACCGTCGAGCAGGATCGCCTTCACGCCCACGATGGGGTAGCCGGCGAGCACGCCGACGTTCATCGCGTCCTGGAAGCCCTGGTTGGTCGGCTCGATGTACTCGCGCGGGATACGGCCACCGGTGACCTTGTTCTCGAACTCGTACGTCTTGTCGGCCGTGACCTCGAGGGGCTCGAGCGCGAACTGGATCTTCGCGAACTGGCCCGACCCACCGGTCTGCTTCTTGTGGGTGTAGTCGTGGCGCTCGACCGCCTTCTTGATCGTCTCGCGGTAGGCCACCTGGGGCTTGCCGACGTTGGCCTCGACCTTGAACTCGCGCTTCATGCGGTCCACGAGGATGTCGAGGTGCAGCTCGCCCATGCCCTTGATGACCGTCTGACCGGTCTCGGGGTTGAGCTCGGTGCGGAAGGTCGGGTCCTCTTCGGCCAGCTTCTGGATCGCGGTGCCCAGCTTCTCCTGGTCGGCCTTGGTCTTCGGCTCGATGGCGACCTCGATGACGGGCTCGGGGAAGGTCATCGACTCGAGGACGACGGGCTCGGCGGGGTCGGCCAGGGTGTCACCGGTGGTGGTGTCCTTGAGGCCGATCACGGCGTAGATGTTGCCCGCGGTGACCGAGTCGACCGGGTTCTCCTTGTTGGCGTGCATCTGGAAGATCTTCCCGATGCGCTCCTTCTTGCCCTTGGTCGAGTTGATGACCTGGGCGCCGGAGTCGAGGTGACCGGAGTACACGCGGATGTAGGTGAGGCGACCGAAGAACGGGTGCACCGCCACCTTGAACGCGAGCGCGGCGAACGGGTCGTTGGCGTCGGGGTGACGCTCGATGACCTTCTCCTCGTCCTTGGGGTCGTGCGCCTCGATGGCGGGCACGTCCAGGGGCGACGGCAGGTAGTCGACGACCGCGTCCAGCATCGGCTGGACGCCGCGGTTCTTGAACGCCGAGCCGCAGAGCACGGGGTACAGCTCGCCGCCGACGGTGAGCTTGCGGATCGCGCCCTTGATCTCGGCGAGCGTGAGCTCCTCGCCGCCGAAGTACTTCTCGAGCAGCGCCTCGTCGGTCTCGGCGACCGTCTCGAGCAGCTTCTCGCGGTACTCGGCCGCGCGGTCGGCCAGGTCGGCCGGGATCTCCTGGACCTCGTACTTGGCGCCCATGGTGACATCACCCTTGGCGTCGCCGGGCCACACCAGGGCACGCATCTCGACGAGGTCGATGACGCCGACGAAGTCGTTCTCGGCACCGATCGGCAGCTGCAGCACGAGCGGCTTGGCACCGAGGCGGTTCACGATGGTGTCGACGGTGAAGTAGAAGTCGGCGCCCAGCTTGTCCATCTTGTTGACGAAGCAGATGCGGGGCACGTCGTACTTGTCGGCCTGACGCCAGACGGTCTCGGACTGGGGCTCGACGCCCTCCTTGCCGTCGAAGACGGCGACCGCGCCGTCGAGGACGCGGAGCGAGCGCTCCACCTCGACCGTGAAGTCCACGTGGCCCGGGGTGTCGATGATGTTGATCTGGTGCTTGTTCCAGAAGCAGGTGACGGCGGCCGACGTGATCGTGATGCCGCGCTCCTTCTCCTGCTCCATCCAGTCGGTGGTCGAGGCGCCGTCGTGGGTCTCGCCCAGCTTGTGGTTGACACCCGTGTAGAACAGGATGCGCTCGGTCGTCGTCGTCTTGCCGGCATCGATGTGCGCCATGATGCCGATGTTGCGGACCTTGTTGAGGTCGGTGAGCACTTCTTGTGCCACGGGGTGTCCTTACGTGTGGTTTCGGGTTGCGGACGTTTCGACTCGGCTCTGCGAGCCTCGCTCAACGACCGGGGGGGGGTGGGCCCCGCCGGTCGTTGAGCGAGCGCAGCGAGTCGAAACGCGTTACCAGCGGTAGTGCGCGAAGGCGCGGTTCGACTCGGCCATCTTGTGGGTGTCCTCGCGGCGCTTGACCGCGGCACCGAGGCCGTTCGAGGCGTCGAGGATCTCGTTCTGCAGACGCTCGGTCATCGTCTTCTCACGACGACCCTTCGCGTAGCTGACGAGCCAGCGCAGCGCGAGGGTGTTCGCGCGGTGCGGCTTGACCTCGACCGGCACCTGGTAGGTCGAGCCACCGACGCGGCGGCTCTTGACCTCGAGGGTGGGGCGGACGTTGTCGAGCGCCTTCTTGAGCGTGGCGACGGCATCCTGGCCGTTCTTGGCCTCGACGCCCTTGAGGGCGTTGTAGACGATCGACTCGGCGAGCGACTTCTTGCCGTCGACGAGGATCTTGTTCACCAGCTGGGTGACGATCGGAGCACCGTAGACCGGGTCGTTGACGACGACGCGGCGAGGTGCGGGTCCCTTGCGAGGCATCGGACTCAGCCCTTCTTGGCGCCGTAGCGGCTACGGGCCTGCTTGCGGTTCTTGACGGCCTGGGTGTCCAGGGCGCCGCGAACGATCTTGTAGCGGACACCGGGGAGGTCCTTGACACGGCCTCCACGGACGAGCACGAGCGAGTGCTCCTGCAGGTTGTGGCCCTCACCCGGGATGTAGGCCGTGACCTCGGTGCCGTTGCGGAGCTTCACACGGGCGACCTTGCGCATGGCCGAGTTCGGCTTCTTGGGCGTGGTCGTGTAGACGCGGGTGCAGACACCCGCCTGCTGGGGGTTCGACTTCAGGGCGGGAGCCTTGGTCTTGGTGACCTTCGGCGAGCGACCCTTGCGAACCAACTGCTGAATGGTTGGCACGTTCTCTCCTTGTAAGTCCGTGCGGTCTTCTCGTCCGCACGGGTGCTGCACGGTGACAGCGATGGTGGTTTCACCACAGATCCACCGGCGCGGCGGTGTGCCGAGCGTGTGTGGTGGATATGCCGTGGGGGCGGCCTGTTCGCAGACCGGTCCCGCTGTGTGCACCCGCCCCCTCCGCAGGCCGTGGCACGGCGGAGGGCGCGCATACGCGCACACCCGGTCAATACTACGCCGTATGACGAACTCGGGCAAACGCGCCCGGTGAGTCGCCGCACGGCCCACGGATGCCGTCGCGCGGGCCCCCGCTCAGTGATCGAGACGCTGCAGATGGAACTCTTCGTCGCCCAGGAAGAAGCGCTCGCCGGCGTCGATCTTCGATCCGGGTTCGACCTCGACCTCCTCGCCCATCAGCGTGCGCACGAGCACGCCGTTGGTCGAGGCCAGATCGGTGATGGTCCACACGTCGTCGTGGCGTTCGAGGCGCGCGTGGGTCTTCGAGACGGTGAGCGCCTCCCCCGGCACCGCGACCAGCTGCGCGCGCGGGAAGGCGGCGTCGCCGGAGGGTCGGCGCCCCAGGATGACGATGTCCGAGGTGATCGGCACGGGGGCGCCCGAGACCGGGACCAGCTGCCAGGTGGGCTTGCGGGCCCGGCGCGTGATGATCGTCTGATCGAGGTCGTCGTCGCCGGCGTCCCCGCGGCGGTGCTGGGCGGCGACGGCGCCCGCGGCCGAACGGGGCGACCCGGCGGCGGGCGAGCCGATGACCGCGGAGACCTCTCCCGACAGCTCCGGGAACCCGTCGGGCTCGTTCGGGGCGACCGCGAACGCCGGCCACGGGCGGGCGCGGCGCAGCTCGGGTTCCGGCGCCTCCGAGGACGGCCGGGCGGCGGCCGGCGGGGCGGCATCCGTCGCGGCCTCGGGCTCCCCACGCCGGGCGGGCGCCGGCTCGGGCACGGCGGCACGGGCCGCCGCCTCCGCCGCCGAGACGCGCTGGACGGGCGCGTCCGCCGGCGCGGCCGCCTGCTCCGACGGCGACGGCAGCGCCGTGCTGCGCCGGCCCGGCACGAAGTCGATGGGGGCGTCCTCGGTCACCGGCGGCATCGCGTGGCGCCACCCGGCGCCCGAGCTCGGCGGGAACGGCGACGGCGCGATCGCCGAGACGTCGTCGATCTCCGACGGCCATGCGTCGTCGTCGGAGGGAGGGCCGGCCTCGGCGGACGAGGCGACGACGGCCGCGGCGGACACGGGCGCGGGCGCCGCGGGGCGCGTGGCCGCCGGCGGGGAGACGACGGGCGAGGGCCCCACCGCGGCGGCGGGCTCGAGGGACGCTGCCGGGGCATCCGCGGCGGACGCATCGGGGACGAGAGGGGCATCCGCCGGGCGGTCGTCGAGGACGGACGCCGCGGACTCCGGCGGCGCGGTCGTCGTGTCGGGCGGGGTCCACTGCGCGGCCGGCGCGGAGGGCGGCGGCGCGAACAGGCGGACCAGGTCGTCGTCGGCCTCGTCCGCGTCGGCGTCCGCGCGACCGCGCGCGGGGGCGGCATCCGGGGCGGCGGCATCCGCGGGCGCGGCCAACGGCGGCTCCGGGACGAACGGCCCCGTCGGCAGCACGGAGACCACGACCGGCGCGGGCGATGCGGGTTCGGCGGCGAAGACGCCGCCGAGAGTGGCGGCGCGCGACGCGCCCTCGGAACGCGATCCCCCGGCGCGGGCACCCAGCCAGCGGGCCGGACCGAATCCGAGGATGCTCGCCCAGACCACGAACAGCACGGCGGAGACCACGGTCATGCCGGCGCCGTACCCGAATCCGGGGTTGATGCGGTGCGCGGCGACGATCAGCAGCACCCAGACCGCGACGGGGCCGAGGACCGGGACGAGCAGGAGCAGGATCAGCCAGGGACTGAAGCCGCCCCACGCCAGCACCGTCGCCTGATTGAAGAACGGCACCCAGCCCTTCCAGGCCTCGTCGCCCATCTTCCGGAACATCGCCGCGAGCGCCAGGGCCGTCCAGACGTACAGGGCGAGCCCGACGCCGACGGCGACCAGGCCCAGCAGGGCGCCGACGGAGTCGCCGATGGGTGCGTTCATGCGGTGCGCCGCGGGCGGGATGCCGCGCGACTCCCCCTCTCGAAGTGTGACCGGAACGATCGCGGGACGAACGATCTCAACGATACGGCCGCACGGAGCCGGCGCCACCGGGTCGGTGCGAGCACGGTGCGTTCCTCGTCGACGATCCGCCAGAACGCGTCGGCCTCGTCCGCGTCGATCACGCGCGCCGAGAACACCGCTTCGTCCGCGGCGCGCGCGAGGCCGCCGGCGGACGGGCGCGACAGCGCGGCGGCGATCTCGGTGCGCGTCGCGGCGGCCGGCAGCGGACGACGCGCGTCGGTCGCAGCATCCAGGTACTCGTCCCATCCGCCCGCGATGCGCGCGGCCGGAGCCTCCTGCCGGCGGCGGCGGCGACGGCGCACGGCCTTGGCGATCACGATCGCGAGGAAGGGCCCCGCCAGCACCAGCAGGACCGCGAGCACACCGCCGGCGACGCCCAGCGCGGTCCACAGTCCGCGCAGATCCAGAGCGTCGGAGCGGTCGGCGGGGGCGGCGGTGTCTTCCTGCGCGGGACGCTGCGGCTGCACCTCGTCGACGCCGTCGGGACGCACGGAGGTCGCGATCTGCGGGTCGGGCTGCTCCGTCACCTCGCGCTGCGGGGGGCGGGTGTGCTGCGGGGTCACGTCGACGGGGATCCACTCCCCCGTCGACGCGCGCACCTCGACCCAGGCCGACACGTCGCCGGCCCGGCACACCCCGTCCGTGCACGCGGCGGCATCCGGATCGGTCGACGACAGACGCGTGCCCACGACGATCCGCGCCGGGAAGCCGAGCTCGCGGGCGATGAGCGCGACGGCCACGGAGAACTGCTCGTCGTCGCCGACGGCGGCCACGAGGTCATCGGATGCCGCGGCGGCCGGGTCGGCCTCACGGGCCAGCAGCGCCGTGAACATGTCGTCGATGCGGGCGAGCGAATGGCCCGACGCGCTCGGGGCGAAGCGGTACCCGCCGGCGGCGGACAGCTCGCGCATCCAGGCGGCGCCGCCGTCCTGGCCCGTGAGGGCATGGCTGAGGTAGCCGCGCTCCCGCAGCAGGGCGACGATCCCCTCCAGGGCCGCGCCTCCCGTGCCGGTCGCGTGCTGCTGCACCCACGTGCGCAGGCTCGCCGGAGCCGCCGGTGCGCCGCCCGCGGCATCCGACGCTCCGCTCGCGGCGGACTGCCCGCCCGGCGCCGACACCGAAGCCAGCGCCGGCGCCGGCGCCACCGCGGCGCGCAGACGGTACTCGTCGCCGTCCTGCCAGGGGGCCGTCTCGACAGCGGCGTCGCGCGCGTCGCTCACGTAGAACCCGTCGGCGAGCACGCCGGCGCGCGGGCCCGTGAACGAGACGGATGCCACGACGCCCGCCGACGGCATCCAGAGCCCGTCCAGCGCCCCGATCGAGAAGACGGCGTCCACGGGGGCGCCGGCCACCATCGGGCGCGCCGACGCGAGGCGCACGAAGGGATCGCCGGCGGCGTCGGTGCGGAAGACGGCGCCGTCGTAGGCGTCGAGGACCGCCAGCCGCACCCGGTCGGGGACGGCCTCGCCGGACACGCGGAAGAGCTCCTCGTCGATGCGCGCGTCCGCGAACAGGGCGCGGTACGAGCTCAGGGGGCTGACCGCCTGCGAGATCTCCTCCCGCGGGCCGGTCACGCCGCGCAGCACGTCGCGCTGTTCGGGGGCGGCGACCGCGGGGACGGCGAGCGCCGCGACCGTGGCGATCGCGACCATCCCGGCCCCCAGCGCCGCACGCCGCAGCGCGGGCCCTCGCCCGCGGCTCGTCGCCGCACCGAGGCGCGCGCCCGCGTCGTCGGCCGCACGACGCAGGGCGCGCCGCCGCCCGTCGCGCGTGCGCCACGCCAGCCACAGCACGCCGCTGAGCAGGACCCCCGCACCCACGGCCGTCTCGACCGGTGCGCGAAGCGTCACCGCGCCGACGACGAGCGGCGCGCTCACCTCGGCACGCCCGAACAGCAGTCCGAACGCCGCCATCGCGATGGCGACCGGCACGGCGAGGACCGCGAGCGCATCCGTGCGCCAAGCGAGCAGCAGCACGCTGGCGGTGCCGACGAGGAAGACGACGAGCGCGGGGACGAGGAGGTTGCGGTAGGAGCCGACGGGCAGCTCCACGGTCAGCAGGTCCTTCCACCCCCACAGCACACCGGCGCCCAGCTCGCCGAGTCCGTGCACGACGTCCTCCGCGGAGCCGGTGCGAGCCGGCACGGCCAGCGGTACACCCACGATCAGGATCGTCGCGGCGAGCAGTCCCGCGGCGGCCCACCCGCTCCAGCGCCGCCACGCCACGAGGGCCGCGACGGCCGCCGCGAGCACCGCGGCGACGGCGACGAGCAGCAGGAAGGCCGGCGAGCGGTAGAGGGGCCAGGCCGCCACCGCGGCGAGCACCACCGCCACGAGCGCGTAGATCCCGCCGGCGACGATCCTCATGAGCGTGCGCCTCTCAGCAGCAGCCCGGCGAGGTCCTCGATCGTGCCGATCGTGAGCACGGTCAGCGGACCGGCCGCCTGCGTGCGCGGATGCGCGCGCTCGTCGCAGACGACCGCGATCACCGCGGCATCCGCGGGGAAGGCCAGGGCCGCCAGACGCAGCGTCGCCAGCCCCACCCCGGAGCCCGCCACGAGGACGACGACGGACAGCCGCTCGTTCGCCTCCGCGGTGAGGCGGCAGACCTCGGGGAAGGACATCGTCTCGGTGAGGCGCTCGACGCCGCTGAAGCCGTCCAGGACCACGCGCGGCGAGCCGGCGGGGATGTGCCGGATCGCGCGGAGGCGGCCGCGGACGACGCGCGGGATCTCGGCACCGACGACGATGTCGAGGTCGCGCGCGTCGTGCACGGCGCGCAGGGCCAGGGAGCCAGCGGCGCTGACGGCCAGCTCGAACTCGTCGTCCGAGGCGTACTCGCCCGCCGCGAGGCCGAGCACGACCGCCATCCGCGACCGCCGGGACTCCTCGTACTGGCGCACCATGAGCCGGCCGGTCTTGGCGGTCGACTTCCAGTGGATCTGGCGGCGGGCGTCTCCGGGCGCATACTCGCGGATGGCGTGGAAGGACATGTCGGCGTCGACGAGCCGCCGCGTGGCACTGCCGTCGAGGTCGCGGATGAGGCCCGCGCTCGACGAGGGGACGGCGACCGTGCGGGGGTGCACGAACAGCTCCTGCACCTCCTCGAACGCGTGCTCCCGGCGCAGCAGGCCGAGGGGATCCGAGCGGATCGTGGTCGCGGGTCCGATGCGCACGACGCCGCGGCGCTGAGGGGGCAGCTCCAGGGCATGCCGCGACACGGCGCCGGGGGCGAGCAGCGGGACGCCGAACTCGACCAGGCCCGCCCCGATCGGCACGTCGATGCGCCCCGGAAGGGCCGTGCGCGACCCGACGTTGCGCACCTCGACCGTCGCCCGGGCGGGAGTTCCGGCCACGACCCGCAGCCGGTCGAGCACGAGGCCCACCTCGTACGCCCGTGCGTTCAGCAAGAAGGGGATGCCGAGGATCAGGAGCGTCAGGGCCGCGACACCCGCGACGATCGCCTCGACCCAGCCGAAGGCGATGCCCGCGGCGAGTCCCGCCGTGGCGGCGAGGATCACCAGCGCGCCCGCGGGACGAACGGTCGCGCGCGCCCACTGGACCACGACGTGCGCGCCGGCGCGCACGGTCGTCCACGCGCGCGACGCCCGCAGCGCCGCGCCGACGAGGCGACGGCCGCGGCGCGCGGTGACCTCCGTGCGCTCCCCGGTGAGGCCCCCGGCCGACGTCCGGGTGAGCCGCGACTCGGCCGGCAGGGCGCGGCTGTCGCCGAGCGTCACACCGGCTCCCGGCGGGTGGGCGGCGCGACGTCGAGCAGCACCTGCCCGACCACGGCCTCGGGCGTGACCCCGTCGAACTCGGCCTCCGCGTGCAGGATGAGGCGGTGGGCGAGGACCGGCACCGCCAGACGCTTGACGTCGTCCGGGGTGACGTAGGTGCGGCCGTGCGAGGCGGCGCTGGCCCGCGCCGCGCGCGTGAGCGCGAGGGCGCCGCGGATGCTCACCCCCAAGCGCACCTCGTCCGCGGCGCGCGTCGCGTCGACGATCCGGGCGATGTAGTCCAGGACGAGCGCGTCGACGTAGACGTCGGCGGCGAGCTCCGTCATCCCGACCAGCGCGCCGGGGGTGATCACGGCGGGCAGGTCCGCGATCGGCACCGCGGCGCGGTCGAGGATGCGCACCGTCGCCGCGTGGTCGGGGTAGCCGAGCGCCGTCCGCAGCAGGAAGCGGTCGAGCTGCGCCTCGGGCAACCGGTACGTTCCGGCCTGCTCGACGGGGTTCTGCGTGGCGAGCACGAGGAACGGCGCGCCGACCGTGCGCGAGACGCCGTCGATGGTGACGCGCCCCTCCTCCATGACCTCCAGCAGGGCGGCCTGCGTCTTGGGGCTCGCCCGGTTGATCTCGTCGGCGAGCACGATGTTGGCGAAGATCGGACCGGCGTGGAAGTCGAAGGCCCCCGTCTTCTGGTCGTACACGGTGATGCCGGTGATGTCGCCCGGGAGGAGGTCGGGCGTGAACTGGATGCGCGTCGTCGTGCCCTGGACCGACTGCGCGACCGCGCGCGCGAGCGACGTCTTGCCCGTGCCCGGGACGTCCTCGATGAGCACGTGCCCCTCGCTCAGCATCGCCGTGAGCACGAGCTCGACGACGTGGCGCTTGCCGAGGACGGCGCGCTCGACGTTGTCGGCGAGCTGCGCGAACGTCTGCGCGAACCAGGTCGCCTGCTCGGTGGTGATCGTCATGGGGGACTCCGTGGGGGTCAGCCGGCCGGGTCGGGCGCGGTGGAGGGCGTGCAGCGGGTGGACAGTTCTGCGGTGGCCGGCGACAGGTTCCAGCCCTGGCCGGACCAGTCGACGACGACCTGGATGCCGGCGACGCGCGCGGCATCCGCCGGCACCGTCCACGGGTCGGCGCCGGGGGCGATGAGCGCGTCGTTGCGGTCGTAGTAGCGGATGGCGGCGGCGTCGAAGGCGATGTCGGCGCGCGAGCCGCTCGAGCTGCCCGAGGGCTCGAGCGTCGCTCCGCCCGTGCAGGATCCGAGCGTCCACGAGGCCTGCACCTGGTACGGGGCGCTGCCCGGCGCCGGGGTCACCGCCCCCCAGGCGGACTGCCACCAGCCGTCCTTGTGCTCGTAGCGCACCTCGATCCCGGGGTCTTTGTCGAACACGCTGCTCGGCAGTCCCCGGAAGACGACGTCGTTCTCGTTCGGCGGCGTCTCGGGGGAGGTCGGCGTCTGATCGATCGTCCAGGTCGCCCGGCCGGCGTCGTTCCCGCTGCCGCTGACGTGGGCCGTCGGCCCGACCACGAAGGTGTAGCCGGTGGGCGCGGCGCCGCTCTGCGTGGCGCGCACCTGCTGCGTGACGGTCGCCCGCCCGAACGACGTCCCGTCGTACCAGGACTCGACGCAGAGCACGAAGGTGTACAGCCGGCCGTCCGGAAGGTCGCCGAAGACCCGCCGCGCGCCATCCTCGCTCGTGCGACAGCTGTCCGCCGAGACCGGACCGTCGGCGGCGGGCGGGCCGTCCACGCGCACGATGCCGTAGCGCACGCGCGCATTGTCGCCGCCCGGCGACGCCGTGCCGACGGCGGTGATGTCGACCCGGCCGCCGCCGACGTTCACCGCCGTCAGGCTCAGCGCCGCCCCGGTGGGCGCGCCGATGCCGTAGGCCTGTACCGTCATGCTCCCGATCGCGGGGCCGGGAAGGCCCGGGGGGACGGCGTAGCGGGAGACCGGGGTCACCGTCACGGGCGTCGCGGTGTTCGCGCCGACGCGGAACGTCGGGACGGACACCTGGGTCTGATCGGCGGCGACGGCGATCGTGCGCGTCTCGCCGGAGGGGCTCGAGATCTGCAGTGCGCCGGTGTCGGCGGCATCCACACCGGTGAGCGTCAGCGCCGCGACGCCGCCGTCCGCGCCCGCCACGACGGGGACGGCGCTCCCGCCCGTCGGAGCGGCGGGCGGATCGTAGGCCCACGCGGTGGTGCGCACCGACGTCAGCGAGGCGCCGACGGCGTTGACGGCCACCGCCTCGTAGGAGCGCTGCTCGCCGTTGGGCGCGCTGATCGGCGGGCAGATGCCCTGGGGCGTGCACACCGCGACCCGCTGCCCGCCCTGACGCACCTCGAAGCCGGTGAGAGCCGGATAGGCGGCCTGCGCCGGTCCGGGGTCCACTCGCAGCGTGAGGCTGCCGTCCGCATACGCGGACTGCGCGACGCTGGCCGGCGCGCGGGGGAAGCCCTGCAGGTCGAGGAGGATGCGCCCGTCGCGCGCACTCGCGCTCTGGCGCCCCTGCGCGTCGCGGACCGTGAAGCTCGCCGCGCAGGCCGCACCCGGCGCGTCGTCGGTCCAGCTGGCGACGACGCTCGTCGGCGAGACGACCGCGAACGTGACCCCCGTGCACGCCGCCGCCGGCGCCACCGCGACCACCTGCAACGGCGTGCTCGGCAGCGGGTTGACCTCGCCGTTGGCCCCGATGACGTCGATCGTGCACGAGCTGCCGGCCGCCTGGCTGCACTGCTGCTGCACCGCGCCGCCCTGCGGGAGGGTCGAGGGCGCGGCGCCGACGCGGAGCGAGATGCGGGCGGGGGCGACGCCCGGGTGCGAGGCGACCTGCACCACGACGCCCTCGACGGTTCCGGGAACGGCGGCGTCGCGCCCGCGGACGGTGAGCTGGGCGCCCTGCAACGAGACGTCGAAGGATGCCGGTGTGCCGTCGATCCGGTAGACGATCGCCTCGGGACGGCCCTGCCAGGTCGTCATCGCGCCGAGGTCGAACACCTGGGTGTCGCCGGGGGCGACCTCGAGGGCCGCCGGCGACAGCCGCGGCTGGGGGTCGAGCGGGGTGACGACCACCGCGATCGACAGCACGGTCCACGTCGACTGGCCGGACAGCCGGACCGGCACGAGGCAGGCGTCGGTCCAGGGGGCGTCCGCGCCCGCGGTGTAGCGCAGCGTCGTGCCCGACACCACCGTGCACGTCGCGGCCGCACGCGCACCGGAGGCGCGCACCTCGTCGGACATCTCGAGCGTGCGCCCGCGCGGCACCGCGACGAGCGTGCTGACGTCAACGTCGGCCTGGCCGTTCTCCCCCACCGTCAACGGCGGCGACCCCGGCCGGAGGGTGAGCGGGGCGTCGGCGACGGCGGGGATCCGCAGGAACGCGTAGGTGGTCACCGGTCCGGCCGCGGTGGGGCCGGTGACCGAGAACGCGATGAGGTGCGCGCCGTCGTCCACGCTGCCACGCAGGCGGGTGCCGTCGACGGTGATCCCGGCCGGGGCGCCCCACAGCCCGACCGTGAGCTCGGCGGTGTCGCCGCCGGACCACACCGCCTTGCCGGCGAGCACGTCGATGCCGCGGGCCAGGTCGTCGCGTCCGTCGGCGCTGAGCACGGTGTCGGAGACGACCGGGAAGTCGGCGACGCGCTGGGCGACCACCTTCACGACGATGAGGCCGCGGGCGGTGTTGCCCGACGAGGAGACGACGTCGTACAGGAACGACATCGTCCCCGGCGACGCGCCGGCGGCGATCGTCAGCGCGTCCTCGCTCTGCGCGACGATCCGATCCTGCAGCCGCGCGAACTCGGCGGTCGGCGTGCCGTCGAGCGCGAACTCGGGCACGTCGGGGCGCACGCGCTCCAGCGTGAGACGCCCCTGCAGGGGATCGATGTCGTTCGCGAGCGGATGCACGCGGATGACGTTGCCGTCGCCGGCCTGCACCTGCACGTAGTCGGTGTAGGTGACGGGGGCGGGGCTGGCTTCGCCGTCGAGCACTCCCACCCGCACGGTGCCGATGGCGCTCCGACCCGACGGGTCGACGACGCGATAGGTGAAGGAGTCCTGCCCGGAACTGCCGGCGACGCTCGAGTAGACGATCGACGCCCCGTCCGCGGAGATCACGGCGGAGCCGTGCGCCGGCTGGTCGACGATGCGGTCCAGCCGCACGACGTCGCCGTCGGGATCCATGCCGAAGCCGCTGAACGGGATGGTCGTCGACAGGCCGCTGAGCACACGGCCGGACAGGGTGCGCGGCAGCGGATCGCGGTTGCTCTCGTCGCCCGCGACGCGGATGCGGACCGTCGCGATGTCACCGAGGGCCGGGGCCCCGGTCGTGAACGCGCGGTACTCCACGGTGTAGTCGCCCGGCGTCGTCGGCGCCAGGTAGCGCAGCACGTCCCCCGCCGCGAAGGCGAGGGCGTCAGGGCTCGACGAGACGATCGACTCGGGGTCCAGCCGCGGCCGGGTCCCGACGGCGGCGACGTCGTTGTCGAGCACCGGGATGTCGATCTGCGAGCCGGCGCGGACGACCACACGGTCATCGACCGCGATCGGCGCCTGCTCGTCGGCGGAGGGCAGCAGGTACACGGTGGCCTCGCCGATCACCGACGAGCCGTCGTCGGTCGTCCCGTCGCCGACGCGGTACGAGACGGTGCCGAGCAGCCCCGACTCGCCCGAGGGCGTCGTCCCCGACACCCGCAGCTGACTCTGGGCCACGATGTCGGCGGACAGCGACGCTCCGGTCGCCGGACGGATGACCGGATCGCTCAGCAGCAGCACGCGCCGCGTCGGGTTGGTCACCGCGGCCAGCACGTCCACCGTCGCATCCGCCTGCGGCCGGACGAAGGCGACGACCGGCGCGGTCGACAGGTTCGCGGCACCCGCGGCATCCAGGAGTGTGAGGCGCACCGTGCCGGTCGCCTCGCGTCCGCCCGCCGAGACGGTGACGGCCACGCGGTAGGCGCCCGGGGATGCCGCGGCGAAGTCGAACGTCGTCGAGCCGCCGACGACCGTCGCCGTCGCGGCGGCGTCGTCGAGCACGCGCGCCGCCGTGAGGGTGAGGTCACCCGCCGTGCCGGTCACGTGCGGCGCGACGTCGACCGACACGCGCGAGCCGGCCACGTCGACGACGGCGAACGACTGCACGACCGGCTGCGCGTCGTCGCGGATGCGGATCACGAGCTGCCGCGTCGCCGTGGCGCCGCGGACGTCGGCCACGGTCACCGTGACCGACGCGGCCTGCTCGCCCTCGACACCCGTGTCGTGGTGCTGGAAGACGACATCGCCCTCCGGCGTCGTGGCGACCTGCCCGAGCCCGGAGTCATCGGTCGCCGACAGCAGGAGCACGGGATCGCCCTCGGGATCCACCCAGTCGCCGAGGACGGGCACGCTGACGGTTCCGCCGGGGGCCACCTCCGGGCTCGGCCAGTCCTGCCGGCACGCCTCCACGCCGCACCAGACCGGGGCGGAGTTGTCCTCGTCGGAGACCGCCCGCAGCGTCACGGTCGCCGGCGGCGACAGCAGCCCGTCGGCGGTGGTCCCGTCGGTGACGGCGTAGGAGAAGGCGGCGGTCCCCGACGCCCCCGGCGCGACCCGCACCGCCAGGCGCTGGCGGTCGTCGGTGGTCGTCACCGTTCCGAAGGCCGGGTCCAGCCCCGTGACGGATGCCGGATCGACGGCGAGCACGTCGTCGTTCGGATCGTGGTCGTTCAGCAGCACCGGCAGGCTCACGAGAGCCCCGGGGCGCACCCCGAAGGCATCGTCCTGGGCCACCGGCGGACGCGGGTCGATGACCGGCGGCGGCTTCTGGTCGTTCGTCTTCGGGGCGGTCTGGACGTCGTCCTCGATGTCCCAGTTCTGACTCGACGGAAGGAGCCGCCCGTCGGGCACCGACCACACCCACCCGGATCGGGCGTCGTTGAGGACGACGCCGTCGCCGGCATCCACGAACACCGGTCGGCGCTGCGATCCGAGCCCCTGCCCGGCGTAGTCCAGCGGCACGTCCGCGCCGGTCGAGGTCCACAGCGTGCCGCCACGCGTGCCCTCGCCGAGCCACGCCGCGCTCACGACGCCCTCGCGGACGACGGGGCGCGCCGGCGTGCCGCGCGAGGTCGTGCTGTCACCGAACACCCGCTCCGCGCCGTCGCCCGACACCGGGATGCGCACGAGCCCGGACTCGTCGGCGACGTACACCGCGTCGCCGTCGGCCGAAGCACGCCCCACCGCCGTCGCTCCGGCGATCGGCACGCGTCCGCTCCCGCCGCGCGTCCAGAACCGCCCCGCGTCCGCCCCGCCCGTCTCCACGAGCACCCAGTCGTCGCCGGCGCCCGTGAGCACGGGCCGCTCCACCGTGGCCGCGACGGTGTCGGTGGCCAGGACGCTCCCGGTGGCGGCGTCGATGCGGGCCACCGTGCCGGCACTCGCGGAATAGCTGAAGACCGTGCCGCCCGATTCGGCGGCCACCGCCACCGAGGCCGCCACGTCGACCGCCGCCGCCGGTCCCGCCGACAGCCTGCCCACGAACACCGTCCCCGCGTCGGTGCGGTAGGCGACGATGTCGCCGGAGGCGTCCATGTCGGCGGTCCCCGCCGGCGCCGCCGTCGCCGAACGCAGGCCGTCCGCATCGAGATCGACCGGCGCGGCGTCGTCGATCCGCACGACCTTCGCGTCGCTGTCGGTGAACATGTAGGCGGCGTCGGCGGCGCCGACGATCCGGCTCGGGTTGCTGACGGCGCGCACGGTGTCGATCTCACCGATCGCGGTGTTCACGCGGGCATAGCGCAGGGAGTCGGCCTGCAGCACCCACGCCGTGGTCTGACGCGGCGGCGTGCGCTGGGCGTCCAGGCCCGGCCAGACCACGCTCACGCCGGCGATGAGCGCCAGCGCCGCGCCCGCGGCGGCGAGGCCCACGACCGTCCCGCGTTTCATGGGCCGATCACCGTCCACAGTGCGGCCCCGGCGGCGAGGAGCCCGCCCACCGCGACGATCGCGCCGACCACGGAGAGCACGATCACGCGCGGGGACCACAACCTGCGCGGCTCCGAGGCGCTGAGCCCGGTCGCGTCGTCCTCGGCGCTGGGGGTGCGGCGCGCGACGGCATCCGTCGGAACGCGGCGCCGGCCCTCTGCCACGCGGCTGCGGGCCGGGCCGCGCGCGGACACGTCGGTGAAGTCGACGGCGTCGGATGCCGGCATCCACTCCTGGGTCGGCACCTCCAGCGGCGTCGGCGCGAGTCCGACCGACCGCTGCACGTCGCGGATGGCTTCACCGAACGCGCTCGCCGACGCGTAGCGACGGTCGGGATCGCGGGTCATGGCCGTCGCGAGCACCTGCTGCAGCGCGTCGGGGACGTCGGGGCGCGGGATCGGGACGAAGGTCGCGCGAGCGATGCGGCGCCGCATGAGCTCGCGGGTGTTCTGCTCCTTCTCGCGACGCTCGAACGGGCTGTGCCCGGCGAGCAGGGAGTACACGGTCGCGCCGAGGCTCCACACCTCGCTCGCGATCGTGCCGCCGCTGTGCTCGGCGACGACCTCGGGCGCGCTCCACGGGATCGACATCGCGAGCACGTCGGAGGCCGCGCTGCGCTGCAGCGACGACGAGATGCCGAAGTCGGCCAGGACCGCCGACCCGAAGCTCGTGACGAGGATGTTGCTCGGCTTGATGTCGCGGTGGATGAGCCCCGCCCGGTGCGCGGACTCCAGCGCTCCCGCCAGGCGCACGGCGACCGCCATCACCTCGTCGACCGGCATCCGCTCGATGCGGTAGCGCTGGGCGAGCGAGCCGGGGCAGTACTCCATGACGATGTACGGGCGCCCGTCGGCCGAGATGCCCGCCTGGTAGACGGTCACGATGGCGGGATGCGCGGACAGATGCGCGAGCACGTCGGCCTCGGCGTTGAACATGCGCAGCAGATCGGGATCGCGCTCCCCCGCCGGCAGCACCTTCACCGCGACGGCGCGCCGGGGCATGTCCTGCTGATACAGGAAGACGTCGGCGAAACCGCCGGACCCCAGTGGACGCACATAGTCCAGCCCCGGCAGCTGCGGCGGCGCAGACGGGAGCCTGCGCGTCATGGCACCCCTCAGTCATCTCACGGACCCGGTCCCCGACGACGTCGACGACCCGGCCATGCTAACAAAACCCCCGGATAGCCCCTCCGCCGAGCCGCCACGTCCCGGCCGAGCCGCCACGCTCCGGACGGGCCGCGCGGTGGCGGTTCGGCGAACGGATAGCGGGTCGCGGGGGCGGGGGGAGCTACAGGTCGGGCAGGCCGGGGTCGGCGTGCGGGTCGAACGGGGCATCCAGCGAACGCGTGAGCTCCTCCAGCATCGCCGTGATCTGCGGCTCGACGTATTCGGCGATCGCGGCCTGGATGCGCAGCCGGTGGTGCAGCAGCACGGCGCACACCTCGCGACCGACCATGTTCGCGTAGTCGTCGGCGAGACCCACCTCCTGGCGCAGGGCGGCCTTCGCCTCGTCGCTCAGGGGCGGAAGGGCGGGGATGTCGGCGTCCGCCTCCTCGGCGAGACCGCCGATGGTGAACAGGAAGGGCGCCCCGGGAACGGGATCGGGATCCATCGGCAGGCCCTCGAACTCGGGGTCCAGGCCCTCCGCGGGACGGTAGCTGCGGGCGCGGTTGCGCGCCGCCTGCTGGTCGAGCTCGGCCTGCAGCATCGGGAGGTTGCGGGACGTGTAGTCCGCGACCGCGTGGTCGACGATGGTCTTGATGCGGGTCGACAGCCCATGCTGCACACCGTGCGGGACGTCGGAGCCGAGACCCGCCGCCGACAGCACCGGCGAGCCGAAACAGCGCCGGCACGGCGCGACGCGGCCCCGATGCGTGGAGGGCTCCCAGCGCGGCAGCCAGCGCAGCCACGCGTCCACCGCCTGGCTGACCTGGGTCTCGATCGACCGCTCCACGGGTCCATTGTCGCGGTTCCGGGCCGTTCCCGGCGGATTTGCGTCGCGGCATCCGCCGCAGGCGCTGTCGAATCCTGCTCGGAGGACGCCGCGAGGGTGTGCGCGGCGTCGCCGGCCGCGCAGGGCTCAGTCCTCGTCGCGCTCCCACGGCCAGCGCGGACGATCGGCACCGGTGCGCACGAGGGCGACGGCGACCCAGCCCGCCACGAGGGCGGCGGATGCCAGGACCACGGCGAACCACGAGGTCGCGAACCCGCCGATCGCAGCCGCGGTGCGCGCGGCATCCGTACCCCCGAGCACCGCCCCGACCAGCACGCCGAGAAGATAGGCGAGGAACGTCGCGACGACGACCGTGAGGACGGCGACGTACCGCGGTCGGGCCGGCCGGACGGCGAGCCACGTCGTCGACGCGAACGCCGCGAGCGCCAGCACCGCACCGCCCACGCCGGGCAGCTGCCCGAGCCCTGTCACCGGGAGCACCTCGGCGCCGCTGAACAGGCTCAGCATGCCGAACCCGGCGATCAGCAGCGCGAAGAAGCCCACGACGGCGAACGCCGTCGCGATCGGGGGCGCGACGCCGCCGCCGTCTCCGGCGCGGGGATCGCGCGACCCCGACATCAGCTCTGGTGCAGTCGCGGGCCCGCCTCGAGCGTGCGCTCGTACTCGCGCTGCGCCTCGTCGTTCAGCTCCGTCACGCGCTTGCCGCGCGCGGCGACCCAGGCGCCGAACCAGATCGTGAGCTCGCGGCCGAGCACGAAGGCGACGATCGCGAGCGGCGCCAGCAGCTGGCCCTGGACGAGATCCGCACCCTGTCGCGCCGTCAGCGTCCAGAACGGGGCCTGGAACAGCTGCCCCAGCAGGTGGCCGGCGTACGCCACGACGCCCACGAGCAGACCGAAGACCACCCAGTGACCCCAGCGGCCGCGGTTGATGATCGCGCCCAGCAGCCAGAACCCGAGGAAGAAGACGACCACCGGCACCCACAGCCACCACGACTGAACGGCCGCGAGCGCCGCCGTGCCGATGTTGGCTCCCGTGACGTCACCCGTGATGGCCTTCAGTCCGAGGGCCGCGCCGAGGTACAGCACCCCGAAGGAGACGGCGGCGAGCAGGCCGATCGCACCGGCCGCACCGCGGTTGCCGCGCAGACGCGGCGGCTCGGGGGCCTGGACGAAGATCGGCTGCGGCGCCGGCGCCACGACGGGAGCGACGGGCTCGGCGACGACGACGGTCTCCGCCGCGGCGCCGGAGTACGCACCGGGCACATAGGCCTCATCGACCGGGTCGTCGGCGTACGAGGAGCCGTAGACCGGGGCGGCGGGCGCCGTCTCGGCCGCGGCGACGGTCTCGGGGGCGTCGCGGGGAGCGTCCGCGACCGGGGCGGCAGGCGCGGCGGGAACCTCGGCGTCCGCGGGCTCAGCCGACACGACGGGCTCGTCGACCGCGGCCTCCCGAGAGGCGGCCTCCGCGTCGGCGAGGCCGGCATGGGCGCTCGCGACGGCGTCGTCCACCGACGTGGTCTCGACCGGGGTCGGCTCCTCGATCGGTTCGCCGTACTTGGGGTCGCTCATGGCGTGTGCTCCTCACGCGGGACGTGTGCCGCCGCACAGCGAGCGTAACCCGCACCCCGCGCGCCGGAGCGGAGCCATGCCGACGTGTCTCGACCCCCGGCGCCTGTGGGCCGCCTATCGTGAGCGCATGACCGTTCGCCCTCGCCTCGCCGCCCTCGGCCTCACGCTGCTCGCGGTCACGGGTCTCAGCGCCTGCGCCGGCGTGCCGGACGGCGGCGCCACGACCTCGGGCGCGACGGCCAGCGCGGCCCCCGCGACCCCCTCTCCCGCGCTGACCCTCGCCGCGTTCCCCATGGGCGCCTCGACGTCCACGACCGCGCTGCCCGCCGACCTCCCGCAGGGATGCCGCGACATCCTCACGGCGACGGTGCTGAAGGAGCTCGAGGGAGTACCGCTGAACGCGGACGGGATGGGCGGCGGCATCCGCTCCGACAGCACCCGGGTGTGCGTCTGGGGTGAGCCCGGGGCGGTCGCCACGCGGCTCGTGACCCTCATCGGCTACTCCCCCGATCGTGAGGCGCGCGACGCCCTCTACGCCCTCGGCAACGACGGCTACACGTGCTACGAGCCGCACGGCGGCATCCGTTGCGAGAAGACCTGGCAGTCGCCGACGCTCGCCGTGGAGGAGGGACGCACCCTGTTCTACCGCGACGGCGTCATCGTCGACACGCAGTACTCCAACCTCGCTCCCGCCGGCTACACCGACGCGGTCATCGACGCGCTGTGGCCGCCGGCGGGATCTCCGCCGCGGACGAGCGCCCCGACGCCCAGCCCGACGCCGACGCGGTAGCCGTCATCCCTCCCACGCGCTGAGGGCGCCCCACCGATCGTCCCGGTGACGGTTTCGTCGCGCCTCCCGCATCAGCACGGTGGCCGCCCGGTCGCGGGGGTTGTGGGCGACCCACGTGTCCACGGCGCCCTGGACCCAGTCCGTCGCCCCCAGTGCGGGGAAGTACAGCAGGTGTTTCAGGAGCGACCGGGCCTCGGGGCGAGTCCCGTGCACCCGCAACCACGACCGCACGGGGTCGAGCACCCAGGCGGCGCGCCGGTAGTCGGCGTCGTAGAGCAGGGCTCCGAGGAGCTCTCGAGCACCGGCATCCATCGTGTGGTCCTGAAGCCACCTGCGCACGGCGTCTTCGACCCACGGCGCGGTGCGCAGCGCCTCCCGTTGGCAGGCACGAGCGAGCAGCGGGCGCGCATCGGCGGACGCACCGTGGTGGTCGAGCCACCGTCGGATGGCGTCGTGGACCCAGGGCACGACATGAAGGTCGTCGTTCTCGAGCAGACGAAGCAGGATGCCGCGGGCGCCCTTCTCCGTTCCGTGGGCCTCAAGCCACCGGCGGGCATCGGAATGCACCCAGTCGGCGGACGCGAAGTCATCCTGCTCGATCACTCGCGCCAGGACGTCGAGCGTGTCGGCGTCGTCGCCGTGCGCGTCGATCCAGGTGCGCAGCGCGGTCTGCACCCACTGCCTCTCGCGCAGGTCGGGCTGCTCGATGAGGCGGGTGATGATCACGCGCGCCTCCGCGGAATCGCCGTAGGCGTCGAGCCAGCGGGACACGGCCGCCTGTGCCCACGGCTGCGTGCGGAGCTGGTTCTGCGCGATGACATTGCCCAGGATGCTGCGGGCTTCTCTCGACGTGCCCCAGACCTCCAACCACGACTCGACCGCGACGCGTACCCACTCTTCGGTGCAGAGCAGACTCTGACCGACCAGTCTCGAGAGAACGCCGCGAGCCTCCGGTGTGCGCCCGTGGAGCGCCAGCCAGGAGGAGACCCACCCTTGAAGTTCATCCGCGGGATACAACGGCGCGTGACCGACGATCTCGGCCAGGACCGTACGCGCATCGACGTCGTCGCCGTTGACCTCGAGCCACCGGGCGGTGCTCTGGCGCACGGTGGGCATCCCAGCCGCCGCGGGGGACTGGACGAGCGTCACGAGGACGCGACGCGCCTGCGGCGCCGCCTCGTTCGCGCTGAGCCACGGGACGATCACAGAGCTGACCCACTCGCTGTCCTGCCGCGTCGCGGTGCCGGCGATCCTGGCGATGAGCATGAGGGCCGACGGCCGGGTGCCGTAGAGAGCGAGCCATTCCTCAACAGCCGACCGAACCCACTCGAGTCGACTGAACTCGACGTTGCCGATGAGCGACGCGAGCACATTCTGCGCCGTCTCTTCGGAGCCGTGGAGCCGGCACCACTCGCGCCAGCAGTCGCCGACCAGCGCGGCGGTGTCCTCCGTCCTCAAGCGAGGATCGAGAAGGAGGCGCAGGACGGCCGCAAGCTCGCCGTCGTTCGTCTGGAGGACGGCGGCCCGCAGGACCGGAAAGGCCGCCTCCGCCCAGCCCCGCAGATAGAGGGAGCGCTCTTGCGGGGTAGCACGCCCGGAGGTGGCGGCATCCGTCGCGTAGCGCTGGAGGTGCAGGAGCAGGCTCGCCGCGGAGGGGAGGTGAGCGGCCACCGAGGTGAACACCACGCCCGCGTACTCGCGGCGCCCGTTCTGGATGTCGCTCTCGACGACCTCCGACATCAGGTGATCCACCACGGTGTCGTGGATCGAGGCCACTTGGCCGTCGGCGACGGCGACCCACCCCGCCGTCACCAGATGATCCAGCGTGCGTCGGGCGAAGAGATCCGGATCGTGCTCGCCCACGGCCTCGCAGACCCCGCTCGCGCCGCGCAGCGCGACATCCGTCGAGGCGGGGGTGGCGGCGACGAGGGCCACCGCGACGCAGAGAGCGGGCGGCAACTCTCTGCGCTCCGCCAGTCGCGCGGTCCGTGTGCCCGCGTAGCCGTCGTCGGCGAACCTCCGGCGCAGCCAGTCACCGAGATCACCGCTGCGAATCGCGGACGTCTCGCTGGCGCGCAGCGGAGCGTCCCGCGCGAGGGCCTCGAGCTGGCGGGCGATGAGGGTCGCGATCATGGGACGCGACCCGACGAGCCGTCGGAACTCTTCGTCCCCCAGCTGAACGGCCGCGGTGGGGGCGACGGACAACGCGATGGCGTGGGAGACACGTTGCTGATGCTGCTCGCTGTTGTCGATGGCCACGATCTCGAAGGGGCCGAGGTCGGGCGATGTCGCGAGCCAGCCGGGGCGCGCCGCGGCGAGGAACGACACCTGGATGCCGTGATCGCGCGCCTCGGGCAGGAGCTGGTCGCGTAGCTCGTGCAGCGCGAACCCGTCGAGCTCATTGGGATAGTCGATCAGGACGAGTACGGGCGCGGTGCTGGCCAGGACCACGGCCTCGAGGTCGCTGACGGTGCTCGACGGCGTGTGCAGGAGATGGATGACATGCCAGCCGGTGCGATGCGCCCGAGCGGCGATCTCGAGGAGCAACCGGGTCTTTCCCGCGCCCCCCACTCCTTTGAGGAGCAGGGCGCAGCCGTCGTCCGAGGAGAGTCGACGCCAGATGTTCTCGCGGTGCGCCGGATGATCCGGTGCGGGGTCGATGTACTCGTGGGCGCCGGCGACCTGGCCGCCGCTGCGACGCTGCAGCAGTGCGGTGTATCGACCGTGACTGGCGAACGCGCGAGACGTGGAGGCGAGCAGGTGCGCGGTCAGCAGCTCCTGAATGACACCGAGCGACGATTGCATCGCCGCCGCGTCGGCGAGCAGCTGACGTTCGGTCCACGAGGCGAAACGGATCGCACTCGCGCGCAGACTCTCACGAAGCGCCGCGCCGATCACACTCGCGTCGGCCGCATCGCGGACCCCGAGCGCGCGCAGCGTGTCGTCGTCGAGATACTCATCGAGGGGCGATGCCGCGCCGGCGCCGAGCCACGCCAGGAAAGAGGGGTGCTTCGCGACTTTCGTCGTGAGCACCGCGGAGGAGGTCCCCGCCGACCGCTCCACGTCCGCGACGACGGCACGGCGGAAAGCGCGATCGGCGAGGGCCTCACGGATCGAGGTCGCGGCCTCGCCGGTGGCCGCCCCCCACCCGAGATTCAATGCCTCGGCGAGATCGAACACCAATCCCATCCGAGATCCTCGCCCTTTATCGCGCTGACATTTCCGCTCAGCATAGCGACGCCGAGGCGGACGCCGAGCCGGACGCCGAGCCCGACGCCGACGCGGTGGCCGTCATCCCCAGACGCGCTTGGCGGTGCGGGTCACGTAGTCCGACGGATGCCACGCGTTCTCGCTCGTGGACAGCCACAGCCCGCCGCCGGCCTCGATCGTCTCGGTGAGGTCGCCGTCGGTCCGGCTGCAGCGGGTGCGCTCCTTCTCCGTCGTGCAGAAGAACCCCGCGGCGGGGAGCGCGGCGGCGGCGAGAGGTCCGGCATCCGTCGGCACCGTCGCGAGCGTCGTGGAGACGCTGCCGGCGTCGGCGTGCCAGAAGCAGGTGAACGTGACCTGCGGCTGCAGCGCCGTGACGAGCTGGCCGGCCGTCGTGGTCGGCGCGTCGGTCGAGGGGGTGAGCACCGCGCCCCGGGTGAAGCGCAGCGCGGCCCAGAGGGCCTCGTCGTACAGTCCGGCGCAGTCGGTGGGGACGCCCGCTGCTTCGTCGTCGGCGGCCGCGACCGGTTTCGAGGTGGCCGGCCCTTGGACGGCGCCGCCGACCCACGAGACGGATGCCGGGATCATCGGGATCGCGAGGTACGCCAAGGCGCCCACGGTCGCCGCGCATCCGATGCCGACGACCCACGCGAAGAGGGCGTTCCTGCCGCCGATCCGGGCCATGTCCTCAGGCTAGCCCGCCGCGCGGGGGTCACCCCCCGCGCCGTGCGCGAGCCGCCAACATCCGTGCGAGCCGCCATCACCCGGACGTACCGGGGGATGGCGGCTCGGCTGGGGCGTGGCGGCTCGCGGGAACGGCGAAGGGCCCCAGGAACGCGTCCTGGGGCCCTTCGCTCGCGATCAGTTGTAGGTGCCGGGCGTGAAGTCGTCCGTCGAGAAGCTGTCGAAGTCGACATAGCTCAGGTCGGCGTCGCTGTACGCGCCGTCCGAGGCGAAGATGCGGTTGGGGTACCGCTCGCTCTTGGCCTCCTCCGTCGCCTCGACCACGACGTTGCGGTACTTCGCAAGGCCGGTGCCGGCGGGGATGAGCTTTCCGATGATGACGTTCTCCTTGAGGCCGACGAGCGGGTCGCTCTTGCCCTCCATGGCCGCCTGCGTCAGGACGCGGGTGGTCTCCTGGAACGATGCCGCCGACAGCCACGACTCCGTCGCGAGCGACGCCTTCGTGATACCCATCAGCTCCGGACGGCCCGACGCGGGGCGCTTGCCCTCGGCCACGGCCTCGCGGTTGATCTGCTGGTAGCGCTTGAAGTCGACCAGCTCACCCGGAAGCAGCGTCGTGTCGCCGTGGTCGACCACGGTGACCTTCCGCAGCATCTGGCGCACGATGACCTCGATGTGCTTGTCGTGGATCGGCACACCCTGCGAGCGGTACACGCCCTGCACGCCGCCGACGAGGTACTTCTGCACCTCGCGGGCACCCTGCACGCGCATGACCTCCTTGGGGTCGAGCGTTCCGACGAGGATCGGCTGACCGACCGTGACGCGCTGGCCCTCCTCGACGAGAAGCGTCGCGCGCTTCAGGACGGGGTAGACGTGCGGCTCGTCGCCGTTATCGGGCGTCAGGATGACCTTCTTGGCCTTGTCGGTCTCATCGATCTTGATGACACCGTCGGCCTCGGCGATCGGGGACGCGCCCTTGGGGGTACGCGCCTCGAACAGCTCCTGCACACGGGGCAGACCCTGCGTGATGTCGTCGGCCGACGCGGAACCACCGGTGTGGAAGGTACGCATCGTCAGCTGCGTGCCGGGCTCACCGATCGACTGCGCCGCGATGATGCCCACGGCCTCACCGATGTCGACGAGCTTGCCGGTCGCGAGCGAACGGCCGTAGCACTTCGCGCAGACACCGACGGCCGAGTCGCACGTGAGCACCGAGCGGACCTTGATGGTCTCGACGCCGGCGGCCACGAGCTTGTCGATGAGCACGTCGCCCACGTCGTCCCCGGCCTCCGCGACGATCTCGCCCGAGGGCGCGACCACGTCGGCGGCGAGGGTACGGGCGAACACCGAGTTCTCGACGTTCGCGTCGCGCACCAGCGTGCCGTCGGCACCCGGAGCGGCGATCGTGAACTCGAGGCCCTTGGAGGTGCCGCAGTCGTCCTCACGGATGATGACGTCCTGCGAGACGTCCACGAGACGACGCGTCAGGTAGCCCGAGTCGGCCGTACGGAGGGCCGTGTCGGCCAGACCCTTACGGGCACCGTGCGTCGCGGTGAAGTACTCCGCGACCGACAGCCCCTCGCGGTACGAGGAGATGATCGGGCGGGGCATGATCTCACCCTTGGTGTTGTTGACCAGGCCTCGGATACCCGCGATGTTACGGATCTGCAGCCAGTTACCACGGGCGCCCGAGCTCACCATGCGGTTGATGGTGTTGTCGGCCGGGAAGTTGGCCTTCATGGCCGCCTGCACCTCGTCGGTCGCCTCGGTCCAGATCTTGATCTGCTCCTGACGACGCTCGGCGTCGGTCACGAGACCCTTCTCGAACTGGCCCTGGACCTTCTGCGCCTGCTTCTCGTACTTGGCGATGATCTCGCCCTTGTTCGGCGGGGTCAGGATGTCGCTGAGCGCGACCGTGACACCCGAGCGCGTGGCCCAGTAGAAGCCGGCGTCCTTGATGCGGTCCAGGGATGCCGCGACCTCGACCTTGGGGTACTCCTCGGCCAGCTTGTTGACGATCTGCGACAGCTTGCCCTTGTCGGCCTGCTCGCGCACGAACGGGTAGCCCTTGGGGAGCGTGTCGTTGAAGATCGCCTGACCGAGCGAGGCGTCCACGAGACCGTGGCGCTCGTAGCCCTCGGGGGCTTCGCCCTCGAGGAAGGTCAGACCGGGGATGCGGATGCGCACCTTGGCCTGCAGGTCGAGGGTGCCCTCGTCCTTCGCCAGGATCGCCTCGCCGACCGAGCCGAACACGCGACCCTCGCCCGCGGCGCCCTCCTTGACCGTGGTCAGGTGGTGGAGGCCGATGATCATGTCCTGCGAAGGCAGGGTGACCGGACGGCCGTCCGACGGCTTGAGGATGTTGTTCGACGCGAGCATCAGCACGCGGGCCTCGGCCTGGGCCTCGACCGACAGCGGCAGGTGCACGGCCATCTGGTCGCCGTCGAAGTCCGCGTTGAAGGCGGCGCAGACGAGCGGGTGCAGCTGGATGGCCTTACCCTCGACGAGCTGAGGCTCGAAGGCCTGGATGCCGAGACGGTGCAGCGTGGGCGCACGGTTGAGCAGCACGGGACGCTCGCGGATGATCTCCTCGAGCACGTCCCAGACCTCGGGACGCGTGCGCTCGACGGCACGCTTGGCCGCCTTGATGTTCTGCGAGTGACCGAGGTCGATCAGGCGCTTGATCACGAACGGCTTGAACAGCTCCAGCGCCATCTGCTTGGGCAGGCCGCACTGGTGGAGCTTGAGCTGCGGGCCGACGATGATGACCGAACGGCCCGAGTAGTCCACGCGCTTGCCGAGCAGGTTCTGACGGAAGCGGCCCTGCTTGCCCTTGAGCATGTCGGACAGCGACTTCAGCGCACGGTTGCCGGTGCCGGTGACGGGGCGACCGCGGCGGCCGTTGTCGAACAGCGCGTCGACGGCCTCCTGCAGCATCCGCTTCTCGTTGTTGACGATGATCTCGGGGGCACCGAGGTCGATCAGGCGACGGAGACGGTTGTTGCGGTTGATCACGCGGCGGTACAGGTCGTTCAGGTCGCTGGTGGCGAAGCGCCCACCGTCGAGCTGGACCATCGGACGCAGCTCCGGCGGGATCACCGGGACGACGTCGAGCACCATGGAGGCCGGGCTCATGCCGGTCTGCAGGAACGAGTTGACGACCTTGAGGCGCTTGATCGCGCGGATCTTGCGCTGGCCCTTGCCCTCGGAGATCTGCAGGTGCAGCGACTCGGCCTCGGCGGCCAGGTCGAACGCCTGGAGGCGACGCTGGATCGACTCCGCGCCCATGTAGGCCTCGAAGTACTGGCCGAAGCGGTCCTGCAGCTCGTGGAAGACGTCGTCCTCCTGCTTGAGCTGGCCGACCTCGAGGCCGCGGAACTCGTCCCACATGCGCTCGAGCTTGGCGACCTGGTCGTCCGCGTTCTTGCGGATGGAGGCCATCTCCTTCTCGGCGGCGTCCTTGACCTTCTTCTTCTGGTCGGCCTTGGCGCCCTCGGCCTCGAGTGCCGCGAGCTCCTCCTCCAGCTTGGCCAGACGCGTCGCCACACGGGCGTCGCGGCGGTCGCCGAGGTTCTTGATCTCGAGGCGGAGGTTCGCCTCGTGCGTGGGCATGTCGCGGTGGCGGGCGTCCTCGTCGACCGAGATCACCATGTACGCGGCGAAGTAGATGACCTTCTCGAGGTCCTTCGGCGCCATGTCCAGCAGGTATCCGAGGCGCGAGGGCACGCCCTTGAAGTACCAGATGTGGGTGACGGGGGCGGCGAGCTCGATGTGGCCCATGCGCTCACGGCGGACCGAGCTCTTGGTGACCTCGACGCCGCAGCGCTCGCAGACGATGCCCTTGAAGCGGACGCGCTTGTACTTGCCGCAGGCGCACTCCCAGTCGCGGGAAGGTCCGAAGATCTGCTCGCCGAACAGACCGTCCTTCTCGGGCTTCAGGGTGCGGTAGTTGATGGTCTCGGGCTTCTTGACCTCGCCGTACGACCAACGACGGATGTCGTCAGCGGTGGCCAGGCCGATGCGAAGCTGATCGAAAGTGGTGGACTCGAGCACTGGTTCTCCTGTGTCTCAGAAAGTTTCGTAACGGCCGGGTCAGATCTCGTCGATGGACGAGGACTCGAAACGGCTGGAGATGTTGATGCCGAGCTCCTCCGCGGCGCGGAAGGCCTCGTCATCCGTGTCACGGAGGTTCACCGCGGTGCCGTCGGCCGAGAGGACCTCGACGTTCAGGCAGAGCGACTGCATCTCCTTCATGAGCACCTTGAACGACTCGGGGATGCCGGGCTCCTGGATGTTCTCGCCCTTGACGATGGCCTCGTAGACCTTCACGCGGCCGACGATGTCGTCGGACTTGATCGTCAGGAGCTCCTGGAGCGCGTACGCGGCGCCGTAGGCCTCGAGGGCCCACACCTCCATCTCACCGAAGCGCTGACCGCCGAACTGCGCCTTACCACCGAGCGGCTGCTGGGTGATCATCGAGTAGGGGCCGGTCGAACGCGCGTGGATCTTGTCGTCCACGAGGTGGTGCAGCTTGAGGATGTACATGTAGCCGACCGAGATGGGCGCCGGGAACGGCTCGCCGGAGCGGCCGTCGAACAGCGTCGTCTTGCCCGAGCTGTCGATGAGACGCTCGCCGTCGCGGTTGGGCAGCGTCGAGTCGAGCAGACCCGCGATCTCCGCCTCGTGCGCGCCGTCGAACACCGGGGTCGCGACCTTCGTGCCGGGAGCGGCCTCGCGGGCCTCCTCGGGCAGGTGCACGGCCCACTCCGGGGTGCCCTCGACCTTCCAGCCCTGCTTGGCGATCCACCCGAGGTGGGTCTCCAGCACCTGGCCGAAGTTCATTCGACCCGGGATGCCGAGCGGGTTGAGCACGACGTCGACCGGCGTGCCGTCCGCGAGGAACGGCATGTCCTCGACGGGGAGGATCTTCGCGATGACGCCCTTGTTGCCGTGACGGCCGGCGAGCTTGTCACCCTCGGTGATCTTGCGCTTCTGGGCGATGTAGACCACGACGCGACGGTTGACGCCCGAGCCCAGCTCGTCGTCGCCGTCCTCGGCGTTGAACTCCTTGACGGCGATGATCGTGCCCTGCTCGCCGTGGGGCACCTTCAGCGAGGTGTCACGGACTTCGCGGCTCTTCTCGTTGAAGATCGCGCGCAGCAGGCGCTCCTCGGCGCTCAGCTCGGTCTCACCCTTGGGCGTGACCTTGCCGACGAGGATGTCGCCGGGACGCACCTCGGCGCCGATGCGGACGATGCCGCGCTCGTCGAGGTCCTTCAGCAGGTCGGGGCTGACGTTGGGGAGGTCACGGGTGATCTCCTCCTTGCCGAGCTTGGTGTCGCGAGCATCCACCTCGTACTCCTCGATGTGGATCGAGGAGAGGGTGTCGTTCTTGACGAGGTCCTGGCTGAGGATGATGGCGTCCTCGAAGTTGTGACCCTCCCACGTCATGAACGCGACGAGCAGGTTCTTCCCGATCGCCAGCTCGCCGTTCTCGGTGGCGGGGCCGTCGGCGATGACCTCGCCGACCTCGACCCGGTCGCCCGCCGAGACGATGACGCGCTGGTTGTAGGAGTTGCCCTGGTTGGAGCGGTCGAACTTGCGCAGGAAGTAGTCCTTCGTGCCGCCCTCGTCGAGCTGCACGGTGACGACGTCGGCGGAGACCTCCATCACGACACCGGCCTTGTCGGCGGTGATGACGTCACCGGCGTCGATCGCGGCGTAGCCCTCCATACCGGTTCCGACGAACGGCGAGTCGCTGCGCAGCAGCGGCACGGCCTGACGCTGCATGTTCGCACCCATGAGGGCGCGGTTGGCGTCGTCGTGCTCGAGGAACGGGATGAGCGAGGTGCCGACCGACACCATCTGGCGCGGCGAGACGTCCATATAGCCGATCTCGTCGGCGTGGAACAGGTCGACCTCGCCGCCCTTGCCGCGGCGGGCGAGGACGCGCTCGGTGGCGAACGAGCCGTCGGCGGCGAGCTCGGCGCCCGCCTGCGCGACGATGTAGTCGTTCTCCTCTGATGCCGTGAGGTAGTCGATCTGGTCGGTGACCTTGCCCTCGACCACGCGGCGGTACGGCGTCTCGATGAAGCCGAACGCGTTGATGCGGGCGAACGAGGCCAGCGAGCCGATCAGACCGATGTTCGGGCCTTCCGGGGTCTCGATCGGGCACATGCGGCCGTAGTGCGACGGGTGGACGTCGCGGACCTCGACGCCGGCGCGCTCACGCGACAGACCGCCGGGGCCCAGGGCCGACAGGCGGCGCTTGTGGGTCAGACCCGCGAGCGGGTTGTTCTGGTCCATGAACTGCGACAGCTGCGAGGTTCCGAAGAACTCCTTGATCGCGGCGACGACCGGGCGCACGTTGATCAGGGTCTGCGGCGTGATGGCCTCGATGTCCTGCGTGGTCATGCGCTCGCGGACGACGCGCTCCATGCGGGACAGACCCGTGCGGACCTGGTTCTGGATGAGCTCGCCGACGGCGCGGATGCGACGGTTGCCGAAGTTGTCGATGTCGTCGACGTCGAGACGGATCTCCGCGGCCTGACCGCCCCGGACACCCGGGATCGTCGTGTCGCCGTTGTGGAGGGCGACGAGGTACTTGATCGTCGCGACGATGTCGTCGACGGTGAGCACCGAGTCGCTCAGCGGCTTGTCGAGGCCGAGCTTCTGGTTGATCTTGTAGCGACCCACCTTGGCCAGGTCGTAGCGCTTCGGGTTGAAGTAGAAGTTGTCCAGCAGCGCGCGGGCGGCCTCGGCGGCGACCTGCTCGCCCGGACGGAGCTTGCGGTAGATGTCGCGGAGCGCGTCCTCCTTGGTGAGGATCGTGTCCTTGCTCAGCGTGTCGGCGATCGACTCGTAGCCGGCGAACTCGGCGAGGATGTCCTCGCTCGACAGGCCGAGGGCCTTGAGGAAGACGGTGACGGACTGCTTGCGCTTGCGGTCGATGCGCACGCCCACCTGGTCGCGCTTGTCGATCTCGAACTCGAGCCATGCGCCACGGCTGGGGATGACGCGCGCCGAGACGATGTCCTTGTCGCTGGTCTTGTCGGGGGTCTTGTCGAAGTAGACGCCCGGGCTGCGGACCAGCTGGGAGACGACGACACGCTCGGTGCCGTTGATGATGAACGTGCCCTTGCCGGTCTGCAGGGGGAAGTCGCCCATGAAGACCGTCTGGGTCTTGATCTCACCGGTGAGGTGGTTCATGAACTCGGCCTCGACGTACAGCGGCGCGGCGTACGTCTTGCCGCGCTCCTTGCACTCCTCGATCGAGTACTTCTCCGGCTCCAGGTACGGGTTCGTGAAGCTCAGCTGCATCGTCTCGCCGAGGTCCTCGATCGGCGAGATCTCCTCGAAGATCTCCTCGAGGCCGCTGGTCTCGGGCACGTCGGTGCGACCGGTCTCCTTCGCCTCTGCGACGCGAGCCTTCCAGGCGTCGTTGCCGACGAGCCAGTCGAAGGACTCCGTCTGCAGCGCGAGAAGGTCGGGGACCGTCAGCGTGTCGGAGATCTTGGCGAACGACAGGCGCGATGCGCCGCGGCCGTTCTTGGGGGTGGTGGTGGAATTGGTTGCGTTGCGCGCAGCAGCCAAGGGGATTACCTCCATGAGCCCGGGCAGGGGCTGGTTTCCTTGTCGTCAGGTGGAGTGCTCCGTTCCACTCCTGCGCAACACACCCCGACATGTCGGGGGCGCACAGGCACAAGCCGACCACCATATGAGGGCATGGGGGAAGGGAGCGCAACTACCCACTATAGTCCGGGCGACGCGCCATGTCCAGTCGATTCTTGACGCGTGCCGGATGCTGCGGTATAAACGCGCGACGCGGCGTCCGCCCGGCACCGTGCGGAGCCGCTCAGGGGACCGTCCGTGCGTGGCGGAAGCGGATGCGGGTGCCCGGTCGCGCCTGGCCGAGCGCGTCGCGGTCGGCGTCCGTGACGACCGCGACGACGGGATAGCCGCCCGTCACCGGACCGTCGGGCCCGAGGATGACGGGGCGCCCGTCCGGGGGCACCTGGATCGCCCCCGGGAGCATCCCCTCGCTCGGAATCTCGGCGGTGTCGGTGCGCTCGAGCCCCGGTCCGTCCAGACGGATGCCGACGCGGTCGGCCTGTGCGGACACGGTCCACACGGCGTCGAAGAGCGGCGCGAGCGTGCGGACCAGGTGTGCGCGCGGGCCGGGGGCGAGCGCGACCTCGAGGTCGGCGCCGGGCGGGCTCCACGGCCGCAGGTCGTCGGCGGGGAGGGGCCCCGCCACGGCGTCGCCGACGACGAGCGCCGTGTCCGCCGACAGCGGCGACGGCCCGAGACCGGCGAGGGTGTCGGTCGCGCGCGAGCCCCACAGCCGCGCGGCCTCGACGCCGCCGCGCAGGGCGAGGTAGCCGCGCGCGCCGTGATCGAACCAGTCGATGCGCAGCTCCGCACCCGGCGGCCAGCGATGGGCCGCATACGGGTCGACCGGGCGACCGTCCAGGAGGACCGGACCCCACGCCCCGGCGACCGCGAACCAGACGTCGTCGGATGCCGAGGCCTCGCGTACGGCGCGGAACCCGCCCATCGTGATCTCGATGCCGGCGGCGTTCTCGTCGGTGCCGACGAGCCGGTTCGCCGTCCGCAGTGCCGCCCGATCGGCGGCTCCGGAGACCGCGACGCCCGCCGCGAGCGCGCCCGGCCGCCCCTGGTCCTGCACGGTGGCGAGCAGCCCCGGCGCGAGGACGCGGATCGCGGCCGCATCCGCATCCGCTCGTCCGCCCGCGGGCGCTGCCGCGCGCCCATGAGAAACCATCGGCGCACCGAGACCACGCTCGGCATGCGATGTCTCGGTGCGCAATCGCGGTCTCGCGGACACGGCGGGCGTCGCGGAGGCGGCGGAGAGGGGCACGAAGCGGACGAGGTCGCCGGGCTGGAGGAGCGCGGGGGTCGCGGCATCCGGATCGAACAGCGGCGCCGAGGTCGTGCCGATCAGCTGCCACCCGCCGGGCGTCGCGCGGGGGTACGCGCCCGAGAACGCGCCGGCGAGGCCGACCGCGCCGGCCGGAACGCGGGGGCGCGGACGTGCACGTCGCGGCACGTCGAACCGCCAGTCGGGGCTCACGAGATAGCCGAAACCGGGCGCGAAGCCCGTGAAGGCGACCGTCCAGCGCGCAGCGGCGTGCCGGCGCACCAGCTCGGCGGGCCGGATCTCGAGCAGGGATGCCGCCTCCGCGAGGTCGTCGCCGTCGTAGACCACCGGGATCTCGACCGTGCGGGGCGTGCGCGCCGGCGCGGGCGTCCCGTCGGCGACGGCCGCGGCGATCCACGCTCGCGCCGCCGTCAGCGGCAGCACGGCGGGATCGACGACCACCAGCACCGTCCGCGCGGCCGGGACGAGGTCGACGACCCCGTCGATGCGCCCGGACGACAGCCGCGCGTGGAGGGCGAGCACGCGCTCGAGCCCATCCGTCTCGACGAGCAGGCCGCGGTCGCCGAACGGGCGGACGGAGACGGCGTCGGTCACCACGGCGCCGCGACCGCGATGCCCGCGGCATCCAGGGCGCGCCGCACGGCGCGGGCCATCTCGACCGCGCCCGGGGAGTCGCCGTGCACGCACAGCGACACCGCGCCGGTGTCGAGCAGGGTGCCGTCGACGGCCTCGACCACGCCGTCGCGCGCGAGCCGCACGGCGCGGTCGGCGACCTGACCCGGGTCGTGGAGGAGGGCGCCGGGCGCTCCGCGCGGAACGAGCGTGCCGTCGGGCAGATAGCCGCGATCGAGGAACGCCTCGAGACGGAAGGGCAGCCCGGCGCGAGCCGCCTCGGCGGCGATGAGGCCGTCGAGGCCGAGGATCGGGACGGCGCGCCCGAGCCGGGCGGACAGCGCGGCGACGGCGCCGACGACCGCCGCGGCGTGGGCCGCGTCGTCGCGGACCGCGTGATAGAGCGCGCCGTGCGGCTTGACGTAGCGGATGTCGGCGCCCGCGGCGTCGAGGGCGGACAGCTGCGCGTCGAGGCTCGCCCGCAGGTCGGCCGGGCCGATCGCGAGCCGCGCCCGCCCGAAGCCGGCCCGGTCGGGATAGGACGGGTGCGCGCCGATCGCGACCTCCGTCACCGTGGAGCGTTCGACCGCCGCGCGCATCGCGGCGGCGTCGCCGGCGTGGCCGCCGCAGGCGATCGAGGCGCTCGAGATCACCGCGAACATCGCGTCGTCGTCGCCGGTGGGCACCCCGTCGACCGTCTCGCCCAGATCGGCGTTGAGATCGATGACCGCCACGCTCCGAGCGTACCCGCGGGGTCCTCGACGCGGCGCACGCAGCCGACGTGCACAACTCCTCCTCCTTGTCGCACGGCGAGGCTCTCGCAGGTGATGGGGCAGGTCGAGGCGGAGTTGTGCACGCTGCTCCCGACCCGGCACGCCCGGTAGCGTGGGGGCATGGCCCGGGCACGCGTGGAGGACGACGGACCGCAGGCGCGCCTGTCCGACGGCACGCTCGCGCGCGTCGTGCCGAGCCGGTTCGCGGGCGGGTACGAGCTCGACGTGGACGGCACGCCGCAGTCGCACGTCGACCTGGACGACCCCAGCCACCTCCACTTCGAGTACGTGGCACGGATGGGCGCGGTCATCGACCGTCTCCGGATGCCGCGGCAGCCCCTCACCGCCGTCCACCTCGGCGCGGGCGCCCTCACCCTCCCCCGCTACGTCGAGCACACGCGGCCGGGCTCGCGCCAGCAGGTGATCGAGCTGGAGCAGCCGCTCGTCGACCTCGTCCGCGCGCAGCTGCCGCTCCCCCGCGGCGCGCAGATACGGGTGCGGATCGGCGACGCCCGCGACGTCGCCGCCCGACTGCCGGCCGGGCTGCAGGGCGCCGCCGACCTCGTCGTGTCCGACGTCTTCGCCGGGGCGCAGACTCCCGCGCACCTGACGACGGTGGAGTACTTCCGCATCCTCGCGGGCCTGCTCGCTCCCGACGGCGTACTGCTCGTCAACGTGGCCGACGGCGCCGGCCTCGCCTTCGCGCGCCGCGAGGTCGCGACGGTGCGGGCGGTGCTGCCAGAGGTGATCGTCCTCGCGGAGGTGCAGACGCTCAAGGGGCGCCGCTTCGGAAACCTCGTCATCGCGGCCTCGCCGTCGCCCCTTCCGATCGAGTGGCTCCCGCGCCTGATGGCCGCGGGCCCCCACCCGGCGAAGGTGGCCCAGGGCGCCGAGCTCGACGAGTTCGCCCGGGGCGCGCAGGTCGCGACGGATGCCGACGCCACCGCATCCCCCAAGCCCGCCGCATCGGTCTTCGAGCGTTGAGAATCCGGCGGCGCGGCGTGTGCGCACGGGCTCGCCGCGGCGGTCGGGTGAGACTGGACGGGCGCGCCGCACGCCCGCGCGATCCCGACGGAGGAGGGGGCTGCCGATGAGCTACATCAAGGGATACGACCCGCAGACCCTGCGGGAGATCGTCGACCCCGTCGACTGCCGGGAACGCCTCGACGAACTGGGAGACCAGCGGAGCCTCCCCGCGCTCCTCGAGCGGGTCTGGCTGCTGAAGGTGCTCGATCGCCTCGACGAGTCGCTCGTCGTGTCCGAGCAGTCGGTGCGGGTCGCCCGCATGGGCGGCACGCGCAAAGACCTGCTGCGCGCACGGATCCTGCACGCGAGCGTGCTGCAGTTCCGCGGGGCGTTCGCGGCAGCGCACCAGGAGCTGACGACCTGCGCCGAGGAGGCGGAGGGCCAAGGGTGGGCCGCCCTGGCCGCGTTCGCCTTCCAGCACCGCGGGAAGGTGAGCTACGAGGCCGAGGACTTCGCCGACGCGCGCGCCGACTTCAAGCGCGCCCTGTTCCTGCGTCAGCAGGCGGGTGCTCCCGAGGAGCAGCTCGAGTCGACGCTGCTCGCCATCGAGGCCGCCGATCGTCGTCGCACGGCTGTCGCCAGCTGAATGTCGCAGCCCCTCCCTAGCGTGACCGCATGACCGATCTGGACGTCGTCCGGCGCGAGGCCGAAGAGCTGATCCACGCGCATCTCGACACCTCCTGGACGTTCGCGTTCGACAACGCGAAGCGACGGGCCGGCGCCTGCGACTACACCCGCCGGCGCATCACCGTGTCGCGCTACCTCGCCGCCCGCTACGACGACGAGACCAACCGGCAGACGCTCCTGCACGAGGTCGCCCACGCCCTCGCCGGCCCGCGCACCGGCCACGGGGCGGCGTGGAAACGCACGGCGCGCGCACTCGGCTACACGGGCGGAACCACCCACCACGGCGAGACGGCCACCGAGCTCGCCCCCTGGGTCGGCGTGTGCCCCGCGGGTCACGTCGCCTATCGGCACCGCCGCGCGACGCGCCCCACCTCGTGCGCCCGGTGCTCGCGCTCGTTCGACGACCGGTTCCTGTTCACCTGGACCCGGCGCGAGATCTCCTCGGCCACGCGGCGCGCGGCGATGACACCGCGCGAGACCGTCGGCGCCGGGCGCTGACGGCGCCGCTGCCGGGCGCCGCGTTTCGACTCGTCGCTGCGCTCCTCACTCAACGACCGGGGGTGCGGGGCGGGCGGGCGTTTCGACTCGTCGCTGCGCTCCTCGCTCAACGACCGGGGGGGGTGCGGGGCGGGCGCCGCGTTTCGACTCGTCGCTGCGCTCCTCGCTCAACGACCGGAGGGTGCAGGCGGGCAGGCGTTTCGACTCGTCGCTGCGCTCCTCGCTCAACGACCGGGGGGTGCGGGGCGGGCGCCGCGTTTCGACTCGTCGCTGCGCTCCTCGCTCAACGACCGGAGGGGGTGGCGGGGCCCCGGTCGTTGAGCGAGCGCAGCGAGTCGAAACGCCCCGAGCCGAGCGGAAGCACCCCGAAGCGCCGGGTCAGGCGTAGGCCACGAACACGCCCGCGCGCAGGACGGGCGCGGATGCCGCGGCATCCACCTCTGCGGCCGCGAGCACCTCGTCACGCGCGTCACGTCCGATGAGCTCCTGTCCCGAGCCGCTCGCCGTGAGGAGGTGGCGCACGGCGGGCCGCAGCCCGCGGAAGGCCTCGCCCGCGGCGGCGGCTTCGGGCGACGTGTGGTCGATGCCGCGCGCACCCAGGGCGTCGATGACGGCTCCCGCGCCGAGCAGGTCCTCGACGGCGAACCGCAGCCGCGCATCGGACTCGCGGCCGGAGAGCTCACCGGCGGCGAGCACGAGGATGCTCGTGCGCGCGCCGCGGCGGCGCTGCTCCGCGAGGATCGCGTCGGCCACGGCGGCCGCATTCACGAGCGCACCGAGCAGCACGACGGCGCCGGTCGCGCCCGCACGCGCCGCGATCGCGGCACCGTTCACCGACGCGGCGTGCGCGGCGTCGTCCAGCGCCACCGCGTCTCCGGTCGCGACGCGGCGGGCGACCGTGCTGGAGAACCGCAGGACGTCGACGACGACCACGACGTCGGACGCCGCGACGCGATCGAGGCCGTCGGCACCCCATTCGAGGCGCACCTGGTACCGGGACTGATCGAACGGGGAGGCCATGTCTCCAGGCTACGGGGGCACCGGTGCGAGACTGGCGGTATGCGGATCATGCTCAAGCTCGTCCTCGACTGCGATGCGGATGCCGCGTGGCGCGCCCTGCACTCACCGCGTGCGGTCGCCGACCTCTACGGTCCGTTCCTCGACCTCGCGCCCCTCGCCGCCGAAGGCCTGCCGACCAGACTCGTGCCGGGCGCCGACGTCCCGGTGGCGATGAGCGTCGCCGGCGTCATCCCGCTCGGATCGCAGCTGATCCACGTCAGCGAGCGGCACACGGTCGACGCCCACGGCCCCGTGCGGATCTTCCGCGACAGCGGCATCCCGCTGACGGGACCGCTGGCCGCCCTCGACGTGTGGGACCACCAGATGGCGGTGGCGCCGGCGCCGGGCGACCCGTCGAAGACGCTGTGGCGCGACCGGCTCGTGATCGGCGGGGCCGCCGCGCCCGCGCTCTGGCCGGTGCTCTGGGCGACGTGGCAGTGGCGCGGCGCCCGCCTCGCCGCGCTCGCGCCGACCTGGGCCTTCGACCCCGACGCCCACCGCGACGAATCGCCGGCTGTCGCGGTCGAAGCCTGACCGCGACAGCCGGCACCGGACACCCCCAGGCATCCGGGTCCTCACTCGGCGAGCGCCTCCACGGCCGTCACCCGCGTCGCCAACCGCGTCGGGACGACCGTCGCGACGACGGTGAGGAGCGCAGTGGCCAGCACCACGACGAGCACCGGCATCCATGGCACGGCCGGGACCACCAGCGTCGGCGCGGAGAGCGCGGGCGGCACGGCCACCGAGCCGAGCAGCGACTGCGCGGCCACCCACCCGTAGGCGACGCCCAGCACGAGCCCGAAGGTGAGCGCCGTGATGGTGACGTGCACGGCCTCGAGCAGCACGACCCGTCGCACCTGGCGGGAGGAGAGGCCGAGTGCCCGCAGCAGTCCGAGCTCGCGACGTCGCTGGACGACGCCGATCGTCAGCAGGTTGACGAGGCCGACGGCGGCGATCACGGCCGAGACGGCGACCAGCCCCATCATGATGGCGGCGAAGGTGTCGAGCACGCGATCGAGCTCCGCGGGCGGCGTTCCCCCCGACGACGACGCGATCACGGCTTTGACCGACGCGCCGGCGACCGCGAACATCACGACGAGCGTCACGCCCATGACCACCCCGATCGCCATGCGGCTCGCCCGCTCGGGGTAGCGCAGGGCGTTCTCGGCCGCGAGTCGCGCCGGCGCCGACCGACCGAACAGGCGTCCGGTGAGGCGCAGCAGCGGCGGCATGACGATGACGGCGCCGAGGGTCAGGCCGGTGAAGGACAGGATGCCGCCGAAGAAGGCGACGATGACGCCGAGCGGCGACACGAGCCCGACGACGACGCCTCCGGCCAACAGCGCCGCCCCGGCGAACGACAGGATCACGGCCGCGACATCGCGCGCCGGCGAGCGGGTCTGCTCGTGCGTGCGCGGGGCCGATCCGGCGAGCGCCTGCAGCGGGGTGACGGTCAGCACCCGCCGCGATCCGCTCCATGCACCCGCCCACGTGGTCAGCGCGACGACGGCGGCGGGCAGCAGCAGCACCGGCTGCGCGACGGCGTAGCCGGCCATGATGCCCAGCAGCGCGTCGGCGAGGCGCACCAGGACGGCGGCGGCCGCGGTGCCCACCGCCAGACCGACGGCGGCACCGATGATCCCGACGCCGAGACCCTGGCGGCCGACCTCCTGGCGCTGGGCACGAGCGGACGCGCCGATGAGGCGCATCATGGCGATGTGACGGGTGCGCCCGGCGACGATCGTCGCGAAGGTGTTCGCCGTCACGATCGCGGCGACGTACACGGCGACACCGACGAGCAGGACGCTGAGGATGCCGAGCACGATCGCGACCGTCTCGCTGTTGCCGAGATACGGGTCGGCGCGCGCCCATGCCGCGATGTAGCCCGTCGCGGTGAGCAGCAGCACCCCGAACGCCGCGGAGATGGCGGCGACGAGCACGGTCGCGCCCATCCCCCGCTCGCGCACCCACGCGAGCCGCGACGCGCGGGACGTGATCGCCGCCGGCGCGCCGAGCGAGACCGGATCGGCCACGGCGGCGCTCACACCGCCACCTCGGACGCGAGCATGAACGCCGAGACCTGCTCCGCGCTCTGCCGGGGCTTGTCGGCGACGACCCGCCCGTCCCCGAGGAAGAGGACGCGATCGGCGTGGGCGGCCGCGATCGGATCGTGGGTGACCATCGCGATCGACTGCCCGTGCTCGCGGCTCGCGGTCCGCAGCAGCGCGAGCACCTCACGGCTGGAGCGCGAGTCGAGGTTGCCCGTCGGCTCGTCGGCGAACACCAGGTCGGGTGCGGTGGCGAGGGCGCGCGCGATCGCCACGCGCTGCTGCTGCCCGCCCGACAGCTCGTGGGGGCGGTGCCGCAGTCGATCGCGCACGCCGAGGGAGTCGATGAGGCTCTCGATGCGGGCGCGCTCCAGCGCCGTGGGCCGGCGCCCGTCGAGGTCGAACGGCAGCAGGATGTTGCTCAGCGCGTCGAGGGTCGGCACGAGGTTGAAGGACTGGAAGACGAAGCCGATGCGCCGGCGCCGCAGCAGGGTGAGCTCGAGGTCGGACAGCCCCGTGATCTCGGTGTCGCCGATCCAGGCACGGCCCGTCGTGGCGGCATCCAGTCCGGCCATGATGTGCATGAGCGTGGACTTGCCCGACCCGGAGGGCCCCATGATCGCGGTGAACTCCCCGCGACGGATGCCGACGGTCACGCCGTCGAGTGCGCGCACCCCCGTCTCGCCGGCTCCGTAGGTCTTCGTGACGCTCTGCACCCGGGCGGCGAGGCCCAGCTCGGTGGTCGTGATCTCCATATCCCTCACGCTACGGACGCGACCACGGGCACCGCGTCGGCCTGCGGTCGCGAACGCGTACATCGCGAGGATGACGCACCCGGACGGTCGGGGGCGGCCCCGCCGCCGACCGGCGGGTCATCCGCGGGTCAGGCCAGCCCGTGCTCGAAGGCGAACACGACGAGCTGCACCCGGTCGCGGAGGGAGAGCTTGCCGAGGATGCGGCTGATGTGCGTCTTCACGGTCGCCTCGGAGAGGAACTCCCGTTGCGCGATCTCGGCGTTGGACAGTCCTCGGGCGGCGAGGGCGAAGATCTCGCGCTCGCGATCCGTCAGCTCGGTGAAGGTCTCGGGGATGGTGCGCGACGGCTCGGAGAACTGCGCGAACAGCTCGCGGGTCGCCGAGGCGGCGATGACCGCCGATCCCGACTGCACCGTCCGGATCGCGGCGAGCAGGAACTCCGGGTCGGCGTCCTTGAGGAGGAAGCCGCTGGCCCCCTGCCGGATCGCCCGCGCGGCCGCCTCGTCGAGGTCGAAGGTGGTGAGCATGACGATGCGGGGCGGGTCGGCGGCCAGCGTCGGATCGGCGAGGAGCTCGGCCGTCGCGGCGAGGCCGTCCATCACCGGCATCCGGATGTCCATCAGCACGACGTCGGGCCGGGTCTGGCGCACGACGCGCACGCCCTCGGCGCCGTCGCCCGCCTCGCCGACGACCGCGAGGTCGGACTGCGAGTCGATCACCATGCGGATCCCCGCACGGAAGAGGGCCTGGTCGTCGACGAGGACGACCCTGATCGGGGCGCTCATGCCTGTCCCCCGGCGGCGGCGGACGGTGCGATCGGCAGCCGCGCCCGCACGACGAACAGGGCGCCCTGCCGGCTCGCGTCGAGCTGGCCTCCGACCAGCTGCGCACGCTCGCGCATGCCGATCAGGCCGTGCCCGCGGTACTCCTCGGCGGATCGGTCGCCGGCGACGGAGCCGCCCGCGGTCTCGACGGGGGCGACGGGATTGCGCACGGTCAGTTCCACTCCCCCAGCGTGCCACGCGAGATCGACGCCCACGGCCGCATCGGCGCCGTGGCGGAGCGCGTTCGTGAGCGCCTCCTGCAGAATGCGGAACACCGCGAGCTGCACGGCCGCGGGCACCTCCCCGACCGGCGCCGGATCCACGTCGACCCGGAGCGTCACACCCGCCGCACGCACCTGCGCGTAGAGCTGCTCGAGGTCGGCGAGGGTCGGCTGCGGGCCCTCGGCCTGCGTGTGGCGCAGCTGGGTCAGCAGCATCCGGACGTCGGAGAGCGCGGCGCGGGCCGTCGTGGAGATGGTGCCGAGCGTCACGGCGGCGACGGCGGGGTCGGATGCCGCGGCGTACCGCGCCCCGTCGGCCTGGGCGATGACGACGGCCAGCGAGTGGGCGACGACGTCGTGCATGTCTCGCGCGATGCGGGTGCGCTCCGCCTCGGCGACGGCGGTGGCCTCGGCGAGCTCCTGCGCGCGACGGTTCTCGCGGGCGCGCAGGCTCGTTCTGACCAGGGCGCCGGCGGTCCAGGCGAGCAGGAGGGCGAAGGCGGCGGAGGCGAAGGTCGCCGCGGTGGCGAAGACGTAGGTGCCGATGCCGCTGGTGGTCCACTGACCGAGCACGAGCGGCATGACGATGATGTAGATCGCGATGGCCACCGCCCCCAGCAGCGACGACGCGAACCCGAACCAGAAGGTGCGCCGCGCGCCGTAGGCCGCGGTCGTGTAGAGCACCCCGAAGATGGCGATGTTCGCCGGCAGCGGCGGCAGGCCGGTGGCCATCTGGAGGACCGCGGCGGCCCAGCAGACCGCGAGGGCGAGCTCGGGTGCCAGGCGGCGGACCGCGGCGGCCCCGGAGAAGACGAGGGTGAGCGCGAGCGCGACGATCAGCGCGACCCGCGAGGGGACCATCGCCGACCCGATCCCGTCGGACGGCACGAGCGTCGCGAACAGTGCGAACAGCGCGAACAGGCCGGCCGCGACGATGTCGACGGTCAGCTGCATGCGGGTCAGCGTCCGAAACACGCTACGACGCTACGCGACCGCCGCGCGCGGCGGCATCCATCGAGCGATGTATCGCCGTCGGCGCGCGCCGGGCCGGATCGGACCGCTTGGTCCGCGCGGTCTGCTTGGCCCGCGCGGCCCGCCTGGTTCGCGCGGTCCGCGCCGTCAGCCCGACTGCGGCACCAGCGGTCGGTGCTCGTAGAAGGTCTGCAGCACGACGGTCGTGCGGGTGCGGACCGCGGCGGCGAGCCGGATCTCACGCACGAGGTCTTCGAGGGCGCGCGGCGACGCGACACGGGCGAAGAGCATGTAGCTGGCGTCACCGGCGATGGAGTGGCAGGCCTCGATCGCGTCGAGGTGCTCGAGGAGCTCGGGGGCGTTGTCGGGCTGAGCCGGGTCGAGCGGCGTGATCTCGATGAAGGCGGCCAGCGGGCGCCCGACCGCCTCGGCGTCGACGAGCGCGCGGTAGCCGGTGACGACACCGCGCGACTCCAGCCGCTTGAGGCGGGCCTGGACGGCGGAGATCGAGAGCCCGACCGCGGCGGACAGGTCGGCGAGCGTCATCCGGCCGTCTCGCGAGACCTCGGCCACGATCCGACGGTCGACATCATCTTCCATGCATGGAAGAATATCCGATGCAAGGCAGTCTTGCCGTAAATATTCCTGTCTCGACGAGCGGAGGTGCCCACCATGTCCCTTTACACGCCCACGAAGTCCGTCATCGGAGAGCCCGAGGTCGTCGAAGACGACCGACCCATGGTGCCGCTCGTCGAAGACGACCGACCGATGGTGCCGCTCGTCGAAGACGACCGACCCATGGTGCCGCTCGTCGAAGACGACCGACCGCTCGAGCAGCAGCCCGCCTGGCAGGCGCTGAAGGATGCCGTCGGCCGGCTGCAACCGCTGCAGGCGCAGGACGGCTCGGTTCCCGGCGACGCCGACCGCGCCGTCGCCGCCGACCTCATCGACACCATCGCCGCCGGCATCCGCACCCTCGCACCGCTGTTCCCGCACGACGCCGACTACCTCTCGACCTGCGTCGTCGACCTCCGCCGGTGGGCGGACGCCGACTTCCCCGTGCCGGACTTCCTCGACTCGCTGGTCGCCTTCCAGCCCCAGCGCGCCCGTGTGGATGGCCTCCGCCACCTCGTCGTGTTCCCGATGTACACGCAGAACGGGTCGCGCGACCGGCACCTCGAGGCCGTGCTCTGCGAGGTGATCTGGCCGGAGTTCATCGGCGAGCTGGAGCAGACCTACACCAACGGCCTGTTCGTCTCGCTGCGGCTGATCGACTTCACCTCGGGCTACGACACCAACTCCGCCGTGCTCTTCCCCGAGACGGTGGCGATGCGCGAGATCCCCTCGTTCACGTGGGGGGCGATCTTCCAGGACCGCGAGGCCGCACGCTTCCGGCGGGTGGTGGCCGCGGCATCCGAGATCACCAAGCTCGACGTGCCGGACGGCGTCGCCCGGATGCTCGCCGATCAGGGCCTCACCGAGCGGACGTTCGTCATGTGGGACCTCATCCACGACCGCAGCCACATGCGCGGCGACCTGCCGTTCGACCCGTTCATGATCAAGCAGCGCATGCCCTACTTCCTCTACACGCTCGAGGAGCTGCGCTGCGACCTCACGGCGTACCGGGAATGCGTGGGCATCGCCGCGCGACTGTCGGCACGCGCGGCGGACGGTCACCCGCTGACGGATGCCGAGACGGCCATGCTCGACCACGCGCGCCTGGTGCAGTACGCCGTGATCTTCGATCGGATCTTCCGGTTCGCGATCACCGGCTCGCGCGTGCGCAACTACGACGGCCTCGGCGGCCAGCTGCTGTTCGCCTGGCTGCATCGGCGCGGGGTGCTGCACTGGACCGACACCGCGCTCGCCTTCGACTGGGACGGGGTGCCGGACGCCGTCATCGCCCTCAGCGACGCGATCGACCGCCTGTACTGGGAGTCGATCGACCGCCCCAAGGTCGCCCACTGGCTCGCGGCCTACGACCTGGTGCGCAGCGTCGTGACCCCGCATCCGGCCTCGGCCTGGGCGCACGGCCTGCCCGACGACGTGCTCGCCGGCGCGCCGAAGGGGTACACCGACGCGGTGCTCGACGACGAGTTCCCGCTCTCGATGTTCTTCGAGGCGCTCGACAAGAAGATGCAGGGCGTCATCGCTTCGACGGCGGGCATCACGGGTCGCGATGGGTGACGGGGTCCGCGGGCGCACGGTCGTGATCGCGGGTGCCACGAGCGCGAGCGGGCGCGCGGCGGTGCACGCGCTCCGGAGCGCCGGGGCGGTCGCGATCGCCGTGGGCCGCGACGACGCGAAGCTCGGCGGGCTGCGCGATCTCGGCGCGCGGACCGCGGTGTGCGATCTGACCGACGAGGCCGAGGTGGGCGCGTTCGCGGCGGCGCTCCGCGCCGACGGGACGCCGGTGGACGGCATCCTGCACCTCGTCGGCGGATGGCGCGGCGGCGGCGGGCTGCCGGGCCAGAGCGACGCCGACTACCGCGCGCTCGAGGCCGGACTGACCGCCCAGCGGCACGTCACCCGCGCTTTCTGGGGCGACCTGATCGCCTCGGATGCCGCGCGGGTCGCGATCGTCTCCTCGACCGCGGTCGCGCGCCCGCTGGCGGGGGGCGCCAACTACGCCGCCGTCAAGGCGGCGGAGGAGGCGTGGGCGCGGGCGATGGCCCAGGGGTTCGCTGCGGATGCCCGCGGCGCGCACCGCGCGCCGGCGGCGGCATCCACGATCTTCCGGGTGCGCGCGCTCGAGGGCCTGGAGGAGGAGCTCGCGGCGGCGTTCCTCGGCCTCTGGGACCGGGGAGCGGACGAGGTCAACGACGCCGTCATCACCCTCGGCCCGGGCTGAACTCCTCCATCGCACGCCCCTGGCCGCCGGACGCGGCCCTGTCGCCCCATACGCCCGCCTCGATGGAGGAGTTCGGGCCAGGGGGCGGCGAGCCGCGGTCTGCGACGTCGCGGACTCGCGCCCCCGAACTAGATTGGATACCCGTGACCACTCTGCATGACACGACCGCCCGCGGCTTCGCCAGCGACAACTACTCCGGCGTCCACCCCGAGATCCTCGAGGCGATCGCCGCGGCGAACCACGGCCACCAGATCGCCTACGGCGAAGACGCCTACACGATCCGTCTGCAGGAGGTCTTCCGCCGCCACTTCGGCGAATCCGCCGAGGCGTTCCCCGTCTTCAACGGCACCGGGGCCAACGTGGTGGGCCTGCAGTCGATGCTCCCCCGCTGGGGCGCCGTGATCGCGGCATCCACCGCCCACATCAACGTCGACGAGGGCGGCGCGCCCGAGCGGGTGGCCGGGATCAAGATCCTGAACGTCCCCACCCGCGACGGCAAGCTCACCCCCGAGCTCGTCGACCGCGAGGCCTGGGGCTGGGGCGACGAGCACCGCGCCCAGCCGCTGGTGGTCTCCATCACCCAGTCGACCGAGCTCGGCACGCTGTACACCCCCGACGAGATCCGCGCCCTCGCCGACCACGCCCACGCCCACGGCATGCGCCTGCACCTCGACGGCGCCCGGATCTCCAACGCCGCCGCCGCCCTCGACGTCCCGCTGCGCGCCTTCACGACCGACGCCGGCGTGGACGTGCTGAGCTTCGGCGGCACGAAGAACGGCGCGCTCGGCGGCGAGGCGGTCGTCGTCCTGAACCCGGATGCCGCGGAGGGCCTGCTCTTCCTGCGCAAGCTCAACATGCAGCTCGCCTCGAAGATGCGCTTCATCTCCGCGCAGCTGGTCGCACTGCTGGAGGGCGACCTGTACCTGCGCAACGCCCGGCACGCCAACGCGATGGCCCAGCGCCTGCGCGCCGGCGTCGAGGCGGGCATCGCGGACGGGTCGATCACCGGGGTGGGCTTCAGCCAGCCGACGCAGGCCAACGGGGTCTTCGCGACCCTGCCCGACGGCATCGCCGACGCGCTGCGCGAGAGCTTCCGCTTCTACGACTGGGGCCCCGCCGGCGGAGGCTCGACGGAGCGCGACGGCGATCCGTCGAGTGCCGGTGGGGAGGATGCCGCGAAGAACGAGGTCCGCTGGATGTGCTCGTTCGACACGTCGGAGGACGACGTCGACGCGTTCGTCGCGGAGCTCGCGCGCCTCACCTGATCCCGGCGCGGCCGGGCTCTCACCGCCGCATCCGCGGAGCGGTCACGCCCCGGCGAGCCACTCCCGGTACGCATCGAACGCGTACGGGCGCCCGAGGAAGGCCTCGACGAGCGCGGTCGCGTCGCGGCGTCCCCCGGGCTCGAGGATCTCGCGCCGATAGCGGGTCGCGGCCTCGGCATCCATCAGATCGCCCCCGAACCCCGAGAGCAGGTCGCGGGCGATCACGAGGCTCCACTGATACGTGTAGTAGCAGGCGCCGTATCCCGTCAGATGGCCGAAACCGGCGTACGGATGCCGGGCCCGCAGCGGCTGGACGGGACTCGTCGAGGCGTACCAGTGCTCCGTCGCGGCCTGCAGATCGGCCGGTCGATCCACGTGCAGGTGGTACGACACGTTGGCGTGACCGAGCTGGCGCCGCACCTCCAGCGCACGGCCGAAGCCGTCGGCGACGCGCATCTTGGCGACCAGATCGGCCGGAATGGGCTGCCCGTCGGCGTCGGCGGTGAAAGAGGCGAGGACCTCGGCATCCCAGGCCCATTCCTCGAGGAGCTGGCTGGGTGCCTCGACGAAGTCCCACTCGGTCGCGACGCCGGAGAAGCGGACGAAACGCTGATCGCCGCCGAGGATGTCGTGCACGAGGTGGCCGAACTCGTGGAAGAAGGTGACGACCTCGTCGTGCGTCATCAGCCCGCGCGAGAAGTTGCACAGCAGCACGGCCTCGGGGAGCACCCGTCCGGTCACCCCCGGGGCGAGCGGGAAGCACGCGGCGTGGTTGTACTTGCCGTCGCGCGGATGCAGGTCGAGGTGGATGCGACCGAGCCGCTCCCCGGCACGCACGACGTCGTAGGAGCGGACGTCGTGGTGCCAGGTGGGCACGTCGACCGGCACGTACTCGACGTCGAGCAGCCGCGACGTGGTCGCCAGGACGCCCGGCAGCACGCGGTCGAACGAGAAGTACGAGCGCACGAGCTGCGCATCGACGTCGTGCCGCTCGCGGCGCAGGGCGCTCAGCAGGTAGAAGAAGTCGGCGATGGTCACCTCGGTGGCGGCGGGGTCGTCGCGCTGGAGCCGCGCGAGGAGCACGGGGTACTCCGCCGCGGCGGCCGCCGCCGAGGCCTCGTCGAGGCGCGCGAGGAACTCCGCGATGGCCGCGCTGCCGCCGTCCGGGCGACCGGCGCCGATCATCCGCGTCTCGGTCTCGAAGTCCGCCCAGTCGCCATACCCGAGCAGCTGCGCCCGCTCCGCCCGCACGGCGAGCAGCTCCGCGAGGACGGCGTCGTTCTCGGGCCAGGCGAGGTCGTTGTAGGCCTCGACGAGCGCGGTGCGCGTGGCCCGGTCCGTCGCGTATTCCCGTACGGGCATGAGGTCGGTGTACTCGGTGGTGAGCACGACGAGGCCGTCGTCGCCGACGGGGTGGTCGTCGATGAAGTCCTGCGGCAGGCCGGCGAGCCCCGCGGGCGGCACCCGGATCTCGCGCCGTCCGTCGCGCACGTTGCGCGAGAACTCCAGGCTGAGCTGCGTGTCGCGGTCGGTGAGCTCCCGCACGCGCTCCCGCTCCGCGTCGGGAAGGGCGACGCCGCCGCGCCGGAAGTCGCGTCGCAGGTGGTCGAGCAGCCGGCGCTGATCGGCGTCGAGACCGTCGTCCGGCAGGTCCGCGAACGCGGCGAAGAGGCGGTCGTCGAGCAGTCGCGCGGCCGACAGGGCCTCCAGCGCCTGCACCTGCTCCTCCGCGGCGGCGCGCACCGCGGCATCCGGATGCGCCTCGCTGAGCAGATACGCCTCGCTCGTGGCCTGCCGCAGGGCGAGGTCGGCGTCGTTCCACAGCTCCAGGCGTGTCGCGGCGTCGAGGTCGTCGTCCGCCGCGGCGAGGCGTGCGTCGAGGTCGGCGACGAGGGCGACGGCGGCGGCCGGGCGGGCGGACGCGAAGGCGCTCCAGCCCGGGGCGTCGGTCGGGAAGGCGAGGGGCTCGATCGCGGTCATGCTCCGAGCCTACGACGGCGCGCCGTTGGCGCACCGAGGGCTCGACGGCTACGACGGTCGGTTCAGCGGCGCCCGAACAGGGTGTCGGCCACGGTCGGACGGAAGTGCCGGGCGACGTAGGTGAGCGCCTCGTCCACACCGAAGGCGCGCGTCGAGTTGCCGACCCGCACCCAGAGCTCCTTCGCGGCGCCCTGGGTCACGAAGACGGGCTCGGCGGCGCGCGGACACCGCACGGCGCAGACCGTGCGCCCCTCGACCTCTGCGAAGCGGATGCGGGGCATGGCGGCGGCGTTCTTGCCGAGGCTCGCCGCCAGCATGTCGCGCAACCACAGCTCGAAGCGGTCGGCGTCGGGGGTGCGCAGCGTCGCGAAGTCGCGGTCGAGGCCGTGGACGCGGCCGTCGTCGTCGACGCCGATCACGAGGGTGCCGCCGGCACTGTTCAGGAACGCGGCGACGGTCTTGGCCACGACCTGTTCCATGCGGGCGTCCTTCTTGTCGTCACGGACGTTCCAGCGCGCCGTCTCCTTGAACTCGACCTGCTCGCTCTCGCCCTTCTCGAGCAGCGCGGCGACGTCGATGGCACCGTCGCGGCGCACGATCGCGGCGATGCCGGCGACGACGAAGGACAGTCCCAGGCTCGTTCCCGCGGCCAGCAGCAGCGACGTCGGCATCCACAGTCGCAGCCCGAAGAAGAACCAGCCCGCGAGGAACAGCCCGAGGCTCACCCCGAGCAGGGAGACGATCGTCATGACCGACAACGGCAGGGAGAGGCGGGCGCCGAAGATGCGGCGGAGCACCCACGCGATGACGAAGGAGAGCAGCAGCGCGAGCGGGAGGGCGCCGGCGAAGTCGACCAGCATCTCGCTACGGGGCACGGTGATCACCTCTGAATCGGGGCGGGGGCGGGGTGAGGGTGAGACGGGCGGTGCGTCAGCGCAGAGCGCCGACGCTCGCCAGCGCCAGACGGATGAGGGTCGAGCGGCCGCCCTCCATCTCGGCGGCCAACGACTCCGACGACGCCTCTTCCGGGGTCATCCAGGTGACCTCCAGCGCGTCCTGACGCGGCTCGCAGGTGCCCGTCACGGGGATGACGAAGGCGAGGGAGACCGCATGCTGGCGATCGTCGTGGAAGGCGCTGACGCCCGGCAGCGGGAAGTACTCCGCCACCGTGAACGGCACGGGCTGCGGCGGAAGCTGCGGGAACGCCATGGGGCCGAGGTCGTTCTCGAGGTGGCGGAAGAGGGCGTCGCGCACCGTCTCGCCGTAGCGGACGCGCCCCGAGACGATCGAGCGGGTGATCTCCCCCAGCGGCGTCGCGCGCAGCAGCACGCCCACCTGCGTGACCGCACCGACGCCGTCGGTGCGCACCGGAACGGCCTCCACGTACAGGATCGGCAGTCGCCGACGCGCCTCGGCCAGCTCGATGTCGGTCAGCCACCCCGGGTTGGCGGCGCTGCCCGGCGTGGGCGAGCCGAACGAGCCGTCGCCCATCGGGTGGCCCGGACGCCCGCCGCCGAAGCCGCGGAGCGGATCGCGGGGGGTCCCGTCGTCGTCGCGTTCGTTCGGATCGGGGTCGGGGGTTCGAACGGCCATGCCTCATGTATACCCGCACCTCCGGTCGCCCCGTGTCCGCGACGCCCGTCGACGCCGGCGGTCGGGTGCCCCCGCGAGCACGGCCGCGGTGTCGGCGGAGGCTGAGAGGATGTCGGTATGAGCGCGATCGCGATCGACGACGACGCCGTCCTGTGGTCGGCGCCCACCGCCGAGCGCGCGGGCCGACCGCTGCTGCTGCTCCTGCACGGGTACGGCTCCGACGAGCGCGACCTGTTCGGCCTGGTCCCGTTCCTGCCCGATGCGTATGTGTTCGCGGCCGTGCGCGCACCGCTGTCGCCGCCGTTTCCCGCGCCGGGCTGGTCCTGGTACCCCATCGAAGGTCTCGACGGCCGCTCGAGCGGGGCGGTGACCGACGCCGCTGAGGCGCTGATCGCGTGGGTGGAGGCGGCGACGGATGCCGAGACCATCGGCATCCTCGGCTTCTCGCAGGGTGCGGCCGTCGCCCTGCAAGCCCTTCGGCTGCGGCCCGAGCGGTTCGCGTTCGCCGTCAATCTCGCGGGATACGTCGACCCGTCGCCGCTGCCCGCCGACGCACGGCTGGCCGAGCGGCGCCCCCCGGTCTTCTGGGGACGCGGCGCCCGCGACGAGGTGATCCCGCCCGCCGCCGTCGCCCACACCGTCCAATGGCTCCCCGAGCACGTCGAGCTCAGCGGTCGGGTCTACACGGGACTCACCCACAGCGTGTCGCAGGAGGAGCTCGACGACGTCCGCGTGTTCCTGCAGAAGCGCCTCGACGACGTCGCCGCCGGCCGCCCTGGCGAGGGCGCCGCGGGCTGAGGTAGGCTGTCCGGGTTCCTGTCCCGAGTGTGAGGAAGACCGTTGAAGGGTTTCGACGCCGCGCTGTGATCCCGCGCTGAGCCGTCGACCCTCCGTCCCTCCTCGGACACCGGGTTCTCCGACGCGTCGGCGCATCCTTCCGCGCCGGCCGTCGACCCTCCCGTCGTCCCGGGAACGGTGTCGTGCGCGCCTGCGCCCCGACATCGTTCACGACATCGACAGGAGGCTCCCATGCCCCACCCCTCACCCGCGGTCGTCCTCGACCGCCTCACCTTCGCCTGGCCCGACGGCACGATCGCCGTGGACGACGTCTCCGGCGCGTTCGGCACCGGCCGCACCGGGCTCATCGGGCGAAACGGCACCGGCAAGTCCACCCTGCTCGCACTCATCGCGGGACGCCTCGTCCCGGCATCCGGCGCCGTCGTCCGCACCGGCGCCGTCGAGATGCTGGCCCAGCGGCTCGACCCCCGGACGCGCGTCGCGGACGTGCTCGGCGTGGCCGGCGCCCTCGACGCCGTCCGCGCGATCGGCGCCGGCGACGTCGATCAGCGTCACTTCGACACGGTCGGCGCCGATTGGGATGTCGAGGCGCGCGCCGTGGCCGCCCTCGCCGAGGCCGGCCTGCCGCCCGACGCGCTGGATCGTCGCGTGGGAGAGCTCTCCGGCGGCGAGGCGATGCTCGCGGCGATCGTCGGCATCCGACTGCGCGGCGCCCCGATCGCTCTGCTCGACGAGCCCACCAACAACCTCGACCGCGACGCCCGCGCCCGCGTCCACGAGCTGGTGCGGGGCTGGCGCGGGACACTCATCGTGGTCAGCCACGACACCGCGCTGCTGGATCTCATGGACGACACGGCGGAGCTCTACGACAACGAGCTGACGACGTTCGGTGGACCCTACTCGCACTGGCGCGCTGCGCACGAGGCGGAGCAGGCGGCGGCGCGGGAGGCCGAGGCGGCGGCGCGTCAGCACGTGCGGCGCGAGAAGCGCGACCGCATCCATCAGGAACAGGTGCTCGCGACGCGGGCCGCGGTCGGCAGGAAGGCGTCGATGGACAAACGCGCGCCGAAGATCGTCATGGGTGGGAAGAAGCGTGCCGCCCAGGTCTCGGCCGGCCGCCTCCGCGTGGAGGCGCGGGGGAAGGAGGAGGACGCCCGCGCCGCGCTCGACGTCGCGGAGCGTCGCGTCCGCGACGACGAGTCCGTGCACATCGACCTGCCCGACCCGCGGGTGGCCGCCGGCCGCCGCATCGCGACGATCCGCGATGCGGAGCGGTCGTGGACGGTGCAGGGGCCGGAGCGGGTGGCCCTGGTCGGTCCGAACGGCGCCGGCAAGACGACGCTGCTGGAGCGCCTCGTCGGCGACGGTCGTGGCACCCCGACCGATGTGGATGCCGTGGCCCACACCGACCGGATCGGCTACCTCTCGCAGCGCGTCGACGGCCTGGACGACGAGGCGTCGCCGCTGGTGAACCTGCGGCGCGCGGCGCCCGGGGTCGGCGACGTCGAGCTGCGCAACCGCCTCGCACGGTTCCTCCTGCGCGGCGACACGGTGCTGCGGCCCGTGTCGGCGCTGTCGGGCGGCGAACGGTTCCGGCTGGCGCTGGCCTGCCTGGTGATGGCCGACCCGCCGCCCCAGCTGCTGGTGCTCGACGAACCGACGAACAACCTCGACCTCGACACCGTCGATCAGCTCGTCGCGGCGCTGTCCGCGTTCCGCGGCGCCGTGCTGGTCGTCAGCCACGACGACGGCTTCCTGCGCCGCATCGAGCCCGACCTCGTCCTCGAACTGCGCGACGGCCGGCTCGCCGAGTCTGTGGTGGGCTGAGCGGGTGAGCTGGGGCCGCCCGGGTGGCACGGCTGGTCGAGCCGGCCGGTCGAGCCGGCACGGACGGCCGTATTCAGTCTCCCCGGGTGCCGCAGCGGCGCTGGACCGCCTGATTCCGGGCCCGCCACCGCCCGATGACGCCGCGGAGACTGAATACGGAACACGCGCCGCACCCCGCGTGTCGGCGGTCCGCGGGATGATGGATCGATGGCCGATGTGCTGGAGCGGTTCGGTCCTGCGACCCAGGACTGGTTCCGTGGCGCCTTCGCCCAGCCGACGACCGCGCAGACCGGGGCATGGGAGGCGATCTCGGCCGGCAAGCACGCCCTCGTGGTCGCCCCCACCGGCTCGGGCAAGACCCTGTCGGCGTTCCTGTGGGCCATCGACCGGGTGTTCCGGGAGAAGGCCGCCGCCCCGGCCGACGGTACGGCCCCCGCGGGCGTCGCGCCCGCCGGGGCGGCCAGAAAGAGGCCGCCGAAGAAGGATGCCGCGGGCACGCGCATCCTCTACATCTCGCCGCTGAAGGCCCTCGGCGTCGATGTGGAGCGCAATCTCCGCTCGCCGCTGGTGGGCATCGGCCAGGCCGCGCGCCGTCTCGGCATCCCGTTGCCGGAGGTGACCGTCGGCGTGCGCTCGGGCGACACACCCGCCGCCGACCGCCGCAAGCTCGTCACCGATCCGCCCGACATCCTCATCACGACACCCGAGTCGCTCTATCTGATGCTCACCTCCCAGGCGGCCGAGACCCTGCGCGACGTGCACACCGTGATCGTCGACGAGGTGCACGCCGTCGCGGCCACCAAGCGGGGCGCCCACCTGGCGGTGAGCCTCGAACGGCTCGACGCCCTGCGCCGCGGCGACGATCCGGATCGCCCTGCCGCGCAGCGGGTGGGGCTGTCGGCGACGGTGCGCCCGATCGACGAGGTGGCGCGCTTCCTGGGCGGCTCCGCCCCGGTCGAGATCGTCGCTCCGCGCGCCACGAAGGCGTTCGATCTGCGCGTCGTCGTGCCGATGTCGGACATGCTCAACCCCCCGCCCCCGCCGGAGCACCGCCCGGATGACGACGCCGAGGGCGCGACGGCGGCGGATGCCGAGGGTGACGGCGACTGGTTCGCGCCGTCGCCGCCCACGGAGATCACCGGATCGGTGTGGCCCCATGTGGAGGAGGCGATCGTCGACCGGGTACTCGCGCACCGCTCGACGATCGTGTTCGCGAACTCGCGGCGGCTCGCGGAACGACTGACCGGGCGCCTCAACGAGATCTACGCGGAACGCCTCGGCCTCGAGCTGCCCGATGCGACGGTCCCCGCTCAGACGATGGCGCAGGCGGGCGCGAGCGCCGGCGCCCCTCCGGAGCTCGCGAAGGCCCACCACGGCTCGGTGTCGAAGGAGCAGCGCGCGCAGGTCGAAGACGAGCTGAAGCGCGGCATCCTGCGCTGCGTGGTCGCGACGAGCTCGCTCGAGCTCGGCATCGACATGGGCGAGGTCGACCTCGTCATCCAGGTGGAGGCACCGCCGTCGGCGGCGTCCGGACTGCAGCGCGTCGGCCGCGCCGGACACCAGGTGGGCGAGGTGAGCCGCGCCGCGCTGTTCCCGAAGCACCGCGGCGACGTCCTGCACACCGCGGTGGTCACCGAGCGGATGCTGGCGGGGCAGATCGAGGCCATCGCTGTGCCGCAGAACCCGCTCGACATCCTCGCCCAGCAGACGATCGCGGCCTGCGCCGTCGGCCCGGTCGACGTCGAGGGCTGGTTCGAGACCGTTCGCCGTTCGGCGCCGTTTCGGACCCTCCCGCGCTCGGCATACGAGGCCACACTCGACCTGCTCGCGGGCAAGTACCCCTCCGACGAGTTCGCGGAGCTGCGCCCGCGCGTCGTCTGGGACCGCGATCACGGCACCCTGACGGCGCGCACCGGTGCGCAACGCGTCGCCGTGACGAGCGGTGGCACCATCCCCGACCGGGGCCTGTTCGGGGTGTTCGTCGCCGGCGAGACCCGCAACGCACGCGTCGGCGAGCTCGACGAGGAGATGGTCTACGAGTCGCGGGTGGGCGACGTGTTCACCCTCGGCACCACGAGCTGGCGGATCGTCGAGATCACGCATGATCGCGTCAACGTGCTGCCCGCGTTCGGCCAGCCGGGCAAGCTGCCGTTCTGGCACGGCGACGGCCTCGGACGGCCCGCCGAGCTGGGCGAGGCGCTGGGGCGTTTCTCCCGCGAGGTCGCCGCCGCGGGCTCCGAGAAGGCCACCGCGCGTCTTCGCGACTCGGGGCTCGACGACAACGCCATCGGCAACCTGCTGGCCTATCTCGACGAACAGAAGGAGGCGACGGGCAGCCTCCCCACCGACCGCACCCTGACGGTCGAGCGTTCCCGCGACGAGGTCGGCGACTGGCGCATCATCCTGCATTCCCCGTACGGCATGCACGTCCACGCGCCCTGGGCTCTCGCCGTCAACGCGCGCATCCGCGAGCGGCTCGGCGTGGAGGGGTCGGCGGTCGCGAGCGACGACGGCATCATCGCGCGCGTGCCCGATGCCGAGAGCGAGCCGCCGGGAGCCGATCTGTTCGTCTTCGAACCCGACGAGCTGGAACGGCTCGTGACCGACGAGGTGGGCGGCTCGGCGCTGTTCGCCTCGCGCTTCCGCGAGTGCGCCGCCCGCGCCCTGCTGCTGCCCCGCCTCAACCCCCACAAGCGCTCGCCACTGTGGCAGCAGCGGCAGAAGTCCGCGCAGCTGCTGGAGGTCGCCAAGAACCATCCCACCTTCCCGATCATCCTGGAGACGCTGCGCGAGGTGCTCCAGGACGTCTACGACCTGCCCGCCCTGCTGCGCATCGCGCGGTCGATCGGCGACCGGCGCATCCGCCTCGTCGAGACCACGACCAGCCAGCCGTCGCCGTTCGCACGCGATCTGCTGTTCGGATATGTCGGCGCGTTCATGTACGAGGGCGACTCGCCGCTGGCCGAGCGCCGGGCCGCCGCGCTCTCGGTGGATCCCGCGCTGCTCGGCGAACTGCTCGGCAAGGTCGAGATGCGGGAGCTCCTCGACCCCGCGGTGATCGCGCAGTTCGAGCGCGAGGCGCAGCGGCTCGATCCGTCGCGCCGCGTGAGCGGCGTGGAAGGGGTGGCCGACCTGCTGCGCCTGCTCGGGCCCCTGGATGCCGCGGAGGTCGCGGCCCGCCTCGAGGCCCCCGACGTCACGCCGGCCCCCGCCGGGGACGAGACGGATCCGGCCGCGGACGCTGCTGCGACGGACGCGGCTGCGGCACAGACCGTGGCGGCGTCCCTGCTCGGGGAGCTGATCGACGCGCGTCGCGCGATCCGCGTCACGGTCGGCGGCGTCGAGCGCGTCGCCGCCATCGAGGATGCGGGCCGGCTCCGCGACGCTCTCGGAGCGGCGCTTCCCGTCGGCATCCCCCTCGCCTTCCTCGAGCCCGTCGCCGACCCGCTCGCCGACCTCGTCGCCCGCCACGCCCGTACCCATGGCCCGTTCCGGACCGCGGACGTCGCCGCGCGCCTCGGCGTCGGCACGGCGGTCGCGCGGCAGACGCTGCAACGCCTGGAGTCGCAGGGGCGCGTGTCGGCGGGCTTCTTCCTGCCCGACGCCGCCGCCACCACCGACGGACGCGCCCCCGCGGACGACCTGGAGTGGTGCGACAGCGAGGTGCTGCGACGCCTGCGGCTGCGATCCTTGGCGGCCATCCGCGGCACGGTCGAGCCGGTCGCCCCGGAGTCGTACGCGCGGTTCCTGCCCGCCTGGCAGCACGTGGCCGGGTCGGCCGGCGGCCGTCCGATGGAGGGCGTCGACGGAGTGCTCGCCGCGATCGAGCAGCTCGCGGGCGTCCCCCTCCCGGCGAGCGCGTGGGAGTCGCTCGTGCTGCCCGCGCGGGTCAGCGACTACACGCCCGCGATGCTCGACGAGCTCACCTCGACGGGCGAGGTCGTCTGGTCGGGGCACGGCTCGCTGCCGGGGCGCGACGGGTGGATCGCGTTGCACCCGATCGACGCCGTGCCGCTCACCCTCGCCCTGCCCGACGACCCCGAGCCGCCCACGGAACTGGAGCAGCGGATCCTCGACGCGCTCGGCGCGGGCGGCGCCTTCTTCGCCGGCCAGCTCGCCGGTATGACGTCCGCCCTCAGCGAGCAGGCGGTCGTCGAGGCGCTGTGGAACCTGACCTGGACCGGACGGGTGACGAACGACACCTTCGCGCCGGTGCGCGGCCTGCTCGCCGGCGGATCGCAGGCGCATCGCACGACGCGGCGCACGCCGCGGGCGCGGATGTTCCGGGGCACCTCGATCGCGGCGACCGTCACGGCACCGCGGGCGGCACCCCCGCGCCCTCCCCTCGTGGGCGGCCGGTGGTCGCTGCTGCCGCAGCCGTCCGCCGACGCCGCGCTTCGCGCCGCGGCATCCGCGAGCCTGCTGCTGGAGCGCTATGGCGTGGTCACTCGCGGGGCGGTGCAGGCGGAGGGGGTGCCCGGCGGCTTCGCGCAGACCTACCGTGTGCTGGCGGGTTTCGAGGATGCGGGCCACTGCCGTCGCGGATACTTCATCGAGAAGCTCGGGGCGGCCCAGTTCGCGGCATCCGCCACCGTCGACCGCCTGCGCGAGTACGCCGCGCTGCCCGATCCCGCGCCGCTGCGGGCGGTGACGCTCGCCGCGACCGATCCCGCCAACCCCTACGGCGCCGCGCTCGCGTGGCCGGCGCTGGAGGCGGTCGCGCACCGGCCGGGACGCAAGGCGGGAGGACTCGTGACGCTCGTCGACGGCGCCCTCGTGCTCTATCTCGAACGCGGCGGACGTTCGGCGCTCGTGTTCAGCGATGACGACGACGTGCTCGCCGCCGCCGCCGCCAGTCTCGTCGACACGGCGCGACGCCGGCACCTCGACACCCTGACCGTCGAGCAGGTGTCGGGCGCGTTCGTCTACGGCACGCCCGCCGGACGGGCGCTGCAGACCGCGGGCTTCGTCGAGTCCAGCCGTGGCCTGACCCTGCGGTGGCAGCGGTGACCCGCGGGGGCGCCGGAAGCGGCCGCGCGATCCACGGAGGGGCGCATGCCTGAGGGCGACACCGTGTTCCGCACCGCCCGACGGCTGCACGAGGCGCTCGCGGGCGCCGAGGTGACCCGCTTCGACCTGCGCGTGCCGCGGTACGCCACGGCCGACTTGACGGGTGAGCTCGTGCACGAGGTCGTGCCGCGGGGCAAGCACCTGCTGATGCGCATCGGCGGCTTCACCCTGCACTCGCACCTCAAGATGGAGGGCCGCTGGCTCGTGTTCCGCCGCGGCGAGCGGTGGCGCTCCCCCGCCTTCCAGGCGCGCGCCATCGTCGGCACCGCGCAGGTGGATGCCGTGGGCTTCGAGATCGCGATGGTCGACCTCGTCCCCACCAGCGAGGAGGACGCCCTCGTCGGCCACCTCGGTCCCGACCTGCTCGGCCCCGACTGGGACCCGGCCGAAGCGGCGCGCCGCCTCTCCGCCGATGGGAGGCCCGTGCACGTGGCGGTCCTCGATCAGCGCAATCTCGCCGGGCTCGGCAACGAGTACGCCAACGAGCTGCTTTTCGTCCGCGGCATCCTGCCGACGACGCCGGCCGCCGACGTGGATGTCGCGGGTCTGGTGGACACCGCCGCGCGGATGATCACCGCCAATCGGGACCGACCATCGCGGACCTTCACCGGTGACACCCGACCGGGTCGGCAGAACTGGGTCTATCGGCGCGAGCGCAAGCCCTGCCGGCGGTGCGGCGCGCCCATCCGCCGCACCGAGCTGGGCGCGACCGAGACGAGCGAGCGCATCGTCTTCTGGTGCCCCGTCTGCCAGACGTGACCGCGGCGTCCACCGAGGACGCCGCAGAATCGGAGCGTCGCACCGCATTCGGATGCCGCGGCATCCCCCGACCGCATCCGTGATCACTCTCTGCATGTACTGCAGCCGCGCGGGAGCACGCCCGGCGCCACCACCAGAATCGGACCACGGTCACAGAATCGGATGCCACGGCCCCCACCCTCCGCATCCGTGACCACTCTCCGCATCTGCTGCAGCCACGCGCGAGCACGCCCCGCGCCACCACCAGAATCGGACCACGACCACAGAATCGGATGCCACGGCCCCCACCCTCCGCATCCGCGACCACCCTCCGCATCTACTGCGGCCACGCGCGAGCGCACCCCGCGCCACCACCAGATTCGGAGAGTGGTCACAGAATCGGATGCCACGGCCCCCACCCTCCGCATCCGTGATCACTCTCCGCATCTGCTGAAGCGCGGCGACGGCGACACGCCGGCGCGCGGGTCAGCGACCGAGGTAGCGGCCGGGACGGTGGTTCAGGGCCAGCACCAGGTTGAGGAGCACCGCGCCGGCGGCGCTCATCAGCACGTTCTGCCACGGGACGACCAGCAGCGCGAGCGCGACGATCAGCACGTCGAAGATCATCATCGTCCAGCCCGCCCGGAAGCCCGTGCGGTCCTGGATCTCCAGCCCGATGATGTTGATGCCGCCGACGCTCGCGCGATGGCGGAAGAGGATGAGCACCCCCACGCCCGCCAGCAGGTTGCCGGCGAGGGTGCCGTAGAGCGGCTGCAACCCCTCGATGGGGAAGAGGGCGTCGTGCAGCGGCGCGAACGCCGACACGAGCGCGATGGAGATCACCGTGCGGATCGTGAAGTCCCAGCCCCGACGCCAGACCGCCAGCAGCGCGAAGGGCAGGTTGACCGCGGCGAACAGCACCCAGAACGGCCAGCCGGTCGCGTAACCGAGGAGCAGCGAGAGGCCGGCCGTGCCGCCGGTCACCGCCTGCGCGGCGTGCAGCAGGTGCAGTCCCGACGAGACGAGGAAGGTCCCGGTGAGCAGGCCGAGGATGTCTTCGCCGACCGAGTGATCCTGCGCCTTGGTGTCGAAGACGAGCGTCGGACCGGTGGTCGGGTCGTCATCTGCGGGAGCGGTCACGGCATCCATCTTCGCAACATCCGCGGGGCGCGACGTTCATAGCCGCCGCGTAGCCGCCGCCAAGGGGGCGCCTACCGCGACCGCCGAGGGTGGTCCTCATGAAAAAGCGTGTCAAGCACTCCCTCATCGCCGGTGGGGTCGCGGTCCTGCTCGCCGCGGGGGGCGGGACGGCCTGGGCACTCGACCGGTTCGTCGTCCCCCACGTCGTCGTCTCGGACGTCGCCGCCTACGAGGCGGCGCAGAACGGGACGGCCTCGGCATCCCCCACGGCATCGGCGTCCGCCGACGCGACGAGCACGGCCTCGACGCCCGTCGTCACCGCCACCACCTACACCTCCGACGACGCGGCGATCTCGATCAGCACGCACACCCAGGGCACCGGGGACGCCACGGTCACGTACTACGTCGCCGACATCACGCTGAGCGACGCGACCGCGCTGCGCAGCGCCTTCGCGAACAACCAGTTCGGCGAGAACATCACGGCCCTCGTGAGCGAGACGGCGACCGCCAACGGGGCGGTGTTCGCCGTCAACGGCGACTACTACGGCTTCCGCGACTCGGGGATCGTCATCCGCAACGGCGTCGTCTTCCGCGACGACGGCGCACGCGAGGGCCTCGTCTTCTACAAGGACGGCACGGCGGCGGTGTACGACGAGACGCAGACCTCGGCCGCGGAGCTGCTCGCCGACGGGGCGTGGAACACGTTGAGCTTCGGTCCCGCGCTGGTGGAGGACGGCGCGGTCGTCTCCGGCATCGACGACGTCGAGATCGACACCAACATCGGCAACCATTCGATCCAGGGGGAGCAGCCCCGCACGGCGATCGGCGTCATCGACGAGAACCACATCGTGATCGTGGTGGTCGACGGGCGCAGTCCGGGCTACAGCGCGGGCGTCACGATGAGCGGACTCGCCGACATCATGGTCTCGCTGGGCGCCACCACGGCGTACAACCTCGACGGGGGCGGGTCGAGCGAGATGTGGTTCAACGGCACGGTCGTCAACAAGCCCTCCAACGGGGGCGAGCGCGCGACGAGCGACATCCTCTACATCGCGGCGGGGTGATCGCGATGCACATCGTCCTGATCCCCGCGTACGAACCCGATGGCCGTCTCGTCGACGTGATCGCCGCCCTCACCGCCGCGGCGCCCGAGACGCCCGTCCTGGTCGTCGACGACGGCTCGGGTGAGCGGTTCTCCCCGGTGTTCGCGGCCGCCGCGGCGGCGGGCGCCGTCGTGCTCCGGCACGGACGCAACCGCGGAAAGGGCGCGGCGCTGCGCACCGGGTTCGCTCACGCCGCGCGGGCATGGCCGGGCGCGGCGGTGGTGACGGCGGATGCCGACGGCCAGCACACCCCGGCGGACATCCGCCGCGTCGCCGACGCGGTCGATCCCGACGGCGCGCGGCGTCCGCGGGAACTCGTCGGCCAGTCCGCCGGCTCCACCTCCGGCCCGCGGGCCGGCGCCCCCGCAGCGACGCCGACGGCGACGGCACCGGCGGCGGACGACGCGGCCCGCGCGCGCACGATCGTGCTCGGGGCCCGCGCCTTCTCCGGGGAGGTGCCGCTGCGCAGCCGCGTCGGCAACGGCACCACCCGCTGGGCCTTCCGCCTGGCGACCGGGCAGCGGCTGCGCGACACCCAGACGGGGCTGCGGGGGTATCCGGCCGCGACGCTGCCGTGGCTGCAACAGGTTCCCGGCGACCGGTTCGAGTACGAGCTGGCGATGCTGCTGCGCGCCCGCGGCGCCGGGATCGCGCTCGCGGAGGTGCCGATCGAGACCGTCTACCTCGACGGCAACCGCTCCAGCCACTTCCGGCCGGTGGCGGACTCGGTGCGCGTGTACGGCCCGCTGCTGAGGTTCACGGCCTCGGCGCTGCTCGCCTTCGCGATCGACACCGCCGCGCTGCTCGTGCTGGACGCGCTGACCGGGTGGCTGCTCTTCTCGGTGGTCTTCGCACGTCTGTTGAGCGCCAGCGTGAACTTCGCCGTCAACCGCTCGTTCGTGTTCGGTCGCGCCCGGTCGCTTCCCACGCGCACGACGGCGCTGCGCTACTTCTCGCTCGCGGGGCTGCTGCTGGCGGCGAACTACGGCATCCTCAGCGCCCTGACGGACGCCGGCATCCCCGTCCTGCTGGCGAAGATCGCGACCGAGACGACCCTCTTCGTGGTCAGCTACGGCGTGCAGCGGACGGTCGTGTTCGCCCCGACGCCCGGCCGGGAATGATTCCCGCCCCGACGCGGTTGCGATCACCAGGAGGGATTCGTGGGTAAGAACTACATCGACATCGAAGACGATCGCGGGCAGACGCTCCGCTATCGAAAGCACGTCAACGGCCGCGGGCTGGTCGCGAACGGCGCGAAGGTGCACGCCTCCGCGCTCGTCGAAGCGGGCGCGTATGTCGAACCGGGCGCGCAGATCGCCGCGGGCGCCCACATCGGCCGCGGCGTCTGGATCGAGCCCGACGCGGTCATCGGCCCCGACGCGGAGATCGCCCCGCACGCGCACATCGGATCCGGCGCGGCCATCGGCCCGCGCGCGAAGATCGGTGTCCGCACCGTCGTCGGCGCGCACGCGCGCGTCGCGGGCGGATCGCTCATCGGCGACGACGAGCAGATCGCCGACGGCGAGCGCGTCGCGACCGACCGCCGCGGATTGCGCCTGGCCGCCTGACGCCCGCCCGTCCCGCGTCGTCCGCCGGCCCACCCGGCTACGCTGGCCTGCATGGCAGGCAGTGGTGCGGGACGCGCGAACCGGCGCGGGGGCAGACCCGCCCGCCCGGGTTCGGGGCGCACGTCCGGAGCGCCCGCGGGCGCGGCCAAGAAGCCGCCGCAGAAGAGGCCCGCACCGCCCCCGCCGCCCGTCGAGCCGCACGGCACGTTCCGACTCGGGGCGATCGAGGGCGCGACGCCGGGCACCTGGATCGACCGCTGGCGTGAGCGGATGCCGCGTGTCGCGGTCGACCTGGTACCCCTGGGCATCGCCGATCAGCGTGAGGCGGTCGCCTCGGCATCCGTCGACGCTGCCCTCGTCCGCCTCCCGCTGGATCGCGCGGGGCTGCACGTCATCGAGCTGTACGACGAGGTGCCGGTGGTGGTGTGCGCGGCCGACTCGCATCTGACGGCGGCCGACGAGCTCACGCTCGACGACCTCGACGGCGAGGTCGTCATCGCGCCGCAGCATCCGCCCGTCGAGATCGCGGTGCCCGGAGCGCTCGTTCCCCGGTTCGCGGCACCCGAGAGCGTCGGCGAGGCGATCGCGATCGCCGCGTCGGGGGTCGGCGTCGTGATCGTGCCGATGTCGCTCGCGCGGCTGCACCACCGCAAGGACGCCACGTTCCGCCCCCTCGTCGGCGGACCGGTGTCGACCGTGGCCCTCGCGTGGCCCGTGTCGGCCGACGGCGACAACGGACCGCTCGTCGACGCGTTCATCGGGATCGTGCGCGGGCGCACCGCCAACTCGTCGCGCTGACGTCACACGCGGCCGCGTCGCGGCATCGCCGCCTAGACTCTCCGCATGGCTCCGCTCGTCTACGTGTGCGCGCGCCCCCAGCAGGGCGCGGCGGCCGCCGAGTACGAATCGTTCCGTCTCGCCATGCACCTCGACGAGGGCGATCTGCAACGGTGGGACCTCGTCCGCGACCCGTGGCCGGCCGATGCCGCCGTCCGGTGGCGCGGCGCCGTCGTCGGGGGAAGCCCGTTCAACGTGACCGACCCCGAGTCGGCGAAGACCGCGGCGCAGCGACGTCTCGAAGCCGACCTGGCGCGCCTGGCGGAGGCGGCGGCGGCCGGGGAGACCGCGGCCCTCTTCACGTGTTACGGCATCGGCGTCGCGACCCGCACGCTCGGCGGGGAGGTCACGCGCGCCTACCCCGAGGACACCGGACCGACGGTCGTGAACCTGACGGACGAGGCCCGCCGCGACGGCCTGTTCGGCGCCCTCGCGCCCACCTTCTCGGCGCTCACCGCGCACAAGGAGGGAACGGGGCGGATGCCGGAGGGTGCGGTGCTGCTCGCGACCAACGAGGCCTGCCCCGTGCAGGCCTATCGCCTGGGCGACACGCTCTACGCGACCCAGTTCCACCCCGAGCCCACCGGTCGCGCCTTCACGGAGCGCATGGCGGTCTACCGCGACGACGGCTATTTCGCGGCCCACGACTACGACCGCATCGCCGGGCTGGTGCTCGCCGCCACGCTCACCGAGCCGATGCGCATCCTCCGCGCCTTCTCGCAGACGTTCTGACGCGCGACCCTCGTCAGTCCCCGATGGTCGCGGCGACCGCGCGTCGGCGACCTGCCGCCGCGATCGCCGAGACCAGCACGACGCCGGCCACGACGAAGGCCGCGGTCGCGACCGCGGGGGCGTGCGGCTCGCCGCTCGTGCGCGCGATCCCGATCCACACGAGGCCCCACGACATCGCGAGCGCCGGGGCGATGCGTCCGCCCGATCCGAACGCGACCGCGACACCGACGAGGGCGACGACGACCAGGACGATCACGCCCCACAGCTGCTGACTGTCGGCATCCATCGCGGGCACGACGTCCGCGGCCAGCCAGGCCGTGATGTTGGCGACCGTCGCGAGGCTCACCCAGCCGAGGTGGATGCCGACGGTGCCGTCCATGAGCAGTCGATCGGCCCACGTCTCCGGAGGCGTCCGCACGAGAGCCCGCAGCGTCGCCACCAGGGCGACCAGGAGCACGATGATCGCGATCACCGTGGCCGGCAGCGTGAGGAACTGCGCCGCGAGGAGCCAGCCGCCGTTGAGGACGGCGGTGAGCGCGATCCACCACCCCGCGCGCCGCTGGCGCTCCCGCCCACGCTGTGCGGGCAGGGCCTGCCAGACGGCGTAGGCGACCATGAGGACGTAGACGACGGACCAGATCGAGAACGCCGGCGTCGCCGGCGCGAGCACGGTCGCATCGGCATCCAGTGCGCCGCCCTGCAGGTCGCGGACGTTCGTGCCGCCGAACAGTCCGGTCCCCACCATCGCGGCGATGATCATGAAGACCACCGCGGAGATGACGACGATCTGACGCGCGAGGTCGGCGCCCGTGGGGCTCTGCGTGCCGCGAGAAGTGTCCATGCCATTCACGGTATGGAGGGATGCCGCCGTGCGCCAGGCCCTTGACAGGCACCGCGACGGCGCCCGGCGCACCGGCGATCAGCGAGACACCGGCGGTCAGCGAGACACGGGGCCGACGACCGCGGCGGTGTCCGCCGGGAGCACGAGGGCACCGGCGTCCGCAGCGCCCGCGGGGGCGCCGGACGTGGCGAGCCACACCTCGCGCCCGTCGAGGTCGATGCTCCACGGCTCGGGCGAGAGGTTGACGTAGACGGCCGCGGCGTCGCGGCGGAGCACCCACCGTCCGGGGCCGGCGCTCTCGGCCCCGTGCCCGCGGCGATCCGGATCGGTCAGCTCGGGGCGGGCTCGCCGCAGCCGCGACAGCGCCCGGTACAGCTCCAGCAGTCGCGCGTGCACGCCGGCGCCGGGCTCCGCCCAGTCCAGCTTCGACCGCTCGAACGTCGCGGGATCGTTCGGGTCGGGCACGAGCGCCTCGTCCCAGCCCATCCGCGCGAACTCCGCCGTGCGGCCCGCGCGGGTCGCGGCGGCGAGCTCGGGCTCGGGATGCGAGGTGAAGAACTGCCAGGGCGTCGAGGCCCCCCACTCCTCCCCCATGAACAGCATCGGCGTGCCGGGGGCGGTCATCGTCAGCACCGCCGCCACCTCGAGGCGCTCCGCCGACAGCGACTGGCTGAGCCGGTCGCCGGCGGCGCGGTTGCCGATCTGGTCGTGATCCTGCGCGAAGGTCACCAGGCGCCATGACGGCACCGCGGCGGGGATCGGCGCCCCCCAGTCGCGATCCCGGAACGAGGAGAACGTGCCGTCGTGGTAGAAGCCGTCGGTCCACGTCTTCGGCAGCGCCTGCGGGTCGGCGAAGTCGGCGTAGTACCCCTCCGTCTCCCCGGTGAGGGCGACGTGCACCGCGTGATGCCAGTCATCGACCCACTGCGCGGTGAGCCCGTAGCCGCCGGCCTCGCGCGGAAGGATCATCACCGGGTCGTTGAGGTCGCTCTCCGCGATGAGCGTCAGCGACCGGCCGAGGTGGGCCGACAGCGCGTCGACCCGCTCGGCGATCTCCCGCAGGATGTGCACGGGGCTTGCGGCCGACTCGTGCAGGGCGTGCACGGCGTCCAGGCGCAGACCGTCGACGTGCATGTCCCCGAGCCACATCAGCGCGTTGTCGATGATGTGGTCGCGCACCGCGCGCTGGTCGAGGTCGACGCTCGATCCCCACGTCGTGCTCTGCCCGTCACGCAGGTACGGCCCGAACTCGGGCAGGTAGTTTCCCGAGGGGCCGAGATGGTTGTAGACGACGTCCTGCACGACCGCGAGGCCCGCCGCGTGCGCCGCGTCGACGAAGCGGCGGTACGCCTCCGGCCCGCCGTAGTCCTCCTGCACCGTGTACCAGAGCACGCCGTCGTAGCCCCAGTTGTGCGTGCCGTTGAAGCCGTTCACCGGCAGCAGCTCGACGTGCGTGACGCCCAGGTCGACGAGGTGCGGCAGGCGCCCGATCGCGGCATCCAGCGTGCCCTCGTGTGTGAACGTGCCGACGTGCAGCTCGTAGACGAGTCCCCCGGCGAGCTGACGCCCGGTCCAGGCCGCATCGGTCCAGGCGAAGGATGCCGGGTCCTCCCAGGCCGAGAGCTCGTGCACGCCCCGCGGCTGACGCCGCGAGCGCGGGTCGGGGCGCACGGCACCGTCGTCGAGCACGAAGCCGTACTCGTCGCCGGACGCCAGCGTCAGCGGAGCCGTCCACCAGCCGGCCTCCCCCGCGATCAGCTCGACGTCGTCGAGCCCCGGTCGCCGCAGTCGCACCCGCGCCGCGCGCGGCGCCCACACCTCGATCGTCATGCGACCATCCTGCCGGTCGCGACGAGATCGCCGTGACCCCTTGACCTCGCCCCACGAGCGGTCCTCTGCGAGGATGCTCCCCGTGCACCCTCGTCTCCTCTCCCGCCGCGCCCGCATCGTGAGTGTCCTCGCCGCCGCGACGGCCCTGCTGGCCGGATGCACGGCGCCGGACCCCGGCGCCGTGGCGAGCGGCGCATCGTCCGCCGGCCACGTCGTCGTCGACTACGCGGCGACGACGACACCGGAGAACGAGACCGAACGACGCCTCTTGCAGGACGCCGGGCTCCTCGAGGCCTTCGCCGCGTGGATGGAGGAGACGGTGCGCCTGCCGATGGACATCACCCTCGTCGCGAAGGAGTGCCAGGACGCCAACGCGTTCTACACGGCGCAGGACTCGACGATCACCGTGTGCTACGAACTGCCCGCGAGCGAGCGCGTCTCGCTGCGCGCCGACGGCACCGCCGACGCGGACATCGACACGCAGCTGCTCGAGAGCGCTCGCGAGGTCCTCTTCCACGAGGGCGGCCACGCCCTCGTGGCCGAGCTGGACCTCGCATTCACGGGCCGGGAGGAGGACGTGGCCGACCAGTTCTCCGTCTACGCGCTCACCGGCACCGAGGCCGACACCGACTCGCTGATCACGGTGGCGAAGCTCTACTACCTGCGGGCGCAGGCGGTCACGACCATCGACGAGCTCCCGTTCTCCGACACGCACGGACTCGACGCGCAGAGGTCGGCGAACTTCCTCTGCTACGTCTACGGGGCCGCCCCGGACCGCTACGACTACCTCGTCACCGACGGCGTCCTCGACGGCGACCGCGCCGCCGGGTGTCCGGAGGAGTACGCCCAGCTGACCGCGGGCTGGAGCGCCCTGCTCGCGCCGTTCCGGACCACCTCCGCGACCTCCTGACTCCGGCACCGGGCCCCGCACCGCGGGGCCCGGTGTCGTCGCTTCGCCTGTCTGCGTCCGCGCAGCGCGCTCAGTCCGCCCAGCGGGAGGGGCCGCCGGATGCCGCGAACTCCGCCGCCGCCGCGGCACGCAGCTCGGGGTCGGCCGCGTAGGCGACGGCCGTCGCGGCGAGGGCGGCCGCGGCATCCACGAGCGCGTCGGTCGCGGCCGGCAGCACCGTGAGGTCGGCGAAGGCCGCGTTGTGCGGGAAGACGTCGTCGGGTCCGCCGAGGCCGAGCGACGGGTGGATCGACGGCACGAGCCGGCTGACGTTTCCCATGTCGGTCGACGGTCCGCCCTGCGGCGGCTCGGCCGGCGGCGGGACCTCGTGCCCGCGTGCGGCGAACGCATCCACCCAACGCGAGGTCAGGGCGGTGTTCGTCTGCAGCGGCAGGTACGGCGGGACCGGGTCGACGTCGATCTCGGCGCGCGTTCCCGTGGCGAGCGCAGCACCCTCCAGCACCGCGACGACGCGGTCGGTCAGCTCGCGGAGCGCGGCGACGTCGGCCGACCGCACGTAGAACAGCGCCGAGGCGCGTTCGGGCACGATGTTGGGCGCGGCGCCGCCGTCGGTGATGATGCCGTGGAGGCGGTCGGTCGGCAGGATGTGCTGGCGCAGTTGCGCGATGCTCTGGTACGCCGTCACGACGCCGTCGAGCGCGTTGCGGCCGAGCCACGGTGCCCCCGCGGCGTGCGCGGCGCGGCCGTGATAGGTCACGGCGACCCGCCGCACCCCGGTGGTGCGCTGGCCGAGCACCGAGCTGGTGCCCGATCCGCTCGAGGGGTGCACCATGCCCGCGGCATCGACGTCGTCGAAGCCGCCGGCGCGGATGATGAGCTCCTTGCCGCCGCCGTTCTCCTCGGCGGGGGTGCCGATGAGCGACAACCGCCCGCCGAGGCCGGCGACCACCGGCGCCGCCGCGAGGTACGCGCCCACGGCGACGGCCGCGATCACGTTGTGCCCGCAGGCGTGGCCGATGCCCGGCAGGGCGTCGTACTCGGCGATGATCGCGAAGTGCGGGCCGGATGCCGCGCCTGCCGCGGCCGTGCTCGCGCGCAGGGCGGTGTCGAGGCCGAAGGCGCCGACCTCGACATCCACACCGTGTGCCGCCAGCAGCGACGCGATGCGGGCGACCGACGCGTGCTCCTCGAAGCCGATCTCGGGCTCGTCGTAGAGCTCGCGCGCGAGCCGCTCCAGCTCGGGGCGGAGCCGCTCGACGGCGTCCGCGATCTCCGCGTCGGCGCTCACAGCTCGACGAGCTCGCCGTCGGCGCGGCGCAGCGTGAGCCGGAACCCCGACTCCTCGCCCGCCACGACCTCCGCGACGCCGTCGCCCAGGCCGTACGCGCCCAGGATCGCCTGCAGCGGCGCGGGGTCGGGCTCGGTGCGCACGAGCGAGACCAGCTCGATGGTGGGGATGTCGCTGAGGCCCGGCTGCGGGGTCGTGCCCCAGTCGATGAGGAACGGCACGTCGATGCGACGGTTCTCCCCGCGGGTGAGCCGCCACTCCAGCAGCGTTCCGTCGGGCGTGCGCCGCGAGAGGTCGCTGACGTCACCCGGGTCGTAGCCACCGGCGCGAGCGGTGGCGACCGTCGCCTCGATGTCGGACGGGTGCACCGCGTAGGCCTGCACGCGGGGCGCGGCGAGGGTGGCGATGCCGAAGGTCTCCGGCAGTTCCGGCTCGGGACGCGCCGGGTTCGGGCCGATCAGCTCGATGTACTGCGGGCCGCGGCTGCCGTCGACCGTGAGCGCGACGAGCGCGTTGGCGGTGCCGGTCGGATGCGCGCCGCCGGGCGCGGCGACGACACCGGTGCGCTCGGCGAACCAGTCGACCAGGGCGGCCAGGTCGGGGCCGGCGATGACGACGTGGTCGAGAAGGGTGGGGATGCTCATGGATGTCCTCGCTATCGGGGTGGAACGTCTATCGGGTCGCGGCGCGTCGCGCGGGCACTTCGGGCTCGCCGAGCGACAGCATGAGGCGGTTCGCCCAGTTGAAGAACGCGGCGCCGCCGATGACGTCGACGATCTCGGCGTCGTCGAGGCCCGCATCCCGCAGGCGCGCGATGTCGGCCTCGCCGAACGCGAGCGGGGTGTCGGCGAGCGCCACGGATGCCGCGACCACCGCGTTCCACGTCTCGTCGCCGAGGTCGGCCTCCACGCCCTCGTCGAGCAGGCGCTGCACGTCGGCCTCGCGACCGGACTCGCGGGTGGCGGAGGCGGCGTGCACGGAGGCGCAGAAGACGCAGCCGTTGTGACGCGAGGTGGCCGCGGCGGCCAGCTCCCGCTCGGCGCGCCCGATGCCGCCGGAGACGTTGTAGAAGATGTCGAGGTCGGTGAGCGTGCGGGCACGGAGCGCCTCGGGGTCGCGTGCGAGCAGCCGGAAGTACGGCATCTTCGCGCGCGCGGGCTCGATGAGCGCGTCGCGCTGCACGTCGGTCAGCTCGTCCTCGGCCACCGGCAGCAGCCACGGCACCCAGCCGAGCCCCTGCTGCGTGAAGGCGTCGGGGCGGGCGAGGTCGGGGTACGTGGTGACGGTGTCGGTCATGTCAGGCTCCTTCGGACACGGCGGCGGCGGGAACGGCGACGGAGGCCGCGGCGAGCGTGCGCAGCCCCCACGCGACCCGCAACTGGAACGTGAGGAACGCGACGAGCTGCGACAGCGACACGATGTCGTCGGGGCTCCACCCGGCATCCACAAGGGCCTGGATCGCCTCGGCGCGGGCCTCGCGCGGACGGAAGACGAGCAGGTGCGTGTGCGTGAAGGCGGCCGCCAGTCGCGTCTGGAGCGCCTCCGCGGTCGCCGCGTCGGGTGTCCAGCGCGCGCCGTCGGTGGACTCCCCCTGCAGACGCGGCTCGCGGTAGGCGCCGAACGGCCCGGTCGCGGCGGCGGAGTCCGCGGCCGCCGCGACGACGGAGGTCAGCGCGGGGGCCTCGTCGCCGAGGAGGTCGCCGTAGAACGCCGTCGCCTCGGCGAACCCGTGCAGCTGCGAGACGAAGGAGGCCACCGCGTACCGCTCGGCGAGCGGGAAGGTGCCCGGGTCGGCGGGCTCGAGGAGCGCCTCGAAGCTGCGCTGCGCGTTCTCCCGCGCCTGCGCGCGCTGATCGCGCACGGCGGCGAGTGCGTCGCCCGGCGCGATGCCGGCCAGCAGGTCGATGATGTCGGCGGTGGGCGTGCTCATGCGATTCCTTCCGTGGGGGTGCCGGCGAGGGCGAGCGGCCGGTGCGCGCGATGGAGGTCGGCGGCGGCGTCGGGGCCGACGGTGAAGCCGAGGCGCGGAGCGACCTCGTCGGCGAGCAGCTGCAGCGAGCGGAGCGTGAGATCGTGGGTTGCCGCGATCGAGTGCACCTGGAACGAGACGTCGCTGGCCGCCGGCAGCGTCCGGTCGGCCGACAGCGACGCCACGACCTCGTCGACCGTGCCCACATGGGTGTCGGTGATCCGGATGAGCTCGTCGAGCGAGACCCCGTCGGTGTCGATGCCGAACATCGTGCGGGCGAGGTGGCGCAGGCCGTCGCCGGCCAGTTCGAGGGCGCGCGTGCGGTCCTCGGGATCGACGACGAGCGCGGTCCGCGACGCGAGGATGCGCACGGGCGCACCCTCGGGCAGGGCGGCGCGGTACGCCTCGATGATCGGCAGCTGCAGCTCGTGCAGCGGCGCGTCGGGAGCGTCCGGCGTGCGCGGCTGCGTGCGCGACAGCAGCAGGCCGTCGCCCCGCTCGCCTGCGCGGCGGCCGCCGTCGACCGAGAAGGTCGCCTGCCAGATGCGCGCCGACAGGTCGCCCGCGGAGGGGTAGATGTGCGAGTCGGTGCCGCGGACGCCGCGGCCCTCGAGTGCGTCGAGGAGCACGTCGAGGTGGTCGGCGAAGATCTCCCGCCGCCGGTCGGACTCCCGCCCGAACGCCGCGAACGACGACGGCGTGCCGCCGGTGGCCAGACCCAGCTGCACGCGCCCGCCGCTCAGCTGATCGAGCACGGTGGCGTCCTCCGCGACCCGCAGCGGGTCGTCGAGGGGCAGCGTGACGACGCCGGTCGCCAGCGCGATGCGGCTCGTGCGCTCCGCCGCGGCGGCCAGCAGCACGAACGGCGAGGGCAGCCCGCCCTCGTGCTCGCCGAAGTGGTGCTGCGCGACCCAGGCCGACGCGAAGCCGCTGCGCTCGGCCTGGGCGATCTGCTCGATCGCGAACCGGTAGCGGTCGGCGGCGGACGCCTCTTCGAGCACGCGGCTGAAGAAGCCGAGACGGGGGCCGCTCATGCGGGTACCTCTTCCTTGCGGGGGGCGGTCGGGTCGGGGGGCGTCGCCGTCTCTTCGCGCAGCGATGCGCCCGGGATCGCGGCGAGCAGCTCGCGGGTGTACTCGTGCTGCGGACGGTCGAAGACGGTCGCGGCGGCGCCGTGCTCGACCTGGCGGCCGCGGCGCAGCACCGAGACGGTGTCGGCGATCTGGCGGACGACGGCGAGGTCGTGCGAGATGAACACGTAGGTGAGGCCGAGCTCGCTCTGCAGCCGCGCGAGCAGCCGCAGGATCTGCGCCTGCACCGTCACGTCGAGCGCCGAGACCGCCTCGTCGAGCACGACCAGCTCGGGTTCGACGATCAGCGCCCGGGCGATCGCGACGCGCTGGCGCTGCCCTCCGGAGAGCTCCCGCGGATGCCGCGCCCCGATCTCGGGCGCGAGCGCGACGAGCTCGAGGTGGTGCGCCACGCGGTCGGCGCGGTCGGCGCGGGAGCCGATGCCGAAGTTGCGCAGGGGCTCGGCGAGGATGTCGGCGATGCTCTGGCGCGGATCGAGCGACGCGTACGGGTTCTGGTACACGAGCTGGGTGGTGCGGTGGAACGCGCGCCGCGCGCGCCCGCCCGACAGCGCCGTGACCTCCGTGCCGCCGACGCGAATGGTCCCGCGCGTCGGGCTGTTGAAGCCCGCGATCGAGCGCCCCGTGGTGGTCTTGCCCGAGCCCGACTCCCCGACGAGCGCGTGGGTCGTGCCGCGGGCGACGGTGAACGACACGTCGTCGACCGCCCGCAGCGGCGAGCGTCCCGCGCGGCGGAACTCCTGCGTGAGCGCGGAGACCTCCACGAGCGTGTCCGCGCCGGCCGCGGCATCCGGGGCGACCCGGTCGACGACGCGCGCGAGCGACGGCGCATCGGCGAGGAGGGTGCGGGTGTACGCGGATGCGGGCGCCGCGAGGACCGCGGCCGTCGCTCCGGCCTCCTGCACCTGACCGGCGCGCATCACCACGAGCGCATCCGAACGATCGGCCGCGACGGCGAGGTCGTGCGTGATGAAGAGGATGCCGGTGCCCGTCTCGGCCCGGAGCTCATCGAGCAGGTCGAGGACCGTCCGCTGCACCGTCACGTCGAGCGCACTGGTGGGCTCGTCGGCGATGATCAGCTCGGGCTGCAGCGCGAGAGCCGCCGCGATGAGGACGCGCTGGCGCATCCCGCCCGACAGCTCGTGCGGGTACTGGCGCGCGCGGGTCTCGGGGTCGTCGATGCCGACGCGCTCGAGCAGGTCGATGACGCGCGTCTGGATCTTGGCGCGGTCCTTCCACCCGTGGATGCGCAGCGCCTCCGCGACGCTCCAGCCGATCGTCGCGACCGGGTTCAGCGAGTTGCCCGGGTCCTGCGGGATGAGCGCGATGCAGCGTCCGCGCAGGTGCCGCCACCGCCGCTCCGACAGTCCCACGAGCTCGGTGGGTCCGTCCGTGCGCTCGGACAGGCGGATGCTGCCGCCGGCCACGCGGCCGTTGCCGGCCAGGAGGCCGATGACCGCCTGCGCCACGGTGGTCTTGCCCGAGCCCGACTCGCCGACGAGCGCCGTGACCGACCCCGCCTCGACATCGAACGAGACGCCGCGCACGGCGTCGACGGGGCCCCGGCGGGTGCGGTACTGCACGGCCAGGTCGCGGATGGACAGCAGCGGCTGCGCGCTCACGCGGCATCCCCTCCTCTGAGGGCCTGGCTGAGGCGGTTGGTGGCCAGCACGACGAACACGACGATGAGACCCGGAAGCACGGTCAGCCACCAGGCCGTCGCGACGTAGTTGCGCCCCTCGGCGATGAGCAGACCCCACTCGGGCGTGGGCGGCGGAGCGCCGTAGCCGAGGAAGCCGAGGGTGGAGATCTGCAGGATCGCCGAGCCGAACTGCAGAGCGGCCAGGGCGATCACCGGGGTCAGCGAGTTGGGGAGGATGTGCCGCCAGAGCACGCCGAAGAAGGTGCCGCCGGAGCCGTAGGCAGCCTCGACGAAATCGGTGACGCGCACGCTGACCACGCGGGAGCGCGCGAGACGCGCGAACACGGCGATCGACGTCACACCGACCGCCACCGCGGCGCTGGTGGTGCCGAAGCCGAGCAGGATGACCACGCTCAGCGACAGCAGCAGGGCCGGGATCGCGAGGAGCACGTCGACCACGCGCATGAGCACCTCGTCGACGGGCCCGCCGAGGGCGCCGGCCGCCAGTCCGATGGCCGTTCCCACGATGAGTCCGACGAGCACGGCGACGAGCGCGCCGATGATCGACTGCGACGCGCCGTAGACGACGCGGGCGTAGAGGTCGCGGCCCGTGGCGTCGGTGCCGAACCAGTGCTCGGCGCTCGGCGCCTGCAGCGCGGGCGCGACGGTCTCCGTCGGGTTCTGGCTCGTGAACAGGCTCGGGAACAGCGCCCACAGCAGGGCGACGACGATCACGAGGGCCGGGACGACGAAGCCGGCGCGCGAGAGGAGGCTCCGCCAGCGGAGGCGGCGATCGGCGGCGGGAGCGCCGGGGCCGGAGCCGCCGGGTGCCGTGTCGCCGGCGAGGCCGGCGGTGGTGGCGAGCGCGGTCATCGGGTCTCTCCTCGGGTTGCGGCGCCGACCGGTTCGCCGACCTCGGCATCCAGGCGCTCGTCGACGGCGCGCTCCGCGGCATCCGTCTCATCGGCCGCGCTCGCGCCGCCGCGGGTGCGGCCGGCGGTGCGCAGCCGCGCGTCGAGCACGGGGTAGAGCAGATCGACGATCAGGTTGATGACGACGAAGGCGACGGTGGAGATCACGACCACGGCCAGCAGCACCGGGGTGTCGCGGTTCGCGACGGCCTGGGCGGTGAGCTGGCCGATGCCGGCCCGCGCGAACACCGTCTCGGTGACGACGGCGCCGCCGACGAGCTCGCCGAACAGCAGGCCCGCCATCGTGAGCGTCGGCAGGAGGGCGTTGCGGGCGACGTTGCGCCACAGCAACCACGGCGTGCTCGCGCCGCGGGCGCGGACGACCGCGACGAACGGCTGCTCGCGCACCTCGTCGATCGAGCGCATGAGCACCTGCGCCAGCGGAGCGGCGATCGGGATCGCGAGCGTGATCACGGGCAGGATGAGCGCCTGCACCGGGTCGGCCCCGATCACCGGGACGAGCCCGAGGCGGAACGAGAAGACCTGGATCAGGATGATGCCGATCCAGAAGACCGGCAGCGAGACGAACAGCGGGGGGATGCTGCGGAAGACGCGCCGCAGCGCCCGCCCGGCGCCGTACGTCGCGGTGAACGCGATCGTCACCGCCAGCAAGACCGCGAGCGCGAGGCCGAGCACGGCCAGCGTGAGCGTCGGCGGCAACGCGGTGGCGATCAGGTCGGAGACGGCCGCGCCGCTGGCCACCGAATAGCCGAAGTCTCCCGTCAGGAAGCCCGCGATCGAGCGGAAGTACTGGACGATGAGCGGCTGATCGGCACCCAGCGACTGGCGGATCGCCTCGATCTGCTCGGGGGTGAGCCCCAGCTCGGGGCTCCCGTACCGGGCGATGACGGCATCGCCCGGGAGGGCCGCCAGCAGCAGATAGGCCGCCGTGTAGGCCAGAGCGAGGACGAGCACCGCCTGGCCCACACGACGAAGGACGTACGACATGGATTCTCCGTGAACCGGTCCGGGAACCGGGTTCTCAGCCTGCGAGCCAGGTCGAGTAGAACGTCGGGCGACCGACCGACTCCGTCTCGAAGCCCTGCACCTTGGCGGTCAGGCCGAACACCTGCGGCTCCTCGAAGATCGGCAGGATGTACGCGTTCTCGGCGAGGTACTTCTGCGCCGCCTCGGACGCCGCCTGACGCTCGGCCGTCGTGGGCTCGGACGCGATCGCCTGCAGCAGCGTGTCGAGCTCCGGGTCACCGACGGTGCCGTCGGCCGGGTTGAGGTTGAGCAGCGTGTTGCGGTTCTTGGAGAAGTACTGCGACTTCAGCACATCGAAGTCCGCGCGGCCGACCATCGAGTGGTACACCTGGATCGTGCTCTGATCGGTCGACGCCTTGGTCTGCGCGGCCATGTCGCCCGCGAACAGCGACACCTGGATGCCGAGCTTGCCCAGCTGCTCCTGGATGAGGGTCACGACCTCCTTGGAGCGCGGCTGCGGCAGCGCCTCGTTGAAGGAGAGCGTCAGCTTCTCGCCGTCCTTCGCGCGGATGCCGTCGGAGCCGAGCGTCCAGCCGGCCTCGTCGAGCAGGGTGGCCGCCTTCTCCGGGTCGTACGTGTAGTACGACGAGGTGTCGACGTAGCCGAGGGCGGTCGTGGCGAGCGCACCGGTGGCGAGGGGGTAGTTCTTCGTGAACAGGGTGTCGACGATCTTCTGACGGTCGATGCCGGCGATGATCGCCTGGCGCACCCGCACGTCGGCCAGACGCGGCTCGCGGAAGCGGAAGCTCAGGCCGTTGTTGACGCCGTTGGTCGCGGCGGCGTGCAGCGACAGGCCGCCGGCCGCGAACTGGGCCTCGTCGGGTGCGGGGATGTTGCGGGCGATGTCGGCCTGGCCGGCGACGACCGTGCCGACGCGGACGCTGTTCTCGGCGGCGACGACGTAGTCGATGCCGTCGAGGTAGGCCGCGCCCTGGTGCTTCAGCGACGGCGGCGCCCAGTTGTAGTCCTTGCGCGCGGTCACGCTGGTCTGCGTGCCGATCTGCTCGTCGGAGATGACGAACGGGCCGCTGCCGATGATCTTGGTGGCGTTGCCGGGGCCGAACTGCTCGCTCGTGCGGTCGAGTGTCGCGTCGGAGAGCAGCCCCGAGTTGATGGTCGAGACGGCCTGGGCGAATCCGGGCGACGGCGCCGTGAAGTGGAAGACGACCGTGTGCTCGCCGGTGACCTCACCGTGGTCGTAGTTGTTGATCGCCTCGGACACGGTCAGGGCGCGACCCTTGTCGCCCTTGCCGTAGAGGTCGATGTTCTTGACGACGTTGGCCGCGGTCAGCGGCGTGCCGTCGGAGTAGGTGACGTCGGTGCGCAGATCGAACGTGTACTCGGTCGCATCGTCGTTGACCTTGTAGTCGGTCGCGATCCACGGCTCGAGTTCGAGCGTCTCGGGGTTCTGGTAGAGCAGACGGTCGGTGATGTTGTTGACGATGCCGCCGTTGGGGTAGAAGCCCGCGGACGGCGGATACAGCGTCGTCCAGGTCTGCGGCTCGAGGTAGGTCAGGGTGCCGCCGGTCTTCGGCTCGCCGCTGCCGTCCGAGGCGGACGGAGCGGAGGCGCCGGAGGCGCAGCCGGCGAGGAGGGCGACCACGGCGACGGTGGATGCCGCCGCGAGGGCCGTGCGGGTGAATCGGGACATGGTGGTCTCCTGGGATGCGCCGGATGGCGCTGCGGTGTTCGGGATGATCCAGCCCACCATGCGACCCGAGGGCGGAGCCAGTCGCCGGTCACGGGGCGTAAGCGTTCGTCACGAAACGTCATACGCGCTGCGTTTCGACTCGCTGCGCTCGCTCAACGACCGGCGGGAGCGCTGCGTTTCGACTCGCTGCGCTCGCTCGACGACCGGCGGGAGCGACCCCCCGCGCTCGCTCGACGATCGGCGGGAGCGACCCCCCGCGCTCGCTCGACGACCGGCGCCCCGCCTCAGCCCCCGGTCGTTGAGCGAGCGGCGCAGCCGCGAGTCGAAACGCCCCGGCCCCGTCCGCGCCGAGCGGTCAGTCGCCCGCGACCAGCAGCGCGACCGGCAGGTCGGCGAGCACGACGGCCAAGGGCGCGGCCCCGCCGGCGAGCTCGCGGCCCGTGAACGCATCGCGCCAGCGCCCCGCGGGCAGCAGCACCGCGATGTCGCCCCAGCCGCCGCGCGCCGCGAGCCCGACGGGCAGACGCGTCGCCACCGCGATCGCACCGCCCCGGTCGAACGCGACGGCGTGCGCGGATGCCGCGCCGACGACGGGCAGCGGCGTGTACCGCGTGAACAGGTCGGGCCGGTCGCGGCGCAGCCGCAGGGTCCGCGACACGACGAGGAGCTTGGCGCCGCCGGTGCCGTCGAGCGGCGGCATCCACCCGTCGTCGAGCCGTGCGAGCAGCGCGCGGCGGCCGGCGAAGTCGACGGGGCGGCGGTTGTCGGGGTCGACGAGCGAGAGGTCCCACAGCTCCGTGCCCTGGTAGACGTCGGGCACGCCGGGTCCGGCCAGCTGCAGCAGCTTCGCCGACAGGGAGTTCGATCGGCCCGCCTCCAGCACCTCGGCGACGAGCGCCTCGACCGTCGGCCGCGCGGACGCGAACGCGGCATCCACGATCCCGTGGACCCGCGCCTCGAAGGCCTCGTCGGGGTCCGTCCAGCTCGTACCCACCCCGCCCTCGCGGGCCGCCTTCTCGGCGTAGCCGTGCAGGCGCTCGGGCAGGGCGGGGTCGTCCGACCACGCGCCGATCACCGCCTGCCACAGGAGCGCATCGAGGGGGCCGTCGCCGGTGGATGCCGTCGCACGGAGCGCGTCCAGCGCCTCGGCCCAGCGACCGGGGATCTCCGCGAGCACCGAGAGGCGCGCCCGCACGTCCTCGGAGCGCTTCGTGTCGTGCGTCGTCAGGGCCGTCAGGGTGTGCGGCCACGAGGCCTGGCGACGCGCGAACGCGGCGTGGAGTCCGGCGACGTCGAGCGCGAACAGCGACGGATCGCCGCCGACCTCGGTGAGCGACGTCAGCCGCGTGTACCGGTAGAACGCGCGGTCCTCCACGCCCTTGGCGGTCACCGGGCCGGTGGTCTGCATGAAGCGCCGCGACAGCTCGGCGTCCGCATCGGCGACGACCTCCGCCAGCGCGACGAGGGCATCGGCGAGGTCGGGCCGGCGCGCGGATGCCGTGGCCACGGCATCCGCCAGCAGCTCGCGGCCGGCCGGGAGGTACGCGCGGTAGACGGGGAAGGCGGCGAGCAGCTCCGCGAACGCGTCACGCGCACGGGCGTCGCCGAGGTCGGCGCGCACGGCGTCCGGCAGGCAGCGGATGAGGCGACCGACCTCGGCGGCCTGCGACGTGTCGGCGATCTCGCGTTTGGTGCCGCCGATCATGTCGTGCCAGTCCCCCGGCCCGCCGCGCAAGCGCTCGTCGAGCGCGGTCAGCGCCGGCGCACCGGCGGGGTCGACGAGCACCCGGTCGATCTCGCCGAGGGCGTCGTAGCCGGTGGTGCCGTCGGTGGCCCACCAGCCGGGCAGCTCCTCCCCCGGCTCGAGGATCTTCTCGACGTAGACGGGGATGCGCTTCGACGCGGCGCTGCGCGCCTCGCTCAACGACCGGGAAGCATCCTCCTCCCCCGCCGAGCGGGAAGCGCCCACGTGCCGGTCGTCGAGCGCGCGCAGCGCATCGGAGCGCGCCTCCCGCGCGTCCGCGACCGCCGCGGCGAGCGCGTCGAGGTAGCCGCCCGGATCGGCGAGGCCGTCGGGGTGGTCGATGCGCAGCCCGTCGACGAGCCCCTCGCGCACCCACCGCAGGATCTCCTCGTGCGACGCGGCGAAGACCTCGGGAAGCTCCACCCGTACGCCCGCGAGCGAGGTGACGGTGAAGAAGCGCCGGTAGTTCAGCTCCTCGGCATCCCGCCGCCACGACGTCACCCGCCAGTGCTGCCGCTCCAGCACGTCGCGCACCGCGAGGCGGTCGGTCGTCGCGTGCAGCGGCGCGGTGCCGGGGGCCAGCGGCAGCACGAGCTCGTAGTAGCGCGCCGTGCCGAAACCGTCGTCGTCGCCCGCCGGCGGTGCCACCTCGATCTCGCCGCGACCGAGCACCTCGTCGAGCGTCCCGCCGAGCACCGGCAGCACGACGCGCTCGGCGCCGTGCTCCCAGTCGATGTCGAACGCGGCCGCGTGCGCCGAGCGGCGCCCGTGGGTGAGCACGTCCCACCACCACGGGTTCTCGGTCGGGTCGGCGACGCCCTGATGGTTCGGCACGATGTCCACGAGGATGCCGAGACCGGCGTCCCGTGCCGCCGCGACGAAACGCGACAGCCCGCCCGGACCGCCGCGGTCGGCGTCCACGCGCGTGGGGTCGACGACGTCGTAGCCGTGGTCGGAGCCGGCCGCCGCCTGCAGGATCGGCGACAGGTAGGCCCAGTCGACGCCGAGATCGCGCAGGTAGTCGGTGACGGTGGCCGCGGCATCCAGGTCGAACGACGCCCGCACCTGGAGGCGGTAGGTCGAGGCGGGGCGGGGCGCCGTGGCATCCGACATGATCAGTGCGGCAGCTCGGCCTGCGGCGCGGGAGAGCGGACGATGTCGATCGGCACCGTGAGGGCGGCGAGCGACGCGGCGACCGAATGGTCGACGTCGGGCTTCTCCTCCTGATAGTCGCGCAGGACGATCAGCGAGCGCCCCGCCAGCTCGATGGCCTCTCCGCCGTTGCGCGGGTACGTGTCGGTGAGCTGGCCGGTCGTGTCGACCACGATCTCCCACTTCGGGCTGAACTCGGCGCGCGGGATCGTGAACTCGAGCCCTTCGTCACCCGCGTTGAACAGGATGAAGAAGTGGCGGTCCTCGATCTGCTCGCCGCGCCGGTCGCGCTCACGGATGCCGGCGCCGTTGAGGAACACGCCGACGGCGCGCCCGAAGCCCGACTCCCAGTCCTCCGGCTGCATCTCGGTGCCGTCGGGACGCAGCCACGCGATGTCCGGCAGCGGAGCCCCCTCTTCGCGGCGGACGGGGCGCCCGTCGAAGAAGCGGCTGCGCCGGAAGGTCGGGTGCTCGCGGCGCAGGCGCGCGAGCGCCGCCGTGAACTCGACCAGCGGCTGATCGACGTGGCTCCAGTCGATCCACGTGATCTCGTTGTCCTGCGCGTAGCCGTTGTTGTTGCCGCCCTGCGTGCGTCCGAGCTCGTCGCCGTGCGAGATCATCGGCACGCCCTGGCTCAGCAGCAGGGTCGCGAGGAAGTTGCGCTGCTGGCGGGCGCGCAGCGTGAGAACGCCCTGGTCGTCGGTGGGGCCCTCGACGCCGCAGTTCCAGGACCGGTTGTGCGATTCGCCGTCGTTGTTGTCCTCGCCGTTGGCCTCGTTGTGCTTCTCGTTGTACGACACGAGGTCGCGGAGCGTGAAGCCGTCGTGGGCGGTGACGAAGTTGATGGATGCCACGGGTCGCCGCCCCGAGTTCTCGTAGAGGTCCGCCGAGCCGGTCAGGCGCGACGCGAACTCGCCGAGGGTGGCCGGCTCGCCGCGCCACAGGTCGCGGACGGTGTCGCGGTACTTGCCGTTCCACTCCGTCCACTGCGGCGGGAAGTTGCCCACCTGGTAGCCGCCGGGGCCGATGTCCCACGGCTCGGCGATGAGCTTGACCTGCGAGATCACCGGATCCTGCTGCACGATCTCGAAGAAGGCCGCGAGCCGGTCGACCTCGTAGAACTCGCGGGCGAGGGTCGCGGCGAGGTCGAACCGGAAGCCGTCGACGTGCATCTCGAGCACCCAGTAGCGCAGCGAGTCCATGATCAGCTGCAGCGTGTGCGGGTTGCCCACGTTCATGCTGTTGCCGGTGCCGGTGTAGTCGGTGTAGTACCGCTTGTCGTCGGCCTCGAGGCGGTAATACGCCTCGTTGTCGATGCCGCGCATGGAGAGGGTCGGGCCCAGGTGGTTGCCCTCCGCGGTGTGGTTGTAGACCACGTCGAGGATGACCTCGATGCCGGCGGCGTGCAGCGCCTTCACCATGCTCTTGAACTCCTGCACCTGCTGGCCGCGCTGGCCGGTCGAGGCGTAGGTGTTCTGCGGGGCGAGGAAGGCGATCGTGTTGTAGCCCCAGTAGTTGCTGAGACCCTTCTCCTGCAGCGTGGAGTCGTTGACGAACTGGTGCACCGGCATGAGCTCGATGGCCGTGACGCCGATGTGCTTGAGGTGCTCGATGATCGCCGGGTGCGCGATCGCGCTGTAGGTGCCGCGGATCTCCTCGGGGATCTCCGGGTGCAGCTCGGTGAGGCCCTTCACGTGGGCCTCGTAGATGACGGTCTCGGCATAGGGCGTCTTCGGCTGCCGGTCGCCGGCCCAGTCGAAGAACGGGTTGACGACGACGCCCTTCATCATCGCGTGCGCCGAATCCTCGTCGTTGCGGGAGTCGGGGTCGCCGAAGTCGTAGCCGAACACCTCCTGGCCCCACTGCACCTGACCCTCGACGGCCTTCGCGTAGGGGTCGAGCAGCAGCTTGTTCGGGTTGAAGCGCTGGCCGTTCGCCGGGTCGTTCGGCCCGTGGACGCGGTAGCCGTAGCGTTGGCCCGGCTGCACGGTCGGCAGGTAGACGTGCCAGACGAACGCGTCGACGTCGCGCATCTCGATGCGCGTCTCCTTGCCCCGGTCACCGAACAGGCAGAGCTCGACCCGCTCCGCGCCCTCGCTGAAGAGAGCGAAGTTGGTTCCGCTGCCGTCGAAGGTCGCCCCGAGCGGGTACGCGGATCCTGGCCATGACTGCATGTGCGACTCCCTGTTCGATGACATCGCTCGGTGACATCGCTGCCACACCGTGACGAGACCGCCCCGTGACGAGATCAGCCTAGGGGGCGGATCCTCGCACCGGGGTGTCGGGCGGTGGGTCTGGACGGGGGCGCGCGGAGTTGCTATGCACCCGCGGCATCCCCGCGAGAAACCAGCCCCGGCGCGAGAAAGACGTGCAGAGGTGATGTCTCGCGTCGGGGATGGTTTCTCGACGGCTGCCGGATGCCGGCTCGGGCGAGGGGGATGCCGTCAGGCGGGGAGGAGGCGGGCGGCTTGGCGGGCGGCGCCGAGCGCGACGTACTCCCCCGGTGCGGGCACCTCGACCGGCACGCCCAGCACGTCGGGCGCGATGCGGCGGACGGCCGCCGACTGCGCCCCGCCGCCGACGAGCAGCGCGCGCTCGATCGGCACGCCGAGCCCGCGGATCGCGTCGAGGCCGGCGGCGAGCCCGCGCAGCATCCCCTCGACGGCGGCGCGGGCGAGGTTCTCGCGCGTCGTGGAGGCGAGCGTCATCCCGGTCAGCTCCGCGGTCGCGTCGGGCAGGTTCGGTGTGCGCTCGCCTTCGAAGTAGGGCAGCAGCCGCAGCCCGCCGGCCCCGGATGCCGCGGCCAGCGCGAGCGCGCTGAGCCCGTCGTGATCGACGGCGAGCAGCCGGGCGGTCACGTCCAGCACACGCGCGGCGTTGAGCGTCGCCACCAGCGGGAGGAAGTGGCCGTCGGCATCGGCGAAGCCCGCGACGGTGCCGGTCGGGTCGATCGTCCGCTCCGCGCTGACGGCGAACACCGTGCCGCTGGTCCCGATCGACACGACGACATCGCCGACACCGGCTCCGACCCCGAAGGCAGCCGCCGCGTTGTCGCCCGCGCCCGCGCCGACGCGGCGCCCGTCGGCATCCGCGACCGACTCGAGCGGGCCGAGCACGCGCGGCAGCGCGGCGTCGTGGCCGAGGGCGGCGACGAGCAGCGCGCGGTCGTAGCCGTCGGTCGCCGGATCCCAGTAGCCGGTGCCCGACGCGTCGGAGCGATCGGTGATCAGCTCGTCGAACGCCGGGGCGCCGTCGGCGACGGGGCCGTAGCCGCGCAGCCGCCACGTCAGCCAGTCGTGCGGGAGCGCCACGGCGGCCACGGCCGCGGCGTTGTCGGGTTCGGCGTCGCGCAGCCATCGGAGCTTCGTGATCGTGAACGAGGCCACCGGCACGACTCCCGTGCGCGCGGCCAGGGCGTCGGCGCCGAACTCGGCGATCAGATCCGCCGCCGCCCCCGCCGAGCGGGTGTCGTTCCACAGCAGGGCGTCGCGCACGACCCGACCCTGCGCGTCGAGGGCGACCATGCCGTGCTGCTGCCCGCCGATCGCCCAGGCGGCGACGTCGGCGATGCCGCCGGCATCCGCGATCGCCGCCTGCAGCGCGACCCACCACGCCTCGGGATCGACGCTCGTGCCGTCGGGATGCGACGCGCGCCCCGTCCGCACGACGGTGCGCGTCGCGGCGTCGACGATGACGACCTTGCAGGACTGCGTCGAGCTGTCGACGCCCATCACGAGTGCCATGTCGGCATCCTCATCTCTTCGTGAGTCGGGGGCGTCCGCGCGTGAGACCCCGGCCGGACGACCAGGGTCTCACGCGCGGACGCGGGCGGATGCCGGGGTCAGCGCGCGCCGAGCAGGTGCTCGGTCGCGAGCTGCTGCAGCCTCACGAAGCCGAAGCCCTTGCCGCCGAGGTACGCGTCGGTGTCGAAGTCCTCGTAGGCGGAGCGGTCGGCGACGAAGTCGTCGTAGCTCTCGCCCTCGGCGAACGTCGGCTGTGCGAGCTCCGCGACGCGCGCGGCGGCGAGCGCCTCCTGCACCTCGGGGTCGGCGCGGAACGCGGCCGCACGCTCCTTGAGCAGCAGGTAGGTGCGCATGTTGGCGGCTGCCGAGTCCCAGACACCCGTCTCGTCCTCGGTGCGCGACGGCTTGTAGTCGAAGTGACGGGGGCCCTCGTACGACTGCCCGCCGTTCGGGCCGCCGTTCTCGAGCAGGTCGACCAGCGCGAACGCGTTGTGCAGGTCGCCGTGACCGAACACGAGGTCCTGGTCGTACTTGATGCCGCGCTGGCCGTTGAGGTCGATGTGGAAGAGCTTGCCGTGGTACAGCGCCTGCGCGATGCCGGCCGCGAAGTTCAGCCCGGCCATCTGCTCGTGGCCGACCTCGGGGTTGAGGCCCACGAGCTCGGGACGCTCGAGCGAGTCGATGAACGCGAGGGCGTGACCCACGGTCGGCAGCAGGATGTCGCCGCGCGGCTCGTTCGGCTTCGGCTCGATCGCGAAGCGGATGTCGTAGCCCTTGTCGACCACGTAGTCGCCGAGGAAGTTGACGGCCTCGCGGTAGCGCTCCAGCGCCTGGCGGATGTCCTTCGCGGAGTCGTACTCGGCGCCCTCGCGGCCACCCCACATCACGAAGGTCTGCGCGCCCAGCTCGGCGCCGAGGTCGATCTGGCGCAGCACCTTGCGGATCGCGAAGCGACGCACGTCGCGGTCGTTCGAGGTGAACCCGCCGTCCTTGAAGACGGGGGCGCTGAAGAGGTTGGTCGTGACCATCGGCACGGTGAGGCCGGTCGCGTCCAGCGCGCCCTTCAGCCGGTCGATCTGATGCTGCCGGTCCGCCTCGGAGGAGCCGAACGCGAACAGGTCGTCGTCGTGGAAGGTGAGGCCGTACGCGCCGAGCTCGGCGAGCTTCTCGACCGCGTGGACGACGTCGAGCGGCGGACGGGTCGGCCCGCCGAACGGGTCGGTGCCGTTGTAGCCGATGGTCCAGAGACCGAAGGTGAACTTGTCGGCGGGGGTCGGGACGGTCATGGCGCTCCTTCGCGAGGACTCCCGTGAGGGAGTTTTGTTGTTAGTCACAACCTATACCACGACGCACCCTCCGTCCACCACGCCCACCGGCATCCGCGCCTCTAGGGTGGACGCGTGGCACGCGCAGAGGGAACCGTCGAGGGCGTCCGTCGCGCCAACCTCTCACGGGTGCTGCGGCTCGTGCACGAAGACGGCCCACTCTCGCGTGCCGCCCTGACCGAGTCGACGGGTCTGAACCGCTCCACGATCGGGGCCCTCGTCGCCGACCTCGTCGCGGCGGGACTCGCCAGCGAGGGCGCCCCGGAGGTGCATCGCCGCGTGGGGCGCCCCTCCCCCTCCGTCGCGGCCGCGCCGGATGTCGTCGCGATCGCGGTGAACCCCGAGGTGGACGCGCTCACCGTGGCGGCGATCGGGCTCGATCGCACGATCGTGCTGCGCGAGCGCATCGAGTTGGAGGGACTGATCTCGGCCGCGCAGGCCGTCGAGCTCACGACCGGCGTCACCGACCGGTGGCGCGGGGGCGAGCTCGCCGCCCACCGCATCGCGGGCATCGGCGTGGCCGTGCCCGGCCTCGTGCGCACCGCCGACGGCCTGGTGCGCCGCGCGCCGCACCTCGACTGGACCGACGCCCCGCTACGCGACACCCTCGCCCGCGCGAGCGGGCTGCCGGTCGCGATCGACAACGACGCCACGCTCGGCGCCCTCGCCGAGAGCATGTACGGCGCGGGCCGCGACGTGAGCGACCTGATCTACCTCAACGGCGGCGCGAGCGGCATCGGCGGCGGGCTGGTGATCGGCGGGCGCCTCGTGCGCGGCGCCGGCGGCTACGCGGGCGAGCTGGGCCAGAACCGCCCCGGGATCGCACAGCCCGCCGACCGCCGCTCCGGCGCGCAGGGAACGCTGGAGGACGAGGTGAGCCGGTCGCGACTGCTCGCCGTCGTCGGTCTGCACAGCGCGGACGAGCCGACGCTCGAGCGGGCGATCCGCGAATCGCGCAGTGTGGAGGTGGCCGCCGAGGTCGAGCGCCAGCGCCGCATCCTGGCGACGGCGCTCGCCAACGCCGTCAACGTGCTCAACCCGTCGACCGTCGTGCTGGGCGGCTTCCTCGCGACGATCCTGGAGCAGGATGCCGAGGCCCTCCTGTCCGCCGTGCGCGCGCAGGCCATGGCGATGAACGCCGAGGACCTGCAGCTGCGCCCGGCCGACCTCGGCCCCGACCGCCTGCTCGTCGGCGCCGCCGAGATCGCGTTCGAGGCGCTGCTGACCGATCCGCTCACGCCCGCGTGACGGTCCGACGCCGGGAGCGACCGGCGCCGCGCACCCCGGACGGCGGCGACCGGACCGTGCGTCAGCGCAGCGGAGCGGTCGTCGCCCGCGGGATCAGGCGCGTCGGGAGCACCAGGTGCGTCGCCTCCGGGGTGGCCCCGGCCAGCATGGTGACCAGCATCCGCGCCGCCTCGGCGCCGAGACGCTGGATGGGCTGGCGCACCGTGCTCAGCGGGCGCGCGGTGAGGAATGCCTCGGGGATGTCGTCGAAGCCGATCACCGACAGATCCCCCGGGACGTCGAGCCCGAGCTCCGCCGCGACGTCGATCAGTCCGAGCGCGGTGCGGTCGTTGGCCGCGAACACCGCGGTCGGGCGGTCGGGCTGCTGCAACAGGGCGCGTCCGACGACGCGCACCGTGTCGGGGTCGTACATTCCGACGGCCACGAGGGCGGGATCGAAGCGGATGCCGGACTGACGCAGTGCACGGCGGTAGCCCGCCTCGCGCATCTCCGAGGAGCGCAGTTCGGGGCGGCCCGCGAGGTAGCCGATGCGGCGGTGGCCGAGCTCGATGAGATGCATCGTCGCCTCGAAGCCGCCGGTGAGGCTGTCGGATTCGACCGAGGGGATGTCCACCCGGCCCGCGTGGGGGTCGACGGCGACGATCGGGACGTCGGCGTTCACACCCACCACGGTCGGGGTGACCATGATCGCCGCGTCGATCAGCGTGCCGCTGAGCCGGCTGAGCGAGCGCCGCTCCCACCCCTGCGGGTCGGCGTCGCGGGCGCCGCTGTAGGCCAGCAGGTCGTAGCGATGCCCGCTCAGCGCGGCGCCGACCCCCTTGAGCACCTCGGCACTGAACGGCTCGAAGTCCGACACCAGCACGCCCACGACGCCGGTTCGGCGCGAGCGCATGCTGCTGGCGACCAGGCTCGACTCGTACCCGAGCTCGGCCACGGCGTCGAGCACGCGCGACACGGTCTCGCTCGCCACGCCGTATCGACCGTTGACCGCTTTGGAAACCGTGGCCACGGACACACCGGCGGCCGCGGCGACGTCATGGATGGTGGCTCTGCGACTCACGTGGGTGATACTACGGGCGCGGAAACGTTATTGAAAAGGTTTTTGAAAACGTTTGACGTCGTTGACAACAAATAGTCACACTGGTGCTCATTCCGGCCCGAACGCGTTCACCGGAATACTCCGTGCCCCGAATGACCGGGGTGAGGCTCAATGAGGAGGACAGGAATCACATGAAGGCGAACAAGATCCTGACCGGAGCGGCGCTCCTGGTCGCGGGCACGCTCGGTCTGAGCGCCTGCAGCGGCGGGTCGGGCGACACCAACGCCGACGGCAAGGTCGAGATGACGCTGTGGCAGAACTCGACCACGGGCCCCGGCCAGCAGTTCTGGAAGGACGCCATCGCGGCCTTCGAGAAGGCGAACCCGAACGTCACCATCACGATGCAGTCGGTGCAGAACGAGGACATGGACGGCAAGCTGCAGACCGCCCTCAACGCGGGCGACGCTCCCGACATCTTCCTGCAGCGCGGCGGCGGAAAGCTCGCGGCGATGGTGCAGGCGGGCCAGCTCATGGACCTCACCGACAAGATCGGCGACACCGCGAAGTCCGAGATCTCCGAGGGCTCGTTCAAGGCCGAGACCTACCAGGACAAGATCTGGGCGATGCCGCTGGCGGTGCTGCCGAGCGGCTTCTGGTACAGCTCCGACCTCTTCACCAAGGCCGGCATCACGACCGCCCCGACGACGATCAGCGACCTCGAGTCGGCCGTCGACAAGCTCAAGACCGCGGGCGTCGCCCCGATCGCGCTCGGCGCGAAGGACGCCTGGCCCGCCGCGCACTGGTACTACAACTTCGCCCTGCGCGAGTGCAGCCCCCAGACCATCGAGAAGACCGGCGACTCGAAGGACTTCAGCGACGGATGCTGGCTGAAGGCCGCCGAAGACCTCAACGACTTCGCCGCGACGAAGCCGTTCAACGAGGGCTTCCTCACCACCTCCGCCCAGCAGGGCGCCGGCAGCTCCGCCGGTCTCGTCGCCAACCACCAGGCCGCGATGGAGCTCATGGGTGCCTGGGACCCGGGTGTGATCGCCTCGCTCACCCCCGACGAGAAGCCCCTCCCCGACCTGGCGTGGTTCCCCTTCCCGGAGGTCTCCGGCGGCCAGGGTGAGCCGGGATCGATGATGGGCGGCGTCGACGGCTACTCGTGCTCGGCCAAGGCGCCCAAGGAGTGCGCGGACTTCCTGAACTTCATCGCGTCGGCCGACCAGCAGGAGGCGTACTACGCGGCCTTCAGCGCCCCGCCGGTCAACAAGACCGCCCAGGCCGCCGTCAAGGAGCCCTACCTCCAGGAGGTGCTCGCCGCCTACAACAAGGCGCCGTTCGTCTCGCAGTGGCTCGACACCGTCCTCGGCCAGAACGTCGGCAACGCGCTGAACGTGGCCGTGGTCGACCTGCTCGCGGGCAAGAGCAACCCGCAGCAGATGATCCAGTCGGTCACCGACGCGGCCAAGAAGGGCTGATCGGATCGTGTCCCTCCGCGAGACCTCCGTGGCCGTCACCGACCCGGAGACGGATCTCGCGCAGCACGGCGGGGGCGGCGTGACGCCGCCCCCGCCCACGCCGCGCCGCCGTCCCCGTGGACTGGGCTGGGCCGGGAGATTCGAGATCGCGCTGCTCGTCGGGCCGGCGCTGATCATGTTCCTCGGCTTCGTGATCTTCCCGGTCGCGATGGCGGCCTACTACGGCTTCTTCCGGTGGCAGGGCTACGGCGCCCCCACCGACTTCGTCGGCCTGCAGAACTATCTGACGATCCTCACCGATCCGACCTTCCTCGAGGCGCTCGGCCACAACGGCTTCATCGTCATCGCCTCCATCGTGCTGCAGGGGCCGGTCGCGGTGCTGCTGGCACTGCTGCTGAACCGCCGGATGCGGGGGCAGTCCCTCATCCGCGTCCTCATCTTCGTGCCGTACGTCATCGCCGAGGTCGTCGTCGGCACGGGCTTCGGGCTCATGCTGCAGACACAGGGAGCGCTGAACGGCCTGCTGGAGAGCTGGGGGCTCGGCGCGCTCGCCCACGACTGGATCTCCGATCCGGCGATCGCCATCTGGACGCTCATGGCCATCCTCACCTGGAAGTACGTCGGCTTCGCCGTCATCCTCTTCCTCGCGGGGCTCCAGGGCATCCCGGAGGAGCTCTACGAGGCCGCCGCCCTCGACGGCGCGGGATACTGGCAGGCCCACTGGCGCATCACGCTGCCGCTGCTGGCGCCCACCCTGCGCATCTGGGCGTTCCTGTCGATCATCGGCGCCCTGCAGCTGTTCGACCTCGTCTACATCATCTGGGGCCAGTACGTCGCCTCGACGGCGGGCACCTCCACGATGGCGACCTACATGGTCGTCAACGGCCGCAACGCCGGCAACTTCGGCTTCGGCAACGCCGTCGCCGTCGTCATCTTCGTCATCTCGCTCGTCGTCGCCCTCATCTACCAGCGCTTCGTGCTGCGCCGCGACACGGCCGGCGCCATCACCGAAGGGAAGAAGACCCGATGAGCGCGCTCACCGTCGACACCGCCACCCTCGCGACCGGCGCCGCCGGCCGTGGGCCCGCACGCCGCCGCGCGAAGGAGCGCCTGCCCTGGGGCAGCCCGCTCGTCTACTTCATCGCGCTCGTCGTCATCGCCCTCATGCTCGCCCCGGTGCTCTACATCGTCATCGGCGGGTTCCGCAGCAACTCGCAGATCACGGTCGATCCCGCCGGCTGGCCCGACCCGTGGAACGTGCAGAACTACCTCACGGTGCTCACGGGTCCGCAGTTCTGGCGTCAGGTGCTCAACTCGCTGATCGCGGCGACGGCCACCACCGCGGGCGTCGTCGCGCTGGGACTCATGGCGAGCTACGTCATCGCGCGCTACCCGTTCCGCGGGCGCGGCGCGCTCTACGCGCTGTTCGCCGCCGGGCTGATGTTCCCGATCACGGTCGCGATCACCCCGCTGTACATCGTGATCCGCGACCTCGGTCTCATGAACTCGCTGGCCGGGATCATCCTGCCCCAGATCGCGTTCGCGCTGCCGACGACCATCATCATCCTGGTGCCGTTCCTCCGGGCGATCCCCGACGAGATCCAGGAGGCCGCGTTCATCGACGGGTGCAGCCGCCTGGGCTTCTTCTGGCGCATGGTGCTGCCGCTGTCGGTGCCGGGCGTCATCACCGTCGGCATCCTGGCGTTCATCGGCAGCTGGAACAGCTACCTGCTGCCCCTGTTCATCCTCAACAACGAGGCGAGCTTCACCCTGCCGCTGGGCGTGCAGGCGTTCTCGTCCCAGTACTCGGTCGACACCGCCAAGGTGCTGGCCTTCACCTCTCTGTCGATGCTCCCCGCGCTGCTGTTCTTCAGCCTGTTCGAGCGTCGTATCGTCGGCGGCCTCACGGGCGCCGTGAAGGGCTGATCCGCATGACGATCTCCGACAACTCCCTCGACCGCCGTCTCGTCCAGCCGGTCTCGCCACGGGTGGCCGCCCTCATGGCCGACATGACGCTCGACCAGAAGGTCGCGCAGCTGGTGGGCTTCTGGGTCGACCAGGGCGAGGAGGCGGTTGCGCCCCTGGCCGACGAGATGAGGGCCGGCGAGACGACCGCCTCCGACCGGTACGAGCAGGCCTCCGCCCACGGGCTCGGTCACCTCACGCGCGTCTACGGCACCCGGCCGGTGGATGCCGCGGAGCGCGCGAGCTGGCTGTGGGAGCAGCAGCAGCGGCTGCGCGCGGCATCGGGCCACGGCATCGGCGCGATCGTGCACGAGGAGTCGCTGACGGGACTCGCGGCCTGGAAGGCGGCGACCTTCCCGACGCCGCTCGCGTGGGGCGCCGCGTTCGACCCCGAGCTCGTCGAGCGCATGGGCCGCCTCATCGGCGACACGATGCGCGAGCTGGGCGTGCACCAGACCCTCGCACCGGTGCTGGACGTCATCCGCGATCCGCGCTGGGGCCGGGTGGACGAGTGCATCTCGGAAGACCCGTACGTCGTGGGCACGATCGCGACGGCCTACGTCCGCGGCATCCAGGATGCCGGGGTGCACGCGACCCTGAAGCACTTCGTCGGCTACTCCGCGTCGCAGGCGGGTCGCAACCACGCACCCGTGCACGCCGGTCCGCGCGAGCTCGCCGACGTGTTCCTGCCGCCCTTCGAGATGGCGGTGCGCGACGGCGGGGCGCGGTCGGTGATGAACTCGTACACGGACGTGGACGGCATCCCCGTCGCCTCCGATCCGCGACTGCTCACCGATCTGCTCCGCGGCGAGTGGGGCTTCGACGGCGTCGTGGTGTCGGACTACTTCGCGATCGCGTTCCTCCAGACGATGCACGCCGTCGCCGTCGACCGCACCGAGGCGGCGCGCCTGGCCCTGACGGCCGGCATCGACGTGGAGCTGCCCAGCGGCGACGCGTACGCGGCCCCGCTGCGGGAGGGCCTGCGCGACGGTCGCATCGACGAGGCGCTCGTCGACCGCGCGCTGGCGCGTGTGCTCGCGCAGAAGGAGGAGCTCGGCCTGCTCGATCCCGACGACAGCGCGCCGCCGACCGCCGTCGACCTCGACTCCCCCGCCCACCGCGCCGTCGCGCGCGAGCTGGCCGAGCGCTCGCTGGTGCTGCTGTCGAACGACGGCACGCTGCCGCTGGCCCGTCCCGGGCGCGTCGCCGTGATCGGGCCGAACGGCCACGACGCGTCGGCGCTCATGGGCTGCTACTCCTTCGCCAACCACGTGCTGGCCCACCACCCGGGCACGCCGTACGGGTTCGCGATCCCGACGGTCGCCGAGGCCCTTCGGGCCGAGCTGCCGGAGGCCGCGATCGTGTCGGTCGCCGGCTGCGACGTCGAGGGCGATGACCGCTCGGGCTTCGCCGCCGCGGTGGATGCCGCAGCATCCGCCGACGTGGCGATCGTCGTGGTCGGCGACCGCGCCGGGCTGTTCGGACGCGGCACGGTCGGCGAGGGCAACGATGCGGAGAGCCTCGAGCTGCCCGGGGTGCAGCGCGAGCTCGCCGAGGCGGTCGCCGCGACGGGCACGCCGGTCGTGCTCGTGGTGGTCACCGGCCGACCCTACGCTCTGGCCTGGGCGCTGGACGGCGACGCGGGCTCGGCCCCCGCAGCCGTCGTGCAGGCGTTCTTCCCGGGCGAGGAGGGCGGCACGGCGATCGCCCGCGTGCTCACGGGCGCCGTCGCCCCGTCGGGGCGGCTGCCCGTCTCGCTGCCACGGTCGGCGGGCGCGCAGCCGTTCTCGTACCTGAATCCGATCCTCGGCGGCGACAGCGAGGTGACGAGCGCCGACAGCACGCCGGTGCGACCCTTCGGCTTCGGGCTCGGGTACACGACCTTCGCGCGCACGGGCCTGTCGGCACCCGAGGAGGTCGCCGCGGGCGACGAGCTGACGGTGACCGTGACGGTCGCCAACACCGGTGACCGCGCCGGCACCGAGATCGTGCAGCTGTACGCGCACGACGTGCACGCGAGCGTCGTCCGCCCGGTCGCGCAGCTGCTCGGCTACGCGCGGGTGAGCCTGGCACCGGGGGCGTCCGCCACGGTCCGCTTCGACGTGCCGACGGCGCGCCTGGCGTTCACGGGACGGGACGGCATCCGGATCGTGGAGCCGGGCCGCGTCGACCTGTGGGTCGGCGCGTCGGTCGCCGACCGCGAGACGGCCGCGACGGTCACCCTCACGGGCGACGTGCACCGGGTCACCGCCGCGGACGCGCGCACCGTGGCCACCCACGTCGAGTAGCGGTCTCTCGTCTCTTCCGCCGCTCGATCGGACGGCCCGCCCCTCCCGGGGCGGGCCGTTCTCACGCGTCGATCAGGCGAGGGCGAGCTCGACGGTCGCGAAGGCGTGCGGGGGCAGCTGCAGGCGCAGGACGCCGTCGTCGATCGACGCGTCCAGCGGCACCGGGCGGACGACGTCGGGGCTCTCCGGCGTGTTGTGGGCCGCGGCGTCCGCGCCGGTGAGCACCCGGGCGCGGGTGAGCGTCGCGGCACGGCCGCGCAGGTCGATCTCGACCGCGAGCGGACCGTCGACGCCGACGTGCGTGAGCGACAGGAGCGCCGCGCCGTCCTTCGTGGATGCCGACAGCGACAGCGCCGGCAGCTCCGCGCCGTCGACGCCGACGGAGGGAACCGACACGACGTGCGCGGGCACGGACTGCGCGTCGTGGTGGCCGACGTTCATCTCGTACACGTGGTAGGTCGGTGTCAGCACGAGCCCGCCGTCGTCGTCGGTGAGGATCATCGCCTGCAGCACGTTGAGGGTCTGGGCGATGTTCGCCATGCGCAGGCGCGCCGCGTGGCGGTGGAACACGTCGAAGTGGATGCCGGCGACCAGCGCGTCGCGCACCGTGTTCTGCTGGAAGAGGAAGCCGGGGTTGGTGCCGGGCTCCACGCTCCACCAGGTGCCCCACTCGTCGCACACGAGGTCGATCGACCGCTCGGGGTCGTAGGCGTCCATGACCGCCTCGTGGGCGCGGATCACGCGCTCGATCTCGTAGGCCTTGCCGATCGTGCGCACGTACTCGTCGCGGGAGAACGTCGTGGCCGACTCCTTCTGGATGCCGGTGCCGGCGTGCGTGTAGTAGTGGAACGAGATCGCCTGGAACGGGGACGGCTGCGGGTCGGGCGCGTTCGACGACATCGCCGAGGCCATGAGCGCGTGCGTCCAGCGCACGTCGTCGTCGGCCGCGCCCGCGGCGATGCGGTACAGCCGGTTGCCGTCGTGCTCGCGGCAGAACGTCGCGTACCGGCGGGCGAGCGAGGTGTAGTACTCCGGCGTCATGTGGCCGCCGCATCCCCAGGCCTCGTTGCCGAGGCCCCAGAAGGGCACCCGCCAGGGCTCGTCGCGACCGTTCTCGCGGCGCAGACGCGCCATCGGGCTGTCGCCGGAGCGGGTGAGGTACTCGACCCACTCGCTCATCTCCTGCACCGTGCCGCTGCCGACGTTGCCGTTGACGTAGGGCTCGGCCCCGAGCAGGTCGCAGAGGTCCATGAACTCGTGCGTGCCGAACGCGTTGTCCTCGACGACGTCGCCCCAGTTCGTGTTGACCATCGTCGGGCGCTCATCGCGGGGCCCGATGCCGTCGCGCCAGTGGTACTCGTCGGCGAAGCATCCGCCCGGCCACCGGAGGTTGGGCACGTGCAGGCGGCGCAGGGCCTCCACGACGTCGAGGCGGATGCCGCGCTCGTTCGGGATCGGCGACTCCTCCCCCACCCAGAAGCCGCCGTAGATGCACCGGCCGAGATGTTCGGCGAAGTGCCCGTAGAGGTGGCGGCTGATCTGCGGACCGGTGACGTCGAGGTCGACGGCGGCGCGGGCGATGGTCATGACGGCTCCCGTTGTTCTGCGGCGACATCGCCGTACGGCCATCCTCCCACTAATATGTTCCGCATGACAACAAATATGGATCTCGCCGCGCTGATCGCAGACGATGCGGACGTGCGCGCGCTCTTCGCCGGCGACGGGATCCGTTACCGCGCCTCGGCATCCCTGCCCGATCTCACCTGGCACGCCCAGTCGACGTGCGCCCGGATCAACCGGATCTTCTTCGACGACCCCGCCGAGGCCCAGCGCCTGTTCCACGAGCTCGTGCCGGGCGCCGGATCCGGCATCGACTTCCGTCCGCCGCTCAACCTCGACTACGGCATCGGGCTCACGATCGGCGACCGCACCTTCCTCAACAAGGACTTCCTCGTGGTCGGCGGCGGTTACGTCACGATCGGCGCCGACTGCCTCATCGGGCCCCGCTGCAGCATCTACACGCCCAACCACGCCGAGGATCCGACCCTCCGCCGGGAGGGATGGGAGCGCGCGTCCGCCGTCACGATCGGCGACAACGTCTGGCTCGGCGGCTCGGTCACGATCCTGCCGGGCGGGACGATCGGCAGCGACAGCATCATCGGAGCCGGGTCGGTGGTCACACGCGACATCCCTGCCGGGGTCGTCGCGGTGGGCAACCCGTGCCGCGTCGTGCGGCCGATCCGCGCCGACGTCTGAGGGGCGGCACCCGCGCGCCGGAGGGCGCGGCATCCGCGGGGCGAGGGTCAGCGCAGCGAGAGCTGATCGTCCAGGTAGTCCGCCAGGGGGCGGCGCGCGCCGGCCGGCGTCCACGTCACGAGCGGGATGCCGTCGACCAGCGCCAGCGGACCCGACGCCTCCCCGCGGCGCACGGCGTCGAGGTCGATCGCCGTCGCACCGAGATGCAGCACCTCGCCGTCGGCGAACCCGCCACGCGCCGCGGCGGCGGCACGCTCGGAGCGGGCGCGCTGAGCCTCGGCGGTGTAGCCGCGGATCGCCTCGGTGCGGGCGCGCAGCACCTCGCCGGTCGCGAAGAGGTCGGCATCCCCGATCAGCAGGACGCCGACGTGCCACGCCTCACCCACCGGCACGATGCGCGGCGCGCGGCCGAACCCGAGCAGGCGGCGGGCATGCGCCCAGTCGCCGAGCCGCTCCTTCGGCGTGCCCACGAGCCGGCGGCGGGCGTCGTCGAGGATCGCATCGAGCAGTCCCGGCCCGACGGGGACGTCGGCGCCGGACGCGGACGGGGCGGTCATCGGGGGCCGGGCCGCACCGTCAGGTCGCTGATGACCGCGTCGCGCGGCAGGTCGAGCGCCGTGAGCGCGGCCGTCGCCACCGAGGCCGGGTCGATCCACCGATCGGGGTCGTAGGCGGCGCCCTCCTGCGCATGCACCTCCGCCTGCATGGGCGTCGCGGTGCGCCCGGGGTACACCGTCGTGACGCGCACGCCGTGCTCGGCCTCCTCGCCGCGCAGGGCATCGGCGAGTGCCTTGAGCCCGTGCTTGGACGCCGCGTACGCCGCCCAGTTCGGATGCGCCGTGAGGCCCGCCCCCGAGTTGACGAACAGCACCTGACCGCGCGCCGCGCGCACCCGGGGCAGCAGCACGCGGGTGAGCTCGGCGGGCGCCACGAGGTTGACGGCCAGCTGGCTCGTCCACGCCGAGACGGGCAGGTCGCCGACCCGCCCGAGCTCCACGATGCCCGCCGCGTGGATCACCGCGTCGATCCGGTCGGGGATGCCGTCGGCATCCCGCACCGCGTCGGCGATCGTCTCGGGGTGCGCGAGGTCGGCGACGATCGGGATGCTGCCGGGGAACGCGCGGACGAGGTCGTCCGCCCGCGCGCGGTCGCGCACGACCAGCACGAGCCGGTCGCCGCGCGCCGCGAGCCGCTCTGCGATGAGGGTGCCGATGCCGGAGCCCGCTCCGGTGATCACGTGGGTGGCCATCTGTCCATCCTTCCACCGCGGATGCCGCCCGCGCCCGCCGACGGCTCAGACGGCCTTGTCCTCCATGCCCCACGGAGAGCCGTAGCCACCGGGCGCCGGCGCCGCGAGCAGATCGAGGAAGGGCTTCGCGTCGAAGGCCTCGGGGCCGAGCACGCCGGTGCCGGTCCAGACGCCGGTCGCGAGCAGCTCGAGGGCGATGACCGGGTTGATGGCCGTCTGCCAGACGACCGCCTGGGAGCCGTACTCGCGCATCGTCTGCTCGTTGTCGGCCACGTGGTAGAGGTAGGTCGAGCGGGGACGGCCGTCGACGCCGGTGCCGGTCACCCAGACGCCCGCGCAGGTCTTGCCGCTCATCTTGTCGCCGATGGTCGCCGGATCGGGCAGGCACGCGGCGACGACATCGCGCGGCGACACCTCGACGCCCTTGACGTTCACCTTCTCGGTGCTGTCCAGGCCGAGCTTGTGCAGCGTCTTCAGCACGCCGATGAACTCGTCGCCCAGCCCGTACTTGAAGGTCACGCGCTTGGCCTTGGTCCACCGCGGCATGAGGAGCACCTCCTCGTGCTCGACGTTGACGCACTCGACCGGGCCGATGCCGTCGGGGAAGTCGAACACCTCGGGCTCGCTGAACGGCGCCGTCGTGTACCAGCCGCAGTCCTCCTCGTAGATGACCGGCGGGTTGAGGCACTCCTCGATCGTCGTCCAGATCGAGAACGAGGGCGCGAAGTCGTATCCGGCGACGACGAGGTTCGCTCCGTCGCGCACGCCCAGCTCGTCGATCTCGCTGAACAGGTGATCCTCGGCGTAGCGGGCGAACACGTCCGACAGCCCCGGCTCGACGCCGATGCCGACGAGCGCGAGCCGACCGGCATCCTTCCACTGGTCGTCCTTGGCGAACTGCTCGTCGCCGAGCTTCACCCCCGGCAGCGCGTGCGGCTGCTCGGGGTGCGGCGTCGAGAGGCTCATCGCCATGTCGAGGTAGGTCGCACCGGCGGCGAGCGCGCCGTCGAAGATCGGCATGACGAAGCGGGGGTCCACGGCGTTGAGCACGTGGGTGATGCCGTGCGCCTCGATGAGCCCGGCCACCGCATCGGCACGGGAGGCATCGACCTGGGCCGCCTCCACCCGCGGGTCGGCGACCTCGGCGACGAGCGCCTGCGGGCGCGCCGGGTCGTAGTCGGCGATGACGAGCTTCTCGAAGAAGTCGCGACGCACGGCGATGCGGACGGCGGCCGAGCCGACGCCGCCGGCGCCGACGATGAGGATACGCATGGTGTTCCTTAGTCGTGGTGATGAGGGTGCGGATGCCGGGTCGGCGCGGGCCGCCCGAGCCCGGCCGGGAGCCGGGGAGGTCAGATGCCGCCGTCGATGGAGCGGACGATGTCGCCCGGCTCGTCGGGCACGAGGACGGGGGTCTCGCGGTTGAGGGCCCGCCCCTGGAAGAACGGCTTCGAGCGCGGGAAGACGAACCAGACGAACATGAGCACGACGCCGACGAGCAGGGCTCCGATGCCGACCACGAACGTCCCGCCGATGCCCAGCAGCACCGAGTTGCCGTAGTCCACGTCGTACATGTCGATCGCCGACTGCACGAACGCGAACGTCAGCATGAGGGCGCCCAGCAGCGGGAAGATGCCCTTGAGCCACAGGTCGCGCGCGGAGCGGCCGAGGTCGCGCCGGTAGTACCAGACGCAGGCGAAGCCGGTGATGGCGTAGTAGAACGCGATCGCGAGCCCGAGCGACAGGATCGAGTCCTGCAGGATGTTGTCGCTGATCAGCGTCATGCCGACGTAGTAGCAGATGGCGACCGTGCCGCCCACGATCGTGGAGAACGAGGGCGTCTTGTAGACGGGATGCACGGTCTTGAAACGCGCGGGGAGCGCGCGGTAGACGCCCATCGCGAGCGTGCCGCGGGCGGTGGGCAGGATGGTCGTCTGCGTCGAGGACACCGCCGAGATCAGCACCGCGACCACCAGCAGCCACCCCCACGGGCCGAGCAGTCCGTCCTTGATCGCGAGGAAGAAGTCGTCCGCGTTGTCGGCGTTGCCCAGCCCCGTGCCGTCCTCGCCGAGCCCGGCGTACATCATCGCGGCGATCGTCACCGACACGTAGGTGAACAGCAGGATGATCGTGGTGAGCAGCGCCGCACGACCCGGGATGCGCTTGGGGTCCTTGGTCTCCTCGTTGAGGGCGAGGCAGGTGTCCCAGCCCCAGTAGATGAAGAGGGCGAGCAGCACCGCCTCGGTGAAGCCGTGGAAGTCGGTGAAGGCGAAGGGGTTCAGCCAGTTCCAGTCGAACGGCGTGGGGTTCGGTGCCGACCCGGCGAAGAACTGCCAGAGCGAAGCGACGACGAAGATCGCCAGCGCGAGGTACTGCACGGCGAGCAGCACGTTCTGGATCCGTTCGCCGATCTCCACGCCGCGCCAGCTCACCCACGTCATCGCCGCGATGAACAGGACGGCGACCAGCACGATGCGCCAGTCGTTGTTCTCGAGTTCCAGACCGAACAGGTCCCAGAAGTAGACGGAGGCGATCTGCGCGAGGTTCGCGAGCACGACCATGCCGGCCACCGCGACGCCCCAGCCGCCCATCCATCCCACCCACGGACCGAACGCCTTCGTCCCCCAGGTGAAGGTGGTGCCGCAGTCCGGGATCTCGTTGTTGAGCTCGCGATAGGCGAACGCGATGAACAGCATCGGCACGAAGGCGATGATGAACGCGATCGGCGCCTGGCCCCCGACGGCGAGCACGACGAAGCCCAGGGTCGCGACGAGGGAGTAGACGGGGGCGGTGGATGCCAGACCGATGACGGTCGACCCCCACAGGCCCAGCGTGCCGGCGGCGAGGCCTTTGCCCTCGCCGCGTTCCAGGTGGATCGGTGTGGTGCTGCCGAAGTCGCTCATCGCTCTTCTCCGCCCTCGCGTGATCATGCGTGCGCCGACGTCCCCAGTGACGCGGTGAGGGAAGACTAGAACGAGAGCGCACGCGAGCGCGGTCGACACGAGGGCGAATCTGCGCTGATCATGCGGCCCCCGCGTACATTCCGGGGCTGGGGGCGGGGGCGGGGCGGGGGCGGGGCGGGGGCGCGAGTCCCGGCATCCCCCGAACCCAACTGCAAGGCCTCCCGGGCGACACGCCGCACCGGATGCCGCCGCCACGGCGCGCCGCGCCTGCGCCCTTGCAGTTAGGCCCCGCCGTCACCGAGCACCGCGACCACCGCCACCGCCGCTTCGGCAGCCCGAGTCCCGGCATCCCCCAAACCCAACTGCAAGGCCTCCCAGGCGACACGCCGCACAGGATGCCGCGACCACGGCGCGCCGCGCCCGAACCCTTGCCGTTCGGTCTCCGCCGTCACAGCGCGGCACGACCACCGCCGCCGCCGCATCGGCCAAGCCCGACTCCCGGCATCCCCCAAACCCAACTGCAAGGCCTCCCGGGCGACACGCCGCACAGGATGCCGCGACCACGGCGCGCCGCGCCCGAACCCTTGCAGTTCGGCCACCCGCCGCCACCCGCCGCCACCCGCGGCCACCCGCACCACCCCCGCACCACCCCGCAGGCGCACCACCCCGGCGGTCAGACGGTGGCGCCCTCGGCGTCCACCAGAGCGGCCGCCGTCTCGAGACCGCGGATCGCCTCCCGGGGCGACGTGCGCACGAGCGCGAACGCGGCGACGACGAGACCCGTCACGGCGCCGGCGAGGCGCGTGCGCCCGACAGCGGATGCCGCGGGCACCGCGGCGTCGACTCCGCGGGAGATCGCCGCGTGCAGCTCGGCGCGGTAGTCCTCGATGACGCGGGCCACCTCGGCGTCGCGCGACACCGGGGCGCCGGCGGCGTTGATGAGGAGGCAGCCGTGGGTGGCGGGCATGGACCCGACCCGGCCGAACGCGGCGGTGAGTCCCCGCAGATAGTCGGCGAGCGCCCGCTCCTCGACCGCAGCGGCCTGGAGGGGAGCCAGACGCGGACGGACGATCTCGTCCAGATAGCTCTGCACGGCTTCGTCGAACAGTCCCCGCTTGGATCCGAACGCGTTGTAGATGCTGGAGCGGTTCAGCCCCGTGGCGGCCTCGAGCCCCGCGATGGACGCGTCCTCGTAGCCGTGCTCCCAGAAGAACTGCCGTGCGGCGCGCACGACCGCCGCACGATCGAACTCACGACTCCTGGCCACGGCATCCGCCCACTTTCCGAAACGACCGTTTCAGTATATATTGAACCAGTCAGTTCAGAAACAGGAGGATCCCCCATGGTCATCGTCGGTCTCGTGCTCGCCTCCCTCGCGGCGCTCCTGCACGTCTTCATCTTCTGGCTCGAGTCGATCGCGTGGACCACCCCCCGGGCGCGGGCGACGTTCGGCACGAGCGAGACGGAAGCCCAGGCCACGCGCGAGATGGCGTTCAACCAGGGGTTCTACAACCTGTTCCTCGCGATCCTCGTCGCCGTCGGCGTCATCCTCTTCGCCACGGGCGCCACCGCCCCCGGAGCGGCTCTCGTCTTCGCCGGCGCCGGCTCGATGGCCGCCGCGGCGCTCGTCCTGCTGCTGTCGAGCCCCGACAAGGCGTCCGCCGCGCTGAAGCAGGGTGTCCTGCCCGCGCTCGGCGTGATCGCGCTGGCCATCGGCCTTCTCATCTGACGCCACCCGCGTCCCCCTCCCGCCCCACCACCGGGCTCCGACCCGCACAGCCCGACCCCATCCCACAAGGAGAACGAATGACAGACGCCACCAGCACCCAGATCCAGCTCGCCGCCCGCCCCGTGGGGTGGCCGACGCACGACGACTTCCACGTCGCGCAGGTCACCTACGGCGCCCCGCAGCCGGGCGAGGTGCGCGTGCGCAACGAGTTCGTGTCCGTCGACCCCTATATGCGGGGACGCATGAACGACACCCGCAGCTACGTCGCGCCGTACGCCCTCGGCGAGACCATCACCGGCGGCGCCGTCGGACGCGTCGTGGCCTCGGCATCCGACGACCTCCCGGTGGGCACCGTCGTGCTGCACCAGCACGGATGGGCGGACATCGTCCAGGCGGATGCCGCGACCTTCCGCGCCATCCCCGAGATCCCCGGCGTGCCGCTGTCGCTCAACCTGCACATCCTCGGCATGACCGGCCTCACCGCCTATGTCGGTCTCACGGCGATCGCGCACCTGAAGCCCGGCGACACGGTCTTCGTCTCGGGCGCCGCCGGCGCGGTGGGCACCGCCGTGGGCCAGATCGCCAAGCGCCTCGGCGCCGGCCGGGTCATCGGCTCGGCCGGGACGGCGGAGAAGGTCGCCCTCCTCACCGAGAAGTACGGCTACGACGCCGCTTTCGACTACAAGTCCGGCGACGTGCGCACGCTGCTCGCCGAGGCCGCCCCGGAGGGAATCGACGTGTTCTTCGACAACGTCGGCGGCGACCACCTCGAAGCCGCCCTCGACGTCTTCAACGACGGCGGCCGCGCGGCCCTCTGCGGCGCGATCACCGGTTACAACACGACCGAGCGCACGGCGGGCCCCGACAACATGTCGAACATGATCACCCGCGCCCTCACCATGCAGGGCTTCACCCTCGCGGCGTACCTGCACCTCGCGCCCGAGTTCCAGCAGCACATGTCGGGCTGGTTCGCCGACGGCGGCATCGTCTACGACGAGACGATCGTCGACGGCATCGAGAACACCGTCGACGCCTTCCTGTCGATGATGCGCGGCGCCAACACCGGGAAGATGCTCGTCCGCATCTGAGCCGCGCCCGACGCGCGGAGGCGCGCCGCATCGGGGTCGCGTCCGCCCTGTGACACTCGTCACGGCGGATCGCGGCCCCGATTCGCGTCGTGGGCACCCCCGCGCGGCGCGCGCCGACCCGCTCGCGCGGCGGCCGGCCGAGCGCTCCCCGCGGGAGTCAGCGCAGGGCGAGCAGTCGGGCGGTGTCGCCGAAGACCTCGAGCCCGGCGCACGCACCGACGCCCTCCAGCAGCACCCGCCCCGCGGCATCCGCGTGCCGGATCATCACCCGGGCGTCGAGCGTCTCCTCCACCCGCTGGTGCATCGCGGTGCGCAGCGGCGCGTGCAGGAGACCGCCGCGCACACGCTCGGCCTCGAGCTCGAGATGCCCGTCGGGTCCGCTCATGCTCCAGCGCACCCGATCGTCGTCGATCTGCAGGCTGCGCTCGCGGGAGCGGTTGTAGGTGGTCCAGCGGTGCAGTCGGCCGCTGTGACGAAGCCCCACGATCGACCCGCGGAACGATCCGCGCAGCCACGGGATGATCGCCACGGATGCCACGAGTGAGGCATCCGTCGGCGCGTCGTCGACCGTGTCGATGTGGTTCGACGCCAGCCAGACGTAGCCGGCGGGAAACGCCTGACCCCAGTCCTTCTCGATGTAGCCGCGTCCGCCGTCGAACGCGACCTCCGCGCCCTCGACCTCCAGCGTGCCGGCGAGCCCGTGCCCGAAGGAGACGACGCCGTGGAAGCACTCCATGAACGGCACGAGCCCGTACCAGCCCATGATCCCGGGTTCGCGGGCGGTGACCGGCCACGGTTCGAGGGCCGTCGTGTACGAGATCCGCCCGCGAAGCTGCGGCAGATCGAGCACCGCACCTTCGGCGTCGAACACGTTCGCCCCGACGCGCACTTCGAACCGTCGATCGGATGCCGAGAACTCCGCCGGATCGTAACGGTGGTACCACGACCTCCCCGAGACCCCGTCGAGCACCTGGACGAACGCCTCGTCCACCGGCATCCCGCCGCGCCCGTCGCCCCGGAAGACCCCCGGGATCACCGCCCAGCGCTGCGCCCGGTCGGCCGTGACGAGCTTGACGTACCAGCCCTCGAAGAAGGGCCGCCCGGCCCCACAGCCGTGGAAGGCCTCGGGATGCCGCGCCCCCCGCAGATACGCCATCGGAGTCCGCATGCGGCTCACCCTACGCCCGGCCCGGGACGTTTCGACTCGCTGCGCTCGCTCGACGACTGGGGGGTGGGGGCGGGGGCTTTGCGCGACGGGGCGGGGGCTTTGCGCGACCGGACTGCAAGGGATCCGACGCGACACGCCGTGACCACGGCATCCGCGCCGGCGTGTCGCCTGACAGGCCTTGCAGTTGCGTCAGGGGGATGCCGCGGGGCGGAGCGTTTCGACTCGCTGCGCTCGCTCAACGACCGGGCGTGAAGGCGGCACGGGCGACCGGGCCCAGCGCGACCGAACTGCAAGGGAACCGACGCAACACGCCGTGACCACGGCATCCACGCCGGTGTGTCGCCCGACAAGCCTTGCAGATGAGTCAGGGGGATGCCACGGGACGGGGCGTTTCGACTCGCTGCGCTCGCTCAACGACCGGGCAGTGGGGGCGCGGTCGACCGGGCCCAGCGTGACCGAACTGCAAGGGATCCGACGCGACACGCCGGGACCACGGCATCCACGCCGGTGTGTCGCCCGACAGGCCTTGCAGTTGCGTCGGGGGGATGCCGCGGCGCGGGGCGCTTCGACTCGCTGCGCTCGCTCAACGACCGGGCAGTGGGGGCGACGCGGTCGACCGGGCCCAGCACGACCGAACTGCAAGGGATCCGGCGCAACACGCCGTGACCACGGCATCCGCGCCGGCGTGTCGCCCGACAGACCTTGCAGATGCGTCGGTGGGATGCCACGGCGCGGGGCGCTTCGACCCGCTGCGCTCGCTCAACGACCGGGCGAGAGAGCGGCGCGGGCGACCGGGCCCAGCGCGACCGAACTGCAAGGGATCCGACGCGACACGCCGTGACCACGGCATCCGCCCCGGCGCGTCGGCTGACAGGCCTTGCAGTTGCGTCAGGGGGATGCCGCGGGGCGGGGCGTTTCGACTCGCTGCGCTCGCTCAACGACCGGGCGTGGCAGCGGCGCGGGCGACCGGGCCCAGCGCGACGGGACTGCAAGGGATCCGACGCGACACGCCGTGACCACGGCATCCGCGCCGGCGTGTCGGCTGACAGGCCTTGCAGTTGCGTCAGAGGGGATGCCGCGGGGCGGGGTCAGCCGACGGCGGTCCCGAACAGCGTGCCGACGAGGAAGGTCGCCCCGAGCGCGAGCGCCCCGCCGATCACCGTGCGCATGATGGCGCGACCGCGGTTGGCCCCGCCGAGCCAGGCGGCGAGGTAGCCGGTGACGGCGAGCGCGACGAGCACCGCGATGAAGGTCCAGATGAGGCGTGCCGGGTGCGGCAGCAGCAGGATCGTCGCCATCGGCAGGAGGGCGCCGACGGTGAACGCGATCGCCGACGCGAGGGCCGCGTGCCAGGGGCTGACGACGTCGTCCTGATCGATGTTGAGCTCGGCCGAGAGGTGCGCGGACAGCGCATCGCGCTCGGTGAGCTCGGTCGCGACGCGCGTCGCCGTCTCCTCGCTCAGACCCTGCGCCCGGTACAGCCCGACGAGTTCGACGAACTCGGCTTCGGGATCGTCGGCGAGCTCCTTGCGCTCCTTCTCGATGAGCGCACGCTCGGTGTCGCGCTGGCTGGACACCGAGACGTACTCGCCCAGCGCCATCGAGATCGCGCCGCCGACGAGCGCGGCCGATCCGGCCAGCAGCACGGGCATGACCTCCGACGTCGCACCGGCGACGCCGACCACGACCGCGGCCGTCGACACGATGCCGTCGTTCGCGCCCAGCACCCCGGCGCGCAGCCAGTTGAGTCGCTGCGCGATGCCGGTGCGGTGCGGCTCGTCGGGGTGGGAGGAGTCGATCTCGCTCATACCGTCACCGTAGGCCGACCGCTGCGGGTCCGCCAGCAAGGCAAGCCCAAGCGAACTCGCCCGAGCCCGCCGTTGAGCGGGCGCAGCGCGTAGAGACGCGCCGTCAGGCGAGCGGATGCTCGTGCAGCGCCGACGAGAGGCTCGTCCCGTTGACGTCGAGGTACAGCTGGCCCTCGGTCACCGAGAGGGTGACGGCGTTGCGCCGCTCGACGGCGTCGGCCGCGGCATCCACGAAGCCGGGGTCGAAGGTGCGCAGCACGATGGCGTCGGCGCGGTGGATCTTCTTGCCCGCCCACAGGGGCAGGAGTTTCGCCGGGTCGCGGTGGCTGTAGACGACGGTGCGGTCGGCGAGCTTGCTGCCGCGGTGCAGCCGGTCGGCGTCGGGGGCACCCACCTCGATCCAGGCGGTGATCGATCCGGTCGCGTCGCGCACGAGCACGGCGGGCTCGTCGGTGGCCGACACGCCCTCGGTGAAGGCGATGCCCTCCACGTACTCGAGGCAGTACGCGAGGAGACGGGTGACCATGAAGGCGTCGGTCTCGGACGGATGCCGCGCCATGCGCAGCGACAACTCCTCGTAGACGCCGCGGTCGACATCCGCCACCTGGACATCGAAGGTGTGCATCACCGCGCCGGTCGCCATCCCTCCAGCCTAGGCGGCCGACCGCCGCGACGCCGCCGTTATCCTGGTCGCAGCCAGGAGGAGAGAACCCATGCCGATCACGGATGCCGCGGCGCGCACCGAGGCGATCGCCGACTACCGCATCGTCGGTGCTCCGGCGGAGCCGAACCTCGAGGGCCTGGCTCGCCTCGCGACGACCCTGTGCCGCGTGAGCGGTGCGGCCGTCAACATCATCGACGACCGGTACCAGTACCAGGTGGCCACGTCGGGGGTGGAGGGGGCGATCTGCGATCGCGAGGACTCGATGTGCGCGGTCGTGCTGCCCGACGCCCGGCACGTCTTCGTCAGCGACGCGCGCGCGGACGAGCGCTTCGCGGCGAACCCGTTCGTCACCGGCGAGCGCGGTCGCGTGCGCTTCTACGCCTCCAGCCCTCTCATCACCCCCGCGGGCGTCGCGATCGGCACGCTGTGCGTCTTCGACGACACGACCGGCACCCTGACGGCGGAGCAGAGCGCCGCGCTGGACCTCCTCGCCCGGCAGGCCGTGGAGGTGCTCGAGCTTCGCCGGCTCACCCACGAGCTGGAGCGCTCGAACGATCAGCTCGCGCACTTCGCCGGCCAGATCAGCCACGACCTGCGCAACCCCCTCACCGCGCTCATGGGCCAGCTCGACCTCGCTCTCGACGGGTTGGACGACGGCGACGGCTCACGGACGGTGCGGGCGCTGGGGCGGGCGGATGCCGCGGCATCCCGCATGGGCACGATGATCACCGAACTGCTGGCGTACGCGCGCGTGGGCGGGGCGGAGGCCCACCGCGAGCCCGCGGCGCTCGGTGTGATCGTGGAGGGAGTGGTCGCCGACCTGGAGCGGGCGGTGGCCGCGTTCGACGCCGCGATCACCGTGCGCATCGAGCCCGACGACGCGATCGTCTGCGACCCGACGCTCCTCGCCGTGCTGCTGCAGAACCTCCTCGCCAATGCGCTGAAGTTCGCGGCATCCGCCGGCGTCTCCCCCGTCGTCGACCTCGACGCGCAGGTGGGCCCGGCCGGGTGGACGATCACGGTCGACGACAACGGACCGGGCGTGGCCCCCGAGCTGCGCGAGCGCGTGTTCGAGGTCATGGAGCGCGGCGACCCGGGAGACGTGCCGGGGCTGGGGCTGGGACTCGCGACCTGCCGGCGCATCGTTCAGGCGCACGGCGGGCGCATCGCGATCGAGGACGGCGCGCTCGGCGGAGCGCGCGTGCGGGTGACGCTGCCGGCGGCGTGAGAGCGCTCGCCTGCGGCATCGGCGCGAGGCTCACTCGGGGTCGATGAGGAAGTTCGTGATGCGGGCGGTGGCCAGGTGGGCGCCGTCCTCGTGCGTGACGACGATCTGATGCGCCGTCGAACGACGCCCCAGATGCAGCGGGGTGGCCGTCGCACGGATCACGCCCTCGCGCGCGCCGCGGTGGTGCGTGATGTTCAGGTCGACACCGACGCACGCCTTGCCGAACGTGGAGGCGTAGACGAGCGCCGCCCACGACCCGACCGCCTCGGCGAGCGCCGCGCTCGCCCCGCCGTGCAGGCGCCCGAGCGACTGCGTGTTGCCCGCCACGGGCATCTCGGCGATCACGGCCGCCACGCTCTGCTCGAGGACGACGATGCCGAGCTTCTCATCGAGGGCGCCCGGGACGATGCGCCAGGGCTCGTGCGGACCGGCGCGCAGCGCCGAGGGGTCGGCGGGGCTGCTCACCGCGTCGCCGCCGCATCGGTCGGGCGTCGCTGCAGGCCGTCCCAGGCGATGCGCAGCACGTCGTCGGCGATCGCATCGGGGTCGAGGGGACCGCCCGGCCGGTACCACTCGGTGAGCGAGTTGACCATGCCGAAGACGAGGCGGGTCGCCACGGCGGCGTCGATGTCGGCGGCGAGGGCGCCGGCGGCCTGCGCATCCTCGACGAGGGCCGTGACGCGCTGGTCGAACAGGCGGCGGCGCTCCAGCGCCGCGCGCTCGACGTCGCTGTTGCCGCGCACCCGCAGCAGGAGCGTCACCTGGGGGAGCTGGGCGGCGAGCACCCGCACCGCCCCGCGCACGACGGCGCGCAGGGCTTCCATCGGCGGTATGTCCGCGGCGGCGGCCTCGTCGAGCACCGACTCGAGCGCCGTCAGCGCGTCGTCGAGCGCGGTGCTCAGGATCGACTCCTTGGAGTCGACGTGGTGGTAGAGCGCCGATTTGGTGAGGCCGAGCCGTCCGGCGAGATCGGCGACCGACGTGGCGTCGTAGCCCTGTTCGTTGAACAGCTGGACGGCGATGTCCACGACCTGCGCGCGGTCGTACCCCGGCCGCCCTCGGCGCGCAGCCGCCGGCGGGGTGGCCGTCTCCGGCTGCGGCGCGGTCGCGTGCACGGTCATCGCTCCAGTCTGGCACTGCGCCGATCGGGTCCGGCGGCGCGCGTCCCCGCATCCGGCGACGGCGGGTTGCCCCGGCGTCGGGACCTCTGTCATTATTACTGAACGATCATTCGGTAATCAACCCCGATGAGCGGATCCGCCGATGGGGGCGGACGAGAGGATGACGATGTCCGAGGCCTACCTGATCGGCGGCATCCGCACCCCCGTCGGCCGTCACGGCGGAGCCCTCGCCGACGTACGGCCCGACGACCTCGCCGCCCTCGTGGTGCGCGCCGCCGTGGACCGCGCCGGCATCGCGGTCGACGAGGTGGTGCTCGGGGCGGCGAACCAGGCGGGCGAAGACAACAGGAACGTCGCCCGCATGGCGGTGCTGCTCGCGGGGCTGCCCGACGAGATCCCGGGTCTGACCGTGAACCGGCTGTGCGCCTCCGGCATGTCGGCCATCGCGATCGCCGCCAACGCCGTCCGCGCCGGCGAGGCCGACGTGATCGTCGCCGGCGGCGTGGAGTCCATGACCCGCGCGCCCTGGGTGCAGGCCAAGCCGTCGCGGCCGTGGGCCGCGCCCGGCGAGACGCACGACACCTCGATCGGCTGGCGGTTCGTGAACCCCGCCCTCGCGCGGCGCGAGAAGGCCACCCTGTCGATGCCCGAGACGGCGGAGGAGGTGACCCGGCTCGAGGGGATCACCCGGGCGGATGCCGACGCGTTCGCGCTCCGCAGCCACCGGCTCGCGATCGCGGCGATCGACGCGGGACGATTCCGCGACGAGATCGTGCCGGTGCCCACCCGCGGCGGCGCCGTCGACACCGACGAGGGACCGCGCCGGGACACCTCCGCGGAGGCGCTGGCGGCCCTGCGCCCGGTCGTGGCCGGCGGCGGGGTGGTCACCGCGGGAAACTCCAGCGCGCTCAACGACGGTGCCGCCGCCATCGTGGTGGCCAGCGCCGACGCAGTCGCCCGTCACGGTCTGCGGCCGCGGGCGCGGATCGTGGCGCACGCGGCGGCGGCGCTGGCGCCCGAGATCATGGGCCTCGGGCCCGTCCCGGCATCCGAGAAGGCCCTCCGCCGGGCGGGCCTGGACGTGTCCGACATGGGAGCCGTCGAGCTCAACGAGGCCTTCGCCGCGCAGTCACTGGCCGTGATCCGCCGCCTCGGGCTGCGCCCCGAGTCGGTGAACGCGGACGGCGGCGCGATCGCCCTCGGACATCCGCTGGGATCGAGCGGCGCGCGCCTGGTCGTCACCCTGCTGGGACGGCTCGAGCGGGAGCGGTCCCGCTACGGGCTCGCCACGATGTGCGTCGGCGTCGGCCAGGGCACCGCGATGATCGTCGAGCGCGTCGCCGACGGGGCGATCACCCGATGACCGAGCCGAGCGTGCGCATCGAGGAGCGCCCCGACCGGGTGGTGGCGATCCTCGACCGACCGGCGACGCTCAACGCGATCGACCAGACGATGGTCGACGAGCTGCACGCCCTGTGCGCCCTGCTCGAAGCGCACCCGAAGACGCTCCTGCTCACCGGCGCGGGCGGCGTGTTCGCCTCGGGCGCCGACATCGCGCAGTTGCGCGAACGCACCTCCGCCGATGCCCGCCGCGGCATCAACTCCACGCTGTTCCGCCGGATCCGCGCGCTGCCGATGCCGGTCGTCGCCGCGATCGACGGCTACGCGCTCGGCGGGGGCGCGGAGCTCGCCTACGCGGCCGACCTGCGCATCGCCACGCCGGGGGCACGGTTCGGCAACCCCGAGACGGGGCTCGGCATCATCGCCGCCGCCGGCGCGACCTGGCGCCTGCCCGAGATCGTGGGGCACGCGCGCGCGAGCGACCTCCTGCTGACCGGTCGGATGATCGACGGCGAGACCGCCCTCGCGTGGGGACTCGTGAGCGCTCTGCATGAGCGGGCGGAACTTCTGGCGGCGGCGCACGCGATCGTCGACCGCATCGCCGCCAACGGCGCACGCGCGACACAGCTGACCAAACAGGCGCTCAGCGCGCCGATCGAGGCCCACCCCGCGATCGAGCTCGAGCTGCAGGCGGAGCTGTTCGACAGCCCCGAGAAGGCGGCGCGCATGACGGCGTTCCTCGAGCGGCGTCGCGACCGCGCCCACCGGACGGAGCCGCGCCGGTGAGCGCGCGGGATGCCGAGGCCACGCCCCCCGCCCGCGTGGGCGTGCTGGGCGGTGGACGGATGGGCGCCGGGATCGCACACGCCTTCGTGCTGGCCGGCAGCCGGGTCGCCGTCGTCGAGCGGGACGAGGCGAGCGCGCAGGCCGCGCGCGGCCGCATCGGTCGGATGCTCGCGGAGTCGACGGCGCGCGGCTCCGCGACGGCGCCGCTGTCCGCGCTCGAGGCACGCGTGCGCGTCGACCTCGACCCGGCCGCGTTCGACGGCGCCGACCTCGTGGTGGAGGCGGTGCCCGAAGACCGCGACGTCAAGACTGCGGCGCTGGCGCGCATCGCCGCGGTCGTGGGCGCGGCATCCGCGATCGCATCGAACACATCGTCGATCTCGATCGACGCGCTCGCGACCGCGGTGACGCGGCCGGAGCGTTTCCTGGGCCTGCACTTCTTCAACCCGGTGCCCGCGTCGTCGCTCGTCGAGGTCGTCGCGGGGACGGCGACGACACCGGGGCTCGTCGAGCGTGCCCGCGGCTGGACGCTCGCTCTCGGCAAGACGCCCGTGGTGGTGCGCGACAGTCCGGGCTTCGCCTCGAGCCGCCTCGGCGTCGCCCTGGGACTGGAGGCCATCCGCATGCTCGAGGAGGGGGTGGCCGACGCCGCCGACATCGACGCGGCGATGGAGCTCGGCTACCGGCATCCGATGGGTCCGCTGCGCACGACCGACATCGTCGGCCTCGACGTGCGGCTCGGCATCGCCGAGGAGCTCGAGGCGGCATTCGGCCCGCGGTTCACGCCCCCGGCCCTGCTGCGGCGACTGGTCGCCGAGGGCAACCTCGGCCGCAAGACCGGTCGCGGGTTCTACGAATGGAGCGACGCCCGATGACCGAGATCCTGCCCAGCTACGTGCGCGACGGCTGGTGGTCGCCGACCGACGACAGCGAGACGGCGACGGTGCGCGATTCCTCGACCGGCGCCGAGGTGTGCCGCGTCGGCACGGTCGGCATCGACCTGGCCGGGGCCGTCGCCCACGCCCGCAGCGTCGGACAGCGCACGCTCGGCGCCCTGACCTTCCACCAGCGCGCCCTCCTGCTGAAGCAGTTCGCGATCGCGCTGACGGCGCGCAAGGACGAGCTGTACGCACTCTCGGCGCGCGCGGGCGCCACGGCGCGCGACGCGGCGGCCGACGTCGACGGCGGCATCGGCGTGCTGTTCACCTACGGCTCCAAGGGCCGCCGCGAGCTGCCGAATGCGCGGGTGGTGCTCGACGGCCCCGTCGAGACGCTGTCGGCGGACGGCTCGTTCCTCGGCCGGCACGTGCTCACGCGCCTGCCCGGGGTCGCCGTGCAGATCAACGCGTTCAACTTCCCCGTGTGGGGCGCCCTGGAGAAGTTCGCCCCCGCGTTCCTCGCCGGCATGCCGACGATCGTGAAGCCCGCGACGCCGACCGCCTACCTCGCGGAGGCGTGGGTGCGCATCCTCATCGCATCCGGGCTCGTCCCCGACGGCACGCTGCAGCTGGTGAGCGGGCCGGTCCCCGGGCTGTTCGACCTGCTCGAGCTGGGCGACACCGTGAGCTTCACGGGCAGCGCCCCGACGGCCTCGCGCCTGCGCGCGCAGGTGCGGCCGGGCGTGCGGTTCACGAGCGAGACCGACTCGATCAACGCCTCCGTGCTGGGGCCGGATGCCGCGCCCGGCACCCCCGAGTTCGACGCGTTCGTCCGCCAGCTCCTGGTCGAGCTCACGACCAAGGCCGGCCAGAAGTGCACGGCGATCCGCCGCGCCATCGTGCCGGCCGGCCGGGAGGACGCGCTCATCGACGCGCTGGCCGCGCGGATCGCCGAGCGCGTCGTCGTCGGCGACCCCCGCGGTCCGGGCGTGACCATGGGACCGCTCGTCTCGCGCGACCAGCGCGACGAGGTGCTGCGCCAGGTCGCGGCGCTGCGCGAGGCCGGCGGGCGCCTGGTCCTCGGCGACGTCGACGAGCCCGCGGTCGTGCACGCCGACGGGACCGTCGCCCCCGCCGCGGAGGGGGCGTTCGTCGCACCGATCGTGCTCGCGTTCGACGCCGCGGATGCCGGGGCCGCGGTGCACGAGGTGGAGGCGTTCGGACCGGTCACGAGCGTGATCGGCTACCGCGACCTCGACGAGGCGGGCGCGCTCGTCGCCCGCGGCGGCGGCTCTCTCGTCACGAGCGTCGCGACGCATGATCCCGCGGTCGCGGCCGCGCTGCTGACGCGCATCGCCGACGTCAACGGGCGCGTGCTCTTCCTCGACCGCGACGACGCCCGCACATCCACGGGTCACGGGGCCCCCGTGCCGCATCTGGTGCACGGCGGGCCGGGTCGCGCCGGCGGAGGCGAGGAGCTCGGCGGCATCCGCGCCCTGCACCACTACCTGCAGCGCACGGCGGTGCAGGGCTCGCCGCGGATGCTGACCGCCGTGACGGGCGTGTGGCACGCCGGCGCCGAGGTCGACGTCTCGGACGTCCACCCGTTCCGCAAACCCCTCTCGCGGCTGCGCATCGGCGACCGGATCGCCTCACCCTCGCGCGAGGTGACCCTCGACGACATCGAGGCGTTCGCGCACCTGACCGGAGACACCTTCTACGCCCACATGGACGAGGAGGCGGCCGCGGCGAACCCGTTCTTCCCGGGCCGGGTCGCCCACGGCTACCTGCTGGTGTCGTGGGCGGCCGGCCTGTTCGTCGATCCCGACCCGGGCCCCGTGCTGGCCAACTACGGGCTGGACGACCTGCGCCTGCTCACGCCGGTCTCGCCCGGCGACCGCATCCGCGTGACCCTCACGGCGAAGCAGATCACGCCGCGCGAGACCGACGACTACGGCGAGGTGCGCTGGGATGCGGTCATCCACAACCAGCGCGATGAGGTCGTCGCCGCCTACGACGTGCTGACGCTCGTGGCGAAGGAGTGGGCGGCGTGAGCGGCGCCGAGGAGATGATGCGCCGCGACGCGGCCTCCGCGATGCTCGGGATGATCGTCGAGCGCTCCGCTCCCGGCGACGCCGTCGTGTCGATGAGCGTCCGTCCCGACATGCTCAACGGCCATGCGATCACGCACGGGGGGATCGTGTTCGCCCTCGCCGACACCGCCTTCGCCATCGCGTGCAACGAGGACGAGCGGGTGACCGTGGCCGGGGGTGCGGACATCACGTTCCTGCACCCCACGACGGCGGGGCAGACGCTGACGGCGCACGCGGTGCGACGGGCCCGGACGGGCCGCACGGGGCTCTACGACGTCCGGGTGGTCGATGAGACCGGCACCACCGTCGCCGAGATGCGCGGCCGTTCGGTGACGACGCGGCGCCACCCGGCCGGCGACCCCGCGGACGAGGGCGATCTTGACTTACTGAACGATCGGTCTGTAAAGTGACACCATCGTCCAGCCGAAGGAGTCGACGATGACGGCACCGACCGAGGATGAGCTCCACGGCGAGTTCGATGCGCTCATCGCGGCCGATCAGCGCATCGAACCGCGCGATTGGATGCCGGAGGCCTACCGCAGGACCCTCATCCGGCAGATCTCCCAGCACGCGCACTCCGAGATCATCGGCATGCAGCCCGAAGGGGCCTGGATCACGCGGGCCCCGAGCCTGAAGCGCAAGGCGATCCTGATGGCGAAGGTGCAGGACGAGGCCGGGCACGGGCTCTACCTCTACTCGGCGGCTCAGACGCTCGGCATCACGCGCGACGAGATGACCCGGCAGCTCATCGACGGACGCGCGAAGTACTCCTCGATCTTCAACTACCCCGCGCCGTCGTGGGCCGACATGGGCGCGATCGGGTGGCTCGTCGACGGTGCCGCGATCTGCAACCAGGTGCCGCTGTGCCGCGCGTCGTACGGACCGTACGGCCGCGCGATGGTGCGCATCTGCAAGGAGGAGTCGTTCCATCAGCGCCAGGGGTTCGAGATCCTCCTGAGCCTCATGCAGGGCACGCCCGCGCAACGCGCGATGGCGCAGGAGAGCGTCGACCGCTGGTACTGGCCGGCGCTGATGATGTTTGGACCACCCGACGACGCCTCCCCAAACTCCGCGCAGTCGATGGCGTGGAAGATCAAGCGGTTCAGCAACGACGAGCTGCGCCAACGCTTCGTCGGGATGCTCGTCCCACAGGCCGCGGCGCTGGGGGTGACCCTTCCCGACCCCGCCCTGCGCTTCGACGAGGAGCAGGGGCGCTGGATCATGAGCGAGATCGACTGGACCGAGTTCCACGAGGTGCTCGCGGGGCGCGGCCCCCTCAACGCCGAGCGCATCCGCAACCGGCGCGACGCGCACGAGGAGGGCGCGTGGGTGCGCGAAGCGGCCGCGGCCTACGCGGCCAAGAAGGCGGCGCGGACCGCCGCGACGGGCAGGGCCGCCTGATGCCGACGCCGGGCGGCTCCCCCGACGAGACGTGGCCGCTGTGGGAGGTCTTCGTCCGCGCGAGCCGCGGCCTGAGCCACGTGCATGTCGGATCGCTGCACGCGCCCGACGCCGAGCTGGCGGTGCGCAACGCCCGCGACCTGTACACGCGACGGGGCGAGGGCGTGTCGATCTGGGTGGTCCCCTCGGATGCCGTCACCACGAGCGATCCGGGGGCGAAGGGCGCCTTCTTCGAGTCCCCGGCGGGCAAGAATTACCGCCACGCCGCCTACTACACGGCATCCGAGGGGGTGCCGCACCTGTGACCCCGACATCCGACGACGTCCCCCACGGCACGGTCGAGGTCGACCGCGCCGCGCTCGACGAGGAGTTGCGGGGCACTCGCCGCCGCGCCGCGACGGCCGATGTCGCAGAGTACGCGCTGCGACTGGGCGACGACGCGCTCGTGCTGGCCCAGCAGCTCTCGCGCTGGATCGCGCACGCCCCGGAGCTGGAGGAAGACGTCGCGCTGGCCAACATCGCACTCGACCTCCTGGGCCACGCGCGCTCGCTGCTGCGCTTCGCCGGCTCGTACGACGGCAGGTCGGAGGACGACCTCGCCTACTTCCGGGGTGAGCCCGAGTTCCGCAGCGCGTGGCTGTTCGAGCAGGACAACGGCGACTTCGCCCGCACGATCGCCCGCCAGCTGATCGCCTCGGTCTACCTGTTCGAGCTCTACACCGACCTGCAGGCGTCCGAGGAGCCGGCACTGGCCGAGATCGCGGCCAAGGCCGTCAAAGAGGTGGACTACCACCGCGATCACGCCGCGCAGTGGACGCTCCGCCTCGCCGGCGGAACCGACACGTCGCGCCGCCGCCTGCTCCGCGGACTGACCGACATGTGGCCCTACGTCGACGAGCTGTTCCGCGACGACGCGCTCATCGACCGCCTCGGCGGCATCGCCGTGCGTCCGTCGTCTCTGCGGGAACGCTTCGACGACGTGGTCGCGGGCGTGCTCGCCGAGGAGGAGATGAGCGTCCCCGGGGTTCCCCCCGCCGCCGGGGGCGGGCGCGACGGACGGCACTTCCCCACGCTGGGGTTCGTGCTGGCCGAGATGCAGGTGCTCGCCCGACAGCATCCGGGGGCGACGTGGTGACCGCGGCGGCGGTCGAGACGGCGCGCGCCGCGGTCGCCGCCGTCTGCGACCCGGAGATGCCCGTGCTCACCATCGACGACCTCGGCGTGCTCCGGGACGTCCGCGTCGACGAATGCGGGGTCGTCGTGACGATCACGCCCACCTACTCGGGCTGTCCGGCGATGGACGCGATCCGCGACGACATCGTGCGGGCGCTCGCGCACGCGGGATTCGACCGGGTGAGCGTCGAGACCGTGCTGTCGCCCGCGTGGACGACCGACTGGATGAGCGATGCCGCGCGGCGCAAGCTCGTCGCCGCGGGCATCGCACCGCCCTCCGGACGGGCCTCCCTCGCGCGGTCGGGCGGCCCCGTCCGCGTGCGCCTCGCGGTGCGCTGCCCGCGCTGCGGCTCCCTCGACACGCAGGAGGTGTCGCGGTTCGGCTCGACCTCGTGCACGGCGCTGTTCTCCTGCCGCGCCTGCCGGGAACCCTTCGACCATGTCAAGGCGCTCTGAGGGGATCCGACCGTGCGCACCGACACCGCCGCGCCCGCCCGCCGCCGCGCCCGCTTCCACCGTCTGCGGGTGGCGGACGTGCGAGCGCTGACGGCGGATGCCGTGGAGGTCACGTTCGCGGTGCCCGACGAGCTCGCCGACGCGTTCGACTACGCCCCCGGGCAGTACGTGGCGCTGCGCACCGTGATCGACGGCGTCGAGGTGCGGCGCTCGTACTCGATCTGCCGGCCGCCGGTGCGCGGCGCCATCGCCGTGGGCATCAAGCGCGATCCCGGTGGGCGCTTCTCGACGTGGGCGCACACGGCGCTGCGGCCGGGCGACGAGATCGACGTGATGAGCCCGCAGGGCACGTTCGTGTCGGCGCGGGCCGATGCCGCCGCCGGCCACGTGGTCGGCATCGCGGCGGGCTCCGGGATCACACCGATCATGTCCCTCGCGGCATCCGTGCTGAGCGCCTCGACGACGTCGCGGTTCACGCTCGTGTACACCAACCGCTCGTCGACGGACGTGATGTTCGTCGACGAGCTGGCCGACCTCAAGGACCGCTATCCCGCGCGCATCGCCGTGCACCACGTGCTCTCGCGCGAACAGCGCGCCGCCCCGGTGCTGTCCGGACGCATCGACGAGGAGCGGCTGCGGCTCATCCTCACCGCGCTCATCCGCCCCGAGACGGTCGACGAGTGGTTCCTCTGCGGCCCGTTCGCGCTCGTGCAGCTCTGCCGTGACGTGCTCGCCGATCTGGGCGTCGACGCGGATCGCGTGCGCTTCGAGCTCTTCACGACCGGGGAGGCCCCGGCGCCCGCCACGGCACCCGGCACGGCGGGCGGACGGCCGCGCGCTGCGCGGCCCGACGAGCGGGTGCACCGCATCGACCTCACGCTGGACGGCACCTCGACGCGCGTCGACAGCCCGGTCGACGCGCACGAGAGCATCCTGACGGCCGCGCTGCGGGTGCGCCCCGACGTGCCCTTCGCGTGCGCGGGCGGGGTCTGCGGCACCTGCCGTGCACGCCTCGTCTCGGGTTCCGTGCAGATGAGCGAGAACTATGCGCTGGAGCCCGAGGAGATCGAGCGCGGCTACGTGCTCACCTGCCAGTCCCACCCGACGACCGCGCGCGTCGTCGTCGACTACGACGTGTGAGGGGAAGCCGTGATCGAGTACGCGTTCGAGCGCATCGAGACGGATGCCGGAGGCACCGCCGATCTGGCGACGATCACGCTCCGCAACGCGGCGGTCCGCAACGCCGTCGACGAGGAGTCGCTGCGCGCCCTCGACGCCGCGTACCGGAGGGCGGAGGCGGACGGCGCCCGCGCCGTGCTGCTGCAGGGCGAGGGCCGGGCCTTCTGCGCGGGCCGGGACATCTCCCGCGTCGATCCTCGCACCGACGACGTGCCGGGCTACCTCGACGGCCTGCTGGCACCCCTGCTGCGACGGATCGCGGACTTCCCGGCGCCCACCTTCGCGGCGGCCCAGGGCGCCTGCCTCGGCGTGGGCCTCGGCCTGCTGATCGCCACGGACGTCGTGTACGTGGCCGACGACGCCAAGATCGGGTCGCCCTTCGGCGCGCTCGGTGCGGCGCTGGACTCGGGGGGCCACGCGTTCTTCCTCGAACGGCTGGGGGCGCACCGCACCCTCGACCTCGTCTACACCGGCCGCCTCCTCACCGGCGCCGAGGCGGTCGCGGGCGGTCTCTTCTCGCGGTCGATGTCCCCGGACGAGCTGGCCCCTCGCACCCGCGAGGCGGCGATCGCCGCGGCATCCGGCCCCACCGCCGCCTTCGTCGCGAGCAAGCGGCTCCTGTGGCGGCTGCGCACCGAGCGGCTCGGCTTCTGGGACGCGCTCGACGCCGAGAGCAGCGTGCAGGCGACCCTGTCGACGACCGAGGACTACCGCGAGGGCTTCGCCGCGTTCCAGCAGCGGCGCGCACCCGTGTTCCGCGGACGGTGAGCCGGTGTCGGCGACGTGCGGCAGAGTGTGAAGCGCACGTCTTCGGACCCCACCGGAAGGACCCCATGCAGCAGCGCACGATCGGACCGTTCACCGTCTCCGCCATCGGGCTGGGCGCCATGCCCGTCTCGATGAACAACGACAACGTCCTGCCCGACCGGGGTGACGCCGTGGCGACGGTGCACGCGGCGCTGGATGCCGGGGTCACCTTCATCGACACGGCCGACATCTACGCGCCGTCCTGGGATCAGATGGGCCACAACGAGCGCATCGTCCGCGATGCGCTCGCCTCGTGGGACGGCGACACGAGCGGCATCCTCGTCGGCACGAAGGGCGGCATCACGCGCACGGCCGAGAAGGACTTCGGCCGCGACGGCTCGCTCGCCTACCTGCGCTCGGCGGTGCAGCGCTCCCTGGACAACCTCGGGGTCGAGGTCATCGACCTCTACCAGTACCACCGCCCCGACCGCTGGATGGTCTACGGCGAGATCATGCAGAACCTGAAGGCACTGCAGGACGAGGGACTCGTCCGCGCGATCGGCATCTCCAACGCGAGCGTCGAGGAGATCGCGATCGCCCGGGAGGTTCTCGGCGAGGGCAACCTGACCAGCGTGCAGAACGAGTTCTCGCCGCGGCATCCGGGCAGCTTCGACGAGCTGCGGTACTGCGACGCGCACGGCATCGCCTTCCTGCCGTGGAGCCCGCTCGGCGGCACCGGCGGGGGCGGCCGTTCGGTGGGCGAGCGGTTCGGCGTCTTCCGGGAGATCGGCGAGGCCCACGGCGTCAGTCCTCAGCAGGTGGTGCTCGCGTGGGAGCTGTCGCTGAGCCCCGTCGTGGTCCCGATTCCGGGGGCACGACGCGCGGCATCCATCATCGACTCGGCGCGCGCAGCCGACCTCGCGCTCGATGCGGACGAGCTCGCACGCTGCTCCGCCGCGGTGGGACTCGAGCTCTGACACCGCGTTTCGACTCGCTGCGCTGCCGCGAGTCGAAACGCCCTCACCCGGCGCAGCCCACCCGGTCGTTGAGTGAGCGGCGCAGCCCACCCCCCGGTCGTTGAGCGAGCGGCGCAGCCGCGAGTCGAAACGCCCTCACCCGGCACCGCCGCACCCCCGGTCGTTGAGCGAGCGGCGCAGCCGCGAGTCGAAACGCCCTCACCCGGCGAGCCCACCCGGTCGTTGAGCGAGCGGCGCAGCCGCGAGTCGAAACGCCCTCACCCGGCGGCGCTGAGCTCCTCCTGCCGCGACAAGGCGAACGCCTCGAGCAGCCGCTCGGTGTCGGCCAGCTGCGCGAGCCAGGTGACGCGCACGATGTCGATCCGGTCGTCGGGCTCCTGCAGCCGGGAGAGGTACTCCGCGATGGGCGCGAAGCCGCCGGGCGCGGTCTCGTGCAGCTGCAGCATCCGGAGGGCGATCTTCGTCTGCTCGCCGTAGATCGGCAGCTGCGGACCCCGCGGCGCCGTCAGCCCGATGAAGTACAGCTTCTCGAGCCCCGCGGGCACGATGCCCCCCGCGAACCGCAGCGGCACCGACGAGCGGCGCTCGATCAGCGCCTCGTCCAGGAACGGCAGGGAGACGTGGAAGCCCGTCGCCCAGAGGATGGTGTCGTACTCCCCCGCGGTGCCGTCGGCGAAGTGCACCGTCGTGCCCTCGATGCGGTCGATGCCGGGACGGATGTGCACCCGGCCGTGCTGCACCCAGTACAGCAGCAGGTCGTTGACGACCGCGCGCCCCTCGGCGAGGGTCGCGGCGGCGGGAGCCGGCATGCCCGGGTAGTCCTTCGCCTCGCCGATCGAGACCTTGGCGAGCATGCGGGCGATGAAGTCCTGCTCCTCGGGCGAGAACTGCCCCATCCACGGGATCTCCTGGCGGGGCACGCCGAAGTACGACTTCGGCTGGAAGAACATGCCCTCGCGCATCACGATGTCGACCTCGAAGCGGTGCTGCGCCGCGTCGACGGCGAGGTCGCAGCCCGAGTTGCCCGCGCCGACGACCAGCACCCGGCGCCCCGTGATGTCGGACGTGTTGCGGTACGAGCCGGAGTGCACCTGGGTGCCGGTGAAGTCACGACCGACCGCCGGGACCTTCTGATCCCACAGGTGGCCGTTGGCGACGAACACGCCGTCGTAGTCGCGGGACTCCCCGGTCGACAGGGTGACGGTCCAGCCGGCCGACCCGACCGGCCCCTCCGTCGCGCGCGGCACGACCGCGACGACCTCGACGCCGAAGACGACCTTCTCGAACAGACCGTGCTCCTGCGCGTACGCGGCGAGGTAGTCGCGCACCTGGTCGCGCCGCGGGAAGTGCGGGTACTCCGCCGGCATGGGGAAGCCCTCGAAGCCGGTCATGTCGCGCGAGGTGATGAGGTGCAGGGCGTCGTAGTCGGTGTTCCAGTGGCCGCCGACCCGGTCGGACTTCTCGAAGCAGTCGACCTGGTAGCCGGCACGGGTGAGCTGGACGACGGCGGACATGCCGGCCGCGCCGGCTCCGATCACGCAGTAGCGGGTCATGCGGGGGTTCCTTCCTGGGAGGTGGATGCCGCGGCGTCGGGGACCAGCCGCCGGGACGTGTGGAGCAGCGCCGCGCGTCGGGCGCCGGCCGCGGACGGGTAGCCGCGATCGGTGGGACGGATGCCGGCGTCGGCGAGGTGGCAGAGCTGCAGGACGTGTTCGAGCGCGAGCCGGTTCGGGTCGATCACCGGCACGTCGGCCGCGGTGCTGACGGCGCGGTAGCCGTGCGCGTCGAAGATCGCCCCGAGGTAGCCGCATCCGACGACGACCGCATCGGCGCCCTCGTCGACGGCGACCCGGGCGGACGCGTCGAAGCGCTCGATGAGGTCGGTCGGATCGTCGACGGCGCGCAGCACGTCGAGGTGCGTGGACTCGGGCCGGTAGGCCCGCACGGGCGGCGCGGCGAAGACTCCCGCACCTCCCAGCCCGCGGATCTCGTCCGCGAAGACCGGGACGAGGCTGTCGGCGACGGTGACGACCGCGGCGCGGCGGGCGAGCGAGCCCATCGCGCGCACGCTCGCCTCGGCCAGGCCGGTGACGGGGACCGTGACGGCGGCGCGGACGACCGCGGTCGGCGCACCCCAGCATCCGATGACGAACGCGTCCGCGTCGCCCGCCTCTTCCAGCGTGGCGGCGCGGGCGAGCAGGACGGCGTCGCTGAGCAGACGGTTGGCGGGGGTGCGGATGCCGCCGGCGTCGGCGCCCGCGTGGACGAGGCGCGTGCGCACCCGCCCCGCGGCGAGCCGTGCGATCCGTTCGCCGAGGAAGTCCCACAGCCCGCCCAGGGCCGGATCGCCCACGGTGGCCTCGAGCCAGACGACGGATCTCATGCGTACCCCCGGTTGAGCCGGCGCTCGACCCAGACCGACAGCCAGGTCGCCGGGACGGCGATGGCCGCGTAGATCAGCCCGGTCAGCGCGTAGACCCACAGGTACTGGAACGTGATCGTGCTGACCTGGTACGCCTGGCTCATCAGCTCGTTGACCGAGATGGAGTACGCCAGCGAGGTGCCCTGGAACGACATGATCGCCAGGCCCATGAGGGCCGGGATCGAGGCGCGCATCCCCTGCGGCAGCACGACACGCACGAACGTGGTCGTCCGCGACAGCCCGAGGGCCGCCGACGCCTCGCGCTGACCGGTGGGCACCGACTGGATGCCGGAGCGGATCATCTCGGACGAGTACGCCGCGGCCGTGAAGGTGAGACCGATCACCGCGGCCCAGAAGTTCTCGAACAGCACGCCGAGGGCGGGAAGGCCGAAGTAGACGATGTAGAGCACGACGAGCGCGGGGATGCCGCGGCCGACCTCCACGAGCACGAGGCACGGCCAGCGCACCCAGCCGCGCTGAGCGGACACCCCGAGGGCGAACAGCAGCCCGATGAGGTAGCCGAGCACGACGGAGAGGGCGGTCAGCTGCAGGCTGACGACGAGCCCCTGTCCGAGCCGGGGCAGGTAGACGGCGAGGTCGATCATGCGACGGCCTCCTTGCGCAGGCGGGTGTCGAGCCGGCGTGCGGTGACGGCGATCGGGATCGACACGACGAGGTACACGGCGGCGGCGAGGAAGAAGGGGACGATGCCGGCGACGGCCGGGTTCTGCCGGGCGAACATCGTGGCCTGGAAGACCATGTCGGCGACGCCGATCGTCGAGGCGATGGACGAGTCCTTCAGGAGCGACAGCAGGAAGGTCGCCATCGACGGCAGGGCGGTGCGGAACGCCTGGGGCGCCAGCACGCGGACGAAGGTCGTGACGCGTCCGAGTCCGAGGGCGGCGGCCGCCTCACCCTGGCCGCGGGCCACGGTGGCGAACGCGCCGCGGTAGATCTCGGCGAGGTAGGCGCTGGAGATGAGGCCGAGCCCCGTGACCGCCGCGGACAGCGAGTCGAAGCGGATCGTGCCCACCTGCACGCCGAAGTAGATGAGGAACAGCCACACGATCGGGGGCACGCCGCGCACGATGTCCACGACCAGTCGCAGCGCGAGTCGCAGCGGCAGGATGCGCGAGCGCAGGCCGAGCATGAGGGGGATGCCGAGCACGACCCCCACCGCGTAGGCGAGCGCCGTCACCAGCAGGGTCATGGGGAGGCCGGCGAGGACGAGGAGCATCGCCGCCGAGATGTCGACGCCGCCCATGTCAGCGCTCCAGCACGGCGCTGAGGAAGCGCCGTGTGCGCTCTTCGCGGGGGTCGGCCATCACCTCGTGCGGCACGCCCTCCTCGATGATGCGCCCGTCGGCCATGACCACCAGGTGGTCGCCGACGTCGCGGGCGAACTGCATCTCGTGGGTGACGACGATCATCGTCATGCCCGACTCGGCGAGCTCGCGCATGACGGCCAGCACCTCGACGCCGACCTCGGGGTCCAGCGCGCTGGTCGGCTCGTCGAACAGCATCGCGCGCGGGTTCAGCGCCAGCGCGCGCACGATCGCGATGCGCTGCTGCTGACCGCCGGAGCACCGACCCGGATGCTGGTGCGCCTTGTCCTTGAGGCCGACGCGGTCCAGCAGCGTGAGCGCGCGCTGCTCCGCTTCCTCGCGGGAGCGGCCGAGGATGCGCTCCTGCGGGAAGGCGACGTTGCGCAGCACGCTCATGTGGGGGAACAGGTTGAAGGACTGGAACACCATGCCCACCTGGCGCCGCAGGGCGAGCAGGTCGCGGTCGGGGACGCGGCGGCCCGCGGTGATCGTCTGCGAGCCGACGGTGATGGTGCCGGCATCCGGGGTCTCGAGGAGGTTGACGCACCGCAGCAGGGTGCTCTTGCCGGAGCCCGACGGCCCGATCAGGGCGGTGACGCTGCCCGGGCTGACCGACATGGAGATGTCGTCGAGCACGAGGTGGTCGCCGAAGCTCTTCGACAGGTTCTCGATCGTCACTCCGGCGATCGCGAGCTCGTTGGCCTGCGTGATGAGGGGTCGGGACACGGCGGTTCCTAACGTTCGAGGTGGTGGGGGCGCCCGGCGCCCCCACCACGGCCGGCTCAGCGGATGGAGGTCGCCGCTTTGTCGGCGGGGACGATGAGGGAGTCGGGCAGGTCGTAGCTCGCGTTGAGCTCGGCGAGCGTGCCGTCGGCGCGGAAGCCGTCGATCAGCTCGCTGAACGCGTCGGCGAGCGCCGTGTTGTTCTTGTCGATGGGGAACGCGATCATCGGCTGCTCGGTGGTGATGGCCACGCGGTCGTCCTCCTGGGCCGGCTTCACGACGAAGCCGGTGTCCTTGTAGGCGACGGTCGCGACGGCGTACCCGTCGAGGGCCGCCTGGATCCGACCGTTGAGGAGGTCCTGCTTCATCTCGGCGGTGCCCGGGTAGGTCTTGAACTTGTCGCCGAGGATGCCGGACATGTCGGCCTCCCACGAGAAGCCCGCGCCGGAGCCGACCGCGCCGACGCTCTCCAGGCCCGTGACGGTGTCGATGCCGTCCTTGGAGATGATGCCCATGGAGTCGTAGAAGGTGGGGCTGGTGAAGCCGACCTTCTCGGCGCGGGCCGCCGTGACGTACCAGCCGCCCGTGATCATGTCGGTCTTCTTCTGCTCGCTGATCATCGGGATGCCGTTGGCGTAGGTGATCGGCACGAACGCCAGGGCGAGGCACTCGGCCTCGGCGAGCTTGCGCACGACGTCGATTTCGAGGCCGGACGCGTCGGAGCCCTTGGTCTGCGTGTAGGGCAGGTTCTCCGGCACGCCCACCGTGAGGGTGCCCGGCGTGAAGGTCGTCAGCCCTTCGTGCGCGGGGGTGCAGTCGGAGGCGACGGTGGACGCGGGGGCGGCGGAGCCGGCGCAGCCGGTGAGCAGCACGGCGACGGAGGCGATGGACACGAGCGCGGTGGCGGCGCGGGCGCGGGTGGTGCGGGACATGGCTTCCTGCTTTCTGGGTAGTGCTCGAGTGGGTTTTCGGGTGTGGATTCGGGTGGGTCAGACGGCCGTCAGGCCGCCGTCGATCGTCAGGACGGATCCGGTGACGAAAGAGGAGGAGTCGGAGATGAGGTAGCGCACGAGCGGGGAGATCTCGTCGGGGCGCGCGCGTCGGCCGAGGGGGGCGCCGGAGGAGCTGCCCCCGGCGGGCTCGTCGTCGTTCATCGGGGTGTCGACGCCGCCCGGGCAGATCGCGTTGACGCGCACCAGCGGCGCGTACTCCACCGCGGCGACACGCGTCAGCGCGAGCACGGCGGCCTTCGACGCCGAGTAGGCGGCGTAGCCCGCGGTCCCCACCAGCGCCGCCGTCGACGACACGTTCACGATGGACCCGCCGGTGTGCATGAGCGGGGCGAGGGCGCGGATGCCGAGGAACGCGCCGAGCGCGTTGACCCGGTCGTGCAGGAGCCAGGTGGCCGCGTCGGTGTCGGCGATCGCCCCGTGCCGGAGGATGCCCGCGTTGTTGACGAGGCCGACCAGCGGGTCTCCCGTCTCGGCGAGCTGCGCGGCGAGCACGGCCCACCCTCCCTCATCGGCGACGTCGAGGGAGAAGTAGCGCGCGTCGGCGCCGCGGTCGCGCAGGGTCTGGGCGACGGCGCGACCGGCGTCGTCCATCCGGTCGGCCAGCACCAGCGCGTGGCCGGCCTCGGCCAGGGCGGCGGCGTGTGCCGCTCCCTGACCGCGCGCCGCGCCGGTGATGACCACGATGCTCATCGCATCACGTCCGCACCCGACAGGACGATGGTCTCGCCGTCGAGGAACGCGCCGTACTCGGGCTGGGAGACGAGCCACACCCACGCCGCGATCTCCTCGGGCGTCGCGACGCGGCCGAGGGGGATCGACGCGGCGGCCGCCTCCATCCGACCGGTCGCCGCGTTGCCGGGCGTCGCGACCCAGCCGGGTGCGATGCCGTTGACGCGGATGCCGTCGGGGGCGAGCTCGAGGGCGAGCGCCTTGGTCAGCATGACGACCGCCGCCTTCGAGGCGCCGTACAGGAGCTGACCGGGTGACACCGTGAACGCATCGACCGACGCGAAGTTCACGACGGACGCGCCGCGCGACAGGCGGGGGCGTGCGGCGGCGATCACGTTCAGCACGCCCAGGACGTTGATGTCGAAGATGCGCCGGTAGGTGGCCTCGTCGTAGCTCGCGAGCGTCGTCGGCGGGTAGACGCCGGCGATGTTGGCGACCACGTCGATACCGCGGCCGGGGGCGAGTACGGCGTCGACGGCGGCGGCCACGGCCTCCCGCGACCGGACGTCGGCGACGATCCGCAGCACGTCGCCGTCGATATCGGCGGGCTCCGCCGGCCAGGCGACATCCAGCGCGACCACCGTGTACCCGCGCTCGCGGAAGAGCTCGACGGTGCTCTGTCCCATTCCGCTGGCGGCCCCGGTGATGAGTGCAACCGGGGGTGTGGGGGTCTGCATGCGGGGATCTCCTCGGATAGTCGGGCCGTGTAAAACCCAGTGGACCACTGGCCGTCCACCAAGGACAATCCTCAAACCGTTATAGTCGCCATAGGACAAACCTCTACAAAGCGAGCGCCCATGGCCACCCCGACCGTACGACAGCTGCAGTACTTCCTCACCGCGGCGCGGCTCGGCACGTTCTCCGCGGCGGCCGCCGAACACCACATCGCGCAGCCGAGCCTGTCGGAGCAGATCTCGGTCCTCGAGGCCAACCTGGGGCTGCGGCTGTTCACCCGCACGACGCGGCGGCTCCTGCTCACCGACGTGGGCAAGCAGCTGGTCCCCCTCGCCGAGAAGACGCTCGCCGACGTCGACGAGATCGCCGACTTCGGGCGCCGAGTGGGTTCGCTCGAGGAGGGCACGGTGCTGTTCGGCACCTTCAACAGCGCCCACCTGTACCTTCTGACCGACCTGATCCGCGAGTTCCATTCGCGGCATCCGGCCGTGAAGGTCAAGGTCACCGGCTTGAACTCGTCCGAGGTCGCCGAGTCGGTGCGCAACGGCGACCTGGAGGCCGGGATCGTCCAGCTTCCGATCGACGACCGACAGCTGCGTCTGATCCCCGGCATCTTCGTGGACCACGTCGTGTACGTCTCGCGCAACCCCGAGCACACCCGCGCCCCGATCGACATCCGGACGCTCTCGACCCGGCCGCTGATCCTGTCCGAGGCGCGGTGGTCGCTCGACGATCCGCTACGCGTGTCGCTGCTGGAGCGCGCGCAGGCCGCGGGCGTACGGCTCGACCCGATCATCGAGGTCGAGTTCCAGACGCACGCGCTGGAGCTCGCGGCGCAGGGCGTCGGAGACTCGCTCGTGTCGTACCACGTCGGCCGCTCGGTGATCGCCGAGCGCGGCCTCTACATGACGCCGCTGTCACCCGCCGTCGAGGAGCACTACGCGTTCGTGACCCGCCGCGCCGGCTCCATCTCGCCCGCGACGGCCGCGTTCATGGCGCTCGCCCGCCAGATCCTCGCCGGCCTGCAGGCGCCTCCGCCGACGGCGGGCTGACCCGGGCGCACGTCGTTTCGACTCGCTGCGCTCGCTCAACGCCCGGCCCGCCCCCGGTCGTCGAGCGAGCGGCGCAGCCGCGAGTCGAAACGCCCCACCCACCGCCCCCGGTCGTCGAGCGAGCGGCGCCGCCGCGAGTCGAAACGCCCCCCACCGCCCCCGGTCGTTGAGCGAGCGGCGCCGCCGCGAGTCGAAACGCCCAACCCACCCCCTCCCCCCGGTCGTTGAGCGAGCGGCGCAGCCGCGAGTCGAAACGCCTCACCCCACCCCCGACCATCGGCTGGTTTTTCACGACACGCGTGGCCACGCGTCACGGCACCGAAACGCACGGCATCCATGATTGCGGGATGACGCACAACGAGCCGACGTCCGGGTTGGACCCGGAGGACGCCCGCGAGAACGCGCGCGAGCTGACGGGCGATCGCACCGAAGCGGTGCAGGACTTCTCCAGCGAGGATGCGGGCTACCACAAGACCCTGCGCCCGCGACAGATCCAGATGATCGCGATCGGCGGCGCCATCGGCACCGGTCTGTTCATGGGCGCCGGCGGCCGTCTCGCCTCGAGCGGACCGTCGCTGATCCTGGTCTACGCGGTCTGCGGCTTCTTCGCGTTCCTCATCCTGCGCGCGCTCGGGGAGCTCGTGCTGCACCGCCCGTCGTCGGGGTCGTTCGTGTCCTACGCCCGCGAGTTCTACGGCGAGAAGCTCGCGTTCGGCGCCGGGTGGATGTACTTCCTCAACTGGGCGATGACCTCGATCGTCGACGTGACGGCGGCCGCCCTCTACGTCAAGTTCTGGGCGCAGTACTGGGAGCCGCTGCAGCAGATCCCGCAGTGGCTGATCGCCCTCGTGGCCCTGGTCGTCGTGCTGTCGCTGAACTTGGTGAGCGTCAAGCTCTTCGGCGAGATGGAGTTCTGGTTCGCCCTCATCAAGGTCGCGGCCCTCGTGATCTTCCTCATCGTCGGCACCTGCTTCCTGATCTTCGGCGGCGCGACGGATGTCGGGCCCACCGGCTTCAGTGTGATCTCGGACAACGGCGGTCTCTTCCCGATGGGTGTCGTCGCACCCCTGCTGGCCATCTCGGGCGTGGTCTTCGCCTACGCGGCCATCGAACTCGTCGGCACGGCCGCCGGCGAGGCGGAGAACCCCGAGAAGGTCATGCCGAAGGCGATCAACACGGTCGTCATCCGCATCGCCGTCTTCTACGTGGGCTCGATCCTGCTGCTGTCGCTGCTGCTGCCGTTCGGCACCTACGAGGCCGGGCAGTCGCCGTTCGTCACCTTCTTCTCGCACATCGGCTCGCCGCAGACCGGCGCGATCGCCGGCTCGGTCATGAACTTCGTCGTCCTCACGGCGGCGCTGTCGAGCCTCAACGCGGGCCTGTACTCGACGGGCCGCATCCTGCGCTCGATGTCGGTCAACGGGTCGGCGCCGGCGTTCACCGCGGCGATGAGCCGCAACGGCGTGCCGTACGGCGGCATCCTGCTGACGGCCGTCATCACGCTCGCGGGCGTCGGCATCAACGCGCTCTGGCCGTCGCAGGCGTTCGAGATCGTGCTGGAGGTGTCGGCCCTCGGCATCATCGGCGGGTGGGCGACGATCATCCTCTGCCAGCTCAAGCTCGTGAAGTGGGCGAAGGAGGGCAGGCTCCAGCGGCCGTCGTTCCGTCTGTTCGGAGCGCCGTACACGTCGTACCTGACGCTGGCGTTCCTCTTCTTCGTGCTCGTGACGATGGGCTTCTCCGAGACGGGACGGTGGGTGCTCGCCTCGCTGATCGTGCTGATCCCGGCGCTGATCATCGGCTGGTTCGCCGCCCGCGGCAAGATCCAGGCGGCCGTCGCCGCGCGCGAGGGCTACACCGGCACCCATCCGGTCATCGCCGAGCGGCAGGCGACCGAAGCGGCCAAGCGGCGCCGCTGAGGTCGCGGCACGACCTGGCAGACTGGGCGCATGCGACGCTCCCGGACTCCGCGCGTCGCGCGGGGTGCCGTCGTCGCCTCCGTCGCGACGTTCACGGCGCTCGTGTCGCACGTCGTCGCCGGCGGGTCGGTTCCCGGACCGTTCGGGATCGTCGCCCCGTGGATGCTGGCGCTCATGGTGTCGACGCTCCTCGCCGGCCGGACGCTCTCCGCGGTGCGACTCGGGCTGAGCGTCGTGGCGAGCCAGCTGCTGTTCCACACCCTGTTCGTGATGGGCGCCCCCGTCTCGGGCGCCGCCTCGGCGATCTCGCACCACGATCACGGTGCGATGGCGATGTCCGCGGATGCCGTCACCACCACGTCTGCGAGCGCACTCGTGTCGGCGCTGTGCGCCGACCCGCTGATGTGGGCGCTGCACGCGGCGGCCGCGCTCGTCACGACCGCTGCGCTGTACCGCGGCGAGCGCACCGTCCGCGCCCTGCTGCAGCTGGCCCGTGACATCCGCGCCTGGGCCCGCCGCGCGGTCGCGCGGGCCCGTACCGTCATCGCCCGTCCCGTTCCCGCCGCCCGTGCGGCCGACGCGGTCGCCTGGAGGGTGCGCCCCGCCGCGCACGTCGTCGACGGTCGCCGCCGCGGACCCCCGCTCGCCCCCGCGCTCTGATCCCTGTCCCCGCCCGCGACGCGATGTCCGGGCGCGGATCCGCTGTGCGCTCGCACCTGCGTCGTGAGCGCGCGATCGATCGGTGGTCGTTCCATGTCGTCTTCCCGTTTCCGCACCCGTCTTCGCACGCTGCTGCTCGCCGTGGCCCTCGCCGGCACGTCGGTGCTCGTCACCGCCCTGCCCGCGGCGGCCCACGATGAGCTGCTCGGCAGCACCCCGGCATCCGGGGAGGCGCTCACCGACGCCCCGGCGGAGGTGACACTCACCTTCTCGGCCGACGTGCTGACGATCGGCGCCGCCGTGATCGTCGCAGACGGAGCGGACCGCGACTGGGTCGCCGGCGCCCCCGTCGTGCGCGACGGCACGGTGACGGTGAGCCTCGACCCGCAGCTGCCGACCGGCGGTTACGAGATCCGCTGGCGTGTCGTCTCGCAGGACGGGCATCCGATCAGCGGGATCATCCCGTTCACGGTCGGCGGCGCCGAGCCGTTGACGCGGACGCCGGCGGCCACGGCCCCGTCGACATCGACGGATGCCGGAACGGCCGCGGACGCACAGGACACCACCGCACAGGATCAGGGCGCACGAGAGGACCAGGGGATCATCCGGATCCTGCTGGTCGGCGCGGGCGGGGCGATCATCGCCGTCGCCGCCTACGCCGCTTTCCACTTCCTCCGCCGAAAGAAAGGCACCTCCTCGTGAGCATCCACACCACCACCCGCACCCGCCTGAGCGTCGCCGCCCGCGCCGGCGCTCTTCTGAGCGTCGGCCTGCTGGCCTTCGCGGGCTGCGCCAGCACGAGCTCCTCCGCCGGATCGACGCCGTCCGCCTCGGCGACGAGCGCCGACGCCGGCGCCGCCGTGACGATCTCCGACGCCTGGGTCAAGGCTGCCGACTCCGGCATGTCCGCCGCCTTCGGCACCCTCCGCAACGACTCGTCCGCGCCGGTCACCCTCGTGTCGGCGACCTCCCCGGCCTCCTCCATGCTGCAGCTGCACGAGACCGTCTCCGACGCCTCGGGCGCGATGGTCATGAAGGAGAAGGACGGCGGTTTCGTGATTCCGGCCGGCGGTGAGCTCGTGCTGCAGCCGGGCGGCAACCACATCATGCTGATGGACCTGACCGCGCCGCTGAAGGCGGGTGAGGAGACCCGCTTCACGCTGACGTTCTCCGACGGTTCCACGGCGGCGTTCTCGGCCCCGGTCAAGGACTACTCCGGTGCCAACGAGACCTACCAGGGCGGCGAGATGGACATGAGCCCGAGCCCCACGCCGAGCAACTGATGGCCGCGCCCGACACGGGCGCGGGTCGATCGGCGTCGACCCGGCGGCAGTTCCTCCTCGGAGGAGCTGTCGCCGGTGTCGGCGCCGCCGCCGCCATCGGCATCGACCTCGCCCTCACCCCGTCTCCCGACGCGGCCGCGCCGGCCGCGGCATCCGTCCCGCTCAACGGCACCGAGATCGTGCCGTTCCACGGCGTCCACCAGGCGGGCGTCGACACCGACGCGCAGGCGCACGGGACGTTCGTCGCGCTCGACCTGCACGCCGATGTCGACCGCGACGACCTGCGCCGCCTCCTGCGCGTGCTGAGCGATGACGCCGAGCGGCTGACGCAGGGGCGGCCGGCCCTCGCCGACTCCGAACCGGAGCTGGCCGCGGCGCCCGCCCGCCTCACCGTGACGTTCGCGTTCGGACCCGGGCTCGTCTCCCGGGCGCGGGGAGCCGCGCCGAGCTGGCTGCGACCGCTGCCCGCGTTCGGCATCGATCGCCTCCGCGACGAGTTCAGCCACGGCGACCTGCTGCTGCAGATCGCCGGCGACGACCCGCTGACGGTCGCCCATGCGACGCGGATGCTGCTGAAGGACGCCCGCAGCTTCGCCGAGGTGCGCTGGACGCAGCAGGGGTTCCGCCGCGCCTACGGCACGGTCGCGCCGGGCACGACCATGCGCAACCTCTTCGGCCAGGTCGACGGCACCGCGAACCCTCAGCCCGGAACCGGCCACTTCGAGGAGGTCGTCTGGTCGGATGCGGGGTGGATGGCCGGAGGCACGGGCATGGTCATCCGCCGCATCCACATGGACCTCGACAAATGGGACAGGCTCGACCGCCCGGGACGCGAGGACTCCGTCGGGCGCACGCTGTCCAACGGCGCTCCGCTCACCGGTGCGGCCGAGCACGACGAGCCCGACTTCGATGCGAAGACCCCGGTCGGCTTCCCTGTGATCCCGGAGTTCTCGCACGTGCGCCGCTCGCGGCCCGATGATGCGAGACAGCGGATCTTCCGTCGCGGCTACAACTACGACGAGCGTCCGGACGGCGGGCAGGTGTCCGACTCGGGGCTGATCTTCGTGTCGTTCCAGGCCGACGTGGACGCTCAGTTCGTTCCCATCCAGCGGCGGCTGGACGAGCTCGACCTGCTCAACGAGTGGACGACGCCGATCGGCTCGGCGGTGTTCGCCGTCCCACCCGGGTGCCGGCCGGGCGGGTACATCGGGGAGACGCTGCTGGCGTGACGATGCGGGCCGACGGCAGCCGGGCGGGCGCGCCGGTAATAATGCGGAGTCGACGGCGCACGCGGCGAATCCTGCCCCTATCCTGGAGCGGCGCGAGGTGCGGCACGTCCACCGCCGGGGGGCCGGCTCGAAGAGAGGTGTCCTGGGGATGGTGGATGCGGCATCCGTCGCCGTCGTCGACGACCACGAGCTCGTCGCGATGGCGGTGCAGAACCTCCTCGCCGCGACGCCCGAGGTCAGCTTCGTCGGTCACGCCCGCACCGTCGACGAGCTGGTGCGCCACCCGCGACGTGCCGAACTGGTCCTGCTCGATCTGAGCCTGCGCGACGGATCGCATCCGGCGGACAACGTCGCGGCGCTGCGCCGCTGGGGCGCCCAGGTTCTCGTGCTGACCTCCGGCGAGGATCCGTACCTCGTGCGCGCCGCCTCACGCGCCGACATCCGCGGCGTCGTGAGGAAGTCCGCGCCGTCGGCGGGGCTGCTCACCGCGATCGTGTCGGCGTCGCGCGGCGAGCACGTCTCGACGGCGGAATGGGCCTCGGCGCTGGACACCGATCCTCTGCTCGAGGGCGCCCCGCTCACCGCGCGCGAGCGCGAGGTCCTGGCGCTGTACGCGTCGGGGCTGGGCGCGCGGGACGTTGCGACACGGCTGTTCATCTCCGAGAACACCGTCAACGATCACCTTCGCCGCATCCGCTCCGTCTACCATCAGCTGGGCCGCCCGGCGGCGACGAAGGTCGAGCTGTATCAGCGGGGCCTCGAAGACGGCTACGTGCCGGTACCGCGGCGTGAGTGACGAGGATGCCGCCGAGCGCGCCGCTCGGCGGGTGCTGCTGGCGACCAGCGGCGCGATGGTGGCGGCGGTCGGCACGTTCAACCTGACCGTCGTGGCCCGCGAACACCCCGTCCTTCCCCTCTGGTATCTGATCATCGTGGTCGCCGCCACGGCCATCACCATCGTCGGCGGGGCGCTCTCCCCCCTGCTGGGCACCCGGATGCTGCGCCGCACGGCCGGCGCCGCGACGATCCTGTTCTGGGCCGCAGTCATCCTGTTCGCCCCGGCGGCGGCGACGTCGGAGGTGGAGCGGATGCCGTGGGTGCTGACGGCATCCAGCGCCGCCACCGCCTGCGCGCTCGTCGCCTTCGGCCCGCGTGCGGGGTGGGCCACGCTGGCGATCGGGACTCTCGCGGGGGCGACGTACCGTCTCACGTTCGGAGGCTTCGATCTGGACGGAATCGTCAACGACTCGCACGCGCTGCTGACCGCGGCCGTGGTCTGCGTGCTCGGCGGGCATGTACTGTCGGTCGGCGCCGGCCTGGACGCCGCCGCAGCGGAGCGCCGGGCCGCCGCGGCCCGCGAGTCGGCCGAGCGGGGTCGCCTGGCGGCGCGGACGCACGCGGCCGCCCTCGTCCACGACGAGGTGCTGGCGACGCTCGTGCTGGCCGCCTCCGAGCTCCCGGTTCCGCTCGATCGACTCGCCGTCCAGGCGCGGCGGGCGGCGGGGATGGTCACGTCGCTCGTCGACGACGGCGCGCGCGAGCCTCTCCCGCTGGATGCCGAGCTGGTCGTGGAGACCCGCCGGCAGGGTGCGGAGCTGACCTGCGACATCGAAGGTCCCCTCCTCCTCGACGACGGTGCGACCACGGCGATGCTGGGGGCGACGCGTCAGGCGCTGACGAACGCGGCCCGGCATGCACCGCTGGCGCGGCGGCAGGTCCATCTCCGTTCCCGCGACGACGACGTCCGCATCGACATCGTCGATGACGGCCCCGGCTTCGAGCTGGCCCGGATCGACGACGACCGCCTCGGCATCCGCCAGAGCATCGTCGCGCGCATGGAACGCGTTCCCGGCGGCGCCGCCGAGATCGTCTCCACACGAGGAGTCGGCACGCGCGTCACGCTGCGGTACGCGCCGCCCGCGCCGGGCGTCCAGATGGCGGCGGTCACCGACTCCGCGGCGCTGCGACGCGGTGTGACCCGCATCGGGGTGGGCTACGTCGTGCTGCAGTCGTTGTGCGCGATGGCGGCGACGGTCGTGGCGCCGCACACGTGGGCGCTGCAGGTGGCGGCACTGGCGGCGATCCTGGTCACCGCCGAGCTGCTGCGCCGCTCCCTGCCCGCCGAGCCGTCGTGGGGCCGGTCGATCGGCGTCGTCGGGCTCGTGGTCGGTGGCACACTCGGCACCGTCGCGGTCGCCCCGCTGACCTACGGCACCCTGTGGCCGGTGATGGCGCTGTCCTTCCTGCTCGTGCCGCTGGCTCTGCGAGGGCGCGGGGGCACGGCGCTCGTCGGCGCCGCCCTGGTCGTCGGTGTCCTGATCGCCGCGGGAGCCGCTCAGGGCGTCGCCCCCGGCCAGATCCTCCAGCTGATCACCCGCCCCGGACTGGTCGTCGGCGTCGCCGTCCTGATGCTGCACGTCATCGCGCGCATGCAGCGGGGCATCGTCGTCCTGCACCATGAGGCCGTCGCCGCCGCGGAACGGCAGAGCTGGTCGATGTCGGCGCGTGCGGAGCTGCGCGAGCACGCCGACGATCTCGCCGCCTCCGTCGTGCCCCTGCTGAACCGCATCGCCGAAGGGCGGTCGCCCTCACCCGAGGAGCGGCGCGCCTATGCGGCGCAAGAGGGACGACTGCGCGACGACCTGCGCGCCGGCGCGCTGGCGCGTGAGCCGCTGCGCAGCGCCGTCGCGGCCGCGCGCGCCCGCGGCGTCGACGTGGTCCTGCTCGACGACAGCGGCGCCGCCGCCGCCGACGACGGGATCGATGCGGCCGTGGGGTGGATGGCCGAGAGCATCTCCGATGCGCGCCGGCACGTCGTCGGACGCTTGCATCCGGACGGACGAGCCGTGCGGGCGACCATCGCGATCGACGGCCGCCCGCACGTGTTCGATGCCGTCAGCGGTCACGACCCGTCGAGGAGCTTCCACGGCGAGTAGTCGTGATCGAGCACCGACCGATCGGGACGCTGTCCCTGCGACCACCAGCGCGCCTCGTACCCGCTGCCGTCGTACAGGACGCGATCGCCCTGGTTGTAGAGGCCGGTGGCGGACCATTCCGGGTAGGTGCCCTCCGGCAGCTGCGGCAGGGTGAACGGGCGGTCGCTCGAGAGCACGGGGCCCACGTAGGTCCACGCGGATGCCGCGGCATCCAACGAGGGGTCATCGGGCTGGGGGCCGTCCTCGTTCCACCACTTGGACACGTAGACCGAGCCCCGCCAGACCACGAATACCCCCGCCGAGTAGAACGACTGCGACGTCCACAGCGGGAAGGGGCTGGTGGCGGCGTCGTCGGGGACGATCGGACCGTCGTGCGGGGTGAGGGGCTCCCCCGACGGCGTGCCCGTGTGCCCGTCGGCGAGGATGCCGGCGAAGCTCACGCCGGCCTGATCGACGCCGCTGCACAGGGGCGAGACCCGATGCACGAGCGGGTAGTTCGATCCGCAGGTGCGGTCGCGGTTGAGGGACCACATCGACATCCTCGCGATGCCCTGCGCGGTGGCGTAGTCGGCGAGCGCCCGGGCGTCATCGAGCGTGAAGACCTCGCGCTCGATGTCGCTCTGACCGATCATCGGGGTCGCTCCCAGCAACGCCCACGCTCCGCCCGGCGGCAGGGTGCGCCCGTGGGCGTCCCACAGGTCGGTGACCTGCCGGGCGGTGGCGTCCAACGCGCTGATCGCCAGCGACGACGTGGAGGCGGCGTGATCGTCGGCGTTGAAGTCCATCGTCATGGCGTTGACGCCCGCGATCTCGACTCCCCCGTCGAGCATCGCCGAGACCTGCGCGGACCCCTGGGCGGTGAGACCGTCGGGCGCCACGGGCAGTGTGAGCCACACCTGCAACGACGTGCCCTCCGCGCTCCGCTGCTTCTGCAGCTGTGCGATCGCCGCGGCACGTCGTGCCGTCGCGGCCGCGTCGTCGAGAGCATCCCCTTCGATGTCGAGGTCGACGGTGTCGATGCCGTACCGGTCGAGCACGGTGCGATACGCCGTCGCCAGGGCATCGACCGTCGCACACGCGGAGGCCAGCTCGGTGTTGAGGGCGCCTCCGAACGACACCGCGAGCGGGCGCCCCTCGCGCTGCATCCGCTCGACGCGACGATCGAGCTGGAACCGCTGGGCGGCGTCGTCGAGCGTGTACGTGCGTCCCCACGTGGGCGTGCAGTCGTCGTCACCCGCGGCGACGACGAAGGCGAGGACCAGCCCCCCGGGGGCATCGTCCATCGTGCTGCGCGACAGCTCGTCGCCGGATTCGAGCGTCACGTCGTAGTACGGCGCGAACCAGCGGTGGGCGGCGTCGGCGCCGGCCACCGCCGGCGGCAACGTCGGAACGAGGGCGGCCGCGGTCGCGCCGAGTCCCAGCGTGACGACCACGGCCATGCTGAGGGCGAGGCGCCCGAACGAGAGCTGCCGTCCGGCGAAACGCGAACGCCGGGGCGCGTGCACCGGGCTCATGAGAGTGCTCCGATCGCGTCCAGCGGCCCGTCGTCGAGGACCGCAGCCCACCGCGGAGAGGAGGCGACGGCGGGCGCGGCGGCGTCCCTCTTTTCCACCCAGATCCAGTCCATCCACGCGAACCAGAGATCGGATGCCGTGGCACGCACGCCGATGAGACGCACGATGGCCCACAGCGTCGCGATCGTGGTGAACGCCGCGAAGACCGCGGTGCCCCATGCTCCCGCCATCCCGGCGCGCACGCCGACGGCGCCCGCCACGAGTACCAGCGCCAGGGGCGCGACGAGGAAGAAGGCCGGAACGCGGGTGCGCGACGACACTTTCGGCGTCCGGGCGAACTGCGCCTTACGGCCGGTCAGGACCTGCAGCACCGACGCCGCACTGCCGGCGAGATTGACGGGCAGGAGCAGGAGGTTGAGTCCGTAGATGGCGACGACGTCACGCCGGTGGTAGCCGAGCACGCGCAGATCCGACGCCATCTCGACGAAGTAGGGCAACGCGATCAGCATGAGCAGGATGGTGACCAGCTGCCCGTCCATCGGGTAGAGAGTGAGCACCGCGAGCAGGCCCACCGTGACCCAGGAGATCGAACCGAGGTAATTCAGTCGGAGCAGCCGCTCGGCGACCCGCATCGGCTCGCCGACGCGGCGACGGCGAGCGGCCAGGGCGCGCAGGGCGGGGATGATCAGCAGCCCGCCGTCCGCCCAGCGGCGACGCTGGATGACGAGGGAGCCGAAGTCGGGCGGTGTGGCGCTGTAGCTGAGGCGCTCCGGGTAGTTCATCAGCGTCCAGCCGTGCTCGGCGATGTCGATGCTCGACTCGGTGTCCTCGATGGCCGTCCGGTCGGAGATGTACCGCACGATGCGCGTGCCGTCTTCCACCGACTCGCGTCGCAGCGAGGCCAGGGCCTGCCAGCGCAGCACGGCGTTCGCGCCCACCCAGAACGTCGCCCCGAACGCCGTGAGTCCCTGGTGCACGATGTGCTGCAGGTCGGTCGTCGCCCCGGCGATGCGTTCGAGCCGGGTCGGAGCCCCGCGGTAGGCGGAGTAGGGCGTCTGGGCGACCGCGACGCGCGCGTTCTCCGGCTGCTCGAGGGTGTGGACCAGCGTCGCGCAGTACCCGGGCAGCAGCATCGAGTCGGCGTCCAGGGTCAGCACGTAGTCGGGTTCGGCCACCTCGAGGGTGCTGCGCCCGGCGCCGGCATCCTCGAGCACCCGCTGACCGCCCACCCATCGCTCCCGGTAGCGACCGCCGATCAGGCCGAGGTACGCGTTCAGGTTCATGGCCTTGTTGGACACGTGCGACAACGAGGCGTAGCGCCGCCGCTCGAAGGTGGAGGCGTCCACACCGAAGATCCGCACGAGGCGGCTGACGAGCTGATGCGCCCGCGCGAGCGTCAGCGGCGCCGCCCCGCTCTCCGCGGCTTCGAGCAGCGCCGCGGCCGTGGCCTCGAGATCGGATGCCAGGCGCCGCAGCACCTGCTCGACGAAGAAGACCTCGACGTGCGTCCGGGTCGGCGCCTCCTCGGCGCGTGCGTGCAGCCACTGTGCGCACGCCGCGTGCTCGCGCATCACGAGCTCCGTCGCCGCGGCCGCGGAGAGTTCGCCCGCGCGGATGCGGGCGGCGGCGGCATCCACGCGCTCGAAGACCGGCCGCAGTGCGGCATCCAGCTCTCCCGTCAGGGCGCGGCACCCCTCCAGCCCGGCGCGCGCCGCGTCGTCGGCGGGGTCGGGGTCGTCGTCCAGCAGCAGCACGACGTCGAGCCGCGGAAACTCCTGCAACGCGACGGACCAGAGCGCCATCCGCACGAGGTCGGGATCCTCGCGTCGAGAGGGCAGCAGAGCGGTCAGCAGGGGTTCGTGATCGAAGAAGTGCTCGTCGATCGTGATGCGGCGGGGGCGGCGATGATCCGCGAGCCGAGGAAGGGCGCCCGCCCGCGCGAGCAGATACATGCAGGCCGAGAACGTGAGCGCGGTCACGGAGACGAGGAACAGCGTCGTGGCCAGGAGCTGGGTGGAGTCGACGAGCGCACCGCCGCGAGAGAGGGTGACGATGACCGTCGTGAGGTAGAGCATCCACAGCACCACGCACGAGATCAGGGCGATCCGCGACCGCGCGATACGGGCCGTGGAAGGCCGTGCGTGCTGCGCCGGCTGCGGTGTCGCGTCGCGATCGGTGCCGCGCTGGCGGCGGCGGGCTCGGGTGACGGCGGTGTCTGAAGTCATGGTCGATGTTCCTTCGACGGGGGGCCGCGGCGTCGGGTCGCCGCGGCGACGTGCCCGACAAGTCCCAGGTCGGTCACGATAGGGCCATCGTGCCGGGCGGGGCGGTCTCGTAGCGGCCGTTTCAGCCACCGGAATCGGTGGTTCTCCGTCGCACCCGGACACCCGATAAGGTCGGGCCATGTCGATCCCTCCGGATGCCGTCGACGGCACGCCTCGCACCGCCGCACCGACTCCGCCGGCCGTCGCCCCGGACGCCTACCGCACGTTCGGCATCGTCGGATTCGTGCTGTCGTTCTTCGTCGTCCTCAATGTGGCCGGCCTCGTGATCAGCATCATCGCCCTGGTCGGCTCTCGTCGGAACGGCCACCGCAACGGGTTCGCGCTCGCGGGCGTCGTCATCGCGGGCATCGGGGTCGCCGTGGCACTGGTGATCCTGTTCGTGATCGGCGCCACGCTCGTGGATGCGGCGCAGACCTGTGCACGCCTCGGAGAGGGCGTGCACACCGTCGGCCCCGCGACATACACCTGCGGACCCGGCTCCTTCTACGTCCGCTACGGCGGCTGACCGGCAGCCGCCGACGAACAAGGCCCCGACATCCGCGTGATGGTTCCGCGACCGGTGCGACGTACGACCGCCGACGCGCGGCCGTCGAAGGTCGTGTGCCGATCGGTGACGAAGCTCTCCTCCGTCGCCGCACGATGAGGGTCACGGATCCGGGCATTGAGCCCCCACGCTGCCAGCGGCCCCCGGCGCCGCTGGCGCGGGCGCTTCGAAGGCACCCCATGGATCGACCGGCCCGCCGCCGGCGATGAGCTTCGCGGCATCCGCGGGGCTCACGCCGCGTTCATACTTTCGTCGTCTCGCCATCCGTGTGGCGCGACCAATAGCGTGAGGTCATGGAGTCTCCTCAAACGCCGGCGGCCGATGCCCGTGACGCGCCACAGCTGACTCGACGTCAGGTCGTCGGCGTCGCCGGAGCGGCCGCCGCGACCTACGTTGCCGGGTCAGTCGTTCTGGGCGCCGCCCCAGCAACAGCCGCGGGGACCTGGACGCGCGCCCAACACGATGCACTCCCGATCGCGTGGAATCATCCGTTCACGCAACGAGCAGAGACGCGCCTGGGCGTGGACGGTTACCCGGAGCCCAGCTATCCAGGTCATCGTGGCGTCGACTACTACGTCACGCCGCGCGCAGGCACGCCTGCGTGCGCGGTCGCAAGCGGAGTCGTGACCGGTGGGGGTTACGAGCCGAGCGGGCGCGGTCAGTTCGTGACCATCAACCACGGCTCCGGGGTCTTCGGCGACTACTGCCACTTCATCCAAGGCAGCACGAGTGTGTCGATCGGGCAGAACGTGAGCGGCGGCACGGTGGTCGGCCTCACCGGCTTCACCGGCTACCTTGATCCCCCTGAGCGCGAGAACTCGCATCTTCACCTGCGCCTGTACCTGAGCGACGGCACCAACCTGAATCCGATTTGGTTGGTCACGAACGCCCCGCTCGCCGGGGACAGCCCGACAGGCCCGCCGCAGAACCCCGGAGAGGACGAACTCATGTACAAACTCATCACGTTCGCAGAGAACCAGCAGGTCTGGATCGTCGGCATCAGCGGTAAGCGCAAGTACATCCCGAACACCTACCACCTGAGCCTGCTGCAGCGATTCCTGAAGGGTGACAGCCTGCTGGGCGCGGAACTCGACATCATCGCGGGGTATCAGGCAGCCGTCGCTCCCTGAGCGAACCTCGCGTCGACGCTCCTCCCGAGCGCAGCCCGCCCTGGCACCATCCTCCCCGGCACGCGCCGAGGCTGCGCTCGTTTGTCCCCCCTGACCAGGTGGTGGTCCGAGTAGAAGCAGCAGTCGACGAGTAGCCGACCGCTCATCGCGTCCTCGACGACGAGGGGAAGGCCGGGGCGGAGGCGCGAGGCGGATGCAGGGAAGGAAGAACCCCCGCGATCCCAGTGTTTCCAGGGGATCTGCGGGGGTTCTCCGTGGCGGTGACGGTGGGATTTGAACCCACGGTAGGGGGTTACCCTACACAACTTTTCGAGAGTTGCACCTTCGGCCGCTCGGACACGTCACCGCCGTATAGCTTACGACACTCCGCGGGGCGCCGCGAACCGAGGAGATGTGGGATGCCGAGGAGCCCGGCGACCGGAAAGCTCCTCGGATCGCGTCATCTCCTCGGAAACGAGACGGTGAGTGTGGCCGGCGACGGCCGCGGCATCCCGAGCGGCCCTGTCCACCCCCTTCTCGATGTCCGTGCCGCGCCCTAGCGTGAGGACATGACCGAGCGGACACCGTGGCAGACAAGCTGAGCCCCCCGCAGCGCCTGGTGCTGGCGATCGCGATCCTCGGCTCGTTCGTGGCGTTCCTCGACGGCACCATCGTCAACGTGGCGCTGCCGGCCATCGCGCGCGACCTCGGCGGCGGCCTGTCCACGCAGCAGTGGACCGTCGACGCGTATCTGGTCACCCTCGGCGCGCTCATCCTCGTCGCGGGCGCCGTCAGCGACGCGTTCGGTCGCATCCTCGTGCTGCGCATCGGCCTCATCGGCTTCGGCATCGCCTCGGTCGCCGTCGCCCTTTCCCCCTCCCCCGAGCTGCTCGTCGCGGCGCGCGCGGTGCAGGGCGCGGCGGGGGCGTTCCTCGTCCCGAGCTCGCTCGCCCTCATCACGGCCACGATGCACGAACCGCTGCGCTCCCGCGCGATCGGCATCTGGACGGCATCCACCACCGCGGCCATGATCGTGGGCCCCCTGGTCGGAGGGGTGATCGTCGACAACTCCTCGTGGCGATGGGCGTTCGGGATCAACCTCCTGCCCATCGCCGTCGCCCTGTGGCTGCTCACCCGACTCGCCCACCGCGACGAGCGCCGCGCCGGCGCCCACGTCGATGTGCTCGGGGCGATCATGTGCACCCTCGGCCTCGGCGCGGCGGTGTTCGCGCTCATCGAGCAGCCCCACCTCGGCTGGACCTCACCGGCGATCTGGATGCCGGGGCTCGCCGGGCTCGTCCTGCTCACCGGGTTCGTGTGGCGCCAGCGTCACGTTCCCGATCCGATCCTGCCCCTCGACCTCTTCCGCAGCCGCAACTTCTCCGCGGGAAACCTCTCGACTCTCTTCATCTATGCCGCCCTGTCGCTCAACGGCTTCGTGCTCGCGATCTATCTGCAGCAGGGCGCGGGCCTCAGCGCCACCCTCGCCGGACTCGCGAGCCTGCCGACGACGCTGCTCATGATCGCCCTGAGCGCACGCATCGGCGCCCTCGTCGGCCGGTGGGGACCCCGGCTGTTCATGACCGCGGGCCCGCTGATCATGGCCGGCGGCGCCCTGCTCCTGCTCCTCGTCGCCGACGACTTCGACTACTGGTGGCAGGTGCTGCCGGGGATGATCGTGTTCGGTCTGGGACTCGCGCTCACGGTGTCGCCGCTGACGTCCACGATCCTCGGCGCGACCGACCCCGACCGCTCCGGCATCGCCTCGGCCGTCAACAACGCCGTCGCCCGCGTCGCGGGACTCCTCCCGATCGCCGCACTGGCGGCCATCACGGGCGGAACCCTCGATCTCGCGGGCTTCCACCGCGCGGCGATCACGACGGCCGCGCTCCTCGTCGTCGGCGGCCTCGTCGCGCTCGGCGGCATCCGCAACCCGTCCTCCGCCGGACGGGATCAGCCCGCGGCCGATCCTCCCGGCCCGTAGAGCGCCGCGATACCGGGAGAGCCGATACCGCCCTCGTACGTCGGATGCTGCGGCCACCCGTGCGGCGAATCCTCCCAGGCCTCCTGACGCCCGTACGGCAGCACGTCGACGAGCCCGTGGAGGTGCCCGAGCTGCTCCGTACCGCGACCGTCGGTGTGCCAGGTGCGGTAGACCGTGTCGCCGTCGCGCAGGAACACGTTGACGGCGAACCCCGCATCGGGCGGCGCCCCCATGTCGGCTCCGAACGGGCTGTGCGCCGTGGAGTACCAGTCCATGCGGTTGCCGACGCGCTCCCGGTAGGCGAGCGCCTCGTCGATCGGCCCCTGCGTCACGATGACGAACCGCGCGTCGTAGTCGTCGAGGAACTCGAGCCGCGTGAACTGGGCCGTCCAGCTCGTGCAGCCCGGACATTGCCACTGCTTCCCGTCCGCCCACATGTGGCTGTAGACGATCAGCTGCGGCTTGTCGCCGAAGATGTCCGCGAGTCGCACGGGGCCGTCGGGCCCTTCGAGCACATAGTCCGGCAGCTCGACCATCGGCAGCCGGCGTCGCTGCGCGGCGATCGCGTCGAGCTCGCGGGTGGCGGCCTTCTCGCGTACGCGGAGGGCATCGAGTTCGCGTCGCCAGGTGTCGGCGTCGACGACAGGGGGCAGGGCCGGGGCATCCGTCATGCCGCCCATCGTCCGCCGCTCGGCAGCCGCCCGCAAGGGCCGCGCCGGTCGCGGGACGCCACCGCCGACGCGGCCGCGGTGGCCTCGGCATCCCCCGCCTGTCAGACTGGGGCCATGAGCGTGATCGAGAACTCGAAACTCACCGTCGTCGGCGCCGGCGCGGTCGGATCGTCCGTCGCCTATGCGGCCCTCATCCGCGGCTCGGCCCGCCACGTCGCCCTGTACGACATCGCGGCGGAGAAGACCGAGGCCGAGGTGCTCGATCTGGCGCACGGCGCGCAGTTCACGGGGTCGAGCGACATCATCGGCGGCGCCGACATCTCGGTCGCCAAAGGCTCGCACGTCGTCGTCATCACCGCGGGCGCCAAGCAGAAGCCCGGCCAGACGCGTATCGAGCTGGCCGGCGTCAACGCCAGCATCCTCAAGTCGATGATGCCGCAGCTGCTCGACGTCGCCCCCGACGCGACGTTCGTCATCGTCACGAACCCCTGCGACGTGCTGACCGTGCTCGCGCAGGAGACCACCGGACTGCCCTACGAGCGCATCTTCGCCTCCGGCACCGTGCTCGACACCTCCCGCCTGCGCTGGAAGATCGCCCAGCGGGCGGGCGTGTCGATCTCGAGCGTGCACGCCTACATCGTGGGCGAGCACGGCGACACCGAGTTCCCGCTGTGGTCGCACGCCACGATCGGCACCGTCCCGATCCTCGACTGGCAGCCGCTCGACGGCCAGCCGAAGTTCACGGTCGAGGAGCTCGACCAGATCGCCGTCGACGTGCGGGATGCCGCGTACAAGGTCATCCAGGGCAAGGGCGCGACCAACTACGCCATCGGGCTGTCGAGCGCGCGCATCGTCGAGGCGATCCTCGACGACGAGCACGCGGTCATGCCCGTCTCGGCCGTGCTCGACGACTTCCACGGCGTCAGCGGGGTCGCCCTCTCGGTGCCCGCGGTCGTCTCGGCCGCCGGCGCGGTGCCGATCCGTGAGACGTCGTTCTCCGACCACGAGCTCGGACTGTTCCGCCGCTCGGCGGACGCCCTCCGCGAGGTCGCCGACTCGCTGCGCTGAGTCGCGGGCACCGGCGGGGCAGCCGCCGCGCGGGCACTGTCGGATGCCGCGACTAGCCTGAACGCATGGCATCCAAGCGCACCGCGACCACGAGCGCGTTCCGCTGCACGGAGTGCGGCTGGACGAGTGCCAAGTGGGTGGGTCGCTGCGGTGAGTGTCAGCAGTGGGGCACGGTCGTCGAGGCCGTGTCGTCCACGCCCGTCCACGCGGTGGCGCCGCTCGCGCCGACGCGCGCGGCCCGCCCCATCACCTCGATCGACACGCGCGAGACACCCCGGCGCACGACGGGCATCGGCGAGTTCGACCGCGTGCTCGGCGGGGGGCTCGTGCCGGGGGCGGCGATCCTGCTGTCCGGCGAGCCGGGGGTCGGCAAGTCGACCCTGCTGCTCGAGGTCGCCGCACAGACCGCGCGCGCAGGACGACGCGTGCTCTACGTCAGCGCGGAGGAGTCGCTCGGGCAGGTGCGGCTTCGCGCGGAGCGCACGGGCGCGCTGCACGACGAGCTCTACCTCGCCAGTGAGACCGATCTCGCCACGATCCTCGGTCACGTCGACGAGACCCGGCCCGAACTGCTGATCGTGGACTCGGTGCAGACCGTCGCCTCGAGTCTCGTCGACGGGGCGCCCGGACATCCGAGCCAGGTGCGAGAGGTCGCCTCGACGCTCATCCGCGTCGCCAAGGAGCGCGATCTCCCGGTCATCATCGTCGGACACGTCACCAAAGACGGTCAGGTCGCCGGGCCGCGCGTGCTCGAGCACCTCGTCGACGTCGTCTGCCACTTCGAAGGTGATCGGCAGACGGCGCTGCGGTTCGTCCGCGCCCTCAAGAACCGTTTCGGCGCGACCGATGAGGTCGGATGCTTCGAGCAGACCAGCCGCGGCATCGCCGAGGTACCCGACCCCAGCGCGCTCTTCCTCGGTCACGGCTCCCGCGAACCGGGGACCTGCGTCACGATCGCGATGGAGGGGCGGCGCGCCCTGCCCGTCGAGGTGCAGGCGCTGACCCTGCCCGGGTCGGGGCCGAACCCGCGGCGCATCGTGAGCGGCGTCGACGGCGCCCGCGTGGCGATGGTGCTCGCGGTGCTCGAGAAGCGGGCCGGCATCCGCGTGTCCGACCAGGACGTCTACGTCTCGACCGTCGGCGGGGTGCGGCTGGTCGAGCCCGCGGCCGACCTCGCCATCGCGCTGGCGGTGGCGAGTGCCGTCACCGGCCGGGCGACGCCGAAGGGCCTCGTCGCGATCGGCGAGCTGAGCCTCGCGGGCGAGGTCCGCGCCGTGACCGCCCACGAGCAGCGCCGGTCGGAGGCGAGCCGGGTCGGGTATCGGTCGGTGATCGACACGGCATCCCGCGATCTGCGCGGAGCCCTGCGCGATCTGACGCAGCGGCATCCGGTCGAGCCGGGCGACCAGCCCGACTTCTGATCCTCCCCCGCTCCACCCGGTCGTTGAGCGAGGACGCGCAGCGACCGAGTCGAAACGCCGAACCACCGCGTTTCGACTCGCTCCGCTCGCTCAACGACCGGGGGGGCACCACCGCACCTCCAACACCCGGACGTTGAGCGAGGACGCGCAGCGACCGAGTCGAAACGCCGAACCACCGCGTTTCGACTCGCTCCGCTCGCTCAACGACCGGGGGCAGCACCACCGCACCCCCAACACCCGGACGTTGAGCGAGGACGCGCAGCGACCGAGTCGAAACGCCGAACCACCGCGTTTCGACTCGCTCCGCTCGCTCAACGACCGGGGCGCAGCTCCGCTCGCTCAACGACCGGGGGGGCAACACCACCGCACCCCCAACACCCGGACGTTGAGCGAGGACGCGCAGCGACCGAGTCGAAACGCCGAACCACCGCGTTTCGACTCGCTCCGCTCGCTCAACGACCGGGGGTGGCGAAGCCGCTCAACGACCGGGCGGCGAAGCCGCGGTCAGGCGCCCAGGTCGAGGGCCGCCAGAAGGTCGCCGGGCGCGGCCTGCATCGGATGCGGGCCGGCGATGTCGAAGAAGACGGTCGTGATCTCCTCCCGGTGCGCGGCCAGGAACGCGCGCAGCCACGCGGGCGACTGCAGTGCGACCGCGGGCGGCAGCGCTTCGGGTTTGTTCGCGGCGTCGCTGAAGAGCAGCAGCGCGACATCGCCCGTGTTCGGGTCGCGGTACGTCCAGACCTCGCCGCTGTCGCGGGGGTCGTCGCGCTGGCCCGGCCGCAGGAGCGGCGCCACGGTGGGACCGTGCCGCAGTGCGAAGGCGAGGGCGGCCATGTCCTGGGTCTGCAGGGCGTCGGCGAGCTGCGTGTTGCGGAACTCGAGCGGGGGCTTCGCGCGCTTCTTGCCGACCATCCGTCCAGCATACGAGGGTGTCACCGGTCGCCAGAAAGGAGGGGCCCTCTCGATCCCCACATTGGGGGCTGGGGGGATCGAGAGGGCCTGAGCTCGTCGGGCGTTCGTGCCGGAGATGCCGGTCATTGGGGGTGACGCGACGACCGTCGTTGGGGGCGACGGCGGCTCGCACCGAGAGCTGAGACAAGGGTAACCTCGCTCACTTCGGTGGCGGCAACGAGGAACGTGAGAAATCTCTCAGACTCAGAGATATATCAGTATCTAGATATCGTCAGCGCAGTTCGAACATCTTCGTGTCGGCGGCCTGGATGCCTCCGATGGACACCGACAGGTGGTAGTAGCCGGCCGCCGCCTGGGGTCGGGACGACCCGCACGTGTCGACGGACGACCGCGTGCGATCCCACTGCAGCGGACTGACGCTCGACACCGTCTGCCCGCCGGCGAGCTGCACGACCTGGTCGCTGGACTCCGACTGACAGTCGGTCGAGCGCCACCAGGTGTCGCTCCCGCTCGTGATCACGAACGACTGCGTCGCCGTGCCGACATTGATCAAGCAGGGCACCGCGGTCGTGTTGGAGAGCGTGATCGACAGCTTCGGCTGCTCGCCCGACGCGTAGACGTCCTGGTCGGTGACGGCCTGCACCGAGATGTCCGCCGTCGAGCAGGCCGCGACGGCCGGGGTGCTCGCCGAGGGGTCGGGCGCCGGTGCGGGCTCCTCGGATGCCGCGGCATCCGCGGCCGGAGTCTCCGGCGCCGGGGAGGTGACGAGCGCGCTGGGCGAGGCGCTCGGTGTCGCCGACGGGGATGCCGCCGGCTCTCCGCTTCCCCGCCACGGCTGCCAGAACGCCAGCACGACGGCGGCCACCACGGCGATCAGGATCAGCACGGCCACGAGCCGGCGCCGCCGGTACACGGCGGGGCTGGGTCGTCGTGTGCGACGCGTCGGGGTGCTCACCCTTCCAGGCTAGGCCGCGGCATCCCCCGCCCTCGACGTGGCGCGCGGGGGGTCAGAGGTTCTTCAGCATCCGCGTGTTGCCGAGCGTGTTCGGTTTGACGTGCGCGAGATCCAGGAATTCCGCGACACCCTCGTCGGGGCTGCGCAGCAGCTGCGAGTACACGTCGGGGTCGACGACCTGCTCGCCGATGGGGGCGAATCCGCGGCGGGTGAAGAAGTCCACCTCGAAGGTGAGGCAGAACAGTCGCGTGAGACCGAGCTCCCGAGCGCGCTGTTCGAGCTGCGTGACGATCGCGCCGCCGACGCCGTGGTGCAGCCACTCCTCCGCGACGATCAGGGTGCGGATCTCGCCGAGGTCCTCCCACATGACGTGCAGCGCACCGCACCCGATCAGCTCGTCGCCGATCTCCGCGACGACGAACTCCTGCACCGATTCGAAGAGCGTGACGATCTCCTTGCCGAGCAGGATGCGGCGCTGCACCCAGGGCTCCAGCAGGTCCAGGATGCCGCGGACGTCGGAGGTCCGAGCGGGGCGGACGACCGGTCGCGGCGGCCGGGCCGGGTCGGAGGGGGCGGGAAGGGTCACCGACCCACTGTATTGCCCCCTACGCTGGAGCCGGGAGGGGACTTCGCCGTGAGTGTGTTGCGCGACTATGCCGCGACGGTGTCGCAGCCGACGCTGCCCCTGTCGGCACCGCCGGAGACGTTCCGCTACGACGAGTTCGTCGATGCCGAGGGCGGCCTGCGCCCCGGCTGGAAGGCGCTGGCAGCCCACGCGCTCAGCCTCACCGCCGACGATCTCCACCGCGTCGACGGCGAGATCGTGCGTTTCCTCGCCGATGACGGCGTCTCGTATCTGCGCGGCGAGTCCGGCCCGCAGCCCTGGCAGCTGGATGCCGTGCCGTTCGTGCTCGACGCCGCCGGCTGGTCGCCGCTCGAGGTCGGCCTCGCCCAGCGCGCCGAGCTGCTGAACGCCGTGCTGGTGGATCTGTACGGCGAGCAGTCCCTCCTGCGGGAGGGCATCGTGCCGTCTGCCGTGGTGTTCGGCCACTCGGGTTTCACCCGTCCGCTGGCGCGGGCGAGCGCCGTCGACCCGCATCCGCTCCTGCTCGCCGCCACCGATCTGGGCCGTGACGGTCACGGCGACTGGCATGTGCTCGCCGACCGCGTGCAGGCACCGTCGGGGCTGGGATTCGCGGCGGAGAACCGCCGCGTCATCTCACAGGTGCTCCCCGACCTCTTCCAGGAGGGGAGTCTGCACCGCATCGACCCGTACTTCTCCGCCCTGCGGGCGGCGCTGCTGTCGTCGGTGGCCGACGAGGTCGAAGACCCCCGCGTCGTCATCCTCTCCCCCGGAACCCTGAGCGAGACCGCGTTCGACCAGGCCTTCCTCGCGACCGCCCTCGGCTTCCCGCTGGTGCAGGGCAACGACCTCGTCGTGCGGGACGGGTACGTGTGGATGAAGCCGGCGGGCTGGCCGCGCACACGCCCGACCGACCGCATCGATGTCATCATCCGCCGAGTGGATGCCGCGTGGTGCGACCCCCTGGAGCTGCGCGGCGACTCACGACTCGGTGTCGCCGGGCTGACGGAGGCCGTGCGCCGCGGCCGCGTGCGGCTCGTGAACGGGCTCGGTGCGGGCGTGCTCGAGAACCCGGGCCTGCTGCCGTACCTCCCGGCCGCGTGCGAGCACCTGCTCGGCGAGCAGCTGCGCATCCCCGCGGTGCCGACCGTGTGGTGCGGCGAGCCCCAGGCGCTCGACGCCGTGCTCGCGCGCCTGCGCGACGGCGACCCGGAACTGATCGTCCGGACCGTCGACGAGCCGCGCAGGGTCTTCAGCGACCTGCCGGCCGACGAGCTCGCCCGACGCGTCGAGGCCGCTCCGCACCGCTTCGTCGGGCAGGATCTGCTCCCGCTGTCGCAGACGCCCGTCTGGGCGTCGGGCGCCGACGGCCAGGGCGCGCGCATCGGTGCGTTGCCGCTCACGCTGCGCGCGTTCGCGCTGCGGTACGGCTCGGCCTACCGTCCGCTGGTCGGCGGCCTCGCGACCGTCCGCGAGAGCCCCGACGGCCCGCTGCGGACGAAGGACGTCTGGGTGCTGAAGGCGGCGGAGGACGATCCCGACCAGAACCTGGCGGAGATCGCCCCCGGTCCGACGGCGCGCAGCATCCCGCCGCTCGCGCCCCGCGCACACGCCGACATGTTCTGGATCGGCCGCTACGCCGAGCGCACGGAAGACCTCCTGCGTCTGCTGCTCACCGCGCAGACCGAGCTCGACCAGCCGGGAGCCTACGCATCGGGCGCTCTCGCCGAGAGCCCGCGCGTCCTGCTCGACGTGCTGGGACGGCTCGCCGGCATGCGGTCGCTCGATCCCGAGGCGGAGTTCCGTTCCCTGCTCCTCGACGCGCGGCGCCCGGGATCGGCGGCCCACTCGATCGCCCGGTTGCGCGAGGCGATGGAGGGCGTGCGCGACCAGCTGTCGGGCGACACGTGGCGCGTGTTCGCGACGATCGATCGGGCGACGCGGGCCCTGCGGGGATCGGCCCACCCGCACCGGACGGCGGAGTCGGGCGGCCGGATGCTGTCGGCGATGCTGTCGCTGTACGGCATCACGGCGAACATGATCCGCGACACGGGCTGGCACATGATCGAGGCGGGTCGCTTCCTGGAGCGCGGTCTGCAGCTGTCGGAGCTGCTGTCGACGGCCCTCGCCGACCGGCACGGCCCGCGCGCGGCGCGCAGCGTGCTGGAGGCGGTGCTGCTGGCGGCCGAGAGCGTCGTGACGCACCGTCGACGCTACCGCGGCTCGATGCGGGCCGCCGACGTGCTCGATCTCCTGCTGCTGGACCACAGCAACCCCCGCTCCCTCGCCTTCGCCCTGGCCCGCTTGCGCGAGCATCTGGCCGCCATGCCGGCATCCACCGGCTCGACGCGCGCGGAGCGTCTGCTCGACCACCTCGAGACCGAGCTGACCGCCGCCGATGTCGCGACGCTGGGCGCGATCGAGGGGGGCCGTCGCGAGGTGTTGGTCGACTTCCTCGCGGGCGTCACGGCGCAGCTCGAACAGCTCTCGGATGCTGTCACCCACCTGCACTTCGAGAGCGGCCCGCCGGCCGTGGCGATGACCGACCTGTCCCTCGTCGAGCTGATGGAGAGCCGCGCATGATGCAGTACCGCGTGTGGCACCGCACGGCGTACGCCTACGGCAAGCCGGTGCAGGACAGCGTCGGGCAGTTCCACCTCGTCCCCCGCGAGCTGCCGTGGCAGCAGGTGTCGTCGGCGCGCGTCGAGGTCGACCCGGCGCCGGGAGACATCGCGCCCGATACCGATGCCTTCGGCAACTCCGCCACCTACTTCCACCTCACCGACCCGCACGATGAGCTCACCATCACGGCATCCAGCGATGTCACCGTGCATGAGCCCGCCTACGACGCCGATGCCCTCGCGCGGCCGTGGGAGGACGCCCGGCCACTGCAGAACCCGCACCTGCCCGAGGCCTGGCGGGCCGTCGAGTACGCCCTCGAGTCGCCGCGGGTGCGGCACGAGGCCGAGGCCGCCGCCTACGGCGCCGCCTCGCTGACGCCCGGTCGTCCGATCGGCGAGGCCGCCACCGACCTCATGCGACGGATCTACCGCGACTTCGACTACGACAAGACGGCGACCACCGTCACCAGCACGGTCGGCGATGCGATGCGCGCCCGCGCGGGCGTCTGTCAGGACTTCGCGCACGTCGCGCTGGCATGCCTGCGGTCCCACGGCGTCGCGGCGCGCTACGTCTCGGGGTACCTCGCGACGCAGCCGCCGCCCGGCAAGGAGCGCGTGTTCGGTGCGGATGCCTCGCACGCCTGGCTGGCCGTGTGGCTGCCCGGCACCGACCAGTGGCTCGCGATCGACCCGACGAACGACCAGTGGGCGAACGACCGATACGTCACGGTCGCGTGGGGTCGCGACTACGGTGACGTGTCGCCGGTGCGCGGCATCATCTTCACGAAGGCGAAGAACTCCACGCTGCGCGTCTCGGTCGACGTCGCGCCGCTCGCGGTCGCGGACGGCGCCGCGTGAGCTCGGCGATGGGAAGCGGACGACCGGTCATCGGACTGACCACCTACCTGGAGCGCGCGCAGCAGGGCGTGTGGGACGTGCGGGCCGCGTTCCTGCCGCACGTGTACCTCGACGCGGTCACCGCCGTCGGCGGCGCGGGCGTGCTGCTCACACCGCAGATCGAGCCGGATGCCGCGGCGGAGGCGGTCCTCGACGGTCTCGACGGCCTCGTGCTCACCGGGGGTCTCGACGTCGACCCCGCGCTCTACGGGGCCGATCCGCACCCCGAGACCGACGCGCCGCGCCGCGACCGCGACGCGTGGGAGCTCGCGCTGCTGGCCGGGGCGCGTCGCCGCGGCATCCCGGTGTTCGGCATCTGCCGCGGGCTGCAGCTCGGCAACGTCGCCTTCGGCGGGACGCTGCACCAGCACCTGCCCGATGTCCTCGGCACGGATCGGTACCAGATGGGCGGGGGCGTCTTCGCCCTCAACACCGCGACGGTCTCCGCGGGCTCCCGCCTGGCCGCCGTCGTCGGCGCCGGCGACATCGCGGTGCGCAGCTACCACCACCAGGGCATCGACCGGGTCGGCGACGGCCTGACCGTGACGGCGCGCAGCGACGACGGGCTGCCCCAGGCGATCGAGGCCGCCGACGGGTCGTGGTTCGTCGCGGTGCAGTGGCATCCGGAGGAGGATGCCGCCGACCGGCGCCTCTTCGCGGCCCTGGTCGCGGAAGCGCGCCGCTTCCGCGCGGGGCGTTAGGCGTTCGCCGCCGCCGCGGGAGCGGGCGGCGGTCCCGAACTCCTCCAGCTGCCCGCTCGCACCCCGAAAAGCGGTGCCCTCGACGCCTGCGACGGTCGGTGTGGAGGAGTTAGGGCCCGGGCCCTCACCCGCCCCGCCCCGCCCCCGGTCGTTGAGCGAGGCGCGCAGCGCCGAGTCGAAACGCCCCCACCCCGCCCCCGGTCGTTGAGCGAGGCGCGCAGCGCCGAGTCGAAACGCCCCCACCCCCGCCGCACACGCCGGAGGGGCGGATGCCGCAGCATCCGCCCCTGCGGGTGACGTTCGATCCGGGTCAGCCTCCGGCGACGATGTCCGGGGTGGCCTCGATGGCTCCCGCCGCGCCGACGCCGACCGCGACCTTCTCGCCGCGCGGGCCGTGCTCGAACAGGAACTTGCCGTTCTCGGCATCCACCTTGACGTGGTCGCCGGGGTTGAGCTCACCGTGCAGGATCCGCTCGGAGAGCTGGTCCTCGACCTCGCGCTGCATGGCGCGGCGCAGCGGCCGGGCACCGAGCGTCGGGTCGAACCCGATCTCGATGAGGCGGTCCTTCGCGGCGTCCGACAGCTCGACCGTCATGTCGCGGTCGAGCAGACGCTCGCTCAGCCGCTTCGTGAACAGGCCCACGATCTGACGGAGCTCGTCCTTGTTGAGCTGCGGGAAGACGATGACGTCGTCGACGCGGTTGAGGAACTCGGGCTTGAAGTGGCGCTTCAGCTCCTCGTCGACCTTGCCCTTCATCCGCTCGTACGTCGTCTGCGCGTTGCCCTCGACCTGGAACCCGACCGGGCCGCCGGCGATCGCCGACGAACCGAGGTTGGTGGTCATGATGATGACCGTGTTCTTGAAGTCGACGACGCGGCCCTGACCGTCGGTCAGGCGACCCTCTTCGAGGATCTGCAGCAGCGAGTTGAAGATGTCGGGGTGCGCCTTCTCGATCTCGTCGAAGAGCACGACCGAGAACGGCTTGCGCCGCACCTTCTCGGTGAGCTGGCCGCCCTCTTCGAAGCCGACGAACCCGGGAGGGGCACCGAACAGCCGCGAGACGGTGTGCTTCTCACCGAACTCGCTCATGTCGAGCGAGATCAGCGCGCCCTCGTCGTCGAACAGGAACTCGGCGAGCGCCTTGGCGAGCTCGGTCTTCCCGACGCCCGTGGGGCCGGCGAAGATGAACGAGCCGCTGGGACGCTTCGGGTCCTTGAGCCCGGCACGCTGGCGGCGGATCGTGCGGCTGAGCGCGGCGATCGCCTCCTCCTGGCCGATGACCCGCTGGTGCAGCGCCTTCTCCATGAAGACGAGACGGCTGGTCTCCTCCTCGGTGAGCTTGAAGACGGGGATGCCGGTGGCCTGCGCCAGCACCTCGGCGATCAGACCCTCGTCGACCACCGCGTGGCTGGCGACGTCGCCGCTGCGCCACTGCTTCTCGAGGCGCAGACGCTCGGCGAGCAGGGACTTCTCCTCGTCGCGGAGGGCCGCGGCCTTCTCGAAGTCCTGCTCCTCGCTGGCGGTCTCCTTGTCTTCGCGGACCTTGGCGATCTTCTCGTCGAACTCGCGCAGCTCCGGCGGGCTCGACAGGATCGACAAGCGCAGACGGGCGCCGGCCTCGTCGATCAGGTCGATGGCCTTGTCGGGCAGGAAGCGGTCGCTGATGTAACGGTCGGCGAGGTTCGCAGCCGCGACGATCGCGCCGTCGGTGATCTGCACCTTGTGGTGCGCCTCGTAGCGGTCGCGCAGCCCCTTCAGGATGTTGATCGCGTGGGGCAGGCTCGGCTCGGCCACCTGGATCGGCTGGAACCGGCGCTCGAGCGCGGCATCCTTCTCGAAGTGCTTGCGGTACTCGTCGAGGGTCGTCGCACCGATCGTCTGCAGCTCGCCGCGGGCGAGCAGCGGCTTGAGGATCGAGGCGGCGTCGATCGCGCCCTCGGCGGCACCCGCACCCACGAGGGTGTGGATCTCGTCGATGAAGACGATGATGTCGCCGCGGGTGCGGATCTCCTTGGTGACCTTCTTCAGGCGCTCCTCGAAGTCGCCGCGGTAGCGGGAACCGGCGATGAGCGAGCCGAGGTCGAGCGAGTAGACCTGCTTGTCCTTCAGGGTCTCGGGCACGTCGTTCTTCACGATCGCCTGCGCGAGGCCCTCCACGACGGCGGTCTTGCCGACGCCGGGCTCACCGATGAGGACGGGGTTGTTCTTCGAGCGGCGCGAGAGGATCTGCATGACCCGCTCGATCTCCTTCTCGCGTCCGATCACGGGGTCGAGCTTGTTGTCGCGCGCGGCCTGCGTGAGGTTGCGGCCGAACTGGTCGAGCACCGCCGAGCCGCCCTGGGCGGCCTGCTGGTTCTGCTCGCCGGCACCGGCGGCGACGCCCGCGGGCTCCTTGCCCTGGTAGCCGCTGAGCAGCTGGATGACCTGCTGGCGCACCTTGTTGAGGTCGGCGCCGAGCTTGACGAGCACCTGGGCGGCGACGCCCTCACCCTCGCGGATGAGACCGAGCAGGATGTGCTCGGTGCCGATGTAGTTGTGGCCGAGCTGCAGCGCCTCGCGCAGGCTCAGCTCCAGCACCTTCTTCGCGCGCGGCGTGAAGGGGATGTGGCCGGTCGGCTGCTGCTGACCCTGGCCGATGATGTCCTGGACCTGCTCGCGGACGGCGTCCAGCGAGATCCCCAGGCTCTCGAGCGCCTTGGCGGCGACGCCCTCGCCCTCGTGGATGAGACCGAGCAGGATGTGCTCGGTGCCGATGTAGTTGTGGTTGAGCATCTTCGCCTCTTCTTGGGCGAGAACGACCACACGACGGGCACGGTCCGTGAATCTCTCGAACATTCGTCGACACTCCTCCGGCGCACGTCTTCTGGTGCGCTTACGTCGAGGGTAACGATCAGCGAATGCCGGTATGCCCGTGTTCGCCGTCGGCGCACCGCCGCGGCATCCGCTCGGCCCGCCGCCCGCACGAGCGAGGCGGGTCCGTCCGACGAAGGCCTCGCCGCCACCGAGCGGACCGAGACGATCCGCGGGCTCGGCTCAGCCGGCGATGGGGATGGTGACCGGGGTCGCGAACTGCGCGTCGCCGCCGGAGAGCGTCGCGGTCATGCCGGATGCCGCGGTCGCGCCGTCGACGTGCGCGAGGGCGACGCGCGGCGCCATGTCCATCGTGCAGGGCTGACCGTCCGGCAGGTCGGCGAAGGTCACCGCGATGTCGGTCTGGCCGGCGACGGCATCCTTCACGGTCGGCGCGCACGAGGACGAGCCCCACGTGAGGATGGCCAGCATCCCGTCGCCGACCCAGCCCGCCGAGGGCGCATAGTCGGCCACCTCGGGTCCGGCGTACGGGGACAGCACGGTCTCGCCGGGCGCTCCCCCGTCGAGGGACACCGTGAGGGCGATCTTCTGCGTGGCGTCCACACCGGCCGGCAGGGAGACGAGGCTCGCGCGGGGCGCGTAATCGGCGGTGCAGACGACATCGCCGGTGGGGTTGTCGAGGGTGACGGCGACGGAGCCGTCGGCCTGGAGGTCGACCGCGGAGGCGGTCGGCACACAGCTGGACGAGCCCTGGGTGACGACGGCCACGGCGCGGCCCCCGTCGAGCCAGCCGGCCCAGACCTCCAGCGCGCTCGCGTCGCCGCTCGCCGCGGGCGTCGCCGCCGGCGAGTTGGAGCCGGATGCGCAGCCGGCGAGCGCGAGCGCCCCCGAGATCACGAGGGCGGACAGGGCGAGCGCGCGTCGGGACGTCATGGCACCATCCTGGCGGAGCGTTCTGAACCCGTCCCGTGAGGGCGGTCACGACCGGATAACGACTGCCGCGCGCCTCACTGCAGGGCGGAGGTGAGGCGCGCGAGGTTGTCGAGCACCGTCGAGCGCAACGGCTGCTTCATCCACTCGTCGAGCGTCAGTTCGCGGCTGAGCGCGCGGTACTCGTCCTCGACGGCGCGCAGCTGGCCGACGAAGTCCTCGCCGCGCACGAGCAGCGAGATCTCCAGGTTGAGGCCGAAGCTGCGCATGTCCATGTTGCTCGACCCGATGACGGCGACCTCGTCGTCGATCGACATCGACTTGGAGTGGAGGATGAACGGCTTCTCGTACATCCAGATCTTCACTCCCCCGCGCAGCAGGGCCTCGTAGTAGCTGCGCTGCGCGTGGTAGACCATCGCCTGGTCGCCCTCTTCCGAGACGAACAGCTCGACGTGGACGCCCCGCTGGCACGCCGTCTGGATCGCGAGCAGCAGTCCTTCGTCGGGCACGAAGTAGGGCGAGACGATGATGATCTTCTCACGCGCGGCGAAGAGCAGCGTCATGAACAGCTTGAGGTTGTTCTGGAACTCGAATCCCGGGCCGGACGGGATGACCTGGCAGTCGAGGTCTCCGCCGCCGGTGCGCACGTCGAAGAGCTCGATCCCCTCGACGATCTCATCCGTCTCGCTGTACCAGTCGCTCAGGAAGACGGCGTTGACGGATGCCACGACCGGCCCGTCCAGTCGCGCCATCATGTCGACCCAGTGCAGGCCGCGCTTGATGTTCTTGCGGAGGTTGTAGGTGGAGTCGGTGACGTTCTGCGAGCCCATGAAGGCGGTGTGCCCGTCGACGACGAGGAGCTTGCGGTGGTTGCGCAGATCGGGCCGCTGGTACTTGCCGCGCAGCGGCTGCACCGGCAGCATCAGGTGCCACGTCGCACCCATGGCGTCGAGCCGGCGACAGGTCTCGGCGTAGAAGGGCTTGCCCCGGTTGGCCCAGTGGTCCAGCAGCACCCGCACCACCACGCCCCGCTCGATGGCGTCCTCGAGGGCGTCGAAGAAGACCTCGGTGGTGGCGTCGCACTGCAGGATGTAGAACTCGACGTGCACGTAGCTCGTCGCCTCGCGGATGGCGGCGGCCATCTCCTCGATGCTCTCCTCGTATCCGGAGATGAGCGTCGCGTCGTTCTCACCCGAGAGCGGCATCGCCCCGAGGTTGCGGTTGAGCCGTACGAGCTGAGCGAACCAGAGCGGCGGGTCGGGGCGCAGCGTGCCGAGGTCGAGCCCGTGGCTGGTGGTGCGGATGTAGTCGTTGATCTGCTGCTGCTTCTTGCGGCGCTTGCGCGGCAGGCGCGGATTGCCGATCATCAAGAAGAGGAAGACGCCGATCAGCGGGATGAAGTAGATGGCGAGCAGCCACGCCATCGCCGCGGTCGGGCGACGGTTGCGCGGGACGATGATCACCGCGAGGATGCGGACCGTCACATCGGTCACGAAGACCAGGATCACCCAGGCGAGGGTCCATCCGGTCTGATCCACGTCGCTCTCCCCGCTGTCGGACTCCGCCCAGCGTAGCGACTATCTCCGACTCAGGTCGTCGGCGGCGCGTCGGCGGTCGCGGCCGTCGGGGATGCCGCGACGCGCGCCTCCTCGCCCGCGCCGACGGGCGGCAATCCGCGCTTGGCGCGCTCTTCGTTCTCGACCTCGGTGTAGACGCGACGCTCGGTGCGATCCATCCGCAGGATCGAGCGCAGGACGAACACGAACAGCCCCAGCACGACGACGGTCGGCAGGAGCGACCACGCGACGGCGGTCCAGTACGAGTCCATGCCCTCCATCGTACGCGCGTGGTCGCCGTCTCCTCCCCAGCACCGACGTCCGCGGAGGTTGTCCACGGGTGACGTCCGCGCCGCCCGGCGACCTCGCCCGCCGATCAGACTCGCCGCATGTCCACGATCGTCCGGGCCGCCGACGCGGCACAGTTCCTGTCCGTCCTCCCGCACATGCTGGGGTGCACACCGCACGACAGCGTCGTGGTCGTTCCGCTGGCGCAGGGGCGGAGCCGCGGCGTCCTGCGCGTCGATCTCCCATCCGAGGAGGCGGCCGCCGGCGCCGCGGCCAGCATCATCGGCATGGCCTGCCGCATCGCCGAGGTGGAGACCGTGATGATCGTCGTCTACACGGATGCCGAGATCAGCGCGGATGCCGCGGACGGGGAAGGGGCGGCGGCCGACGGCGGCGCGCGATCCGCGGGTGCACTGCCGCACCGTCCGGTCGTCGATGCGCTCCTGAACCGCGCCGACGACTGCGGACTCCCGGTCGGCGATGCGTTGATCGTCGCGGCGAACGGCTGGGGTTCGGCGCGAGCCGACGGCCTGCCGCCCGGCGGTCACCCGCTGGCCGCCATCGCGCCGCGCGACGACCTGCCCGCGGAGGCCGTCGACGGTCCGCTCGCCGCGGATCAGGCCGCGGGAGCGCGGCTGCCCCTCCCCGGCGTCACCCGGCGACGCGCCGTCGGGCAGGCGCTGCGCTCGCTCGACGCGGCCCTCGAGACCCTCTGCGGCATCCCTCGGGTGAGCGGATCCGCTCCCTCCCGTATCGACCCCGCCGCGCTGCAGGCGGCGTGCGCGCTCGACGACCTGCCGGCCCTGTTCGAACGCGCACTGTCGTGGAACGCCGAGGATCTCGCACCGATGGATGCCGCGATGCTCGGCTGGTGCTTCGCACGTCCCGCGCTGCGCGATGTCGCGCTGGTCCAGTGGGCGAGCGACGTCGACGGCGGCGACGCGGCGATGGAGGCGCAACGGCGCTGGGAGGACGGCGAGGAGTACCCGAGCGATCTCGCGGAGGTGATGTGGGGCGACGGACCCCGCCCGGATCCCGTACGCCTCGACACGGCGCTGCGCCTGGCGCGCGCGGTGGCGGCGGTCATGCCGAAGAAGCGGCGCGCGGGGGCTCTCGCGGTGTGCGGCTGGATCGCGTGGGCCCGCGGCCGCTCGACGCACGCGGAGGCGTACATCCGGCAGGCGCTGCACGCTGAGCCGCGGCACGGGCTCGCGGAGATCGTCGGCTCTTTCGTCACCGCGGGCCATCTGCCCGACTGGGCGTTCCGTGCGCGGTAGTCGTCAGGCCGACGCGGCAGCGAGCTCGCCGAACCCGTCGTCGACGAGTCGGCGGATGGCATCGACGGCCGCGGCGGCCTCCGCCCCGATCGCGGTGATGCGCACGGTGTCGCCCTCCGACGCTCCCAGGGTCAGCAGACCGATCAGGCTGGCGGCGGAAGCGGGGCCGGCACCCGTCGTGACATCGGCGATCGCGACGTCCGCATCGAACCCGCCGGCGGCTTTGACGACCAGGGCCGCCGGCCGCGAGTGCAGCCCCATCGGGTTTCGCAGCAGCGCGTCGACGGAGGCATCCGGCGTCGACGCGCCGTCGGGGGCGACCGGGGTGAGGGCTCCGGGGTTGGCCGCGCCGGGGGCGGGCGCTCCAGGCGCTGCGGGGATGGACGCGCCGGGGGATGCCGGCGATCCCTGCGGCTGCTTGGCCGCGAGCGCGGCGGCGGCCTCGTGTGCCACGTCGTCGAGGCTGCCGCCGGTGGCCGCACGCACCATCCCCGCGGTGATGCCCTCCACGAAGGGACCGTCGCTGATGCGCACCGGCACCGTGCTCGTGCGCAGGTCGAGAGCCAGCTCGGAACTGATCACCGCGGAGCCGAGGTCTGTGATGATCACCACGCCGTCGGAGTCGGCCAACGCATCGACGGCGTCGGCGATGGCCGCAGCATCCGTGCCGAATCCGCCGTCGGCGCCCGAGGCGACCCGCACCGGCGGGGCCTCACCGTGGACCATCTGCATCGCGAGGTCGACGGCGGCGTGCGCGAGGGGCTCGCTGTGCGAGACGATGACGAACCCGATCACGCCGCCTCCCCGGCGAGCGCGTCGGCGAACGCCCTCAGCAGCAGAGCGGTCGAGGCCGAGCCGGGGTCGATGTGACCGACGCTGCGCTCCCCGAGATACGAGGCGCGCCCCTTGCGTGCGACGAGCGGCTCGGTGTCGGCGCTGCCGCGCTCGGCGGCGTCCGCTGCTGCTCCCGCCGCCGCGGCCAGCGTCGCACCGCCGGCGAGTGCGCGGTCGAGCGCATCCAGGGCGGGGCCGAACGCATCGATCATCGTCTTGTCGCCGGGCTGCGCGTGCCCGCGCGCCACGACGGCGGCGACACCGGCGGACAGGGCGTGAGCCCATTCGACTGCCGACAGCGACGTGCCGTCGGGCGCGTTCTTCCCCATGTCGAGGAACAGCGTTCCGTACAGCGACCCGCTCGCTCCGCCGACCTTGCTGACGAGGGTCATACCCACGGCCTTGAAGAACTCCGGCACCGTCTGCGGCGGCGTCGCGTCCAGTTTCGCGACGATCGCCGTGAAGCCGCGATGCATGTTCGTGCCGTGGTCCGCGTCACCGATCGCCGAGTCGAGCGCGGTGAGCCGGTCGGCCTCGGCGTCCAGCCGGGCGGCGCCGAGACGCACCCACCGGTCGAGGATCTCGAGCGTCACCGCGTCGGTCGTCGCCGCATCCGTCATCTCAGCGCCCCCACCGCAGCGCGCTCGTCTCGACGGGAGCATCCCAGAGGCGCAGCACCTCGTCGTCGGCGCGCAGGAGGGTCAGCGAGCACCCCGCCATGTCGAGGCTCGTGACGTAGTCGCCGACGAGGCTCCGCGCGACGGTGATGCCCTTGGCGGCCAGCGCGTCGGCGATGTCGGCGTAGATCACGTACAGCTCGATGAGAGGAGTGCCGCCCAGCCCGGTCAGCAGAGCGATCACGGGAGCCCCGGTGAAGTCCAGATCGCCGGTGATCGCCTCGACGAGCTCGCCCGCGATATCGCGCGCCGGCGCGAGGGGCACGCGGGTGCGCCCGGGTTCGCCGTGGATGCCGACACCCATCTCCATCTCGTCCTCGGGCAGATCGAAACTGGGATGCCCGACGGCCGGGACCGTGCAGCTGGTGAGCGCCACCCCCATCGACCGCCCCTGCGACGCGACGTGCTCGGCGACCGCTTTCACCTCCGCGAGGCTCTTGCCCTCCGCGGCCGCGGCTCCGGCGATCTTCTCGACGAGCAGCGTCGTGCCGACGCCGCGACGCCCGGCCGTCCAGGTCGAGTCCTTGACGGCGACGTCGTCGGCGACGATGACGGATTCCGAGGCGATCCCCTCGTCGGCGGCCAGCTCGGCCGCCATCTCGAAGTTGAGCACGTCGCCCGTGTAGTTCTTGACGATGAACAGCACGCCCGCACCGGAGTCGACGGCCTGCGCGGCGGCGAGCATCTGGTCGGGCGTCGGCGAGGTGAACACTTCGCCGGCACAGGCGGCATCCAGCATGCCCGCACCGACGAACCCGCTGTGCAGCGGTTCGTGACCCGAGCCGCCCCCCGAGATGAGGGCGACACGTCCCTCTCGCGGAGCGTTGCTGATCACGACGCGGTTGTCATGATCGACCGTGAGCTCGGGATGCGCGGCCGCGACGCCGCGCAGGGCGTCGGCCAGCACCGCTTCGGCCGAGTTGATGAGCTTCTTCATGCGCGGTTCTCCTCTTCGCTGAGTTCTTCGCTCGAGTTCTTGGCTCGGGTTCTTCACTGGCTTCTTCGCGGTGCGTCACGGGGCCGCGGCTGCACCGTGGGGTTTTCGACATGATCGACTGCGATTCGTCTATGTCGAATATCTTCCCCATCTGCACCCCTGTCAAGAGGTAGTGTGACGTCCACCGTCCGCGCGCGAAAGGCCTCGGGATGATCCAGTCCATCGACCGCGCCGCGCGCATCCTCTCTCTGCTGCAGGGCGCGCGGCGTCTCGGCATCAGCGAGCTCGCCGCCGCGCTCGAGCTGCCGCCGTCGACGGTGCACGGCCTCGTGAAGTCGCTGCAGGAGCACGGCCTGGTCGCGCAGGAGACGCGTGGCAGCCGCTACGCGCTCGGCCCGGCGCTGCTCACCCTGTCGAGCGTGTACCTCGACACCCTCGACGTGCGCGGTCGGTCGCTGCGCCGTATGCACGATCTGTCGCACCGCACCGGACTCGCCTCGCGCCTCGGGGTCGCGCACAACACCGACGTCCTCGTCATCCATCACGACCGGCGTCCCGACGGCACCGAGCAGATGCCCGAGACCGGCATCACCCTGCCGGCCCATGCGTCCGCGCTCGGGAAGGTCCTGCTCGCCTACGACGACGCGTTCCGCGCGGACGTTCTCACCCGCGATCTGGCGGACCTCACCGGCGACACCGTCACCGACGGCGACGCGCTGCGCGACCAGCTCGCCGGCGTGCGCGACCGGGCCCTCGCCACCGAGGACGAGGAGGCGGTGATCGGGGATGCGTCGATCGCGGTCCCGGTCGCCGGGGAGGACGGTGTCGTGGTTGCCGCGCTCGGGGTCGTGTTCCCCGCGCCCGCGTCCGCGCTGGATGCTGCGGTGCTCAAGGAGCTGCGCGACGCGGCGCAGGCGATCTCGCGCGATCTCGGTGCGCCCGGCTGGCCCCCGCGACCCGGGTCCGGGATCTGATCACCGCGTTTCGACTCGTCGCTGCGCTCCTCGCTCAACGACCGCGGCTCCACCCCACCCCACCCCCGGTCGTTGAGCGAGGCCGAAGGCCGAGTCGAAACGCCCCACCCCGCCCCCGGTCGTTGAGCGAGGCCGAAGGCCGAGTCGAAACGCCCCGCCCCCACCCCCGGTCGTTGAGCGAGGCCGGAGGCCGAGTCGAAACGCGCCGCGCCCCCGGTCGTTGAGCGAGGCCGAAGGCCGAGTCGAAACGCCCCACGCCCCTACTTCACCAACGGGAACAGGATCGTCTCGCGGATGCCGAGGCCGGTGATCGCCATGAGCAGTCGGTCGATGCCCATGCCCATGCCGCCCGTCGGGGGCATGCCGTGCTCGAGCGCCCGCAGGAACTCCTCATCGACGCGCATGGCCTCGTCGTCGCCGCGGGCGGCGAGCTTCGCCTGCTCCACGAAGCGCTCCCGCTGGATGACGGGGTCGACCAGCTCGGAGTATCCGGTCGCCAGCTCGAAGCCGCGGACGTACAGGTCCCACTTCTCCACGACGCCCGGGATCGAGCGGTGCTCCCGCACGAGGGGCGAGGTGTCGAGCGGGAAGTCCATAACAAACGTGGGCCGCTCCAGGCCGCCCTTCACGAAGTGCTCCCACAGCTCCTCGACGTACTTGCCGTGGGTCGCGACCTTCTCGGGCACCTCGACGCCGACGGAGGCGGCGAGCGCCTTCAGCTCGTCGAGAGGGGTTTCGGGCGTGATCGAGATGCCCGCGGCATCCGACAGCGACTCGTACATGGAGATGCGGTCCCACTGCCCGCCGAGATCGAACGCGGTGCCGTCGGCCCAGGTAACCGTGGTCGAGCCCGCCACCGCGATCGCGGCGTTCTGGATGAGCTCCTGGGTGAGGTCGGCGATCCCGTTGTAGTCCGTGTACGACTGGTAGGCCTCGAGCATCGCGAACTCGGGGCTGTGGGTCGAGTCGGCGCCCTCGTTGCGGAAGTTGCGGTTGATCTCGAACACGCGGTCGATGCCGCCGACCACGGCGCGCTTGAGGAAGAGCTCCGGGGCGATGCGCAGGTACAGCTCGGCGTCGAAGGCATTGGAGTGGGTGACGAACGGCCGGGCGGCGGCGCCGCCGTGCTGCACCTGGAGCATGGGGGTCTCGACCTCGAGGAAGTCGTGGTCGGTGAAGGTCTGCCGCAGCGACGCGTTCACCCGCGCCCGGGCGACCGCCGTCTCGCGCGCCTGGTCGCGCACGATGAGGTCGAGGAACCGCGAGCGCACCCGGCTCTCCTCCGACAACTCGGTGTAGAGGTTCGGCAGCGGCAGCAGCGCCTTGGCGGCGATGACCCAGTCGGACACCATGATCGACAGCTCGCCCCGCCGGCTGGAGATGACCTGACCCGTGACGGAGACGTGGTCGCCGAGATCGACGAGGTCCTTCCACGCCTGCAGCGACTGCTCGCCCACCTCGGCGAGCGACACCATCGCCTGGATGCGGCTGCCGTCGCCGGCCTGCAGCGACGCGAAGCACAGCTTGCCCGTGTTGCGGCTGAACACCACGCGGCCCGCGACGGCGGCGATGACGCCGGTCTCCGCGCCGGGCTCGAGGTCGGAGTACCGCGCGCGAAGGGCGGCGATGGTGTCGGTGACCGGAACGGTGACCGGGTAGGCGCCGCCCGCGGCATCCGCACGCTCGGCGAGCAGCCGCTCGCGCTTGGCGAGGCGCACCGCCTTCTGCTCGTGCACGTCGGCGAGATCGAGATCCCCGGCGTCGGGCGCGGCCTGGACGGGCGTGGACGCAGCGTTCGGCGTCTGAGTCATGGTGCGGGGCTCCTCGGAATCGACGTTCCAGTCTACCGAGAGCGCACTCCTCATCCCCCGGGGGCCGCGGCTCCGGGAAGACCCGGCCGCGTCAGACGTCGATGACCGGCGAACCGTCCTGGAGGGCACGGTCGACCGCCGAGTGGACGAGCATCGACAGGTACCGCCCGGGCTCCTCGATGCCCGCCGTCCGCAGCAGCGACGTCGCCTGCCGCACGACGGATGCCGAGAACTCGGTCGCCGTCGCGATGGCCTCGCCGTATGCCGCCCGGTCCGCTTCGGCGACGACGACGGGCTCGCATCCGAGCTCCACGGCGAGGGCCTGCGCGATCGGCAGCACGGCGGCCGGCGCGGTGACCGCCGCGAACGCGTCGTGCAGCAGCCGCAGGTCCATCGAGGTGCCGGTGAAGGTGACCGCCGGGTGCACGGCGAGCGGGATGGCGCCCCGGCGCGCGGCGGGAGCGAGCACGTCGGTGCCCCACACCGGGTCGGTGTGCAGGACGAGCTGGCCGATCTGCCAGCGCTCGAGCTCGGCGAGCCCCGACACGAGACCGGGAAGCTCGTCGTGCGGCACCGCCAGCACGACCAGCTCGCTGCGGCGCACGATCTCGTCGGGATCCAGCACGGGAACGCCGGGGAGCACCGCTTCGACGCGGTCGCGGTCCGACCCCGCCGTGATCCCGACGAGCGCATGGCCGGCTCCGGCCAGCGCCGCACCGATGACCGGTCCGACCTTCCCTGCGCCGATGATCCCGACACCCAGCCTGCTCGCGCCTGTCACGCGTTCTCCCTCCGTTCCTCGCCCGCCGGTCCGACCGCCGCGGCGGCGCTGACGGGCAGGTCGCGCGCACCGGCACCCGCGTCGGCATCGCCCGCACCGGCATCCTCGGCCCCGCCGGCAGCGCCCGCTCCGGCATCCCCCACTCCAGCATCACCCGCTGCGCCGTCACCCGGCTCGGCATCCCTCGGCGGCTCGGCGTCCCATCGATGGGAGCGGTCGGTGGCGGCGGCGGCGATGACGGCCGCCGCGATCCGCTGCCACAGCCCGTAGGCGTCATCGCGGTCGATGATGCCCACCGCTCCGGCGACCTGTCCGGCGACCGTGTGTCCGGTCAGGTTCGCGACGCGGCGGGCACGGTCGAGCGGACCCTGCGAGATGCCCACCGACTGCAGGCGCGCCAGCGGGAGGATGATCAGCGAGCGCCAGATCATGCCGCGGCGCAGCAGCAGCGCATCGGGCGTCAGCAGCACGCCGTTGCGCCGCCACGAGAGCGGCCGCAGCCACCAGGCGCGCCGCGGGGTCGTGACGTACGGATCGCCGGCGTGCGGGCCGAGGAGGCCGTGGACCACCAGTTCCTGCCACTGTGCGGCCGAGATGCCGGGAAGGAACAGGCGCAGCACCCGTTCGACGTCATCACGGGTGCCGACGGGCAGCACGTCGGCGAACTGCTGGGACTGGGCATCGTTCGCGGAACGACCCGAGAGTCGATTGACCCGGATGGCCCACCACCCGAAACCGCGCCACAGCAGCGGCTGACGGATCTCGAACGCGTGCACCCGACCCGGCGGCAGCGTCTCGGTGATCGTCGTGAACAGCCCGAACGTGATCCGCACCCCCGAGGGCGTGGGGGCGATCGAGTATCGCAGCGCGCGCGTGATCGTACGGAACCAGTACGCCCCGAAACCGAGGATCGCGGGCACCAGCGTGAACAGCACCCACGGCGTGCCCACGATGGCCCCCACCACGATCGCGGCCGCGAGCAGCAGCAGCCAGAGGGTCGATCCCGACAGCAGCCGGGAGGCGATGAGGCGTCCGGGCGGGATGTGCACGACGGATGCCGGTTCGGCGACGGGCTGCTCGGCGCCGTCGATCAGCCCGGTCAGTCCGGCGCTGACGGCCGCCACGGCGGCGCGGCCGCGACCTGCCGGGCCCCCGGCATCCGCGGCGCGTGCGAGCTGGCGACCCGACGCGAGGCGCAGGATGTCCGCCCGCACCGCCTCGGCGTTGGCGGTCGAGAGGTACTCGAGCTTGACGTTCGCGTCGAGGCCGGCGCCGACGACTTCGAGCTTCGCGGCACCGAGCAGGCGTGCGACCATCGGGCGCGTCAGGTTGACCCCCTGCACCCGGTCGAGGGGCGCCCGCCGGTGTGTGCGGAAGAGGATGCCGCTGCGCACCTCGACGTCGTCACCGGTGATACGGAAGGTGTGGAAGCGCCACGACAGCCAGAACCCGCCCAGCAGCAGCAGGAGCACCCCGAGCACGGCGAGCAGCGCGAGGAGGACGAGGTTGTTGCTGACGACGTAGTCCACCGGGTCGGCCTCGTAGCGTTCCCAGTCCTCGAGACCCGGGACCAGCCACCCGATGATGCGATCGCGGAGGTTGGTGATGACGATGCCGAGCACCACGAGGAGGAAGAGCCCTCCGCGCAGGACGGGCGTGAGCGGATGCAGCCGGTGCCACTCGCCGTCGCTGAGGGGCGAGCGCACGTCGGCGACGGCGGCGGGATCGGTCACAGGCCGGTCCGCCTCGTCTCGGCCACCGCGATCAGGGTGTCGCGCAGGCGCTCGGCGGCGGGCTGCGCGAGCCCGGGGATCGTGACGCCGGTGGTCGCGGCAGCGGTGACGAGCTTGAGCTGGGCGATGCCGAACACGCGGTCCAGGGGCCCGTGGGTGATGTCGACGAGCTGCATGCGTCCGTAGGGGACCGCGACGAGACGCTGCCAGAGGATGCCGCGGCGGAAGACCAGGTCGTCCTCGCGGAGCTGATAGCCGTAGGCGCGGGCCTGGCGCGGCAGGATCACGAGCGTCCAGACCGTCACGACGACGACGATCGCCGCCGGGATCCAGACCCACGTCAGACGCAGGACGAGCGCACCCACCAGCGCCGCGGCGAGGACGAGCACGAGGAACGTGATCGTCGAGATCAGCCGGACCCAGACGTAGTTGCGCGAGAGCTGGTGCCACGTGCCGTCGCCGAGCGGCAGCCGGTTCGCGCTGCGCGGCTCGAGGATGCGCTCGTACGTCCCCTCGTCGAGCGCCTCACCCGCACCCCCGGTCGTTGAGCGAGCGAAGCGAGTCGAAACGCCCTGAGCCTCGCCCTCACCCCCGGTCGTTGAGCGAGCGGAGCGAGTCGAAACGCCCTGAGCCTCGCCCGCGCCCCCGGTCGTTGAGCGAGCGAAGCGAGTCGAAACGCCCTCACCCACGCCCGCGCCCTCACCCGCCGAAGGACCGTCAGTCGTGGTGGGAGAGACCGAAGCCGGGTTCGGGAGGTCCGGGGTGCTCGTCATCGTCGTCCTTCCGGATGGTGCAGAGGTGTTCGGCCACGAGGCCCGCCGCAACGAGCACGAGGCCTCCGACGATCGAGGCGATCACCGCTCCCGTCGAGCCTAACGAGGGCGCGACGGGACGGGTGAGCAGGAAGGCGAGCAGGCCGCCGGCGACCCCGGCGACCGCGGCTCCGACGAGCGTGGACGCCTTGGCGAGCATCGCGATGCGCACGGCGCGGAACGGGTCGACGGGTGTCGGGTTCGCCCCCGAGATCGCCCGCCGGATCGGCAGGGCGAACAGCACGAGCGCGATGCCCAGCAGCACGAGCAGGATCGGCAGCAGGAACGACGGCGTGAAGGTCGGGCGCCCCGTCGCGGTGAGCACCTGGTCGATGGCGAAGCCGAGGAACACGCCGATCGCGACCGCGGCGACGATCGTCCCCGCTCCCGTCCGCTTCACGCCGCACCGCCGTCCGCCGGCGCGGCTCCCGCATCGGGCCCGGATGCCGGCGCCTCCTCCAGACGCGCGAGAAGCTCATCCACCCGCCCGGCGCCCGGGAGCACGGCATCCGGGTCGACGTGCAGCCACGGCGCGAGCACGAACGTCCGCTCCGCCGCCCGCGGGTGGGGCAGGGTCAGCGCGGGGTCGGCGGAGCGCACGTCGCCGTAGGCGATGAGGTCGAGGTCGAGGGTGCGGCTCTGCCACCGCAGGTCGTCGACGCGCCGCGGGGGCCTCCCATGCGCCTCCTCGATGGCGTGGAGGTAGCCGAGCAGCACCGAGGGCGCGAGGCGCGTCGTGACGAGGGCGACGGCGTTGAGGTAGGCCGGGGCCTCGGCATCCGGTCCGTCGAGGGTCAACGCGACGGTCTCGATCGGGGCCGAGGCCACGATCCGGGTGGTCAGCGGCAGGCGGGCGAGATCCTCGAGGGCGGCGGTCATGGTCGCCTCGCGGTCGCCGAGGTTGGTGCCGATCGCGACGACGGCGACGGTCTCGTTGTGATCCCGGGGCGAGGACTCGTCGTGATAGCCCTGCGCGAGGCGGCGGTTCATGCGGACGCTCCTTCACGGACGCGGCGGATGGAGACGCTCACATCGTCGAACGGCACCGCGATGGGCGCCTGCGGTTTGTGGATCGTGACCTCGACGGCATCCACGCGGGCGTAGCCGAGCGCGCGGTCGGCCACGCGCTGCGCGACGGTCTCGAGGAGGTCGGCGGGATCGCCCGCGAGGACGGCGGCGACCTGGTCGGCGAGCTCGCCGTAGTGCACCGTGTCGGCGACGTCGTCGCTGCGTGCGGCGTCGGCGAGCGAGAGCTCCAGCACGACGTCCGCGATGAAGACCTGTCCCTCACGGCGCTCGTGCTCGTAGACCCCGTGGTAGCCCGTCGCGCGGACTCCGGTCAGCGTGATGCGGTCGCTCATGCGTGTCCTCCGTCGCTCTCGCCGTTCCAGTTCGTCCAGACCGCGAGCGCATCGCGCGTGGCCGCCGCGTCGTGCACCCGCACGGCCCACGCGCCGCTCTGCGCCGCCAGCACGCTGGTGACCGCGGTCGCGAGGTCGCGCCGTTCGGCCGACACGTCCTCCTCGGGAGTGAGGGCGGCCAGCGCTTCGGCGAGGAACCGCTTCCGACTCGTGCCGACGAGCACCCGCGGACCGATCGCGACGACCCGCTCCAGTGCCCGCAGCGCCTCCCAGTTCTGCGCACCGCGCTTGCCGAAGCCGATGCCGGGATCGAGGATCACCCGGTCGGGAGAGATCCCCGCCGCGACGGCCGCGGCGAGGCGCACCTCGAGCTCCGCGATGAGGTCGCGGCCGAGGTCGTCGTACCCCGCGTGGGCGTACATGTCGGCGGAGGGCCCGCGCCAGTGCTGCAGGACGACGTCGACGCCGGATGCCGCGACCGCGCTCAGCATGTCGGGATCGCTGAGACCGCCCGAGACGTCGTTGACGATGCGGGCACCGCGCTCGACGGCGGCGAGCGCGGTCGATGCGTTCATCGTGTCGATGCTGACCGTCGCGCCGTCCGCGACGAGAGCAGCGATCACCGGAAGCACGCGCGCCCGCTCCTCGGCGGGATCCACCCGTTCCGCGCCCGGCCGGGTCGACTCCCCGCCGACGTCGAGGAGGTCGGCGCCGGCCGCGCGCAGGGCCCGGCCGTGCGCGACGGCGGCGTCGGCGGACAGGAAGCGCCCGCCGTCGCTGAAGGAGTCGGGCGTCACATTGACGATGCCCATGATCGCCGTCATGTCGGCGTCCCGGTCACGAGCATCATGATCTCGGCACGGGCCGCCGGGTCGGCGAGGGCGCCGCGCGCGGCGATCGTGACCGTGGCGGCATCCGGCTGGCGGCCGCCGCGCATCGTGACGCACTCGTGGTGGGCACCGAGCACGACCAGCACCCCGCGGGCATCGAGCGCCGCCGCGATCGTGTCGGCGATCTGCTCGCCCAGTCGCTCCTGCACCTGCGGCCGCGCGGCGAGCACCTCCACGACCCGGGGCAGCGCCCCGAGCCCGACGACCTGCTCGCCCGGGAGATACGCGATGTGCGCGCGCCCGGCGAACGGCAGCAGGTGGTGCTCGCAGACCGAGCGGAAACGGATGTCGCGCAGCAGCACCGCCCCCGACGGCAGCGTGTCGGGTGCGGGACCCCGCGACACGCTGATGGTGTGGGCCAGCGGAGCGCCGGCATCCTCGCCGACGCCGGCGAAGAAGTCGGCGTAGGCCTCGGCGACGCGCTGAGGGGTCGCCTTCAGCCCCGGGCGATCGGGGTCTTCCCCGATCGCGACGAGGATGTCGCGCACGGCGGCGGCGACGCGGTCTCGATCGACGGCCACGTCACGAGCCTAGGCGGTGGCGGGGCGCGCCTGCCCGCTCGGGCGACGCTGCGCCGCCGTGTGCGCGGCCGGCTGGTCCTCGGCGACGGATGCCGCGGCCAGCCCGGTCTCGTCCTGCCGGCGCGGCACGTCCACCGGCGGCAGCATCGAGACGGGACGGTCGTCGCTGGACAGCCACTGCGGGCGCGGCGGCAGCTTCCTGACGTCGGTGAAGATCTCGGCGAGCTCGAGGTGGTCGAGCGTCTCCTTCTCCAGCAGGGCGAGGGCCAGCTTGTCGAGGATGTCGCGGTTCGCGTTGATCACCTCGTACGCCTCGTTGTGCGCCTGCTCGATGAGCTCGCGCACCTGCTGGTCGACGCGCTCGGCGATGCGCTCGGAGAAGTCGCGTCCGTGACCCATGTCGCGCCCCATGAACACCTCACCCGAGGACGAGCCCAGCTTGACCGGGCCGACGTCGGTGGTCATGCCGTACTCGGTGACCATCTTGCGAGCGATGCCCGTCGCCTTCTCGATGTCGTTGCTGGCGCCGGTGGTCGGGTCGTGGAAGACGATCTCCTCCGCGACGCGGCCGCCCATCGCGTACGTCAGCTGGTCCTGCAGCTCGTTGCGGGTGACGGAGTACTTGTCCTCGAGCGGAAGCACCATCGTGTAGCCGAGGGCCTTGCCGCGCGGAAGGATGGTGACCTTCGTGACCGGGTCGGTGTTGTTCATCGCGGCGGCGGCGAGGGCGTGACCGCCCTCGTGGTACGCCGTGATGAGCTTCTCCTTGTCCTTCATGATGCGCGTGCGGCGCTGCGGACCGGCGATGACGCGGTCGATCGCCTCGTCGAGGGCTCGCATGTCGATGAGCTGCGCGTTGGAGCGCGCCGTCAGCAGGGCGGCCTCGTTGAGCACGTTCGCGAGGTCGGCACCGGTGAAGCCGGGCGTCTTGCGGGCGATGACGGCGAGGTCGACCGACGGCGACAGCGGCTTGCCGCGGCCGTGCACCTCGAGGATGCGCTGACGGCCCTTGAGGTCGGGGGCGTCGACGCCGATCTGGCGGTCGAAGCGGCCCGGACGCAGCAGGGCCGGGTCAAGGATGTCGGGACGGTTGGTCGCCGCGATCACGAGCACGGACGCCTTGGGGTCGAACCCGTCCATCTCGACGAGCATCTGGTTGAGCGTCTGCTCGCGCTCGTCGTGACCGCCGCCCATGCCGGCGCCGCGGTGACGGCCGACGGCGTCGATCTCGTCGATGAAGATGATCGCGGGGGCGTTCTCCTTGGCCTGGTTGAACAGGTCGCGAACGCGGCTCGCACCCACGCCGACGAACATCTCCACGAAGTCGGAGCCCGAGATGGAGTAGAACGGCACGCCCGCCTCGCCGGCGACGGCGCGCGCGAGCAGGGTCTTTCCGGTTCCGGGAGGGCCGTACAGCAGCACGCCCTTCGGGATGCGGGCGCCGACCGCCTGGAACTTCGCGGGATCCTTCAGGAAGTCCTTGATCTCCTGCATCTCCTCGATGGCCTCGTCGGCACCGGCGACGTCGGCGAAGGTGACCGTCGGGGTCTCCTTCGTCACGAGTTTCGCGCGGGACTTGCCGAACTGCATCACCTTGCTGTTGCCGCCCTGGGCAGCGGAGAAGAAGAACCAGAAGAGCAGACCCAGCAGCAGGATCGGGATCAGCAGCGACAGGAGGCTCTCGAAGAAGGTCGTGCGCGGCACGACGTCGTTGTAGCCGTCCTTCGGGGTCGCGGCATCCACCGCCGAGACGACCTCGTTCGCGCGCGCGCCCACGTAGTAGAACTGCACCTGCGTGGCGCCCTCGAACGGTGCGGACAGGGTCATGTCGACCCGCTGGTCGCCGTCGGTGTTCGTCACCTGGGTGACCGTGCCGCCCTTCAGGAGCGTCAGGCCCTCCTGCGTCGTGATCTGCTTGGCGCCGGTGAGCGTCGAGATCAGCGACATGCCGATCAGCAGCAGGGCGCCGATGAGCAACACGTAGACGAACGGGTTGCGGCTGAGCTTCTTGAAGTCCATGATCCGCTCAGGCTACCGCGCACCGACTATGGGGCGTCTGTGCATTCGCCACAGGCGAACCGGGAGGGACCCGGGCTCCGTCTGCGTTTCGACTCCTCGCTGCGCTCGTCGCTCAACGACCGGGACTTTCCCCCCGGTCGTTGAGCGAGCGCAGCGAGTCGAAACGCCCACCCCACCCCGGTCGTTGAGCGAGCGCAGCGAGTCGAAACGCCGCGTCAGCTGTAGACGTGCGGCGCGAGCACCGCGACGTCGCGCAGGTTGCGGAACCGCTCGTCGTAGTCCAGGCCGTAGCCGACCACGAACTCGGTGGGGATGTCGAAGCCGACGTAACGGCAGTCGATCTCGACCTTGGCCGCTTCGGGCTTGCGCAGCAGGGCGAGGATCTCGATCGAGGCGGCGCCGCGCGAGGCGAAGTTCTCCAGCAGCCAGCTCAGGGTGAGGCCCGAGTCGATGATGTCCTCGACGATCAGCACGTGCTTGCCGGTGAGGTCGGTGTCGAGGTCTTTGCGGATCTGGACGACACCGCTGGACTTCGTGCCCGCACCGTACGACGAGACGGCCATCCAGTCTATGACGATGTCGCGGCGGAGCTTGCGGGAGAAGTCCGCCATCACCATGACGGCACCCTTGAGCACCCCCACGAGGAGCAGCTCCTTGCCCTCGTAGTCGGCCTCGACGCGCTGGGCGAGCTCACCGAGCTTCTCGTGGATCTGTTCCTCGGTCACGAGGATGGTGGACAGCTGGTCAGCGATGTCGGCTGCGCGCATTCCTCGATTTTAGGCCCGTCGGCGGGCGTTCTCAGTCCGCGACGAACTCCAGCCGGCTGCCACTGCGCCGGGCACGGCATCCGGGGAGGTCGATCGGCCCCTGACCGTGCCAGTCGGTGACGAGCCGCGCGACCTCGAGCGTCTGGGCCCGGGTGAGGCTCGCCCCGAACTCGCTCGCGACGACGTGCCGGATGATGCGGTGACGCAGGGCCGGCGGGTTGGCGGCGAGCGCGGGAACCGAGACCGCGATGCCGGCCTCGGCGTGTTCGACGATGTCCTCGATCGTCTCGTCGATCATGTCGGCGAAGGCCGCGGCATCCTCGCGGAGCTGGTCGCTCGTGCGGGCGAGGGCTTCCGCCACGCCGGGGCCGAGCTCGGCCTCGAGCACGGGCATGACGTCCTGGCGCACGCGCACGCGCAGGAACCGGCGGTCGAGGTTGTGCGGGTCCTCCCACGGCGGCAGCCCCGCCGCGGCGCAGGCCGCGCGGGTGGTGGCGCGGCGCACCTCGAGCAGGGGACGCAGGATGCGGATGCCGTCCTCGACCCGGTCGGGCGACATCGCGCCGAGACTCGCGGCGCCGGAGCCGCGGGCGAGGCCGATGAGCACGGTCTCGGCCTGGTCGTCGAGAGTGTGGGCGAGCATGATCGCCTCGGCCCCGGCCTCCCTCGCGGCGGCGAGCAGGGCCGCGCGGCGGGCGTCGCGGGCGGCGGCCTCGGGCCCGCCGTCGGTGCCGACCTCGACCCGGACGACCCGCGCGGTGAGACCTCGCTCCTCCGCGACGGCCGCCGCACGCGCGGCGACGCGGTCGGACCCGGGCTGCAGGCCGTGGTCGATGACCGCAGCGGATGCCGCGATGTTCGCTTTCGGCGCCTCGAACGCGACGGCGTCGGCGAGTGCGAGCGAGTCGGCGCCGCCCGAGAGCCCCACGAGCACCGGCCCCGTCACGGTCGCGAGGGCGGTGCGCACGGCACGACGGATCTCGGCGACGGCGGGATCGAGGCTGGGGCGATGGTCCACGGCATCCACGGTAGCGAGTTGCCACCCGCACAACTCCGCCTCAATGGGGGTAGGGGCCTCCGACCGGACCGATACGGGCGGCTGAGGCGGAGTTGTGAAGGTGACGGCTGCGCAACCGGCGCGCGGTGGCCCCCGGACTAGGCTGGATGCCGGCATCCACCAGACCCTCCGAACATCCACCAGATCCTCCGAAGGAGCACCAGTATGGGCGCATACGACGCCGTCATCGAGATTCCGCGCGGCAGCCGCGTGAAGTACGAGGTCGACCACGGAACGGGTCGGGTGTTCCTCGACCGCGTGCTGTTCACGCCGATGGGCTACCCCGCCAACTACGGCTTCTTCGAGGACACCCTCGGCGAGGACGGCGACCCGCTCGACGTACTGCTGCTGCTCGACCGCGACCTGTACCCGGGTGTCATGGCGAAGGTCCGCCCCGTCGCGGTGCTGAAGATGCTCGACGAGGCCGGCGGTGACGACAAGGTCGTCGCCGTGCTCGCGAAGGACCCGCGCTGGAACCACATCCAGGACGTCGACGACCTCGACGAGTGGACCAAGGGCGAGATCGGCCACTTCTTCGAGCACTACAAGGACCTCGAGCCCGACAAGTGGGTCAAGGTCGACCAGTGGGCCGGCGCCGAAGAGGCCGAGCGCCTGGTGTCCGAGGCCTTCCAGCGCTTCCAGGACGAGGGCGCCCAGACGGCCACGCAGGGCGAGGGCCACGCCCCGAAGACCATCTGAGCCCCGTCTCACACGCAGAAGAGCGGATGCCGATCGGCATCCGCTCTTCTGCGTGTTCGGCGCGAGCCGTCAGTAGACGTTGATGCCGTGGTCGAGGAGGACGGGCGCGGGGTCGATCCGCACGCCCTGCCAGTAGACCTCGAAGTGCAGGTGGCAGCCGGTGGAGGCTCCGGTGTTGCCGACGTAGGCGATGACATCGCCGGCGTTGACCCACTGGCCGTAGCTGACGCTGTAGCCGCCGTTGACGATGTGCGCGTAGCCGGTGACGATGCCGCCGCCGTTGTCGATCTTGATGTAGTTGCCCCAGTCGCCGGTGTACTGGGCCCAGACCACCGTTCCGGAGGCCGCCGCGTAGATCGGCGACCAGCAGGAGGTGGCGAAGTCGATACCGCGGTGTCCGCCGCTGGTGCACGAGCCGTTGCCACACACCGAGCCGCGGTTTCCGAACCACGAGCTGATGTAGCCGGATGCCGGGCGCACCCAGCCTCCGGTGCCGGCCGATCCACCGCTGCCGCTGCTTCCGCCGCTGCTGCTTCCGCCGCCGCCACCACCGCCACCGGCGTTCGCCGCGGCTTCGGCCTCGGCCTGCCGCCGACGCTCTTCGGCGAGGGCGGCCTGACGGGCCTCCTCGGCCTTGCGCGCGGCCTCGACGCCGGCCTGGTAGTCGGCGACGGTCTTCGCGGTCTGGTCCTGGAGTGCCGCGAGCTGCGCCTGGAGCGTGCCGAGGTTCTTGTCCTGCTCGGCGAGGGCGGCCTGCGCCGCGGCGGCGGCATCCTGGGCCGCCTGCATCTTCTGCTCGGCTTCCTTCTGCAGACGATCGCGCTCGTCGCGCGCCACCTTCGCCTTGTCGCTCAGGCTCTGGGCGTTGTTGCGGGCGCTCACCGCGTCGGCGTAGACGCCGCGGTTGGCCTCGACGAGGCGGTCCATCGTGCCGAGCTTGGTGAGCAGGTCGTCGGCGCTGGCGGCGGAGCCGGAGAAGAAGAGCTCCATCGACGGGTCGTCGCCGCCGGAGCGGTACTGCTGCGCCGCGAGGCGTCCGAGCTTCTTGGCGGTCTCGGTGGCTCGGGCCGATTCGGCGTCCGCCTGCGTCTGGAGCGCATTCGCGTTGTCGGCGGCGGTCTCGAACGCGATCTGCGCCGCGACGTACTCGTTCGCGAGGCGTTCGGCTTCGGCCTGCTTCGCGGCGACGTCGGCCTGCAGTGCGGCGATGAGGTCCTGGATGCGGGAGACCTCGGCCGCCTTCGCGGCTTCGTTGTTCTTGGCGTTCTGGACGTCATCCCAGGAGGGGTAGTCGGCGGCGAACGCCGACGGGCTGAACCGCAGTCCGAGAGCGCTCACGGCGCCGAGGCTGAGAACGCCCAGGCCCGCCAGTCCGAGCGCCGTGCGGCGGCTCAGGGGGCCCCGGAGGGTCGTCAGTTCCTTCGCGGTCGGCGCGCACCCGCAGTCCTCCGCCGAAGCGGCCTTCTCGGTCTTCACCTCGAACCTCCGTCATTCACGCGCGTCGACCCCCGCCATCCTGCGATGGCAACACACGTCACACTAACAACATTCGTCACATTCGCCCAAGGGTTTCTTCGACGCCCCGAGGGGAGCGAATCCGGCCGCGACCAGCGGCGACGTGCCTGCGCGCGACGGATGCGGATGCCGCCATCCTCCCCCGCGGAGGGGGCGCGCCGCGGCATCCCACGCCCTCGATTTCCGATTTGGGGAGGGATCTCGTATGCTTGAGCGTCGGTAAGAATGAGCCCTCGGGTTCGCTCGGCCCCATCGTTTAGCGGCCTAGGACGCCGCCCTTTCACGGCGGTAGCACGGGTTCGAATCCCGTTGGGGTCACTCTCCGACACACAACTGAATACGTATGGCCCTGTAGCGCAGTTGGTTAGCGTGCCGCCCTGTCACGGCGGAGGTCGCGGGTTCAAGTCCCGTCAGGGTCGCTCCGAGCGACGGGCCCTTTTCTTTCGAGATCGAGGGCCCTTCGCGTAGGACGCGGCAGGTTCTGTACAGCGCGTGCCGCGCGGCTCTGTAGCTCAGTTGGTAGAGCGCACGACTGAAAATCGTGAGGTCACGGGATCGACGCCCGTCGGAGCCACACGGACCGTCGTTACAACGGTCCCAGAAACCCTCGCCTAGCTTCTACATGGCGGGGGTTTTGCTTTGGGCTGGTGAGGGCGTCTTCGTAGCCGCTCTGCTCTGTGCGCCTCCGGCTTGATGAGCGAGAGCCCGGGGCAATGCTCGGCCTGCAGGCCGGGAACCGCAACAACAAGAAGCGGGGATTGGGCCACGCGTTCCTGCACCACTCCGTGGACGACTGCACCCGGCTCGCCCACTCAGAACAGCTCGGCTACGCACGCAAGGAGACCGCGGCAGCGTTCTGGGAGCGCGCCCGCGCGTTCTTCACCGAGCACGGCATCACCGTGACGGGCGTGATGACCGACAAAGGCTCCTGCTACCGATCCCACGTACTCACCGACGCGCTCGGCACGACCGCAACGCACCGCCGCACCCGCCCTACCGGCCGCAGACCAACGGGTAGGTCAAGCGCTTCAACCGCACCTCCCGACCGAATGGGCGTACGCCGCGACCTATCCGTCAGACGCCGCCCGCGCAGCGACCTACGACGCCTGGCTCCATCACTACAATCACCATCGGCCCCACACCGGCCTCGCAGGCTCAACCCCTGCCGAACGCGTTCACAACCTCACGGGGACCAGCTAGCCCCCCCCCCCCCCCCCCCCCCCCCCCCGTTTTGTCTGCAGCGAACGATACCCTCGGTGCATGCAGGGGATAGTTCGTCACACGCTTCGCAATCTGAACAGCATGGACGCAGTCGACGACGTCATCGCGGCCTCCAAGGCATGGGTCGACGGCGACACCGTGATCCTCGATTTCCAACGCTTGCACACAACCTGGCCGGACACGACTGTTAGCTTGGCTGCGGCTCTCGACTACCTGCGCACCCATCGCCGTATGAAGTTCATACCCGATCATCTCCACTTCAACCAGTCAAAGACCTGGCTACACGCACCTCGTGCTATCTCCGAGCTATCGAAGAACGATTACCCGACCAATGTTGTCTGGCGTTATGACAGCGAGCGCGAGGCACAACTGCTGGCGGACGCCTTCATGAAGAGCCTCACCGATCTGGTTGTTTGCGAATCAGGCGTGATCGACACCCTGAATTGGTGCATCTACGAAGTACTGGACAACGTCTTTCAGCACAGCCATGCCGATCGCGGCTTCGTGATGATGCAGGTTCACACCCGCAACCGCACCTGCGTATTGGGCGTCACAGACACGGGCCGCGGAATCCACCGCGCCATGGTCGATGCGGCTCACGGCAGTTCGGTCGACCCGACGCGAGTCCGAACTGCTGACAGTGCTATCGCACACGCGCTAGAACAGGGGGTGACTAGCAAGGGCAAAGATAACCAAGGCAACGGTCTCCACGGCCTTCGAAGAGCGGTCGAGATCAACGGCGGCCAGCTATCCGTGCGGTCCGGTCGCGGCTCCTGGCGATATCGCGACGCGGCTGTCACGACTGCGATCGATGTTCGTCGACCGCTACTGGACGCGAACTCAAGCCATTCGACGACCGTGGATTGGCGTCTGGATTGCGCAAAGGCCGTCAGCATCAACGAGGCACTTGGCCGCCCAGAGATTGAGAGCGCTGTCCTCGAAGCGATTACGACAGCAGAAGACTACTATCGCATCGACGCGACTGAGCTTGAGGCGCTCGTCGGTTCACGTCAGCATGGTTCCGAGGTTCGAACCCGAATCCGGAACTATGTCACGGCCGGCGCGGGTCAGGTTGTTCTCGACCTTCGCGGCATCCCCTTGGTGTCCTCCAGCTTCGCCGACGAGGTAATGGGAAAGCTCGCTCTCGAGATGGGCGAGTTGGAGTTCAGGCGCACGATATTCGTCGACGGCGCTTCGCCTGTCAACCGCGGGTTGATTGAACGAGCCATTGAGCTGCGTCTTCAGTCGGGCACCTGAGCCGGGGAGATTGCTTCCCGGGCCGATCCTAGGCCGAAAAGCTGGCTGACGTCATCCATGACCAGCCGCCACCGCTCAGCACGACTTCCGCGGAATCACGCGGCGAACGAGCGCCCGTGAGCAGCAGCGAACCCGGCGCATGCAACTGAAAACCGTAAGGTCACGGGATCGACGCACGTCGGTGCCACGGGGACATTCGTTACAACGGTCCCAGAAACCCTCGCCTAGCTTCTACATGGCGGGGGTTTTGCTTTGCCCTGGTGAGGGCCGTTTTCCACTTGAGCTCACGGGTCGAGGTCGCGAATGGAGACGCGCTTCGCGTAGAGCAGGCGGTCCCGAGGCGGCTCCTCGCCGTCCAGACCCTCGCCGGGGCCGACCCACGCGAACCCGACGATGTCTTCACCGACCTCGGCCACACGGATGACCATGCCATCCCGCCGCTCCGCCAGCACCTGACGCCACATCCGGTGCCGCCTGTCGACGTACTCCGCCGAGAAGTAGCCGTCGGGCAGCAGATGCGCGTAGGCCTCCTTCCACGTGGCGACGTGGAGCTCGGCGACGGCCGCCGCATCCGCGGGCTGGGGCTCTCGGATCACGAACGCCATGCACCGATCGTGTCACGAGCGATCACTCCGATCGGCCCGCGGCGAGGGCCCGCCGGCGCGGGTGCGTGCCCCCTCCGAGACGGGCGGCGCCCGACTGATATCCTTCTTACCCCCACCCGGAAAGTGCCCCATGGCCGAACGCGTCGCCGAGCGGGTGGCCCGTCTCATGGCGGAGCACCCCGACATCATGGTCCGCTTCACCTCGGCTGTCACCGCTGACAGCTACCTGTTCAGTATGAGCCGCAGCATCCCGGTGATCTTCATGAACCCCGTCCACGAACCGCTGGTCGAGAGCCTGCGCGCTGCGCAGCAGAATCGAGACAACGCGGCGACCGCCTGACGCCTCGGGCGTCGCCGGGGCCTCCCGGCTACGCACCGACCTCGGGTGTGGGCCGCACGGCGTTCGCGGCGGGGTCGACGACGAGCTGGGCCGTCGTTCCCGCGTCGAGCACGGTGTTGCGCACCGAGCCCGGCTCGACGAGGACCGTGATGACGGCGAGATCCTGCGCGGTGCGCGCCGACAGCAGCGCGTCGACCTGTGCCGCGACGCAGTCGTCGCCCACGTCGGCGCCCCGATCGCGCGCGACCACGTGCGTGCTCGCGACGTAGTTGTCGGTCCCGGAGACGATCTGGATGATCACGGGCTTCGCGCCGACGGGACGGACGTCGCCCGCCGCGATGACCGTCGAGAAGTGGTTGGCGATGAGCGAGTTGCCGTCGCCCTCGACGCGCAGCAGACCGTACTCGTCGTCGCGGCCGGCACCGGCACCGAGGAAGGGCGTCCAGGGCTCCTGGTCGCGGAGGAAGTGGTTCGCGGCGACCAGGTTCTCCGCACTCGCCCCGTCGAGCACGACCATGCCGGGAGCGAACGCGTGGAGGCGGTTGCCCGTCACGTTCGACCGCGTGACGCCCCGCAGGTGCACGCTGCTGGCTCCGCGCGGGAAGACGTTGTTGGCCGAGACGAGCAGACCGCCGTGAAGTTGTCGTGGATCGAGAGCGCATCGGCGTGGTGGATGACCAGCGCGTGCTCGAGGTAGACGAAGCCCATGCCGTTGATGCGCACGGAGTCGTTGGCGGTGGCGGCGTAGATGCCCGTCTTGCCGTTGACGTAGGTGTTCTCGGGATGCCGCTCCGACCCGTCGGGCTCGAAGTGCAGGCCATCGATGCAGAATCCCGCGAACTCGATCGAGCTCAGCCGCGGCCGACATCCCGCCGACGGTCCGCCGACGGGGGCGAATAGGGTGAGGCCATGGAGCAGCCCGTCGCCCCCGAGGTCACGACATCCACCGGCACCGTTCGCGGCAGCCGGACCGACGGGATCGGCCGCTTCCTCGGCATCCCGTACGCGGCGGCGCCCGTGGGCGGACGCCGCTTCCGCGCGCCCGCCCCGCCGGCGGCCTGGTCGGGCGTGCGCGACGCGACGCGGTTCGGCGCGACGGCGCCGCAGGGGCCCTACGCAGGCGCGATCGGCGCGCTCCTCAGCTGCCCGGTGATCGAGGGCGACGACATCCTCACCGCCAACGTGTGGACCCCGGCGGATGCCGCGGCATCCGCCGCCCCCGTCGTCCTCTGGATCCATGGCGGCGCCCTCGAGCGCGGGGCCGCGGCCGAGCCCACCTACGACGGGACCGGCTTCGCCCGCGACGGGATCGTGTTCGTGTCGGTCAACTATCGCCTCGGCGTCGAGGGGTTCAGCGTGCTCGACGGGGCGCCGACGAACCTCGGACTGCTCGACGTGGCACGGGCGCTAGAGTGGGTGCACGCCGAGATCGGCGCCTTCGGCGGCGACCCCGCTCGCATCACGCTGATGGGAGAGTCCGCCGGTGGGGCGCTGGTGGCCGCACTCCTGTCGCGCCCGGCATCGCGCGCCCTGGTCGCCGGCGCGATCATCCAGTCCGGGCCGCTCGACGCGGCACCCCTGCAGAAGGCGCGCCGCGCGTCGGATGCGATCGCGCGCCGCCTCGGCATCCCGGCGACGCGCGAGGCGTTCGCGGCGCGGACGACGGCCGAGCTCCTGCGGGCGCGATCGCAGATCGCCGCCGGCTCGTCCCCGTTGCGAGGCGCACCCGGCTTCACGCTCGCGCTCGACCCGGAGACCCTTCCCGCATCGCCCGTCGACGCGCTGCCCAGCCTCGGGATACCGCTCCTGATCGGCACCAACACCGACGAGTACCGCCTCTGGCTGACGCCCGACGCCATCGCCGACATCGGCGGCGTGAAGTCGTGGCTCGCCCGACGCGCCCTGCGCACCCCCGAACGCGCCGCCCGGGCCGTGCGGGCCGCGATGCCCGACGCGAGCGCCGGCGAGGTCCTCGGGCAGCTGCTCACCGACCGCCTCCTGCGCGGCCCCGCGACCCGCGTCGCACGGGCGCGGACCGCCCCGACCTACGTCTACGAGTTCGCCTGGGAGAGCCCGGTGCGAGACCTCCGCGCCGCGCACGCGTTGGAACTCGGCTTCGTCTTCGACACCCTGACGACCGATCAGGCCGTGAGACTGGCGGGCGACGACGCACCCGCCGACCTCGCCCGCGACATGCACCGCGCGTGGGTGGCGTTCATCACGACGGGTGATCCCGGCTGGCCGGCTTTCGGCGCCGATCGGACGACGAAGGTGTGGGATGCCGCGTCGCGCGTGACCCCTCAGCGCCGCGCGGCCGTCGTCGACGCACTGGGGTAGGGCGCTTCGACTCGGCGCTGCGCGCCGCGCTCGACGACCGGGAGGTGGGCGGGAGGGCGCGGGCGGCGAGCGCGTCTGAACACCGGGAGAACGGGATCTGTCCACAGTCCGACGATTGACGGTGGCGCTCCGCACGATCGGCGGGGTAGAGTCGCTCCCGACGCACGCGTGACAGCCGGGGGGCTGGTCCGCAGGAGACGGGGGTCTTCGCGTCGTCTTACTGGGGATGGGGCGGATCACGATTCGCCCGTCGGTTTGCTGGGGGGCAAAATGCCGACTTTGCTGTTGCGTTCCGTCGTGGCGGTGGTCACGCGATGACCGCGATCCACGACGCCGCGAGCATCGCGCGAACGGGCTTCGCCGCACCGTTCACGACGATCACCTCGCGGGCATCGGCGACCGCCGGCCCGTCACGGGCGCTGGAGCGGCGTCACTCGTGGGAACGCCGCTACCGGTGGATCCTGCGCACGAGCGACGCCGCCGCGGTCGTGATCACCTGCGCGATCGCGACGGTCGTGTCGACAGGGGTCGCCGGCGGTCCGCTCGCCGCCGGCGACCCCGGCCTCGTCGGTCAGATCGCCCTCGTGACCGCGGCCGTGTGGCTGCTGATGCTGTCGCTGTTCGCCACGCGCGATGTGAAGCTGATCGGCTCAGGCGCCGCCGAGTACACCCGGCTGGTGCACGCGACCGGATTCGCGTTCGGGCTGCTGGCGATGCTCGACGTCGCCCTCGACGTCGACGGCATCCGCTCTCAACTGTTCGTCGCGCTCCCGCTGGGCGTCAGCGTCCTGCTCGTGGAGCGCTGGCTGTGGCGCCGCTGGCTGATCCGCCGCCGCGCGACGGGGGCCTACACCTCGCGCGCCATGGTGGTCGGCGACCGCGCCGACGTCGAGTACGTCATCCGCACGATCGCCGACCCCGGGCTGGGCTATCAGGTCGTCGGGGCCTCGCTGCGCGGCGACGAGCTCGACAGTCTCCGCGTCGACGACGCCACCTACCCGGTCCTGCGCACACACACCGTCGCGGAGGCGGCCGCCGCCCTCGACGCCGACACGATCATCGTCGCCAGCGGCGGTGATCGCGATCCCGACGACATCAAGCACCTCGCCTGGCAGTTGGAGAACACGGCGGCCGAGCTCGTCATCTCGAGCCGCCTGTCCGACGTCGCCGGACCCCGCATGTCGCTGCGCCCGATCGAGGGCCTGCCGCTCATCCACGTCGAGATCGCCTCGTTCGCCGGTCGCGCCTATCTCGCCAAGCGCGCGCTCGACATCGTCGTGTCCGCCACGGCCCTTCTGCTCTTCGCACCGGTCGCGGCGGTCATCGCCCTCGCGATCCGGCTCGACTCGCCCGGTCCGCTGCTCTTTCCCCAGGCACGGGTCGGACGGGACGGTCACGAGTTCCGGATGATCAAATTCCGCTCGATGACCGTGGATGCCGAGGAGCGGCGCGCCGCGCTGCTCGCGGCGAACGAGGGCGCGGGCCCGCTGTTCAAGATGCACGACGACCCTCGTGTCACCCGCGTGGGCCGGATCCTGCGGAAGTACTCGCTCGACGAGGTTCCCCAGTTCTGGAACGTGCTGGTCGGCGACATGAGCGTCGTGGGTCCGCGCCCTCCCCTCCCGAGCGAAGTCGCGACGTACGACGACGACGTCCTCCGCCGGCTCTACATCAAGCCGGGTATCACCGGCCCCTGGCAGGTGGGCGGACGCAGCGACCTGAGCTGGGAGGAGAGCGTGCGCCTCGACCTGCGCTACGTCGAGAACTGGACCGTGATGACCGACCTGGTGCTCATGTGGCGGACGGTGCGCGTCATGCTCCGCCCGGACGGGGCCTACTGATGACGCGCCGCACCGTCCGCATCCTCGGCACCCACGGGGTGCCGGCCGCCTACGGCGGGTTCGAGACCGCCGCCGAACACGTGGGGCTGTACCTGCGCGACCACGGGTGGGACGTCGTCGTCTACTGCCAGGTCGACGGGGAGGGCGAGATCGCCTCCGACCGGTGGAACGGCATCGAACGCATCCTCATCCCCGAGCCGCGCGACGGCTGGAAGGGCACCTCGCACTTCGACCTCGTGTCCATCCGCCACGCGACGCAGCACCACCGCGACGGCGACGTCTGGCTGACGTTCGGCTACAACACGGGCGTCCTCGACGTCATGCCGCGCCTTCGCGGCATCCCGAACGTGATCAACATGGACGGCATGGAGTGGACCCGCCGCCGGTGGGGCCTCGCGAAGCAGGGCATCCTGCTGGCCAACGAACGCCTCGCGGGTCTCGTGGGCGACGTCCTGATCGGCGACCACCCCGTCATCTCGGCCTATCTCGGACGCCACTTCGGCCGCCGCCGGGTCGAGACCATCACCTACGGCGCCCCTTCGGTGACGTCGGCACCGGTCGCGCCGGTGCGCGACCTGCACCTCGAGCCCGACGCCTACGGCATCGTGGTCTGCCGTCCCATTCCCGAGAACTCCGTCCTCGAGATCGTCACCGCGTGGTCGGCGCGACGCCGCGGGATGCCGCTGGTCGTGGTGGGCCCGTACACCGACACCGATCCGTATCACGTCGCCGTCCGCGCGGCGGCATCCGACGAGGTGCGCTTCCCCGGGGCGATCTTCGACAGCGGGCGCCTGCAGGCGCTGCGCTTCCACAGCGCGCTCTACCTGCACGGGCACACCGTCGGGGGCACGAACCCGTCCCTGGTCGAGGCGATGGGCGCCGGCAACGCCGTCGTGGCCCACGACAACAGGTACAACACGTGGGTCGCGGGCCCCGGGAACGCCTATTTCCGAGGTGCGGACGATCTCGGCGACCTGCTCGACGACCTGCTCGCCGACCCGCGACGCCGACGTCGCATGGGCGAGGCGAGCCGCGCGCGCCATCGCGAGGAGTTCACCTGGGACCACATCGGTGCCCAGTACGAGCAGTCGCTGCTCACGGCGCTCGCGCGCCACGGTCATGTCACTCGACGAACGGAGGTGCTGGTGTGATCGATGTCGCTGTCGTGGGCCTCGGCAAAATGGGGCTGTCTCACCTGTCCATGATCAAGGCGCACCCGGAGGTGAACCTCGTCGGCGTGTGCGACGCGACGGGGTACCTCCTCGACGTCCTCGCCAAGTACACGGGGGTGGCGACCTTCAAGGATCTCGGCAAGATGCTCGACACGGCACAGCCCGACGCGATCATCGTGGCCACTCCCACCCACCTGCACGCGGGGATGATCCGCGAGGCGATCCGCCGCGGCATCCATGTGTTCTGCGAGAAGCCGCTCGTGATCGACCCCGACGAGGGCGCGGAGCTGACCGCCCTCGCCGAGGCGCGCGGGATCGTCACCCAGGTCGGGTACCACAACCGCTTCGTCGGGGCGTTCCGCGAGGTGCAGCGACTGCTGGAGCTCGGTGCGATCGGCACGGTGGAGACCGCGCTCGCGGAGGCGTACGGGCCGGTGGTGCTCAAACCCTCGGGTCACACGTGGCGCAGTCAACGGGCCACGGGCGGAGGATGCCTGTACGACTACGCCGCCCACCCGCTGAACCTGCTGACCTGGTATCTCGGCGAGCCGGAGTCCGTCAGCGGAAGCCAGCTCACCAGCATCTTCTCCGCCCAGATCGACGACGCCGTCGCCGCGACCCTCCACTACCCGCAGGGGACGGCGCAGATCATCGCGAACTGGTCCGACGAGTCGCAGCGCAAGATGACGACGAAGGTGACCCTCTGGGGCGAGCACGGGCGCATCTACGCCGACCGGCAGGAGATCCAGGTCTACCTGCGCGACACGGCCGAGATCCCCGAGGGCTATCGCGCAGGCTGGAACGTCCGCTACACGACCGACCTCACCGCCGCGCCCTGGTTCTACCTGCGCGGCGAGGAGTACAGCGCGCAGCTCGACGCCTTCGTGTGGCGCGTGCGTGCGCACGCCGTGCACGGTCAGAACGACTTCGGCTCGGCCGCCGCCACCGATCGCGTCATCGCCATGATCAGCGAAGACGCGACCCGCGTCGACGCGAGGCTGACGACCCCCGGACACGTCGCCACCATCACACCCCTGCCCGCTCGACGCGGCAACCCGTTCGGAACGGCGCTGCGTGCGCTGCGAGGAGGAGCACGATGACTCTCATCACACCGTCGTCCACCCGGACCATGGATCGCCTGCTGTTCGGCGACAACCAGTTCTTCGGGGTGAACCACATGTCGGAGGAGAAGGCGCGCGCCCAGCAGATGCGCTTCCAGGACACCGACGCGATCATGTCGGTGCTGGATGCCGCGTACGACGAGGGCGTCCACACGTTCATGTGCACCACCCACGACCGCATCGGGGAGATCGCCGAGCGCGTGCGGACCCATCCCGACCGCTACGAGGGCATGAGCTTCTTCCCGTGCATGCCGTACGCGCACAAGTACGCGAACGCGATCACCGACGACGGCTTCCTCGGGGCCGTGCGGCGGTTCCTGCCGGAGGAGGGTCTGCTCGACAGCATCGCCCGCGGCGCGTCCTCGTTCGCCCGCAAGGACATCGAGGGCGTGGCGACGCTGCTCATCGACGCCGAGCTGAAGATGTTCGCGGGACTGTCCACCCCGGTGATCTGGCTGCAGAACGTGATCGTCGACCTGTTGTCGGGGCTCGGCTTCACGGACGCGTTCCGGATCTTCGCCGACCACGTCCGCACGCGCTACGGCGCCGAGCCGGGCTTCATCACGATGAACCTGCCGCGGGTGCTCGACGATCTCGACCGCGCCGGGGTGGAGAACCCGATCGTCTGCTCCAACATCAACAAGCTCGGCTTCCGCATGTCGGGCGGGGTGGAGAGCTATCTCGACGCGATGGAGCGACGGCCCTTCCGCGCCGTGGCGATGTCGGTCTTCGCGAGCGGGGCGATCTCTCCGCGCGAAGCCATCGAGTGGGTGACCGCGCTGCCCAACCTCGAGGCGATCGTGTTCGGCGCCTCCAGCCGCGCGAACATCGCGTCGACGGTGAGCCTCGTCGACGAGTACTGGCCCGAGCGCTGACATGTCCGCCGCCGATCGCGCTCGCACCGTCCTCGTCGCCAACCCGTCCGCCGATCTGTACGGGTCGGACCGGATGATGCTCGAAGGGGTCCGCGGCCTCGTCGAGCTCGGGTGGCGCGTGGTCGTGACGAGCTCGGACGACGGCCCGCTCATCCCGCTCCTTCGCGCCGCCGGGGCCGACGTCCGCTTCCTCGATGCGCCCGTCATCCGCAAGAGCGCCCTGCGTCCGCGCGGTCTCGTGCGACTGCTTGGCGACGTCGTGGCGCACGGGCCGAGGATGCGGCGCCTCATCGCCGACGTCGGCGCCGATGTGGTGCTGGTGAACACCGTGACCATCCCGTTCTGGATCCTCGCCGCCCGCCGCGCGGGCGTGCCGAGCGTCGTCCACGTGCACGAAGCCGAGTCGACGCTTCCCGCCGCCGCGCGGGCGATCCTCACCCGCCCCCTGCGGTGGGCGTCGGGCGTGATCTTCAACTCTCAGACCAGTCGGCGCGTCGCCGGCTCGGCGTGGCTGGAGCGCCGCGATCGCGCGCGCGTCGTTCCCAACGGCGTCGCCGGACCGTCGGCACCGACCCCCGCCCGGATCCGCCTCGACGCACCGCTGCGCATCGTCTACGTCGGGCGGCTCTCGCCGCGCAAGGGCGTCGACCTCGTCGTCGACGCGGTGGCGCGGCTGCAGGGGCTCGGGCTGGCGGCCGAGCTGGAGATCGTCGGCGACGTCTTCCCGGGCTACGAGTGGTACGAGCAGAGCCTGCGCGACCGCGTCTCCGAGCTCGCCATCGGCGAGCGGGTGCGATTCGCCGGCTTCCAGCGCTCGGTGTGGGACCGCCTCTCCGCCGCCGATGTCGCCGTCGTCCCGTCGCGCGGCGCGGAGTCGTTCGGCAACGTGCTCATCGAGGCCGCGCTGTGCGCCCGCCCCGTCGTGGCGGCCGACCACACCGGCCTGCGGGAGGCGTCCGCGGACCTCGCCTCGGCGCTCCTGGTGGCCACGAACGACGTCGACGCCCTCGCGGCGGGACTGCGGCGCGTGCACGACGAATGGGATGCGATGCGGGAGGGCGCCTGGGGGGATGCCGAGCGCGTCCGGCTGCGCCACTCCCCCGATCGGTACCACCGCGCGCTGTCCGCGGCGCTTCTCGAACGCCTGGGCGAGGAGACGGGATCGGCCGCTGCGCCGGCGCACGCACCCTCCCCGCAGGCCGGATCACGACGGCCGCGACTCACGGAGGAGCTGACACCATGACCACCGAGAGATCTGCGTCCGGGGCGCTGTCCCGCGGCATCGGCGCGACGCTGCTGGCGCTGATCGTCGCCGCCGGGGCGACGGGCTGCGCGGCCTCGTCCCGCGGCGATGCGGCATCCCCGCCCGCGGCGACGCCGGCCGCGGCGACGCCCACGACGACGCCCGGAACGGCCGCGACCGCATCGCCCGCCCCCGCGGCGCCGACGGCAGCCGCGGATGCGCCCGTCCCGAAAGCCGGCCGCGACGGCGCCCCCGCCGCTCCCGCGATCAGCGCGGCGGTCGCCTCGCCGGCCGAACAGGTGACGTACGGCGACGGCGTCGTGCTGAGGATCTCGTCCGTGACGTACGGGTCCGAGACCGCACAGGGACCGGGCGCCGCGACGGGCCGCGAGTTCGCGCGCATCTCGCTCGAGCTGACCAACGGGTCGGACGGCGAGATCGACGTGTCGTCCACCGTGGTCACGGTGCTCGACTCTTCCGGAGCCCGCCTCGTTCCCGTGTACACGACGGAGTCCGGCGCACGCGACTTCGCCGGCACGGTCGGGCCCGCAGCGATCACGACCGCCGTGTACGCCGTCGCGGCACCGGCCGATCACTCCACGCCGCTCACGATCGTCGTCGACTTCGACGCCGTCCACACCTCCGCGGTCTTCCGCGGGGCTCTCAGCTGATGTCCGTCCGTCCCGCCTGCCACGGCGTCCCGCACTCCGTCCGAGGAACATCATGATCCGCACCACTTCGCGCCGACCGCGGCTGGCCCGCCTGCTCGCCCCCGTCATCGCCCTGGCGACGATCGTCGCCGGAGCCGTCGTCGTCACCGCCGCGCCCGCCTACGCGGACGCGGCGCCTGCGGCGCCCGAGACCGCGACCGTCGACCTCCTGCCCACCTGGCAGATCAACGGCGTCGTCTGGAGTCAGGCCGTCGCCGGCAACACCGTGTACGTCACCGGCAGCTTCACCAAGGCCCGGCCCCCCGGGGTGGCCGCGGGAGGGGCGGGAGAGATCGACGCGAACAACGTGTTCGCCTTCGACATCACGACGGGCAACCCGGCCCCGAACTTCTCGCATTCCTTCGACGCGCAGGGGCTGGTCGTCCGGGCCGCGCCCGACGGCAAGACGGTCTACTTCGGCGGCGACTTCACGACCGTCGACGGGCAGGCACGGGCGCACGTGGCCGCCTTCGACGTCGCGACGGGAGCGCTCACCGGCTGGGCGCCCCGCACGGACGGGCAGGTGCGCGGCTTCGCCGTGATCGGCGACACCGTGTACGCCGGCGGCAACTTCCGTTCCAGCAATGGTCAGCCGCGCACCGAGCTCGCCGCCTGGAACGCGACGACGGCGGCGCTCACGCCGTGGGCGCCGACCGCCGCCGGCAACGGGTTCGTCTGGGACATGCTGACGAGCCCCGACAACTCCCGCATCATCGTCGCCGGATCGTTCACCCTCCTCAACGGCGCCGCCGCGTTCGGCATGGGAGCCCTGGATGCCGCGACGGGCGCGGCCCTGCCGTGGGCGGCGGTCGACCGCATCCGCACCGCGGGGCTGAACGGTGCGATCTCCAGCCTCAGCACCGACGGCACGCAGGTCTACGGCACGGGCTACGCCTTCGGTGCCGGCGCCTCGTTCGAGGGCACCTTCGCCGCCGATCCCTACACGGGCGCCCTGAACTGGGTGAACGACTGCCTCGGCGACACCTACTCGAGCTTCCCGCAGGGGGGCGTGCTGTACGCCGTCGGTCACCGTCACGACTGCAGCGTCGTCGGCGGGTTCCCCGACACCAACCCTCGGTCGCGGTGGATGAAGGCGACCGCCGAACCGACCTCGCCGACCGGTGTCATCACGCGCAAGGACGCCTACGGGTGGGACTTCACGGGTCTGCCGTACGCCGGCCTGCTCAACTGGTACCCCGACCTGGAGTTCGGCTCCTACACCTCCGCCCGCCAAGCGGCCTGGAGCGTGACGGGCAACAGCGACTACGTGGTGCTCGCCGGCGAGTTCCCGAAGGTGGGCAGCACGGCCCAGCAGGGACTCGCCCGGTTCGGCAAGCGCACGGTGTCGCCGCACCTGAGCGGGCCCATCTACACCTCCGCGATGACACCGGCGCCGTACTCGAACGAGCGCGGCACGGTACGCGTGCCCTTCGCGAGCGCCTGGGACCGCGACGGCGCCCCCATCACCTACGACGTCTTCCGCAGCCCGGCCACGAAGATCGCGACCTTCACCCGCACGGACAGCCGGTTCTGGTCGTTGCCGAGCCTCAGCATCACCGACACCGGACAGACGCCCGGCGCCCAGGTGCGCTACCAGGTGCGCGCGAAGGATGCCGACGGCAACGTGCAATGGAGCGCCTGGTCGCCCTGGACCACCGTCTCCGATGCGGCGACATCCGCCTATCGTTCGGCCGTGCGCAGCAGCGGCGCCTCGCACTACTGGCGTCTGGGCGAGGGCTCCGGCACGCGCCTGTACGACGACATCGGCGACATGCCCGGAACCACGACGAGCCTCACCCTCGGCACGCCGGGCGCGCTCGCTGGCGACACCGACACCGCCGTGACGTCGACCGGCGGCAGCACGCCCCGGATGACGACACAGGACGTCGTCCCCAGCGATGCCGCGGTCACCGTCGAAGCCTGGGTGAACACGACCAGCACCCGGGGTGGACGCATCGTCGGCTTCGGCGACTCCGCCACGGGCACGTCGTCGTCCGGCGGCACCGACCGCGTGCTGTACCTCGATGCCTCCGGGCGTGCGAACTTCGCGATCAACGACGGCAGTTACCGCACGATCTTCAGCCGCGCCGGGGTGAACGACGGCCAGTGGCACCACATCGTGGGCACGGTCGACGGCTCCGGCATGCAGCTGTACGTCGACGGCATCCGCGCGGGCAGGTCGCAGGCCGCGACCTCACCGAAGAGCTACGCGGGCTACTGGCGCATCGGCGCCGACCAGACCGGCGGCTTCACCAACCGTCCGAACGACGCCGGCCTCGCCGGCAGCATCGACGACGTGGCCGTCTACCCGAAGGCCCTGCCGCAGAGCGACGTCCAGGCGCACTACCTCGCCAGCGGACGTTCCGCGAGCTGGAGCGCCGTCGCGACCGACGCCTACGGGGCGACGGTGTCGACCGACCGTCCCGACCTGTACTGGCGGCTCGATGAGCCCGCCGGCAGCACCACCCTGACGGATGCCGCCGCGGGCGGACCCACGGGCGCACTGGCCGGAGCGGTCACCCGCTCGGTGGCCGGCATCACGGGTTCCGGGACGGCCACCACCTTCAACGGGACCAATGCGGTCGGCGTCGCCCAGGAGGCGTGGGACTCGCCGCTGGCCTACAGCGCAGAGCTGTGGTTCAAGACGACGAGCACCAAGGGCGGCAAGCTGATCGGGTTCGGCAACACGTCCTCCGGTCTGAGCAGCAGCTACGACCGTCACGTCGTGATGCAGTCGAACGGACGGGTCAACTTCGGCACGTACAACGGGACGCAGAACACGATCACCAGCACCGGCGCCTACAACGACGGCCAGTGGCACCACCTCGTCGCCTCGCAGGGCGCCAGCGGGATGAAGCTGTGGATCGACACGCAGCTCGTCGCGAGCTCGCCCGTGGCCACCGGCCAGGCCTACCGCGGATTCTGGCGGATCGGCGGGGACAAGACGTGGGGGAACACCTCCAGCAACTACATCGCCGCGACCCTCGACGAGGTCGCCGTCTACCCCGGCGTCCTCAGTGAGGACCGCGTGCGCGCGCACTACGCCGCCGCCGGACGAGTGCCGAGCGAGCGCGCGCCGGTCGCCGCCTTCACGCTGTCGTCGACATATCTCGGCATCGGCGTGGATGCCTCCGCCACGACGGATGCCGACGGCAACCTCGCCACCTACGCGTGGAACTTCGGCGACGGGACGTCGGCGGCCGGCCCGACGGCGACCCACACCTATGCCGCGGCCGGGACATACACGGTGACGCTGACGGCGACCGACGCGACCCTGCTGACCGGAGCACTGTCGAAGACGGTGACCGTCGCGCCGAACCAGGCGCCCACGGCATCCTTCACGCCGACGATGGACCACCTCGCCCTGACGGCCGATGCGAGCGCATCCCGCGACACGGACGGCAGCGTCTCCTCCTACGCGTGGGACTTCGGCGACGGGTCCACCGCCACCGGGGCGACGGCGGCGCACACGTACGCCGCGCCCGGGGACTACACGGTGCGCCTCACCGTCACCGACAACGACGGGCTCACCGGGACGACGACCCGCACGGTCACCGCCAGCGCCCGTCCGAACCAGGCGCCGGTCGCCGCGTTCACCTCGACGACCGACTTCCTCGCGCTCACGGTGGACGCCACGGCCTCGTCCGATGCCGACGGCACGGTCGCCTCCTCTGCCTGGGACTTCGGCGACGGGACGACCGGCGCGGGACCGACCGCGACGCACACGTACGCCTCGGCCGGGACCTTCACGGTCGCGCTGACCGTCACCGACGACGCCGGCGCGACGGCCACGACCTCCCGCGCCGTCACGGTCGTGGCCAACCGTGCGCCGACCGCCGCGTTCACCACCACGGTCGCCGATCTGCGGGTGACCGCGGACGGCAGCGGCTCGGCCGACCCCGACGGGACGGTCGCCTCGTACGCCTGGGACTTCGGCGACGGGACCACCGGCTCGGGAGCGACCGCGACGCACGACTATGCGAGTGCCGGCACGTACACCGTCACCCTCACGGTCGCGGACGACCGCGGCATCACCGCGACGCAGAGCGCAGCGGTGACCGTCACCGCTGCGCGCGTGTGGGCGCGCGACGACTTCGAACGCACCGCGACCGGCGGGTGGGGTGCGGCCGATGTCGGCGGGACGTGGGCGATCACGCCGGGAACCACGACCGCGACCTCGAAGTTCTCCGTCGCCGGCGGGGTCGGCAAGGTCACTCTGTCGCCCGGCAACTCCTACACCGCCGCGCTGACGTCGGCGGCACCGTCGACGGACACCGAAGAGCGGTTCACGGTGTCGTTCAACCAGCCCGCGACCGGAGGCGGCTCCTACTTCTCGGCCATCGGACGCCAGGTCGACGCCGCGAACGACTACCGCGCCAAGGTGCGCGTGGCCTCCACCGGCGCCGTCGCGGTGTGGCTGACCCGCACGGTCGGCGGAACGGAGACGGTGCTCACCAGCCTCACGATCCCGAACACGACGGTGACGGCGGGCGACGCGCTCAGCATCCGCTTCCAGGTGACCGGTGTCAACGCCACGACCCTGAAGGCCAAGGTCTGGCGCACCGCGTCGCCGGAGCCCGCCGCGTGGACGCTCACGTCCACCGACGCGACGGCCGTGCTGCAGGCACCCGGCGTCGTCGGGATCAACAGCTACCTGTCCGCGAGCGCGACGGCGGCGCCGGTGGTCTACTCCTACGACAGTCTGTGGGCCGGCCCGGCGAAGTAGCAGGACCCGGGCGCGCACCCCGCCGCCCCGCACCCCGCCGCCCGTCATTGCGTCGCGGCTGCGGGGTGCCGCGGCCGCGTGCCGGCGGCGCCGGCCCGGGCGCGGTCGCCGATCAGGGCATCCGCGCCCCGACACCGTTCGGGGCGCCCGTCCACAGCGCGGCCGCACGCGCGGGTCGCGCCTGCGCGAGGCCGTTCACCGGCACGTCGCCGAGCAGGGCGCCGTTCGCCGCGGTCACGGGACGGCCGTCGATCGCGAGCGAATGGAGATCCTGTCCGGTGGCCACGCGGTACGCGTCCAGCGAGGTGAACACGAACGGATTCACGTTCGCCGCGCCGCGGGACCACACGACGAGCCACGCGGGCTGCGGGGCGCCGGCCGGTGAGGCCGTGTTCCGCTGGAACACGTTGCCGTCCGAGCGGATGTTCAGGTCGCTTGCGGCGTACCGGTGCGAGTAGTCCTCGACGCACAACGTGCACGTGCCGGAGCTGCCGGCGATCACGTTGTTGCCGATCGAGATGTCACGGATCAGCCAGGGCATCGTGGGGTCCGGGAAAGGGCGTCGCGGGTCGTGGCCCGGCACCGCCGGGTCGGCGGCGTCACGCGGATCCTGCACGATGTTGACGGTGCGGTTGCCGCCGACGATCGTGTTGTTCCAGATCAGGACGTCCCCGGTGTTGTTGATCTTCAGCCCGTTGCCGCCGTTTCCGACCACGAGGTCATCCACGACGTCCACCTTCTGGGTGAGCTCGATGAACGCGCCGTGACCGAGGTTGCCGACGAGGTCGCTGGAGGCCACCGTCAGGTCGTAGACCGACTGATCGGTCCAGATCCCCGGACCGTCGTTGCGCAGGAACGCGGAGTCGGTGATGTCGACACCGCGCGACTTCGCGATCTTGATCCCGCCCGACACGGGGGCCTGGTTGAAGTGCTCGGCGTTGTTCTCGACGGCGAGTACGTCATCGACGCGCAGGCGGTCGGCGAGGTTCGCTCCGATCCCCATGAGGCCGTTTCGCGCCACCGTCACGCCGTGCAGGGTGGCATCGCTCGCCCCCACGAACACGCCCGTGGTCGCGTTGTCGTACACGACGACGTTGTCGAGAACAGCCCGCGGCGCCTCGATCGTGACCGTGCCCATCATCCAGACCGAGGTGGCGTAGCGCCGGATGCCGATGTCGCGCACGACCGTGCCCTCGCCTCGCACCGACAGCGCCTTGGCCAGCACCGACGCGCGCACCTGATGCCCGTCCGGTGCGGATCCGATGTAGAGACGGCGCGCGGCGGCATCCACGTAGAACGTGCCCGGCGCGAGCGCCGCACGGCTGCCGACCTGCGCGAGGGCGGCACCGTCGATCCAGACCTGGTCGGGATGCGCGGCGAGCGGATGCGCGGAGTTGAGCCATTGCCAGCCGCTCGCGGTGCCGTCGGCGGCGCCGCGGGTGAAGGTCGGGCTCGAGTCGAAGTCGGAGGTCCAGCCGTCCACGTACCAGGCGCCGTCGGCGTTCTTCCACCCCGTGACGAGGCGCGATCCATCGAGCCACACCTGCTCTCCCGGCGCGGACTGGATCGTCACGCCCTTTCCGGCCGGGACCGTGACGCTCTCGTTGTAGGTGCCGCCGCGCACGACGATCACGGCACCGGCCGCCGCCCGGTCGACGGCGCTCTGCACGGTCGAGAGGGGCGCCGCCGCCGTGCCCGCACCGCCCGCGCGAGCGCGTGAGTCGACGAAGATCGCGCCGGCGGGCGCGGGCGGCGCGACGGTGCCGAGGGGGGCGGCCCCACGGACGCGGCGCGTGCCGGAGACGTCCCAGACCGGTGCGCCATCCGTCGTCGCGGGGACGGCGGCGGGCGGCGCGCTCGTCGGCGTCGGGGCGGGAGTCGGCGTCGGCGTGGCGGTCGGGGTCTGGGTCGGCGTGGCGGTCGGGGTCGGCGCCGCGGTGGGGGTCGCGGGAGCGCTGGGCGTCGCGGCGGCTGCGGTCGTCGTCACGCGGTAGTCGTCGAAGACGATCGCCTGCGCGGGGGAGCTGCTGGAGAGGTAGGCTCCGACGCCCACGCCACCCGCGCCCGCCTGGCGCGACGAGCTCGCGTCGATCGCCGACACCCGCGCGACGACGCCGGCGACGCTCACGCTGGCGTCGATCGCGACCGCCGCAGTTCCGCGCACACTGGTCTGCACGGTGAGCGGTGAGCCCGCGCTGACGCGAGGGACCTGCGTCGTGCGGGCGAGCACCGTCTGCGTGCGGCCGTTCACCCGCAGCACCTCCAGCAGCGCCGCACCCTTCGCATCTACGACGACCTGCACGTGATACCGCCCGGCGGCGGTCGTGCGCGACTGCAGATTGAGATAGACGCCGCGGCCGAAGGCGGGCAGCTGCGGCACGGTGAAGACGACCGACTGCGACACGTCCTCCGCCGACACGACGGCCGGCGATGCGGTCACCGACGTCCCCGGTACGCGCAGCGTGGCCTGGGCGGTCCCGCCCGAGACGGCGAACGCGCGCGGGTCGGAGAGCCGGTACGCGCCGCCGACCGGAGCGTCGCCCAGCCCTGCCGAGACCCGACGATCCATCGTGTCGGACACGACGAGCGTCGGGCCGGATGCCGCGGCGGGCTGCGACGCGGATGCCGCCGCGGGGACGGCCCCGAAGAGGATCGCGCTCGCGGCGACGATCGCCGTCAGCGCGCGGAGGGAGACGGCTGTCGCCGAAGAACGCATGAGGAGTCTCTTTCTCCCCAAGAGTCCGCCCGCGGCAGAAAACACCGGCGGGTCACACCGACCCTAACAACCCGCGGTGGACGGACCACGCACTATGAGACTCTTCTCACGCCGCCCCGCCGGTCGCGGGCTCACCCGAGCCGTCCCATGCGTCGGAACCACACCGGCAGCGCGGCCACCAGATAGAGCACGGCGGCGATCGCGAGCAGCGAGTACACGACGGCGAAGACCGGCGGCATCCCCCACAGCACGAACGAGAGGCACCACACGCCGTAGTCGACGGGGAGTCCGAGAACGGATCGCAGCGGCGACGAGCCGCCCGCCTCCGCCGCTTGCGGCACGCCCGACCGTGCGCGCAGCAGGTCGTTCAGGATCATGGCGAAGAAGGTCACCGTCGCCACGATCGCGAACCCGAGCGGGACCAGCGTCCACGCGAGCGGCAGGCCGAAGAAGCGGAACGCGCCGATCGCCACCGCGATGTGGAGCGAGACGAGCTTCGCGGCATCCACGACGTGGTCGAGCCATTCCCCGGCGAGCGATCCTCCACCCCGGAGGCGCGCGACCTGCCCGTCGGCGCTGTCCCACGCATACCCCGCGGCCAGCAGCAGCCAGACGCCGATGCCGAGGGCCGTCGACGGCGGGACCAGCGCCAGCAGCGCCACGCCCGTGAAGGTGAGGACCGCGCTGACCGCCGTCACCTGGTTCGGCGACAGCCCCCACGTGTACGCCCCGGCGGCGATCACCCGCCCGACGGGGCGGTTGACGTACAGCGAGTAGGCGGGCGCGCCCCGCCCCCGCCCCTTCTGCGCGGAGCCGAGCAGGGCGTAGGCGTGGGCGATCGTCACGGGGTCACGGCTTTCGCCTGGAAGTCGTCGAACCGCACCGCAGACGGGAGGGCCGTGAAGCCCGTGCCCGCGTACGTCGTGAAGCCGGGGAAGCCGGCCGTCTGCAGCGCGGCCGTCGTGTCGGTCGTGCTCAGCTGCCACGCCGCCGGCTCGGCCGTCCCGGCCGGCCAGATCTTGCTGCGCAGCGCCGTGGTGCCGGTGCCGTCGACCTGCACCCGGACGCTGTAGACCGTGCCGGCGCTCACGGTGAAGCCCGGGAGATCCAGCGACGCCAGCACGGTGCCGCCGCGCGCGAGCTGCGCCTGCACGGCGCCGCCGGGCGCGATCACCCACCGGGCCCGGTAGTCGTCGGAACCCACGACCCGGCCGAGCGCCGAGACGTACATCCGGGCGCCCGTCGGGAGGGCGGAGAGCGAGAAGCCGAACGTCAGATCCGTGCTCGTCGAGGTGGCCGCGTTGAGCGTGGCGGAACGGGTCTGCCCGGCGGCCTGCGTCGTCAGCTTCGCCGCGCCGGCGTCGATCGCGACGTTGGCCGTCCCGGAGGTCTGTGTCCAGGTCCCCCCGGTGGTCGCCGCCCCGAGGACCGTCCCCGACGTGCGTTCGAAGGCATCCACCGCGAACGGGGCCGCGGCGGGCGCGGTCACGGTCACCGGGTTGGTCGTGGTGCCGGTGGCGCCCTTGTCGTCGGTCACCGTCAGCTTCACCGTGTACGTCCCGGCCGCCGCGTAGGCGTGCGACGCGGTCGCCCCCGTGCCGGTCGCCCCGTCACCGAAGTCCCAGGCGAACGCCGTCACCGTGCCATCCGGATCGGACGAGCCCGAACCGTCCACCGCCACCGACAGCCCCGACGGCGTCGAGGTGAACACCGCCGTCGGCGCCTGGTTCACCGGAGCCGCACCCGCGGACGATCCGGCCCAGAAGTTGTCGAAGCGCGTCTCGAAGGGCACGGTGGTCACGCCGCCGCCGAGGTAGACGCCGAGCCCGACGGCCCCCGGCGCCTGCAGGGCGGCGGTGGCGTCGGTCGCCGTCGCCGTCCAGGCGGTCGGCTCGGCCGTGCCGACCTTCCAGACCTTCACCCGCAGCGTCGTGGGCGAGGTGCCCACCGCCTCGGTCCGCACGTGCAGGGTGTCGCCGGCGGCGACGGTGAGAGCGGTGCCCACGTTCGCCAGGGTCACGCCCGTCTGCTGCAACTGCACGGTGAGGCCGCCCGACGGGGCGACGACGAGCCGCGCCTTGTACTCCGCGATGCCCACGCGCCGCGAGTGCACCGTCACGTACGCGCTGCCGCCGACGGGACGCTGCGGAAGCGTCACGTCCACGTCGACCGCGGTGTCGGTGGACGACACCCCCGTCAGGTACGCGTAGCGCTGCGACGTTGCGGACGGCTGGATGAAGACGGCCTTCGTGCCGTCGACGCGATAGTTGGATGCCGTGTTGGACAGCGTCCACGCACCGCCGTTGTCGGCGGTGCCGAGCCCCGCCGCCACGGCCCGGTTGAACGAGTCGTTCGCATAGGTCGCCCCGACGACCGGAGCGGTCACCGTCACCGGGATCGCCTGCGTGGCCGTCGCCCCGTCGTCGTCGGTGACGGTGAGCGTGATCGTGTAGGAGCCCGCCGTCGTGTAGGCGTGGGTCGCCGTGACGCCGCTGCCCGCCGGGGAACCGTCGCCCCAGTTCCAGGCGTACCCCGTGACATGCCCGTCGCCGTCGGTCGATCCGCCCGCGTCCACGGCGACCGTGAGGTCGGTGGCGGTCGAGGTGAACGACGCCGACGGCGCCTGGTTGGCCACCGCGACGACGGGCGCGGACGACGTCGCCGTCGCCCCCTTGTCGTCGGTGACGGTCAGGGTCACCGTGTAGGTGCCCGCCGCCGCATAGGTGTGCGTCGCCGTCGCACCGGCACCGTCGGGCGTCCCGTCGCCCCACGACCAGCTGTACCCGGCGACCGTGCCGTCGGCATCCGTCGAGCCGCTCCCGTCGACGGCGACCGCGAGCTTGGTGACGCTCGACGTGAACGAGGCGGTGGGCGGGAGATTGGCGGCCGCTCCCGTCGCGCCCAGCGCGTGATGCTGGGCGACGTCGCTCGCCGCGAGCGGGGCCGCGTAGACGGCGACCTCGTCGATGCGGCCGTCGAACTCCCAGTCGCCCGGGCCCCACGTCACGTCGCCGCCGACGTGCCAGTAGCCGGTGTAGTCCTGCGCGTTCGACTGGGTGTTCGACCCCTTCAGCACGCCGTCGACGTAGAGCCGCATGCCCTCGCTCCCCTGGGTCGCCACGACGTGGTGCCACGCACCGTCGTTGTACCCGGGCCCCGACTGCAGCGTCTCGGCGAACCCGACCCACACGCCGTAGACGAGGGTGCCGTCCGGCGTCATGTAGACGTGCCGGTCGTAGTTGTTCGAGTTGCCGTCCGGGCTGTTGCCGAACCCGATGATCTTGCCGCCGGTGGTCGTCGACGTCTGGAACCACGCCTCCAGGGAGTACGACCTCGGATTGGAGAACGTGTTCTTGCTGATGACCTGACCGCCGGCGAAGGTCGCGGCGGTGTCGGCGACCCCGGCGAGCGCCCCGCCCGCGCCCGGCGCGACCGCGCCGATGTAGGTGCCGGGCTGGCCGAAGCCGGAGGAGTCGGCGGCGACCGGTCCGTTCTGTTCACCCAGACGCCAGTAGAGCGAGGGCTCGAGCGCGTACACGGCGGCGCCGTAGGCGTCGCTCGGCGCGGTCGCCGCGGTCAGCGTGCGCCCCGATGCGACGTAGTGCGCGGCGACCTGCTGGCGCGTCAGCGGCGCCCCGTAGATCGCGACGTCGTCGATCGCCCCCGCGAAGAAGGCGTTGCCCGACCACGGGCTGTCGCCGCCGACGCGCCAGTAGCCGTTGTACGGCTGCGCGGACGTGACATCCGTGCGCATGGCCACGCGCACACCGTCGACGTACAGGACCATGCCCGACGCGCCCATGCCCGCGGAGATCTGATGCCATTGCCCGTCGTTGTAGGTCTTCGACGACGTGATCGTCTGCGCCGAGCCCGGGTAGACGCCGAAGGTGATGCGCCCGTCCGGCTCCATGTACACGTGGCGGTCGTAGTTGCTCGAGGTGCCCGTGGAGCTGTTGCCGAACCCGACGATCTTCCCGCCGGCCGTCGTGGTCGTCTTGATCCACGCTTCGATGCCGAACGAGTCGGGACCGGCGATCGGCTGCGTCGTCGAGGCGAACCCCGCCGCGCTGCCGTCGAAGGTCGACGAGGGTCGCGCGTCGTTGAGCATGGCGCCGGCGGTGCCGCGTGCGACGCCGCTGTTGACGCTCAGGTCGGCCGCGCCCGCCCAGTCGTAGGAGACGGTCGTCGAGTCGTCGTCGAGAGGCCAGTAGTCCAGCGGCGCGTCCGCGAGGACGGCATCCCTGTAGGCGCTCGCGGTCGAGGTCCCGCTCGCGGTGACCGTCGCGGTGCCCCCGAGGATCGCGTGCCCCTGCGGATCGGTCGCGCGCACACGGTAGGTGTAGGTCGTTCCCGACGTCACGGCGTTGTCGATGTAGGCCATCGCGGGGAGGCCCCAGTCGGGCGACTTGGAGCGCACGTTCTCGAACGTCTTGACGACGACGTTGTTGCGGAGCACCTCGTAGGTGAGGAACTCGCTGTCGCGGTCGTAGTTGAGCGGCCAGCTCACGCGCACGGATCCGCCCGACAGCGAGATCGCAGTCGCCGGCCACGCCGTGTTCCACAGGAGCGGCCCCTGCGCGTTGGTCGACTTCCCGCCGACCGCGAAGCGCACGAGGCCCTGTTGGCCGGTGTTGTTCACGCGGGTGAACTCGCCGCCGTAGACGAGGTACTGTCCGTTGCCGTTGACGGTCCACGGTCCCTGCGATGCGCCGCTGACCGAGCCCGTGTTGAAGCTCGGGAACCAGTGGAGCAGTCGCGGCGCCGGGTTGCCGCCGAAGTCGTAGTAGCCGTTGTTGAGCCCGGCGGGCGTGATGCGGGCGGGCTCGTTGGTCACGGCGATGCCGCGGTAGAACGTCCACGGGTCGCTCTGCGGGAAACCGTCCTCGAGGCTGCCGCAGTAGTGGGAGTGGCCCGCCGCGTAGACGACGTCGCCCATCGGCTGGACGTCGTACTCGTCGCCGTGGCAGTCGTTGACCCACACGAGGCTTCCCGTCGCCCACGACGAGCGGAAGCTGCCTTCGAGGTTCCCCCCGCTGCCGTACACGTAGCCCGTGCCGTAGAACGACCCGGCGCCGTCGGACTTGAGCGACAAGATCGAGGCGTCCAGCCCGGCGTTGCGGATCACGTCGTTCGTCTGGAAGGGAAGCAGCGAGGCGTCGGCGGCGCTGACCATCGCGAGGCCGTAGCCCGGATTGCTGCTCCCGTTGAGCGTCTGGAAGTTGCCGCCGAGCACGACCTTGCCGCCGTCGGGCGAGACGACGACGACGCGGCCCTGGCGCCCCTCGAGCACCGGGGCCCACGGCAGCAGCGCGCCGGCGCGGGTGACCGCCGCCGCACCGGCGCGGTCGTTGCCGGAGATGCGGCCGAAGGTGCCGGTGAGATAGACCGTGTCGTTCGTCGCGGCGACGCCCGAGGTGACGCCGTTGGAGTTCGGGTTGAAGCTCGAGAGCGTCCCGCTCGGGAGGTCGAAGGCCGCCACGCGGTTGCGCGTCTGCCCGTTGACGGTGGTGAAGTCGCCGACGATGTACAGGCGCGTGCCGTCGGGCGAGGCCTCGACCTGACGCACCTGCGCGTTGATCGACGGCGCGAACGAGGCGATCAGGACGCCGGTCGTGATGTCGTAGGCGAGCAGGTTGCTGCGGGGCGTCTCGTTCGTGCCCGCCGCCGCGCCGGCCGGGCGCGCGGACGTGAACTTGCCGGCCGCGTAGACGACGTTGCCGACGACCGCCTGATCCCAGACGATGCCGTTGATCTGCACCGTCGGGAGCGCGTCGGCGGTCACGGTCGACGGCGTCCCCGTCGGCGGGCTGACGTCGGCGTGCGCCGGAGCGACGGCGACGAAGCCGCTGATGACGACGGCGAGCGCCGTCACGAAAACCGCCGCGATGTTCCGCGTCCGCTGTACGCCGACGCCGGCACGAATACGCACCATGACTCCCCCAGTCATCCCCCGCGACCGGATCCCCATCCGTTGATGCCGCGAAGGCGATAGTCCCCCCAGCGCCCGCTACGGCCTGGGGCCGACGAAGACGATGTCTGGCGCAGACGCCAGCAGGTCGACGGTAACACGGATGTCCCCCTCCGCCGCAAGGGGTGCGACGAACGTGAAGTCCGCCGTGGCCTCGGCTCCCGGGGCGATGGATGCCGGGAAGGTGCGCGCGGTCTTGTCCGTGACGGCGATCGCCGGCGTCCTGTCGTCGCCGCCGTAGCTGAGGGTGACGCTGGATCCTGCGGTGTCGATCGGCGTCGTCCCGCCGTTCGCGATGCGCACCGACACCGTGATGGCATCCCCGCTCGGCTCGCCCGGGACGTCGCCGGTGAACGAGCCCGCGGTGAGACCGACCACCTCCACGACGGCGCCGGCCACGGGCGGGGCGGCCTGATCGAGCGGCACCTCCGTCGAGGAGGGCGGCTTGGCGACGTCGGCGGTCGCGCCGGGGCTCGGCGTCTCGAAGGCCGTCGGCTGCGGCGTGGGCGTGGCCCACGACGGCGACGGCGACGCGGCGGCCGCGGCATCCCCCGCCGGGCCCTGGCTCACCACCGCCCACACGATCCCGCCGACGAGAAGCGTCGCGACGAGCGCGAACACCAGCCACGGCGCCTGCGTGCGCGCACGCCCGATCCCACCCCTGTGATCCGTCATACGGAAAGCACCCCCCACGTGCTCACGCACCGTGTCGGGGCCCCAGTTCCCCGGATGCGTTCCCTCAGCGTACGCCGACGACGCCCGCCTGGCGAGGGTGAATCCGCGGCCGGTCGTCCGGCGGCGGGCGATCCCCGTGCCGGGAGCGACGTGTGAGCACCGCCGAGAGCGTGACGAACAGCACGAAGGGCATGGCGCTGTCGACCATGCCGCTCTCCGTGAAGGTGCGGATGACGAACATCGTCAGCAGCGGCAGCACGAGACCCCGGCGCGAGCCCGCCGTCACGGCGGTGACCAGACACCACGCCACGAGGAGGCCGACGAGCACGACGCCGACGAGGCCGGCCTGCGCGAGCAGCGACACCCAGCTGCTGTCGAGCACCTGCGAGGAGCGCCACTTCTCCTGGACCGCGACCTCCTTGACCGACAGCCCCACTCCCAGCCAGCGCTCCCACGACGTCCAGTCCCAGCCCAGCACCACCTGCCATCCCGTGAGGCGCGAGTCCAGCGCGGTGCTCTCGGCCGACGTGCCGCCGCGACTGGCGAGGCCGTCGACGACGCCGGTGAACACCACGACCGCGTAGACGAGCGGCACGAACGCGAGCAGCGCGTAGAGCACGCCGCGTCGGCGGACGCCGTTGGTGATCAGCGCCACGATCGCGCCCGCCAGCGTCCCGACGAGCGCGATGCGCGAGCCGGTCGCGACGACGATGGCGAACAGCACGACGATGCCCGCGACGGGCCCGGCCCGCACACCCCGACGCAGCACGAGGATGACGAGGGCGATCAGCGGCAGCGCCGCCAGCCCAGCGAGCTCGTTCGGATGGATCTCGGGGATGCCGCCGCCCAGACGTCCCCCGGCGAGGGTGCGCGCACCGGTCGCCGCGGCGACGATCGCCACGAGGGACATCGCCGTCAGCAGCGCGGCCACCGCCCGATCCCACGGCGCGTTGGTCAGCAGCAGCAGCAGGGTCGCCATGACGATGAACACCCGCGTCACCAGCACCGCGGTGGCCGTGCCGTTGCCGGCGACCACGCCGCCGAGGAGGCTGACGGCCAACGTGAGGGCGAGGACGGCCGCGGGGCCGAGCCCGACGGGAATGCGGTGCCGCGTGTACAGCGTCAGCGCCGCGGCGCCGCCGAGGGCGACGAGGGCGATCGCCGCCTTCGCGAGGACCACCGGGTCCACCCCTCCGGCATAGAAGGCCTGGGGCCGCCACGGGATCACGCTGACGATCACCAGCAGGAACAGGGCCGTGAGCACGGCGAAGCGCCGACGGGTGGGATGCGCCGCGTCGGCGTGCGCCGCGACGCGGACGGGCATCCTCGATCGCACGACCGTCGACATCAGCGGAGCCTCAGCGCGGCGTCGGCGCAGGCTGCGGGTCGTCGCCGCCCCGCCAGGTCTCGGTGACGACACCCGTGGAGTGCGCCGGGGCGCCGGTGAGGAGGACCCCCAGCGGGTGCACGTCGGCGAAGGAGAGCTTGGTGACCAGGGCCGTCAGGGCGGATGCCGACGTCGACCCGCTCCGCACGGCGATGACCACGCCGGTGCCGTCGCGGACGAGCTCGCGGGCGACCGCGGTCGCCCCGGCATCCGCGATCGCGACGGCCGCGTCGATGTGCTCCGCGAGGGCCGCCCAGAGTAGCGGCATCCGCTCCTGGAGCACGGCCGTGGAGGGAGGCACGGCATCGGCGAAGCGCCGACCCGCCACCTCCGCGGCGAACTCGAGGTCCGCGGGCCACGACGCCTCCCCGACGAGGTCCAGGAGCGCGGCGAGCGATGCCGGCTCGTCGCTCGGATCGGAGTCGGCACGGGTGTCGACGATCGTCGCAGTGCGCCCCGCCGCGGCGAAGGCGGCGGCCAGGCCGTCCTTCTCGGCGTCGGCGATCGCGTCGTCGGACGCCGTCAGCACGAGCACGGCCGACACCTGCGGGCCGCCCAGCACGCCGAGGTTCGCGATCGTCTCGTCCCAGGCGGACTCCTGATCGAGGCTCCCGCCGCGCCGCCACCGCCGACGCCGCGGGATGCGCCCGACGACCCGCAGCCCGGCCAGGCGACGGACGTCGGAGATCGTGATGACGGTGCGGTTGGTCACGGTGCGGTAGACCGCGACGATGCCGCCGACCGCGATGCCGAGGATGAGGCCGAGCCCGGTGATCGCCAGCACCTGCGGCGAGACCGGCGCGAGCGGCTCGACCGCCGGCAGCACGACCGTGAGGTTGACCTGGTAGCGATCGTCCGCGTCGGAGTTCTCCGTCGACTCGATGAGGCGCGACAGATGCGACGCCGCCGCGTTGGCGATCGCCGCGCTGAGCGGCGCCGTCGGGGCGTCGGCCCGCACGACGAGCAGCACGGTGTCGGTGGTGTTCTCGGCGGAGACCATCCTCCGCAGGTCACGATCGCTGTACTCGTCCGGCGACAGTCCCAGGTCGGTGCGGATGCCGCTGATCACCTGCGGACTGTCGACGAGCTCCGGATACGACCGGATCCGCGCCAGGCTGAACTGGTTGCGCTCGAACAGCGACGCTTCCTTCGAGTCGACCTGCAGCATCATCGTCGACGTGGACGCGTAGGTCTCCGGCAGCAGCTTCGCGACACCGTAGGCCGCGCCCGCGCCGAGCAGCGCCATGATCAGGACCAGCAGCCATCCTTCACGCAGGATCCGTCCATACGGAACGTCGTCCATGCTCCCCACCCCCCCAAGATGAGCCCGACCGCCGGACGTACCCCTGTCATCGTCCGAGCGTCTTCGTGCTGGGCCGAACCTACCACCAGAGTGCTCGACGCGCCTCTGCTCACAGGTGGTTGGGAGAGACGGCCCCGGGGACGGCTCAGGCCGGGGGAGGATCGGCATCCGGTCGCGCCGAGGCCGCGATCGCGCGGAGGGCGAGTCCGCCGAGCAGGGATGCCGCGGCGAGCGCGAACGGCACGAGCGCGGCGCCGCCTCCGGCCAGCAGCACGACCGCCGTGAGCACGAGGGCCAGCACCGTGTCGGCCAGGCGGATCAGGAACACGGCCCGCTGGCGCCCGCCGACGGCGCTCAGCGCCCCGTAGGGGGTCACCATCGCGACCGACAGGCCGTAGACGAGCCATCCGACGAGCGTCACCGGATCGAACGCGACTCCGAAGGCGAGCGGACCCAGCCAGGGGGCGAGGGCGAGGGCGACGCCGCTCATCGCCGTCGTCCCGACGACGAGCACGACGACGACGCGGTCGGCCTCGCGGAGCGATCCGGCGCCGCCCGCGCGCCGCCGGTCGGCGAAGCGCACGAACAGGAACGACGAGAGGCCGCCGACCACGAGCAGGAGCGGCGACGCGTAGGTGCGCGCCGCTTCGAGCAGACCGACCGCTGCCGCCCCGGAGACCGCGAGCACGGCGAGGCGGACGACCGTGAGCATCGCCGGTCTCAGCGTCTGCTGCAGTCCGCGCCAGGCCCCGTATCCCCACACGGACGCCAGATCCGCACCGCGCCATCCGACCAGCACGCGCTCGGCGCGCGGCAGCAGCCGCCAGCCCACCAGCGCGCCGACGCTCTGCCCCGCCGCGATCGCGCCGAGGAAGGCCGCCAGCGAAAGCCCGCCGAGCGCGGCCGCACCGCCGAGGAAAGCCGCACTGACCGCGAAACCCGTGAGGTCGGCGGCCACGACACGGGTGAACCCGTACCCGGCCATGAGGAGCCGGCGCACGATCTCCTCCACCACGAACGCGGCCAGCGCGAGCGCGAACAGCAGCGCCTCCAGGGGGCTCGCGAACCCGGTGAGCGCCGCGACGGCGCCCGCGAGCAGGGCGGTCGCGCCGGCGGCCACGGCGAGCCAGACCTCCAGCCCCGCCCGGATGCGACGGGACGCGCGATCGAGCACGACGAGGGCGTCGCCGACGAGGCCCGTGACGATGCCCGAGGCCAGCACGACGACACCGTAGAGGATCGCGAAGCGCCCGTAGTCCGCGATGCCGAGGAGGCGGGCGACGAGGATCTGCAGCGCGAGGCTGACCGCCGCCTGCGCCGCCTGCGCCGCGATCGCCCCCACCGCCTGCCGCTTCACGCCGTCCCCTTCCCCCTCGCCCATCATGCCCGAGTCGGGCCGCGCGCCGAGGGGCCGCCTGCGCCCGCACTGTCGTCGACGACCCGGGTGCGGTAATGTGCAGCCGTGGGCCGGGGGGCCCGCATCGAGCCGGGGGGCTCGGACCGGGCCGGGGGGCCCGGGATTTCACGTCAGCAGCTGGGGGGGCTCGCTATGGCTGTGTCGATCGGATACGCCGCGGGGGCGTTCGATCTGTTCCACATCGGACACCTGAACATCCTTCGACATGCGAAGGAGCAGTGCGATCTGCTCATCGCCGGGGTGGTCAGCGACGAGATGCTCCGGCTGGTGAAGGGGGTCGAGCCCTTCGTCCCGACGATCGAGCGCGCGCAGATCGTCCGGGACATCAGGTACGTCGACCACGTCCACATCGAGACGGTGCCCGACAAGCTCGAGGTCTGGCGGGAGGTGGGCTTCACCCACTTCTTCAAGGGCGACGACTGGCGCGGCACCGAGAAGGGCCTCCGCCTCGAGCGCGACTTCGCCGCCGTCGGCGTGCAGGTCGTGTACTTCCCGTACACGGCGCACACGTCGAGCACGCAGCTGCGGCGCGCGCTGGAGGCGGCGAGCGCGGCCGGCGAGGACCGGCCGAGCGCGCGCGAGACCGCCTGACGACGCCACGACGGATGTCGCCGCCGCGCCGTCCCGGCCGAGGTCAGGCGCGCGCCGACGAGAGGAGGAGCGGGCCGACCGTAGGATGATCCCGGGCGCGGGGTGCGCCCTCGTCTTGGGGGTCATACATGGGCGGTCTGCAGACCAGTCGTGGCGTTCTCGGCCGGGCGCTCGCCGCCGGCCTCATCGTCGGGGCCGTCGCGGCGGCACTGTCCGGCTGCGCATCCGAGCCGACGGACGGTTCCACGCCGGATGCCGGGGCCTCGGCATCCGTCGCCTCGCCGACGCCGACGCCGACGCCGCTCACGGCGTCCGAGCAGCTCCTCGCCGCCCACCCCGACGTCGTGGGCGCCTGCGCCGTCAGCTTCCGCGTCGACGGCGTCACCCTCGATCCACAGCTGCAGGTGCAGGACCGCCTGTACGACCATCTCCCGATCCCCCGCGCCGACGGACGCGTCTTCGCGGGGTGGTATGCCGATGCGGCGACGGCGGCCGCGGCATCCGCCGACCCCGCCGCGCACGCCGGAGACCCCGCCACGAGGATCAACGGATCCGACCTCGTCTCGTGCACGGAGCGCCAGACGACGCTCTACGGAGCCTGGACGAACGCCGACGCGGTCACCGCCGCGAAGGCGCGGGTGCCGATCCTCATGTACCACCAGTTCACGACCAAGCCCGGCGGCGAAGAGGGCTGGCTGCGCGGCAACTACGCGTACATCGAGGACTACCGCGCGCAGATGCAGTACATCAAGGACCAGGCGTTCTACCTGCCCACCTGGGACGAGCTGAGCGCTTTCATCGACGGAGCGCTGTACCTCCCCGATCACTCGGTCATCATCACCGACGACGACGCCGACCCGTCGTGGTTGACCATGGCCTCGCCGATCAACGAGCAGCTGCAGCTCATGGCGACCTCCTTCGTGATCACCGGCTCGGGCGTGCCCGCGCAGAACCGTTTCATCCTGCCGCGCTCGCACACCAACGACATGCACAAGGCGGGCGCGAACGGAAAGGGGGAGATGGTCAACCTCTCCGCTGCGCAGATCGCGGCCGACATGACGGCGTCGGCGACGGCGCTCGGGGGCGTCGCCGAGGTCATGGCCTATCCGTACGGTCACAACAACGACACCGCCAAGGAGGGCCTCCGCGAAGCCGGCTTCGAGATGGCGAGGACCATCGAGCAGGGCTACGTGTCGGTCGGCACGGAGAAGCTCGCGCTGCCCTGCATCCGCATCAACTACGGGATGGGCGTGCCCGATCTGAAGAAGCAGATCGGCTGATCACCGGCGCCGCAGGACCTTGCGGAACTGACAGAGCACGCACAGCACTTGCCCAACTCCGCGTCGATAGGCTGGGACGGTTCTGTCCCTGACCGATCGCGAGCGCATGCCCATGGATCTTTCCGTCATCGTTCCCACCTTCAATGAGGGGGAGAACGTCGCCGAGCTGGTCCGACGCATCGGCGCGGCGCTGGGGGACGTCGACTTCGAGATCGTGTTCGTCGACGACTCGACCGACGACACGCCCGCCACGATCGCAGCGGTCGCCCGGGCCACCGACTTCCCCGTCCGTGTCATCCACCGCGACGCGCCCGAGGGCGGTCTGAGCGGCGCCGTGCTCGAGGGCTTCCGCAGCGCGCAGGCGCGCTGGTGCCTCGTGATGGACGGCGACCTGCAGCATCCGCCGGAGGACATCCCCCGCATGCTCGACCGCGCCGCGCTCGGCGACGTGGACATCGTTGTCGCCTCGCGCTACGTCGCCGGCGGCACCGCCGGCGGGCTCGCCGGAGCGACGCGCACCGCGGTCTCGCGCACCTCCACCCTTCTGACGAAGGCCATGTTCCCGCGGAAGCTGCACGGCTGCACCGACCCGATGACCGGGTTCTTCCTCGTCGACCGCGACACCGTCGACCTCGACGACCTGCGCCCGCGCGGCTTCAAGATCCTGCTCGAGATCCTCGCGCGCCGTCAGATGCGCATCGGCGAGATCCCGTTCGCCTTCGCCACCCGCTTCGCCGGCGAGTCGAAGGCGACGTTCTCGCAGGGCATGCGGTTCCTGACCCAGCTGGCGATGCTCCGCTTCGGCCGTATGTCGGCGTTCGCCCTCGTCGGCGGCGTCGGGGCGATCGCGAACCTCGTCATCATGTGGGGTCTCATCCACCTCGGCATGAACTACCTCACCGCCGCGATCATCGCGAGCGAGGTGACGATCATCGGCAACTTCCTGCTGCTCGAATACCTCGTCTTCGCCGACATGCGCTCCGAGTCCGGCCAGATGTGGGTGCGTTTCCTGAAGTCGTTCGCGTTCAACAACGTCGAAGCCGTCGTCCGCATCCCGATCATCCCGCTGCTCGTGCAGGGCGCCCACATCCCGAGCGTCCTGGCCGCGGCGATCACGCTCGCGGCGGCGTTCGTGGTGCGATTCGTCTACCACGCACTGTGGGTGTACGCCCCGAAGAAAACGTCCACGTCCCGTGTGGCGACCCGGGCCGTCAGCCGCGCCGCCGAGCGTACGCTGGAATCATGACCTCCGAGAACACCCCGATCACGATGTTCGGCGCCGACTGGTGCCGCGACTGCATCCGCACCAAGAAGCAGCTCGACGAGCTGGGTGTGGAGTACACCTATGTGGACCTCGTCGCCGACCCCGCCGCCGCCGACGTGGCCCGCGAGATCTCGGGTCGCACGAACATCCCCGTCGTCGTCTACCCCGACGCCTCCCACCACGTCGAGCCGACCAACGCCGACGTCGAGGCGAAGCTGCGCGAGCTCTCGCTGATCTGAGCGCGCGCCCGGGACCGGGCCGCGAGCCGCCGGAACGGCATCGAGTGGCAATGACCCTGGGACTGCGTCTCGCTCCGACGTAAGCTGGAGGCCCGCGCGCGAGCGCGAACCCGCTTCGAAGGAGAACGCCGTGACCGCAGGCGCCCCGTCCGCACCACCGAAGACGTCGACCGGAGACCGGCTCGACCACGACGTGCAGGACGATCTGGATGCCGCGATCGCCCAGCTCCGCAGCGGCACCCGCGCGTGGAGCGCCCTCACGCTCGGCCAGCGGCGCACGCTGATCCGCCGCGTCCGCGTCGCGACCGCGGCGGTCGCCGAGGAGTGGGCCGACACGGCGGCGACCTCGAAGGGACTGCCGCCCGGGCATCCGCTGCGCGGCGAGGAGTGGCTGTCCGGACCGTACGCGGCCCTCGTCGCCCTCGACGCCTACGCCGACACCCTGCACGCCCTCGCGGTCGGCCGGTCGCCGCTCGAAGACCTCCGCACCGGGTCCGCCCCCGGTGCGCGCACGGTCGTCCACACCTCGCCGCTGACGGCGACCGACACGCTGCTGCTGTCGGGCTACACCACCGAGGTCTGGCTGCAGCCCGGCGTCGACGCCGCCACCGCCCGCCGCGAGGCGGGCCTCGGCCAGCTCGACCCCGCGGCATCCGGCGGTGTGGGCCTCGTGCTCGGCGCGGGCAACATCACCTCCATCCCCTACCTCGATGTGCTGTACGAGCTGCTGGCGTTCAACCGCGTCGTGATCCTCAAGGTCAACCCCACGCAGGACGCGCTGGTGCCGGTGTTCGAGCGCGCGCTGGCGCCGCTCATCGAGCCCGGACTCCTGCGGATCGTCCGCGGCGGCGGCGACGTCGGGGGCTACCTGACCCAGCATCCGGACATCGATCACGTGCACATCACCGGCTCGGAGTCGACGTTCGGCGCGATCGTGTGGGGGCCGTCGCACACGCCGGGAGCCGCGGGTGCGGCCACGCGTCGGCGGCGGGAGGGACGACCGCTGCTGAAGAAGCCGATCACGGCCGAGCTCGGCGGCGTGTCGCCCATCATCGTGGTGCCCGGTGACTGGTCGGCGGCCGACCTGCGCTTCCAGGCGGAGCACGTCGTCACCATGCGGCTGCACAACAGCGGCCACAACTGCATCGCCGGGCAGGTCGTGCTGCTCTCGGAGGACTGGCCGCAGCGCGACGCGTTCCTCGACGAGGTGCGCGCCGCGTACGACCGCGCGCCCTCGCGACCCGTCTGGTACCCGCACAGCCAGAGCAAGCTCGACGCGGCGCGCTCCTCCTACCCGGATGCCGCCTGGTGCGCCGGCGGGACCCGCGCCCTCATCGAGGCGCGCCCCGAGGATGCGACCACCCTCGAGACGACCGAGTACTTCGCGCCCGTGCTCGCCGTGGTGGGCCTGCGCGGGACGGGTCAGGAGTTCCTCGACGCCGCCGTCGCGCACGCCAACGACCGGCTCGTCGGCACCCTCGGCGCCAATGTGCTCATCGACCCCGTCACCCAGAACGCGCTCGGCGACGGCTTCGAACGCGCCGTCGCCGACCTGCGGTACGGCACCGTCGCGGTCAACGCCTGGACGGCGTTCGGGTTCCTCACCCCGACGGCGACCTGGGGCGCGTTCCCGGGAGGCACCCTCGCCGACGCGCCAAGCGGCATGGGCATCGTCCACAACGCGCTGCTGCTCGACCGGGTCGAGCGCACGGTCGTGCGCGGCCCGTTCCGCCCGTTCCCCCGGTCCGTCTCCTCCGCCGCCCGCGGCGGCGGCCTGTCGGTGCTTCCCAAGCCGCCCTGGTTCGTGACGTCGCGCACCGGCGCCGCCGTGTGCGAGGGGTTCACGCGGTTCCGCATCGACGGCAACCCCGCGAAGATGGCCGTCACGCTCGTGAAGGCCTTCGGCGCGTGAGCGCGTCGAGACGGGCGACCCGCGGGAGGCCGTCCACGCTGGAGGCCGACTACGTCATCGTCGGCGCCGGCTCCGCCGGGGCCGCCCTCGCCGCCCGTCTCAGCGAGGATCCGGCGACGTCGGTGCTCGTGCTGGAGGCCGGGCCGCCGGACGCGGCCCTCGCGCTGCACGTGCCGGCGGCCTTCTCCACCCTGTTCCGGGGGCGCTACGACTGGAACTACGACACGGTGCCCCAGCGCGAGCTGGAGAACCGCACCATCTACTGGCCGCGGGGAAAGACGCTCGGCGGGTCGTCGTCGCTCAACGCGATGATGTGGGTGCGCGGTTTCGCCGCCGACTACGACGAGTGGGCGCAGAGCGCCGGCGACAGCTGGTCGTGGGCGTCGCTCGCGCCGTACTTCCAGCGCGTCGAGGCGACGCAGGGCGCCGCCGACGCCAGCCAGGGCACCGCCGGCGCGCAGCCGGTCGAGCACCAGCGCGATCCCCGGCCCCACACGGCGGCATTCCTGCAGGCCGCGCGCGAGCTGCGGCATCCCGTCACCACCGCGAACCTGCCCACCCGTCAGGGCTTCTCCCAGACGATGGTCACGCAGCACCGCGGCGCCCGCGCCTCGACCGCCGACGCGTACCTTCGCCCGGCCCGCGCCCGAGCCAACCTGCGGGTCGTCACCGACGCCCTCGTCCGACGCGTCACCTTCGAGGAGGGCGACGGACGCCCCCGCGCCACCGGCGTCTACGTCGACATCGCCGGCATCACCCGGCACGCGCGCGCCCGCCGCGAGGTCATCCTCGCCGGCGGAGCGATCAACACGCCGCAGCTGCTCCTGCTCAGCGGGATCGGCGACGCGGACGAGCTCCGCAGCCACGGCATCCGGGTGCGGGTCGATGCCCCCGGCGTCGGTGCGAACCTCCAGGACCACCTCGTGGCGGGGCTCGCGCCCGCCGCCCGCGGCGGAACGCTCTACGGGGCGCAGCGGCCCGGCCAACTGGCGCGCTACCTCTCCTCGCGACGCGGCATGCTGAGCTCGAACGTGGCCGAGGCCTACGGCTTCGTGCGCACCGCGGTCGCCGACGACCGGGGCGCGCCCGCGGGGCTGCCGGACATCGAGATCATCTTCGCCGCCGCCCCGTACGTCGGTGAGGGCCTCGTGCCGCCGCCCGCGGAGGGCATCACCGTGGGGGCCATCCTCCTGCGCCCGCGCAGTCGCGGGATGATCCGTCTGGCCTCGGCCGACCCCACGGACGCCGCGATCATCGACCCCGGCTACCTCACCGATCCCGAGGGCGTCGACGCCGAGACCCTGCGGGCGGGGCTCGCGGAGTGCGAACGCCTCATCGCGACGCCCGCGCTGCGCGCCGTGACCACCGGCGGATGGGTGCGGCCGGCCGGTGGCGAGCGGATGAGCGCCGCCGAACGCATCGAGTTGTCGCTGCGGCGGTATTCGCACACCCTGTACCACCCGGTGGGCACGGCGCGTATGGGCGAGGACGCGGCATCCGTGGTCGATCCCGCACTGCGCGTGCGCGGAGTCGACGGCCTGCGGGTCGCGGACGCGTCGGTGATCCCCACGATCATCCGCGGGCACACGAACGCGCCCGCGATCGTGATCGGCGAGCGCGCCGCGGACCTCATCCGCGCGGTCTGACCCCGCCCGCCGAGTGGTGCGCGCGGGGGGCGCGGGCGCCGGTAGGCGGCCGGCCTCAGTGGGCGGTGGCGGTGGAGCGGTGGCGCCGGTGGGCGCGTGACCAACGCCGGACACCGTCAGCTCACCCGCGGGCGCGCCGCAGAAGCCCGCGGGTCGTCTGCCGGGCCCGCGTCGATCGTCCGACGTTCGTCACGGCGAACCGGGGACGACCAGTGGCGGCGTGGACGCGGCGGCGGGTGGCGCGGGTGGGCGGGTGACCAACGCCGGACAACCGTCAGCTCACCCGCGGGCGTGCCGCACAAACCCGCGGGTCATCGGCCGGGCCGGCGTCGATCGTCCGACGCTCGTCACGGCGAACCGTCGAGGCCCGCGGGGCCGCGACCCCGACCGCCCGGGATCAGCGTCCGGAGCGGCGCGGGCCGCCATTCTGCCGCACGACCGATCCCACCATGAGCTTGCCGCCGGTGGCACCGGCTCCCCCGGCGTGCGTGGCGCGGCGTCCCGCCGTGCGCGCGTTGCCGGATGCCGCGGGCTGCGCGGCGGCACGGTGATCGCGAGCCGGGCGCTGCTCGCGACCGCCGGCGGCACGGTCGGCGGCCGGGCGTCCGGCACGATCCGCGGCCGGGCGTCCGGCGCGGTCCGCGCGGGGCTGATCCTGGCTGCGCTGGCCGTTGCCACGGCCGCCGCGTCCGCCCTGGCCGGCCGGCGCGCCCTCGCGGGCCGCGCGCTTGCGCTGCGCATTGGCGCCCTGGCTGCGACCGCCGCCGCCCTGGCCACGGCCGGGCTGCTCGGACTTCGGCGCGGGTGCGACGTAGGGGGCGACCTCACCGACGAGCGCGGTGACCTGCGGGGAGGTCGGCGTCACGGGCACGGGGGTCGCGGTGATCGCGGCCTTGCGGAGGAGGTCCTTGACGTCCTTCTCCTGACCGGGCAGCACGAGCGTGACGACCGAGCCCTCGGCGCCGGCGCGGGCCGTGCGGCCGGAGCGGTGCAGGTACGCCTTGTGCTCCATGGGCGGGTCGACGTGGATGACGAGCTCGACGTCGTCGACGTGCACACCGCGCGCGGCGACATCGGTGGCGACGAGCACCTTCGCGGCGCCCGAGCTGAAGGCGGCGAGGTTGCGGTCACGGGCCGGCTGCGACAGGTTGCCGTGCAGATCGACCGACGGGATACCCTGCGACGTCAGCTGCTGGGCGAGCTTCTTGGCGTGGTGCTTGGTACGCATGAAGAGGATGCGACGGCCGGTGCCCGAGGCGAGCGTGCGCACGAGCTCCTTCTTCTCCTCGACGCCGCCGACGTGGAAGACGTGGTGGGTCATCGCGGCGACGGGCGAATGCGCCTCGTCGACCGAGTGCAGCACCTCGTTCTGCAGGAACCGCTTCACGAGCTTGTCGACGCCGTTGTCCAGCGTGGCGCTGAACAGCAGGCGCTGCCCGTCGCGCGGGGTCTTGTCGAGGATGCGCGTGACCGAGGGCAGGAAGCCCAGGTCGGCCATGTGGTCGGCCTCGTCGATGACGGTGATCTCCACGGCATCCAGCTTCACGAAGCCCTGCGAGATGAGGTCTTCGAGGCGGCCGGGGCAGGCGACGACGATGTCGACGCCGGCCTTCAGCGCGGCGACCTGGCGGTTCTGGTTGACGCCGCCGAAGATCGTCGTGGTCTTCATGCCGTACGCGGCCGCCAGGGGCTCGAGGGTCGCGTTGATCTGCGTCGCGAGCTCACGCGTCGGCGCGAGCACGAGACCGAGGATGCGGCCGGAGCGGCGGCTGCCGCCGGCGAGCGGGCCGCCGAGGCGGGCGGCGAGGGGGATGGAGAAGGCGAGGGTCTTGCCCGAGCCGGTCTTGCCGCGGCCGAGCACGTCGCGGCCGGCGAGCGTGTCGGGCAGGGTGTCGACCTGGATGGGGAAGGCGGTGGTCTTGCCGTCCTTCGCGAGCACGTCGAGCAGGGGGGCGGGCACGCCGAGCGCGCCGAAAGTGATGTCAGACATGGTGATGTTTCTGGGCGGGACGCCCGGATCGGTGGCCTCTGCGCGGATGCGCACAGGGTCGCCGTACGAAGAATGTCAGCCGATCATCCGGTCGGGGCCGGGCGGCGAGGGAAGCGTTCTACGACGCGAGAGCGCCGATTCGGCGCTGCAAGTACCCCCATCCTAGCAGTCCCCCCACCCTCCCCCTTCTCGCCGAGCCGCTATCGCCCGGCCGAGCCGCCACGATCCGGCCGGTACAGCGCGTGGCGGCTCGCACGCGGAGTAGCGGCTCGCGCTCCAGGGGGAGAGGAGGAGGGGGGCTAGGCGAAGCGGTCGGTGGCGGCGCGGAGGGCGCGGGCGATGCCGGGCTCGGATGCCGAGTGGCCGGCGTCGTCCACGACGACGAACTCGGCCTCGGGCCACGCGCGGTGGAGGTCCCATGCCGTCATGATCGGGGTGCACACGTCGTAGCGCCCCTGGACGATGACGGCGGGGATGTCGCGGATCACGCCGACGTCGTCGATGAGCTGGCCCTCGCGCAGCCACCCGCCGTGCACGAAGTAGTGGTTCTCGATGCGGGCGAACGCGACGGCGGTCGCGGCGTCGGTCATCGAGGCCACCAGATCGGGATCGGGATGAAGGGTGAGCGTCGACATCTCCCACGTGGTCCACGCGATCGCCGCCGGCTCGTGGACGGCGGGATCGGGGTCGGTGAGCCGCCGGTGGTAGGCCTCGATCATCCGCGAGCGCTCGAGCACGGGGATCGGCGCGACGTACGCCTCCCACAGATCGGGGAAGATCGCCGACGCGCCACCCTCGTAGAACCACTCCAGCTCGTGGCGACGCAGCGTGAAGACGCCGCGCAGCACGATCTCGCTGACGGCATCCGGGTGGCACTGCGCGTAGGCGAGCGCGAGGGCGGAGCCCCACGATCCGCCGAAGACCTGCCACCGGTCGATCCCGAGGTTGCGCCGCAGCAGCTCGATGTCGGCCACCAGGTGCCAGGTCGTGTTGAACCGCGGATCGGCGTCGGGCGCGCTCATGTGGGGCGTCGACCGGCCGCAGCCGCGCTGGTCGAACAGCACGATGCGGTACCTCTCCGGGTCGAAGAAGCGGCGGTGCCACGGCGAGGTGCCGCCGCCGGGACCTCCGTGCAGGAACACGACGGGCTTGCCGTCGGGGTTGCCGGACTGCTCCCAGTAGACCCGTTGGCCGTCGCCGGCCAGCAGGTACCCCGTCTCATAGGGCTCGATCGCGGGATACAGGATGTCGTCGAGGTGCGCCGGGCCGTTCACAGTTCTCCTCCCGACACCGAGAAGGTGTCGCAGGCGTCGAGCCCGCTCTGGTATCCGGTGGTGAACCAGCGCTGGCGCTGCCCGCTCGACCCGTGGGTCCAGGTCTCGGGGTTGACCCGTCCCGACTGCGCCTGGATGCGGTCGTCGCCGACGGCGGCCGCCGCATCGAGCGCGTCGCGCAGCTGCGCGTCGGTGGGCTGCTGCAGGTAGGCCACGCCGTTCGCGTCCGTCGTGGAGGTCGCATCCGCGATCCACGCGCCGGCGAAGCAGTCGGCCTGCAGCTCGGTGCGCACCCCGTTGCTGGTCGGCCCGGTGCCGTCGTTCGGGTACTGGTCCATGATCCCGGTGATCTGCTGGATGTGGTGGCCGTACTCGTGGGCGAGGACGTAGAGCTGGGCGAGGTCGCCCGCCTGCGCTCCGAACTGGCTGCGGAGCAGGCCGAAGAACGTCGGATCGACGTAGATGGTCTCCTCCGGCGGGCAGTAGAACGGGCCCGTCGCGTTCGAGGCCGTGCCGCACCGCGTCGAGGTCGACCCGTCGACGATGATCAGCTGCGGCGCACGGTAGCCCTGCACCTGATCGGCCCAGTAGCCGTCGAGCGCCTTCTGTCCGAACACGAGCCGGCAGTCGTCGTTCGCGTTCGCGTCGGCGCCGGTGTCGCAGCCCGCGATGGCGGAGTCCTGCCCGCCGCCCGTGCCGCCGAGCAGGCTCGTGACGTCGCCGCCGGTGAAGAGCACGAGCAGGAGCACCGCGATCCCACCGAGGCCGGCCAGCCCGCCGCCGGCGACCGCCGCGGCACCTCCCCCGCGGCCTCGTCGCCGTGCGGTCGTCCCTCCCAGCTCTGCATTGCTGTTGAAGGTCATGCCCCACCGTACCGCCACCGGGCTTGCCCCCGTAGGCTCAGATCCATGGATCCCACGACAGTCACCGTGACCGGAGCCGGCGGACAGATCGGCTACGCGCTGCTGTTCCGGATCGCCGCCGGCGACATGCTCGGCGCCGACCGTCCGGTGCGTCTGCGCCTGCTGGAGATCCCGCAGGGGCTCGCCTCCGCCGAAGGGGCCGCACTGGAGCTGCAGGACTGCGCGTTCCCCCTGCTGGCGGATGTCGAGATCACCGACGACCCGCGCGTCGCCTTCGACGGCGCCAACATCGCGATGCTCGTCGGAGCCCGTCCCCGCTCGGCCGGGATGGAGCGCGCCGACCTGCTGGCGGCCAACGCGGGCATCTTCGGTCCGCAGGGCGCGGCGCTGAACGCGGCGGCCGCCGACGACGTGCGCGTCGTGGTGGTGGGCAACCCCGCCAACACCAATGCGCTCATCGCGGCGGCATCCGCCCCCGACATCCCGGGCGAGCGCTTCGCCGCGCTGACGCGCCTCGACCACGACCGCGCGCTCGCCCAGCTCGCCGCCGCGCTGGAGACGCCGGTGGCGGCGCTGCGCGGCGTCATCGTCTGGGGCAACCACTCGGCGACGCAGTTCCCGGACGTCGCGCACGCGACGGTGGCGGGACGCCCGGTCACGGACGCGCTGGCCGAGCGTCTCGGCGGCAGCGCGGCGGCCGCCGCCTGGCTCGACGAGGCGTTCGTGCCGCGGGTCGCCCAGCGCGGTGCCGAGATCATCTCGGTGCGCGGATCGTCGTCGGCCGCGTCGGCGGCCCACGCTGCGATCTCCCATGTCCGCGACCTCGTGCACGGCACGGGCGACGGCTGGACGTCGGCGGCCGTCCTGTCGCACGGCGAGTACGGCGTGCCCGCGGGGCTCTACTCGTCGGCGCCGGTGACGAGCGACGGCACGGCGTACCGCGTCGTCGACGGGCTGGAGCTGGACGGGCGCGGCCGCGCCCGCCTCGACGCCTCGGTGGCCGAGCTGGTCGCCGAGCGCGACGCGGTGCGCGCCCTCGGTCTGATCTGAGTCCGCGGTGAGCGACCTCACCTGGCTGATCGCGGGCATCGCGGTCATCGGCGTCTCGACGGTCCTCGCGCGGCGGCTCGGCGTCGCGGGGCCGCTGATCCTCGTCGCGATCGGTCTCGTGGCGTCGCTGCTGCTGCCGGCGTTCTCGGTGCCGCCGGACCTCATCCTGGTCGGCATCCTCCCGCCCCTGCTCTACGCCTCGGCCGTGCGACTGCCGGCGGTCGAGTTCCGTCGCGACGCGATGCCGATCGCGGGCCTGGCCGTCGTGCTCGTCGTCATCAGCGCCCTGGCCCTCGGCACCCTGTTCTACTTCGCCATCCCGGGACTCGACTTCGCGCTCGCCGTCGCCCTCGGCGCCATCCTCAGTCCCACGGATGCCGTCGCCACCTCGATCGCGAAGAAGCTCGGCATCGCGCCGCGGGTCATCACGATGCTGGAGGGCGAGAGCCTGCTGAACGACGCCACCGCGCTCGTGCTGCTGCGCAGCGCCGTGGCGGCATCCGCGGCGGGGTTCTCGCTGGGCAGCACGATCGGCGCGTTCGCGTGGGGCGTGCTGGTCGCGGTCGTCATCGGCGTCACCGTGGGCGTGCTCACCCTGCGGATACGGCGGTGGATCGGCGAGCCGGTCGCCAACACGGCGATCGGCTTCATCGTGCCGTTCATCGCGTACCTGCCCACCGAGCACCTGGGCGGCTCGGGCCTCGTGGCCGCCGTGGCCGCGGGCATCACGACCGGTCAGGGTGCCGCACGGTGGTCGACCCCCGAGCAGCGGGTCTCCGACGAACTGAACTGGCACACCCTCGAGCTGCTGCTGGAGGGCGCGGTCTTCCTCATCATGGGGCTCGAGCTGCGCGACATCGTCACCGGCAACATCGACAAGCACAACGGTGTGGGCATCGGCATCACGCTGGCGCTGGTGGCGCTCGCGATCGTGCTGGCCGTGCGCGCGCTCTACGTGTCGGGACTCGTGTTCCTCATCGACCGCCGCGCCCGGCGGATGCAGCGCGACCGGCTGCAGGCGTTCAGCGACCGTCTCGACGCCTTCGATCCGGGCACGAGCGATCTGCGCGAGCTGAGACCGCCGCGCGAGGACGGGGACCCCGCCGGCGGGGAGCGGCCGGGGCTGCTGCGACGCACGGCGCGCGGCACCGCCCGCCGCCTGGCCCGTCGCGTCGCACGTCGAGAGCCGGATGCCGCCGCCACGCAGCAGCGCGTCGAAGGGCTCCGGTCGCGGATCGGCCGGGTGCTCAACGACATGGACTACTACCAGGGCTCGCCCCTCGGGTGGAAGGACGGGGTGGTCATCGTCTGGGCCGGGATGCGCGGCGTCGTCACGCTCGCGGCAGCCCAGACGCTCGAGCCGTCCACCCCCGCGCGGGAGCTGCTGATCTTCATCGCGTTCGTCGTCGCCCTCGTCAGCCTCATGGTGCAGGGGCTCACCCTCCCCTGGGTGATCCGCATGCTGAAGATCCCCGCGAGCACGGGCGACGGCGGCTCTGCGGAGGAGGGCGAGCGGCTGGACGACGAGCTGCGCGAAGCCGCCCTCGCGCGGCTGCGCACGCCCGGGCTGGCGGATGCGAGCGGCGTGCCCTACCCGCCGGAGGTGCTCGCGAAGCTGGCCGAGCGGATGAGCGCTCCCCGGATCGAGTCGCCCGAGATCAGCTCGGCCGGCGTGATCGACCTGCGGATCGCGCTGATCGAGGCGATGCGGGAGCGGCTCGTCGACGTCTCGCGGGAGGGGTCGTACTCGTCCGCGGCGCTGCGCCACGCCCTCGCACAGCTCGACGCCGACCAGCTGAGCATGCAGCTGCGCCGCCTCGAGGACGACTGACGCGCGCCGCTGCACGTCGCACACGTGCGTGTCGGCGCCGTGGGACAGAATGGATGCCGTGAGCACCCCGCATCCGGACGACCAGCGCGCCCCCGCCGACTACGCGGAGTCGATCGCGCTGCCCGCGGTCACCTCCGCGGTGCCCGTGGTCGTCTCGGGCACCGACTGGTGGGCCGCCCGTCCGGCGGGCTCGCGACTGGTGGGGCTCGTGGTCGCCCGCGACGACCTGCCGTCCGTGATCGCCCAGCGCGACGCCCTGGCGGAGTTCGGGGTGCCGATCGAGGGCTTCCGGCATCCCGCCCCCGAAACCGGCGAGAGCTGGTCGGAGCGCCTCACGCGCCTGTTCGGCCGACTGGTGTCGGGCGACGTCGTCGTCGTGGCCGACAAGCACGCCCTCGGGCGCACGGTCGACGAGGAGACCCACGCGATCGCCGAGCTGCGCCGCCGCGGGATCATCGTGAAGGTGCTCGGCCACTCCCGCGGCTGACGCCTCCGGCGGCGATCGTCGTCCCCCGAGGTTCGCGAGGCCCTCCACCCGCGGCGTCGGAGCACCGGGGTGGAAGGCCTCGTGAACCTGCGGAGCGCGGGCGCGCTCCGCAGGTCGACATCACTGACCGAGCTGGCTGGCGAGCTGCTCGTCCGTCGACTGGAGGGCCTGAGCGGCCTTCTCGAGGAAGGCCGCCATGCCCTCGATGCCCTGGACCGTCTTGGTCGCACCGGTGGTGAACTCGGTGTACGAGGCGTCGAACGCGCCCGAGGCACGGCTCGTGGTGAAGCCGTCCTGGACCAGCTGGGCGACCAGCTGACGCAGGCGCTGGAGGTTCGCCTCGAGCTCGCTCTGGCCGTCACGCAGGCGCGAAGCGGCCGAGTTCATCTGGTCGTAGGTGACATTCAGATTGGCCATGAGGGCCCCTTTCATCTGGCCCGGCCGGTGTGCCGGGAGGTCTTGTTGTTTCGACGATAGGCGGCGGTGCCGCCCGTGACCATGGGCAGAACTCCCCATGAGCGCTCCGTGCGGGCGACGTTCGCGCGCCCCGTCACGAGACGGCTCCCGTCGCCGCCAGCTCGGCCGCCGCGGTCGCGATCGGGAACTGGATGCGCACCGTCTTGCCGCGGTGGGCGAGGATGCCGCGCCCGACGGGCAGCTCGCCGCGGACGAGGCGCGGGAACGGGGTCTTGAGCACGACCTCGCCGTCGATGGTCTCCGGCTGGAGCACCACGCCGCGGCGCGCCGCCTTGATCTCGCCGAGCAGGCCGAAGTTCGTCGTCCACTCGCTCATCTCGCCGACGACGACGAAGAAGACCTCGCCGCGGCCCGCGCGCTTCACGAGGGTGGAGAGGTTCATCTCGATGAGAGAGGTGGCGAACTCGCCGATGCCCTCGAGCACGACGATCGGCACGGCGCCGCCCTCCGCGGTGCGGTCGGCGGCCTCGTCGACGGCACCGAGCACCGCCATCGCCGCCGAGGCGGATTCGGCGGTGGCCGTCCACGCGACGGCATCCTGCACCGGGGAACGGCGATCGCCGATGTAGAAGGCGGCCGTGTCGGGCCGTGCGCGCAGGGTCTGGCGGACGATGGCGGCGGCGGCGTTGGAGCGTCCGGCACCGGGCGAGCCCGCCACGATGAACGTGCCCGCCGGCTCGATGCCGTAGGGGCCGAGATCGAGGTCGGACAGGCCGATGGCGACCCCCGTGCCCGCCGTCGGCGGCAGCTCGTCGATCGCGTACTCGACGGGAAGCGCGCGGATGCCGGGGGCGGGCGTCGTGCCGCGGCGGATCATCGCCTCGGCCATGCGATCGATCGCCAGCGACTGGTCCTTCGTGCTCGCGGCGCCGCCGATCACGGCGATCTGCGCTTCGTGGTCGTCGACGATCGCCCGCCCCGGCGCCGCGTCGGGCCCGAGGATGTCGCGCGGCATCCCGAGCAGCGCGTAGCCGTCCTCATCCGCCATGCGCAGCACGATGCGGCGCTGGATCATGGCCTGCAGCGAGGTGGGCACGCTCTGCCCGCGGTCGGCCGTGAGGGCCACGTGGATGCCGAGGCCACGACCGTCGGTGAGCACCTGCTGGAACGCGCGGTAGGACTCCGCGCGACCGGGCACGCCCTCGAAGGCGGAGCGGAAGGCGGGGAAGCCGTCGACGAGCAGCAGGATGCGCGGCTCGTCGCCGCGGCCGGCGAGCGTGCGGTACTCGGTGAGGGTCGACGCGCCGGACGCCGCGTACGCGTCGCCGCGGCGGTCGAGCTCGGCCCGCAGCATCCCGAACAGCCGCTCGATGCGCTCGGTGTCGTCGCCCGAGATCACCGCGCCGACGTGCGGCAGCGACTCCAGCATGCGCAGTCCGCCGGTGGCGGCATCCAGCCCGTACACGTGCACGGGACCGCCGCGCGGCGTGATCCCGGCCGAGACGGCGAGCGTGCGCAGCGCCACCGACTTGCCGGAGCCACCGGTGCCGAAGACGGCGAGGTGGCCCTCGGTGTCGGGTTCGAAGAAGAACGGCACCTGGTCCTGGCGCTCGGGCACGTCGACGACACCGAGCACCAGCCGCGCGTCGGTGCGCTGGTGCAGCTTGGTCTGGTCGAACGTCCGCGCGAGCTCGTCGAGCCACGGGCGGCGCGGCGGAGCGATGCGGGCCAGCTGGGCCGCGTCGCCGAAGCGGGCGACCAGGAGCTGCTGGTCGTTCGGGCCCAGATCCTCGGTCTCGGCGGGGGCCTCGGAGACCGCGGGCTTCTCCCACAGGGGCGCCTCGCCGAGCAGGAACGGGCGGACCTCCACCGCCGGCTCGGGCTCGGCGCGCAGGCTCCAGCCGCCGGAGTAGGCCGACTGGAAGAGGCTCATGCGGCCCGGTCCGGTCTTCGCGATGCCGCGCCCGGGGATGCCCGGGTCGAACAGCGCGGCCTCCTTCGAGCCGATGACGTCGTCCGAGTCGGTCTCGTCGGCCATGCGGAGGGCCACGCGGAGGTTCGTGTTGGCCCGCAGGTTGTCCTTGATGACACCGGCCGGACGCTGCGTCGCCATGATGAGGTGGATGCCGAGGGAGCGCCCACGCTGGGCGATGTCGACGACACCGTCCACGAACTCGGGCACCTCTTTGGCGAGGGCGGCGAACTCGTCGATCACGAGCACGAGGGCGGGCGGCGCATCGGGGTCGGCGGCCTTCTCGAGCTCGAGGAGGTCCTTGGCCTTCTTGCGGTTGAAGAGGTGCTCGCGGTGGTGCAGCTCGGCGCGCAGGCTCGTCAGGGCGCGGCGGACCAGGTGCGGACTCAGGTCGGTGACGAGACCCACGCAGTGCGGCAGGTTGACGCAGTCGGCGAAGGCCGAGCCGCCCTTGTAATCGACGAAGAGGAACGTCACGCGCTCGGGGCTGTACTCGGCGGCCATGCCGAGCACCCACGCCTGCAGGAACTCGCTCTTGCCCGAGCCGGTCGTCCCGCCGACGAGGGCGTGGGGGCCCTGCTGGCGGAGATCGAGGTGGAGCGCTCCCTGCGCCCCCTGGCCCACGAGGGCGCGCAGCTTCGGCTGGTAGCCGGCGCCGGAGCGCGTCGCGCGGATCGACGCGTTCTGCGTCCAGCGGTCGATCACGGCGTCGGCGCTGGTCGCCATGTCGGGGCCCAACAGCTGCAGCAGCGGGATCGTGCGCGGCACGTCACCGGCATCCTCGGCGACGTCGCCGATGTCGGTGATGCGCGCGAGCGCCCGGGCGACGACGCCGAAGCGCGCGGCGTCGAGAGCCTCGACGCGCAGCGGCGCGACGACGGCGCCCAGGCGCACGAAGTGCGCGCTCGCATCGCCGTCGGCGGGCAGTTCGACCCACGTGCGGCAGGCCGCGGGCAGGTGCTCCACCTTCGAGACGGCCCACACCGGGACGACGCCGCTGCCGGCGGCCCGCTCGCTGAGCTGGATCAGCCGGCCGCGGTCGACGGGGGCGTCGGGCGTGATGATGACGACATATGCCGGAAGCGGCATCTCCTCCTCGCGCCCGCGGGACTCGCCCACCTCGGCGCCGGCGGAGGTCGCGGCATCCGTCGCCTTGAGGGCCCGCAGCCGCCGCAGCCGCTTCGTGCGGGTGTCGACGAGCTCCTCGAGCTGCGCGAGCAGCCGCGAGGCGGTCGCCGCGTTGTCGGCGATGGGTGCCGTGCCCAGGGCGTCCTCGGCGGCCCACGTGTGCGGCAGCCACTTCAGGTCGGCGAGCGCCGCGCGGGTGGCGGGGCCCACGAAGGCGACGATGTGGACATCCGACGGTGCGTGCAGACCCGCCGTCTGTGCCAGGAGCGCGCGGGCGGTGTCGCCGACGCGCGCGGTGGCCCCCGCGATGCCGATCGCCCCCGCCTCGGCGAGCGACTCGAGGATCGGCACGTCGTCGACCTCGCGGAAGGCCTCGACGACCTCGTCGAGACGGTCGACGTACGAGGGGATCGCCGCATCGCGCTTGGTGGACTCCGCGACCGTGTTGCGGCTCGCAGCGATGCCGTCGCCCAGACGCACGTGCAGGAACGACCAGTGCTCGGGCCGGCGCGTCCAGACGAGCGGACCGGCGGCGAGCGCGTCGGCGCAGATCGGGTCGAGCTCGGGCACCTCGCCGCGGCGGACGCGACGCTCGGTCTCGCGCTCCTGCTCCAGGCGCGAGGAGAGCCGCGTCAGCTGCTGCTCGAAGCGGTCCTTGTCGCGCTGCAGCTGCGCGCGCCCCTGCAGGCGCGTCGTCAGCCACGTGCCCAGCATCAGCAGCGGGGATGCCGCCACGAACACGAGCGCCATCGGGTTCCTCATCACGAAGAACAGCACCGCACCCATGATCACGGGCGCGATCATCGCGAGCCACGGGAACATCTGCGGCGCGGGCGGCGCGGGCAGGTCGGTGCCCGGCAACTCCTCGCCGAGGTAGCGGGCCTCGACCCGCGGCGAGCGCACGAACGGGACCTGCCGCCACGTCGAGGGCGCGACGGTCGCATCTCCGGCCGCGGTGATGCGCACGCGCGTGTCGCCCAGGACGGCGTCGATCTCGCCGTCGGCGGCGGTCAGATAGGTGACCGGTGCGCCGTCGACGAGGATGCCGTTGGCCGAGTTGAGGTCGACGAGCTCGGCCCGTCCCTGCCCCACCTCGAGCCGGGCGTGCCGCTTCGAGACGAGCGGGTCGTCCAGCACGATGTCGCACTGCGGGTCGCGACCGATGATCACGACCGTCCGCTCCAGCGGGATCGTCGTCCCGGCGCCGGGCCCGGACACGATCTCCACCTCGCCGACGCGCTGTCGCGGCTGGTAGCCGGCCGGGACGACCCGGATCGCCGACCCCGCGCCGAGCTGGACGTGGGCGACGGATGCCGCGGCATCCAGCACCTCGCCGGGTCCCTGCGCGATCGTGCCGAACGCTTCCAGGGTGACGTCCTCGCGCGGGTCGCCTCCGCCGCGGGGGTCGACCTCGGCGATGGTGCGGGCGAGGTCGCCGACGGTCGCGTCGGCGTCGGCGTTGATGACGAGATCCTCGGGTTCTCCCCCGGGTCGGACGAGGGTCGTGCGCAGCTTCATCCGTCTTCCTTTCGGCGCGGGGCGTCGTCGCCGGCCTCGCGCTCGAAGCGCGCGGGATCGTCGAGCAGGGCGAGGTCGTCGCGGACGACCAGGCGCGAGGCGACGGCGTGCTCGACGAGGCGCACCCGCCGGTTGGTCGCCGAGCTCGTCACTCCGCCGCGCAGCCCGGGGACCCCCTGACGGTCGAGCTTGTCGCACACGTTGTCGAGCTTGCGGTTGAAGCGGGTGATGCTCCAGCCCAGGCGCTGGGCCGCCGCGGCGGAGCTGGGCAGCTCGCTCATGCCGGTGCCCTCGCGGCGCAGCACGGGCTCGGCGAGGGACAGGATGAGGAGCTTCTGGCTGGGCGTGAGGGGAACGGCACCGATCGTCGACTCGCCGTCGGCCACCCGCTCCGGAACCGTCGCACGGAACGCCGGCTGCGCCGTGTGCACCGACAGCTCGTAGGTCGTGGGACCCGCGCTGAACACCACGGTCGTTACGCCGAACACGATCGGCAACCGCGCCCCCGGCGCCAGCTGCGCCTGCACGCGACCCTCCGTGTCGGTGACGGTCGCCGACAGCCGCGAGCCGATGTTGACCAGCCACCACAGTCCGCCGGACTGCTCGATCGAGAGGAAGTGCCGGTGCAGGAAACGGTTGTCGTCGATGGCGAGGTCGCCCTCGCGCCCGATCGTGAACCGCGTTCCGGACGGCACGGTGACGTACTCGCCGGCGAACTCGACGGTGATGTCCGCCCCCGTCACGTCGTCCCCGGGGGCCTCCGCGGGGGGAACGGTGTCGTGGATGTCGGTCATGGGGTGCACTTCCGTGTCTCGGTGCCCGCGGTGCCGTCCTTGCGGACGAGCGTCACCGCGATGCAGGTCGTGCCGCCGGCATCCACCGGCAGGGTCACGCTCGTCTCGGTGACCTTGCGGGTCTCGCCGTCGCCGGCGAGCGTGTACGGATACCAGAGATAGCCGTCGCCGTCCTGCGGCTCGGGATTGGTCCAGGTGAACACGGCGTCGCCGCCCTGCACCGTGCCGGCGAGCGCCTCCACCGGCGGCACGTACCCGCCCAGCGGGTCTTGCGGCGCGGCGGACGTCGTCGGCTCGTCGTCGGCGGGCGGCTGCACCGCGGGCGCCACGAGGCTGGCGCCGACGGCGACTCCCGCGACGACGACCACCACGGCGGCGATGCCGAGACCGATCCACAGTCCGCGGCGCGTGCGCGGTGCCGGCGCATCGGCGGCGTCGGCCGCCTCGGCGGGATCCGCGACGGACGGCGACGCGGCGGCAGCGACGGCGGGGTCGACGGTGCGGGCCGCCGCGGCCCGGCCGGGTCGGCGGATCGTGGACGAGGTGTCGAGGTCCGCCGCCTGCGGCGCGATGGAGACGGGGCCCCGCAGCAAGGTCGGGTCGGCGGTGTCGGTGGGAACGGGCGGCGCCGGGACGACGGCGGGCGCGGCGGCCGCGGTGGCCGCGGTGTCGTCCGTCCGGTCGCGCCGACGCGTCGGGCCGGCGGCCGGGTGGGTCTGCGGCTCGATGCTGACGATGCCGCGGACGCGCGTGAGCTCGCCGTCGAGGTCGTCCTCGGCGGCGTCCTCGGGGGCGTCGTCGAGGATGTCGATCGGGGTCACCGAGTGGGCGAGCTCGATCTGCACGCGCTGGAGGGCCCGCGCGAACGCGATCGCCGAGTCGTAGCGGTCGCCGGGGCGCTTGGCCATCGCGCGTTCGAGCACGGCCTGGAGCGACGGCGGGGCGTCGGCGCGCTCCAGACGCGGCACCGGCTGGGACTCGATGCGCTGGATGAGATCGGCGCCGCCGTTGCGCCCGCCCGGCTGCTCGAACGGCGAGCGACCGGCCAGCAGCGTGTAGACGGTGGCGCCCAGGGCGTAGACGTCGGTGGCGACGCCCGAGCCGGGCACGTCGCTGAACGACTCGGGCGGCGACCACGGGATCGACATCCCCGCCGACGACTCCTCCGACTCGGCGGTCGTCGCGATGCCGAAGTCGGTGAGGGCCGGACGGTTGTACTCGGTGACGAGGATGTTCGCCGGCTTGATGTCGCGGTGCAGGATGCCGGCGCGATGCGCGGTCTCGACGGCGGCGGCGACCTGCACGCCGACCCGCAGCGCCTCGGCGACCGAGAAGGCCGCGGCCCGCGAGCGCACCTGCAGATTGGGGCGCGAGCAGTACTCCATCACGAGGTACGGACGCCCGTCGTCCGAGACGCCCGCCTGGTAGATGGTGACGATCGCGGGATGCGTCGACAGCAGCGCCATGACGTTCGCCTCGGCGGTGAACTGCTCCGCCGATCCCGACGCCATGCGGTCGGGGAGCATGACCTTCACCGCGACCCGGCGGCGCGGCAGGTGCTGCTCGTAGAGGTAGACGTCGGCGAAGCCGCCGGAGCCGAGCACGTCGACGTAGGTGAACCCGGGCAGCGCGGGCGGCGGTGCCGGAGGACGCTTCGCGGCGCTCACGGGAGGTCCTCGAAGGTCACGGTGACCTCGTCGCCGAGGTCGAGGACGTCTCCCGTGACCACCATGGTCGGCTCGTTGGGGTGCAGTCGCACCGGCTCATTGCCGCCGCGCAGCAGCACCGTGCCGTTGGTGGTGTCGAGGTCGGTGACGAGGACGTGCTCGCCCTCGGCGCGGATCTCCACGTGACTGCGCGAGATGTCCTGCTCGGGGCTGTCGACGGCCACGAGGGTCGGCAGCTCGGCTCCCGAGGTGCGCGTGGACTTCGGGCGACGTCCGATCACGACGGGCCGCTCGAGCTCCACGACGCGGCCGGTCGACAGTCGGATGCGGCCCCGCGCGGGGCGGCGGGCCGGGACGCTGTCCGTCGACTCGAACGCGATGCGCTCCGCCCGCATCGCCCGCACGTCCGCCACGGCGATCGTCGCGCCGTCGTGGTCGCCGAGCCCATCGGGCGTGGCCGGTGCGTCCGCTCCGTCCGCTGCGCCGGGCCGCGGCGCCGCGGCGGGAGCGGCCGGGTCGGCCGACGGGGCGGGTCCGGGTTCCGCACCCGGTGCGGCGGCGGCATCCGCGGCATCCGTCTCCGCTTCGACGGGGGCGATCGCCGCCGCCGACACGGGACGGGCGACCGTCTCGCCCCACAGCAGGTCGTACTCGTCCACGGGTGCGGGCTCGGCGTCCTCGGCGGCCGTCGCCTCCGGGATCAGCGTGTCGGCGGAGGTGTCGGCACGCGGCGCCACCCCGGGCTCGGGCGGGGATTCGGGTGCCGCATCGGACTCGGACTCGGACTCGGCGGGAGGCGCGGGCTCGGCCGCCGTCGCCGCCACCGGCGCGGCCGTCTCGGCGGGTTCTGACGCCGCCGCCGGGGCGGTCGCCGACCGCGCCCCGAACAGTCCCGGCGGCACCGAGTCGATGACGGATGCCGAGGAGGCGGCGGGTGACGAGGAGATGGCGGGTGCCGCGGAGGCGGCAGATATCGAGGAGATGGCGGATGCCGCGGAGGCGGCAGCGGCCGACGGCTCCTCAGCATCCGACATCTCCTCAGGATCGGACGGCTCGGCCGCCCCGACAGCCGGCGCAGCAGATTCAGCGGATGCCGCGGATGACGCGGATGCCGCGGCCGTGGCGACCGCCGGCTCGACCCGGGTCGGCGACGCGCCCAGCTCCAGCCGGATCTGGTCGGCGCGCACGACGCCGGAACGCAGCGGCACGTCGGCGGCCGGCGCGGTCGTGGCCCCGGCCGGCACGATCGTCGCGCGGACCGCTCCGGGCAGGAAGCGCTCGGTCCACGTCGCGACGCCCGTGCCCGACACGGCCTCGACGCCGTCGCCCTCGACGATGATCTCCACGTCACCGCGCACCGCGACGCGCAGACCGCCGGGCTCGGCGATCGCGAGCGCGAACGGCGGGATCGCGGCCAGCGAGGTGCCGAACGCGCCGGTGAGCGCCTCCAGCACCGCCCCGATCCCGCCGGTGCCGAGGCCGCGCCAGATGGTCGCCGCCGTCGCCGCCGACACGACGGGCGACAGCGCCGCCAGGGCGCCGTCGTCGACAGCCACCCACCAGGCGGCCTCGGCGTCGGCCGGCCGGTAGTCGACTCGTGTGCTCGTCATCGCATCCCCCACCATCAGAAGTCACCCCTCGCGTCCGCGCGCGGGCGCGTATCGCCGTCGGCGTCGCCGCGTCGCGCCCCCGCCGGCGCGGTGTCGTACACGTCGTCGTAGCCCGACACCGCGAGCGCGTCGACGACGACGGCCGTGATGTTGTCGCGCCCGCCGTGCACCAGCGCCTCGTGGATGAGGCGGGTGGCCGCGGCATCCGGATCGGACTCGTCGGCGAGGATGTCGCGCAGCCGCTCGGCGGACAGCTCCCCCGACAGCCCGTCGGAGCAGACGAGGATGCGGTCGCCCGGCGCGGCGGGGACCATCCAGTAGTCCGCCTGGCCGTCGCTTCCCGCGCCGATCGCTCGGGTGATCTCGTTGCGGCGGCTGTCGGTCGCGGCATCCGCTCCGCTGAGCACGCCCGCGTCGAGGAGCTCCTGGACCACCGAGTGGTCGACGCTGATCTGCTCCAGGACGCCGTTCGCGAAGCGATAGGTGCGGGAGTCGCCCACGTTCACCGTGAGCCAGTAGCCCACCCCGCCGACCTCCGCGACCACCACGCCAGCGAGGGTGGTGCCGGCGGCGCGGCCGTCGCTGGCGATCGCCTCCACGCGGGCGCGGGCACGACGCAGCGCCGTGCGCATCTGATCGATCGCCAGGCTCGCCCCGCCGACCAGGTGCGCGAACTCCGCGACGACGGCGGCACTCGCACGGTCGCCGGCGTCGTGACCGCCCATCCCGTCGGCGACCAGGAACAGCGGCGCCTGCGCGAGGAACGCGTCTTCGTTCACGCGGCGGCGCAGCCCCGTGTGGGTCGCCGCGCCCGCGCGCACGACGATGGGCACCGCGGTCACGACGCCACCTCGATCGTCACCTGCCGGTCGCCGAACTCGAGCACGTCGCCGCTGCGCACGCGCGTGCGTTCCCCCGGGACCAACGGCTGCGCATCCGCGCCGCCGACCCCGCGGCGCAGCACGACGCCGTTGGTCGAATGCCGGTCGACGACCCAGACGGAACGGTCGTCGGCGGGGACGAGCTCGAAATGGGTCTTGGACAGCGACAGCGTCTCATCGCGCACCGCAGAGACCATCGCTCCCGTCTCGGGGGCGGGATTGCGCCCGAAGAGCGTGCGGCCGTACACGGCCTGGCGGGTGCCGTCGTCCCAGACGAGGCGCGCGAACGGCCGCTCGCCCGTGGAGATGCGGGTCTCGTCGAGGTTCTCGATGAGCGGGACGTCGGCCGTCCGCGGGCCGGGCGCCGCCGCGGTGTCGCGGGCGGGCGGCGGGCCGACCGGCGCCGCATCGACCGTCGGCACCGCCGGCGCCGAGGCGGGTGCCGGCTCGTCCAGACGGGAGGGGTCGCTGACGCCGGGGACGAAGGAGATCACGCCGCTCGCGAGCGGTGACGCGGGCGCCGGGGCGGCGGGGCCGGCCGGCGTCCAGCCGTCGAGGTCGGCGGCGTCGCCGGCCGGGAGGATGGGCGCGGGCGGGAGCACCGACGGCGCGAGAGCACCGACGGGAGCCGCCGGCGTCGGCGCGACCGACGCGTCCTCGGAGGGCACGGCCGGGCGGCCGGCGACGTCGGTCATCACCGCTCCCGCGGCACGGTCGTGCCAGCCGCGACGCCACGGCGTCCCGTCGAACAGGGGGGAGAAGTACCCGACCACGATCGCGGCGCCCAGGCCCCAGACGAGGTTGCGCCCGAGCGCTCGACCGAAGCCGAGGGGCGCGGCATCCGACGCGCCCTCGCGGACGAGGCGCAGACCGAGAGCGCGCATGCCCAGCGAGCCCGCCCCCGCCTGCAGGACCGTGTAGACCACGAACCAGCCCAGCCCGACGACGTACGCCAGCAGCACGGCGACCGGCAGCGGCAGCCCGCCGCCCGTGCCGAACGAGATGCCGGCGAACACACCCACGGCGATCAGCAGGACGATCAACCCGATCGCCGCGTCGATCAGATACGCGCCCGCACGACGCCCCAGCCGAGCCGGGCGGTGGACCGATGCCGGATCACTCATCGGAGGACTCCGTTCCACGAGAGGGGTGTCGACGGATGCTGCGCCGCACCCAGGCGCCCACGGACGCGCCGGCACCGGCCACGGTGCGGCGCACGGCCTGCCACGGCGGGCCGCCGTGGCGCAGGGAGCGCAGACTGAGCCGCGCGCGCAGGCGCTGCCACAGCGTGGCGGAACCCCTCATCTCCCCGACGATGTCGTCCACCTCGCGCCAGAACGTCTCGACGTCCTCGGGCGTCGGATCACCCGGTCCGAAGACATCGACATCGGCCCGGGTCGCGAGCGAGGCCACGCGCGGCTGGGCGAAGGCGGCACCGAGCACGTCCGCGCTCTCGGCACGGGTGGCGCCGGCGACGACGGGCGCGCGCAGATCGACGGCGGAGTCGACCAGTTCGTCCCAGCCGCCGGAGATGCGGTCGGCGGTCCGCGCCGCCCCGCGCCGACGCGCCCGCCGGGCGCCCTTGATGACGCCCATCACGATGAAGGGGGCCAGCAGCAGCGCGAGCACCCCGAGGGTGATGCCGCCGTAGAGCAGCACCGGCCCGAGCCAGCTGAGCCCGGCCGCCTGGTCCTCCTCCTGATCGCGGTTCTCCGCGATCGCGGGCGGCAGGTCGGCCGGCTCCTGGGCCGGGGGCGGCGGCTGCAGCACCTGCGGCTTGGGGTTCGCCTTCGGCTTGGTCGACTGGTCGTTCGGCTTGTTGTCCTCGTCCGGCGTCGGGTCGAAGACGATCCAACCGTGGTCCTGGAACGCGATCTCGACCCAGGCGTGGAGGTTGCCGCCGGTCGCGGTGAGCGTGGGACCGTCCTGCGGGTGCTTGTCGTCGGCGTGCCACCCCATCACGACGCGGGCCGGCATGCCGAGCTGCGTGGCCATGAGGGCCATGGCGACCGCGTACTGCTCGTCGTCGCCGACCATCTGCTCGCTGCCGAACAGCGACGTGATGCGGGCGGCGCCATGACCGGAGAGGGAGAGGACCTCGTCGCCGAGGCCGTGGCTGAAGAAGCCCTGCGTGTGCAGGTAGCTCTCGAGGGCCCGCGCCCGCTCGATGGGCGTCTCGGCGCTCGCGGTCGCCTTCGACGCGAGGTCGGCGATCTTCTCGGGGATGCCGCTCTGCTTCGGCATCTTCAGCGACGCGAAGGGGACATCCGCCAAGGCGGCGTCGCTGGGCTGCTCGGGCACGACCGTCTCGATCGTGTAGGCGTCGCCCTTCGCGAGGCCGATCGGGGAGACCGCGGTTCCCGTCGCATCGTTGAAATGGGTCGTGCGGGCGAGCTCGGACGCCCGCGGCCCGTCGAAGGCGAAGTCGCGGACGGCACCGACATCCGGCACCCACACGCCGTCGAGGTCGCCGACCTCCACGCGCACGGTCGCCGGGGTGCCCGTCGCGGTCGGCGACATGTTCGAGCGGATCGGCGTGAACGCGCTGGACGAGCCGGCGCCGTCATCCGAGACGTTGTACACGATGCCGTCGTACGCATCCATCGTCGCCAGTCGCACCCGGCCGTCCTCGGGCAGCCCGGTGACGGTGAACAGCGTCTTGTCGGCGTCGTCGCGGACGTGGCCGCGGAACGACTGCAGCGGACTGGGGTACTGCGTGACATCGAACGGCGGAACGATGAAGTCGCGCAGGATGTACCGCGGCGGGGTCGCCACGGCGGCCGTCGCGATGCCCGCCGCCGAGGCCACCGCCAGCACGATGCCGCCCGCGACGAGGCGGCGCGTGCGGGAGCTGCGCACCGTGGCGGCGTCGGAGGCGCCGGCGGACTCCACCCGGACGGCGGCGCGGTCGTGGTCCCACACCCGCCGCAGGGCGAGCCACACCGTCGCCACGACGGCGAAGAGGATGCCCTGCACGAGCGGCGCCGCGGGCTCCGCGACGCCGAGGAGCACCGTCGTGACGAGCACGGCGAGCGCCGGCAGCAGCGCCCAGGCCGCCTGACGGGCCCGCAGCGCGAGGGAGCCCGTGAGCACGGCGCCGACGAGCGTGAGGATGAACGGCACGACGAGGTGGCCGTCGCCCGCCGCGACGGGCGGGACCGTGGTCAGCAGCTGCTTCCACGAGGTGACGGCGCCGAGGGCGAGCTGCTGCAGGGTGTCCAGCGTCGGCACGACGCCCAGCAGCGCGGTGTGCGGCAGCGCGAGCGCCCCGCCGAACACGAGGTAGGCGCCGACCGTGCCGCCCGCGAGGCTCAGGATGCCCCAGCGCCACCGCGCTCCGACCACTGCGAGGGCGAGACCGAGCGCGAGGCCGCCGATCCCGGCGACGAGGTACTGCGGCGAATCGAACGTCGGGGCGAACCCGATGACCGACACGATGAGCAGGAGGGCGGCGGCGACGACATCCAGCGCGACGCGGCGCGGCTCCCGCGTCTCCGGCACCCGCGACGACGCGGGACGCGGGCGCAGACGCGGCATCCGGGCCCGGGCGCTCACGACAGCACCTTCCGGACGGCGCGCGGCAGCTGGTCGAGGGCCCCGATCGTGACGACGTCGGCCTCTCCGATGCGCTGGAGGGCGGGCGCGTCGACGCGGACGTCCGCGACGACGGCGAGGGCGCGCACGCCCTGCGGCAGACGGGAGCAGGCCAGACGCAGCTCGGCGGCGTCGATCCGGGCGCCCGTCACGAGCACGACGACCGCGGCATCCGGGGCGTGCGCGGCGATGCTGCCGGCGAGGGCGACCGTGCCGCCCAGCCGGGGCCGCGACGCGCCCAGCATCGACAGCTCGTCGAGGAAGCGCCGCGCCGTGACGGAGCGCACCGGGCCGTGCTGCGTGCGGACGTCGAGGATGCGGGAGTCGCGCAGGGCGCGCAGCCCCACCGAGCCGGCGACCGAGATGGCGAGCTCGAACTCCTCGGCCTCGCGGTACTCGTCGGGAAGGGTCGAGAGCCCGACGACGAAGTGCGAGCGCCGCGTCTCCTCGTACTGGCGGACCATCACCTCGCCGACGCGCGCGGTCGACTTCCAGTGCACGTGCCGCAGGTCGTCGCCCGGCTGGTATTCCCGCAACGCGTGGAAGGAGACGTCGTCGCGGGACAGGTGCTGCACCGGCAGGCCCTCGAGGTCGCGCAGGTGCCCGAGCGAGAGGCCGTCGAGCGTCGTCGTGCGCGGGTGGACGTAGAGGTCGACGGCCTGGCGGCGGTCGTGGGCACGCTCGAACAGCCCCAGCGGATCGCCGCGGCGCACGCTCACCGGGCCGACCGACAGGACGCCACGTGCCGTGGTCGGGATGGCGAAGACCTCTTCGTGCTCCTCGCCGGGAACGAGCCGCGGCACCTGGAAAACGCCCCGGCCGGCGCCGACGGGCAGGATCACTTCCGAGGGCAGGAGGGTGCGCGAGGTGCGGTTGGCCAGCATGAGGCCGCCGACGGCGCGCTCGCCGACGACGACGTGGGTGCGCGTCAGATCCAGCCCGATCTCGTACGTGGTCCGCCCGAAGAGGAAGCCGAGGCTGACCACCAGCGTGGTCGTGACCACGCCCGCGACGACGAGGAACTCGCGCCAGCCGTACGCGAAGGCGAGCCACCAGACGAGCACCGCCGTCGCGATCAGCACCCAGCCGAGCGGCTGCACGACGTCGGCGACCGTGCGCAGCGCACGTGTCGTGCGCCGCCGCACCACCTCGATCCGCTCCCGGCGGCGCTCCGCCGCCGTCGCCTCGCGCGGGGCGACCAGAGGCGCCTCGTCGTCGCCGGCGACGTCCTCGGATGCCGGCGCGGGTGTCGGCGTCCCACTCGCGGGTACGCCGGAGTCGCCGCCCCGCCGGCGCGCACGACGCGACGGGGTCAGGGTGTCCGGCGCCGACGACATCAGCTCGCGGCCCGCGCCAGGGGTGCCTCGACCGCGCCGACGGCGCGCTGCACGACGCTCTCGGCGCTCGTGCCGGAGAACTCCGCTTCGGGATCGAGCACGAGCCGGTGCGCCCAGACGGGCACCGCGAGCGTCTTCACGTCGTCGGGCACGACGAAGTGGCGGCCCTGCGAGGCGGCGTAGACCTTCGCGACGCGGATCATCGAGATCGCCCCGCGCACCGAGACGCCCAGGCGCGTCGACTCCGATGCGCGCGTGTGCTCCACGAGCTGCGCGGCGTAGCGGGCGACGACCGGGTCGACGTGCACCGTCGCGGCGAGGTCGGCCATGTCGGCGACGGCGCTCGTCGTGATGATGGCGCTGAGGGATGCCGAGGGGTTGCGGTCGACCGCACCGGCGAGGATCCGCTCGGTGACGGCGAGCGTCGGGTAGCCGATGGAGGTCTTCAGCATGAAGCGGTCCAGCTGCGCCTCCGGCAGCTTGTACGTGCCCGACTGCTCGATGGGGTTCTGCGTCGCGATGACCAGGAACGGGCGGCCGACCTCGTGGGCCACGCCGTCGACCGTCACCCGGGACTCCTCCATCACCTCCAGGAGCGCGGACTGCGTCTTCGGGGAGGCGCGGTTGATCTCGTCCGCCAGCACGATCGAGGAGAACACCGGGCCGCGGTGGAACTCGAAGCGGTGGTTCTGCTGGTCGTAGATCGTGACGCCCGTGACGTCGGAGGGCAGCAGGTCGGGCGTGAACTGGATGCGGGTGCTCGTGCCCTGGACGGAGGCGGCGATGGCCTTCGCGAGGCTCGTCTTGCCGGTGCCCGGCGCATCCTCCAGCAGCACGTGGCCCTCCGCGAGCATGGCGGACAGCACCAGGCCCACCACTTCGCGCTTTCCGAGCAGCGCCTGATCGACGTTGTCGACCAGCCGCGTGAAGGTGTCGCGGAACCACGCCGCCTGTTCGGGGGTCATGCTCATTCGTTCGTTCCTTGCTGTGCGAGTTCGTTCGTGGACGTCAGTTCCGTGGCCACCAGGACGTCTCCGTGTCGACGGAGCCACCCCAGCCGAGGATGTCGACCCACACGTCGTAGCCGTCGGCGCCGAGGAAGCACTCCAGCTGCTTCGAGCCGTTGGCGGGCAGGTCGAAGGGACCTTGCCACGTGTTGATCGGACCGTTGCCGCCGCTGCGGTAGCAGTTGATCTTGTAGCTGCCGGCCGGGAAGTTCTGGGTGTTGACGACGAACTTGTAGCAGCCGTTGACACACCCGTTGTTGACGAAGTCGCCGCGCGTGACCCACACCCGCGGTTTCGGCGGATCGGCGGTGCGCGCCGAGTCGGAGGCCGTCGTCGTCTGGCCCGCCGCGCTCGTGCGCACCTCGATGCTGTGCGTCTCGGCATAGCCGTAGCCCCGGGTCAGCGATCCGTTCGCGTCACGGCTGACGAGCCCGCCGTCGATGTACACCTCGGTCGAGATGTCGCGCCCGTTGCGGCCCGGCGACGACCAGGAGTAGGTGATGTTCGTGCCGGATGCCGACGCCCGCGCCGACGGGTTGCCGATCGGACCGTAGGGGGCGACGGCGTTGGACTCGTTCGACGCGCCGCTCGCGAAGGAGCTTCCGTCGACGGTCGACACGGCGCGCACGCGGATCTTGTAGGTGCCGTTGTTGGCCACCTGCGACCCGCTGATCGTGCCGGAGCCGTTGGTGCCGCCCGACGCCCAGGAGCCGCTCCACCCGCCGTTGTTGACCGAGTACTCGTAGCGGATCTCGTTCGCGGCCGCACCGTTGCCCGACCCGGCCGTCCACGTGACGCCGACCGCGTTGTTGCCCTCGCTCGCCGCGACACCGGTCGGCGCCGCCGGAGCCGTCACACCGCGACGCGGCGCCGACTGCGGGCTGCGCTCGCCCCAGCCCGCCTTGTTCTGCGCGCGCACGTCGAAGGTGTAGTCCGTCGTCGAGGTGTCGACGACGACGGCCTGACTGGTCTGGCTGCCCGAGACGGGGACGGTCTTCACGACCGATCCCCCCCGCAGCACGCGCAGCTCGTACGCCGAGATCGTGTCGCCGTTGTTGGCGGGGGCGCTCCAGTCGACACGGATCTGGGCCTGTGAGCCCACCGGGTCGAGCAGCGTCGTCGTGGGCGCGTTCGGCGCCGCCGGCGGCGCGGCCGGCACCATCGAGGCCGACCAGGCACTGAACTCGCTCGGCTCCGGCGCGCGGTTGTGCGCCCGGACGCGCACCTGGTACGACGAGCCGTTCTCGAGGCCGTCCCACACGATCGTGGTGCCGGTGACGCCGGTCTTCTGCACGATGCCCGACGGCGGCGCGGGCGAGATCTCGAGCGTGTACGACTCCACCGGAGAGCCCTCGGTGCGCGGCGCCACCCACGAGACGGTGAGGCTGCGGTCGCCGAACTTCAGCGTCGGCGGCGCGGGCGTGTCGGGGCGGACGTCGGGACGGGCGGTCTCCGACGGCATCGACGGGTCGGACGTGCCGACCTTGTTGCTCGCGGTGACCACGAAGTTGTACTCGACGTTGTTGGTGAGCCCGTCGAGGGTGCACGTCGTCGACGCGCACTGCTTCATGTAGTTGTTCGCCGTCGAGGTGACCGTGTACCCCGTGATCGGCGAGCCGTTGTCGGTCGGCGGCGTCCAGGAGAGCACGACGGTGCGACTCTGGATGCTCGACACGACGGGCCGGCCGGGAGCGTCCGGCTTGCCCTGCACCGTGATGCGGATGCGTCCCTCGACGGCGCGGTCGGGGTCCCCCGTGGCATCCATCACGCGGTAGCGCGCGACCACGACGCCCACGAAGGCCTTGTCGCTCGTGACCTCGACGCGGTCGCCGCGGACGGCGACCTGCGCCTGGCCGGTCTCGAGCGTGGCGCTCTCGACCTTCAGCGGGGTCTCCGGGAACGGGTTGACATCGTTGTCGAGGACGGCGACGGACTCGGTGGAGCCCTGGTTCGACTGGGCGATGACGTCGTCGTTGGCGCTGGCCAGCGGCCGTGTGGACGCCGTCACGGTGATCGAGATCGTCGCTTCCGCCGGCGGCGTCGTGCCGTCGTCCGCGGTGACGGTGAGATCGGCCCGCGTGCCCTTCTTCGTCGACGCGGATGCCGACACCTTGAGCTGGGTGCCGTCGACCGCGGCGGTGAGCCCGTCGGGGGTCGATCCCTTGATGCGGAACGTGAGCTTGCCCTGGTCGCCCGGATCGGGGTCGCTCGCCAGCGCCGCGAGGTCGAGCACCGTGGCGTCTTCTCCGGGCGAGACGTTCATCGACGCGCCGAGCATCGTGGGCGACTGGTTGTCGGGCGGGAGCACCGTGATCGGGATGGTCAGCGTCGCCTTGCGGCCGGTCGGATCGTCGGGGCCGTCGCCGTCGGTGACCTCGAAGGTTAGCGCATCGGAGCCGAAGTACCGGTCGGCCGACGTGTACACGAGGGTCTGCTGATCCTTGATCAGGTTCGCGCCGTTCGCGTGCACGGCCGTGACCTTGGCGGCCTCGGTGATGACGACGCCCTTGCCGCCGGCGGCGCGGACGTACTGCGAGAGAGGCAGCTCGATGGTCTCGCCGCTCTTCACCTCGACGGGCTTCGTCGAGATCAGGCTGGGCGGCAGCTCCGACAGCGCGGGCACCCGGATGAAGGCGGAGTCGGTGAGGCCGTCCGGGTCGGTCACGGTGTAGGTGATCAGCTGACGCTGGTCGCCGACCTCGACCCGCACGGAGCCGTCCGCGCCGACGCGGGCGGTCTCGCCGCCGACGCCGAGCGTGACGGTCAGGTCGGCCTTCGTGCCGTCGGGGTCGTCGTCGTTCTCGAGCACCGCGATCTCGGCGGTCGTGCCGTCCTTGACGTCCTCCGCCCGCACGCGATCGTCTCGCGCGATGGGTCGCTCCAGCGGCACCTCCGGGTCGACGGTGATCTGCACGCTCGTGCTCGCCCGCGCGCCGCGCGCGTCGGTGATCGCGTACTGCAGCGAGGTGTTCATCTGCTCTTCGGGAGCGGTGATCAGCAGGTACTTCCCGCTGATGCGCGCCTTCAGGCCGGCGACGTCGGGAAGCGTGATCGGGTCGTCCTCGGCGAAGCCGAACTCGTCGCCGTCGGGGTCGGAGTCGTTGGCCAGCACCGGCACGGCGACCTCTCGGCCGGGCCGGATCACGACGGCGTCGCGCACGGCGTAGGGCGCCTGGTTGACCGACGCCGCCGGGGCGATGCCCACCTGGATGGTCGCGGTCGCGTCCTTGCCCAGGCTGTCGCGCACGCGGTACGAGAAGGTGTCGACGCCGACCGCGTCGCCGAACGCCTCGTACGTGAACGAGTTGGCCCCCGTCTCGGCGATGCGCCCCTTCTTGGGCGCTTCTGCGATGCCGATCAGCTCGACGGAGTCGCCGTCCTGGTCGATCCCGTCCAGCGGCACCGGGATCGTCACCGTGGCCCCGCTCAACGTGCGCGCGGTGATGTCGTGCGGCTTCGGAGCGGAGTTCGCCTCGTCGTTGCGGGGCAGGATCTGGATCGTGACGTAGCCGGCGTCGCGCTGGCCCGACGAGTCGACCGCCTCGTACGTCACATAGACGGTCTTGGGCGTGTCCCCGGCACGGAAGCGCACCTTGTCCTCCGAGACGAACGCCGCGCCGTCGGCGGGGTCGACCAGCGGGGCGACGAGATCGGGGGCGACGTGGATGGTGTCGCCATTGGGGTGGTAGTCGTTCGCGAGCACCGGGATGGTGACGGTGTCGCCGACGCGCACGACGGCCTGGTCGTCGTTCGCGACCGGCGGGCGCAGCTTGGCGGGCGGCGGCACGGGGATCACGACGATCTCGCCGGTGGCCGACCGCGACCCGTTCGAGATCGTGTAGCCCACCCGCACCTGCTTGTTGAGCGAGCCGACGTCGCTGATGCGCACCGTCTCGTGGCCGAGGACGGCCGCCGCGACGCCGGAGCCCGGCTCGGACGTGACCGACTGCACCACGAGGATGCCGCCGCCCGGGTCGGTGTCGTTTGACAGCACGTTCACGAGCACGTCGCCGCCGACCGGCAGCAGCGCGATGTCGCGCACCGCGACGGGCGGGAGATCCTCGTTGGATGCCGGGAGCACATCGACGCGGACGAGGCCGGGAACGGAGTTCGGGCCCGCCGACACGAGGTATTGCGGGTAGTAGGTCCCCGGGCTGGCCGCGGTGAACGTGAAGGTCTTGTTCGCGAAGTCCGGAACGATCGTCGCCCCCGGCACCTCGTCGACGCGGGTGAGGCGCAGCGGCTCGCTGCCGGAGCTGGTGTCGTTCGTGAGGGGGGAGACGGTGACGGTGCGGCCCGCGCGGGTGACGACGTGATCGGAGTTCGTCACCGGCAGCGTGGTGCCGAGCGGCCGGATGTCGTAGCGGGAGATGCCCGGACCGTCGGCGGAGCCGTCCGAGACCAGGATCGGCACGTCCTTCCGACCCTGGGTGCCGCCGATCGCGCGGTACGTGATCTGGCCGTCGGGGGTGAAGTCCGCCTCGTCGCCGCCGTCGGCCGCGACGTCCTTGAGGAAGATGTCGTCCCCGTCCGGGTCGATCCAATCCGAGAGCACGTTGTACGACGCGGTGCCTCCCGACTCGACCGTGATGGGCGTGGTGCGCTTCTGCACGGGGGCGGAGTTGACGTCGAAGGGGTGCACCGTCACCGTGACGGTCGCCGATGCCTCGCCTCCGCGCCCGTCGTCGACCGTGTAGCGGAAGCTCGTCGATCCGGTGGCGTCCTCCGGCGTCGTGAACTGCAGGGCCGCGCCGTTGTTGATCGGCTCGACGCTGCCGAAGCCGGGCGTCGACGACGCGGCGGCCACGAGCACGTCGCCGTCGGCGTCGGTGTCGTTGTCGAGCACGGGCAGCACGGTCGTGCGGCCCGGCCGCACGCCGTACTCGTCGTCCTGCGCCACCGGGGGCGTGTTCTGGTCGGTGCGCTCCGGGAGGGTGGTCTGCACCGTCTCCTCGGTGGTCTCCTCCTCATCGTCGCCCTCACCCTCGGGCGGCGTGATGTCCTGCCAGTTGTCGACGCGCTGCATCGAGTCCGACGCCATCCACGCCGCCCCGCCGAACACGTCGTTGAGGACGACGACATCGCGGTTGACGCGGAAGCGGAGCACGCTCGTGGGCTCGATGCCCGGCACGTCCTGGACGACGTCGTCGGCCTCGCCGGGGCAGTCGCGGACGAAGCGTCCGCTGCCCGACCAGGCGCCGTACGCGCACCCCGCGACGTAGACGGGCTCGGCGGGTGCGCCCTCGGCGCTCCCGGCATCCACGGTCTCCGGGTCACCGCCGCCGATCGGGACCCGCACGAGAGCCGTCGGCGTCGCGAGGGTCACGGCGCTCGCGGTTCCCGACGGCTGCTGGAGGACGGCGCCGCGGGGCACCTGCACGCGGGAGCCGTCGCCGCCGTAGAGGGTGTCGGTGTCGTGATCGAGCACGTACGGCGTGGTGCCGACGACGGTCAGCGACAGCGTGTGGTCGGCGGAGACGCCGTCCAGGTCGCGCGACGACTTCTGCACGGTGGTGCTGTCGTCGCCCGGGCCGTAGGAGCGCAGCACCGCGTCGGCGGCCGACGCCGCGTACACGGTCCCGTCGACGCCGACGGCGACCTTCGCGTTCTTGCCCTCGTCCGCCACCGGTTCGGTGCCCTCGGCCCCGATCCCGCTGATGGCCGTGAAGGGGCTGGTCCAGAGCGCACCGGTCGGCTCGAGCACCGCGACCGTGTCGGCACCCATCGCGACGGCGGCGCCCGGCTTCAGCTCGGCGGAGTCGGACAGGATCACCCGTGCCGGATCGATCGCGGCCATCGAGGATGCCGTCGAGTCGACGACCAGCACCCGGGTGCCGCTCTGCAGCAGGTCGTAGTCGGCGGTGCCGTTGCGCAGGCCGCCGTCGAGGACGCGCGAGGAGTGGTTGAAGTGGCCGATGAGCAGGCTCGACTGCTTGGTGACCCACACACCGCCGTCGTTGAGGTCGACCTCCGTGGTCGGCTTTCCCTCGTACGAGACGGCGAAGAAGCCCACCACCAGGGCGGCCGCCGTCACGGCAGCGGTCGAAATCAGCGTGCGCGGACGCGCGCGAAGCCACGCAAAGGACTTCATTGTGGGCTCGGCTCCCCTCCGGGCTCGTTGTTTGCGTGGCGTCGGGACCTGTTGCTGAAGCAGGCGCACACGTCGTGCAGACCCGGATAGCCTACGTCACAGAATTCACGGCGGTGCACCCTTGCGCATGGGGAGAACTACCCACTATCGGCTCGTCATCCTCCGACGTACGTCGCGAGATGACGGGCCGTCAGCGTCTCGCGCTGCGCGACGAGCGCGGCCGGCGTCCCCTCGAAGACCACCCGTCCCCCGTCGCGGCCCGCCCCGGGGCCGACGTCGATGATCCAGTCGGCGTGCGCCATGACGGCCTGGTGATGCTCGATCGCGATCACCGAGTTTCCGGCATCCACCAGCCGGTCGAGCAGCGCCAGCAGGTTGTCCACGTCGGCCAGATGCAGCCCGGTCGTGGGCTCGTCGAGCACGTAGACCGCGCCCGGCTTCGCCATGGCGATCGCGAGCTTGAGGCGTTGGCGTTCCCCGCCGGAGAGCGACGCGAGCGACTGGCCGAGGGTGATGTAGCCCAGGCCCACGTCGATCATGCGGACGAGCACCGCGTGCGCCGGCCCCTTCCCCACGAACGGGGCCGCCTCGTCGACCGGCATGGCGAGCACCTCGGCGATGGTGCGCCCCTGCCAGCGGTACTCCAGCACCGTGTCGCTGAAGCCGCTGCCCTCGCACAGCTCGCACCGCGTCTCGACGCTCTGGGTGAAACCGAGGTTCGTGATGATGACCCCGAGCCCCCGGCACGCGGGGCACGCCCCTTCCGAGTTCGCGCTGAACAGTCCGGGCTTCACGCCGTTGGCCTTCGCGAACGCGGCGCGGATCGCGTCGAGCACGCCGGTGTAGGTCGCCGGGCTCGACCGGCGGGAGCCCTTGATGGGCGTCTGGTCCACGACGACCACGCCCTCGAAGGCGGGCAGACTCCCGTGGATCAGGGAGGATTTGCCCGAACCCGCGACGCCGGTGACGACGGTGAGGATGCCGAGGGGCACGTCGACGTCGACGCCCTGGAGGTTGTGCAGGCGCGCACCGCGGATCGGCAGCGCGCCCCGGGCGCCGCGCGTCTCGGGCTTCAGCCGGGCCCGATGGTCGATGTGCCGGCCGGTGACGGTGTCGGACGCGCGCAGTCCGGCGACGTCGCCTTCGTACGTGATGCGCCCGCCGGCCCGCCCCGCGCCGGGTCCGAGGTCGACGACGTGGTCGGCGATCGCGATGACCTCCGGCTTGTGCTCGACGACCAGCACGGTGTTGCCCTTGTCGCGCAGTAGGAGCAGGAGGTCGTTCATGCGCTGGATGTCGTGCGGGTGCAGACCCGTCGTGGGCTCGTCGAACACGTACGTGACGTCGGTGAGGCTCGAGCCCAGATGGCGGATCATCTTGGTGCGCTGGGCCTCGCCGCCGGAGAGCGTGCCGCTGGCGCGATCGAGGGACAGGTAGCCCAGCCCGATCGCCACGAACGAGTCCAGCGTCTGGCGCAGCCCCGTCACCAGCGGCGCGACCGACGGGTCGTCGATCGTCGCCACCCAGGCCGCGAGCTCGGTGATCTGCATCGCCGCGGCATCCGCGATGCTGACGTCCGCGATCTTCGACGAGCGCGCCGCGTCGTTGAGTCGCGTCCCATTGCATGCCGCGCACGGCATGAACTTCACCGCGCGGTCGACGAAGGCCCGGACGTGGGGCTGCAGGCCCTCCCGGTCCTTCTGCAGCATCGACTTCGTGATGCGCGGGACGAGTCCCTCGTAGGTCATGTTGATGCCCGCGATCTTCACCTTCGTCTGCTCCCGGTGCAGCAGCACGTGCAGCTCGTCGTCGGTGAAGTCCGCGATGGGTTTGTCGGGGTCGAAGAACCCGGACTCGCTGTAGCCCTTCACCATCCAGCCGTCGGGCGTGTAGCCCGGAACCCGGATGGCGCCCGCGCGCAGCGACAGCGAGCGGTCCAGCAGCTCGTCGATGTCGATGTCGCTCACCTGCCCCAGCCCCTCGCACGCGGGGCACATGCCGCCGGTGACCTCGAACGAGCGGCGCTCGGTCTTGCCGTCGTCGGCGCCGACGGCGATCGTGATTGCCCCCGACCCCGAGACCGACGGCACGTTGAACGAGAAGGCCTGCGGCGAGCCGACGTGCGGCCGGCCGATGCGACTGAAAAGCACCCGCAGCATGGCGTGGACGTCGGTCGCCGTGCCGACGGTGGAGCGCGCGTTGGCGCCCATCCGCTCCTGATCGACCACGATGGCCGGGCTCACGTTCTCGAGCGCGTCGACGTCGGGGCGACTCAGCTGTCCCATGAACTGCTGCACGAACGTGGGATACGTCTCGTTGATCAGCCGCTGCGATTCCGCCGCGATCGTTCCGAACACGAGGCTGGACTTGCCGGAGCCGCTGACGCCGGTGAAGACCGTCAACCTCCGCTTCGGGATCTCGACGTCGATGCCCTGGAGGTTGTTCTCACGCGCCCCGACGACGCGGATACGTCCGTGCGAGTCGGCGACGTGCTCGGATGCGGGTGCCATGGCGTCAGTCTGCCGCGTGGGTGCGACACGGCGCACCCCTCCCGGCGATCGCCTCCCGTCGATCAGGGTGCGCGGTGGCACCCGTGAAGGTGGTCGTCGACCATCCCCGCCGACTGCATCAGCGCGTACATCGTGGTGGAGCCGACGAAACGGAACCCCGCCGTGCGCAGCGCGGCGGACAGCGCATCGGATGCCGGGGTCACCGCCGGCACGTCCGCGAAGACGCGCGGCCGCTCCGCCTCGGCCCTCGCGTCGGGCGCGAACGACCACATCAGCGCGTCGAGCTCACCGGGACGCATGTCGCGGACGAGCCGCGCGTTGCCGATCGTCGCGAGGATCTTCGCGCGGTTGCGGACGATCCCGGCATCCGCCATCAGCCTGTCGACGTCACCGTCGTCGAATCCCGCGACGACCTCGGGGGCGAAGCCGGCGAACGCCTCGCGGAAACCGGGACGCTTGCGGAGGATCGTGATCCACGACAGTCCCGCCTGGAAGCCCTCGAGGCTCAGCTTCTCGAAGAGCGCGCGGTCGCCGTGCAGCGGGCGGCCCCACTCCTCGTCGTGGTAGCGACGGTACTCCGGGTCGTCACCGACCCAGCCGCACCGCGAGACGCCGTCGGGGCCCACCCGCAGATCACTCACTCCGTCAGGCTAGCCGCGGGCGCCGACACCGCGCGGCCGCGTCGCGCCGTCGGGAGCCCCGGCATGACCGGGGTGGCGGGGACGGGCGCCGAGGTCCGGGTCCCGAACTCCTCCAACTCGCTGCGGTCGCGGGGCAGGGACGCCCGGACGCGGCCCGCACCCCCGCGCGTGGAGGAGTCCGGCACGCGCGCGGGGTCGGCCGGCCCGCCACTCACCCAACCACCACCGAGCCGCTACGCCGTGACCGAGCCGTCACACGATGGCCCGGCCGCGCCGTAGCGGCTCGCGCGAATCGTGTCGGCTCGCGGGGCGTGGCGGCGCTACTTCTTCTTCAGGGTCTTCTCTGAGACGGGGGCGGCCCCCGAGGCGGCGAGGTCGGCGTAGTAGGTGCGGGCCTCCTCCTGCCGCTCCCGCTCGGCTCCCGAGGCGATCGGCGCACGCACGTGCTCGGGCTCGAACCCGAACGCGTCGACGAGGTCCTGCGCGTGCGGGCGCAGGCGCAGGAGCAGCCGGTCGATGTACTTCGACACGGAGGCCGCGCGCTGCGCCGACAGGCGCCCGTTGATCAGGTACCAGGCGAGGTGCTTCTCGATCAGGTGCAGGCCGAACAGGTCGCGCAGCCACGTGAGCACCTGAGCCGTGCCGGCATCCGAGACGCCGGCGATGCCGTCGCTGAACGCCTCCCACTGCAGCAGCTCGCCGTGGGCGCGCGCAGCCTCGATGAGCTCGGCCTGGTTGGCGTTGAAGATCGCCGCCGCCTCGGCCGGCGAGGCCTTGGATGCCGGGCGCAGCCGACCCGCGATGTCTTCGATCATCTGCTGTACGCGTCCGGCCAGCAGCTCGTGCTGCTGCTCGGCCCGCAGGCCGAGCTCCACGGACCGCGCCGTCGAGCCGAGGTCCGTCACCGCCTGGCCGAGCTGGCGCAGCCCCGCGCCGTGGAACACCTTGCCTGCCGTCTGCCTGGCGGCGAAGGAGGCGAGCTTGGCGGCATCCGCGCCCCGGAACTGCTTCGCGAAGTCGCTGAGCAGCCGCTTGCCGACGAGCTGGAGGAGCACGTTGTTGTCGCCCTCGAAGGTGACGTAGACGTCGAGGTCGTGGTGCAGCCCCACCAGACGGTTGTCGGCCATGAAGCCCGATCCGCCGCACGCCTCGCGGCACTCCTGGATCGTGTCGAGCGCGTTCCACGTCGACAGCGGCTTGAGGGCCGCCGCGAGGGTCTCCAGGTTCTCGCGCTCCTCGGGGGTGTCGGTGCGGCCGCTGAAGACGCCGTCGAAGGTGCGCAGCAGCTCGTCGTTGGAGAAGAACTGCGCGTACACCTGCGCCAACCGCGGCAGCAGACGCCGCTGGTGCTTGCCGTAGTCGAGCAGCACGACCTCGTCGCTGCCGGAGCCCGAGTCGAACTGGCGGCGCTGGCCCGCGTAGGTGATCGCGATGTTCAGGGCGAGGGCCGTCGCCGTGGTCGCGGCGCCGTCGAGCGAGACGCGCCCCTGCACCAGCGCGCCGAGCATCGTGAAGAAGCGGCGGCCGGGGCTCGGGATCTCCGAGGTGTAGGTGCCGTCGGCGGCGACGTCGCCGTAGCGGTTGAGGAGGTTGAAGCGCGGGACGCGCACGTGGTCGAAGGCGAGCCGGCCGTTGTCGATGCCGTTGAGGCCGCCCTTCACGCCGTCGTCCTCGCTCTGCACGCCCGGGAGCATCTCGCCGTTCTCGTCGCGGATGGGGACGAAGAAGCAGTGCACGCCGTAGTTGACCCCGGCGGTGATGAGCTGGGCGAACACCGTGGCGGCGCGCCCGTGCAGCGCGGCGTTGCCGAGGTAGTCCTTCCATGCGCCGCGGAACGGCGTGTGGATGACGAACTCCTCGGTCTCGGGGTCGTAGGTGGCGGTCGTGCCGATGGCCGCGACATCGGAGCCGTGGCCGATCTCGGTCATGGCGAAGGCGCCGGGGAGCTCGAGGTCGATGACGTCGCGCAGCCACGCGTCGTGGTGCTTCTCGGTGCCGAGCTGGTAGATGGCGGAGCCGAACAGACCCCACTGCACGCCCGACTTGATCTGCAGCGACGGGTCGGCGAGGACGAGCTCCATGAAGCCGGCGAGGTTGGCGCCGTTGTCCTCGAGGCCGCCGTACTTCTTCGGGAACGCGCGGCGCGATCCGTTGTTCTCGACGAGCACGCGCAGCTGCCCGAGGACGCGCTCGCGGTGGTCGGCCACCGACAGCCCCTCGATCTTCCACATCGCGGGGTCCTTGATCATCTCGCGGGCCTCGCGCCGCGTGTCGGCCCAGGTGCCGAGCAGCAGGTCGGTGACGGTGTCGACGTGGATGCGGGCCTCGTGCGCCTCGGCCGCGGTGTGCGCGGCGGTGGGGGCTCCCCCCGCGGGAGTGCGCGTGTTCGTGGCGGGCTTCTTCGGACGGACGGCGGCGTCGGTCATCGGCGTACCTTTCGACAGCGGACAGCAGAACTCAGTCTCGACGGTAGGAGGGCTACAACACCGCCGCAAACCCGTTGCGGGCTCTCCACAACGCTCGCGACCGTCGCGGCATCCGGACCTGTATGGAACCCACACCCACGCTTCGTGAGACTGAGTCTCACGGCATGCGGGGCGCGGGCCGCCGCGGAATCGGAGCACCAAAACAGAATCGGATGCCGCGCGCCGCGGCATCCGATTCTGTCGCCCTCCCCCGATCAGGCGAGACGACCCCGCGCGGTCAGAGATCGACGCCGTGGCCGAAGCGGAACAGCGGGTCGACCGTGTCGAACGGGACGTCGGGACGCGAGGCCTCCACCGCGGCCATCGACCGCGGCAGGTCGAAGGGGAGCCGTCCGCGGGCGACGGCCCGACCCGAGAGCACGTCGAGCAGCGCGGCGGAGCTCGCACCCCAGTTGCCCGTCACCGTCACGCCCAGCTCGACCAGCGGCGTGAGGATCGCGGGACGGTCGAGGAACACGTCGACGACGGTCGGCACCGCGGCCGCGACCTCGGCGACGTGGGCGACGACCTCGTCCGGGAAGTCGAGCGACCCGGCGTGGAAGAAGTTCTCGAACATCGAGCCGCGCTGCTCGTACGGCGCCTGCAGGCGCAGCACGGCGACGTCGGCCTCGCCCGGTGTCGCGACGACCTGCCCGTACTGCGCGGCGAGGTCGGCGTCGATCCCCTCGACGTAGAGCTTCGGCTCGGGCCCGAACGGCACCGCGTCGGTCGCGGCGAGCACCGTGATCGCCGCGCGCTGGGCGGCCTCGCCCGCCGCCCGGAAGTCCGGGGAGCCCACGATGCGATCCGCGGCGTCGACATCGACGTAGGGGTCGTCGAACAGGCCGAGCAGGAACTTCTCCCGCAGCAGGCGCCGGGCCGAGACGTCGAGACGGTCCTCGGCGACGACCCCGTCGGCCACCAGCTGCAGCAGGATCTCGGTGCAGCGCTCCCCGCCGAACTGGTCGGCGCCCGCATCGAGCGTCTTCGCCATGCGCTCCGCCGGGGTCAGGTGCTCGACGCCCCAGGCGCGGGCCGGGAACGGCGTTCCCATGATCTCGCTGTCGGTGAGCAGACCCCAGTCCGTGCAGACGATGCCGTCGAACCCGAACCGCTCCCGCAGCAGACCCGTGAGCACGCTCTTGTTGAACCCGAAGCCGACCTCCTCGTACTGCGTGCCGACCGGCATCCCGTAGTAGGGCATGACCTGGCGCACGCCGGCCGCGAACGCCGCCTCGAACGGCTTCAGGTGCAGCTCGAACGCGTCGCCGGGGTACACCTGCTCGCGGCCGTAGGCGAAGTGCGGATCCTCCCCGTCCTTCTGCGGCCCGCCGCCCGGGAAGTGCTTGACCATCGCGGACACCGACCCCGCCCCGACGCTGTCGCCCTGGAATCCGCGGATGTACGCGGCGCCCAGCCGCGCCGACAGCTCGGCATCCTCTCCGAAGGTCTGCAGCTGACGCGCCCAGCGCGGCTCGGTCGCGAGGTCGACCTGCGGATGCAGGGCGACGCGGATGCCGACGGCGGTGTACTCCTGCCGCGCGATGTCGCCGAAGGTGCGCACGAGCTCCTCGTCGCGCGTCGCCGCGAGGCCGAGCGCGTCGGGCCACTGCGAGAACGGGCCCGAGAGCATCGCGGTGCCGGGGTTCTCGGTGAAGGAGTGGCGCGGGTCGGTCGAGATCGTCACGGGGATGCCGAGACGCGTCGAGGCCGCGAGCTCCTGCAGGCGGTTGTGCCACTGCGCGATCTCGCGCGCGGTCGGGGCGACGCCGAGCAGGTTGAAGTGGGTCATGTGCCGCTCACGCACGTACTCGTCGGTCGAGGGGAGCCCGAAGGCGGGGTCGCCGTCGGAGAGCGCGCCGTCGGGGCCCATCGCGATCATCGTCTGGAAGAACAGGCCCACCTTCTCCTCGACGGTCATCTCCCCCAGCAGCAGCTCGACGCGCTCGTCGATCGGACGATCGGCGTCGAGCCAGGGCCGCTCGATCGCGGTGGGCGGGGTCGTCGTGGTGTCGGTGGTCATTTCACTCCCTTGATGCGGTAGACGAGGACGGCGCCGGCGAGGGCCACGAGGGCGCCGAAGAGGTAGTACGTCGTGTAGCCCCCGAGCGGCGTCGCGGCGCCGAGCGCGATGATCGACGGCGCGATGGCGGGGGCGATCGACTGCGGCAGCGCGTTGGCGATGTTGAGCACGCCCAGGTCTTTCGCGACGTCGTCGGGGTTCGGCAGCACCTGGGTCGCGAGGGCGAGATCGACGGAGAAGAACGACCCGGCGCCGAACCCGATGATCGCCTGCGCGACGATGAGCACGGGGATGCTGGGTGCGAAGGCCAGCAGCACGAGGCCGACGACCATGATCAGACCGGCGATCGCGACGAAGGGACGCCGCTTGCCGATGCGGTCGGACAGGATGCCGCCGAGCGGGCTCGACACCATCATGGCCGCCATCGACGCGAGGTTCGCCACCAGGATCGTCGCGATGGCTCCCTGCTCATCGAGGCCGAACTTCTCCACGAGGTAGAACGGGAGGAAGGTCGCGATGCCGGCGTAGCCGAACATCACCAGGAACTTGGTGAGCCAGGTCCAGCCGAAGTCGGGGTGGGCGGCGGGGTTGAACACGAACGAGCCGAAGAACTTGCCGATCGTGAAGCGGTCGACGGGCTTCTCCGTGCGGACGCGGTCCTTGAGCATGACGACGAAGACGACGGCGAGCACCGTCGAGATCAATGCCGGCACGAGGAAGCGGAGGAAGTCCTCGGCGATGAAGTTCATCAGGAAGCTGCCGCCGAGGATGCCGAGGGGCGTCGTGATGCCCACGAGCCCCGAGACGGCGCCGCGACGGGCCACCGGCACCTGGTCGGGCAGCGTCGCGTTGGCCGCCGCGAGGAGTGCGTTCATCGCCGCCTGCGCGAGGCACCATCCCACCAGCACGACCCACACCGAGGTGGCGGCGCCGATCAACGCGAAGGCGCCGAGACCGACGATCGCCCCGCCGAGGATCCACGGCCGCCGCATGCCCCAGCGCGACGTCGTCCGATCGGAGAGGCGTCCGGCGAGGGGGTTCGCGACGAGGGCGAACAGCGCACCGACGCCCAGGACCAGCCCGAGGTTGCCGGTCGCGGCGGCGGCATCCGTCGAGATGTGCTGGATCTTGAACGCCATCGACACCATGACCGGCGTGAGCAGCGCCAGATAGACGCCGAAGTTCACGGCGGCGAGGCTCGCGGTGTAGCCCCGCGGCGTCTTCGACGGGGTGGTGCCCGGCGTCCGGATGCCGGTCGTTCCGACGGCCGCGGCGGTCGCAGCCGGTGACAGCTCTGTCATGGAGAGTCCTTTCACAGCGATGTGAGGCTGAGACGCGAGGTCTCGAGGGACACGGTACACGAAACCCGACCGATTGGTAACTGAATCCTTCGGGAGGGCAGGGGCCGCAGTAGGGTGGTCTCTCGGGAGGCGAGCATGACGACGAGCACGCCGCAGCGCACACGCAACGCCGCCGCCACCCGCGACCGCATCGTGGAGGCGGCCCGAGACGTGTTCGTCTCGCGCGGCTACCGCGCGGCATCACTGCGCGACGTCGCCGCCGCCGCCGGAATCACGCACCCCGGCCTGCTCAAGCACTTCGCCTCGAAGGATCTGCTCCTGACGGCGGTGATCGCCTCCTTCGACCGCGCCACCGAGGAGGCGCTGCTCGACGGCGACGCCGTCCCCGCGCCGGGCACGCTGATGTTCGCCGCCATCGCGGCGCGCAACGAGGGCCTCGAGGGCTACCTGCCGCTGTACGCCGCACTGGTCGGCGAGAGCTCGACGCGGGACCACCCCGCCCACGCCTACATGCGCGAGCGCTACGCGCGGCTGCGCGAGTTCTCGGTCGTCGCCCTGCGCGACGCGGCCGCCGCCGGCACCGTGGATCCAGGCCGCGACTTCGAGGGCGAGGCCGTGCGCGTCGCGGCCGTCTGGGACGGCCTGCAGCTGCTGGAGCTCTACCTCCCCGACCGCGTCGACCTCGTCCCGTTGCTCACGGAGGTGCAGCACGCGCTCGCGACGCCCCCCGGATGGCACGGGGATGCCGCGGCCACGACCGTGGGCCGGGGGTCTGGGGGTTCCGGTTCCGGGGGTCCTGGTTCCGCCGTGTCCGTCTCGTGGCAGCCGCTCGACTCGGCATCCGCCGACGAGACCGGCACCGACGGCTATCGGGTCGGCCGCGAGCGCCGGGCCCGTATCCTCCGCGACGCGACGGCCCTCTTCGCCCGCGACGGCTACGCCGCCACGAGCCTCCGCGAGATCGCGGAACGTGTCGGCGTGTCCAAATCGGCCCTGCTGCACCACTACTCCTCCAAGGACGCGCTGCTCGGCGCCGTCCTCGCCGAGCGCGACCGGGCCGTCTCGGTCGAGCCCCTGGAAGGACTCACCCGCGCCGCCGACATCCTGCGCGACATCCCCCGCGGTGCCGCCGCCAACGCGGCCACCGCACCCGGACTGATCGAGGTCTACGCGGTGCTCTCGTGCGAGGCCCTGCCCGACGACCACCCGGCTCACGACTACTTCGAGCGCCGTTTCACGCTCGCGATCGACCGCCTCGCCGCGATGCTGAGCGCCGCGCGCGACGACGGCGACCTGCCGGCGCACCGCGACCCCGAGCGCGAGGCGATCCGCCTCGTCGCGCTGTGGGACGGCCTGCAGTACCAGTGGTTGTACGACCGGGAGAGCGTCGACGTGGCCGCGCACCTCGCTGCCCACCTCGACGACATCCTGCCCCGACGCTGACCGCCCGGGCCGGGGCCGCTGCCGCGCCGCAGCGGATTCGGAGGAGCGCAGCAGATTCGGACCACATGCGCTCCCGCATCCGATTCCGGCGCGCACGTCCGACTCCGCGGCGGCGGGGCGGGCGGTAGGGCTCAGGCCGCGCGGGCAGACGGCCGAAGCGGGCAGGCACACCGGATGCCGCGTCGAGTGCTGGATGCCGCGCAGCGGATGCGGAGACCGCAAGCGGATTCGGACCAGGGCGGCCCCCGCATCCGATTCTGGCGCGCGCCTCCGATTCCGCGGCGGCGGGGCGCGAAGGCGACGGAGCAAGCGGTCGCGGGGCGGGTGGGACACAGACCGGATGGCGCGTTGCGCACACCGGATGCCGCGTCGAGTGCTGGATGCCGCGCAACGGATGCGGAGAACGCAAGCGGATTCGGACCCGGGGAGCCCCAGCATCCGATTCTGGTGCGCGCCACCGATTCCGCGGCGGCGGGAAGGCGGGGGAGCAAGCGGTCGCGGGGCGGGTGGGACACAGACCGGATGCCGCGTCGCGCAGACCGGAAGCCGCGTCAAGTGCTGGATGCCGCGCAGCGGATGCGGAGAACTCAAGCGGATTCGGACCAGGGCAGCCCCAGCATCCGATTCTGGCGCGCGCCAGCGATTCCGGGACGACGGGCCCGGGCAACGCCGGGCCCGGGCCCAGCCCGGCCCCCCGCCCGGAGGTCAGGCGCCGGCGGCGGAGAGGATGGCCGCGGCATCCGACTGGACGGTCGACGCGTCGACGAGATCGCCGGCCTGAGCGGTCAGCAGCGCCGTCCACGCGTCGACCGAGGCGGACAGCGTGCCGTTCGCGATCAGCGTCTGCTGCAACTGCGTCTTCTTCTCGGCGATGAGCTGGGCCCACGTGCTGTTCGCCTCGAACGCCGTGACGAGCGGGTTGTCGGAGGCTCCTCCGCGCGCGCCGCCCCCGCCGGCCGCCCCGCCGTCGGCCTGCCCGCCCGGAGCCCGCCCGCCTCCCGGCGCGGCACCGCCGGCACCCGCGGCACCGCCGGCCCCGCCGGCCTGACCGCCCCCACCGACGTTCTGCACCCCGAAGGCGAGGTTGTGGTCCCACGCCACCACGGTGAACCGTTGGGTGCTCGAATCCCAGAACAGGTACGCGTTGTTGCCGGGCCCCGAGATGTCGTCGAAGTTGTCGATGGCCTCCTCGAGGGCCAGGTAGGTCGCGAACGAGTCGACGTCGAGCAGCGTGGGGAGCTTCTCGGCGATCTCGTCGGCCGTGCCGTTGTTGACCAGATCGAGCAGGGTGACGAGCGGCGCGTAGTCCTCCGCACCGGCCTCGATGTCGAACGAAGCACTGTAGTCGCCGTCGGCGCCCGCCCAGTCCCAGTTCCCGTCGGCATTGGCCTTGTAGAGCACCGAATCGGCACCGGCGTCGGGGAAGTTCTCGTCGACCCACGAGTCGTTCAGCGCCTGGACGCTCAGCCGCAGGACCTCCGTGCCGCCGTTGACCGAGAACCTCGTCGCGGCGGACTTCTCGGAGGCGAGACCCGCGGCGGACAGCGCGTCGAGCGCGACGGCCTCGTTCATCGACGTCGACGAGGAGTTGGCGCGGATCGTGAAGTCGGTGACGCCCGACGCGTTCTGGCCGTCGACGTACTTGTCCAGGCGGATGCGCCACGGCAGCGTCGACGCGTCGCTGTCGCTCGTGATCCCCTTCAGGGTCGAGTTGCCCTTCAGCTTGATGCCGACGTTCTCGTAGGCGACGCCGTCGATCGTGACCGTCGCCGTGAGCCACTCCTTGTCACCCGCGGACAGGTAGGTCGCGAGCATGTCGGAGAGCGCATCGGCATCCACCTGGACCGACACCGTGTGGACGGTCGACGTGTCCCAGAGCGACCCCGAAGCGTCCGCGACGACCGTCTCGGAGCTCACCCCGGTCGACGTCGGCATCGACGACACCGTGTCGAGGGCGGCGAGCGAGCCGCAGCCCGCGAGGCCGAGCGTGAGCACCACGGCGGTGACGGGCAGCAGCACACGACGTGACGGGTGGACGCGCGAGCGGGATCGATCGGTCATGCAGACCACCCGAACATCCGCGCCTATGGTTCACGCCTCCCCGGGCTGTGGAGCGCGGGGACGGTTCCTATGAACCTGCGATGACGGCGAGGACCGCCTCGCCGTACGCCTCGCGCTTCTTCGCCCCGATGCCCGTGATGCCTTCCAGCGCGGCGACGGATGCCGGGCGCTGCGCGGCCAGCGCCCGCAGGGTCGCATCGCCGAAGACGATGTAGGCCGGCACTCCCTGCTCCTTCGCCGCGCCGGCACGCCACGCGCGCAAGGCCTCGAACAGGTCGCGGTCGCCGTCGGCGACGGCATCCGCGGCGGGGGTCTTGCGTACCCGCGCCGCCCCGCCGCCCTTGCCGAGCACGTCGCGTCGCAACGGCACGGCGAGCTCGCCGCGCAGCACCGCCGCACCCTCCTCGCCGACGGCGAGCACGCCGTACTCGCCCCGCGCGACGATGATGCCGCGGGCGAGGAGCTGGCGGATCACGCTGCGCCAGTCCTGGTCGCTGAGGTCGGCTCCGAGCCCGTACGTCGCGAGGGCATCGTGACCCTGCTGGCGGATGCGCTCGGTCGACGCGCCGCGCAGGATGTCGACGAGGTGCCCGGCGCCGAACGCCTGGTTGCGCTCGCGCTGCAGGCGGACGATGGTCGACAGGAGCTTCTGCGCGGGCACGAGCCCGTCCCAGGTGTCGGGAGTGTCGAGACAGGTGTCGCAGTTGCCGCACGGCTCGGAGCTCTGACCGAAGTAGTTGAGGAGGTTCTGGCGGCGGCACGACACGGTCTCGCAGAGGGCGAGCATCGCGTCGAGGTGCTGGCCGAGGCGCATCTTGTACGACCGGTCGCCCGGTGACTGGTCGATCAGGCGGCGCTGCTGCACGACGTCGCCGAGGCCGTACGCCATCCAGGCCACCGCGGGCTCGCCGTCGCGGCCGGCGCGACCGGTCTCCTGGTAGTAGCCCTCGACGGACTTCGGCAGGTCGATGTGCGCGACGAAGCGCACATCGGGCTTGTCGATGCCCATGCCGAACGCGATCGTCGCGACCATCACGACGCCGTCGTCGCGGAGGAAGCGCTGCTGGTGACGCGCGCGGATCGCGGCATCCAACCCCGCGTGATACGGCAGGGCGTCGACCCCCTGCGTGCGGAGGTAGTCGGCGGTCTGGTCGACCGACTTGCGGCTGAGCGCGTAGACGATGCCGGCGGAGCCCGCCGGCTGCGCGCGCACGAACTGCAGCAGCTGCCGGCGCGGGTCGACCTTCGGCTCGATGCGGTACTGGATGTTGGGCCGGTCGAAGCTCGCGACGAAGTGGCGCGCGTCGGGCAGCTGCAGACGCTCGGTGATCTCCTGGTGCGTCGCGCGCGTCGCCGTCGCGGTGAGCGCCATGCGCGGCACGCCCGGGAACCGCTCGGCGAGGTCGCCCAGCGCGAGGTAGTCGGGGCGGAAGTCGTGGCCCCACTGGCTGACGCAGTGCGCCTCGTCGATCGCGATGACGCTCAGCCGACCGCGCTGCAGCAGCGCCGTCGTCGCGGGTGCGCTCAGCCGTTCGGGGGCGACGTAGAGCAGATCGAGCTCTCCGGCGAGGAAGTCCTGCTCGACGCCCGCGCGCTCGGCGGGGTTCTGGGTGGAGTTGAGGAACGCGGCGCGCACGCCGTTGGCCCGCAGGGCGTCGACCTGGTCGTGCATCAGGGCGATGAGCGGGCTGACCACGAGCCCCGTGCCCGGGCGCACGAGCGCGGGCACCTGGTAGGTGATCGACTTGCCGCCGCCCGTGGGCATGAGCACCACGGCGTCGCCGCCGGCCACGACGTGCGCGACGATGTCGGCCTGGTCGCCGCGGAACTCGTCGTAGCCGAAGACCTCCTTCAGGACGGCCTTCGGATCGGTCGACCGCGGCGGACGGGCGACCCCGGCCGCAGGCCGCGCTGCGGGGGCGTGGGCCGGGGCGGCGTGGGATGCCGCGGCGGAACGGCCGGCGGATGCCACGCCCCTCGGTGACGCGGAACGGCCGGCGGATGCCGCGCCCCGCGGCGGGGCGACATCGCCACGAGATCCTGGGCCCTCCGGCGACGCCGCGGTGTCACGCGTGGCGCGCGCGAGGGCACCGGCATACCCGTCGTACTCCGGCGGCGGCGGCACATCGAACTCGTCGGGCGGGGTCAGCTCATCGACATCCCACGGCACGTCCGCATACGGGTCGTCGTCGCGGTGGATCGATGCAGTCACCCGTCCAGGCTAGCCGCGGCATCCGACACCTCGTCCCCCTCCGTCGCCAGCACCCGCCGAGCCGCTACGCGCTGGCCGAGCCGCCATCGCACGTCCGTCCGCGCCGTGGCGGCTCGGGCAGGGCGTGGCGGCTCGCGGGAGGAAGCAAGAAGAGGGCGGGCTAGAGGCGGACGAGCTCGACGGCGCGGACCACGGCGGCGCCCTCCTCGACCGAGGCGCCGAGGTCGACCTCGGCGCGCAGGCGCCAGTCGTGATCGCCCTCGGGGTCGTCGATGGTCTGCTCGACGCGCCAGATGCCGGATGCCGCGGCATCCGCCCGGTCGATCGCGCACAGCCGGGGCGCGCGGGCCGGTCCGCCCGTGAGGATCTGGTCGTGCTCGTCGTAGTAGCGGTCGAGCGCGGCCGGCCAGTCGAGGTCGGGGTCGAGGGCGACCAGCGCGTCGTCGTCCTGCAGCGCCGCGAGCTGCACGCGCCGGAACAGCTCGTTGCGCACGAGCACCGTGAAGGCACGCTCGTTCGTGAGGATCGACGGGGGTGCGGGCGGCACCACGGGAGCGCCGTCCTCGGGCAGCACCGCCGAAGGGTCGACGAGCGCGGACCACTCGTCGACGAGACTCGAGTCCACCTGACGCACGAGCTCGCCGAGCCACTCGATGATGTCCATCAGCTCGTCGGTGCGCGCCTCCGCCGGGACGGTCTGGCGGATCGCGCGATACGCGTCGGAGAGGTAGCGCAGCACCAGCCCCTCGCTGCGCGCCAGCTGGTAGAAGGAGACGTATTCCGCGAACGACATGGCCCGCTCGAACATGTCGCGGACGACCGACTTGGGACTCAGCTCGAAGTCGCGCACCCACGGCTGACTCGACGCGAAGACCTCGAACGACTGCGCCAGCAGGTCGGCGAGCGGCTTCGGGTAGGTGATCTCCTCGAGCAGCGCCATCCGCTCCTCGTACTCGATCCCGTCCCGCTTCATGGCCGCGACCGCCTCGCCGCGGGCGCGGTACTCCTGCTGCGAAAGGATCGCCCGCGGATCGTCGAGCGTCGCCTCGATCACGCTGAGCACATCCAGGGCGTAGTGGCCGGTACCGATGCCACCCGCGGCGACGGCGGTCGCGCCGGCGCGACCCGAACTCCTCCAATCCGCACCCCGATCCCCCGGATCAGCCTCGACAGCGGCGGGAGCGCCCGCGGTGGAGGAGTTCGGGACGGCAGCGGCGCCGGGCCGCACGTCGTCGTCGGGCGAGAGCAGTTCGATGGCGGCGAGCGCGAACGGCGACAGGGGCTGGTTGAGGGCGAAGTTCGGCTGCAGATCGACAGTGAGGGCGATGCGCGGGCCGGATGCCGCGTCGCGGTCGACCTCGACGATCCCCGCGTCCACGAGCGTCCGGAAGATCGCGATCGCCCGTCGGGCGAGGGCGTAGCGGCGCTCGCGCGGCTCGTGGTTGTCGAACACGAGCGACCGGACGTTGCCGAAGACGTCGCCGCCGCGGCCGATGACGTTGATGAGCATCGCGGCCGTCAGCTTCAGCTGCGGCACGAGCGGCTCGGGCGGCGCCGCGATCAGCCGCTCGTACGAGCCCTCGCCCCAGCTGACGACGCCGGTGGGCGCCTTCTTGCGGACGATCTTCTTGCGCTTGGCCGCGTCGTCGCCGGCCTTCGCCAGCGCGACCGCGTTCTCGATCTCCCACTCCGGAGCCATCACGACGACGTTGCCGTGCGTGTCGTAGCCGGCGCGGCCGGCGCGACCGGCCACCTGATGGAACTCGCGCGCGCTGAGCTGGCGCATCTTCGTGCCGTCGTACTTGCTGAGCGCGGTGATCATGACGGTGCGGATCGGCACGTTGATGCCGACGCCGAGCGTGTCGGTGCCGCAGATCACCCGGAGCAGTCCGCGCTGCGCGAGCGTCTCGACGAGGCGGCGGTAACGCGGCAGCATCCCGGCGTGGTGCACGCCGATGCCCGCGCGCACCAGACGCGACAGCGTCTTGCCGAAGCCCGTGGTGAAGCGGAAGCCGCCGATCGCCTCCGCGATCTCGTCGCGCTGCGCGCGGGTGGTGAGGGTGACGGATGCCAGGGCCTGCGCGCGTTCAAGCGCGGCCGCCTGCGCGAAGTGGACGATGTAGACCGGCACCTCGCGCTCGTCGACGAGCATCGTCAGCACCTCGTGCACGGGGCGGCGCTCGTACGAGAAGTGCAGGGGCACCGGGCGCTCGACACCGGTCACGAGCGCCACGGGCCGCCCCGTCCGCCGCGCCAGGTCGTCGGCGATGGGCGTCACGTCGCCCAGGGTCGCCGACATCAGCAGGAACTGCGCCCGCGGCAGCAGGAGCAGCGGCACCTGCCACGCCCATCCGCGGTCGGGGTCGCCGTAGTAGTGGAACTCGTCCATCACGACCTGATCGACGGGGGCGTCACCGCCCTGGCGCAGCGCGATGTTGGCGAGGATCTCCGCGGTGCAGCAGACGATCGGGGCGTCGGGGTTGACGGACGAGTCGCCGGTGACCATGCCGACGTTCTCGGGACCGAAGATCTCGACGAGGGCGAAGAACTTCTCGCTGACCAGCGCCTTGATCGGCGCCGTGTAGTACGAGCGCCCTCCGGCGGCGAGACACGTCGCGTGCGCCGCGATCGCGACGAGCGACTTACCGGTGCCGGTCGGGGTCGAGAGGATGACGTTCGCGCCGGAGACCAGCTCGATGATCGCCTCGTCCTGAGCGGGGTAGAGCGTCAGCCCCCGCCCGGTCGCCCACGCGACGAAGCCCTCGTAGGCGGCATCCGCCGTCGCCTGCGCGGGCACGAGGTCGGTCAGTGCCGCGGCAGAGGTCATGTCCCGAGTCTGCCAGGCGCCGCCTCCGCTCGGTCACGCCGCCGGGATCGGCTCGCGCACCCGACACGACGACGGCGGATGCCGGATGCCGCTCACGCCGCCGCACCCCGCGACCCGGTCACCCCGCCGCACCCCGCACGCTGGTCACGGCCGCGCGGCTTTGGCGGCCAGCACGTGGCGCGCGGCGTCGTCGACGCGGGCTGCGAACACCGGGTCGGACTGGGCCTTCGCCAGCACGGCGTCGTACATGGCCGGGAAGACGGTGGGATCGGTCGAGGCCAACACGACGTCGATGCCCGCGGCGATGGCGAGCACGGCGCGATCGGCGGGACTCCAGGCCTGCACGGCCTGCGCCGCCGACAGATCGTCGGTCATGAGCATGCCCTCCGGGCCGACCTTCGCCCGTGCGAGGCCCACCACCGTCGGCGAGAACACCGCCGGCGCCGACGGGTCGAGGTTCTGATAGATCGCGCTCGAGACCATCACGCCCGCCGGCCCGCCCGCGAGCAGCGTGCCGTAGACGGCGATGTCGGGGCCGTCGGCGGTGACGGTCGTGTCGACGACGTCGGCCGTCGTGTCGGTGTTGGCGGTGACGTGCCCGAGTCCCGGGAAGTGCTTGAACACGGGCATCACGCCGGCCGCGCGCATGCCGTCCGCGAAGGCGCCCGCCTTCGCGGCGACGGTCGCCCCGTCGTAGCCGTACTGTCGGCCCAGCCCGCCGATGGGCGGGTTGTCGAACCGGGTCGCCGCGCTCGTGACGATGTCGGCGACCGGGGCGAGGTTCAGCGTCACGCCCGCGGCGGCGATCTGACCACCCCACGTGGTCGCCGCGGCGCGGAGCTGGTCGTCGGGCAGATCCGCCTGCCGGATCGCGTAAGGCATGTCGTCGAACCCGGGCCCCGTGAGCACCTGCACCTCGCCGCCCTCCTGATCTGTCGACACCCACAGGGGGATGCCGTCGGCATCCGCCGTCGTGAACGAACCGACCACCCCCGCCACGGCCTGGGCGCCCGCCTGCGAACGCCCGTGCAGGAAGATGCCGCCCGCGTGCCGGTCGACCACCGCCGAGAGCGTGTCGGGAGTGACGGCGTCGACCGCCGTTCCGACGATGAACAGCTGTCCGACGCGCTGGCGCAGGTCCAGTCCGGCCAGGGGGTCGGGGGTCGCGGTCGGCGCGGGGGTCGGCGCGGGCGTCGCGGTCGGGGTCGACGTCGGCGAGGGCGACGGGGACGGACCGTAGGCCCCGCATCCCGAGAGCAGGAGCGCGGTCGCCGCGACGACCGCTCCCGCGCAGACGAGGAGGCGCGGACGGCGGCGGGCAGAGCGGGGGGTCATGCCGCCATCCTCCCCGCTCGCGCCTCCCGGCGACAGCCCTGGCGGAACAGGCGACGACGCGCCTACGTTGGGGAGGACACATCGACCCGACAGGAGCGTCATGACCGACGACGTCCGCATCTCACGCAACGACGAGAAGGACCGCTACGAGATCCTCGTCGACGGCGACATCGCCGGCTACACCGAGTTCGAGGAGGATGCCGAGGGGCGTCTGGTCTTCCCGCACACCGAGATCGATCCGGCCTACGGCGGTCGGGGCCTCGGCACGAAGCTGGTCGCGGCGGCGATGGCGGACGAGGCCGCCCGGGGCGACGCGGTGGTGCCGGTCTGCCCGTTCATCGTCACCTACCTGCAGAAGCACGAGGTCCCCGGGCTGAAGGCGGTGTGGCGCGAACGCGACGTCGAGACGGCGGAGCACGCGTCGACGGCGGAGCCCACCCCGGGCGACGAAGGCGTGGGAACGCCGCGCGGATGACCCGCCTCGACGACGCCCCGCCCGACGTGGCCGGCCCGGCGGTCTGCGACGGTCCGCGGGCGTTGCTGCTGGAAGCCCGGGAGGTCCCGCTCGGCGGGGTGCGCGCCATGGAGGTGCACCGCAGCCTGCCGCAGCGGGCGCTGCCCCTGGTCGGCGCGTGGTGCTTCCTCGACCGGTTCGGCCCGCAGACGGCGCGCATGCGCGTCGAGCCGCATCCGCACATCGGCCTGCAGACGGTCACCTGGCCGCTCGTGGGCGAGGTGCGCCACCGCGACACCCTCGGCAGCGACGTCGTCGTGCGCCGCGGGGTGCTCAACCTGATGACCAGCGGCGCCGGCATCGCCCACTCCGAGTACTCGGTCGGCGAGGAGGCGGTGGCCCTCGACGCCCTGCAGCTGTGGGTCGCGCTGCCCGAGTCGCGCCGCCACGGCGCCGCCGCCTTCGAGCGCCACGACGACCTGCCCGTGACGACGATCCCCGACGCCGCCGGCGGGACGGGCGCCACCGCAACGGTCGTGGTGGGCTCGTTCGCGGGGGCGACCTCGCCCGCGACGATGTACACCCCGATCGTCGGCGCCGAGCTCCACCTCCCGGCCGGCTCCCGCGTCCGGCTCCCGCTCGAACCGTCGTGGGAGTACGCGCTGGTCGGCATCGACGGCACCCCCGAGGTGTGGGCGACAGCGGATGCCGCGACCGCCCTGCCCGACCAGGGCCTGCTGTACCTCGGCATCCACCGCGACGGCATCGAGGTCACCGCGGTGCGCGAGACGACGCTCCTCCTGCTGGGCGGGGAGCCGTTCGAAGCCGACATCGTGATGTGGTGGAACTTCGTGGCGCGGTCGCACGAGGAGATCGTCGCGGCGAGGGCGGCGTGGGAGGCCGAGGCGGAGGACGCCCCGACGCCCGCGCCGCAGGCGCGCTTCGGTCACGTCGTCGGGCACGGCGCCGAGCGGGTGCCCGCACCGCCGCTTCCCGCGGTGCGGCTGACACCGCGGCGGCGCAGCATCTGAGCATTTTTCCCGGCCTGAGCCCCGGGGACGCGCGGCTACGCTGGGATCGTGGCCCGAAACACCGTCCTGTCGACGCGCGTCCTGCTGGTGTGCGCGGCCATCGGTGTGGCCACCGGCATCCTCGGCGGCATCGCCGGACTCGTCACGCCGGTGGTGCTCGCGGTGCCCGGCCTCGCCATCGTCTACGGGCTCGTCCTCGGGGCGCACGTGCTCCCCGGGATCGTCGCGCAGGAGGTGCTGCGGCTGCCGCTCGTGGCCCTGCTCACGCACGTGCTCGCCGCGCTGGTCGCCAGCGCGTTCGCCCCCGTGTGGACGATGCGGTTCCTCGGCACGGCCCTGCTGTTCGGCGCCATCCAGGAGGGGGTCGCGGCCCTCACGCGCTATCGCGCCTGGGGAGCGTGGCGCTTCTTCATCTCCGCGGCGGTCATCGGCGTGCTCGTGGCGGTCGTCGTCTTCTTCGCGGCGCATCTGAGTGCCTACGCCCTGTGGGCCCAGATCGCCTACCTCGCCCTCTCCGTGTGCGGTCCCGTCGCGTGGACGGCGATCGGCCTGGGCGTCGGAGCCTCGCTGCGGCGCGCCGGCGTGGCGCGGCAGACCGTCCGGCGCTGACGACTGTTGGCCGCTGAGGTTAGGCTGGGCTAACCTGGGAGCGACCCTCTGCCCGACCGCTGGGATGATCCGTGACCTCTGCCGTCTTCGGAGCGGAAGCCGCTGCTCCCGCCGGCCGTGAGCCTGCTCCGCTGCTGCGCGTGCGCGATCTCGCGATCCGGCATGAGGGCGCGGATGCCGATGCCCCGGCATCCGCCACGTTCGACGTGGCGCGCGGTGAGGTGGTGCTGCTGCTCGGACCCAGCGGCGCCGGGAAGTCCACGCTGGCGCTCGCTCTCAACGGCCTCATCCCGCACGCCGTGCCCGCCGCCCTCTCCGGCACCGTCGAGGTCGCCGGGCTCGACACCGCCACGACGCCCGTGGCCCGGCTGAGCACGCACGTGGGCATGGTCTTCCAGGACCCGGACGCACAGCTGGTGACCGGCACGCTGCTCGACGAAGTGGCGTTCGGTCCCGAGAACCTGCGGCTGCCGGTGGACGAGGTGCTGACCCGGGCCGAGGAGGCGTTGCGCCGCGTCGGCCTGTGGGAGCGCCGCCACGAGAACCCCGACCGTCTGAGCGGCGGCGGCCGGCAACGGCTCGCGATCGCGTGCGCCCTGGCGATGGGCTCGCCCCTGCTCGTTCTCGACGAGCCCACGGCCAACCTCGACCCGCAGGGCATCGAGGAGGTCTACGCCGCACTGGGCGACCTCGTCGCCGCCGGCGACCGGGCGATCCTGCTGGTCGAGCACAACCTCGACGCCGTCGTGGGGATCACCGATCGGGTCGTCGTGCTCGACCACGTCGGGCGCACCGTTGCGGACGGCACCGTCGACGACGTGCTCCGCGCCCGCGCCGCCGAGCTGCACGAGATGGGCGTGTGGCTGCCCGTGTCGACCCTCGCCGCCCTCCGCCTGCGCGCGGCCGGCTGGACGCTCGACCCCCTCCCCCTCGAACCCGCCGAGCTGCACGCCGCCCTGGAGTCGGCCGACACATCCGCGGGCGGCGGTCTGCACGACTCCGCCTCGACGGCGGCCACCGCCGGCTCCAACCCCTCCGAAGGCCCGTCCAGGCGGAGTCGTGCAGACGATGCGGAGGCACCGGGCGCGGCATCCCCCGTCATCCGTGCGCGCGGGCTGCGCACGCGCCGCGGGCGCCGCGAGATCCTCCACGGCATCGACCTCGACGTCGACGCCGGCGCGTTCGTCGCGATCGTCGGCGCGAACGGCGCCGGCAAGACGACGCTCCTGCAGTCGCTCGCGGGAGTCATCCCCGTCCCGCGCGGGCAGGTCACCGTGGACGGCGTCGACGTGGGCCGCACCGACCTGCGCACCCTGTCACGGCGGATCGGCTTCGTCTTCCAGAATCCCGAGCACCAGTTCATCGCCCACACGGTGTACGACGAGCTCGCCCACGGCCTGCGCCGACAGCGGCTGCCCGAGGAGGAGGTGCGCGAGCGCGCGTTCGACGTGCTGCGCCGGTTCGGCCTCGAGGACAAGGCCGAGGTCCACCCGTTCCTGCTCTCGGGCGGCCAGAAGCGCCGCCTCTCGGTCGGCACGGCTCTGGTCGCGGGCGCACCGGTGCTCGCGCTCGACGAGCCGACGTTCGGTCAGGACCGCGCACGCGCCGACGAGCTGATGGGCCTGCTGAGCGACCTCAGCGCCGAAGGCACGACCATCCTCGTCGTCACCCACGACATGCAACTGGTCACCGAGCACGCGCACCGCACGATCGTCGTGGGCGACGGGCGCATCATCGCGGATGCCGCGACACCCGCCGTGTTCGCCGACGACGATCTGCTCCGCGCGGCGGGGCTGCGACAGCCTCCCCTGCGCCGCGCGTTCGCCGGCCTGACGCGGCATCCGTCCCTCGCCGGCGTCACCCGGCTCGCCGATCTGCCGGCGGCGGATGCCGCGGGGAGGGCGGCCCGGTGAGCGCGACGACCGTCGACCCCTGGGCCCGCGTCGACGCGGGCGGGCTCCTTGCGGGGCTGAACCCGCTCGCGAAGCTCGCGGCACCGCTGCCGGCGATGGTGCTCCTCGTCTTCGCGCGCGACCTCGCGACCCCGCTCGCATTCCTCGCCCTCGCCTGTGCGGTCATCCTCGCCGGCACCCGGATCACCCGGCGGATCGCGCTGCTGCTGCTCGTGGCGGTGCCGGTCGCGGCGATCGTGATCGGCCTGTCGATGAGCCTGTGGACCGATCCGGCGCGCGTCGGCGGCGACGTCGTCGCCCGGATCGGCGACTGGAGCCTCACGACCGGTGCGCTGACCGTCGGGTTCGCGACGGGTCTGCGCCTGGCGGCGATCGTCGCGCTCGCGCTCATCGCGGGGCTGACGACCACCGGACCCGATCTCGTGCGGGCGAGCGTGCAGCAGCTGCGGGTGCCGTACCGCATCGGCTACACCGCGCTGGCCGCGTTCCGCTTCGTCCCGAGGTTCGGGCACGAGCTCGACGTCATCCGCCAGGCCCACCGCGTGCGGGGGTCGCACGGCGGCCGCGGCCCCGTCGCCGCGCTCGCGCGCTGGTGGGGCTACCTCGTGCCGCTGCTGGCGGGCGCGATCCGGCACGCCGAGCGGGTCGCCCTCGCGATGGATGCGCGCGCCTTCGGCGCCCACCCCGACCGCACCGAACGGCACCTCGTCCCGTGGCGCCGACGCGACACGGTGTTCGTCGCCGTCTTCTGGCTGACCAGTGCCGTCATCCTCGTCGCCCTCTTCCCGTGGGCACCCTGATCCGTCGCAGAAAGGACGCCGCATGGCCCGCTCCTCACGCCTGACCAAGCCCGCCTCCCAAGACCTTCTCCGACTGGAGGTGGTCGCCGTCCGCCGCCTCGCCCCCCACTGGATGCGCGTCACGCTCGGCGGCGGCGACATCGGCCGGTTCGCGCCGCTGGGCTACGACCAGTGGTTCCGACTGTTCCTGCCGCACCGCAGCGACAGCGCGGGCGCGGGTCTGGAGCGCATCCCCGCGAAGGCGAACCGGATCTTCGGGTACCTGTCGTACCTGCGCATCCCGGAGGGCATCCGGCCCGCGATGCGCAACTACACGGTCCGCGCCTACCGCGCGAGCGGACCCAGCGGCGGACCGGAGCTCGACGTCGACTTCGTGCTGCACGGCTCCGGGCCGACCGCGGGTCCGGCGTCGCGCTGGGCCGCCTCCGCGACCGTGGGCGAGTCAGTCGTGATCATCGACGAGGGGCTGGGCTTCTCACCGGAGCGCGGCGTCGAGCGCGTCCTGCTGATCGCCGACGAGACGGGCGTCCCAGCGGTGTCCGGCGTGTGCGCGTCGCTGCCGTCCACCGCGACCGGCACCGTGCTGGTCGAGGCGCCGTCGGCGGAGGACGTGCTGGAGATCGACGCGCCCGAGGGCGTGGAGGTGCGGTGGCTGGTGCGGGATGCCGGGGCGCGCCCCGGAACGCTCGCTCTGAGCGCTCTGCGGCAGCTCGACCCTCCGGCATCCGATACGCATGTCTTCATCGTCGGCGAGCAGTCGCTGCCGGTCGCCGCCCGCCGCCACCTCGTCGCGTCGGGGCACCCGAAGGACCGGATCAGCTTCGTCGGCTACTGGCGTGCCGGGTCCGCATCGCCGACGCCGGCGGCGGAGCGCAGCGGCGCGGAGGAGCACTGATGGGCCGGGTCACGACCGCCTACCTGTTGACCTGCGCGGCCATCGGCGTGGCGGGAGGCGTCGTCCTCGCGGCGGGCTGGTGGCTGTCGCTGGCATTGTTCGCGACGCTGCCGTTCGTCTCGATCGGTATCGCCGGTCTCTGGGTGATCCCCGCCGTGGTCGCGCTGCGGCTGCTGCACCGCCCCGTCGCCGGCCTGCTGGTCGGACTCATCTCCGGCCTCGTGCTCGCGCCGTTCTTCACGATCTCGGCGGTGGCGACCACCCTGTTCTGGGCGTTCTTCCCGGAGCTGCCGTTCCTCCTGACGGCGTACCGCCGCTGGGCCACGTGGATGCACTACGCGGGAGCGATCGTCATCGGCATCGCCTACCCCGTCCTCGCCGCCCAGTCGTTCGACCTCTGGGCGATGTCGCCGGTCGCGCTCAGCGGCTTCATCGCGCTGTGCGTGGCATCCTGCGTGGGCGGCACGGCGATCGGGATCGTCATCGCCGACCGGCTGCGCGCCGCCGGGGTGGCACGCCTCGCCCGTCACCGCGCGGTGGCGTGATCGGTGCGGCCCGGCGTCAGCTGACCGCCTGACGCAGAGCGTCGGCCATCCACCGGGCGTAGCGGTGCCACGGGGGCACCGTCCCCGCGAGCTCGGCGGCGTGGGCCCGCAGCGCCGGCTCCGCGCGAAACCACTCGCCGCCTTCGCGCAGGTGCGCGAACTGCGCGTGCCGCGCGCGCTCGACAGCGCGCCCGCCGAGTTCGAACGCCAGCAGCTCCTGATGCCGGATCGCGGCGAGACGCCGCCGGGGCTCACGACTCGTGCCGATCTTGATGCGCTCTTCCCACCGCAGGTAGTAGACCACCTCGACGCGCGGGCGCGGCAGGTCGGGATCGGGACTGTCACCGAGCCGCCACCCGCACACCGGGCAGGTCGGGGTGCCGCCGGCATCCGCGGTCGGCTGCGCGAGCCCGCACATCACGCACCGCTGCGCCTCCGCCATGCCCGCACGCTACCCGCACCCGCCGACACCCCCGCCGCCCTCGCCCGCGCCTCGCCCGCGCCTCGCCCGCGAGAAACCATCCCCACAACGAGAAACCACCTGCGCACCGGTTTCTCGGTGCGCAGATGGTTTCTCGCGGCAGAGCGGATGCCGCGGCAGAGCGGATCTCGCAGTCAGCGCTTGCCGACGATCTGGCGCGACACGATGTCGCGCATGATTTCGTTCGTGCCGCCGTAGATGCGGTGGACGCGGGCGTCGAGGTAGGCGCGGGCGATCGGGTACTCGGTGATGTAGCCGTACCCGCCGTGCAGCTGCACGCCGGTGTCGAGCAGCTCCGCCTCGCGGTCGGTCGACCAGAACTTGACCTTCGCGGCCTCCTCGGCGGTGAGCTTCTTGTCCTTGTAGAGCATCATCGCGCGGTCGTTGTAGGTCCACATGACGTCGACCGTCGTGGCCATGTCGGCCAGCAGGAACCGCGTGTTCTGGAAGTCGGCGATCCGCTCGCCGAACGCCTCACGGCTGAGCACGTAGTCGCGCGTCCAGACGAACGCGGCCTCGCCGGCTGCCGCCGCGGCCACGCCGATCGACAGGCGCTCGAGCGGGAGGTTCATCATCAGCTGGATGAAGCCCAGCCCCTCCTTGCCGCCGATGAGGTTCGCCTCCGGGACGAAGACGTCGGTGAAGCTCAGCTCGGCGGTGTCCCACCCGTGGAAGCCCATCTTCTCGAGCTTCTTGCCGTGGTCGAAGCCCTCCATGCCGTCCTCGAGGATCAGCAGGCTGAAGGCATCCGGACGGTTGCCCTCGCCGGTCTTCACGAACGTGACGACCATGTCGGCGGTCTTTCCCGAGGAGATGAAGGTCTTCGCGCCGTTGACGAGGTAGCCGCCGTCGACCTTCTTCGCCGTGGTCTTGATGCCGCGCAGGTCGCTGCCGGCGCCGGGCTCGGTCATCGCGAGCGCGCCGAGGATCTCGCCGGTCGCCATCCCCGGCAGCCACTTCTCCTTCTGCTCCTGCGTCCCCATGTGCACGATGTACGGGACGGCGAGGTCGTCCTGGATGCCGAAGGCCCCGGCGAGCGAGCCCTGGCCGGCCCCGATCGTCTCCTCGAGCACGATCGCGCGGAAACGGTAGTCCTGCAGCATCCCGGCGCCGCCGAACTCCTCCGGCACGCTCAGACCGATGATGCCGGCCTCGCCGGCGGCGAGCATGGTGGCGCGGTCGATCTCCCCGTCCGCCTCCCACTGCTTGCGCTTCTCCTCGGTGGCGAAGCGCTTGAGGAACTCCTTGACGACGTCGCGGAACGCCTCGTGATCCTCGTCGTAGATGTCGCGCTCCATGGTGCGCCCGTCCTCTCGTCGTCGAGTGTCGAATCTGCGGGACGCGTCGCGATGAACGACGGATGCCGGTGGCATCGCATCCCAGCATCCATGGTACTGGGTTTCATGTCGGTGGCGACAGGACGACCCTCGCGCGACGGCGACCCCGCGCGATCAGTAGTCGGGGGCGGCCGGCAGCCCGAAGAAGTCCTCGAGCGTGTGGAAGCCGCCCTCGTGGTACGCCTTCGCGAGCTCGGGGCCGATGTAGCGCAGATGCCACGGCTCGGCCTCGTACCCCGTGGTGGCGGTGTAGCCGCTCTCGTAGCGGACGATGTAGCCGAACCGCCACGCGTTCTCGGCGACCCAGGCGCCCTGCGGCGTCCCGCCGAACGCTTCGATCGCGCCGCAGCCGCCGTCGCAGGCCGCCACGTCGGTGGCGAGTCCGGTCTGGTGCTCGCTGAAGCCGGGCCGCGCGCTCTGCTGGTCGGCGGCGGCGCGACCGAGGGTGTTCACGTAGCCGTTGTAGGTGCGTGTCTGCGAGGCGAACGAACGGTAGGCGCTGTTGAGGCCGATCGCCCCCGCGCCCTCGTTCGCCGCCGCCGCCACGAGCGCGGTGAGCGCCTCCGCCGCCGCGGGCTGCAGCCGGCCGTCGACGGTTCGCTGCATGTCGGCGGGGGCGACGACCGAGGTCGGCTCGACGTCGATCGGGTTCAACGGGCGCTGCTTGTCGACGACGATCCACAGCCGGTGCGGGTCGCCGAGATCGATGCAGGGCGCTGCCCCCGACACGACGGCGGCGCGGAAGGCGGCGCCGCCTCCGAAGGCGGTGATGACGTCGGCATCCCTGCCCTCGGCGAGCGCCGACGAGACCGCGGGATCGTCGCAGGATGCCGCGGCCACCCCGCTCTGCGCGGGCACGGGCAGGCCGGTCGCGGGCGTACCCGACCCCGCCCCGTCCGGCAGCGCGACCGCGTCGGTGGGCGCCATGACGCCCGCGGCACCGCCCTCGGGCGCCGTGGCAGCGCCTCCGGGACGCGTCAGCGCGATGACGACGACGAGCACCACCAGTGCCGCGAGACCCGCCAGCACCACGAGACCGCGGCGCCCGACGGCCGGCATCGACCGACGCGCGGGCGACGCCGGCGCCGCCTCGGCGGCGAGGCGCGCGGCGCGTCGGCTGGTCGGCTGCTCGGGTTGCGGCACCCGCCCATTCTGCCGCGCCCGGCCGAGAGGACGGTGCGCATTGCACAATCATCGAATCTATGTTCGTATATCAGGCATGCGCTGGCGTGGACAAAGCATCGATTCGACGGATGCCGCAGCCCTGCCCGGCCTCGAGACGCGGGAGGGACTGGTCCGCACCGTGACCACCCCCGAGTTCGCGGGCATGACCTTTCACGAGGTCGCCGCGAAGTCGGCGCTGAACCATGTGCCGTCGGCATCCGCGATGCCGTTCGACTGGACCGTGAACCCCTATCGCGGGTGCAGCCATGCGTGCTCGTACTGCTTCGCCCGCAACACCCACACCTATCTCGACCTCGACGCCGGACGTGACTTCGACGAGCAGATCGTCGTGAAGGTCAACGTCGCCGAAGTGCTGCGACGCGAGCTCGCCGCGCCCTCGTGGGGGCGGGAGCCGGTCGCGCTCGGCACCAACACCGACCCGTACCAGCGGGCCGAGGGGAGATACCGGCTCATGCCGGAGATCATCGACGCGCTCGCGGCGAGCCGGACGCCGTTCTCGGTGCTGACCAAGGGCACGCTCCTGCGCCGTGACCTGCCGCTGCTCGCGGAGGCCCGCCGGCGCGTGCCGGTGCACCTGTCGATGTCGATCGCCATGCCCGACGAGCGCCTGCGGCAGACGCTCGAAGCGGGCGCCCCCACCTTCCAGGCCCGGCTCGACACCGTGCGGGCGGCCACCGACGCGGGCTTCGCCGTGACCGTGTTCCTCATGCCGATCGTGCCGCATCTGACGGATGCCGTGGCGGTGCTCGACGACGCGCTGGCGCGCATCGCGGCATCCGGAGCCGTCCGCGTCGTCTTCGGAGCGCTGCACCTGCGGCCCGGAGCCCGCGAGTGGTTCTGGCAGTGGCTCGAACGGGAGCACCCCGAGCTGGTGCCCGCGTATCGGGGGCTCTACCCCGGCGCCAGCGTGTACGCGCCCGTCGGCTACCGGAAGTGGCTCGCGGCGCGGGTCCGGCCGCTGCTGCGGCGACACCGGCTCACGGGCGGTCCGGAGGAAGAAGTCGAGACCCGGCCGGCGCGACCGGGGCCCGTGCGGACCACGGCGCGGGCCGCGGCATCCGCCGCCGCCCCGGCGATGCTGTTCTGACCACACGCCGGAGGGGCCGCGACGCGAACGTCTCGGCCCCTCCGGGTGCGGGTGTCAGCGGTCGACGTGCGCGGCCTGCCGCCCGGACAGCTCCTCGATCACGTCGTCGCCGGGACGGGCGTCCTCGAACGGCGCGTCGATCTCGGCGCGGTCGAGCATCTCGGTCATGCGCCGGCGGCGCTGACGCGGGATGAGCGTCACGACGGTGCCGGAACGACCCGCGCGACCGGTGCGACCGGAGCGGTGCAGGTACGTCTTGTACTCGTCGGGCGCGTCGGCCTGGATGACCAGGTCGATGTCGTCGACGTGGATGCCGCGCGCAGCGACATCCGTCGCCACCAGCACGCTGACGCGGCCCGAGGTGAGCCGCTCGAGGTTGCGCGTGCGCTTGCCCTGGTTGAGGTCGCCGTGGAGGGCGACCGCGTGGATGCCGGCGTCATCGAACTGCTCGGCGAGCATCTCGGCGTACGCACGGGTGCGGGCGAACACGAGCGTCTTGCCGGCGCGGTCGACGAGCGAGGTGAGGATGTCGGCCTTGTCGCGGTGGTCGATGACGAGCACGCGGTGGTCGATCGTGCCGGAGTCCTGGTCCTCGCCGGCGACCTCGTACACCGCCGGGTCGACGAGGAACTCATCGACGAGCGCCGCGACCTCGCGGTCGAGGGTCGCCGAGAACAGCAGCTTCTGCGCGTCGGGCTCGACCAGACGGAGGATCCGCTGCATCGGCTCGAGGAAGCCGAGCTCGCTCATGTGGTCGGCCTCGTCCAGCACGACGACGCCGATCTCGGACAGGTCGAGCTTGCCCTGCTCCTGCAGGTCTTCGATGCGGCCCGGGGTGCCGATGATGATGTCGACGCCCTTCTTGAGCGCACCGACCTGGCGCGCCTGGGGCACACCGCCGTAGATCTGGGTCGTGAACAGGCCGACGCTGCGGGCGATCGGCTGGATCGTGCGGTCGATCTGCAGTGCGAGCTCGCGCGTCGGGGCCAGGATCAGCGCGCGGGGGCTGCGGCCGAACGCGCGGCGCTTGCCGGCCTGGCTGCGCAGCACCGACTCGACGAGCGGGGCACCGAAGGCGATGGTCTTGCCCGAGCCGGTGCGGCCGCGCGCGAGCACGTCCTTGCCGGCGAGGATCGGCGCGATCGTCGCCGCCTGGATCGGGAACGGCGCCGCGGCGCCCAGCTCGGCGAGCGCCCGGACGATGTTCTCGCCCAGGCCGAGGCCGGCGAAGCTCACGTCCGCGACCTCTTCGGCCTGCACGGCCTGCGCCTGCAGCTTCTCGTGCACGACGTCGGCGTGCGCCTCGTAGGCCTTGCGGGCCGCGGCATCCTTCGCGTCGGCGTTCCAGTCCGCACGGTTGCCGCCGGTGGCGCGAGCCGGGCGGTCGTCGCGGCGGGGGCGGTCGTCGCGGGCCGGGCGGTCGTCGCGGCGGGGGCGGTCGAAACTCCTCCGATCCGTGTCGCGCGAGCCGAAAGCAGGCCGCTCACGGCGATCCCCGCCCGACATGGAGGAGTTGCGGCCGCGGTCATCGAACGACCGAGCCGGGCGGTCATCACGACGCGGGCGGTCATCGAACGAGCGAGCCGGACGGTCGTCGCGGCGCGGGCGGTCATCGAACGACCGAGCCGGGCGGTCATCACGACGCGGGCGGTCATCGAACGAGCGAGCCGGACGGTCGTCGCGGCGCGGGCGGTCATCGAACGACCGGGCGGGCCGGTCGTCGCGGCGGGGGCGGTCGAAACTCCTCCGATCCTCGTCGCGAGAGCCGAAACCAGGCCGCTCACGGCGATCCCCGCCCGACGTGGAGGAGTTACGGCCACGGTCATCGAACGACCGAGCAGGCCGGTCGTTACGACGCGGCCGGTCGTCGAACGACCGGGCCGGCCGGTCGTCGCGGCGCGGGCGGTCGAAACTCCTCCGATCCGTGTCGCGAGAGCCGAAAGCAGGCCGCTCACGGCGATCCCCGCCCGATGTGGAGGAGTTACGGCCACGGTCATCGAACGACCGAGCCGGGCGGTCGTCACGACGGCCACGGTCATCGAACGACCGAGCCGGGCGGTCATCACGACGCGGGCGGTCATCGAACGACCGAGCCGGGCGGTCGTCGCGGGCCGGGCGGTCGCCGTGGGCGCGGGAGCGGATGCCGCGCGCCTCGTCGCGGCCGGCGCGCTCCTGGGCGCTCCAGCGCTGCTTGGGCGCCGCGTCGGTCGCCTCGGCGGCGCGATAGCCGCGGTGGCCGGGGCTCTTGCTGCCGGGCTTGCCGGCAGAGGACTGACCGGGACGGCGCTTCGCGTCCTGGTAGCTGGTCTTCGCGCCGTAGCGCGGCTCGAAGTTCTGGGCGCGGCCGCCGGCCGGCTTCTTGCTCTTGGGCATGGTGTTCTTCCTGGGTTTTCTCGCGCGAGAACAGCGCCTCCGCGCCGAAGGAGTCCCCCACGACGCGATGGTCGAGGAGATCGGGGCGGCGGGCGACCCGGTGGTCCGGGGGCCATTCACAGTGATGGTCATGTGCGCCGAGCGGCGCTCACCATCGGCCCCTTGGACTCACAAACCCACCCGCGCCGCAGCGCGGTGTCCAGAGCCGACCGCACCACTGTATCGGTCACACCTGTGAGAGCGCCGGTCGGGTCCGGCCACGCCGGGATCGCGGCCCGCCGGCGGCCCCCTACACTGGCGCCATGACCGCAGCGGAACCCACCCGATTCCCCGCCGCCACCGACGCCGATCGCGCCCCCGCGCCCTCGTTGCGCGTCGAGGCGGAGGCCCTGCTCGCCGCGGCGATCGCCGCCGTCTCCGGCGGCGTCGTCGGGCTCATCGTCGGACTGCTCGGCATCGGCACGCGCCTGTGGGGCGACGGGAGCATCGCCGGCTGGGCGGCGGCCGGGGCGGGCCTCGCGGCGGGCGTCAGCTCCGCGCTCGGCTATTGGCGCGCCCGCACCACCGACGGTCAGGAGTGGCGGCGCAGGATCGCGAGCTGGCGCTACGTGGTGTCGACGGCATCCGTCGTGATCGCGCACGGCGCCCTCGCGGCGATCGGGACCGTCGCGCTGTTCGCCGTGCTCTCGCGCGCCTTCATCGACGTCGAGCTCACCGCGTTCTGGACGACCGTCCTGGCGGCCACGGCGACGGGCCTGTCGGGCTGGCTGAGCTACCTCTCCGCCTCGCGGATGACGACCCAGCGCCTCACGACGCTGCTGGTCACCTTCATCGGGATCGGGACGCTGGCGGCCATGATCACGACCTCCGACCCGCTCTGGTGGACCTACCACTTCAGCCAGCTGGGCACGTTCGGCGACATGTCGAGCTTCCTCTTCAACGGCACGCTCGTCGCCGGAGGCCTGCTCGTGACGACCTTCACGCTGTACGTCTCCCACGACCTCGCCGCGCTGGGCGAGGCGCCGCGCGGCATCCGTGTCGTCGGCACGGCGCTCGCGATCATGGGCGTCATGCTGGCCTGCGTCGGCATCTTCCCGGTCAACGTGAACATGCTGCTGCACAACCTGTCGGCGTCGGGCATGGCCCTGATGTTCCTGCTGCTTCTCGTCGGCGGCCCGTGGATCGTGCGACGGATGCCGCGCGCCTACTTCCTGGCGTCGTGGGCGTTCCTCGCCGGCCTGGTCGCCTCGATCGCACTGTTCGCCACGGGCTACTTCGGGCTGACGGCCTTCGAGATCATCGTGTTCGCGCTGATCTTCGGGTGGCTCGCCGTCTTCATCCGCTTCATGGTGGTCGCCGATCAGCCCGATCCGCGCGGCTGAGGCGCCCCGCTCACCCCGCGTTGGCGGCCCGCAGGGCGGCCACGACGGCGGGGAGGTAAGCGGACTGCATCGCCGCTTCCTTGCTGTTGCCGACGATCGCCAGCCACGTCGTCCCCTCGAACGCATAGCCGACCGCCCCGTCGGCGATCTCACCGTGCACGGCTGAAGTGAAGACCGTGGCGTCGTCGATCGCGGCCTCGGTGTACCCGTCGGCGGTGCGCAGCGCACTCACGAGTTCGTCGCGCACCTCGGCGGGCAGCTCGAGCACGGCCGCGTGCACGCCACCGTCCGAGCCGCCGCGGACGCCCCATCCGCAGTCGACGGCACGCTCTGCCTTCTCGACTGCTGAGCGTGCCACCGGGCCGGGAAGAACCTGCCCGATGGTCCATCCACCGCCGTCGGTGTACCCGACGACGTCCGTCGAGAAGTTCTGCTGCAGCAGCTCGATCGGGATCAGGTCCTCGCAGCGGGGGAAGACGGCCGCGGCGGCCGCGGCCGCGGTCGGCGTCGGCGTCGGCGCGGCCGCGGCGCCTTCATCGCTGGCCGTGGCCGGCGCCGTGGAGGTGGCCGCCGGGACGCTCGCGGCGCACCCGGCCAGTGCGACGCCGAGGGTGAGGACGGCGACGCCGAGGAGTCGGGAACGCATGACCCGACTCTACTTCCCGCGCAGCGCGCGGCGCGGGTGCAGCGCGGCGGCACCGGATGCCGGGGCGACGGGGTCCGCACCGGCATCCGCGGCCGCCTCGTGGCCGCCGTCTGCGGCTCCCCGGCGGGCGGCCCGGCGCTCGCGGGCCCCCTCGACGAGGTTGTAGAGCGTCGGCAGCACCAGCAGCGTCAGCACGGTCGAGGAGACGAGGCCGCCGATCACGACGATCGCGAGGGGCTGCGAGATGAAGCCGCCGTGGCCGGTGATGCCGAGCGCCATCGGCGTCAGCGCGAAGATCGTCGCGAGCGCCGTCATGAGGATGGGTCGCAGGCGTCGCGAGCCGCCCGCGACGGTCGCGTCATGGGTGCTGAGCCCCTTCTCGCGGTACTGGTTGACGAGGTCGACGAGCACGATCGCGTTGGTGACGACGATGCCGATCAGCATCAGCACACCGATGAGCGAGGCGACGCCGAGCGGCACGCCGGTGGCGATCTGCAGGAGGATCGCACCGGTCGCCGCGAACGGCACCGACACGAGCAGCAGCAACGGCTGGCGCAGCGACTTGAAGGTCGCGACCATGACGATGTAGACGATCAGGATGGCCGCGAGCATGGCGAGACCCAGCTGTCCGAAGGCATCCGTCTGCTGCGTCACGACACCGCCGACCTTCGCGTCGGCCCCCGTGGGCAGATCCAGGCCGGTGAGGGCCGTGCGGACGCTCGCCGACGCGGTGTTGAGGTCGTCGGTCGACGGAGTGACCGTCACGGTCGCGGTGCGCTGGCCGCGCTGGGTCGTGATGGAGGTCGGACCCTGGCTCTGCTCGACGGTGGCGACCTGGTCGAGACGCACGAGGCCGTTGGCCGAGGCGATCTGCAGGCCCTTGAGCTCGTCGATCGTCTGCGGCACGGTCGCCGCCTGGAGGTAGACGGTGAGCGAGGTGCCGTCGATCTCGACCGCGCCGATCTGACGCGGCTGCATCGTGTTGGAGACGAGCCCGCCGACGGCGACCTCCGACAGCCCGAGCTGGGCGGCCTTCGCGCGGTCGACGGTGACGGCGACGTACGGGAGGGATGCCGAGAGGTTCGAGGTGATCTGGCCGATGCCGTCCTTGCCCTGCAGCCCGGCGACGACCGCGTCGGTGGCCTTCTGGAGCGCGTCGGCGGACGGGGCGGTCACGTCGACCTCGACGTTGCTCGAGCCGAATCCGCCCTGACCGGAGGAGATCGTGACGGTGCCGACGTCGCCGAGTCCGGCGATCGCCTTCTCGACCTCGTCGCGGACGGTGAGCTGGTCGGCCCCCGTGTCGGTCGTGACCGAGTAGGTGATCCCGGTGCTGCCGCCGCGGAAGGCGTCGCGCACCGCCGATCCGCTGGAGCCGATCGAGGTCTGCACCGTGGTCACGCCGGCGACGCCCTTCACGGCGGTCTCGACCTTCTGCGCCGCGGCGTCTTCGGCGTCGAGGCTCGGCGCCTGCCCGACCTGCTGCGTGATGGTGAAGGTGTTCTGCCCGCTGTCGCCGAGGAAGTTCGTCTTCATGAGGGGCGCCGCCGCGGCGGTGCCCCCGAGCACGAGCACGGCGAGCAGCAGCGTGACCCAGGAGTGCTTCAGCGTCCAGCCGAGGATGGGCAGGTAGCCCCGCTGCAGGCGGGACGGGGGCGCTGCGGGGTCTTCCGGGTCGATCGGGTCGCCCTCGGCGTCGCGCACCGGCTTTCCGGGCCGCAGGAACCAGTAGGCGAGCACCGGCACGATGGTCAGCGCCACGAACAGCGAGGCGGCCATCGCGATGGTGACGGTCATCGCGAACGGGCGGAACAGCTCGCCGGTCACGTCGCCCACGAAGGCGATCGGCAGGAAGACGGCGACCGTCGTGATGGTCGAAGCGGTGATCGCGGCGGCCACCTCGCGGACGGCGAGCAGGATCGAGGCGAGCTTGTCGGCCCCCTCGACGTAGTGGCGCTTGATGTTCTCGATCACCACGATGGAGTCGTCGACGACGCGGCCGATCGCGATCGTCAGCGCCCCGAGCGTGAGGATGTTCAGCGAGTAGCCGAACGCCTGGATGCCGACGAAGGTGATGAGAACGCTCGTCGGGATCGAGATCGCCGTGACGAGCGTCGAACGCACCGACAGCAGGAACACGAGGATGACGAGCACGGCGAAGACGAGTCCGAGCAGGCCCTCCTGCGCGAGCGACTCGATCGACTGCTCGATGTAGGGCGCCTGGTCGAAGACCACGGTGAACGACGCGTCGCCGCCGATGTCGCTCTGCAGGGTGGGCAGCAGCGCGGTGACGGCACGGCTGACGTCGACCGTGTTCGCCGCGGGAAGCTTGGTGATGGAGATCGTCAGGGCGGGCTCGCCGTTGACGCGCGAGATCGAGGTGACCGGGTCTTGCGCCAGCGCCACGGTCGCCACGTCGCCGACGGTGAGCGCGCCGCTGGCGAGGGCGCCCTCGAACTGCGCCGCGGACGTCGGCACGAGCGGCAGCGCCGCGATCTGGTCGACGGAGGTCAGCTTGCTCCCCGTCTGCACCGTGAGCGTCTGGTCGCCCTCCGTGACGGTGCCGCCGGGGAAGAGCACGCCGTTCTGTGTGAGCGCGTCGGTCAACGCCGTCTGCGTGAACCCGGCCGCGGCGAGCTTCTGCTGGTCGGGGGTGATCGTCACGCGCTGCCCCTGGCCGCCGACGATGGAGGCCGCGCTGACGCCCTTGACGTCCTCGAGGTCGGGGATCGTGGTCGCCTGCAGCTTGGCCTGGATGGTCTTCTCGTCGCTGTAGCCGGTGACGGCCAGTGCGATGACGGGGAGATCGTCGATGGAGAACGACACGACGTTCGGCTCGACGCCGCTGGGCAGATCGGACTTGATGCGGTTGATCGCCTGGAGGATCTTCTGCTCGGCGGTGGCCAGATCGGTGCCGTAGGTGAAGGAGGCCTGGATGATCGAGGCGTTCGTCGTGCTCGTGGCGGTCGTGGACTCCAGGCCCGGGATGCCCTGGATCGCGGACTCGATGGGCGTCGAGACGTCGTTGTTGACGACGTCGGGCGACGCGCCCGGGTAGGTCGACAGGATCGACAGCTGCGGGAACTCGACCGAAGGGATGAGCTCCTGTTTGAGGCTCGTCAGGGCGAGGCCGCCGAAGATCGCCGCGACGATCGTGATCAAGGCGATGAGGGCCCGGTTCTTCAGGCTCAGTACGGCGAGATGCGACACGGGAACCCTTGCTCTCCAGACGGGCGCGCACGAGAAGCTCGATACACGCGTGTATCGGCTTCATTGTCGCACGCGCGCTGGTTCCGATCCGCGCACCGCCACCGTCCCGATCTGCAAGGGCGCCCCGTCGACGCGCCGCCTCGGCGACGGATGCCGCGGCGCGTCGCTCGGCATCCCTTGCACATCGGCACGGACGCCGGCCGGGCCGCCGCGGGAGCGCCGGGTCAGCGGGGGAAGAGGCCCCCGAGGAGCAGGCCGAGGGCCGCGGCGGCGAGCGAGAGCACGAGCGTGCCGAGGAGGTTGATCCACGCCCAGTCGCGGCGTCCCCGCTCGGCGAGCAGCGCCGTCTCCGTCGAGACCGTGCTGAAGGTCGTGAAGCCGCCGAGCACCCCGACACCCAGGATGCTCATCCACACCGGTGCGACCGACGTGCCGAGTCCCGTCAGCAGTCCGAGGAGGAACGACCCCAGCACGTTCACCAGCAGGATGCCGACGGGGAACGCCCCCGACCGGCCGCGCATGACCGCGGCATCCATCAGATAGCGCGCCCCCGCCCCGAGCCCGCCGCCGACGATGAGCGCCGCCACCTCGACCGCGCTCATTCCGCGTCCTCGGGCCGCTCGATCTCGCCCGGGCGGTCCGCGAGGCGACGGCCGACGGCGAGACCCGCGACGGCGGCGAGCACCCCGCCGAACAGCGAGACGACGATGAGCGCGATGCCGACGAACGGCGAGGCGGTCGCCGTCGTCACGGCCTGGACGGCGAAGGCGCTGTAGGTGGTGAACCCGCCCATGACCCCTGTGCCGAGGAAGAGTCGTGCGCGTGGATGCCGATCCGCCAGCCATCCGACGATGACGCCGAGCAGCAGCGAACCGATCAGGTTGACGACGAGGGTCGCGGCCGGGACGACGAGCGGATGCAGGCCGGCGGCGGTCAGCGGCACGACGACGACCGCCCGCAGCGCCACGCCGACCATGCCGCCGGCGATCACCAGCAGCAGAGCGACGAGCGAGAACCGGCGGGCGGGGGGCACGTCCGCAGACTAGCGCCGGCTCACGAGGCGAGGAGGGCGCGGATCGCCGATTCCGGGGAAATGGAGGTGTCGAGCAGGACCCCGCGTCGGTAGCGGGCGAACACCCGCGGGTCGATGTACGAGCTCTTGGCGACGGCGGGCGTGTTGCCCAGAGCCGTGGCCGTCGCTCTGACCGCGAGGACCTCGGCGCGCTTGCGATCGGTCTTCGTCGACGTCGGACCGATGCGGGCGAGGGCGTCGGCGGCGAGGATCGTGCCGCGGAGGGTGCGGAAGTCCTTCGCGGTGAAGCTTCCGCCGGTCATCGCCCGCACGTACGCGTTCACGTCCTTCGGCGTGAGCGCGACCCGGCGACGCCCGCGCGCGTAGGCCAGCAGCGGCGCCGCGGGCCGCCCCGCCGCGAGGAGTCCGACCACCACGGCGAGGTCGGCGTCATCGACGTCGAGGCGCTGCCGTTTGCCGCTCTTGCCGGGAAAGCGCAGGCTCGTGACGCTGCCGTCGACGAGGGCGTCGCGTCGTTGGAGCGTCGTGAGCCCCCGGCTCCCGTGGGCGGAGAAGTACCGCTCGCTGCCCACGCGCGGCGCCGCCTGATCGAGGAGGCGGAAGGCCGTGGCCAGCACCCGCTCCCGGTCGAGATCGTCGCGGCGCAGGGATGCCGTGACGCGGCCGCGCGCATGCGGCAGACGCTCGGCCAGCTCGAGCGCGCGAGCGTACTTGCCCTTGTCGCGACGGGTCGACCAGTCCGGATGGTAGAGGTACTGCATCCGGCCCGCCTCGTCCACGCCGGTGGCCTGGATGTGCCCGTTGGCCGCCGCCGCGATCCACACATCGCCCCAGGCCGGCGGGATGACGAGCGCCCGCACGCGGTCGCGCTCGGCGGCCGGGAGGGGCGACCCGTCGGCATCCACGTAGCGGAATCCCGTGCCCGAGCGCACGCGTCGGTAGCCGAGGTCGCGGCCGGGCCGGACCCTTCGAAGGCGCGCCACCTCAGGAGTCGCGGAGCATGTCGACGAGCTCCGCCTTCCGCGCGTTCGCGTAGCCGCGGATGCCGAGTTCCTTGGCGCGTCCGCGCAGCTCGGCGACGGTCCAGTCCTCGTACGATCCCGCCGCGCCGCCGCGGCGACCCACGGCCGTGCGGCCGTCGCGGGCGGCGGCGTTGGAGATGCGGGCGGCCTTCTGCTTCGATGCGCCGTCCGTGCGCAGCTCTTCGTAGAGCTGCGGATCCTTCAGGGACGCGGGGGTGTCGTTCTGGGGCATATAACGGCCCTATCGCACGGGAAGAGCCCGTGGCAAGGGGGGTGCCCGCGGCCGCGAACGCGACTAGCTTCAGGGGGTCATGGAGTCCCTCGAGAATGGAGCAATCACATGAATCTCGCTCTGATCATCATCATCGTCGTCGCGATCGTTCTTGCGATCGTCGGCGGCATGAACGCCGCCCTGAACTGGCTGCTGTGGGTCGCCCTGATCGTCGGCATCATCGCCATCATCGCGTTCCTGCTGCGACTCGTGCGAGGCGGTCGCGCCTAGCGTCGACCGCCCGGACCGCGCCGGCTCACCCCTGGGGTGAGCCGGCGCGGTCGCGTGTGCCGCTCGTCCGTCCCGCGTGGTCGCATCTCGGATGCCGAAGCGACAGCGCGGGACGGATGGGCGGCGCGCCCTCACCGCTGCGCGGTGAGGTAGGCCTCGAGCGAGGCGCGGACGAACTCCGCACCGGCGGGGCCGCCGTAGTTCGCCGCGAACCGCGGCTCGGCGACGTACATCTCGCCGAGCCCCCGCAGGTAGCCGGCGATGTCGCCGTCCGGCGCCGCGGCGGGCGTCCCCGGGATGCCGCGGAGCCAGGCCACGTGACGGGCGGCGAGCTCCTGGGCCTCGCCTCCGGCGGGGTCGAGGCCGCGCCCGGCGGCATCCACCCACGCGGCGTTGAGCGCGGCGACCCGCGCCTTCGCGTCGCGGTGCCCCTCGGCATCCAGCCCCCGCCACCAGCGGTCCGCGTCGGCGTACGCCGCCTCACCCCAGCGCTCGATGACCTCGTCGTGGTATCGCGTGTGGTCGAACCCGTCGAACATGTTCTCGGCCATGGGCTCTTCTCCTTCCTCCAGTGCGGTGATGGTCGATGCGACCGAGGCGATCCGACGCGCGAGCCGTTCCTGCTCCTCGTGCAGTGCCCGCAGGTGGCGCCGCAACGCGTCGGTCTCGGTCGTGGGCCGTTCGAGCACCTCCGCGATCTCGGGCAGAGCGAGCCCCATCTCGCGCAGGAGCAGGATCCGCTGCAGGCGCACGAGGGCCGCGGCGTCGTAGTACCGATAGCCGTTGGCACCCACGCGGCTCGGCCGCAGCAGCCCGAGCTCGCCGTAGTGCCGCAGGGTGCGGCTCGTGGTGCCCGCGAGGCGCGCGGTCTGCTGGATCGACCAGTCGTTCATGAGGACGACGCTAGAGGTTGACGTCGCGTCAAGGTCAAGGAGACGTCGGCGAAGGCTCTGGCAAATCGAGATATATCGTGTTATTCTCGCCACAACGCGATATATCTCGAATCGCCAGAACCCAGGAGAAACCCATGACACTCGAGAAGTGGCTCATCAAGCCGGGCGAGACCCGGGTGATCGACCTCGAAGACGTCCGCAAGCTCAAGATCGGACTCGTCGGCGGACAGGTGGATGTCGTCGCGCACGACGAGCCCGGGGTGCGCATCGAGGTCCACGCCGTGACCATCAAGGACCTCCGCATCGAGGCGTCGGGCGACGTCGTGGAGATCGACCACCCGCAGCTGCGCTGGGACAACTTCCTCGAGGTGTTCCGCAACTTCGGTTCCGGCGGCCCCAAGGCCGAGATCAGCGTGGCGGTCCCCCGCGGCATCCTCCTCAACCTCGGCGTCGTCTCGGCGAGCGCCCTGGTGTCGGGGCTCGCCTCGGGTGCGCGTCTGAACACCGTGTCGGGCGACATCATCGTCGACGGCCTGACGGGCGACCTGTCGGTCAACGCGGTCTCGGGCGACGTGCAGATCCGCGGACTCGACGGCACCCTGAGCGCCAACTCGGTCTCCGGCGACGTCGCGGCGACGGGCAGCATCCGCAAGGCGACCATCGACACCGTGTCGGGCGGCATGCTCGTCGACTCGACCGATCGCGTCGACGTCGTCAGCCTCAACACGGTCTCCGGCGACGCCACCGTGCGCCTGGACGAGGGCCACCCGGCCAACTTCGTGCTGCGCAGCGTCAGCGGCCGCCTCATGGTCGACGGCGTCAAGCGCTCGACATCCGGGCCCTCGAACTACGTCGACTCGGTCGGCGAGCTCAGCGGCAGCTTCGCCGACGTCCGCGCGAACTCGGTGTCGGGCGACGTCACGGTGCTGCGTCGGGCCACGGCGACCCCGGATGCCGCGGCCTCCGCGACCGCCGAGGAGGTCTGACGATGCCCCCCGTCTTCTCGCACGGCGACCTGCGCCTCTACCTGCTGAACCTCCTCGACGAGTCGCCCCGACACGGCTACGACCTGATGCAGGCGCTGTCGGATCGCACCGGCGGCACGTACACGCCGAGCGCCGGAACGATCTACCCGCGGCTGTCCAAGCTGGAGGAGGAGGGCCTGGTCACGAAAGTGGTCGACGGTCGCAAGACCGTCTACGAGATCACGGACGCGGGCCGCGCCGAGGTCTCCGCGCGGGCGCACGAGCTCGAGGGCATCGAGGCGGGACTCGCCGACAGCGTCCGCCTCATCGCCGACGAGGTGCGCGGCAGCGTGCGCGAGGCGATGAAGAGCCTCCGCGCGGATCTGGCGGCGTCGGCCCAGTCGGAGCGCGCCCAGGCGCAGCGCGATCGCGACGAGGCCCGCGCCTCGGCATCCGCGTCGCCGTCGGATGACGCGCGCGCGTCGTCCCGCGAGCAGCTGCGGCGCACCGAGGCGATCCTCGGCGAGTTCCGGGCGACCGTGCGCGCCGATGTGCGCACGCATCTCGCACACGGCGGCGAACTCGCGGCATCCGCCGTCGACGACCTGTCGCGCGCGCTCGACGACGCGCTCGCCGCGCTGACCCGCGCCCTGCGCTGATCCCCCGCCTGCCTGCCGAGCCGCCATCCCCTGTGCGAGCCGCCACGCGGTGTACAGCACAGCGGATGGCGGCTCGGCCGCGGTATGGCGGCTCGCGGCAGGGGGAGAGGGGAGAGAGCTAGGCGGGCCAGGGAGTGTCGTCGTCGAGCGGCTCCTCCAGGGGAACCACGAGGATCGGGCGCGACTGGCGGTGCGCGAGCCGCGCGGCGACCGAGCCCGTGAAGAACTCGCGGATCGACTCGCCGAACCCGCGGCGCCGCGTCCCCACGACGATCAGGCGCGCCTGCGCGCGCTCGGCGAGATGCTTGATCGCCAGCGCCGGGTCACCCACGAGCTGCGTGACGGTCCACTCCACGCCGGAACCCTCGAGCGCGGATGCCGCGGCATCCCGCACCGCCGCGAGCTGCACCTCTCCGACGGCGAGGTCGATGTCGATCGGCGCCGAATGCACATAACCGTCGGGATCTTCGTACGTGACGAACCGCGTGACATCGACGTGGGCGACGATCAGGGGCGCCTGGAAGAGCTTCGCGTACCGCGCCGCCTCTTTGAGCACCCGCGCCGGCTGGTCGGGGATCGCGCCGACCACGACCGCGTGGAGCGGGACCGGGCTCTCATCCGAATCGACCATGACACCCTCCCCGTCCTCCCCCGCACCGCGAGGCGCCGGGGGCACCGTGTTATTCTGAATGCTACTCTTCCCGGCAGGAAGCCGGATCGTCAACCGCATCGTGAATGCGCCGGACCAAAGTGCGGAACACCGCATCGTCCGTGACTCAGAAATGAGGGGGTCTCGCATGGGGCGTGGCCGTCAGAAAGCGAAGCACACCAAGATCGCTCGCGAGCTGAAGTACGACACCTACACCGTGAACTACTCCGCGCTCGAAAAGGAGCTCGGACACCACGAGGACGACCCGTACGTCGACAAGTGGGCCGATCAGTATGCCGACGACGAGGACGAGCTGGAGACAGCCTGACGCCCTCGTCATGCCGTGCTGAACGGCGTCACGTGTGCAACGTCGGACTTTTCAGCGCGCTGATTCTGTGAAGGCAGGAGCGTGCGGGCGTGGACCGCGGCGTCGTCGTAATCTCCGACGTTCGTCACAGGCCCGGCACCGCACTGATCCTCACCACACGCCGTGGCGGCGCTCCCACTCGTCTTCGATCGTCCGCGGCTTCGACACGATGATCCCGGTCGGGATCGCCGCCAGGAACAGCGCGCCGAAGACGAGGAGCACCGGCTGCCAGCTGCCGGTCAGCTCGTGCACCACGGCGAACATCAGCGGGAACAGCGCCGCGATCGCGTAGCCCACGCTCTGCGCGAAGCCGCTCAGCGCCACGGCGCCCTCGTGCGTGCGCGTGCGCAGCTGGATGAGCACGAGCACGGCGGGGAACAGCGCCTGCGGGGTGCCCAGCAGGACGACCCACAGGATCGTAGCGGCCGTCGGGGCCAGCACCATGCCCCCGACACCGGCGAGACCCGCCACCAGGGCGACCGCGTAGATCACGCCGACGCGTCGCCACCGCGTGATGACGATCGGAACCAGGATCGACCAGGGCAGGCCCATCGCGCCGAACAGCGAGAGCAGCGCGCCCGCCTCGGCGTGCGAGACCCCGGCCACGTCGACGAGCACGACCGGGAGCCACGCGAAACACGCGTACACGCTCGCGGCGGAGATGCCGAAGGTCGCCGCCAGTGCCCACGCCAGCGACAGTCGCGGCAGGCGTCCGAGCACCCCCGGCGCGGGCTCCTCGATCGCGACCGCCGACTGCTGCGCGGCGGAGGTACGGGCCCGGACGACGAGAGAGACCCACGGCACCACCGCGAGCAACGCGAAGACGGCCCACATCCCGAGCGAGAAGCGCCACCCCGCGGCATCCGCGACGGGCACCGCGACCAGCGGCGGCACGAAGGCCGCCACGGCGAGCAACGCGGAGTAGAGCGCGGTCATCGTGCCGATGCGATCGGGGAAGTACGCCTTGATCAGGGGCGGCAGGACCACGTTGCCGACGCCGACGGCGGCGAACAGCACCGCGGTGGCCACCAGCAGCGTCACGGCGTCGCCGGCAAGCGCGCGCCAGATGAGCGCCGCCGTCACGACGACCATGGATGCCGCCGCCAGCCGCTGCAGCCCGAAACGCCGTTCGAGCATCGGCGTCACGATGCCGAACACGGCGAAGCAGACGGGAGGGGCGGTGCCGATGAGGCCGACGACCCACGTCGGCACCGCGAAGTCCTCCTGCACCTCGGCGAGGATCGGGGACAGCGCCGCCACGGCGGAGCGCAGTGAGAAGGCGACGAGCACGACGCCCGCGAGTGCGAGGAGCCTTCCCCGCCAGAGGGATCGGGGGCGGGGAGCGGTCACCCGATCCAGCCTAGGGCGGGGCGCAGGGGGTTTCGACTCGCTGCGCTCGCTCAACCACCGGGGGCAGGGCAGGCGCAGGGGTTTCGACTCGCTGCGCTCGCTCAACCACCGGGGGCACGGCGGGCGCAGGGGGTTTCGACTCGCTGCGCTCGCTCAACCACCGGGGGCGAGGCAGGCGCAGGGGTTTCGACTCGCTGCGCTCGCTCAACCACCGGGCGCAGGGCGGCCGGCGGTGGTTGCCGGGCGTTGAGCGAGGCGCGCAGCGCCGAGTCGAAACGTCCGCGACGCGCGGGGTCAGCTCTCCTGCGTGCCCTCGACCCAGGCGAGGTACTCGTCCGACACCGTGCCGGTGATGTACCGCCCGTCGAAGCAACTCATGTCGAGGTCTTCGACGTCGGGCGCCCCCTCGAGGATCGCGGCCTTCAGGTCGTCGATCTCCTGGTACACCATGTAGTCCGCGCCCAGCTCCGCCGCGATCTCGGGGATCGTGCGGCCGTGGGCGACGAGCTCGTGCCGCGACGGCATGTTGATGCCGTACACGTGCGGGTAGCGCACGGGCGGGGCGGCCGAGGCGAACGTGACGCTCTTGGCCCCGGCATCCCGGGCCATCTGGATGATCTCCTTGGACGTCGTGCCGCGGACGATCGAGTCGTCGATGAGCAGCACGTTCTTGCCCTTGAACTCGCTCGACATCGCGTTGAGCTTCTGGCGGACGCTCTTCTTGCGCACCGCCTGCCCCGGCATGATGAAGGTCCGCCCGACGTAGCGGTTCTTGTAGAAGCCCTCGCGATACTCGATGCCGAGCTTGCGGGCCACCTGCATGGCGGCGGGTCGCGAGCTGTCGGGGATGGGCATGACGACGTCGATCGCCCCTGCCGGCGTGTACTTGGCGATCGTGTCGGCGAGACGCTCGCCCATCCGCAGGCGCGCCTCGTACACCGAGATGCCGTTCATGACCGAGTCGGGACGGGCGAGGTAGACGTACTCGAACGAGCAGGGCACGAGCTGCGGGTTCGTCGCGCACTGCTGGGTGTGCAGGCGTCCCTCGAGGTCGATGAAGACGGCCTCGCCGGGCTCGACGTCGCGGACGACCTCGAAACCGCCGTTCTCCAGCACCAGCGACTCGGAGGCGACGATCCACTCGTAGCGGCCGGTGGCGGTGCCCTCGGCATCCACCGCGGGGCGCGTGCCCAGGATGAGGGGGCGGATGCCGAACGGGTCGCGGAAGGCGAGCAGGCCGTACCCGGCGATCAGCGCGATCGTGGCGTACGACCCCTCGACGCGCTCGTGCACGCGGGTGACCGCCTGGAAGACCTGCGCCGGGTCGAGCTCGAACCCGGAGATCGAGGACTGCAGCTCGTTGGCCAGCACGTTCACCAGCAGCTCGGTGTCGGAGCTGGTGTTGAGGTGGCGGCGGTCCTTGCTGAAGAGCTCCTTGGTCAGCTCACGCGTGTTGGTGAGGTTGCCGTTGTGCACCAGCACGATGCCGTAGGGGGCGTTGACGTAGAACGGCTGCGCCTCCTCCTCGCTCGACGCGGTGCCCTTGGTGGCGTAGCGCACGTGCCCGAGGCCGATGTTGCCGAGGAGGGCGCGCATGTCGCGGGTGCGGAAGGCCTCGCGCACCTGGCCCTTCGCCTTGAAGAGGTGGAAGACGCCGTTGGTCTCCGCCGTCGCGATGCCGGTGGAGTCCTGACCGCGATGCTGCAGCAGCAGGAGCGAGTCGTAGATGTCCTGGTTGACCGGGCCCTGTCCGACGACGCCGACGATTCCGCACATGTGGTGTAGCTCAATCCGTTTCTGCGTCTAAACCGCTGATGAGTAGGCGCCGACCAGACGCACGGCGCCGCCGTCCACGCCCTTGGCACCCTGCTCGAAGTGCCCGTCGGGACGGGCGCCCTCGTGCACGACGCCGACCTGCCACGTCGCGATGCCGGCCGCCGACAGGAGGGAAGCCGCGGCATCCGCCTGCGCCGCCGAGACGACGGCGACGAAGCCGATGCCGAGGTTCCAGGTGCCCTCGGTGTCTTCGAGCCGCAGTCCGCCGAGGTCGGCGAGCACGCGGAACACGGGCGTCGGCGACCACGTGGAGCGGTCGATCTCGACCCACGCCTGCGGCGGGAGCACGCGGGCCACGTTCGCGGCGATGCCGCCACCGGTCACGTGGCTGAGCGCGTGGACCGCGCCCGGCAGGGCGGTGAGCAGGTTCAGCAGCGGCAGCGTGTACAGACGGGTGGGCTCGAGCAGCTCCTCGCCCCACGTGCGGCCGAAGTCCGCGGCGTGGGCGCCGTAGCTGAGGCCCGTGCCCGCGACGATGTGGCGGATGAGCGAGTACCCGTTGGAGTGCGGGCCGCTGGATGCCAGGGCCAGCACCACGTCGCCCGGCTGCACGCGGTCGGCGCCGAGCACGTCACCGGCATCCACGACACCGGTCGCCGCTCCCGCGACGTCGTAGTCGTTGACGCCGAGCAGACCCGGGTGCTCCGCGGTCTCGCCGCCGACGAGCGCCGTGCCGGTCTGCTCGCACCCGGAGGCGATGCCGCGGACGATGTCGGCGATGCGCTCGGGGAAGACCTTGCCGCACGCGATGTAGTCGGTCATGAAGAGCGGCTTCGCGCCCACCACGACGATGTCGTCGACGACCATGCCGACGAGGTCCTGGCCGATCGTGTCGTGCTTGTCGAGGGCCTGCGCGATGGCCACTTTCGTGCCGACGCCGTCGGTCGAGGTCGCCAGCAGCGGCTTCTCGTACGCCTGCAGCGCCGAGGCGTCGAACAGGCCGGCGAAGCCGCCCACACCGCCCAGCACCTCGGGCCCGTGGGTGCGACGAACCGCCGACTTCATCAGTTCGACGGCGAGGTCTCCCGCCGCAGTGTCGACGCCGGCTTCGGAATAGGGGTTCTGTGGGGCTTCTGCCACGCGAACAGCCTACCGGCAGGGGCGGGGCGCGCGGACCGCGGCATCCGGCCGTGCGTGCGGGCGACGCTGCGGCGCCGACCGCGCAGGAGACGCCTACGACGCCGAGGGATCGTGCGGGTTCCCCGGGCCGTGGTGACGACCGGTCGCGGGATCGATCCAGTTGCCGGAGCCGGTGAGCCGGTGCCAGCGCCGGTGGAACGCGAGATCGGTGTCGTTCGCATCCACGACGGCGGCCCCGCACAGGTCGCAGATGCGCAGGATGACGACATCGCCGCCCGCGGTCGTGACGACGACCGACCCCTCCGGAAAGTCGACGCCCATCGTGTGCCCCTCCCCCTGCGGCCGACCGTCATGGTCCGGCTCCGAGAATGCCCTCAGACTACGCGAGGCGCGCACCCTGTCGCCGGCCCGACCGCTGTCCCTAGGATGGCGGCATGGCAGCGGCGGGAACACCGGAATGGATCGTGCGCGAAGACGCGAGCCTCCCCGTCCTCGTCGCCCTGTATCTGCGTCAGGTGCTCGGCATCCGTTTTCCCGAGGAGCTGCCGCACCTGCGCGGCATCCCGCCGACGGCTCGCGCCGAGATGGGCGAGTACGACGATCGGCCGGCGATCGAGCGCGAGTGGCGCGCGTACTGGGACCTGACCGTCGAGCCGCAGGCGAACCCTTCGCCCGTGCCGCTGGAGCTGATCGACGGGTTCGACACCTACGTCGCGCTGCCGGTCGAGGGGTTCACCGAGCTGCAGGCGGCGATCGCCCCCCACGGCGAGGATGCGGTGGCGTACGCGCGGTCCGCGAACGGCCGCTACCGTTCCAGCCTCGGCAGCGGGGCGTCGTACCGGGCCTACGCGAGCGCGATCGCCGAACACGAGCGGGTGGTGGGGCGCCGCGCGCACTCCTTCGAGCTGAACGTCCAGGTGCTTCCGTTCACGCAGCGCGGCGTGTGGTGGATCGGCGCGCTGACGATCGCCGTCACCGACGGTCTGCGCGGCGACATCGCGGCCTTCGACGCCGCCGTGGGGCCGATCATCGCCGACATCGCCTGATCGCGGCATCCGCTGTCACGGCGCACGGGCCGGGGCGGGTGAGCGGCCCGGGCGGGCGAGCGGCCGGGAACAAGCCGTTCGCGGCGAGAACCGCCTGCTGCCGGCAGATCGCCGGCCCTCGGGCGGCGACGGTCGTGCGAACGGGGCTTACTCGGCGTCGTCGACGGTGATGACCTCGTGATCGACGCGCACCTCGCGGGCGCGGCGGGCGAGGGAGCGATCGAGCACCAGCGCGACCACGCCGCCGACGGCGATGCCGAGGGGGATCGCGAAGAGGCACACGAAGCCGAAGACCTGCGAGGTCGAGTAGGTCACACCCGTGGTCGCACTGACGTTCTCGGTGCCGTCGAACGCGAAGGTCAGCACCAGGGCGACCAGGATGCCGAGGGCAGCGCCCGCCAGGAGGAACACCGCGTACCGCGGGCTGCGCCGCACCTGGGCGGTCTCGATGCGGTGGTCGGCGGTGGGCGTCATGACCCCATTGTCCCACCTCCCATCCGGAGGCGGGCGACACGAGCTCGTCACGGCGTCGCGGTAATCTGCGGCTATGACGGCATCCGCTCCCCTGGCTTCTGACGGCGCGACGAACCCGGTTCCGGATGCGAGGCCGCACGTGGTCATCATCGGCGGGGGCTTCGCCGGAATCAGCGCGGCGCGGGCGCTGCGCCACGCACCGGTGCGCGTGACGCTCGTCGACCGGCGCGTCTACAACACCTTCCAGCCGCTGCTGTACCAGGTGGCCACCGGCGGGCTGAACCCCGGCGACGTGACCCACTTCCTGCGAAGCCTGCGCGTGCGCCAGCCCAACCTCGACGTCGTGCACGAGCACCTCATGGAGATCGACACCGATGCCCGCACCGTGCGTCTGCTCGACGGTCAGGAGATGTCGTACGACTACCTGCTCGTCGCGAACGGCGTCACCACGGCGTATCACGGCACCCCCGGGGCGAAGGAGAACTCGTTCGCCGTGTACTCCCGCTCGCAGGCGATCGCGATCCGCGACACCCTCTTCACCCGCCTGGAGCGCGTCGCGGTGCAGGGCGGCCGCACCAAGGGGCTCTCGGTCGTCGTGATCGGCGGCGGGCCGACCGGCATCGAGATGGCCGGTGCCCTCGCCGAGCTGCGCGACCAGGGACTCGAGCCGGCGTACCCCGAGCTCGACGGCGATGCCTTCCGCATCACGCTCGTGCAGCGCAGCGAGATCCTCAAGCCGTTCATCCCGAAGCTCCGCGACTACGCGGCCGCCCAACTGCGGCGCCGCGACGTCGAGCTGCGCCTCGGGGCGGGCGTGGACGAGGTGCGACCGGATGCCGTCGTGCTCTCCGACGGCACCGTGCTGCCGTCCGATCTCACGGTGTGGGCGACCGGTGTCGCGCCGCACGAGGAGGTGCGCGACTGGAGCCTGCCGCTGGACAAGGGCGACCGCATCCGTGTCGGGGAGGACCTGCAGGTCGTGGGACTGCCCGGGGTCTTCGCCGCCGGCGACGTCGCGATCGCGCCGCAGGATCTGCCCCAGCTGGCGCAGCCGGCCATCCAGGGCGGTGAGCACGTGGCGCGCCAGATCGTGCGCCTCATCGCGGGCGAGCCGACCGCGCCGTTCTCCTACTACGACAAGGGTCAGCTCGCGATCATCGGCCGTCGCTCGGCGATCGGGGAGCTCCCCGGCATCGCGAACCTGCCGGTGCTGCACCGCCTGCGCTTCCTCGGCAAGATCCCGCTGCTGCGCAAGACGGTGGCGCTCACCGGATCGGTCGCGTGGATGACGTGGCTGTTCGTCCACATCGCGAGCCTGCTCGGGCCCCGCAACAAGCTGATGGTGCTGATCGGACTGGTGGCCCGCTACGGCGTGCACCTGTATCGCACACCGGTGCCGATCGTCGGCGACGTGCCCGCGATCCGCCCGTCGAAGGCGCAGCGCCGCCGCCTCACCCCCGAACAGCGCGCCGCGGCCGATGCCGACGCCGGCGTCCCCGCTGCCCCCGACGCCGACTGAGCCGACTGAGCCGCGGCCGGGCCGGGGGCGGGGCCGGGGTCGGTGCCGAAGTGCAAGGGATGCGGGGCGACACACCGCGGCATCCCCCTGCGAAGACGGCGTGTCCGACACCGCGCCTTGCAGTTGAGGCCGCGCGCGGGCGTTTCGACTCGGCGCTGCGCGCCTCGCTCAACGACCGGAGGTGCCACACGCCGGTGCCCCCGCCTGTGCCCCCGGGCCGAAGTGCAAGGGATGCGGGGCGACACACCGCGGCATCCCCCCGCGGAGACCGCGTGTCGGACACCGCGCCTTGCAGTTGGGGCCGCGCGCGGGCGTTTCGACTCGGCGCTGCGCGCCTCGCTCAACGACCGGAGGTGCCACACGCCGGTGCCCCCGCCTGCGCCCGCATGCCGAACTGCAAGGGATGCCGGGCGACACACCGCGGCATCCCCCCGCGGAGACCGCGTGTCGGACACCGCGCCTTGCAGTTGGGGCCGCGCGCGGGCGTTTCGACTCGGCGCTACGCGCCTCGCTCAACGACCGGGGGCGCCGCACGCCTGTGCCCCCTACCTGCGCCCGCGCGCCGAAGTGCAAGGGATGCCGGGCGACACACCGCGGCATCCTTCGCGGAGACGGCGTGTCGGACACCGCGCCTTGCAGTTGGGGCCGCGCGTGCGGGCGTTTCGACTCGGCGCTGCGCGCCTCGCTCAACGACCGGGGGCCGCGCAAGACCGCGGCCTCGGGCGGGCGCGGGCGCCGCGCCGCAACGCCGCAGCGCCCCGCCGAAGCCAGGCGGGGCGCTGCGGGATCGAGGGCTCAGACCGTGCGGTCGGCCATCGTCCTGCGGCGGATCGCCACCAGGCCCGCACCGAGCAGGAGCATTCCGAGCCCCACCCAGACGGTTCCGCCCGGCATCGTTCCGCCCGTGGCCGCGAGTGCTCCCGACGTCGCCGTGTCGCACGGCACGTCCGCACCCAGCGGGAAGGTGAACGACACCGGGTCGAGGCTCTCGCCCGCCGCGTAGAAGCCGCCGAAGGCCTCCGCACCGGCCGCCGTCAGGGTGGCCGCGGCATCCGTCCACGCGATCGCGCCGCCGCGGGTCGTCGCCGCCGGGAGCGTCAGGTTCGCGAGCACGACGCGGCCGTCGACCGACGGGCTGCCGCCGTATCCCTTCGACTGCACGTAGGCGCTGAGGGTCGCAGTGCGCGCGCCGGTGACCTGGATCACGGGGTTGGAGATCGTCAGGTCGAGCAGGCCCCCGTGTCCGGTGAAGCTCGCCGCTCCGCCGAAGGACACCCGGCCGATGCCCTCCTCGGTGTTGAACGCCCCCGATCCGCTGCGCCACGCGATCGACGCGGAGCCCTTCGCGATCGGGCCGTTCACGTACGACACGAAGCTCTGCTTCACACCCCACGTGAGGGAGGCCCCGTCGACCGCCCGCGCCGTGCAGACCGCGACCGGTGCGGTGACCGCCTCGGGCGCGGGGGATGCCGATGCGGCCTCGATCGTGATCGGCTGCTGCACGGTGATGTCGCCCGCACGGACGACGACCGTGTGCGCGCCCGCGGGCAGGGTGGCCGGGATGACGCCGGTGACCGAGAAGAGGCCGCCGTCGCCGACGGTCGTGGTGCCGAGGGTGACCACGTCGGAGTGCACCTCGACGGTGACGGCGACCCCGGCGGGGAAGCCGCTGCCGCGCACCGTGAGCGATCCGCCCTGGACGACGCTGGGTGCGCTCAGGAACACGGTGGGCGTCGTGGTGGTCGGCATCGCCACCGTCACCGCCGTGAAGGTGTCGAGGCTGCGGTCCGTCAGCGACAGCCCGTGCGCCGCGGACGTCGCGACCTGGTAGCTCGTGCCCGGCTCGAGGGTGCCGGCCGGGATCGTCAGCGTCGTGGTGAACGCGCCGTCGAGGATCGTCGGGACCCAGGCCTGCGCGATCCACCCGCCGGCGGGGAGCGCGGACTGCCCCGACCACAGCGAACTCTCGCCGAACAGCACGTACACGCCGTTGGCCGCGCCGGGTCCGGTGAAGCCGGTGCCCGAGACGGTCAGGACGTTCTCGACGGCGGGGTCCAGCCCGGATGCCGGGGTCACGGTGACCGTCGGACCATCGACCGGGGGCACCTCGGCCGCGAACGAGATCGGCGTGGCGGTCTCGAACGGCGCGTACGTCGCACCGCCGGCCGCGTAGGTGTACACGCCCCACGTGCCGTTCGCGAGCGCGCCGTCGGCCTTCGAGACGTGCAGCGTGGTCGAGAAGCTGCCGTCGGCGGCGATCTCGATCGCACCTGCGGCGGCGCCCCCGACCTTCGAAACGTCGGCGGCGAGCAGGCCCCACTTCGTGTCGAAGCCCTTGCGCGCGGAGGAGGTCGCGCCGGTGCTCGGTCGCCAGTCGGCGGCGAAGGAGCCGAACACGACGTAGGCCCCGGTGAACGAGCCCTGCAGCGGCGGCCGGGTGCCGTCGGTGTCGGGCGAGTGGGGGAGGAAGCCGGTGCCGGTGACCGTCACCGTCTCGCCGGTCGGGTCGAGATCCGCCGTCTTCGACACGGTGACCGTCGGGGTCGGGGCGGGCTCCGGCGCGGAGCCGGCCGCGTCGACGACGGTGAACGTCGAGAAGGGCGCGTAGACCGCGCCGCCGGCGGCCCACGTGCGCACGCCGAAGCGGGCGCCGTCTGGCGCCGTCGCGCTGCGCACGACGCTCAGCGTCGTGGCGAAGGTGCCGTCCGCCGCGATGGCGACGGCACCCGCCGCCGCGCCGCCGATCTTGGCGACATCACCCTCCGACACCGCCCACCGGGTGTACTCGGTGCTGCGGCCGGCCGAGGTCCAGGCGTCGCCGGCGGAGAAGCCGAAGCCCACGTACGCGCCGCCGAAGGCGCCCGCGAGAGGCGGACGCGTTCCGTCGGTCGCCGGCGCGTCCGGCACGAAACCCCGGCCCTTCACGACGACGGTGTCGCCGTCGTACAGCGCCTGACCCGTGTACGCGGTGACGCCGTCGGCGAGGAACACCGAGACGGCGGGCGCCGGCTTCTCGGGCTCGACGACCGCGGCGATGTCGTAGGCGACGGCATCCGACGTCGAGCCGCTGGTGGCGGCATCGGCCGGGGTGAACACGGCCGTCAGCGAGTGCCCGCCGACGCTCAGCGCCGAGGTGCTCACCTGCGCCGAGCCGGCGGCGACGGCGACGGCGACGGAGCCCAGCGACACGGAGCCGTCGAAGAACTCCACGGCGCCGGATGCCGCGGGCGTGACGGTCGCGGTCAGTGCCACGCTCGTGCCCGACACGGCGGACCCGCTCGGCGACACGGTGAGGGTCGTCGTGGTCGCGGTGGGCGGGAACAGCGCCTCCCAGTCGATGGTGACCGCGGTGCGCGCGAGCAGGTTCGACGCCGACGGGAACGAGCGCGACGGCCACGCGATCACGTCGTACGCCGTCGCGCGATCCAGCTTCGCGGCGGTCTGCGTGAGGGTTCCGGCCACGTTTCCGCCCGCATCCACGACGGCATCCGTGTTCGGAGTGCTGGCCTGGTCGACGTCGTAGCCGTCGCGCGTCACCAGCGCGAGGTAGACGTGCGGTGCCGTCTGACCCGGCAGCGCCTGCACGTTCTGGAACCCGGTGCCCGCGACCGCGATGTCGATGCCGACGCCGGGGGTGACGCCGACGGTCGCCGTCAGCGCGGGATCGGATGCGGCCTGCGCGGGCGCGGCGACGCCGACGAGCGCACCGGCGGCGACGAGCACGGCGGCCAGCCCGCTCGCGAGGGCGCGTCTCAGCGACGGCCTCCTTGTTCTGTGCACGGGAGAACCTCCAGGAGTGTGGCGAAAGGAAGCGGATGACGTAGGGCAAACGTCCGGCTTGGAGTTAGCTTAGCCTATCCTTATTCATTCCATTCACCGGTATGAACCGCGCCGGGGGAGGATGATCGGCCGGCCCGTGTCGGGGTCGGCCAGCACGCGCACGGGGATGCCGTAGACCTCGGCGATCCGCTCCTCCACCAAGACCTCCGCGGGTTCGCCGTGCGCGACGAGTCGGCCGCGATCGATGACCGCGATCTCGTCGGCGTAGGCGCCGGCGAGCGACAGGTCGTGGAGCACCACGACCACCGCGCGCCCCTCCGCCGCCAGCTCCCGGGCGATCCGCAGCACGTCCTCCTGGTGGCGGAGGTCGAGGGCGGCCGTGGGCTCGTCGAGCAGCACGATGGGCGTGTCCTGCGCCAGCACGCGGGCCAGCGACACCCGCGCCTTCTCGCCGCCCGACAGCGACGGGAACTCCCGCTCGCGCAGGTGGGACACGTCTGCCCGCGTCAGCGCCTCGGCGATGAGGCGATCGTCGTCGTCGGCCCGCGCCGTGTTGATCCAGGGCGCTCGACCCATCTCCACGACGTCGGCCGCCGTGAACGAGAACGCGACCCGATGCGACTGCAGGAGGACCGACCGGGCGCGTGCGAGCTCCCGCGCGCGCCACTGGGCGAGCGGACGCCCGTCGAGCTCCACCGTGCCGGCGGAGGGCGCGGCATCCCCGGTCAGCACGCTCAGGAGAGTCGACTTCCCCGCACCGTTGGGACCGACGAGGGCCAGAACCCGCCCGTAGGCGATGTCGAGGGTGACGCCCGCGAGGATCTCGGCGCCTCCCCCGGGCGAGCCGACCCGGTAGGACACGTCGCGGAGCGCATAGGCGAGCCCGCTCACGCCCAGCCTCCGGCGCGGCGACGGGTGCGGCGGATGAGCACGTAGAAGAACGGTCCGCCGACCAGTGAGGTCAGCACGCCGATGGGGAGGTCTGCCGACGGGATCACCGTGCGGGCGAGGAGGTCGGCAGAGACGAGCACGACCGCCCCGCCGAGCAGCGAGGCGGGAAGCAGCGTGCGGTTCGAGGGGCCCAGCAGCATCCGCATCACGTGCGGCACCACCAGCCCCACGAACGCGATAATGCCCACGAAGGCCACGGCGACGCCCGTGAGCAGGGCGACCAGCACGATCGCGATCACGCGCAGCCGTTCGACCCGCACCCCCAGGTGCGCCGCCGTGCGGTCGCCGAGGGCCAACAGGTCGAGCCGGCGGGCGAGACCGACCGTGGCGGATGCCGCGGCCAGCCCGACCAGGGCGACGAGCCCCACCTCGGTCCACCGGGAGCCGTTCATCGAGCCCAGCTGCCAGAACACGATCTGCTCGCGAGACGCCGTGTCGCCCGCGAACATCAGCACGGCGAGCGCGGCTCCCGTGAAGGCGTTGACCGCGATGCCGGTGAGGATCAGCGTGACCGATTCGGTGCGGCCCTGCGACCGGGCCGTCGCGTACACGACGAGGGTCGCCGCCAGCCCTCCGACGAAGGCGAACACGGCGGTCGTCCAGCCGCCGAGGGAGGTGAGGCCGAGCGTGATCGCGGCGGCGGCCCCGACGGCGGCGCCCGACGACACCCCGACGACGCCGGGCTCGGCCAGGGGGTTGGCGAAGATGGCCTGCATGACGGCGCCGGCGAGCGCCAGCAACGCCCCCACCAGCACCGACATGACCACGCGGGGGAAGCGGATCTGCCACAGCGTCTGCTCGATCAACGGCGCCGACGGCGCCCAGGCGTTCGGGATGCCGAGGGAGCGCAGCAGGGAGCCGACGACCTCGGCCGGGCCGATGGGCAACTGACCGATGCCCGCCGAGAGGATGACCCCGACCAGGAGCAGGGCCGCCGTCACCGCGAAGACGGCGCCCGCACGGCCCCGACGGCGCGGACGCGGCGGCACTCGCGTCGCCGCGCCGCGCGACGGACCGGGCGAGGGGGCAGGGGCGACGGCGGTCACGGGCCCTGCTCCGCCGGCACGGCCGGCGACGCGGCATCCGACGCGCCGTCAGGCGCATAGACCGCCCGCGCGAGCGCATCCAGCACCTCCGCCGACCGCGGGCCGAACGAGAGGATCTGCCCGTCCGCCATGTCGACGAAGCGTCGGTGCTGACCCGCGGAGGTGAGCGCGATCGCGGGCTTCTCGGCGAGCAGCCCGTCGATGCCGCCGACCGACGCGATGCCGGCGGTCATGACGAGGATCAGGTCGGGGTCGGCGGCGACCATCGCCTCGTCGGTCATCGGCTGCATGCCGCGCCAGCCCAGCTGACCGGCGACGTCGATGCCGCCGAGGGCGCCGACGAGGTCGTCGGCGCCGGACTCGCTGCCGAACAGGTAGTAGATGCCCGACGTCCCGCGCAGATAGAGGAAGACCATGCGCAGCCGGTCGGACTCGACGGCGGGCGCGATCCGGGAGATCTGCGCGGTGACGGTCTGCAGTTCGCCCTCGATGCGGCCGGCCAGCAGGTCTCCGGCGTCGGCGGCACCGAAGATCGCGGCGACGGCGCGCGCCTGCGCGGCGGCGCCCACGAACGAGGACGAGCGCTCGACGAACACCACCGTGATGCCGACGTCGCGCAGCTGCTGGACGACGTCGGCCGGACCGATGCTCCCGTCCGTGATGACGAGCGTCGGCGCGAGCCCGATGATCGCCTCGGCGTTGACGGAGTGGCCGCCGGAGGTGATCACGGGCAGGTCGCTCACGCCCGCGAAGGTGGTCGAGATGTCGCGGCCGACCAGCCGGTCGGCGAAGCCGAGCCCCGCGACGGTCGCCGCGAGGGAACCGGAGAGGTCCATGGCGATGACACGCGAGGCGTCGGTGACGGTGACCTCCACATCGCCCGACAGGTCGCGGGAGGTCACGGTGACCGGCAGCCGCGACGACGGCGCGGCGAGGACGGGCTCGATCGCGGCGTCGTCGAGCGTCGCGGTCGAGGGGCCGACGTACGCCTTGGGGTCGGCGAGCGGGCTGACCTCCGACAACGCGACGCGCGGAGCGGATGCCGTGGGCTCGGCGGGCGCCGCCGCGGCGGAGCAGCCGGCCAGGAGCACGACGACGAGGCTCAGCGCCGTCGCCGCGACGCGGCGGAGGATCACGAGCCCTCCCCTTCCGCGCCGGCGCGGTTCCGGCGCCGGCGGACGAGGAGCAGCGCGGCCGCCCAGACCGCGACGACGGCGGCGGCCGCTCCGGCGATCGCCCCGACCGGCGCCGAGGGCTCAGGGCTCGCGGCGAGTGCGGCGTCGTCCGTCCCGGATTCCGCGGGGGCGGCGGGCGCGACCTCGGCGGTCGGGGTGGATGCCGGGCACTGCGCCGTGACCGAGAACGTGAGCGGGTCGAACGCCGTTCCGGCCGGATAGCTGCCGAAGGCGGCGAAGCCCTCCTCCGTCACGGCGGTCGCGGCATCCGTCGCGGAGAACGTGACGACGTCGCCGGCGCGCACGTACTCGATGGCGGCCGCGTCGACCGTGACGAACGGAGTCTGGGTGACCGTGTCGACGGTGCCGTCGCCGGCCATCGCGTTCTCCATCGAGACGCCCGCGACGTCGAGGAGCAGTCGGGCCCCACCCGCCGACAGCGCGAGCGTGGGATGGGCGACGGTCGTGTCGAGCAGCCCGTCGTGCCCCGTGAACCGGATGCCGCCGGGGAAGGAGACCACGCCGACGGTGCCGTCCGGGGAGACGGTGCCGGTGCCGGCGGACCAGTGGAAGGCGGGCGTGGTGTACGTCGCACCATCGACCGTCTCCCACGCACCGCGGGCGATCGAGCCCGAGATGTAGGAGCGGAACGACTCCTTGAACCCCCAGGTCAGCGACGCGGCCGTCACCGTGCAGTCGGCGGGATCGGTCTCTCCCGTCGCGGCGGCGGGGGCGGCGGGAGAGACCGCCGCGACGATCGCGAGCAGGGCGATCGCAACGGAACGCGCAGACGGGGCAGGGCGCACGGGAGCTCCTGACGGGACGACGGCCGGAGCCGACTTCGGATAAGGATTGCCTTACCTAAAGTACACGGCCGGGTGGGCCTCCCGCGCGACGGCGCCTCGCGTCAGGTCGTCCGGCGGCGGTAGATCGCCGAGGCGGCGACGAAGGCCGCGACGAGGATGCCGAGCACCCAGCCCAGGGCCACCCAGATCTGACCCGAGACCGGCGCGCCCGCGAACAGGGCACGGATCGTCTCGACGATCGGCGTCACCGGCTGGTTCTCCGCGAACCAGGCGACCGGAGCCGGCATGGAGTCGGTGGGCACGAAGGCGGAGCTGAGGAACGGGAGGAAGATCAGCGGATAGCTGAAGGCGCTCGCGCCATCCACGGTCTTGGCCGTCAACCCCGCGATCACCGCCACCCAGGTCAGCGCCGTCGTGAACAGCAGCAGGATGCCGATCACCGCGAGCCAGCCGAGCACGCCGGCCCCCGTGCGAAAGCCCATGGCCAGCGCGACGGCGACCACGATGACCAGCGAGGCGGTGTTCGCCGCCAACGACGTGAGCACGTGCGCCCACAGCACACTCGACCGGGCGATCGGCATGGACTGGAACCGCTCGAGGATGCCACCCTGCAGATCGAGGAAGAGACGGTACGCGGTGTACGCGATGCCGGAGGCGATCGTGATGAGCAGGGTGCCGGGGAGCATGTAGTCGATGTACGGACCCGACCCGGTGTCGATGGCCCCGCCGAACACGTAGACGAACAGCAGCAGGAGTACGACGGGCGTCACGGCCGTCGTGATGATCGTGTCGGGGCTGCGCAGGATGTGGCGCAGCGAGCGCCCGGTGAGGATGCGGGTGTCCAGGAGTGCGGTGCTCATGATGCGCGCCTCTCGGTGTCGGTGTGGGGATCGGTGTCGGTCTCGGGATCGGCCGCGCCGGTGAGGGCGAGGAAGATCTCCTCGAGCGTGGGCTGCTTCTCGACGTATTCCACCGTCGCCGGGGGCAGCAGGCGCTTCAGCTCCGCGAGCGTGCCCTCGACCAGGATGCGGCCGCGATGCAGGATGGCGATGCGGTCGGCCAGCTGCTCGGCCTCGTCGAGATACTGGGTCGTCAGCAGCACGGTCGTCCCGCCGTCGGCGAGCGCACGGACGGTGCTCCACACCTCCGCGCGCGCCTGGGGGTCGAGGCCCGTCGTCGGCTCGTCGAGGAAGACGACGGACGGATCTCCGACGAGGCTCATGGCGATGTCGAGTCGACGCCGCATGCCGCCGGAGTACGTGCCGGCCGGGCGCGACGCGGCATCCGTCAGCGAGAACCGCGCGAGCAGAGCGTCGACGACGTCGGCCGGTGCGGCCACGTGCCGCAGCCGGGCGACGAGCAGGAGGTTCTCCCGCCCCGTCAGCACCTCGTCGACGGCGGCGAACTGGCCGGTCAGGCTGATGGCGCGCCGCACGGCATCCCCGTCGGTGGCCACATCGTGCCCGTCGACCGTCGCGAGCCCGCGATCGGGTCGCAGCAGCGTCGCCAGGATCCGCACGAGGGTCGTCTTGCCGGCCCCGTTCGAGCCCAGCAGGGCCACGACGGTGCCCCGCGGCACCTCGAGGTCGACGCCGCGGAGCACCTCCAGGTCTCCGAACGACTTCTCGATGCCGGCGACCCGGATCGCGGGCGCGGTGGTGGGGGGCGTGGCGGTGGCGTTCATGAGCGTTCCCGTTCGGCCCGCTCGATCGCCTCGACCAGCCGCGCGCGCTCCTTGTCGATCCACTGCCGGCCCGAGTACGCGCGGACGAAGTCCTCGCCGAACTCGACGGGGTCCGCGCCGACGATGTCGCGCAGCGGGGTGGCGTCGGCCGCGGCGCGCTCCCAGAGGTCGACGAAGTCCGCGAACAGGGTCACGAGCGTGTCGCCGTCGAGGAATCCCGCGGAGTACATGAAGTACCGCTGATAGGCCTTCGCCGCGTCGCGGTAGGGCGCGGGCAAGGCATCCATCCGCGCGACGGCGTTCTTGTACTGCTTCTTCTGCTCGAGCGATCCGGTGAGCTTCTCGATCCACGACATCTCAGTTCTCCTTCTGGTCGTCTTCGGCGTGGAGCTGATCGAGTCGGTCGGCGAGGAAGCTCCACGTTCCCCAGAACTCTTCGAGCTGGTCCGCGCCCTGCGCGTTCAGCGTGTAGACCTTGCGGGGCGGCCCCTTCTCCGACGGCACCTTCTCGACGTCGACGAGACCGCGTTGCTCGATGCGCACGAGGAGCGCGTACACCGTTCCCTCGGCGATCTCCGCGAACCCCTGCTCGCGCAGCCAGGCGGTGATCTCGTAGCCGTACGCCGGACGACGGCCGAGAATCGCCAGCACGATGCCCTCGAGCACGCCCTTGAGCATCTCGGTGGATTGGCGTCCCATGGATCCTCCTCAGTCGGTACTCATCAACAACGAGTACCGGTACATAGTAAGCATGAGTACCGGTACTCCGCAAGACTGAGTACCGATCCCGGTTTTGACCTGGAGCGCGCTCCAGGTGGTGGGCTGTGGAGCCATGGACACCACTCACCGCAAGGAACTGGCTCTGGGCACGATCTGGTTCGGCACGCGACAGGATGCCGAATGCTCGTATGCGCTGCTCGATCACTACGTGGCACGCGGCGGGCGCTGGCTCGACACCGCCGACAACTACGCGTTCTGGGAGTCGCCGAGCGGCACCGGCGGCGCGAGCGAGACCGTCATCGGCGACTGGCTCCGCCGGCATCCGGGCATACGCGACGAGGTGGCGATCTCGACCAAGATCGGCGCGAACCCGACGGTGCCCGGCACGTGGGCCGCCCCGATGGAGGGTCTCGGCCCGCGCGCCGTCGAGGAGGCGGTCGCGCCGTCGATGGCCCGTCTCGGCGTGGACGTCATCGACCTGCTGTGGGCGCACATCGAGGACCGCGCGGTTCCCCTCGAAGAGCAGGTCGAGGCGCTCGGGTCGCTCGTCGCCGACGGCCGGGTACGCCGACTCGGCGCGTCGAACCACGCGACCTGGCGCGTCGAACGCGCCCGCTCCCTCGCCCGCACGCGCGGACTGGCCTCCTACGATGCCCTCCAACTGCGGCACAGCTACCTCCAGCCGATGCCGTTCGCACCGCTGCCGCCGGGCCACGTGGTCGCGACCCCCGAGTCCCTCGACTACGTCGCCTCCGAGGGACTCGGCATGTGGGCCTACACGACGCTCCTGTCGGGGGCGTACGCGCGCACCGACCGGCTGCCGCACGCCTATCGGCATCCCGAGACCGACCGGCGCCTGGCCGCGCTGGATCGCGTCGCCCGGCGCCTGGACGCCACGCGCAACCAGGTGGTGCTCGCGTGGCTGATCGGCGGCACGCCGGCCGTCACGCCCGTCGTCGGCGTGTCCGACATCGCACAGTTGGATGAGGCGATGGACGCGCTCGCACTGCAGCTGGATGCCGAGGCGCGCGCCGTGCTCGACGGAAGGGATGCGCAATGACCACGATGCTCACGATGGGCGAGGCCGTCGCGGCGAGCGGCCTCTCGGCCGACACCCTCCGCTACTACGAGGACGAGGGGATCATCGGCCCGCTCACGCGCGATCGCCGCAACCATCGGGTGTTCAGCGACAACGATCTCGCCTGGATCGGGGTCGTCACGTGCATGAAGGATGCCGGGCTCGGCATCGACGATCTGCGCACGTTCGCCGATCTCCTCCACGGCCCCCACGCCTCGGTCGACCCGGTGGCCTTCCTCGAGGAGCGCCGCGGGGCCCTCGAGGAGCGCCGTCGCGTGCTCTCCCGCGCGATCGCGGTCATGGACGACAAGATCGCGCACTTCCGCGGGTCTCGCGATCGAGCGGGCTCTCCCGACGCCGGCTGAGCCGGGCGCGCGTTTCGACTCGGCGCTGCGCGCCTCGCCCCCGGCCGTTGAGCGAGCGCAGCACCCCACCCCCGGTCGTTGAGCGAGCGCAGCGAGTCGAAACGCCCCACCCCCCCCCGGTCGTTGAGCGAGCGCAGCGAGTCGAAACGCCCGACCCCCGCCCGCGACGTGAGCGAGCCGTGAGGACCGCCCGCCGGGCCGTAGGGAAACCGTAAGGACGGCGCAGCCCGCCGCGATGCCGGAGTTGGATCGGATTCCGTGCCCACGGTGGGCGCCCGCGCAGAGGCCCGATGACGGAGCGCGGTCAGTGTCCGGGAGTTCCTGTGCTCGATGTGATCTACGTCGTCGTGACGATCGCGGTGTTCGCGGTCGTCGCCCTCGTCGCGAAGGGGGCGGAGCGACTCTGATGGACGTCTTCTCGATCATCGGCGCCGTGCTCGGCGTCGCCAGCGTCGTCTACCTGGTCGTCGCCCTCGTGAAGCCGGAGCGCTTCTGATGGGCGTCGACACCGCCGACATCTGGTTCGGCGTCCTGCAGATCGCGACGCTCGTCCTGCTGCTCGCGCTGCTCTACCGTCCCGTGGGCGATCTCATGTTCCGCATCTTCACGAGCGAGAAGGATGCCGCCGCCGAGCGCGTCGTCTACCGCCTCATCGGCGTCGATCCGCAGAGCGAACAGACCTGGCAGGCCTACACCCGCGGCGTGCTCGCCTTCTCGCTGCTGGGCGTGCTGTTCGTCTACGCGCTCCAGCGACTGCAGGCGTTCCTGCCCGCTTCGCTCGGGCTGCCGGCCGTGCCGGAGGGGCTGGCGTTCAACACCGCGGCATCCTTCGTCACGAACACCAACTGGCAGTCGTACTCGCCCGAGGCGACGATGGGCTACCTCGTGCAGCTCGCCGGTCTCACCGTGCAGAACTTCGTGTCGGCCGCGGTGGGCATCGCGGTCGCGATCGCGCTCGTGCGCGGCTTCGCGCGGCGCGGGCAGAGCACGATCGGCAACTTCTGGGTCGACCTGACCCGCGGGCTCGGCCGGCTGCTGCTGCCGATCGCGGTCGTGGCGGCGCTCGTGCTGCTGGCCGGCGGCGTCATCCAGAACCTGAACGGCTTCGTCGACGCGCACACCCTCACGGGAGCGACGCAGTCGATCCCGGGCGGGCCGGTCGCCTCGCAGGAGGCGATCAAGATGCTCGGCACCAACGGCGGCGGGTTCTTCAACGCGAACTCCGCGCACCCGTTCGAGAACCCGACGCCGTGGACGAACCTGGTCCAGCTGCTGCTGATCCTCGTCATCCCGATCTCGCTCCCCCGCACGTTCGGCCGCATGGTCGGCGACAACCGCCAGGGCTACGCGATCCTCGCCGTCATGTCGACCCTCGCGATCGCGTCGATCGCCGCGGTGAGCGCGCTCGAGGTCGCCGGCCACGGCACCGCGCCGCAGCTCGCGGGCGGCGCCATGGAGGGCAAGGAGCAGCGTTTCGGCATCGTCGGCTCCGCCCTGTACGCGGCCGTGACGACCCTCACCTCGACCGGCGCCGTGAACTCGATGCACGACTCGTACACCGCCACCGGCGGCATGATCCCCCTGCTGAACATGATGCTCGGCGAGGTCGCCCCCGGCGGCGTCGGCTCGGGACTGTACGGCATGCTCGTGCTCGCGATCATCGCGGTCTTCGTCGGCGGCCTGCTCGTCGGGCGCACCCCCGAGTACCTGGGCAAGAAGATCGGCCCGACGCAGATCAAGCTCGCGAGCCTCTACATCCTCGTGACTCCGACGCTCGTGCTCGCCGGCACGGCGCTGAGCTTCGGCATCCCCGCCGTGCGTGCCGACGTCGAGGCGACCTCGATCCTCAATCCCGGCATCCACGGGATGACGGAGGTGCTCTACGCGTTCACCTCGGCCGCGAACAACAACGGCTCCGCCTTCGCGGGCCTCACCGCCAACACGCCCTGGTTCAACACGGCGCTCGGGGTGGTGATGCTGCTCGGCCGGTTCGTGCCGATCGTGCTCGTGCTCGCCCTGGCCGGCTCGCTCGCCGCGCAGGAGCGTGTTCCGTCCACCGCCGGGACGCTGCCCACGCACCGTCCGCAGTTCGTCGGCCTGCTCGCGGTCGTGACGGTCGTCATCACCGCTCTCACCTACTTCCCCGTTCTCGCGCTGGGTCCCCTGGCAGAAGGTCTGTCCTGACATGAACACGTCCACCCCGGTCCTCCACCGTCCGCAGCCCGCCGGCGACGACACCGCGTCGTCGCCCGCCCCCGCCCGCCGCGCGTTCGGCTGGACGCAGCTGGTCGGCGCCCTCCCCGGCGCCCTCCGCAAGCTCAACCCCGCCGAGCTGTGGCGCAGCCCCGTCATGTTCCTCGTGTGGGTCGGCGCGGCCCTCACCACCGCCATCGCCATCGCCGAGCCGTTCCTCGGCGGACCGCAGAGCTCCGGCGGCACGCCCGTGCCGGCCGGTTTCACGTGGGGCATCGCGGTGTGGCTCTGGCTGACCGTGCTGTTCGCCAACCTCGCCGAGTCGGTCGCGGAGGGCCGCGGCAAGGCGCAGGCGCAAGCCCTGCGGACGACCCGCACCGCGACGCTCGCGCACCTCGTGCGCGGCTACGACCCCACGACGGATGCCGCGGCCACCGCGGCCACCACCGACGACGTCGCCTCGTCCGAGCTCGCCCTCGATGACGTCGTGGTCGTGTCGGCGGGCGAGCTCATCCCCGGCGACGGCGACGTGATCTGGGGCATCGCCACGGTCGACGAGTCGGCGATCACGGGCGAGTCCGCCCCCGTCGTCCGGGAGTCCGGCGGCGACCGCAGCGCCGTCACCGGCGGCACGCGGGTGCTCAGCGACCGCATCGTGGTGCGCATCACCTCCCAGCCGGGCCAGACCTTCGTCGACCGCATGATCGCGCTCGTCGAGGGCGCGAACCGCCAGCGCACGCCCAACGAGATCGCCCTCGGCATCCTGCTGGCGAGCCTGTCGATCGTGTTCGTGATCGTCGTGCTGACCCTCAACCCGATCGCGTCGTACGCGGCGAGCCCGGTCAGCATCCCCGTGCTCGTCGCCCTGCTCGTGTGCCTCATCCCGACCACGATCGGCGCCCTCCTGTCGGCGATCGGCATCGCGGGCATGGACCGCCTCGTGCAGCACAACGTGCTCGCCATGTCGGGGCGCGCCGTCGAAGCCGCCGGCGACGTGACCACGCTGCTGCTCGACAAGACCGGCACGATCACCTACGGCAACCGCCGCGCGAGCGCCTTCGTCGCGCTCACCGGTGTCGCCGGCGACGAGCTGGCTCGCGCGGCCGCACTGTCCTCGCTCGCCGACCCGACCCCCGAGGGCGTGTCGATCGTCGAGCTTGCCGCGGCTCAGGGGGTCGCTCCCGCCGCGCCGGACGGATCGACGCCCGTGCCGTTCACGGCGCAGACGCGCATGAGCGGTCTCGATCTGGTCGACGGCACGCAGGTGCGCAAGGGCGCGGCATCCGCCGTGCTCGCCTGGCTCGAGGCGGAGGGGCACGCGGTGGCGCCGCAGCAGCGCGCCGAACTCCTCCAATTCACCGACGCCATCGCCCAGTCCGGCGGAACCCCGCTGGTGGTCGCCACGCTCGACCCCCGATCTGGAGGAGTTCCGCTCGGCGCCGTGCACCTGAAGGACGTCGTCAAGGAGGGTCTCGCCGAGCGGTTCACGCAACTGCGTGCGATGGGCATCCGCACCGTGATGATCACGGGCGACAACCCGCTCACCGCGCGGGCGATCGCCGCGGAGGCGGGCGTCGACGACTTCCTCGCCGAGGCCACCCCGGAGGACAAGCTGGCGCTCATCCAGCGCGAGCAGGCCGGCGGCGCGCTCGTCGCGATGACCGGTGACGGCACCAACGACGCCCCCGCGCTCGCGCAGGCCGACGTCGGCGTCGCGATGAACACGGGCACCTCGGCCGCGAAGGAGGCCGGCAACATGGTCGACCTCGACAGCGACCCGACGAAGCTCATCGACATCGTCCGCATCGGCAAGCAGCTGCTGATCACCCGCGGCGCCCTGACCACGTTCTCCCTCGCCAACGACATCGCGAAGTACTTCGCGATCATCCCGGCGATGTTCATGGGGGTCTTCCCCGGACTCGCGGCGCTGAACCTCATGCAGCTGCACTCCCCGGCATCCGCCGTGACGAGCGCGATCATCTTCAACGCGATCATCATCGTCGTGCTCATCCCGCTGGCGCTGAAGGGCGTCGCGTACCGGCCGGCGAGCGCCTCGCAGATCCTCGGACGCAACCTCCTCATCTACGGCCTGGGCGGAGTGGTCGCCCCGTTCGTCGGCATCAAGCTCATCGACCTCGTCGTGAGCCTTCTCCCGGGCTTCTGACCGGGCTTCCGAAAGGCATCGTCATGTCCACCCGCACCTCCACCCGTACCTATGCCCGCCACCTCGGCGTCGCCGCCCGCGCGATGCTCGTCGCCACCGCCGTGCTCGGCCTCGCCTACACCGCCCTGATCACCGGCATCGGGCAGCTCGCCCTCCCCGCGCAGGCGAACGGCTCGCTCGTGCGCGGCACCGACGGACAGGTCGTCGGCAGCGCGCTGATCGGCCAGTCCTTCACGGATGCCGACGGCGCGGCCCTCCCGCAGTACTTCCAGTCGCGGCCGTCCGCCGCCGGCGACGGCTACGACGGCACGGCCTCGAGCGGCTCGAACCTCGGGCCCGAGAACGCGGACCTCGGCGCCGCGATCGGCGAGCGCCAGGCCGCAATCGCCTCGTCGGACGGCGTGGCGCTCGGCGACATCCCAGCCGACGCCGTCACGGCATCCGGGTCGGGCCTCGACCCGCACATCTCGCCGGCGTACGCGCAGCTGCAGGTGGCGCGTGTCGCCGAGGCCCGGGGCCTGGATCCCGCCGCGGTGTCGGCGCTCGTCGATCAGCACACCACCGGCCGGGACCTCGGTTTCCTCGGCGAGCCCCGGGTGAACGTGCTCGAGCTGAACCTCGCCCTCGATGCCCTCGGACGCTGACGCGTGCGGGACGGCGGCAAGCGGGGTCTCGACGCGCTGCGCTCGCTCGCTCGCTCGCTCGACGAGCGGGGCGGAGTCGGAACCCCCGGGAGCAACCGCACTGCAAGGCCGCCGCGCCGACACGCCGCCGGTGCGACGGATGCCACGGCGTGTCCCCCGGCATCCCTTGCAGTTCGGGTCGCGTGTGGTGGGTTCAGGGCGGGCAGGTGGGGGGCAGCCGGGTCCCAACGACCGGCAGCGCCTACCCCACCCCAACTGCAAGGCCGACGCCGCGACACGCCACCGGTGCGACGGATGCCACGGCGTGTCCCCCGGCATCCCTTGCAGTCCGGGCCGCGTGTGGTGGATTCAGGCCGGGCAGGTGGGGGTGGCCGGGTCCCAACGACCGGCAGCGCCTACCCCACCCCAACTGCAAGGCCGACGCCGCGACACGCCACCGGTGCGACGGATGCCACGGCGTGTCCCCCGGCATCCCTTGCAGTTCGGGCCGGTTGCGGTTTTTCCAGCTCGGGCAGGTGGAGGTGGTTGGTCGGGTCGGGTCGGGCCCACGGCGGGAGCCCCGTCCGGACCACGGACCCCACCCCAACTGCAAGGCCGACGGGCCGACACGCCGCCGGTGCGACGGATGCGACGGCGTGTCCCCTGGCATCCCTTGCAGTTCGGGTCGGTTGCCGGGTCGGGCGAGCGGCACGGCCCGGGCCCACGAGAACAGCTTCGGCGGGGCCGGAGAACCGACGGGAGAACTAGGGTGAACGCATGAAGCGCGGCAGGCTGCGGGTGCTGCTCGGGGCCGCGCCCGGCGTGGGCAAGACGTACGAGATGCTCTCCGAGGGGCGTCGGCTGCTCGCCGACGGCCACGACGTCGTCGTCGGCATCGTCGAGACGCACGGGCGCGCCGCGACCGCCGCGCAGGCGGAGGGCCTCCCCACGCTCGCGCGCCGGCGGCTACGCCACCGCGAGGTCGAGCTCGACGAACTCGACCTCGACGGCCTGCTGGAGCGGCATCCGGAGATCGCGCTCGTCGACGAGCTCGCGCACACCAACGCGCCGGGCTCGCGCAACGAGAAGCGCTGGCAGGACGTCGAGGAGCTGCTGGCGGCGGGCATCGACGTCATCACGACCGTCAACGTGCAGCACATCACCTCGCTCGGCGGGGTGGTCGCGCAGATCACGGGCGTCGCGCAGCGCGAGACGGTGCCGGATGCCGTGGTGCGCGCGGCCGATCAGATCGAGGTGGTCGACCTCGCGCCGCAGTCGCTGCGCGACCGGCTCGCCGCCGGTGCGGTCTACCCCGCCGAGCGGATCGACGCAGCCCTGTCGAACTACTTCCGTCTGGGCAACCTCACGGCACTGCGCGAGCTCGCGCTGCTGTGGCTCGCCGACGAGGTCGACAGCGCGCTGCAGAGCTACCGCGAGGAGCACGGCATCCGCGGCGCATGGCAGGCCCGCGAGCGCGTCGTCGTCGCCCTGACCGGCGGCCCCGAGGGCGACACCCTGCTGCGCCGCGGCGCACGCATCGCGGCGCGCGCGGCCGGCGGCGAACTGCTGGCCGTGCACGTGACGACGCAGGAGGGCTTGCGCGCCGCCGCGCCCGGGGCGCTGGCCGCCCAGCGCGCGCTGGTCGAATCGCTGGGCGGCAGCTACCACCAGGTCATCGGCGAAGACGTGCCGCGCACGCTCGTCGACTTCGCGCGCTCCGTCAACGCGACGCAGCTCGTGCTGGGAGCGAGCCGGCGCAGTCGGCTCGGCGCGGCGTTCACGGGTCCCGGCATCGGTGCCACGGTCATCCGCGAGTCGGGCGACATCGACGTCCACATCGTCACGCACGCGGCCGCGGGCGGCGCGCTGCACCTGCCGCGGGTCACCGGCGGCGCGCTCGGCTGGCGCCGCCGCATCCTGGGGCTCGTCGTCGCGCTGACGGGCGGGCCGTTGCTGTCGTGGCTGCTGTTCGCGACATCCAACGACGAGACGATCACCTCCGATGTGCTCGCGTATCAGCTGCTGGTCGTGGTCGTCGCCCTGATCGGCGGCATCTGGCCGGCCCTGTTCGCGGCGGTGCTGTCGGGACTCACGCTCGACTTCCTCTTCATCGATCCCCGCTTCACCGTCACGATCGACAACCCGCTGCACGCCCTGTCGCTCGTGCTGTACGTCATCATCGCGATCCTGGTGAGCTGGATCGTCGACCAGGCCGCGCGGCGCACGCGGCGGGCACGTCGGGCGGCGGCGGAATCCGAGCTGCTCGCGACCGTGGCCGGCAGCGTGCTGCGGGGCGAGAGCGCCGTTCCCGCGCTGGTCAGCCGCACCCGCGAGGCGTTCGGCCTGAGCGGGGCGCGCCTGCTCGCCGGCGACGGATCGAGTGGAGAGGTGCTCGCCACCGACGGCGAGCCGGTACGGGACGGTCGCGCCGTCGTCGTGCCGGTCGGCGCCGACGCGAGCGGACGACCCCGTGCCACCCTCGAACTCCACGGCGGCGACGTCGACGCGCTCGAACGCCGGCTGCTCGACGTGATCACGGCGCAGCTCGCGGCCGCGCTCGAGCACGGCGACCTCACGCAGACGGCGCGCACCGCCGATGCCCTCGCCGCCACCGACCAGGTGCGCACGGCGCTGTTGTCGGCGGTGAGCCACGACCTGCGGCGTCCCCTGGCCGCCGCGATCGCCGCCGTCGGGGGCCTGCGGGCCGCGGGGCCCTCCCTGAGCGCCGACGACCGCGACGAGCTCATCACCACGGCGGATGAGTCGCTCGCCGCGCTCGCGTCGCTCGTCACCGATCTGCTCGACGTCAGCCGCGTGCAGGCCGGCGTGCTGGCCGTCTCGCTGGCCCCGGTGGATGTCGCGGCGACGGTGCTGGAGGCGATCGACGAGCTCGGGCTCGGCCCCGATGCCGTCGAGCTCGCCCTCGATCCGGCGGTCCCGGCCGTCCGCGCCGATCCGGTGCTGCTGCAGCGCGTCGTGGTCAACGTGCTCGCGAACGCCCGCCGCTACGCCCCGTCCGGCACGCGCGTGCGCATCGCGTCGAGCCGCCTCTCCGCGACCGTCGAACTGCGCATCGTCGACCACGGTCCGGGCGTCGAGACGGAGCGGCAGGGCGACATCTTCGCCCCGTTCCAGCGTCTCGGTGACACCGACAACACCACCGGGCTCGGCCTCGGCCTCGCCCTTTCGAAGGGTTTCACCGAGGGGATGGGCGGAACGCTCACGCCCGAGACCACTCCCGGCGGCGGCCTCACGATGGTGATCTCGCTGCCCGTGGATGCCGCAGCATCCGTCACCGCGACGACCACCCGCTCCGGGGCGGGAGGATGACACCGTGAAGATCCTGGTCGCCGACGACGACCCGCAGCTCGTGCGGGCCCTGCGCATCACCCTCGCCGCGCACGGCTACGAGGTCGTCGCCGCCCCCGACGGCGCCGCCGCGATCGCGCTCGCGGCGCAGGCCCGGCCCGACATCGTGATGCTCGATCTCGGGATGCCGCGCCTCGACGGCGTCGAGGTGATCCACGCGCTCCGCGGCTGGACCGACGTGCCGATCCTGGTCGTCTCCGGACGCACGGGATCGGCCGACAAGGTCGAGGCGCTGGATGCCGGGGCCGACGACTACGTCACGAAGCCGTTCCAGATCGATGAGCTGCTCGCGCGGCTGCGGGCCCTCGGGAGGCGCCGATCCGGGGGTGCCGCGGCATCCGCCGACGCGCCCGTCGTGCGCTTCGGCGACGTCGAGGTCGACCTCGCCGCGACGCGGGTGGTGCGCGGGGGCGAGGTCGTGCACCTCACGCCCACGGAGTGGCGCATGCTCGAGTTCCTGGCCCGCAACCCCGGGACGCTGGTGACCCGGCAGAACCTGCTCAGGGACATCTGGGGCACCGATCAGGTGGCGGACTCGGGATACCTGCGCCTGTACATGTCGCAGCTGCGCAAGAAGCTCGAACGCGACCCCGCCCACCCGCAGCATCTGCTGACGGAGCAGGGCATGGGCTACCGGCTGGTGCTCGGGGACTGACCCGACCACGCCGCCGCGGCGTGCCACGTTTCGACTCGCTGCGCTCGCTCAACGACCGGACGGCGCACCCTCCCCGGTCGTTGAGCGAGGCGCGCAGCGCCGCGTCGAAACGCCCCGACCCTCAGCCCGCGACGACCGCCTCCAGCCGCGCGTACGACGACTCCATGCCGTCGGTCATCCCCGTGGCGAGGATCATGTCCCGCGTCTCCTTGTCGGGGTACTCGATCAGCAGCGTCAGCAACGTCGCGCCATCCTCCTCGTAGAGCTGGAGGTCGTTGAGGTTGGCCGGTCCCGGAACCCCGATCATCCGCTCGGTCGACACCTCGCGCCAGATCGGCTCGCTGAGCACGGTCTCGCTCTCGAATCCGAACCGGGTTGACTCGTCGTCGCCCTGCTGCCACACGAAGCGGGTGGTCTCGCCGACCTCGCACTCGATCATCTGCCAGCCGTCGGGTCCCAGCAGCCACTGCCGCAGCAGCTCGGGCTCGTGGTGGGCGCGCCACACCAGCTCGCGCGAGCCCTCGATGAGTCGGGTGATGCGCACGTGCTGATCGGTCAACAGCTCGGTGCGGGTGCCCTTGCCCTGCGCGTAGGCGCGGAGGTCCTGCAGCACCGCGTCGAGCTGGCTCATCGCGAGGCGCGAACCCTCGATCGCGCCCATCGCGACGACCTGCTCGAGCGCCTCGAGCGAGGTGAAGTAGGTGGTGTTGGTCAGGCGAGAGCCCTCGGCGGTCGCATCGAAGGAGAACAGCATCCGCATCGACGGGAAGCCTTCGAGCTTCTCGCCGTCGTCGCCGACGAACGAGTCGAGCACCTCGAAGCTGCGACCGGGCTCGACGTTCAGGACCTCCCACGATCCGGCGGAGCGCTCCCCCCGCGGACTCGTCATGCGGTAGTCCACGCGACCGCCGGGGCGGAGGTCGAACGCGGTGAACGTCGCCGGCCAGCCGGGAGGACCCCAGAACCGCTCGAGCTGCCGCGGGTCGGTGAAGGCCTCCCAGAGCCGGGAGACGGGAGCCGCGGCATCCGCGACGAGGGTCATCGTGAGGTTCTCGGGGTCGGTCGTGATGTCGGTGACGGGCATGTCAGTCTCCTTGCGTGGGACGGGGATCGTGCGGTTCAGCCAGCAGGGCGTCGAGGCGGTCGATGCGCGAGCGCCAGAGGTCTTCGTAGCGGGCGAGCAGCGCCCGGGCGCGGGCGATCATGCGCGGGTCGGCGCGCACGAGGCGCTCGCGTCCCTCGGCGCGCTTGATGACGAGGCCGGCGGCCTCGAGCACGGCGATGTGCTTCTGCACGGCCGCGAACGACATGTCGTAGTCCGCGGCGAGCGCCGACACCGACTGCTCGTCGACGATCGTGCGTCGCAGGATGTCGCGCCGCGTCGCCGCCGCGAGGGCGTGGAACAGGCGGTCGGTCTCATCGTCGCTCAACTCAGTTTGTACAACCATTTGGTTGTACGTTAGGGCAGGGGATGCCGCGTGTCAATGCCCCCGTTTCACAGCCCGGAGACCTCACCGTCGAACCTCCGCGGATGTCGCGGCGCACACCGACGGCGCCGGCCCCCCGGGCTGCGGACACGAAGCCGCGCCTGCTTCGTGTCGAACGCCTGTGGCGGCCCGAACTCCTCCACATCGGACGACGCCGCCCACCCTGAGGCGCTCCTGGACGGCTTCGACGCGCGAATGGAGGAGTTGGGGACCCGGCGGCGCGGCGAGTCGGGCAGGCACGGCGACCCGGCGCGCCCGGCCCGTCAGGTGCCGCCGGCTTGCGCGGCCCGAACTCCTCCATATCGGCCGCTGGGTCCCGCCCCGCGGCGTTCCTGGACAGCTTCGACCCGCGAATGGAGGAGTTCGGGACACGGCGACGCCGGCGCGGCGCGGCTCGGAAGGGCACGGCGGGCCAGGCATCGCGACCCGGGCACGCGTGGCCCGTCAGCCGACGCTCGCTTGCGCGACCCGAACTCCTCCACATCGGCCGCTGGGTCCCGCCCCGCGGCGTTCCTGGACAGCTTCGACCCGCGAATGGAGGAGTTCGGGACACGGCGACGCCGGCGCGGCGCGGCGACCCCGGCACGGCTCGGCACGGCTCGGCACGGCTCGGCGGGCACCGCACGGCGCCGCGGCCCCCGCTACCCGGGCACCGCACCGCGACCCGGGCACGGCGCGGTGCGTCAGGCGGCGCAGGCGATGCAGGTCGTCGCCATGGGGCGCGCCTCGAGCCGGCCGGGAGCGATCGGGGCACCGCACACGACGCAGACGCCGTAGGTCCCGGCATCCACCCGCGCGAGCGCGGCGTCGACCTCCGCCCGCTCGTCGCGCACGGAGCGACGGAGCGCGTCGATGCGCTGCCACTCCCCCGACAGGGTCGAGCCCTCCGGGTCGTGCTCGTCGTCGGCGGTCGCGTCGGACCGGTCGGCGCGCACGGCGACCTCATCGGCGTCGAGCCGGGCGAGCAGCTCGTCGAGCTCCGCGGCGCGAGCCCGCAGGCGCACGACGGGGTCGGTCATCCCTGATAGCCGATGAGCCAGGTCACCCCGAACCGGTCGCGCACCTGTCCGTCGTGATCGCCCCACGGCCGCAGTGCGAGGGCGTCGAGCACCTCGCCACCCTCGGCGAGCGCCGCGAACCACTCCTCGAGCGTCGCCGGATCGGCGGTGCCCAGGAGGGAGAACAGGATGCCGCGGAGCTCGAGGGTCTGCTCGCCGCTCCCGGCATCCGACGCGAAGAGCTCGACCGGACCCTGCAGCATGCCGTGCGCGATGCGGTCGGCGGGCCCGTCGTCGCGACCGAACTCGCCGAAGGTCGAGAGGACGAGTTCGCCGCCGAAGACGCCCCGGTAGAACTCGAGCGCGTCGCGTGCCGTGCCGTCGAAGGAGAGGTACGGGGTGAGTCCGGTCATGGGGGCGAGGATACGTCGAACCCGCGACACGCACGACCCCTCCTGTCAACCCCCGTGCGCGTCGCGCCCACCCGGCGAACAGTGGAGGAGACCACGAAGGAGGACGAGATGACCGATCCACAGACGTCCGACACCGTCGACCGCACGGCCGGCGTCGGCACCGAGGACGCCCCCGAGAGCGTCGCGCCCGACACCGAGGCGCTGACCGAGCCGAGCACCGAGAAGGACCCGGGCGAGGAGCCCCTGGCACCGCATCCGGAGGAACCGCTCGCGCCGAATCCGGAGGAGCCCCTCGCGCCCACTCCGGACGAGCCGACGATGCCGCAGGTGGAGGAGCCCAGCCACCACGCCGTGGGCATCGGCGTGATCGACGACGAGGTGCAGCGCTAGCTGTTCTCCCCGTGAGGTTGTGAACGCATTCGGTGGGGTTTGAGCCTGCGGGGGCGGGTGTGGGATCGATGGTGATTGTAGTGATGGGGCCAGAGTCGGCGTTGGTGGCTGCGCGGCGGCGTCTGACGGATAGGTCGCGGCGTAGGCCCATTCGGTTGCGAGGGTGCGGTTGAAGCCTCTGTCTTCCCGTTGGTCTGCGGCCGGTAGGGGCGGGTGCGGCGGTGGGTCACGGTTGTGCCGAGCGCGTCGGCGAATACGTGGGATCGGTAGCAGGAGCCGTTGTCGGTCATCACGCCCGTCACGGTGATGCCGTGCTCGGTGAAGAACGCGCGGGCGCGCTCCCAGAACGCCGCCACGGTCTCCTTGCGTTCGTCGCCGAGCTGTTTTCTGAGTAGGCGAGCCGGGTGCAGTCGTCCACAGCGTGGTGCAGGAACGCGTAGCCCAATCCACGCTTCTTGTTGCTGCGGTTCCCGGCCTGCCGGCCGAGCATGCGCCCGCCGCCGCCGTCAGGGATCATGCCGAGCGTCTTGATGTCCACGTGGAGGAGTTCGCCCGGCGTCTGCTTCTCGTAGCGGACAGGCTTGGGCTTGCGGACCGGGAGTCCGGTGGCCTGGTCGAGGTGATGCAACAACGGCATCCGGTAGCGGGCGAGCACGCGCCCGACCGTGGAGCGCGGGATACCGAAGTGGTAGCCGGTGCGGTGTGGTCCCCATCGCCTCGTGACAGGTGGTCCGAGCAGAGCGTGTGGGCGCGGGTCCTCGAGAAGGCGCAGTCCCTCGTGCACCCGCGCGGCGAGTTGGACTGGGGCGCGTCGATCGACTCCACGATCGTCCGCGTCCACCAGCGCGGGGAGCACTCGCGCTCGTAGCGCTCGCCCGTCGTGCTCGCGGGATCATCCCCGCGGATGCGGGGAGCACGTCGCGCCGTCGCTCGAGCGAGCACGTGGCGAGGGATCATCCCCGCGGATGCGGGGAGCACGCAGCGTACGACACAAACGGGCAGGGTGGCGAGGGATCATCCCCGCAGATGCGGGGACCACAGGATCGCCTCGGCCAGCAGCGGCGGCACGGCGGGATCATCCCCGCAGATACGGGGAGCACTCGCTGGCGGCGTTGGAGATCGACCGGGCCGTGGGATCATCCCCGCGGATGCGGGGAGCACGTGAAGCTGCTCCCGTTGCGTCCGCGGGGCGCGGGATCATCCCCGCGGATGCGGGGAGCACCAGTCGCAGTGCACGCTGACGCACTCGACGTGGGGATCATCCCCGCGGATGCGGGGAGCACCTGTCTCCGGCTGAGCAGCAGGAGGTCACCCGGGGATTATCCCCGCGGATGCGGGGAGCACCCCCGCTGCGCGTGGGCGGGGCCTTCTGTCCGTAGATGGACTGGGATCATCACACAGCGGTCGACGATCACAAAGCAGGCGACGATGAGGAGGATGCCGGCGCCGGCATGATCGGAACCGTCGAGTTCACCTCGTCGACGCTGTTCCGCTACGCGACTGTCGACGTGAACGCATTGCAGCGGAACCTCGGCGACGCTGAGGCGACGCAGCTCGCCGTCATTGAGTTTCTCCGCTCTTTCATCACGAGCATGCCGAGCGGGAAGCAGAACACCTTCGCCAACCGCACACTGCCCGACGCCGTCGTGATCTCGCTGCGCACCACTCAGTCGGTGAACCCGGTGGGCGCGTTCGAGGAGGCGGTCGCCGGTAGCACGCGTGTCAAGACGGCCAGTGAGAAGCTTGCGCGAGAGCTTCTCGAGATCGACGCCGCCTTCGGCACCACGCCCGAGAAGACCTGGGTCGTGCGTATCGGCGAGGCGACCGCTGCGCTCGACGATCTCGGCGAACGCGTGACCCTGGATGCCGCCGTGTCCGCCGCCGGTGACGCGGTCGCCGCCCGCCTCACCGCCGAGCCGTGAGCGCCCGGACCCTGCTGATCACGCTCGCGGGCCCTCAGCAGGCATGGGGCTCGCGCAGTCGCTTCGCGACGCGCGGAACTGAGCGCGCCCCGACTCGCAGCGGAGTGATCGGGCTGCTCGCCGCGGCCCTCGGCTTGGAGCGGACGGAGCCTCTCGACGTGTTCGACGGGCTCCGCTTCGGGGTGCGCATCGACCGGGCGGGCATCGTGGAACGCGACTTTCAGACGGCGCGGACTCTCGATGGTAAGACCTCCATGCCACTGTCCGACCGGCATTATCTGGCCGACGCCGTGTTCGTCGCGGGACTGGAATCGGAGGATCACGCCCTGCTCGAGCGTCTGCGGCAGGCGCTGCGCGAACCGCGCTACCCGCTGTATCTCGGTCGACGGGCGTTTCCCCCGGCCGGTCCCGTGCAGGCGCGGATCGTCGAAGGTTCGCTCCTCGAATCTCTGTCCGCTGAGCCCTGGCACGGGCGAGCGGGACACCCGCCCGAGACGCTGGAGATCCTCGTCGACGCACGGCCCGGCGATCGGGTCGACCTCACGCTGTCCGACAATCCGCGCAGCTTCGACCCCCGGCGGCGGCGGTATGACTGGCGCGACGTGACGGCCGGCGTCGTCCGCCGATCAGATGCCCCAGCCACCGCCCCGGCGGCATCCGGGTCAGCCCGCCCGGAACATGATCCGTTCGCACTCACCAGCGACGAGGAAGTCTGATGTACCTTTCCCGCATCCAGCTCAATCCCGCCCGACGCGGGGCGCAGCGCGTGCTGTCGTCGCCGCATGTACTCCATGCGGCCGTCCTCGCGGCATTCCCAGATCCATCCGCGCGCGAGGCGGGACGCGTCCTTTGGCGACTCGACACCGCCCCCCATCGTGCGCTCGTCTATATCGTCAGCCCCGGCCGCCCCGACCTCACCCATCTCGCCGAGCAGGCGGGATGGCCTTCGCTCGAGGACTCCTGGGGAACGCGGCCATACGACCCCATCCTCGGCCGCATCGACAACGGGCACCGCTACCGCTTCCGCCTGACGGCGAATCCGGTGCGCTCCGAACGCCTACCTGCGGGCGAGCGCGGCAAGGTCTATGGACACGTGACCGTCGACCAGCAGGAGCAGTGGCTCCTCACGCGCGCAGCGAGACGGGGATTCGACATCTCCGCCGGACCGCAGACCGACCGGGCCGACCTCGTCGTCAGCGACCGCCGCACGCTGACCTTCGCCCGCCGGGAGACACGGGTGACGCTCCGTGTGGCGACCTTCGAGGGCACGCTCACGGTCACCGACCGTGAAGCCTTCGTGCACGCACTTGGCCATGGCATCGGTCGCGCGAAGGGGTACGGCTGCGGTCTTCTCACGATCGCGCCTGCCGAGTAGACGGAGAAGAATATGACGATCCCAGGGGTGCGCCCTCCCGACCTGCCGGACCTGGTTCGTGCGGAAGACCGGCTGAGCTTCATCTATCTCGAGAAATGCAGCATCCATCGAGAGGCGAATGCGATCACCGCGACCGATGAGCGCGGCGTCATGCACATCCCCGCGGCATCCCTGGGCGTGCTGCTCCTCGGCCCCGGCACGACCGTCACCCAGCAGGCGATGGTGCTGATGTCCGAGAGTGGATCGACGGTCGTCTGGGTAGGCGAGGAGGGCGTGCGCTACTACGCGCACGGTCGCTCTCTCGCCCATAGCTCGCGCTTGCTGGAAGCGCAGGCTCAGCTCATGACGAATCAAACGAGCAGGTTGCGCGTCGCGCGCGAGATGTACGCAATGCGCTTTCCCGGCGAGGACACCTCGGGCCTCACGATGCAGCAGCTTCGCGGTCGTGAAGGGGCGCGGGTCCGACGGGCCTACCGGGAACATTCCGCTCGCACCGGGGTCGCGTGGAACCGGCGCGACTACGATGTCGAAGACTTTGCGTCGAGCGATCCCGTCAACCAGGCGCTCTCCGCGGCGAACACCTCGCTCTACGGCGTCGTGCACTCCGTCATCGTGGCCCTCGGCTGCTCACCCGGCCTCGGGTTCGTGCATACCGGGCACGTGCGCTCCTTCGTCTACGACATCGCCGATCTCTACAAGGCAGACCTCACGATCCCGCTGGCGTTCGACCTCGCCCACGAGATGCCCTTCGACATCGGATCCGCTGCGAGGCGGGCACTGCGCGACCAGTTCCATGGAGGCGCGTTCCTCGAACGGTGCGTCCGTGACATCCGGCACCTGCTGCTCCCCGAGGCGGAAGCAGATGCCACAGACGCCGGCCTCGCGGAGAACATTGTCTACCTCTGGGATGGCTCACGCCGTGCCGTCGCGAGCGGTACGTCGTATGGCGAGGATCTCTAGCGGTGGTCGTGCTCGTGTTATCGGCCTGCCCGCCCGGACTTCGCGGCTTCCTGACGCGATGGATGCTGGAGATCTCGGCGGGAGTCTTCGTCGGTCAGGTCTCGAAGCGCGTACGCGAGCGCATGTGGGTCCGCACGGTTGAGATGGTAAGAACCGGCCGCGCCATCATGGTGTCTCGGCTCGCAACGAACAACGACTGAGCTTCCTCGTGCACGGCCATCATTGGGAGCCCGTCGACGTCGACGGCATCACCCTCATGCTGCGTCCCCATGCCGACCGGGGCGCTGGCGACTCCGAATCGGATGACGCCCCCGCACCGTCGCGGGCACGCCGCCGCGCTCCGGTTGGAGCAAGGCCTCCCGCCACCGCAAACGCGGGTGAAGCGAGGTCGCGATAGCTCGCCCTGACCTACCCAACGACTCAGGACCTCAGCCCGCGCCGGGCGGCGACCGCGCCGCACCGCCAGCCGGGCGCATCGCCGCCGCGAGGCGGCGCGATCTCGGCGGTGTCGATCCCCGAGCCCTCCAGAAGCCAGGCGATCAACGAGTTCGAGTTCCACATGTCGCCGATCCCGAACGGATCGCGCCCCCAGACGAAGCGGGGCGCACGGCCCACCCGCGCGATCAGCGCGCCTGCCGCCGCGGGTGACAGGGCGAGCCGACGGGGCGGCTCCACGGCCCACCGGCGATCGGGGATGACGCCGTCCTTCCAGCAGCGGATCTCGTAGCGGAAGAGTCGGGAGCCCCCGAGCCGGCGCGATCCCACCGGTCCCTCGGCGACGACGCCGCGGGGGCCCACCGGACCGCCCCAGGCCGGCGTCATCTCGATGACGTATCCGGCCTCTCCGTCGAAGACCTCGAGGGCGGCATGGAAGAGGGGCCGCGGCGCCCGACGCGCCCGGAGGGCGCGCAGCGACTCCCACCAGCGGCTCGTCCGGACGACGACGCGCCCACCCGCCCCGACGGGCAGCCACCACAGGTCGGCGTGAGAGCCGGTCATGAGCGTCGACCGACGCGAGACGGAGACCCCATGCGTCGAGGCTACCGACCCTCGTCATCCGGGCCGCGGCCCGAACTCCTCCACCCCGCCGCCGCACCCGGCGGATCGGGCTGTGGCCGCCTCTGACAGGCGCGGATGGAGGAGTTCGGGACACGAGCAGACGCGGAGCGGACCCCGCGGAGCGGGCCACGGGCGCGCGCCCGTGCCGGACAGCGTCCCGGCTAGACTGAGGCCGTCCCCGGCACCCGAGTCTTGGAGTCCCGCCGCGTGAGCACCCCCGCATCCGACAGCAAGGTCGCAGACACTGTCGAGAACGCCGTCCAGACGCCGGAGAAGGAGCAGCCGTACGCGGCGCTCGGACTCAAGAGCGACGAGTACGACCAGATCAAGCAGATCCTCGGCCGCCGCCCCACCAGCGGCGAGCTGGCGATGTACTCGGTGATGTGGAGCGAGCACTGCTCGTACAAGTCCTCCAAGATCTACCTGCGCCGCTTCGGACAGAAGGTCTCCGAGGAGATGAAGGCGCGCCTCATGGTCGGCATGGGCCAGAACGCCGGCGTCGTCGACGTGGGCGAGGGCTGGGCGGTCACCTTCAAGGTCGAGAGCCACAACCACCCCAGCTACATCGAGCCGTTCCAGGGCGCCGCGACCGGCGTCGGCGGCATCGTCCGCGACATCATCTCGATGGGCGCGCGCCCCGTCGCGGTCATGGACCAGCTGCGCTTCGGCGCCATCGACAACCCCGACACGGCCCGCGTCGTGCACGGGGTGGTCAGCGGCATCAGCTTCTACGCGAACTGCCTGGGCCTGCCGAACATCGGCGGCGAGACGGTCTTCGACTCCGTCTACCAGGGCAACCCGCTCGTCAACGCCCTCGCGGTCGGCGTCATGCGCCACGAGGACATCAAGCTCGCCAACGCCACCGGCGCGGGCAACAAGGTCGTCCTCTTCGGCGCCCGCACGGGCGGCGACGGCATCGGCGGCGCATCGATCCTCGCGTCCGACACCTTCGCCGACGGCGGCCCCACCAAGCGGCCGGCCGTGCAGGTGGGCGACCCGTTCGCCGAGAAGGTGCTCATCGAGTGCTGCCTGGAGCTCTACCGCGACGAGCTCGTCGAGGCGATCCAGGACCTCGGCGCCGCCGGCATCTCCTGCGCCACGAGCGAGCTGGCCGCCAACGGCGGCTCGGGCATGCGCGTCGACCTCGAGAACGTGCTGCTGCGCGATCCCACGCTCACGCCGGAGGAGATCCTCATGAGCGAGAGCCAGGAGCGCATGATGGCGATCGTCGCGCCCGAGAAGCTCGACGCGTTCCTCGCCGTCACGGGCAAGTGGGATGTCGAGACGAGCGTGCTCGGCGAGGTCACCGGCGACGGCCGCCTGCAGATCTTCTGGCACGGCGAGCAGATCGTCGACGTCGACCCCTCGACCGTCGCCGTCGACGGCCCGGTCTACGAGCGCCCGGTCGCCTACCCCACCTGGATCGACGCCCTGCGCGACGACTCGGCCTCGGCCCTCGACCGCACCGACGACCCCGCGACCCTGCGCACGCAGTTCCTCGATCTGCTGGGCAGCCCCAATCTCGCCGACACCAGCTGGGTCACCAACCAGTACGACTACTACGTCATGGGCAACACGGCGCTGAGCTTCCCCGATGACGCCGGTATGATCCGCGTCGACGAGGAGAGCGGCCTCGGCTTCGCGATCGCGACCGACTGCAACGGCCGCTTCTGCCAGCTCGACCCGTACGCGGGTGCGCAGCTGGCCCTGGCCGAGGCGTACCGCAACGTCGCCGTCACGGGGGCCGTTCCCACCGCCGTCACCGACTGCCTGAACTTCGGCAGCCCGGAGAACCCCGAGGTCATGTGGCAGTTCGGCCAGGCCGTCGACGGTCTCGCCGACGCGTGCCTCGAGCTCGGCGTCCCGGTCACCGGCGGCAACGTCAGCTTCTACAACCAGACCGGCGACACCCCGATCTTCCCGACGCCGGTGGTCGGCGTGCTGGGCATCATCGACGACGTCGCCCGCCGCATCCCGAGCGGCTGGCAGGATGCCGGCGAGAACATCTATCTGCTGGGTGTCACGGCCACCGAGCTGAGCGGATCGGCGTGGGCCGAGACCGTGCACGGCCACCTCGGCGGACGCCCGCCGGCGGTCGACCTCGCGCAGGAGAAGCGCCTGGCGGAGCTCATCCACGCGGCATCCCAGCAGGAGCTCGTCTCGAGCGCGCACGACCTCTCGTCGGGCGGGCTCGCCCAGGCCCTCGCCGAGGCGGTGACGCGGTTCGGTGTCGGCGCGCGCGTGTGGCTGCGGGAGATCATGGAGCGCGACGGCGTGGATGCCGCGACCGCCCTGTTCAGCGAGTCGACCGGCCGCGTCATCGTGTCGGTGCCGCGCGAGGAGGACGTGAAGTTCCGCGGACTGTGCGAGGGCCGCGGCTACCCGGTGCTGCGCATCGGCGTGACCGACGTCGCGGCGGACGGCGACGAGCCGGCACTCGAGGTGCAGGACGTGTTCACGGTGACCGTCGGCGAGCTGCGCGCCCGCGCGCAGGCCACGCTGCCCGCGGCGTTCGGTCCGACCGTCACCGAGCCCGTAGGCTGAGCGCATGAGCGACGAGGACGAGTACACCGGCATGAACGAGGCGCGCACGCGCCGCACGCGCATCATCGCCTGGGTCACGATCATCGCCCTCATCCTCGTGGGCGGCGGCGCGACGGTGCTCGCCCTGCTCTTCGGCTGAGCCGGCGCGCGGGCTCCTCGGCGCATCGCGCACTCCGCGTCGGATCGAGAGGCCTCGGCCGGTACGGATGCCGCGGCATCGGGTCTGCGAGCGCTCCCAGGCGTTCTCGTTAGGCTGAGGACGTGGATCCGCTCTGGGCGTCTCTCGCCGAGTTCTGGTGGATCGGGCCGACGGTGATCGGCACCGGCACCCTCGGCTGGCTCGGGCTGCGCCGGGAGCGTCGGCAGCGCCACCGCCGCATCGAGCTCGACGCGGCGCGCCTGGAGATGCACGCCGCCCGCCGCGCGGCGACGGCCGCGCGTGCCCGGCACCGGGTGGCGCGCACCGAGCTGGCGCGGGTGCAGGCCGAACAGGCGACGGGGCGCGCCGGTCGCGCGGACGTGATCGCCGCACGGCGCGAGCTCGACCGTGCCGCCGACGAGGCGCGAGCCGCCGCGGCGACCGCGCGCGCCCGACGTGCGCACGTGGCGGCCGCCCGCGCGGCGCTGCCCGCGGCGACGGATGCCGCCGACACCCCCACCGCGCGACTGCTGGCCACGCACGACGCGATCACGGCGCGATGGATGACCTATGAGACCGATCCCGCGCGGCTGATCGCCTTCCCGGCGATGACCGATGCCCGCCAGCCGCTGACGGCGGCGTTCCTGGCCGCGGAGCGGCGGGCGCGCGAGCGGCGTCCGGCCTCCGCGCAGGCGCGCATCACGCCGCCGCAGTTCGCCGCGTACCGGGATGCCGTGGCGGCCGTCTCCCGCGCATTCGATGCGGCCGAGGCCGACGCCTGGCGGCAGGCGCGGGCGGCGGGCGACGCCCCGGCACGACCGGCGCCCGGCGACCCCGATGCGCCGCGCGCCGGCACGATCGGGATCGCCCCGTGGACGGAGATCGCGCAGAACCTCACCCAGACGGTCACGCACACGGTGATCGCGCGGGGGACGGAGGCGTTCGCCCGCGTGATGGCGACCCGGGGATCGCAGGCGGCGCCGGCGCCGCGCGGCGACGCGGCCACGACGCAGAACCCCGAAGACCCACCCCCGGGCGCCGCCGGCCCCGCCGCTTCCGGCCGTCCCGACGCTCCCGGCGGTCCGATCTGGCCCGTGCCGCGACGCCCGCGCGCCTAGGCCTCGCCGCGCAGAGGCCTCCCCGCGCATAGGGTTGAGGCCGTGGACCAGTTCTGGATCTTCGCCCAGCACTATTGGTGGCTGGTGTTCCCCGTTCTCGGCGTCGCGGGCGGCGCACTGCGCCGGTGGGACGTGCTCGCGCAGCGTCGTCACGCGCGTCGGCTGGAGGTCATGAAGGCGAAGGCCGAGCTGAAGACCATCACGGCGTCCACCCGCGTCTCCGGAAGCGACCCCCAGCCCATCACGAAGCCCTCCCCGCTGCCCGATCAGCTGGAGAAGCTGTTCGCGGTCCACGACGACGTGACCGCGCGGTGGTTGGAGTACGAGCTCGATGTGGCCCGCATGATCGCCTTCCCCACCATGAGCGACGGCCGCCAGCCCCTGACCGCGGCGTTCCTGCGTGCCAAGAAGGTCGCCGACCGTCTGCGCCCGCCGTCGGCCGATGCCCGGGTCGGCGCCGACCAGGTCGCCGAGTACCGGGCGGCGGTGACCGACTACGAGGTCGCCTTCGATCTCGCCGAACGCGAGGCCCGACGCGTGCGCGACTCGCAGTTCACCGAGACCGAGCGCAAGCGTCTCGCCACCGCGCAGCAGCTGCTGGCCGTCGCTCTCGACGAGTCCGCGACGCCGGCCGAGCGCCAGGTCGCCTACCGACGGGTGCGCGAGGAGGTCGACGGCCTGCTGGCCCTGTCCGACGAGGCCGTCGAGATCCTCGAGAACCGCGTGGCCCTCCAGCTCGAGCGTCCGCATCCCGCTTCCGACGACGAACGGGGTCCGGCGAACGCCGGACCCCGTCCCTGACGGTCACGCCTTACGCGGTGAGGCCGTCGACCCATTCCTGGTTGTCGGCGATCCACTGCTTCACGACGGGGCCGTAGTCGTCGCCGCTGTACTGGTTGAACATGGCGTCCTCGAGCGAGGCGAGCTTGTCGCCCGGCATCGAGAAGCCCGAGATCCAGCCGTGCACCTCGGGGTGGTCCTGCGCGAACGAGGTCGCGGCCACCGAGTGGATGCTCTCGGCATCCCCCAGCAGTCCCTTCGGGTCGGCGAGATCCTTCACCGGGAACGCGTTGTACGCCCAGTGCGGCCGCCACAGGGTGACGGCGATGTTCTGCCCGGCATCCGTCGCCTTCTTCAGCTCGGCGAGCATGGCGGGCGTCGACGACTCGACGAGCTGCAGGCCGTCCAGCCCGTAGCCCGGCACGACGTCGTCGCCGGTGATGCGCATGAGTCCGGATCCGGGCTCGATGCCGATGATCCGGCCGCCGAACTGGTCGGATGCCGCGGCGAGCTCGTCGAGCGAGTCGATCGGCGCATCCGCGTTCACGGCGATGGTGAGCCGGGCGTCGTCGTTCCAGGCGCCGAGGTCCTCGACCTTGTCGCCGTAGCGCTCCATGTAGTCGGCGTGGGTCGTGGGCAGCCAGGTGTCGAGGACGAGGTCGAAGTCGCCGCGGGCGAGCCCCTGGTACACCGGCGCGACGTCGGCGTACGTGAGCGTCACGTCGTAGCCCTTGTCCTCGAGGATCGACTGCCACAGGTACGACGCGGCGATGCCTTCGTCCCACCCGTTGAACACGGCGATCTCGATCGACTTCGGGTCGGAGGCGGATCCGCCGGCGCCTCCGGCGCATCCGCTCAGGGCGAGCGCGGTCGCCGCGGTCAGGGCGATGCCGCCCAGAATGCTCCTGGTGTTCTTCATGCTGACGTCCTCTCCATCCGCGTGCTGTCCGCGGATCGTTCGGTGTCAGCCGCGGACTCTCCGCGGCTGGGGCGGGCGTCGTGCCCGCCGGGTCGGGGGGTGGTGCGGGCACGGCGCGGTGCGCGTGGGCGCCCGAGCGCCGAGGTGAGGCGGTCGAGGATCATGGCGATCATCACGACCGACAGCCCGGCCTCGAAGCCGAGGCCCACGTTGATGCGGCCGATGGCGCGGACGATCTCGCCGCCGAGGCCGCCGGCGCCGACCATCCCGGCGATGACGACCATCGAGAGGCTGAGCATGATCACCTGGTTGATGCCGGCCATGATCGACGGCAGCGCGAGCGGGATCTGGATCTGGCGCAGCACGCGCGCCGGGGAGGCCCCGAAGGCGTACCCGGCCTCGACGACCTCGCTGTCCACCCCGCGGATGCCGAGCTCGGTGAGGCGGACGCCGGGTGCGATGGCGAACAGGATCGTGGCGATCATGCCGGGGACCGCCCCGACGCCGAAGAAGATGATCGCCGGGATCAGGTAGACGAAGGCGGGCATCGTCTGCAGGAAGTCGAGCACGGGACGCACGATGCGCGACACGGTGTCGCTCCGCGCCGCCCAGATGCCGACCGGGATCGCGATCACGATCGCCACCAGCGCCGCGACGATCACGAGCGCGAGGGTGTCCATCGCGTTGTCCCACTGGTCGACGGCGACGATGACCAGCAGTCCCAGCGCGGTGCCGAGCGCCAGCCGCCAGCCGCTCACGGCGAAGGCGGCCGCGGCGAGCACCAGGATCAGCAGCCAGAACGGGGGCGCCATGAGCACGGCATCCACCCCGTCGTAGACGGCACCGAGCACGAACGCGACGGCGTCGAAGAGCCCGCGCAGCACGTCGCCGAGCACGTCGACGACGGCCTCGGCCCACTCTCCGACGGGAATGCGCAGCGCCTCCATCAGCGACCCCCTTCCGCCGCGGCGTCGACGAGCGGCGTGAACTCCGCCACCATCTCCAGCGGCGTCTGCACGACCGGCATCTCGCGCGTGGTCGGCGGCACGTTGCCGAGCGCCGCGAGCAACGTGATGCGCGGGATGACGCCGCGCAGGCGCCCGTCGGCGTCGACGACCGCGAGCGGGACGGTCGCCTCGACGGCGGTCTCGACGATGTCGGTGAGCAGGTCGTCGGGACCGACGGTCGGCACGTGCGCATCGACGATGCGGCGGAGGTCGGTCTCCCCCGACTTCACGGCGCGGATGACCGCCCGATCCGTCACGACGCCGACCAGACGCCGATTCTCGGTGGCGAACACCGCGCCGGCCTGGTTCTCGCGCATCGCGCGGAGGGCCCCGCGCACGCCCGCGGTGATCGGCGTGGACAGCGTGGGCGGCTCCATGACGGCGGATGCCGTGAGCACACGCGCCCGGTCGACGTCCTGGACGAACTGGGCGACGTAGTCGTTGGCCGGGTCGGTGAGGATCTCCTCCGGCGTGCCGTTCTGCACGATGCGGCCATCGCGCATGACCGCGATGCGGTCGCCGAGGAACATCGCCTCGTTGAGGTCGTGCGTGATGAACACGATCGTCCGGCCCAGCTCGCGCTGCAGCTCGACGAGCTGCTCCTGCATCTCGCGACGGATGAGGGGGTCAAGGGCGGAGAAGGCCTCGTCCATGAGCAGGATGTCGGTCCCGGCGGTGAGCGCCCGCGCGATGCCGACGCGCTGGCGCATGCCGCCGGACAGCTGGTCCGGAAGCGCGTCCGCGCGATCGCCGAGCCCGACCCGCTCCAGGATGTCGCGGGCCCGCTCGCGGCGCTCCGCCTTTCCGACGCCCTGGATCTCGAGGGCGTAGGCGGCGTTGTCGAGCACGCTGAGGTGCGGCAGCAGCGCGAAGTGCTGGAAGACCATCGACACCGACGCGCGGCGGATGCTGCGCAGCTGCGCGGCGGAGGCCGTCGTCACGTTGCGGCCGTCGATCGTCACCTCGCCGGCGGTGGGGGCGAGCAGGCCGTTGAGCATGCGGATGATCGTCGACTTGCCCGAGCCGGACAGCCCCATGATCACGAAGATCTCGCCGCGGTTCACGGTGAAGCTGGCATCGACGACGGCGGCCGTCCCGGCATCCGCCACGTCGGCGCGGGACTGTCCGGCGCGCAGCCGCGCGACGGCGTCCTTCGGATCGCGTCCGAAGACTTTGAACAGATGCCGCGCCTCCAACAGGGGCGCAGCGGAAACAGCGTCGGTCACAGAACACCTCGGCAGCCCGGTGCACAGGCTGCATCGGTCACGCCCGGGTGACGGCCGCTCGCGCTCGTGCTGAACGCTCGGCGCAGGACATCGGGTCCGCGCAAAGGCCGCCGACCGTACGTCCGCCGGTGCCAACGGGCACGACAGCGGTCGCGGACTGGTCTGGGTCATCGACCCCGCAAGGGGCCGTGCTCCACGGTTTCATCCCTGTGAATGCTCACGCAAATTGGACCTTTCGCCGACGACTCGCTATCGCGCGTGCGCGCGGGCCGGGCCGCGGGACGCGACGCTTGACGTCCTCGACGTTCTATGGTTACTTAGCTAAGTAACTAACCAAGAAACCGGATGCCGGGAGGTCCCGTGATCGACGAGGGACGCGCACTCTTCGTGCAGATCGCCGAGAACGTCGAGGACTCCATCGTGGACGGCAGCCTCGCCGAGGACTCGCGTGCGCCATCGACCAACGAGCTCGCGGCGTTCTACCGCATCAACCCGGCCACGGCCGCGAAAGGGGTGAACATGCTCGTCGAGAAAGGTGTCCTCGTGAAGCGGCGCGGCATCGGGATGTTCGTCGCGATCGGAGCGCGCGAGCAGCTGCGCCTCGAACGCAGGGCCGCGTTCGCCGCACGCTTCATCCAGCCCCTGCTGGCCGAGGCGCGCACGCTCGGCCTCACCCCGGACGAGCTCGCCACCCTCGTCCGCGAACAGGCCGCCGCACGGCCGGCCTCCGCCGCCCACCCGTCCGCACCAGCACCGACCGCCCCGTTCCCGGAAGGAGACGCACGATGACCGTCGTCGACGTGACCGATCTCGTCAAGCGCTACAAGGACACCACCGCCCTCGACCGCGTCTCGCTCGCCCTCGAGGAGAACGTCATCTACGGCCTGCTCGGACGCAACGGCGCCGGCAAGACCACGCTGATGTCGATCCTCACGGCGCAGAACTTCGCCACCTCCGGCGACGTGCGCGTGTTCGGGGAGAGCCCCTACGAGAACGCCCGGGTGCTCACCCGCGTCTGCTTCGTGCGGGAGAGCCAGCGCTACCCCGACGACGCCCGACCGGGCCACGCGTTCCGCATGGCACGCATGTTCTTCCCCCACTGGAACCAGGAGCTCGCGGACGACCTCGTGCGCGCGTTCCAGCTGCCGATGAAGACACGGATCAAGAAGCTCTCCCGCGGACAGCTGTCGGCCGTCGGCGTGATCATCGGCCTGGCCTCGCGCGCCGAGCTGACCTTCTTCGACGAGCCCTATCTCGGGCTGGATGCCGTCGCCCGACAGATCTTCTACGACCGCCTCCTCGCCGACTACGTGGAGCACCCCCGCACGATCGTGCTCTCCAGCCACCTCATCGACGAGGTCGCCGACCTCATCGAGCGGGTCATCGTCATCGACCGCGGCCGCATCCTGCTCGACGAGGAGACCGACGCCGTGCGCGGGCGGGCCGCGACGATCGTCGGCGACGCCGACGCGGTGGCCGCCTTCACCGCGGGCCGCGAGGTGCTCCACCGGGAGAGCCTCGGGCGCGTCACCAGCGTCACGGTGCTCGGCGCGCTCGATGCCGACGACCGGGCACGCCTGGCGGCATCCGGCCTCGAAGCGGGGCCCGTGTCGCTGCAGCAGCTGATCGTCCGCCTCACCCAGCACCAGGCCGAGAACGCCGCCGCCGAAGGAGCACTCCGATGAACCGTGTCGTCACCGTCGCCCGCATGCAGTTCGTCAACAAGTACACGTTCGTGTGGCTGCCGCTGATCATCCTCGGCGCCACGCTCGTGCTCTCCATCGCGATCTTCGCGATGATCCCGTACGGCGGCGCGAAGTACGGCGGCGGAAGTCAGGCGCCGATCTGGTACTTCTTCGGCCTGGGCATCATGTCGCTGAGCTACACCTTCCCGTTCTCGCAGGCGCTGAGCATCACCCGGCGGGAGTTCTTCTTCGGCACCATGCTGGCCGCCCTCGTGACTGCGGCGATGCTCGGCCTCGTCTTCGCCGTCGGCGGCGCCGTCGAACGGGCCACGGGCGGCTGGGGGGTGAACGGCTACTTCTTCTCGCTCGACTGGATCTGGACCGCGGGCGCGATCGGCGCCGGCGTCTTCTTCGGCGTCACGGCGATGCTGCTGTTCATCCTGGGGTTCTGGGGAGCCACGATCTACCGGCGGTACGGCGCCCTCGGCCTCACCGTGGCCCTCGTCACGGTCGGCCTGCTGCTGGTCGCCGCGCTGTGGCTCGTCGCCCGACTGGAGGCCTGGGCCGCGGTCGGCGCCTGGCTCACCGCGCTGGGACCGATGGGCCTCACCGGCGTGCTGGCGGTCGCGGGGGTCGCGCTGGGGGCGGTGTCGTTCGCGACTCTCCGCCGCGCCATCCCCTGAGCCGTCGGGCCGCGACGCCGGGCCGCGTCAGTCCGCGGCGCCCGCCGCCGTGTGATGGCGGATGACCTCCGCGACGACGAAGTTGAACCACTTCTCCGCGAACTCGGGGTCGAGGTCGGCGTCGAGCGCGAGGCGGCGCAGACGCGCGATCTGCTGCTCTTCGCGGGCGGGGTCGGATGCCGGCATCCGGTGCTCCGCTTTGAGCACACCGACCTGCTGCGTGGAGCGGAAGCGCTCGGCCAGCAGGAAGATGAGTGCGGCGTCGATGTTGTCGATGCTGGCACGCAGGCGCTGCAGGTGCGCGGCGGCGTCGGTCATGTGCTCCCTTTCGTCTCCGCCGACCTTACCGGCTCCGCCGCCGCGCAGCCTTAGAGTGTGACCATGGCAGTAGGCACCGACGAGCCCGGCAAGCGTTCACTTCTGCGGCGCGCGAAGACGCAGACGACGCCCGACGTCGACGAGGGCGGCCGGCCGCCGGCCGCGTCCTCCGCGGAGTCCGGCACGCCGCCCGTGGCACGATCCGGACGGCAGGTCTGGACCACGATCAACCGCCCCTTCGTCGCCGGCTTCTTCCTCACGTTCGGCGGGTTGGTCGCGATCCTCCTCGGCCTCGCCGTCAGCAGCCTCGTGACCGTCTGGATCTACGTCGCCTTCGCCCTGTTCGTGGCGCTCGGCCTCAACCCCGTCGTGCAGCGTCTGCAGCGTCACGGCGTCGCGCGCGCCTGGGCGATCGTCATCGTCTACTTCGCCTTCGCGGTCCTGATCACCGCGGTGGTGTGGCTGATCGTCCCGACGGTCGTCCGCCAGATCAGCCAGTTCATCACCGACCTGCCGACGCTCGTCTCGTCGTTCCAGCAGACGGAGCTGTACGCCTGGGTGCGCGAGCAGTTCGGCGACCAGGTGCCGGTGATCCTCTCCGAGGTGCAGAGGTTCCTGACCGATCCGGGGCACATCGCGGCCATCGGCGGCGGCGTCCTGCAGATCGGCATCTCGATCGGCACGACCCTCTCCGGCATCATCATCATCGTCGTGCTGAGCCTGTACTTCCTGGCCTCGCTGCCCGAGATCAAGCAGGCGTTCTACCGCATGGTCCCCGCGCGCAGCCGCGAGCTGGCGGCGGATCTCACCGAGCAGATCACCGAGTCCGTCGGCGGATACCTGGGCGGGATGGTCGTGCTCGCGTTCTTCAACGCGGTGGTCAGCTTCATCCTCTACACGGTGCTCGGACTGCCGTTCCCCGCCCTCATGGCGGTCGTGGCCTTCTGCCTGACGATCATCCCGCTGGTCGGAACGGTGCTCTTCTGGGGCATCGCCTCGATCGTCGCCCTGTTCGCCAGCCCGCTGTCCGCGCTGATCTTCGCCCTCGCCTACCTCGTGTACATGCAGCTCGAGGCATACGTGCTGACGCCGAAGGTCATGAACAAGGCGATCGCGGTCCCCGGGGCGCTCGTCGTCATCGGCGCGCTCGTCGGCGGCACGCTGATGGGCTTGCTCGGCGCTCTGGTCGCGATCCCCGTGACGGCGTCGATCCTGCTCATCATCAAGAAGGTCTTCATCCCGAAACAGGATGCCGCCATCTGAGGCCCCTGTCATTCTGAAGCCCCTGTAATTGCTGGGCTTATTTTAAGTCCTTGACAAAGTAGACGTCGGCTCGCGATGCTGACCAGCGACGGAACCAGTGGGTGTTCCGCGCTGATCAAGGAGGATCGTGAAACGACATGTTCTCGCCGCGCTGGTCACAGCCGCGGCCGTGGCGGCGACCGCCGTCCTACCCGTGACGGCGGCGCACGCCGCCGCCCTCACCTCCGCCGACTTCCTCAAAGCCAGCGGCAACGTGCTGAAGAAGTCCTCGGGCACGGGCGCCGCCGTGAACCTCCGGGGCACGAACATCGGTGGATGGCTCACCCAGGAGGACTGGATGTCGCCGCTGGGCGAGTTCGCCGCCGACCGCACCGGCTGGACCGCGACGGCCTCGGCGGGGACCCCCGCGAACGCGCTGGACGGATCGGGCACGAGCCGATGGACGACCGGAGCGAACCAAGCCGGCGGCGAGTGGATCCGCCTCGACCTGGGGGCGGCCACCCTCTTCAACCGGCTCACGATCGACAACACGGCCAACGGCGGCCAGTGGCCACGGGCGCTCACCGTCGAGACCTCGTCGAACGGCTCGACGTGGACGAGCGTGGCGAACCAGCCCGGAGCGGACGGTCTCACCACGGTGAAGTTCAGCCCGCAGGTGGCGCGATACGTGAGAGTCACGCAGACCGGCACCGCCGCGGCGCCGTGGTCGGTCGGTGAGATCAACCTCTACAGCGACCCGGTGCTGTTCAACGGCACGCACACGGCCACCGCGACCTCCAGCGCCCCCGGCACGAACGCCCAGATGACGCTCGACGGCAACGTCTCCACCGTGTGGCAGAGCGGCGCCCCGCAGGCGCCCGGACAGTCCCTGACGGTCGACCTGGGCCGCAACGTCGACATGGACAAGGTGCTGTTCGACGCCGGCGCGGCCACGGCGAACGACTATCCCCGGGTGTACGACGTGTTCACGTCGTACGACAACGCGAGCTGGACGAAGGTGGCGAGCGGCTACGGCGCGAACCGCGTCGTGCAGGCCGACTTCCAGGGCACCAAGAACGGCCGCTACCTGCGGATCACGTCCAACGGCACCTCGTCGCAGTGGTGGTCGGTCGCGGAGATCGCGATCTCGAGCGGAACCTCGCTCGACCGCGGCGGATGGGCCGTCACCTCCTCGGTGGGCGCCTCCCCCGCGAACATGCTCGACGGCACCACCTCGACACGGTGGAGCACCGGCGCCGCGCAGGCACCGGGACAGTCGGTGACGGTGGACATGGGCGCGCTCATCACCCTCAACAACGTCACGACCGACACGGCCAAGAACACGACCGACGAGGACGACTGGCCGCGCGGCTACACGCTCCAGCTGTCGCGAGACGGGTCGAGCTGGAGCACCGTGGCCACCGGCGCGGGAACCAAGAAGGCCTCGACGATCGGGTTCACGGCGCAGGCGGCGCGCTACTTCCGGCTCACCCAGACCGCAAGCGCGGGCAACTGGTGGTCGATCGGCGAGCTCACCGCCGGTCTCTACAACGACGACTACTCGCTGACCAACACGATGACCGCGCGCTTCGGCGCCACCACCACGGCCTCCGTCGTCGGCACGCACCAGGACACCTGGTTCACGGCGAACGACCTCGACGCGATTCAGGCCACGGGGATGAACTTCATCCGCGTGCCGATCGGGTGGAACGTGTTCCTGAACCTCGACGGCACCTGGAAGTCGAACCCCTGGTCGAAGATCGACTGGGTCGTGAACGAGGCGGCATCCCGCGGGATCTACGTGCTCATCGACCTGCACACGGTTCCCGGCGGCGGCTGCCCGTGGGGCTCCTGCGGTCGCATCGGCCCGAATCCCAACGGGTTCTGGGGCAGCGCCACGTATCAGAACTGGGTGGAGGACATCTGGAAGAAGATCGCGACGCGCTACAACGGCAACCCCGCTGTCGCCGGCTACGACCTCATCAACGAGCCGCTGATCGACTACAACGAAGACAGCGACGACGTGGCCCAGAAGAGCGACTACTACAACCGGCTGTACACCGCGGTGCGCGCCATCGATGCGGATCACGCGATCTTCCTCGGCGCGTTCTTCGGCCTGGACAAGCTGGCGTCGCCGTCGACCTACGGGTGGACGAACGTCGTCTACGAGTACCACCCGTACGACATGCCGAACTCGAAGGACTGGACGGCGCAGAACCAGCTCGTGACGAACGAGCTGGGCGGACTGGCCGCGAAGCTGTCGAATCCCGGCGTGCCCATCCTCTACGGCGAATACTCGCTGTACTACAACGACGACGTCTGGGCACGGTTCATGGCGGGCCTCAACGCCTCGCAGGTGTCGTGGTCGAACTGGTCGTACAAGGTCAAGGGATCGGCGGAGGACGGCTTCGCGTACTGGGGCATGTACTACGACGATCGCAAGCCGGTGCCGGTCATCAACAGTGACGACGCGGCGACCTACCAGTCGAAGCTGTCGCAGTTCGGCACGGCCAATTTCACGCAGAACGCGCGCTTCGTCGCCACCATCGCGAAGTACGCCGGCGGCCTGTCGAGCTTCGCCCCGGTCGCCGTGAGCCACTCGGGCTGGACGGCGACGGCATCCACGACCGCGGCCGGCAGCACAGCCGGCGCGGGGATCGACGGTGCGAACGGCACCTCGTGGAAGAGCGGTCAGGCCATGGCCGGCGGGGAGTGGTACCGCATCGACATGGGTGCGACCCGCACGGTCGCGATGGTGACGGTGCAGACCGACAGCGGATCGACGTGGGACTACCCGCGCGGGTTCACCGTCGAGACCTCGCTCGACGGGTCGACGTGGTCGACGGCCGCGACCGGCATCGCGTACGGCTGGAAACGCCCGATCTCGATCGCACCGACGAGCGCCCGCTACATCCGGATCACGCAGACCGGAGTCGCGCCGCAGTGGTGGTCGATCGACGAGGTGACGGTGTACTCGTCCTACTGAGCACGATCGGTGCAGGGGGTCGCGATGGCTGCGGCCCCCTGCGTCGTGTGCGGCGGATCTCCTCTTGCCGCCAGATCCGACATGCCTTAATCTAAGGCTTAGAGAAAGGACGAAGGAGTCTCTTCCCGTCCTCTCGCCGCCGAGTCCCGACTCGGCACCGCACCTCCTGCACCCCGAAAGGACATCTCGATGAAGAGAATGCGCTGGCTCGCTCTGGGCACCGCCGCCCTGACCGCAGCCACCCTCGCCGGATGCTCGTCATCCGCACCCGGCGACGGCGGCACCACCACCACGGAGCTGACCGTCTGGGTCATGGGCGACAGCTCCGCCCACTTCGACGCGCTCGTGAAGCCGTTCGAAGACAAGACGGGCATCGACGTGAAGACCGTCGCCATCCCGTGGGACAGCGTCGACCAGAAGTTCACGACGGCGGTCGCCTCGGGCGACGGGCCGGACGTGCTGCAGATCGGGCTCTCCAAGCTGCGCACCTACGCCGACAGCGGGGCGCTGCTCACCCTCGACGAGGCGACCCTCTCCGGCCACGAGAACCTCGCGGCATCCCGCTTCGTCGACGGGGTCGCCGGAGACGCGACCGCCATCGGCGGAAAGGTCGTGTCGGTGCCGTGGGTGTCGGACACCCGCGTGCTGTTCTACCGCAGCGACATCCTCGAGGCGGCGGGCATCAGCACCCCGCCCGCCACCTGGGACCAGCTGCGCGCCGACGCGAAGACCCTGGCCGGTCGTGGCGACGGATCGTACGGGTACTACATCCCCCAGTGGGACAGCGCCCTCCCGGTCATCATGACGTGGGATCAGGGCGGCGACATCGTCGACGGCCAGGGGAAGATCGACTTCGACACCCCCGCCTTCGGCAAGGCCGTGGACCTGTACACCGGGCTGTACGCCGACAAGAGCGTGCCGACGAACAGCGACTTCGACCAGACGCAGGGCTTCATCACGGGAAGCACGCCCATGCTCGTCAGCGGCCCCTACCTCGCGGCCGCCATCTCGCAGTCGGCGCCGGAGCTGGCCGGCAAGTGGAACGTCACCACCGTGCCCTCGGGGGCGAAGGACACGTCGCTGCTCGCCGGCTCGAACCTCGGCGTCTGGGGCTCCACGAAGAACAAGGACGGCGCGCTCCAGCTGCTCGACTACCTGTCGCAGCCCGACGTGCAGGTGAGCTGGTACCAGTCCGACGGCCAGCTGCCGACCGTGAAGGCGGCGCTCACCGACAGCGCGCTGACCAGCGACCCGATGGTCTCCGTCTACACGAAGCAGCTCGCGTCCTCGCGCCTGCTGCCGCTCGTGCCGAACTGGGACGGCGAGACGGGGAAGGCGCTGCTCGACGCGCTGAACTCGATCGTGCTCACCGGGGCGAACCGTGATGAGGCGCTGACGACGCTGTTCACCACCACCGCCGGGACCCCCGCGAACTGATCTCCGGGGGTGCGCGGCGACCCGATCGCCGCGCACCCCCGGCCCTGAGGCCATGAAGAACCGCATCGTCCCCTATACGTTCATCGCTCCGGCGATGCTCCTGCTCATCGTCTTCGGCATCCTGCCGATCGCCGTGGCGCTCCTCGTGAGCTTCACCGACATGAACCTCGCCGGTCTCGGCAACTGGTCGCGCATCCAGTTCATCGGCGCCGACAACTACACCGCGCTGTTCGCCGACCCCGACTTCTGGCAGGCCCTCGGAAACACGGCCCTCTTCGCGGTCGTCGGCGTGCCGAGCGTGATCGTGCTGTCCCTGGCGATCGCGCTCGCGCTCAACCGGTCGCAGGGGCGCTTCTTCCGCGCCCTGCGCTCGTTCTACTTCGTCCCGGCCATCACCGCGATCGTGGCCGTCGCCCTCGTGTGGGGCTACCTCTACAACACGCAGTTCGGCCTGTTCAACTACCTGCTCTCGCTCGTCGGGCTGCCGCCGGTCCCCTGGCTCTCCGACCCCACCGTGGTGAAGTTCTCCGTCGGGCTCGTCGCCGTCTGGCGCGGTCTGGGGCTGAACGTGATCATCTTCCTCGCCGCCCTGCAGGGCGTGCCGAAGGAGTACCTGGAGGCGGCGGCGATCGACGGCGCGTCCGGGCTGCGACGCATCTTCTCGATCGTCCTCCCGCTGCTGCGCTTCGCCATCTTCTTCGTCACGATCACCACCGTCATCGCCTGGCTGCAGTTCTTCGACGAGCCCTTCGTGCTCACCAAGGGCGGCCCGCTCGGCTCCTCGACCTCCATCGCGCTCTTCCTCTACCAGAAGGGCTTCTCGTCGAGCCAGTTCGGCTACGCGAGTGCAGGCTCGGTCGTCCTGGTCGCCATCATCGCGACCATCACCATCGTCCAGCTGCGTCTGAGGAGGTCCGATGTCGACCACTGAGCTCGTCACCCGCGGCGGCCGCCGCCTCGCCTCGCATCCGTCCGCGTCGCGCGTCGGGCGCCCGGGGCGGCGCCGCGGACGCACCGGCACCATCGTGATCGGCGCGCTGCTGACCGTCGGCGCGCTGATCACCGCGTTCCCTTTCCTGTGGATGATCTTCGCCTCCGTGAAGCCGCGCAGCGAGTCCGTCGCGTTCCCCCCGCAGCTGCTGCCCCGCAATCCGACGCTCGAGTACTTCATCCAGCTCTTCACCGAGCTGGACTTCGGGCGCTACCTCCTGAACACCCTGCTCATCGTCGTCATCTGCATGGTCGGTCTGCTGCTCATGGCGGCGGCCGGCTACGGCTTCGCCAAGTTCGACTTCCCCGGCAGGGATGCCCTGTTCTTCCTCGTGCTGGTCACGATGATGATCCCGGGTCAGGTCACGATGATCCCGAGCTACCTCATCCTCAACGGGATGAAACTCACCAACACGCTCATCGGCATCGCGCTGCCGATGCTGGTGTCGGGCTTCGCCGTGTTCCTCTTCCGTCAGTTCATGGCCACGATCCCGACGGAGATCCTCGAAGCGGCGCGGATGGACGGCGCGGGCGAATGGCGCATCTTCTTCCGGATCATCCTGCCCATGTCGGGACCGATCCTCGCCGTCCAGGTTGTCCTCACCTTCATCGCCGGGTGGAACAGCTTCCTCTGGCCGCTGATCATCGCCAACGACCAGGGCCTGTACACGCTCTCGGTGGGCATCTCGCTGCTCAATCAGCAGATCTCCACCAACCCGTCGCTGCAGATGGCGGCCTCGACGCTGATGGTCGTGCCCATCCTCATCGTCTTCGTCGTCTTCCAGCGCTACGTCGTCCAAGGGTTCGCCCTGTCCGGCCTGAAATGAGGCCCCGCCCGTGAGGAACACCATGACCCCGCCCCCTCGCCCCCGCGGCTTCGTCCGCGCCGTCGGCACCGAGCTCGTCGATGACGACGGACCCCTGCTCCTTCGTGGTGTGGGACTCGGCAACTGGCTGCTCGCGGAAGGGTACATGTGGCGCTTCGGCGACGAGCTGGCCTCTCCGCGTCAGATCGAAGCGCGGATCGCCGCTCTCGTGGGGCCGGTGCGGGCGGCCGAGTTCTGGCGCCGGTTCCGCGACGAGTTCGTCACCGAGAAGGACTTCGCCCTCATCGCGGCGCAGGGCTTCGATCACGTCCGCCTGCCGATCAACGCGCGCGGCGTGATGGACGACGACGGCCGCTTCCTCGACGACGGCTTCGCGCTGATCGCCCGCGCCGTCACCTGGGCCGAACGCCACGGCCTGCGGGTGCTGATCGATCTGCACGGCGCGCCGGGCGGGCAGACGGGGACCAACATCGACGACTCGCCCCGCGGCATCCCCGAGCTGTTCATGTCGGAGCGCCACCGCGCGCACACGGTCGCGCTGTGGCGCGAGATCGCCCGCCGGTTCCGCGACAGCGAGACGGTGCTCGGCTACGACCTTCTCAACGAACCGCTGCCGAACGAGTGGCAGCACCGCTATCAGGACGACCTGGTCTCCCTCTACCGCGAGCTCACCGCGGCGATCCGCGAGATCGACCCGCACCACCTGCTCATGTACGAAGGCAGCCACTGGGCGACCAACCCCGAGCCCGTGCGGATGCGCTACGACGACAACCAGGCCGTGCAGTTCCACCGGTACTGGTGCGCGCCCGACGAGACGAGCATCGCCGACTTCCTGCAGCTGCGCCGCGAGTCGGGCCTGCCGATCTACATGGGCGAGGGCGGCGAGAACACGCCCGGCTGGGTCTACGCGGCGACGCGGCTCTACGAACGCCACGGCATCGGCTGGAACTTCTGGCCCTGGAAGAAGCTCGACACGCTCACCTCCCCCCTCTCGGCGCGGGTGCCGGAGGGGTGGGAGCTGATCGCCGACCCGACGGCGACGCTCGACCCCGACCGCGCGTGGCGCATCCTGGAGGAGTATCTCGCCGCCGTCGCGGTGGAGCGCTGCGAGGTGCGCACCCCGGTGCTCGATGCCCTCTTCGCGCGCCCCGACCTGCAGCTTCCCGCTTGGACGGGACGCAGCGGATCGGGCGAGACCTCGATCGCCCGGTTCACCGCCGCCCCCGTCCCGGAGGGGATCTGGCATCACACCGCGGGGGCCGCCTACCGCAGCGACGAGTACGTGCCGGTGGAGGTCACCGCCGACACCCCCCTCTCCTTCGGGTTCTCCACCCGCCCGGCATCCTGGCACGTCGACGCCGACGACCCGCGGGCCGTCTCGGCGCGGTGGGACGACGGGCGCCTCCAACTCACCGCCACCCGGCCCGTGCTGGTGCGACGACTCGAGGTGCGCACATGACGGGCTATCGTCGAACCATGAGTGCACAGGCCCGGGGGGCCGGCTCCCCGGCGCGCGCCTCCGCGACCGTCACGACATTGCGTCAGCAGAACCGGGCGGCCGCGCTGCGCTTCGTGCTCCAGCAGGGCGAGACGACGCGCGCGGACCTCGCCCGGCGATGCGGCTTCTCCGCGGCATCCGCCGCGAACATCACGTCCGAGCTGATCGACGACGGACTGCTCGCGGAAGTGGGATCCGTCTCCTCGCGGGGCGGACGGCCCATCTCTCTCATCGCCCCGCGCGCCGAGGGCGCCTACGCGATCGGTGTGGATGTCGGCGAGCGCGGGGTGGCGGTCGAGCTCTTCGACCTGTCGCTCACGATGGTCGACCGCGAGTTCCGCGGCGGACGCCACGATGAGACTCCTGACGGCATCCACCGCGATATCGTCGAAGCCGTCGCCGCCCTGCGCGCGCGCAACCAGGAGCGGTGGCCGCGCGTGCTCGGCATCGGGCTGGGCCTGCCCGGCGTCGTGGAGACCGGACCGGACGGTGCCCAGGTGCTCTACGCCCAGAGCCTCGGGTGGGAGCCCTGGCCCCTCCCGCGCGACCTCGATGCGGACCTGCCGGTCTTCGCCGAGAACGGCGCGAAGACGCAGGCCCGGGCCGAGCTCTGGTACGGCGCCGCCCGCGGCATCGACCATGCCGTCGTCGCCCTCCTCGGGCGCGGCGTCGGACTCGGCGTGATCACCGACGGGTCTCTAGCGCACGGGGCGTTCAGCAGCGCGGGCGAGTGGGGTCACACGAAGATCAACGTCGGCGGTGCGCGCTGCCGCTGCGGGCAGAACGGCTGCGTCGAGGCCTACCTGGGCGCCGATGCGATCCTGCACGCGTGGCAGGCGCGCGGCGGCTCGTTCGACGGGTCGGGATGGCAGGCGGTCGGCGCGCTCCTCACCGCGGCGGACGGCGACGCGGATGCGCGCGCCGTCGTCGACGACGTCGTCGAGGCGCTCGGTGCGGCGCTCGGCAGCGTCGTCAACCTCACCAATCCGGAACGCGTCGTCGTCGGCGGATGGGTCGGGATGCGGCTGATGGAGCACCGGTCGGCGCAGATCGCCGACGCCGTGCGGCGCAACTGCCTGCACCGCCTCGGGATGCAGTTCGAACTCGTGCCGGCGACGTTCGGCGGCGACACCGTCGCACTCGGCTCGGCGCTCATGCCCATCACCGCGCTGATCGACACGCCGCGCAGCGAGCTCTTCGCGGTCTAGTCCCCACCCCGGCATCCGCCTGTTCTGGGCAGACGGCCTGCGCTGAGCACGCGGGGGCCGGGCGACGAGGTCAGGATGCCGGGAGCACGCAGGTCGGCGACGGGGCGTCGACTCGGCGGCGGGCGCGGCCGGGCACGCCGGTGCGCTCGTCGAGTGCCAGCGCCACCACCTCGTGGGAGAGCTGACCGGCGACCAGCACCGTGTCGCGCACGACCACGTGGTGGCGGGGCCCCTCGACGCCCGCGTCCACCAGGGCGACCGGACGCAGCTCGGCCCCATCCCCGCGCACCTCGAGCACCGCCAGCGTGTTCGAGCCGCGGAGACCGGCGTAGACGTAGCGACCGTCGCGCGAGAAGGCGAGCTCCGCGGCGGCATCCCCGGGGAGCGCGGCCGGCGACAACGGCACGCCGGCCACGACACGCCACTGTCCGTTCGGGTCGGGCGCCAGGGCGTAGAGCTCGGTGGACAGCTCGGTCACGACGAACAGGTGCCCCGACGGATGCCATCGGCTGTGGCGCGGTCCGGTTCCGCGCGGAAGCACGACATCGCGCGAGCCCTGCCCGCCGTCGCCGTGCCAGAACCGCACGAGGTCGAACCCGAGATCGGTCGTCGCGACGGTGTTCCGCGGAAGGAAGCGGACGTGGTGGGCACGCGACGGGCGGGGAGGCGTCGCCGATATGCCGCCGAGGGCATACGGGTCTTCAGCGGCGGCCAGATCGGCCGCCGCGACGGGTCGGCCCTCGCCGTCGAGGCGGACCCGCACCAGCCGGCCGTCACCCCAGCAGGCGGCGACCACGGCGTCGCCCGACGGGGCGACCGCGACATGGCACACCGCCTCTCCCGCCGCGACCGGCTCACCGAGCGGGGCGAAAGACTCGTCGCCGATCCGCCGGAACGCCTGCACGAGACCCCGATGCTCCAGCGCCGCGTAGAGGACGGGCAACGTCGGATGCCACGTGATCCACGACGGCGAGTCGGCGCGCACCGCGGGCGCCGCGCACCGCGACAGCTCCCCAGCGGCGGAGGCATCGTCGGGATCGCCCGCGAGGAGCACCCCGATGCCCTCGGCCGCGCCACCCCCGTCGGCGGTGTAGCCCCCGAGGAGGAAACGCACGTCAGTCGACGAGGTCGTGGCGCACGATGACCGCGTCGCGGGCGGGGCCCACGCCGATCACCGAGATGCGGGTACCGCTCATGGCCTCGAGCGCGAGCACGTACTCCTGCGCCTGCACCGGCAGGTCGTCGAAGGTCCGCGCCCCGGAGATGTCGTCCTTCCAGCCGGGGAAGAACTCGAGGATCGGCGTCGCGTGGTGGAAGTCGCTCTGGTTGACCGGCACCTCGTCGAACCGCTCGCCGTCGACGTCGTAGGCGACGCACACGGGGATCTCGTCGAGACCCGTGAGGATGTCGAGCTTGGTGAGCACGAGGTCGGTGATGCCGTTGATGCGGGTCGCGTACCGGGTGATCGGGGCGTCGTACCAGCCCACGCGCCGCGGGCGGCCCGTGGTCGTGCCGAACTCGAAGCCGCGCTTGCGCAGCCACTCGCCCTGCTCATCGAACAGCTCGGTCGGGAAGGGGCCCGAGCCGACGCGCGTCGTGTACGCCTTCACGATGCCGACGATGCGGTCGAGGCGGTTCGGCCCCACGCCGGAGCCGGTGGACGCGCCGCCCGCCGTCGCCGACGACGACGTCACGAAGGGGTAGGTGCCGTGGTCGACGTCGAGCATGGTGGCCTGGCCACCCTCGAAGACGACGACGTCGCCGGCATCCAGGGCGCGGCTGAGCAGCAGCCCGGTGTCGCACACCATGGGGCGCAGGCGCTCGACGTAGGAGAGGAGGTCGTCGACGATCTCGTCGACCGTGATGGCCCGGCGGTTGAAGACCTTCACCAGCAGGTGGTTCTTCTGGTCGAGGGCGCCCTCGACCTTCTGGCGCAGGATGTTCTCGTCGAACAGGTCTTGGATGCGGATGCCGACGCGGTTGATCTTGTCGGCGTAGGTCGGGCCGATGCCGCGACCCGTGGTGCCGATCATGCGCTTGCCGAGGAAGCGCTCGGTGACCTTGTCGAGCGTGCGGTGGTACTGAGTGATGACGTGCGCGTTCGCGCTGATCTTCAGGCGCGAGGTGTCGAGGCCGCGCGCGTTGAGCGCCTCGAGCTCCGCGAAGAGCACCTCGAGGTCGACGACGACGCCGTTGCCGATGACGGCGTTGACGCCGGGCGAGAGGATGCCGGAGGGCAGCAGGTGCAGCGCGTACTTCTCGTCGCCGATGACGACGGTGTGACCCGCGTTGTTGCCGCCGTTGAACTTGACGACCCAGTCGGTGCGGTCGCCGAGGAGATCGGTGGCCTTCCCCTTGCCCTCGTCACCCCACTGGACGCCGACGATGACGATTCCTGGCATGGACAGCTCCCCCGTTTTCGGCCTTCTGGCGCACATCGGACGGTTGCACCGGGAATGCCGGTACACCCCATCCTATCGAGCACCCTCGACACCGCCCCGCCGCGGTCGGGCGGTGCGCACCTGGCGTACGCACCGCCCGGCCGGCGGATCAGACCTCGCGGCGACGGCGACGGGTCAGCAGGGCGATGCCCGCGAGCACGCCGCCCACGCCCAAGCCCGAGAGCGCGACGATGATCGCCGAGCTGCCGCCCGTGGCCGGCAGCGGCTTGTCGAAGCGGTTGTCGACCGCGACGGCGATCGTCGTGTCCTTGCCGATGGTCAGGGATGCCGGGTTCTTCGCCGGGGCGCCGTCGACGGTCACCGTGACCTGCGTGGCGTCACCGGTGCGCGACTCGGTGAGCACGCACTCGGCATCCGTCGGCAGGTCGGTGTAGACCACCGGCGTTCCGACGACGAGGTCGCGGACCGCTCCCCCGGGGATCGGCAGGTCGGCCCCGTACCAGGTGCAGACGAGCGTCACGCCGAACGTGTCGCCGCTGTGCGCGGCGGAGGCGGTGCCGGAGACCGTCTTGGTGACCGAGATCTGGCCGGCCGTGAACGTGTTGGCGATCGTCATCAGCTGCGGCGTCTCCCCGCCGACGAGCTCGATGGTCGCCGAGGTCCCCGTGACGGGATCGGCGTCGTCGACCGTGATGGTCGTCGCGTCGGCGTGGCCGGTGACGGTCTCGGTGACCTCGCACGTCGCCCCCACGGGGAGGTCGGCGTAGGTCGCGCGGTAGTCGTTGTCGGCCGTCAGCTGACGCTCCGACCCGCCCGGGACCTCGAGCGCGGTGACGGTGCCGTCGACGACGTAGGTGCAGACCGCGTCGACCGTGAACGGACCTGCCGCACCCGGGTTGAGCAGATTGCCCTCGCGCTCCTTGACGACGTCGAACGAGGCGAGGTCGAAGCGGTTGGTGGCCGTGACGGTCACGTCTCCGATGCCCGCGGGGTCGGTCGCGGCGACGATGGTGACCTTCCCGTCGGCGGGGTCGAGGGTCGCCTCGGTCGCACCGCCGGTGGTCAGCTCCGTCACGTCGCAGAGCGTGCCCGCCGGGTAGACCCCGAAGCTCTGGGTGTCGCCGCCGCGCAGCGAGAAGCGCTGATCGAGCAGCGTCTGGCCCTGGTAGACGCAGACCGCGGAGAAGTCGAACGCGCCGGTGCCGTACAGGTCGGCACCCGCCCCGGTGACGTCCTTGGCGACGGTGAGGCGCCCGGCGTCGTAGCCGTTGGTCACGGTGACCTCTGCGGCATCCACGCCCGGGGTGACCGTCGCGGAGCCGTCACCGGCGTCGTCGACGTTCGTGCCCGTGATCACGATGTGATCGGCGAAGAAGTCGTCGGTCTCCGTCAGCGTGCAGCTCGCACGGGCGGGGATCCGGTCCGCCGGGGCGTTCCAGGTCTCGCCGGCCGCGAGGGTGAAGGTCAGCGTGGTGGTGCCCTGCTCGTCGAACACGACCGGGCTTCCCGTCGCGCTGGTGCACGACAGCGAGAAGGTGAACGGTCCGAACGCGCCCGACGTGGCCTCGGTCTGCACCTGCTTGGTGACCGACAGTCCGGTGAACTGGTAGTCGTTCGTGATCGCCGCGATCTGGGCGACGGGGATCTCCCCCTCGGTCCCGTCCTGCGGGGCGGCCTCGGTCACGGCGACCGTGGTCGGCGACCCGGTGCGCGACGTCTCGCCGAACGCGCCGACGTCGCCCTGCTCGGTGACGGTGCAGGTCGTGCCGGCCTCGCTCAGCGGGATGCCGTCGATGCGCGCCGCATAGTCACCGGCCGCGCTCAGGGTGACGGTGGATGCCGAGCCGAGGTCGAGCGGGACCCCACCGGCGGTGCAGACGACGTCGGCGAGGAAGCTCGTCGGCGCGTACCGCGAGGCGGGGCCGGTGATCTCCTTCGTCACGCCGATCGACCCGAAGCGCAGGTGGCTGCCGACGACGGCGGGCGCGATCTTGCGGAACGTGCTCTCGGTGGTCAGCTCGTACTTGACGCCGTACTGGTTCCACGCGAACTGGTCGGTGGCCGGGACGACGGCCGACGCCCCGTCGGGACGGTCGGCCGAAGCCAGCCGGTTGACGGTGGAGAAGGTGACGTCTGCGGCCTGACCCGGGGTGAGGGCCTTCGCCGTCGTCGTGCGGAAGTCGAGGTGCACGCGGATGCCGGTGACCTTCGTCCAGTCGGTGTCGGCGGACACCGCGGTCCACTGCTCGCCGCTCTGCTCGCACACGGGTGCGGTCGTCAGCGTCGACCAGGTGTTGACGCAGACATCCGGGCTGCTGGTGACCTCGACGGTCTGGGTGGTGCCCGCGGGCGCCGCGACCTTGAGCGAGTCCGCGACGAGCTCGGGGCGCAGCGTCGACCCACGGCCGGTGCCGGAGATCAGCAGCGTGTCGCCGGGCGTCGGGAGCTGGTCGAAGACCGTCATCTCGGCGACCGGGACGGTGCCGGCGTTGACGTTGTGCAGCACCCAGTCGTCGGTGCCGTCGACCTGGGAGTTGGCGACACAGGGGGCACGGAAGTACCCCTTGCCCTGCGCGACGAGGTTCTGCTGGCAGATCGCGTCGGCGACGCCGGGCTGGTAGGCGCCCGGGAGCGAGCCGACGACACCCTTGACGGTGTACAGGTTCGAGCCCGCGACGACGCCGACGTAGTCGGTGGTGCCGCACGTCGTCGGGTCGTTCGCGAACGCGCTGGTGGTCGAGCCGCCCGGCACCGTGTTGCGGCAGGCCGTCAGCTGTTCGGCGGTCTGGATCGTCATGGTGTTCGTGGCGCGCTCGCCCTGGGCGAGACCCGGCTGCAGCTCGAGGTAGAGGCGCACCTTGAAGACCTCGCCCGGCTTCATGCGGTCACCGTCCGACGGCCACGTGAACGTGACCGTGCGGCCGTCGGGGCTGAGGCCCAGGGTGACCTGGTCGGAGAGCAGACCATCGGCCTGCTTCGTGTAGATCGGCGCCGGCGTCGCGAGGAAGTTCAGCTCCGCGGGCAGCGTGTCGGTGAGCTGCGACACCGTGAGGTATCCCGTCCCGGTGTTCTGGAACGTCAGATCGAACGGCACGGGCGAGCCGACCGAGACGAGGCGGTCGCCGTTGTTGCTCAGCTTGTTCACCGCGATCTGGTGGGTGCCCTGGGTGAGCGTGACCTGCGCAGCGGCCTGCTTGCGGCCCGAGTCGTTGCCGTCGGTGCGGGTCGACTGGGATGTCTGCGTGTTCGTCACCGTGTGGTCGAACACGACCGGGCCGCTGGCGTCGCGGTACGTGTCGCGCACCACGACGGAGAACGCGGCCGAGGCCGACCAGTTCGCCGCGGGCAGAGTGGAGGAGAACAGTCCGCCGTCGGCGCGGGTGAAGGTGAACCGCAGGCCCTGGACGGCCCCGGCCTCGACACCGGCGGGCAGCGCGGCGGTCGCCGCCGGCGCTCCGAGCACCCACGCGGCACCCGTGTACGCGTCAACCTGCACGCGATCCGCGCCCGCCGGGAGCGTCACCGCGCCCAGCGCGACGAAGTCGAAGGTGTTCCAGAAGTCCGTGGCGTCGGCCTGGTCCTCGATGACGACGACGTTCGGCGACAGCGTGCTGCGCGGGTTGGAGCCCTGGTTGGCGCCGAGGGTCACGGTGACGGGCGTCGCCTTGGCCGGCTGCGCGATCGAGGAGGGGCTGATCGACTTCGTCGGGGTGATGTTGACGTCGCCGCCCGTGAGCACGACCTTCGCGTCGGCGACGTCGCCGGTCTTCGTCGTCGGGGACAGCACCGGGTCGTAGGACTGCGCGAACACGCGGTTCGCCACATCGACGGTCTTGCCGGCAGGGAGCACCTGGGCCGCGCCGCTCGAGCGCAGCGCCGGGCGGAGCCGACTGTCGATCGTCATCGTGAACCGGTTGTCCTGGTCGATCGTCCCCGTGCCGCCGGCGCTGACGCCGCGGAACGTGACGCTCACGCCGACGACGTCGGCGAGCTGGTCCGCCGTGAAGGCGTTGACCTCGGCGATCGTGTGCGACGTCGTGGTGTAGACGCCCCCCGCGTAGTGCAGGAGCCACACGGTCGAGCCGGCGGCGTCGATCTGGCCGGGGATGGTCGCCGCGATCGAGATCTTCGTCGCGGTGAAGCGGTCCAAGGGGCTCGGGGTCCCGGCATCCGTCAGGTAGTCGGTCTGACCCGACGTGTCGAACGGGTCGGCGAACGCGGCGCTCACGTCGGACTGGCAGCCGCCGAGTGCGGTCTGGCTGCAGGTCGCCGGGTCGGTGAGGCGGATCGCACTGGCCTTGGCGGTCGAGTCGTTGCGCGCCGTCATCGTCCACTGCGACGTCGGGTAGTCCTGCGCAGGCGTGCCCTGCACCGGGGTGAAGATGGCCGACGTCGGGGATGCCGACTTGGTCACCTTGACGCCCGGGGGCTGGTTGATGATCTGGATCGTGTCGTCGTCGCGGTCGGTGACCACCGGGCCGCCGGCCAGCGGCAGCGACGAGATCTCCACCGTGTTGTCCACGACACCGGCGGTCGAGGTGTTCAGCAGGGAGGCCGCCGTGACCGGCGTGGCATCCGCGCGCGTGACGTCGCGCAGCTGCCAGGTCAGGGCGAACTGACGCTGCACGCTGCCGGAGCCGACGCCCGAGCCCGGCGCGGGAGCGAACGGGTCGAAGGCGGGACCGGTCTGGCGCGCCGCCTCGCGCGCGGCGGTGTCGGCGGCGGTCTCGTCGAGGACGAGGCGAACGGCGGTCGTCTTGGCCGACTCGTCCGCGGTGAGGGTGTAGCCGACGAAGCCGCGGCCGGAGCTCATCCAGCTGCCGCCCGGAGCGGGCACCGTGTGCCAGCTGTTGTCGAAGAACAGCTCGACGGCGGTGACCGTGTCGTACTTGAGGTACCACCCGTTGCTGTACGGGTCGGAGCTGGCCGCGATCGGGCGCACCGCGACGAGGTCGAACGCGTCGAAGACGGTGGCCTTCGGGTTCGCCGCATCCGTCGCCGGGTCGGTGATCGTCACGGGAGCGTAGCCCGACGAGACGTGCCAGCCGAGCGTGGTGTCGGCCTGCTGGCCGGACTGGGCGTTGACGAAGTCACGGTTCCAGCGCTTCTGGATGTCGGGACCCGGTCCGGGCGGGTTGTCGTCGGTCTGGATCGTTCCCGGAGCCGTGTCGCGCGCGTCGTCCGTGAGCGGCTTGCCGCCGTCGCTCACGCCGTCGACCGTCGCGACGGCCGTGTTCGTGTAGGTGGTGGGACGGTCGGGACCGGGGGTCGTGGCGCCGCCGCTGCGACGCTCGCTCTGCGCCTCGAAGACGAGGTTCGGCGTCACGTTCGTGGTGTCGGAGAACCCGGCGTCGCTGTGGAACGTGAAGCGCACCCCCTCGACATCCGACGGAGCCAGCGGTGCCAGCGCGGCCGCGACCTGCGCGGCATCCATCTCGAAGACGAACGCCTGGGCCTGGGCGGGGGCGACCGCGAGGGTCACCCACGTACCGTCCGGACGCTTGACCTCGACGGTCAGGTCGGCCGTCGCGGGGACCTGGGTCGGCGCGATGGCGGTGAGGTCGAACGCGTTCCAGAAGGCGTTCTGCGAGCCGTCCCACGCGTCCTCGACGACGATGTCGTGGATCAGCGCGCCGTCGCCCGTCGCGTCGGCGGTGGTCTGGAGCGACGCGATCACGCTGTCACCGGGGCCGACGGGCGCCCCCGGACGCACCGTCTTGTCGATCGTGACCGACACCGACGGGTCGATGATGACGAGCGTGTCGCTGTCGGTGGCTTCGGCGGTCAGCCCGTTGGGTGCCGTGACGGTCGAGGTGACGCGGTTGGTGAGGGTGAGGCTCGGCGCCCCGCCCGTCGCGTTCTCGGTGGTGTCGATCTCGAACACCGCGGATGCCGGGGCGTCGGCCTGGATGAGCGTGCCGGTGTAGACGATCTCGAACCCGCTGATCGGGGCCGAGGGGGCCGACGGGACGGCACCGTCGGCGAAGGCGACGTCCTGCGTGCCGCCGGCGGCGAGGTGGTAGACGACGGTCGCGGAGGAGGCGCCGGCCGGCCAGACGGGGGCGGCGGTGAAGCCGCCGAACGCGATGTCGGCGGTGAAGAAGTCGAGGTCCGCGATGCGCAGCTCGGCCACGGGGACGTCGCCGTTCGTGGCGGAGAGGGTCGCCGCGGCCTTCTGGCCGGCGGTGATCTGTCCCGGCTCGATGTTCTTCGTGGTCTGCACCGTGGGCATCGACGGCGTGACCGTGTAGTTCGCGGTCGCGTCCTTCGTCGCGGAGCGGCCGTGCGCGGTCGCGGTGCCGGTCGCGACGTTGTCGACGCGGTGCTCGGCCTTGGAGAGATCGGCACCCGTGTCGCGCTGCGTCGCCCGCTGCGCGAGGCCGAGGTCGAAGCGCACCTCGTCGCCCGGCGCGATGGTTCCGTCGCACGTCAGGCGGATGCCGCCGACCTGCGCGTTCGTCACGCCGTCCGGGAGGGTCAGGGTCGCCGACGGCACGCCGGCGGTCCACGTCCAGGCGGTGCCGTCGAAGACGTACGCGTCCACCTGGACGGTCGTGCAGCTGGCCGGGACGGCGACGGCCTCGAAACCGGTGAAGTCGGTGATCGTGAACGGGTTGCTCGCGTCGAGCGTCGCGGCGCCCTCGGTGGCGGCCTTCGGCTCCTGGATCACCAGCTGGTCGACGTTGACGTTGGAGGCGTTGGAGATCTTGAGCGCGATGTCGGAGTGGGCGCCGGGCTCGAACGACTGGCGGGACGGGGTCCAGGTCTTCAGGTCGTCGACGCCGATGTTCTCGGGGACGTCGATGTTGATGGTCGCGGAGCTGTCGACCGGGTTGGCGTTGGTCGCGGTGACGGCGGCCGTGTTGACGATGTCGCCGCTCTCGCCGGCGGGGTAGTCGTCGGGAACCCGCAGGCTCACGAGCATCGAGAACGTCGTGCCTGCCGACATGCCGACCCCCACCGGGGTGTCGGTGGTCTCGGTCAGATCGACCGTGACCTTGGTGTCGGCGGCGACCTTCGCCGGAGGCGTGGCGCTGCCGCCCGTCCAGGTGGCCGTGTAGGGCGTGGTGTCGGGGGTGAACCGCACGGCCTCGATGTCGAAGCCGACCAGTCCGGCGGGGAAGGCGTCGGTCAGCTGGGTGTCGAGGCAGTCCTGCTCGGAGCAGGTCACCTTGACGGTGTAGGTGAAGGTCTCACCCGGCTGCGGCGTGGGCTTGTCGACGCTCTTGTCGATCTGCAGGTAGTCGCCCGGACCGGCGGCGGCGACCGCGGCGGGGGCGACGGTGCCCACCACGCCCCCGATCGCCAGGAGAACGACCATGAGCCCCGCCAACAGCGGATGCTTCGCGGACACGACGGAAGAGCGCGCAGCGCGCATGCCAACTACCCCCAAGGTAGAGCGCCCCTGCAACCGACCCCACGTCGGTGGCCCCGATCCCACATCGGAGAGCGCACGTTGCCGACCACTATAGGACACCGGCGCCGTTTCCCGTCAACACGGCGACCCCCCGGACGACCCCCGGCTGGCCTCTCGGGCCGACCAGTCCGACAGCCCCGCGACGGGGACGGCCCGCTCCAGCCCGCCCCGTCGCAGCGGCATCGGCGGCGCTCAGTAGACTGAGGTTCCATGTCGAAGGTCCTTCAGTCCCTGCCCGTCGGCGAGCGCGTCGGCATCGCCTTCTCGGGGGGTCTCGATACCTCCGTCGCCGTCGCGTGGATGCGCGACAAGGGTGCCGTCCCCTATACGTACACCGGCGATCTCGGCCAGTACGACGAGGACGACATCGCCTCGATCCCCGGTCGCGCGCTGCAGTACGGCGCCGAGCAGTCGCGACTCATCGACTGCAAGCCGCTCATGGTCGAGGAGGGTCTGGTGGCCCTCGCCTGCGGCGCCTTCCACATCCGCTCGGGCGGACGTACCTACTTCAACACGACGCCGATCGGCCGCGCCGTCACCGGCACGCTCCTCGTGCGCGCCATGAAGGAGGACGGCGTCGACATCTGGGGCGACGGCTCGACCTACAAGGGCAACGACATCGAGCGCTTCTACCGCTACGGACTGCTCGCCAACCCCGCGCTGCGCATCTACAAGCCCTGGCTGGACGCCGATTTCGTCACGGAGCTCGGCGGGCGCAAGGAGATGAGCGAGTGGCTCGTCGCCCATGACTTCCCGTACCGCGACTCGGTCGAGAAGGCCTACTCCACCGACGCCAACATCTGGGGCGCGACGCACGAGGCGAAGACCCTCGAGCACCTCGACGTCTCGCTCGAGGTCGTCGACCCGATCATGGGCGTGCGCTTCTGGGACCCGTCCGTGGAGATCGCGACCGAAGACGTGGCGATCACGTTCGAGGCGGGCCGCCCCGTCGCCATCAACGGCGTCGAGTTCACGGATGCCGTGGCCCTCGTCCGGGAGGCGAACGCCATCGGCGGTCGCCACGGTCTGGGCATGAGCGACCAGATCGAGAACCGCATCATCGAGGCGAAGTCCCGCGGCGTCTACGAGGCGCCGGGCATGGCGCTGCTGTTCATCGCCTACGAGCGGCTGATCAACGGCATCCTCAACGAGGACACGCTGGCGACCTACCACGAGCAGGGCCGCCGCCTCGGCCGCCTCATGTACGAGGGGCGCTGGCTCGAGCCGCAGTCGTTCATGCTGCGCGAGTCGATCCAGCGCTGGGTGGGCTCGGCGATCAGCGGCACGGTCACGCTGCGCCTGCGCCGCGGCGAGGACTACACCATCCTCGACACGGTCTCGCCGAACCTCTCCTACGCCCCCGAGAAGCTCTCGATGGAGCGCGTCGGCGACGCCGCCTTCGGCCCCACCGACCGCATCGGTCAGCTCACCATGCGCAACCTCGACATCGCCGACTCGCGTGCACGCCTCGAGCAGTACGCCGGGCTGGGCCTCATCGGCGGCGCCACCGCCGAGCTCGTCGGCGAGCTGTCCTCCGGCGAGTCCGCGGGGATCACCGGCCACGCCGCACCGTTCGACGCCGCGCGCGAGCAGCTGGCCGAAGCCCTGGACGAGGCCTCGGAGTCGGCGTCCTTCGACTTCGGCGCCGACTGACCGCGCGCTCACGGCGTTTCGACTCGGCGCTGCGCGCCTCGCTCAACGACCGGCATGCCCCACCCGCACCACCCGGCCGTTGAGCGAGCACAGCGAGTCGAAACGCCCCACCGCGCACCACCCCCGGTCGTTGAGCGAGCACAGCGAGTCGAAACGCCCCACCGCGCACCACCCCCGGTCGTTGAGCGAGCGGAGCGAGTCGAAACGCCCCGCCCCGCACCCCCCGGCCGTTGAGCGAGCACAGCGAGTCGAAACGCCCCACCGCGCACCACCCGGTCGTTGAGCGAGCGGAGCGAGTCGAGACGCCTCGCTCCCCGAAACTTGCACAACCGTGTGCAAGTTAATACACTGACCCGGTGACGACCACCGCACCCCTCCGTCGGCCCCGCAAGGATGCCGCCGCCAATCGCGCCGGCATCCTGCGCGCCGCAGCGACCACCCTCGCGGTCGACCCCTCCGCCTCGATCGACCAGATCGCCCGCGCCGCGGGTTTGTCCCGGCGCGCCCTGTACGGGCACTTCGACGACCGTCAGGCGCTGCTCACCGAGCTCATCTCCGCCGGCGCCCAGCGCTTCAACGCCATCGCGTCCTCCCTCGACGAACCGCATCCGCCGCTCGCCCTCGCCCGTCTGACCGCGGCCCTGTGGGCCGAGGCCTCCCACGTGCAGGTCGCCGCCGCCCTCGCGCTCGACGAGACGCACCTCGAGCAGACGGCCACCGCCCTCGCGCCGCTGCGACGCGCTCTCGTCGCCGTCGTCCGCGCCGGGCAGGACGACGAGAGCCTCCGGGCCGACATGGCCGCACCGACCCTGGCCCGCCTCATCGAGGAGACGGCGCGCGCCGCCGTCAGCCGCATCGACGCATCGTCGCCCATCGCCGCCTCGCTGGCCGTCCGCGCCGTGCTGAGCATCGCGGGGCTGTCGTGGCGCGAGTCCGAGGCGCTGCTCAACGCCCACCCCGACGTGCTGGAGGCGAACTGATGCGCGTGCACCTCGACGAGGTCCAGAAGGGGCGGCGCGGCGAGGCCCTCGGCGCGACGAGCCTCACCTACCGCAGCGGCCGCGCCACCCTCGCGGTCGCCGAGACCGAACAGCGTCCCACCGTGCTCGGGCTCATCGCCTCGGGCCGCATGCGACCGGATGCCGGCACCGTCTCCCTCGACGATGCGGACGACCGCCGTGCCCACAACGCGCTGCGTCGCCGGGTCGCCCTGATCGACGCCCCCGATGTCAGCGAGCCGGCGCCGAACATCGCGGTGGCCGGTGTCGTCGCGGAGGAGCTGATGTTCGCCGGTCTCGCCTCCGACCCGCTCTCGGCACGGCGGTGGCTCGACGAGCACGATCTGCGCTCGTCCTCGCGTCTGCCGATCGCCGATCTCTCCCCCGCGCACCGTCTGCGCATCCTGCTCGAGCTGGCCTCGGCGCGTCCCGGCGTGGACGGCCTGGTCCTCGTCTCCCCCGACCGCCACGGCGGCGACCCCGCCCAGTGGTGGGAGCTCGCCGAGGAGTTCGCCGACCGCGGCTTCGCGGTGCTGGTCATCGCGGGCGAAGCGGCAGCCGCCGTCCTGTCCGATGCCTCGGCATCCGCCCCTCAGCATCCGTCGAGCGCCCGCGTCCTCAAGCCCAGTCGCGTGCGCCTGCGCCCCACCACCCCCCTCGCCGGAGGCCACCGATGAAGATCCCCGCCATGATCGCTGCCGAGCTGCGGCGCCTGACGGCGACGCGGATGTCGGTGCTCGCGCTCGTCGCCCTCATGCTCGTGCCCGTCCTCTACGGCGGCCTCTACCTGTGGGCCAACCAGGACCCGTACGGCCACTTCTCCGAGGTTCCGGTCGCGCTCGTCGACCTCGACGAGGGGTCGGGCAGCGGCGCCGACGCGGCCCAGTACGGCAGTCAGGTCTCGCAGCAGCTCATCGACGGTCACGCGTTCGACTGGCGCGCGCTGAGCGAGGCGGATGCCGCGACCGCCCTCCACGATGGCACGGTCGACTTCATCGTGACGATCCCCTCCGACTTCTCCGCCGCGCTGGTCTCCTCCGGCGGATCGGCCCCGCGGCAGGCGACGATCGGCTTGCAGACCAACGACGCCAACAACTACCTCGCCTCGACCATCGGAACGCAGGCCGTGGAGAAGATCCGCCGGTCGGTCGCGGAGCTCGTCGGGCAGGAGGCCGCCTCGCGTCTGCTCACGGGGCTCAGCGACATCCGCGCGCAGCTCGTCCAGGCCACCGACGGCGCGACGACCCTCACCGACGGCGCCCAGCAGGTCGCGGACGGCAGCACGACGCTGGCGCAGGGCACCGCGACCCTGGCGACCGGTGCCGCGACGCTCACGGGCGGCGCCACCCAGGTCGCCGACGGAGCGGCCCAGGTGGCCGAAGGCGCCGCCCAGGTCGCCGACGGGACGGCGACCCTCGACGGGTACGCCGACCGGGCCGCCGCCGCGGGGCAGGACGTCGTGGACAGCCTGCCGCAGGCGCGCGCCGACATCGCCGCGCTCTTGGCCCAGCAGGGCGTCGACCAGGCGACCATCGACCGCGTCCTCGCCTCGCTCGATCCCGTCGGGGATGCCGCGCGCACCGGCAACGCGCGCCTCCAGTCGGCGGTCGCGCAGGTCGACCGCCTCGCCGCCGGCGCGGCACAGGTGGCTTCCGGTGCCGCCCAGGTCTCGTCCGGAGCCGCCCAGGTGGCGTCGGGCGCCGGGGCGCTCACCGACGGGGCGAACCAGGCGGCGACGGGAGCGGCGACGCTCTCGTCGGGCGCCGGTCAGGTGGCCTCGGGTGCGGCGCAGCTGCGCGACGGGCTCGCCTCGGGCGTGCAGGCCATTCCCGACACGGATGCCGCGACCCGCGACGCCCAGGCCAAGGTGATCTCCGACCCGGTGGCCGTCGACTCGAGCGCGCAGACCTCGGCCGGCGACTACGGCGCGGGCCTCGCGCCGTTCTTCGCGGCGCTGGCCGGATGGATCGGCATCTACGCGCTCTTCCTCATCGTGAAGCCGATCTCGCGCCGCGCCGTGACGGCGCTGCGCTCCCCGATCCGCGTGACGATCGCCGGCTGGCTGACGCCGGCGCTGCTGGGCAGCGTCGGGATGGTCGCCCTGTTCGCGGTGCTGTCGTTCACCCTCGGCTTCCGTTTCGCCAACCCGCTCGGCACCCTCGGCATCCTGATGCTGGCGTCGTTCACGTACGCGGCCATCATCCTCGCGCTGAACGTGTGGCTCGGGTCGGTCGGCCAGTTCGTGGGTCTGGTGATGATGGTGCTCCAGCTGGTGACCGCGGGCGGCACGTTCCCGTGGCAGACGCTTCCGGCGCCGCTCGCCGCGCTGCACCACATCCTGCCGATGGGCTACGTCGTCGACGCCATGCGCCAGCTGATGTACGGCGGCGACCTCGCCCGGGTGAGCACCGACATCGGCGTGCTGCTGCTGTGGCTCGGCGGGGCGCTTGCACTGTCGGCGGTGGGCGTCACCCGGATGACGCACCGCCGGACGCTGCGCGACCTGCAGCCGAGCCTCATCGGCTAGCCCCGCCCGCGCCGGTCGGGCGCCGGGCGTCCGCTGCCGTCTTCAGTCTGGATGGGGGCGCATCCCTCCCGGAACCCCGGAATTCCGGGCGTCGCGCCCGGCGGCACCGGCCGGGAGACTGAATACGGAACACCGGACCCCCACCCGCAGCCCCGGCCGGGCGACGCGGCGAGACGGCCTGTCAAGGCCCCTCGCCCCGCGGCGTTCCCGCCTACGATCGGAAGGGACCCGGAGGAGACCCCATGGCGACCGCCAGTGTCCGACTGTTCGACTGCACCCCCGACGACGTGTTCGCCGTGCTGGGCGACGGCTGGGTGTATCCGGCCTGGGTGGTGGGCGCCTCGCGCATGCGCGCCGTCGACCCCGAGTGGCCCGCGGAGGGCGCCCACATCCACCACTCCCTGGGCGCGTGGCCCGTGCTGGTCGACGACGACACGCAGATCGTCGAGTGGTCGCCCCCGCGGCGCCTGCGCCTGCGGGCCAAGGCGGGCCCGTTCGGACGCGCCGTCGTGGTCATCGAGGTGCGGCCCCGCGGGGAGGGCTGCGTCGTGCGTCTGGCGGAGGAGCCGGTCGGCGGCGCGGGACGCCTGCCCCGGTTCCTGTGGGCGCCGTTGCTGCACCTGCGCAACGAGGAGACGATCCGGAGGCTGCGCTACCTGTCGGAGGGCCGTCGTCGCGAACGCGACGCCGCGCAGACCTCCGCGCGACCGGCCGTGCCCGACCCGGCCGGCGGCACCCCCGATGCGGATGCCGTGGCCGACGCCGCCGAGGCGACGGATGCGCACGACGCGGCGGCGGGAGCGGCGTGACCGACGTCGAGGTGGTCGGCTCGGGACCCAACGGCCTCGCCGCGGCGGTCACGCTCGCGCGCGCCGGACTCTCGGTGCGGGTGTTCGAGCGGATGCCGCAGTGGGGCGGCGGTGCCCGCACGGCGGAGACCGTCGCCCCCGGTTTCCGGCACGACACGTGCTCGGCGGTGCATCCGCTGGCGGTGGCATCCCCCTTCTTCCGCGCGTTCGGCCTCGCCCGGCGCATCCCGTTCGTCACCCCGGAGATCTCGTTCGCCCACCCGCTCGGCGCGGCGGACGGGGGGTCCGGGATCGCCTACCGCGACCTCGACCGGACGGTGGCGGAGCTCGGACGCGACGGCGCCGCGTATCGACGGCTCCTCGGCCCGCTCGCCGCCCGCGCACGCGAAGTCGCGCGGTTCACGGGATCACCGCTGCTGCGCGTGCCGCCGCATCCCGTCGTCGCCGCGCGGTTCGGGATGCGGGCGCTGCAGCAGGGCAGCCCCCTCTGGAATGCGGGCTTCGCGGAGCGGGTGGCACCGGCGATGATGACGGGCGTCGCGGCGCACGCGATCGCCCCGCAGCCCAGTCCGGTCGCGGCGGCCGCGGGTCTCGCCCTGCAGGCGCATGCGCATGCCGCCGGATGGCCCCTTCCGGTCGGCGGCTCCCAGGCGATCTCCGATGCCCTCGCGGACGATCTCCGCGCGCACGGCGGTGAGATCGTCACCGATCACGAGGTGACCTCGCTCGACGAGCTCACCGCCGCGGCGGTCGTGCTCGACGTGACCCCGCGCGCGCTGATCCGACTCGCCGGGCACCGGATGCCGGCCGGCTACCGGAGCCGCCTGGAGCGCTTCCGGTACGGCAGCGGGTCGGCGAAGGTGCAGTTCGCGCTGTCGGGGCCCGTCCCCTGGGCCGACGAGCGCATCGCGCGCGCCGGCACCGTGCACATCGGCGGCACGCGCGAGCGCATCGCCGCGGGCGAGCGGGAGGTGCTGGCGGGGCGGCACGCGGCATCCCCGTACGTGCTCGTGGCGCAGCCGTCGGTGTTCGACTCCACCCGCGCCCCGGCCGGGCAGCACGCGCTCTGGGCGTACACCCACGTCCCGACGGGTTCGACGGTGGATCAGACGGAGGCCGTCACTCGCGCGATCGAAGAGGTGGCCCCCGGGTTCCGCGACGTCATCCTCGCCTCGCGCGGCACGACCGCCGCCGAGCTCGCTCTCGACAACCCCAACTACGTGGGCGGCGACATCGCCGCCGGCGCCGCGACGCTCCCGCAACTGCTGGCCCGCCCCGTCCTGAGCGCGGACCCGTGGCGGACGCCGCTGCCCGGCGTGTACCTCTGCGGAGCCTCCACCGTGCCGGGCCCGGGCGTCCACGGCCAGTCGGGATGGTTCGCGGCCCGCAGCGTGCTGCGCCACGAGTTCGGCATCGCGCGGACACCGTCCCTCGCCCCCTGACCGCGCCGGCGCGCGGGCGGGGAGGATGTCGGGGCCGGGCCGGTCACCCCCCAGTTCCGCGCCCGGCTCCCGACCCTTCGAGTGTGACGCGTCGGGAGGCCGCCGCGTCGTCCGTCCACAGGTGCGGCTCGGAGATCTCCGAGCCCCCGGGTTGTGGAGGAGGGTACGCGCCGTCGGCGGGTGCTCAGCCGCCGGCGCCGGGGGGCGTCCGGCGGGCGGCGTCGAGCTCGTCGACGTACAGCGAGCGCTCGTCGATCGTGCCGTTGCGGTAGGCCTGACGGCCGACCATGTGCGCCGACAACGGCGCGGTCGCCAGCTGCATCATCACGATGGGCACGAGGAAGGCGATGACGGGCCACGACCGCAGCGACAACGCGATCGCGAGGCAGATGAGGATGAGACCCAGCACCTGGGGCTTGGTGGCGGCGTGCAGCCGAGTGGGCACGTCATGGAAGCGCAGGAGCCCGATCGCGGCGGTGATGCAGAGCAGCCCGCCGATCAGCACGAGCACGAGGGCGGCGGTGTCGAGGATCTCGTTCATCGGTCGGTGTTGTCCCTCCGCGCGACGAAACGGGCCACCGCGATCGAGCCGAACACGCCCACCGCGGCGATGATGAGCAGCGCCGGCAGCGAGCGGGTGTGATGGTTGATGACCATGTCGGCGCCGAGCGCGCACATCACCAGGGTCAGCAGCACGTCGGATGCCACGGCGCGGTCGAGGATCGACGGCCCGACGATGATCCGCCACAGCGTCAGGAGCCCGGCGATCGCGAAGACGACGTAGACGGCGACGATCAGGACGTTCATCGGCCCGCCCCCCCTTCGCGCGGGCTCTGGGCACCCGCGGTGCGGATGGCGGCGAGCTGGGCGCGCGATCCCACGGCGCGGACGATACGCGACTCCCAGCCCTGCACCGCACGGCGCTGGTTCTCCACGTCACGGTCCGACGAGACGCCGATGACGTGCAGGTAGAGGATGCGACGGTCACGATCGACGTCGACGATGAGCGACCCCGGGATCAGCGAGGCGGTGACGCCGACGTGCGCCATGATCAGGTCGTCATCGGTGCGCAGCGGCACGGCGATGACCGCCGTGCCCGGGTAGCGCCGTGGGTTCAGCGTCTGCCAGGCGACCAGCAGCGAGCCGCGGATCAGCGCCAGGAAGAACATCACGACGAACACGGCGCCGTACCAGATGTTGACGCGGCCGGAGAGCTCCACGGGGGGAAGGCGGAAGACGCGGGTGACCACGATCGCGACGATCAGCCCCGTGACGGCGGCGAGCACCGTGAACTGTCCCCACAGCAGCATCCAGAGGGCGACGAGCCAGACGAAGAAGGGGAGCTGGCGCCACACGGCGGACGCGACCGAGGTGGACGGGCTCACGATCCGCCTCCTTCATCGAGCTGCACGAGCGTGACCGGCGTCAGGAGGGCGTCGCCGATGCTCGCGCACAGCGCGTACAGCGGTCCCGCGAAGATCGTGAGGGCGACCGTGACGGCGACCATTCCCGCGGTCGTCGCCGTCATGATGCGCGGAATGACGCGTCGCGCGCCCTCGTCGTCGGCGGCCGGGGCATCGCCGAGGTAGGAGATGCGGTCGACGACGCCGGTCTCCTCGGTGTGGTCGTCGTCCTCGCGCCAGAAGGCGAGGTTCCAGGCGCGCATGAGTGTGTAGAGCGTGAGCAGCGAGGTGACGATGCCGCCGATGATCAGCACGTACATCAGGGGCGTTCCCACCTCGGCGGCGGCGTCGAAGAGCGCGAGCTTGCCGATGAATCCGGAGAACGGCGGCAGACCGCCCAGGTTGATGGCCGGGATGAAGTAGAGCACGGCGATCACCGGCGCGGCGCGCATCAGCCCCTTGACCTTGAGGATCGAGGTCGATCCGGCCCGCCGCTCGATCAGTCCCACCGCGAGGAACAGGGTGGTCTGCACGATGATGTGGTGGACCATGTAATAGATGGTCGCGCCGAGGGCCAGCGGGGTGGCGATGGCCAGTCCGAAGACCAGATAGCCGACGTGGCTGACGAGGGTGAACGACAGGATGCGCTTGAGCTCGGCCTGCGCCAACGCGCCGAGCACGCCCACGATCATCGTGGCGAGCGCGACGATCAGCAGCAGGGTGTTGACATCGTTGTCGCGGAAGATCTGCGTCTCGGTGCGGATCATCGCGTAGACGCCGACCTTGGTCAGCAGGCCCGCGAACACCGCGGTGACGGGAGCCGGAGCGGTCGGGTACGAGTCCGGAAGCCAGAACGACAGCGGGAAGACCGCGGCCTTGATGCTGAAGGCGAGCAGCAGCATCAGGTGCAGCACGAGCTGCGTCGAGTCGGGCAGCTCGGTCATGCGCTCGGCGAGCTGCGCGATGTTGACGGTGCCCAGCGCGCCGTAGATCGCGGCGATCGCGGCGAGGAAGAGGATCGACGACACCAGCGACACCACGATGTACACGACGCCGGCGCGGATGCGGGACTCGGTGGATCCGAGGGTGATGAGCACGTACGAGGCCACGAGCAGGATCTCGAAACCGACGTAGAGGTTGAACAGGTCGCCCGCGATGAACGCGTTGAAGATGCCCGCCGACAGGATCAGGTAGGAGGGGTGGAAGATCGTGACGGGGGTGTCGTCGTCGCCGTCGGCGGCGCCCTGCCCGACCGAGAAGAGGAGGACCGCGAGCAGCACGATGCTCGAGATGACGACGAGCAACGCGGCGAGACGGTCGACGTACAGCACGATGCCGAACGGGATCGGCCAGCCGCCCACCGACACGGCGATCGCCTGCCCCGACGAGTCGACGGTGTACAGGAGCACGGCGGCGATCGCCAGCACGAGCGTGAGGGTGACGACGGACACGCCGACCTGCACGCGGCGCTGACGACCGAAGACGAGCGCGATGCCGGCCCCGAGCAGGGGGAGGGCGACCAGGAGCGGGACGAGGGCGTTCACCGCGGCTCACCTCCCTCGTCGCGGCGACCTCGCGCGTCGCCGCGCGGGCGGTCCACGGGGGCGTCGTCGCGGATGCCGTCGAGATCGCGATGGTGCAGGACGGTGATCGGCGCCGTGTCGGTGCCGATGAAGTCGGTCGTCGCGTCGTCGTCCTCGTCCTCGATCGAGGTCTCGTCATCCATCTGGTCTTCCTCGACGGTGCCGCGATCACGCACGGCGATGTCCTCTTCGTCGTCGACGACGGTGTCGGCCTGGCCGAGCTGCCACGACCGGTAGATGAGCGCCAGCAGGAAGGCCGACACGGCGAAGGTGATGACGATGGCCGTCAGGGTGAGCGCCTGCGGCAGCGGATCGCTCATCTCCTCGACATCGCCCGACCCGAAGAAGGAGGCGACGCCGGGGCGACCCATCACGATGAGCAGGAAGAGGTTGGTCGCGTTGCCGAGCAGCAGGAACCCGATCAGCACGCGGGTGAGGCTGCGCTCGAGCATCGCGTACACGCCGCACGCGAAGAGCACCGCCATGATGATGACGAGCACCGCGGACACCGTCATGAGACCGTCACCCCCCGCTCGCGCAGCTCCTGCGTCTGGCGGTCGACCTCGCCGCCGAGCGAACGCAGCACGTCGAGCACGAGGCCGATGACGACCAGGTAGACACCGATGTCGAAGAGGGTGGAGGTGACGAACTCGATGTGGCCGATGACGGGGATCTCCGTCTCCCAGAACCAGCTGGTCAGCGGCGGCAGGCCGAACAGCAGCGGCACGACGGCGCACGCGACGGCCAGCGTCATGCCGGCGCCGAGGAGCCGTCCCGCGTCGGTCGGCGCGGCCGCGCCCAGCTCGTACCGGCCACCGGCGACGTAGCGCATGACCAGCGCCATGCCCGCGACGAGGCCGCCCGCGAATCCGCCGCCGGGGAGGTTGTGCCCGGCGAAGAGCAGATAGATCGAGACGACGATGATCGTGTGGAAGAGGATCCGGACGATGACCTCGAGCATGATCGACCGGTTCTCCGGCCGAACCTTCTGCCCGCCGACCAGCCAGGTCTGTCGCGTGCTGCCGGGAGCGCTCGCGCGCGGTCGGGGGCCCTCGTCGGTCTCGATGAGGGGTCGCCGGGTGCGCGTCGCGCCCGTGGGCAGCGCCGAGATCGACCGCGAGATGAGATCCGAGCGGTGCGTGACGAACACGAGGGATGCCACGCCGGTCGCCGCCACGATGAGCACGGACAGCTCGCCCATGGTGTCCCAGCCGCGCAGGTCGACGAGCGCCACGTTGACGACGTTCTTGCCGTGGCCGAGTTCGTAGGCGAGCTCGGGGAAGCGCTCCGAGATGGGCGTCGCCACCCGGGCGCCGGTGGCCACCATCGCGACCATGGCCATCGTCGCCCCCACGGCGACCGCGAGGATCGCGCGCGCCAGCGGCAGCACCGACGCGTTGTGCTCGCCGAGTCGGGCGGGGATGCGGCGCAGCACCAGCGCGAAGGCCACGAGGGTGACCGTCTCGACCAGGATCTGCGTCAGGGCGAGGTCGGGTGCGCCGCTGGAGGCGAACAGTGCGATCATGCCGAGGCCGGTGGCCGAGACGAGCACGACGCCGGTGTAGCGCTTGCGTGCCCGGACGGCGAAGATCCCGGCGATGATCATGATCGGCGCGACGACCAGCTGCATGGGGGTCTGCCACGCATCCAGCGAGATCTGCCACGACGGGCTTGCCAGCAGGGCGGTGCCCTCGGCGGCGACGAACACGACGAAGATCGTGCCCACGTACACCGGCAGCGAGCCGCGCTGGGTGAACGTGGTGGTCCACACCGCCAGGCGCGCGATGACGCGCAGGGACGCGTTGTAGACGTCGGCCGCGGTGAAGGGCAGGATGCGGCGCGGGACGAGTCCGGTGCGCTGGGCCAGCCAGAACAGCACGGCGCCGAGGGCGATGCTGCCGAGCGAGAGGAAGAGCGCGGGCTCCCATCCGTGCCAGAGCGCGAGGTGGTACGGGTACCCGTTCTCCCCGCCGGCGGCCGGAAGGGTGTCGGCGTAGCCCGAGAACGCGGCGTCGAGCAGCGGCGCGGCGAAGCCCGCGACGACGGTGAGTGCCGACAGCAGCACCGGCGCGGCGAGGAATCCCATCGGCGGGTCGGGCCACACCGTGACCGGCAGCGGCGTGCCGGCGGCATCCTTCTTCGTCCAGAACGCGCCCCACACGAACCGCAGGCCGTACGCCGTCGTCAGCACCGAGCCGAGCACGATCCCGATGAGCGGGATGAGGGCTTCCGGGCGCGACCCGCCTTCGAGCAGCGAGGTGAGCACGGCCTCCTTCGCCACGAATCCGACCGTGGGTGCCAGTCCCACCATCGAGGCGATCGCGATGATCGAGAAGACGGCCAGCGTCGGGGCCTGGCGGCCGACTCCGGACAACTCGCCGATGTCACGCGTGGAGAGCTGCCGGTCGATCACGCCCACGACCAGGAACAGCGACGACTTGAACAGCGCGTGGCCGATCAGCAGCGCGAGACCGGCGAGCGCCGAGTTGCGCTCCCCGTAGCCGAGGACGACGGTGAGCATGCCCAGCTGGCTGACGGTGCCGAACGCGAGGATGCGCTTGAGGTCCGACTCGCGCAACGCCTGGAGGCCGCCGAGCAGCATCGTGAACAGGCCCAGGCTGATCACGATCGGACGCCAGAACTCGCTGTGCGCGAAGGCCGGAGCGAGGCGGGCGATGAGGTAGATGCCCGCCTTCACCATCGCGGCCGCGTGCAGGTAGGCGCTCACCGGCGTCGGCGCCGCCATGGCGCCCGGAAGCCAGAAGTGGAAGGGGAAGATGGCCGACTTGCTGAGTGCGCCGACCAGCAGCAGCACGATCGCCACGTTCAGCAGACCTTCGCTGCCGGGCCTGAGCGTCGCGGTGCCGCCGACGATGGCGGCCAGGCTGTTGGTGCCGTAGATCACCGCCATCATGACCGCGCCGACGAACATGACGAGGCCGCCGAGGGTCGTCACGAGCAGCGCCTGCAGCGCGGCACGGCGGCTCGCGCCACGCGCGTGGTAGAAGCCGATGAGGAGGTAGGACAGGATGCTGGTGATCTCCCAGAGCATCACGAGCACGATGATGTCGTCGGTCAGGACGAGGCCGTACATCGCTCCCGCGAACCCGAGGAGGACGGCGGCGAACAGGCCGACGCCCTGCTTCTTGCCGTCGAAGTACCAGCGGCAGTAGATCAGCACGAGGGCCCCGACGCCGGTGACGATGAGCGTCATGAGCCAGCCCAGCGTGTCCATCCGCATCGACAGATCGATCCCGAGCTGCGGGATCCACGACACCGATTCCGTCGGCACCCGACCGGCGATGACTTCGGGGGTCATGAGCAGCGCGTGGACGAAGGCCACGACCGGCAGGACCGCCGCGACGAGGAACGCCCGTGGGCCGATGCGACCGAACAGCCATGGCAGCGACAGCGGAACGACCGCGAACGCAGCCAGGAGCACGAGCAATCTGGCCTCCTGACAGGTCGCGGGGGTCGGATTCCCAGTCTACCCGGCGTGCGGGCCTAGCCGACCCGCGCGGTGGTGTTGCCGAGGCGGAAGGTGGAGATCAGATCGACGGATGCGGGCTCCCGCCCGTCGAGCATCGCGGCGATCGCGGCGCCTGCGGCGCGGCCCTTGTCGGTCGCGGGCTGCACGAGAGTCGTCAGCTCGTAGGGGGCAAGGCCGTCCACGGGCACCCCGTCGAAACCGGTGACGCTGACGTCTTCGGGAACGCGCAGCCCCGCGTCCTCGGCCGCGCGGATGACGCCCGCGGCGAGCAGGTCGCTCTGCGCGATCACGGCCGTGGGACGCGTCCGCGGGTCGGCGAAGAGCACCCGTCCCGCCGCGAACCCGTCGTCGATGGAGCTGCCCCCCGTCGCGAGCGCGGGCGCGTCGGGGAAGACGTCGCGTGCGCCCTGCAGGCGATCGCGGGTGACGTCGACGGTGATGTCGGCGTCGGGCGCGATCCAGCCGACGGTGCCCGCGGCATCCTGCCAGAGGGTGACGATCGCCACACGCGTGTGGCCGAGGTCGCGGATGTGCTCGGCCGCCCGGCGCTCCGCCTCGCGGTTGTCGAGGGCGATGCGCGGGATGCCCTCGCCCGCGTCGCCCTCCACCACGACCACGGGGATGCCGCGCGCCAGCACGATCGGCAACGACTCCCGCAGCGACCCGTCGCATCCGATCAGGACGGCCGCGTCGATCGATGCCGTCGTGAGGGTGGGGGCGTTCTCGATGTCGAGCTCCGCGTCTCGGCGCAGCAGCAGCAGGCCGGCGCCGAGCGGAGCGACCGCCTCCGCCAGACCGTCCATGAGCAGACGCTGCACGGGGTCGACGAACATGAAGTTGAGCGACGAGCCGACCACGACGGCGACGATGCCGCTGCGCCCCAGTCGCAGCGACGCCGCGCGCGGATCGGGACCCGTGTAGCCGAGCGAGGCGGCCGCGTCCATGACGCGCAGCCGAGTGGTGTCGGAGACCGGTGTCTTGCCGCTGAAGACGACGGACGCCGTCGACGGCGACACGCCCGCGACCCGAGCGACGTCGGCGATGGTGGCGCGGCGGTTCGTCACTCCCCGATGGTAACTCGCGTCAGAGGCGATCCGAAACGATTCGTCGAATCGTTTCGGCAGGGGTCGAATCGATTCGCTAAGGTGAAGTGTGATCACCAGAACCACGCTCGATCGTCGCGGACTCGTCCGATGGCGCACCGCGATCTTCACCCTGTTCCTCCTGAGCGGAGTGACGTTCGCGTCGTGGGCGTCGCGCCTGCCGGCCGTCAAGCAGAACCTGGGCATCGACGACTTCGAGGTCGGCATCCTGCTCTTCGCGATGGGCGCGGGCTCGCTCCTGGGAGTGATGTCCGCGAACGTCATCGTGGTGCGGTGGGGCGCCAAGCGAGGGCTGTCGGTGACGATCGTCGGCGTCGCCGTCGGCCTCTTCCTCGCCGCCCTCGGCGTCGATGCGCTCTCCTCCTACGCGGTCGCCGTCGCGGGCCTCGCCATCCTCGGGCTGTGCTTCGGCGCGACCGACGTCATGATGAACGTCGAAGCGGCCGCCGTCGAGCAGGCCTTCGAGCGGACACTGATGCCGCTGTTCCACGCGTTCTTCAGCCTCGGCACGGTCGCCGGGGCCGGCGTCGGCGTCGCGATGGCGGCGTGGGGCGTCGGGGCCTCCTGGCACCTCGGCACGGTCGCCGTGGTCTGGCTGATCGTGACCGCCAACGCGTTGCGCGCGATCCCCGCGCAGGCGCTGGCTGTCGTCGACTCCGAGGCCGTGGCCCCGTCGCGGGGCGCGCGGTTGCACGCGGCCCTGGAGGTGTGGCGCGACCCGCGCACCTACGCCATCGGCGCCATCATCCTCGGCATGGCCTTCGCCGAAGGCAGCGCCAACGACTGGCTGACCATCGCCGTGGTCGACGGCCACGGCGAGTCGGAGGCGATCGGCGCGATCTTCCTCACCGTGTTCTCCGTGTCGATGACGGTCTTCCGCGCCGCCGGCGGCCCGCTCGTCGACCGCATCGGACGCGTGTGGACCCTCCGCGCCCTCTCGATCGCGGCGGGCCTCGGCCTGATCGTGTTCATCCTCGCGCCCAACCTCCCGCTCGCCTTCGTGGGCGTCGCACTGTGGGGCGCCGGCGCCTCGCTCGGCTTCCCCCTCGGCATGTCGGCGGCGGCGGACGACCCCCGCAAGGCCGCCGCGTCGGTGTCGGCCGCGGCGACGATCGGCTACGTCGCCTTCCTGTGCGGGCCGCCCGTCCTGGGCTGGGTCAGCCACCAGATCGGCATCCTGAACACCCTCTGGATCATCGTGGCGCTCATCGCGATGAGCGGCTTCGCCTCCGGAGCGGCCAAGCCCATCGCCGGCTCGAAGGTCGGCGTCGGCCACCACTGACTCGCGCGTCCGAGGGCGGATGCCGCCTCCCGAAGCCGTGGATGCGTGAACGGATGTCGGAGGGTCGCGAGACGATCGAGGTATGACGGACGTCGCGCCGGGGGGCGTCATGGAGGCCCGCAGCAGTGGCCGGTTCGTGGCCGCGCTGGCGGGTCTCGTCGACGAGACCGACACCGGCGACACTCCAGGCGTGGGAGTCGGGGAGGATCACGCGCGGTCATGTCCGCGTGATCGTCGACGCCGGTGGGCTCGTCCCCGTCGAGCGGCGAGCCGCGTTCGAGGCGGATGCGATCCGGTTGTGCGAGGGCGACACGCCGAACCGGGTGCGCGCCGCGGTGGAGATCCTGGCGGAGCGGACCACGGAGCGATCCTTCACCGAGCGGAATCGCGAGGCTGCGGCGTGCCGCCGTGTCCGGGTGATCCCTCGCGCGGACGGCATGTCCGATCTGGTCGCGACGCTGCCTACCGCGAAGACACGCCCGTTCCCTCTGTGGGATTCGTCACGAGTCCTTCCCCACCCGATCCCGATCGCCCCCGCGGGAGTCTCCCCCACCGTTCTGACGGTCACCCAGCGATGCCCCGGTGCTACCCCGGCGATGATCGCGCGCCCGGAGACTGCGAGACTGGACGGGTGCGTCTCATCATCGCCCGCTGCTCCGTCGACTACTCCGGACGGCTGAACACCCATCTTCCGCTCGCCACGCGTCTCATCATGATCAAGGCCGACGGGACGGTCGCGTTCCATCGAGACATCCAACACGCCCCCCTCAACTGGATGAGCCCGCCCTGCACGCTCACCGTCGAGGTGCCGGATGCCGAGTCGATCGCCGCCGGCGTGCAGGAGCACTGGCGGGTGACGCATGCGAAGACCGGCGACGCCCTGCTGGTGCGCATCTACGAGGTGCTGCACGACTCCTCGCACGAGCTGGGCGTCGACCCCGGACTGCAGAAGGACGGCGTCGAGGCCGACCTGCAGCGACTGCTGGCCGAGCAGGTCGAGGTCATCGGCGACGGGCTCACCCTCGTGCGACGCGAGTTCCCGACGGCGATCGGACCCGTCGACCTGCTGCTGCGCAACCCCGCGGGCGGCACGATCGCCGTCGAGGTGAAGCGTCGCGGCGACATCGACGGCGTGGAGCAGCTCACCCGCTACCTCGACCTGTTGAACCGCGACCCGCACCTCGCACCGGTGGCGGGCGTGTTCGCGGCGCAGGAGATCAAGCCGCAGGCCAAGACGCTCGCCGGCGACCGCGGCATCCGTTGCGTCACCCTCGACTACGAGGGCATGAAGGGCATCGAGTCAGGCGCGCCGCGGCTGTTCTGACGCCGGCATCCGCACCCGCGGGACCGCGGTCTGCGTCGGCGCTCCCGCTCGTTAGGCTGAGGGCATGGCGTTGAGATCTCCGTGGACCTGTGTGCTGTGGGACGTCGACGGGACTCTCGTCGACGCCTCCGATGGGATCCTGCGTCGTCTGACCACCGCGCTGGAGCACTTCGGCAAGCCCGCGCCGACGCGCGAGGAGCTCGTCCACTGGATCGGTCCGCCGATGTTCGAATCGTTCCAGACGAACGTGGGGATGTCGCCCGCCGAGGCCACCGAGGCGGTCGCCTTCTACCGCACCCTCGGGAAGGCGGACGGCTACACGACCGGAGCGCGGCTCTACCCCGGGGTCGCCGACATCATCGCCGAGCTGGACGACGCGGGCGTCGCTCAGGCCACGGCGAGCTCGAAGCCGGAGGTGCAGGTGGTCGCCCTCATGGAGCACTTCGACCTGGCCCCGCACCTGCAGGCGATGGCCGGATCGACGCCCGATGAGAAGACCCTCGCGTCGAAGACGGACATCGTCGCCGAGGCACTGCGGCGCCTGCGCGCCGCGGGAGCCGACACGAGCCGGCCCGTCCTGATCGGCGACCGACACCACGATGTCGACGGCGGTGCGGCACAGGGAGTGCCGGTGATCTTCGTGCGATGGGGATTCAGCTGGCCGCACGAGGCGGACGGCGCTGCGGCGGCCGTCGACGACGCCGCGCAGTTGCGCGCGCTCCTCCTCATCGACGACGCGGCATCCGCTCCCGCGGATTGACGTCGACCGCGTGGGCGATCGATGACCCGACGCGGAACCGTCACCACGGGGGCGCGCTCACGCGCCGAAGGAGCCGCCGCCGCACCGTGACGGTGGGCGACGGCTCACGCCGACGTGAAAACGGCCCGCTCGGAAGCGGGCCGTTCAACTCACAGGGGGCGGATGTTCTCCGCCTGCAGGCCCTTGGGGCCCTGGGCGATCTCGAACTCGACGCGCTGGTTCTCCTCGAGCGAGCGGTAGCCGCCCGACTGGATGGCGGAGTAGTGGGCGAAGACGTCAGCGCCGCCCTCATCGGGAGCGATGAACCCGAAGCCCTTCTCCGAGTTGAACCACTTGACGGTACCGCTGGTGCTCATGAACTGCCTTACTGACGTGCGACGACGACGCGACTGCGCCGACGGGGTCCACGCTAACGGTCGGCATCCTCGCGCGCAGTACCAGATGAGACAAGGTGACACAAACGTTGCAAGAACTCCGCCGAAAGTGGCAACGCCGCCGCCCCGGCGCAGGGGTCCTCGGGGTGTTTCCGGGCGCAGGCGGACGTACACTCTTCCCAGCGATGTCCCCGAAACTCTCGCCCATCGATCACAGCGATCTGACCAGCGGCGTCAGCCTCAGCGATGAGGTCTACGCCCGCATCGGCGCGGCGATCCTCGACGGCACCCTCGCGCCCGGCGAGCGCCTGCGCGACGTCGACATCGCGACGCAGTTGGGCATCTCCCGCACCCCGGTGCGGGAGGCGCTGCAGCGGCTCGAGCGATTCGGCCTCGTGGAGGTCGCCGTCGGCCGCTACACCCGCGTCTCCGTCCCGGACGACCGCGTGCGCCGTGAGACCGGGGTCTTCACGGCCTACCTCATGGGCAACGCCGTCCGTCTCGCGCTCAGCGCCGCAACGGAGGAGGAACTGGCCGTGATCGTCGCGACAGCGGATGCCGTCGTCGACAGCGCCCGCGCGGAGGACATCGCCCTCCTCTTCGCGAAGTGCACCGAGATGTTCGAGCTGGTGACCCGCGCCACGCACAACTCGGTGTTCATCGGCGTCGTGCGCGAAGCCGCGCTCGCCATCGAACGGAACCTGCGGGGGTGGGAGCCCTTCCTCGCCGACACGGTCCGACGCGTGGACCTCTTCGTGCGGCTGCGCGCACAGATGCACGCCCGCGACGGCGCCGGGGCGGAGCAGAGCCTGCGGGAGCTGCACGGCGTCGCCTGATCCGGGCCGACCGACTCGCCGGCATCCGCGAGGCGTCGTCAGACGGCCTGTCGCATCATCCATTTGAATGAAAGACGCCCACGGGTCTCGGCGGCGGGATGCCGAGGCGCGCGGCCTCGGATCCGCATGATCACGCGGATCCGAGGCACCGTGAGGCCCTCAGAGGCACCGCCGCCGGCTGTCGACGTGGGCGGAGAGCGCCACCCACGGCGCGCACAATGTGCTCGCCGATACAGGACTTCGCCCGAGGAGACGCCGTGGACGCCGCACATGCTGCCTTCGCCCGCGCGGACGCGTTGTTCTACGACAAGCCGGGCCGACGCGACACCGACTCGTCGGCACGGTTCGAGGTGCCGGACTCCCGGGACTGGACCCTGTGGACCCGCGTCGACGACGATCACTGGACCCACTGGCTGCCGCGCACGGCGGGCCTTCCCGACCAGGGCTGGAAGATCCACGTCAGCGTCGTGCCCGCCACCGCCGCGGCGACCCTCGATGCGGTCGCGGCCTTCTGCCACCATCATCTCCTCGCCTTCAAGCACGTGGGCAGCCGCCTGCACCTCGGCTTCAGCCTCGCCAAGGACGCGGATCGCGGCGCGGCGGGAAAGTTCATCACCGTCTATCCGCCCGACGATCACCGCCTCCGCGTGGCGCTCGAAGGTCTCGATGCGCTCATCGGCGGATGCCCGGGGCCCTACATCCTCTCCGACGTGCGCTGGCGGCAGGGTCCGCTGTTCGTCCGCTACGGCGCGTTCCTCACCCAGACCGTCGTCCACGAGGGCCGCTCGGTGCCCGCGCTGCGCGATCTGCGCACCGGCGAGCTCGTGCCCGACGTGCGGGCGCCGTCCTTCCGCTGTCCCGACTGGGTGCGCCCGCCGGCGTTCCTGCAGGAGGAGATCGACGCCCTCGGCGACATGACGCCGCCGCCCGGGTTCCCGCGGATCACGGCCGCCCTGCACCACTCCAACGCGGGCGGCGTCTACGCCGCGATGATCGACGATCGGCCGGTCGTCCTGAAGGAGGCCCGGCCCCACAGCGGGTGGACCCCCGACGGCCGCGACGCGGTGGACCGCCTCGTCGACGAGGAGCGCACGCTCGCGCGCATCCCGGACTCGGTCTCGGCGCCGCGTTCCGTAGGGGTGCTCCGCGCGCACGGCCATCGTTTCCTCGCGCTCGAGCACGTCGCCGGGTCGTCGTTGATGGATGCCGTGGTGTTGCGCAACCCGCTGACGGATCGCACGAGCACCCCCGCGGACATCGCGTCGTATCGCGAGTGGGCGCTCGGCGTGGGCGCGGAGCTCCGGCGGCAGGTGCGCCGACTCCACGCCTCCGGGCTGACCCACGGCGACCTGCATCCGCGCAACGTGCTCGTCACCGACGACGGGGCCGTGTCTCTGCTCGACTTCGAGATGTCGCTTCCGGTGTCGGCACGCGCCGGTGCGCCGGTGGGCGCACCGGGTTTCGTCGCGCCCGGTTCGCCGTCGCCGCGGGCGCGGGACGAGTACGCGCTCGCGTGCGTCGAGCTGTTCATGTTCCTGCCCCTCACCGCGCTGCTGCCGTTGGACGCCGACAAGGCGCACCAGCTGCTGCGCACGGCGAGCGAGCACTTCGACCTCGACGATCGGTGGGTGGCCGACCGGGCCCGCGTGCTCGAGCGCGCGACGCGTGGACGCGGCCGGCGGCGCGCACGACCGGATGCGCCGCGGGCGACGATGGACGAGATCGCGCACACCCTCTCCCGCGACGGCGTCCCCGACCGCGACGACCGGCTGTGGCCCGGCGATCCCCGTCAGTTCGAGGAGCCACCGTATGCGCTCGGCTTCGGCGCCCTCGGGGTGGGGGCCGCGCTGGCCGCTGCCGGGGTCGCGCTCAGCGAGGCGCAGCGCGACTGGGTCCGCGACGCCCTCTCGGGCGATCTGTCGCGTGAGCCCATCGGACTCATGAACGGCCTGGCCGGTGCAGTGTGGGGATGCCGCGCCGTCGGCATGCCGGACGTCGCCGACCACCTCCTCGACGAGATCGTCCGCCGTGACTGGCGCGAGCTCGACGCGACGCTGTACTCCGGCATCCCGGGCGTCGCCCTGACCTTGCTCGCCGATGCCGACGAGCACCCGCGATGGGGCGTCGCGGCGAGCGCGATGGGACGGCTGCTGCGCGACCGTCTCGACGCCGCCCCGCGTCGAGACCGCGTCGCGACGAGCCGCGGCGGACTGTTCGCGGGCGCGACCGGGACGGCGCTCCTCGGTCTCCGGCTGTACGAGACCTACGGAGACCGCGCCCACCTCGACCTCGCCGCGCGCGCTCTCGACGTCGACCTCGCCACCCTCACCGCGGCGCCGGACGGCGGGCTGCACGTGAATGAGGGCTGGCGGCTCATCCCCTATCTCGGCTACGGGTCCGCGGGCATCGGGCTGGTCCTCGCGCAGTTCCTCGACGTGACTCCGGGAACGGACCGGCACCATCGCGCCCTCGACGGCATCCTCGCCGCCGCGACGGGTCCGTTCAGCGTGCAGGCCGGACTGCTCCACGGTCGCGCGGGGCTCATCCACGTGCTCGCGGAGGCGGAGCGGCTCGGTTTCGGGTCGGTCGACGCCCGCCGGGCGCGCGAGCGGCACGTGGCCGCCCTCGACCTGCACACCGTGCGCGGAGCCGGCGCGAGCGAGGTGCGCTTCGCGGGTGACGGTCTGATGCGGGCCTCGTGCGATCTCGCGTCCGGAGCCGCGGGCGTCCTCGTCGCGCTCACGAGTCACACCGCGGCGGGAGAAGGTGTGGGGACACTCCCGGGGGCCCTCGGATTCCTCGGGCCGTTCGGATCACGCGCACGGCGTGATCCCCGACGAGGGAAGGGAGGTGAGAGGGATGGGGTTCCTTCTCTCCCTGCAGGCACTGGAGGGCGAACACGGTGACGGTCATGGTGCCGTCGGCGTCAGTCACGTCAGCAGTGCGTGCAACAGCAGCTTCTCCAGCGTCTGCTGAGCACAGAGCGCTCCCGTACTGTCGTGACATGACGAGTCACGATCCCGCCGGGGCGTCGGCGCTGCTGACGCCCCGGCGATACGACATCCTCGGCTCCCGTCGCACTGCGGTGCTCTTCTCGGTCACGGTGTTCGTCACGACGCTCATCCAGGTGCTCTCCAACCCGGTCTCGCTCCTGATGGAGGGCTACATGTCCTGGGAGCTCCCGCTTCCGGAGTGGGCGGTCATGACGGTCATCGTCGCCGGATGCGCCGTGCAGTCGGTGGCCCTCGTATGGGCCGAGCGGATGCCGCACCAGGCGGTGCTGATCACGGTGGCCACCTACCTGCTGATCGCCGTCGGGCTGCAGATCCCGTCGTGGCTGTCGGCCATGTACCTCGTGATCTCGGCCGCCCTCTTCCTCCTGGCCACCCGACTCAGCGCCCTCGCCACCGTGCTGTGGACATCGGGGGTGATCGCCGCGGTCGTGATCGCCCTCTTCCTCGCGCTGCTCAGTTGGGGACGCAGCGTCGGCGAGGCGCAGGCGTACGTGCTGCGCGAGTCGGCGGGATTCACGATGCCGGCGATCGCCGTCGCGGCGCTGGGCCTGTGGTGGGGGACGCAGGCGCGACGCGTGGAGCGCGCGAGCGAGGAGGCCGCCCTGGCGAAGCAGGAGCACGATCGGCGTATCGAAGAGGCGCAGCGCGCGGAGCGGGCACGCATCGCGCAGGAGCTGCACGACGTCGCCGGCCAGCACCTCGCCGGCCTCATCACGCTCGCCGAGGCGGCGGCGACCCTCGTCGACACCCAGCCCCAGCGGGCGATGGAGCTGGTGGCGTCGGTGAAGAACGAAGGCAGGTTCGCGGCCGCGAGCGTCACCGGTGCGCTCTCCGATCTGCGCGCGACCGGCGCCGAGCCGCCGTCGAAGACCGCCGACCTGCGGCGCGCGTGGGAGCTCGCCGAGTACTGGGACCGGATCGGGATGTCGGTCGAGGTGGACGTCGTCGGTTCCCTCGACGACCTTCCGGTCGTCGTCTCCAGCACCGCGTACCGCGCGCTCCAGGAGGCGCTGACGAACGTCGCGAAGCACGCCGCGGGTGCGCCCGTGCGGGTCCGGATCCGCGTCGACGCCTTCCTCGACATGGTCATCGAGAACGACGCGGACGGCGGACGGGTCAAGCCGGCCTCCGACGTCGGCCTCGGGTGGGGGTTGGCGTCGATGCACGAGAGGACGCTCCTGCTGCGCGGCACCCTCACGGCGGGCCCCGTCGCCGGAGGCGGGTGGCGTGTGCACCTGCGGGTGCCGCTGAACGAGGAGGCGCTCGTGAGGGATCGACGATGACCGCGGCCCCCGCCCGCATCCGCGTGCTCATCGCCGACGACAATCGAGCGGTGCGACTGGGCATGCGGCTGCAGCTCGACAGCGTCCCCGACATCCTCGTCGTCGGGGAAGCGGCCAACGGGGCCGACGCGCTCACCGCCGCGCGCACCGAGCGGCCGGACGTGGTCCTGATGGACCTGCAGATGCCCGGCGTCGACGGCATCGAGGCGACCCGTCAGCTCACCGCACCGGATGCCGAGCACCCGGCGGCCGTCGTGGTGATGACGAGCTTCGCCGTCGACGGATACGTGCGCGACGCGCTGGATGCCGGCGCGGCGGGCTACCTGCTCAAGACGCACGACTCGCACTACCTCGTCGACGCGATCCGCGCGGCGGCGCGTGGGGAGGCCGTGGTCTCGCCCCGGATGATGGCCCCCGTCCTCAAGGAGTTCGTGCGCCGCGGGCGTCCCGCGTCGGGCGACGCGCTCCCCTCGTCGCTGTCGCCCGCCGAGCGCCGTGTGGTCTCGATCCTCGCGAGCGGGGTGACGAGCAACGAGGACATCGCGGCGCATCTGAAGGTCTCGGCGCACACGGTGCGGTCGCAGTTGCAATCCGCCATGCGCAAGACCGGCGTCGCCGACCGCACGCAGCTCGCGCTGTGGGCGGTGCGCCGCGGCCTGGAGCGGGACGACGTCTGAGCACCGGCGTGGGTCAGGGCGACGTAACCTCCACCGCGTGGGTCACAACACTGCTGCTGAACCGGTGCGAAGACGAGCCGGGGAGGAGGAGAGTACTACCTCCCCTCCTCCCCGGTTCGGGCCGTAGTGGCCCCACCGGCGTTCGCCGGTGACGCGCCGCCCCCCAGCGGCGCTGCCTGTGGATGCCGCAGACGGTGCGGATCGAGAAGGAAGACGACGATCAGCACCAGGGCGGATGCAACGGCGAAGCCGATGCCGTACCCGGTTTTGAGCACCATCGCGACCGTTCCCATGTACGGAACGTGGAAGACATAGAGGCCGGCAGTGTCAACGGCGTACGGCTCAGGATCGTCAGTGGCGTTCGCGTCGCCGCGAAGCGTGACATCGACCGTGGTGCCGTCTACGTCATGGACGGACGTCACACGATGAGTGATGAGTCCGAGCCCACGAGGGCGCTCGAGCGTTGCGATGTCGCCGACGGCGAGCTCGGCTGCCGGAACCGTCCGTGAGAAGACGACTGACCCGACCGGGAGAGTCGGCTCCATGCTGCCGGAGAGCACGATGAGCGGCCGCACTCCGAACGCGAACGACACCCCGAAGACGAGCACGCACACGATCCCGAGCACCGCCGCGGAGGTGAGGATCACCGAGCGCAGCAGGCTCCACGCGAACCAGAGCCGGGACGAGTGGCCCGACAACGACCTCCCGCGTCGGGATCGCCTCGTCGTCATCGGCGCTGTCATGGCTTGCGCGAAGCGGCGTCGAACTGGACAGCCAGCGCCGACTGCCCGCCGTTGAGGCTTTCGACCCCTGCCACGTCGAGGTAGCGGATCGTGAGAGTGATGATGTCGGAGCTCGCAGTGGCACCCGGAGTGTAGGCGTCGCCTGCAACGAGCGGCTGCTCGCCTCGTGCCGACAGGGTTCCCAGACTGGCGTGAGCGTCTGCCAGTGCAGCATCCGAGAAGAGCACGCTCCCGTCCGCCCTCGATGCCGTGAACCGGAGATACGGCGTGATGTTCGGCACGGATGGCGACACCGCGCCCGTCCCATCGCGGGCCACCAGGGTGACGACCGTGTCCGCGTCCAGGTCTGTGGTGTTGTTGAAGACCGGGATCTGTGTGACGACGGTGCGGCCGGGAACGAGGGTCTCTGCGTCTGTCACGGGCCAGGCGTAGCCGGCCGGCGCATCGGCCTGCTCGACCGTGCCGTCGGGCAGAACGATCCCGATGTCGAAATGCCCCTGATAGCCGACCCCGGCGTCTCCCGCGAGATTCATGTTCGCCTGGTCCGTATAGGCCGCTGAGGTCGCCGCTGCGGTGACGACCACCGCGCCGACCACAGCGATCGCGCCGGCAGCGACGGCGAGCGCGAAACGCCTGGTTGTACGTCGGGGCGCGCGGTCTCGAGCACGAATACGCATGTCGCGTTCTCCCTTACTGCGCGATCATCGAAAGGTCCCAGGAGACCTTGCGGTTGGTGGTGGTGCCGACGCTGGGCAGACCGATCGCGCCCTGTGGGTTGTATCCGCGACCCCAGAACGTGCCGTCGCCACGCTGCCAGATGTAGTAGCCCTGCCCGGCGGCGAACTGGCGCACGTCGTCGTCGACCTTCGTCGGGGCCTGGGGCAGCTGACCATAGTCATCGCTGGCCCCGTAACCCCACAACGAGCCGTCGTTCTTGGCCATGACGACCCCCGTCAGGCCGAACTGCATCGAGGTGATGCCGCTCAGAGTGGTGACGAGCGCGGGCGTACCGGGGGTGCCGGATCGGTTGCCGATGCGCGTCGCAGACCCGCCCCAGCTGAGGAAGGTTCCATCAGACAGGAGCGCTCCTCCCATGGAGATGCCCCCGTCGACGGCGACGATGTGCGGCTGCCCGGTCGCGACGGTGGAGGCGAACCAGGGCGACAGTGATGTGAGCTTCACCGCCGTGGTCCCGCTGGAGTAGCCGGTCGGGGTACTGGAGGTGCCGCCCCACGCGTAGACGTCGCCGTTCTCCAAGATCACGAAGAAGTTCGTGTACGCGCCCTTGATGTAGACGGGTCGATTGCCGGCGACGGTGGGGTCGGGCAGTCCGGTGAGCTTCTGCGCACCCGAGACGGTCGAGCCGCCGTATGCACTGGATCCCCACTTGTACACCTCCCCCGTGTTCGTGATCGCCGCGCCGGCCATCTCTGTGGACGCGATCGTCAGAGCTCCGGTCAGGAGCGGCCCCGTGCCGTTCCATGCGGTGCCGATGCGGATCTGTCGGGGTTGATTGGCCGATGAGGATGCGCTCGTCCCATTGCGGCTGTTGTAGGCTCCCCAGCCGTATACGGTCCCGTCCGCCGCCAGCGCGTTGGCGTCGTAGATCATGCCGGAGATCTGCTTGATGCCGTCGGGAAGCGGGACGGCCTGAGGCGCGCGGTCGCCGAGGAGAGGTGAGGTCGAACCCGAGATCTCCGACGAGCCTCCGAACCATCCCCAGACGTACACGCGGCCGTCGTTGCCGAGCGCGATGCCGGTGTCGACCATGCGCGCGTTCCTCGCGAGCCCCGGCCGGAAGGGCGCCGACGCCTCAGCGGCGATCGAGTCCGTGCGCGCGTGAGCGACGTCCTGGTAGGCGGCACTCGTCCCCGCGACGCCGGCGAGGAGGCCGACAGCGGCGAGTCCGGCGGCCAGGGCGAGCAGGCGACGGTTCGTCTTACGCATCAGTGCGGGCCTTTCGTCGAGTGAGTAGCAAGACACCAAGGGTGAGAAGAGCGCCACCCAGAAGCAGGAACACGATCGGTGCCGTCCCACCGGTCTGCGCGAGGGGCGTCCGTGGATCGACCGCAACGAACTCGAACACGAGCTCGCCGCTGAGCCCCTGGTAGGAGTTGTCCGCCGAGCGCGGGAGGCTGGCGGTACCGGAGAGCGCATACGTCGCGCCTGCGGGCAACGAGGGCAGGACGATCAGCTGGCCGATGAGATCCCCCGCCGCCAACGGGCCGACCACGATGCCACCTGTCGCGTCGCGAACGGTGACCTCCAGTGGTGTCGCACCGACGAAAAGCGGTACGCGCTCGCCGCTGACCCGCAGCGAGAGAGGCACAGCGACGGAGGTGACGTTGGTCACGGTCATCGTCCAGTCCATGGCATGGCCGGGCGCAGGAGTGTCGATCCCGATCGTCGTGGGTGCCGCATCTATGAGATCGTCCTGGGCGGCAGCCGGAGCGGCGGCCGTCCATACGGTGAGAGCCGCCAGTAGGACAGCGGTCCTCCATGTACGGAGGCGGGAGATGCGCGTCATCGGCTCGTCCCGTTCGTCTGCAGTCCGATCGCCGTCGACGTGCCCGCCACGCTGAGACCCGCGCCGGTCGCGATGACGGCGTCGACCCGCACGTGGTGTTCGATGCCCGGCTCGACCGCAGTGAAGCCGAGGCCGGCCGCATTCACGGTGTCAGCGGTGGCGTCAGTGATCGCCGGTGTCGCCGAGCCGTCCAGGTACAGGCTGAACCGCAGCGATCCGAACAGATCGGAGGACTGTGGATCCGGGTCGTAGAGCGAGAGCATGAGATCGCCCGTGACGCCGGGGGTGCGGTTCGCGATCGTGACGTCGAAGCGCACCGGTGTTCCCTCCGTGAACACGGTGCCCGAGGTGACGGGAAGCACGACCGCGTCGGCTCGAGTCACCGCGTCCTGTAGTTCGTTCTGTGCGTCGCGCACCGCGATATCGAAGCGGTGGGGGTTTCCGATCCCCGATCCTTCGCTGCCGGTGCCCAAGAAGACGAGAGCGGCGTCGGTGTACGCGGCAGCGGTGACCCCGCCGCAGGCGAGGAGGACAGCGCCGGCGGCGAGGAGCAGGCGTCGCGTCCCGGAGCGGCGAGGAGTGCCGGTCATGAGTTCTCCGCTTCGAAGTGGAACTGTACGGCTGTGCTGGCGCCCTGCCATCGGTTGTCGACACTCGGCGGCAGATCGATCTGCACGTCCAACACCATGTCGTCGCCCGAGGCGAGTGCGGCGGACCACACGTACGTCGTCAATGCGGTCGCAGGGACGTGGTCGAAAAGGACGGTCGATCCCTGCTTCACCGTGAAGACGAGCTGATCGAACAGCTCGACATAGCGCCCGGTCGTCGGGTCGATCTCCTGCCCGCGGGGCTGAGGATCGACGATGTCCAACGAGAGCGTCCCGGCCAGCGCGGGACTGTTGTTCTGAACGGCAACCCTCAGCACGAGCACGCCGCCGGGCGCGAGCGTGGCCCCGCTGTGCAGCGCGACCTCGTACGCATCAGGGTTGCCCTGCTGCCAATCCGAGGGACTCGGCTCCCACCCGGTTGCGTCGCTGCCGGCGGTGCGGATGTCGAACGTCGTGCGCGTGCCGTCCAGCGCGACGCGCACATCGGCGAGATCGACGAACGCTGCGGCGGTGGTGAGTGCGCCGATGGCGAGGACGGCACCGGCGGCAATGATGAGCCGACGGGCCCCGCGTCTGAGGACGGGCATGGGCTCTCCTTCTGGGCTGCTCGCGGATGTGCACGCGCACTCGTACGCTGCCGGAGCGTCAGAGAGCTGCGTACCTGGAGAGGGCCCGCGGGACGGGGCGGACGCATCGGCACGTGGGGAGACCGAGCGTCGGCCGGGCTGGGGACTCGGCCTTCCCGCGAGCGGCCTTGGGGTGCACGCTCGCGGTCGGGTGAACGTCCCCGCCCCGCGGGAGTCGGCTACGGCTGGACCGAGATCGCGTCGAAGTGGGCCTGCACGTAGGAGACCTGCCCCTGCAGGGCGTTGTTGTCCGCGGCCGATCCCTGATCCGGGAGCGTGATCGCGACCTCGAGGGTGCCCTGCTCGCCCGTCAGGTAGGTGCCGAGATCGAGATCATCCACAGTCGCCTGCGTGGCGTCGGTGACGATGTCCGTGCCGTCGAGCGTGATTGTGTAGCGCAGGGCCGCGACCATCGCGGGGTCGGACGTGTAGCCCGGGCGATCCTGCAGGGAGAAGGAGATGTCTGCGCTCAGCGCCGGGCTCTCGTTGCGGAACGGAATGGCGACACTGATGGTGTCGCCGGGAGTGATCAGCTGCGACCCCGGGACGTTGATGTTGACGCCCGCTTCGGTGTCGGCCTCCTGCCACGTGCCTGCCACGGGGTTGCCGTCGGCGTCCGTGCCGACGACCTGGATGTTGAAACGGTTGTTCCCACCGATACCGCTGTCGTCGGTGCCGTTGCCGAGGTTCAGGTTGGCGAAGTCGGTGAAGGCGGCGGCCGTGACGAGGCTGGCAGCGCCGAGCAGCGCTCCTCCCGCGATGAGGAGGCGCTTACGGCCGGGAACGCGTGTCTTGGTGTCCATGGGTGTCCTTTGCGTGGGGTGAGCGCGCGACTGTGGTGTCGCACGGAGTACGGCACTGCGACACCATCGAGAGATGGCGCCCGCCGCCGGGAGACGAGCGACCCGACGCGAAGTCCCCCTTGCGCCGCTCGGCTCGTCCCGCGATCACTGTACCAATTTTCTTTGGTTATCGCAAAGGAGAAGAACTGTTCCCTTCAGGGCCCTGCGCTACATCGACCCGGACGCACCGTCCCGCCGCGGGGTGACCATGAGCGCCATCAGCGGCGTGACTCCGATCAGTCCGAAGGCGACGGGATAGCCGACGGCGGCGATCAGTGCACCGACGAACGGACCGACGGCGGAGGCGGCGAGGAACTGTCCCGTGTTCTGGATACCGAGGGCACGACCCGACCAGAAGGGCCCGGCCGCCTCGGCGACCGACGTGTAGGCGAGGCCGTTGTCGGCGACCGAAACCGTCGAGGCGACGAGGTACAGCACAACGACCAGCGGGTCGAAGCGCATGGCGCCGGCCACGGCGAGGGCGACCATGACCAGCACCCCCGCGCCCGCCACCCATCGCAGTACGCCGACACGGGTGCCGACGCGGTCGCTGAGATGACCGACCAGGATTCGGCCACCAGCGCCGACGAACTGCGAGACCGCGACGAGGGCACCCGCCTCGGCCGCGCCCCATCCCATCGCTGCCACGAGCCACACCATGCCGAAGATCGAAAGCGCGAACTGCGGCACGACCAGCAGCGCGGATGCCACGTGGATGCGGACCAGGAAGTCGTTCGCGCGGTACGGGCTGACCGCGGCATCCACGGGTCCGGATCCGCGCGCCGGTCGCGGAGGATTGCGGATCCCCCATGCGCACAGCACGACGAGCACCCCCGTGATCACCCCCGTGACTACCATCGGCGCCGCGAGCCCGCGCATCGCCAGCGGGGGCACGATCAGCGCGGCCACCGCCACCCCGAGCGGCTGGGACATCTGCCGGATCCCCATCGCGAGGCCTCGGCGCCGGGCAGGGAACCATCCGATCACGACGCGACCGCTCGCGGCGTTCGCGCTGGCCGACGCCGCGCCGCCGAAGGCGAGCAGGACGCCGAGCAGCAGGTAGCCGTCGTCGCTCACGGCGGCCGCCGCGAAGGAGGCCGCCGCGGTGAGCACGAGCCCCGCGACGATGATCTCGCGCTCCCCGTACCGATCGGTGAGGACGCCCCACGCCACCAGAGTGCACACCATACCGAAGGTGGGTACCGATGCGAGCAGGCCTGCCTGCGTCAGCGGAAGGCCGCGTTCGCTGTGCAGGAGCGGGATCAGGTAAGCCGGCGTCGACACCAACAAGGTGCCCGCCGCCTGAGCCAACACGCCCAGCGTCAGCATTAGCCAAGCACGCGCGGGCGCGGCCGTGGAAGTCCTCGTGATCAGCATCGCGGCGTCCTTTGTCGGATAGAGTGCTGGTATACCAGTCTGGTACACCAGGAGAGTAGCCGTGACCCCGCCCGCCCCCTACGACCGCCTCCGCGCCGCCGTCCTGTCACTCGACCTGTTGCCGGGTGAAGGATTGAGCGAACGCGGCCTCGAATCGCTCCTCGCTGCGTCGCGCACACCCATCCGCGCCGCCCTGATGCGCCTCGAGAACGAAGGGCTCACCGTGCGGGATGGGCGCAGCTGGCGCGTGGCCCCGATCGACCTCAGCGAGATCCGGGCGGTGATGGAGTTTCGTGAGGCGGCCGAGGTCGCCGTTGTGACTCTCGCCGTAGAGCGCGCTGATGAGGCGGAGCTCGACAGCTTCGCCGCCCTCCTCGACGAGAGCGGCACACACGACGATGCCGACACCGTGCTGCGTGACGGCAGCGACTTCCACATCGCGCTCGCACGTCTGTCGCGCAATCCGTTCCTCGTGGATGCGGTGTCCGGGGCGCTCCTGCGCCTCAGCCGAACCCGGTGGCTCGAGGTGCGCAGCGCGGCGTCGCGCGCGCAGGCGCGAGCCGAACACCGAGAGATCGTCGCGGCGATCGCGGCACGGGATCCCGAGCGGGCACGTGAACTCGTCATCGCACACGGACGCGGGACGCGCGACCGTGTGCTCGCCGTTCTGTCCGCAGAGCGAGGGCGTCTGCGCGGACGCGGCCTGTCGATCGTGGAGTCCGCGGTGACGAGATGAGCGGCCGGCTCCCTGCCAGCGTGGCCGACACCACGCATCCTGACGTCGCTCACGGCGAAACCGCGGATCACGACCCCCCAGCGTCGCGACGGCGTCATTCTCTGGTCGGCACCCCCTGCGATCCTGGGCGGCGCCGCCTACGGCGAGATCCGACCTGTCGCAGCGTCTGCGCGCGACGTACCATTCGATGCAGATGAGTGACACCCTTTCTCCCATCGAACTCACCAGCGGGATGATCCTGAGCGACGAGATCTACGCCCGCATCGGTGCGGCGATCGCCGACGGCACGTTCCCTCCGGGCCATCGGCTCCGCGACGTCGAGCTCGCGCGGCAGCTCGGCGTGTCCCGGACGCCCGTGCGTGAGGCGCTGCAGCGACTGGAGCGCTTCGGGCTCGTCGAGATCGCCGTCGGCCGCTACACCCGGGTCACCGCTCCCGACGATGCGCTCCGCCGCGACACCGGCGAGTTCGCCGCGTACTTCCTGGGCAACGCGGTGAACCTGGCCGTCTCCCGGTGCTCGGACGAGGACCTCGCCGACATCGTCGGCACCGTCGACGCCGCCCTCGCGGGCATCGACGCGGGCGAGCCGGCAGCGGTCTTCGCCGCGGCATCCGCTTTGGGGCTCCTCGCCACGCGGGCGACCGGCAACGGGGTCTTCCTCACGATCATCCGCGAGACCTCGATCGTGGTGCAACGCAACCTCCGGGGGTGGTCGGGCGTCGTCGCCAGACCGGCACCGCGCCGCGAGAACTGGCAGCGGCTGCGCGACCGCATCGCCGCGCGCGACGCGGTCGGCGCGGAACAGGCCATCCGGACGCTCTACGGCGTGACGCCCGGCGCCGCGCCGGCCAATCGTGAACGGGGTGACCAGCGAGGGCCGAATGTCGACTCAGCCGAGTGAGTGACCTTCGCACACCCTGAAGTCTTCGAAGACCGTGAACAGCAGAAAAGGCCACCCCGGAGGGTGACCTTTTGCATCGCACCGTAGGAGACGAGATCACCATCGGCACAGCCGGGCTGATCTCCGTCGTCTTCCTGTGGTGCGCGAGGGGGGAGTTGAACCCCCACGCCCTTTCGGGCACTGGCACCTGAAGCCAGCGCGTCTGCCTATTCCGCCACTCGCGCGAGCCGCGACATCCGAGGATCTCACGGACTCAACTTCCCGAGGATATCACGAGACGGGAGGCGTTTCGACTCGGCGCTGCGCGCCTCGCTCAACGCACGGGCGGCGCTGCGCGCCTCGCTCAACGCACGGGGGGCGCACGGGGCGGGCGGGGCCCCCGGTCGTTGAGCGAGCGCAGCGAGTCGAAACGCGACGCCCGACATCGCACGTTCCGCGTGCGCTCAGCCTGTGCAACTAGCATGTACGCACCGGTCGGCGATCCTGAGGAGCCCTGTGGGACTACTGGACAGCTTCGAGAAGGGACTCGAGCGCGCAGTGAACAGCGCGTTCGCGAAGTCCTTCCGTAGTGGCATTCAGCCCGTCGAGATCGCGGCCGCCCTGCGCAGCGAGCTCGATGCGAAGGCTGCCGTCGTCAGCCGCGACCGCATCCTGGCCCCCAACACGTTCGAGGTGCGCATGTCGCCGGCGGATGCCGAGCGCATGCTGTCCCTGGGCAGCGCGCTCGACTCCGAGCTGCACACGCTCGTCGATGCGCACGCGAAGGCGCAGGGCTTCACGTTCGCGGGACCCGTGACCATCTCGCTCACCGCGGATCCGACGCTGTCGACGGGGACGCTGCGCGTGGCATCACAGACGGCCGCCGGCCAGGTCGCGTGGCGCGGCGTCGTGGAGATCGCCGGAGCGCAGCACCCCCTCGCGAAGGGGCGCACTGTCATCGGGCGCGGCAGCGACGCCGACATCACCATCCCGGATGCCGGCACCAGCCGCCGCCACGTCGAGATCCTCTGGGACGGCGAGCGCGCGATGGTCCGCGACATGGGCTCCACCAACGGCACGCAGCTGAACGGAACCAAGATCGCGGAGGCCCCGCTGCCGCCCGACTCGGTGATCACGATCGGACGCACCGACATCGTCTTCCGCGTCGTCGCACAGGCGACGCCTCCCCGCCCCACCACCTCTGCCGCCGACGCGACCCGCGCCTTTGGATTCGGAGGATCCGCGTGAGCGAGTTGACCCTCCTGCTGCTGCAGATCGGATTTCTGATCCTGCTGTGGTTCTTCGTGTTCGCCGTCGTCTACTCCCTGCGCGCCGACCTCTTCGGCGTGAAGGTTCGAAAGCTCCCCGAGCCGGCGGCCGCGGGGCTCGCCCCGGCGGCGGCATCCGCTCCCGCGCAGGCCGCCACGGCGCCCATCGCCCCCGCCGCCCCCGCGGCGGCGCCCACACCGAGCGGGCCGCAGAAGGCGACCCGCGACGCCGTGTCGCGCATCGTCATCACGAGCGGACCGAAGGCCGGCCTCGAACTCCCCCTCGGCTCCGAGGCCCTCACGATCGGCCGCTCCAGCGAGTCAGGGCTCGTCATCCGCGACGACTACACGTCCAGCCATCACGCCCGCCTGCTGCTGTGGGGCGACCAGTGGATGATCCAGGACCTCGACTCCACCAACGGCACCTGGCACGACGGCGCACGCGTGAGCACCCCGGTGCCCGTGCGCGTGGGCGCACCGATCAAGGTCGGCGCGACGACGTTCGAGCTGAGGAAGTAGCCCGCGGCTCATGGTGTTCGAGGGATCGAGCGTCGCCATCTCCCATACGGGGAAGGTGCGCTCCAACAATCAGGACTCGGGCTACGCCGGCTCGAACCTCTTCGTCGTCGCCGACGGCATGGGCGGCCACGCCGGCGGGGATGTCGCCTCGAGCATCGCCGTCCACCGTCTGAAGGAGCTCGACCACCCGTACGGGTCCACCGGTGAGGCCGAACAGGCCCTTCAGGAGGCGATCTCCTCCACGGCGGCCGTGCTCATCGAGACCGTCGCACGCCGGCCCGAGCTCGCCGGCATGGGGACGACCGTCAGCGGCCTCATCATGGTCGACGACTACGCCGTCATCGCCCACATCGGCGACTCCCGCATCTACCTGTACCGCGACGACGCGCTCACCCAGATCACCACGGACCACACCTTCGTGCAGCGCCTGGTCGACTCGGGTCGCATCACCCCCGAGGAAGCGCGCTACCACCCCCGCCGGTCGGTGCTCATGCGCGTGCTCGGCGACATGGATCCCGACCCCGAGGTCGACACCTTCATCATGCCGACGCAGCCCGGCGACCGCTGGCTGCTGTGCTCCGACGGTCTGTCCGGGGTCGTCGACGACGCCCACACGAGCAAGGTCCTGGGCCACCACTACCCTCCCGGGCGCACGGCCGACCTCCTGCTCAAGCAGGCCCTCGACGGCGGGGCTCCCGACAACGTCACGGTCGTCATCGTGGACGTGGGCGGCAGCCACCCCATGTTCAGCGGGACCGCCACCATCGTCGGCTCGGCATCCAACCCGCAGGGCGTCGAGGTTCCGGCCGCCCGACCCGGTCGCACCAGCTGGCTGCACTCGGCGCGGCAGGCCGCGAACGAGCCGACGCACTTCGAGCCCGCCGCCGAGTTCCTCGAGGAGCTCATCGAGGAGGATCGGCGCCGCGCCCGCCGTCGACGCGTGTGGTGGGTGGTCGGGCTGCTGACGATCCTCCTCGCGCTCGCGGCGGCGGCGCTGGGCGCCTACAGCTGGACCCAGACGCGGTACTTCGTGGGCGCCGACACCGACACCGTCGTCATCTTCCGCGGCATCCAGCAGGATCTCGGTCCGCTCTCGCTCTCCTCGGTCTACGAGGACACCGGCATCTTGCTGAAGGACCTGCCGTTCTACCAGCGGCTCGCTGTCACCTCGACCATCTCCGCGCGGTCGCTGTCCGACGCGGAGCAGATCGTCGACACACTGCGCACCACCGTGGAGGATGAGCGATGAGCGCGTCGACCGACACCGTCCAGACCGATACGACGGTCGTCAAGGCGTTGCGGAGACTCCGCGTGCCGCAGACGCAGCGCAATCGCGAGCTGGGCCTGCTGCTGTTCGCGTTCGCGATCAACGGCGCCGCCATCGCACTCGTGCAGCTGGGCGCGCTCGGCCACATCGACTGGACGTTCCTCTACTACTGCGGCGCACTGACGGTCCTCGTCCTGGGGCTGCACATCGTGCTGCGTTTCAAAGCGTCGCAGGCCGATCCCTTCGTCGTCCCGATCGCGACCGTGCTGTCGGGACTCGGGCTCGCCATGATCTACCGCATCGACATCGAGGATCAGAGCACCGGCTGGGACGCCCTGTCCACGCGCCAGCTCGTCTGGCTCGCGATCGCCACGGCGGCGGCCGTCGCGATCGTCGTCTTCCTCAAGAACTACCGCGTGCTGTTCCGCTACACGTACGTGTTCGGTTTCGCCGGCATCCTCCTGCTCGTGCTGCCGTTCATCCCGGGCCTCGGCACCGACGCCAACGCCGACGTCTGGATCTCGATCGGCGGCATCTTCTCGTTCCAGCCGGGCGAGCTCGCCAAGATCGCGCTCGCGATCTTCTTCGCCGGCTACCTGGTGCGCACCCGCGAGGCGCTGAGCTCGGTCGGCACCCGCTTCCTCGGGATGACCTGGCCACGCGCCCGCGAGCTCGGTCCGCTGCTGCTGATCTGGCTCGCCTCGATGGCGATCATCGTCTTCCAGCGCGACCTCGGCACCGGTCTGCTGATGTTCGGCATGTTCATCGCCATGATCTACGTGGCGACCGGCAAGACCAGCTGGGCGGTGCTCGGCGTGCTCCTCGCCGTCGGCGGGGCGATCATCGCCTCGCAGGTGCTGACGTACGTCGGCTGGCGCTTCCAGAACTGGCTCGACGCCTTCAACCCCGCCGTCATCGATCGCGACGGCGGCAGCTACCAGCTGGTCAGCGGCATCTTCGGACTCTCCGAGGGCGGGCTGCTCGGGACGGGACTCGGTCGCGGACGCCCCGGCCTGACGCCGCTGTCGCAGAGCGACTACATCTTCCCCAGCCTCGGCGAGGAGCTGGGCCTGATCGGCGTCTTCGCGATCCTCTGCCTGTACATGGTCTTCGCGAGCCGCGGCATCCGCATCGGTATCGCCGGACAAGACGACTTCGGCAAGCTCCTCGCGACGGGCCTGTCGTTCACGATCGCCCTGCAGGTGTTCATCATGGTCGGCGGCGTCACCCGCCTGATCCCGCTGACGGGTCTGACGACCCCGTTCCTCGCGGCCGGCGGCTCCTCGCTGGTGGCCAACTGGATCATTGTCGCGCTGCTGTTGCGGATCTCGGATGCCGTGCGCTCCCGACCCCGGGTGGTGATCGGATGACCCGCGAGCTGCGACGGCTGTCGTTCATCATGCTGGCGATGTTCATCGCCCTGTTCGGCGCGACCAGCTGGATCCAGGTCGTGCAGGCCGGCGACCTCGGCGAGAACCCGCGCAACAAGCGCGCCCTGTACGACGCCTTCGAGGTGCAGCGCGGGTCGATCATCGCGGGCGACACCGTGATCGCCGACTCCGTACCCAGCGACGACGTGTACGCGTGGCAGCGCCAGTACGTCGATCCGCAGATGTGGGCGCCGGTCACCGGCTACATGAACCCGCTGCTGAACTCCCTGACGGGTCTCGAGCAGTCCATGAACAAGGAGCTGTCCGGCACCGCGAGCTCGCAGTTCCTGTCCCGCGTCGAGCGGGTGATCACGGGTCAGCCGGCCCGCGGGTCCAACGTGCTGCTCACCCTCGACCCGACCATCCAGAAGGCCGCCTTCGACGCCCTCGGCAGCTACCAGGGCGCCGTCGTGGCGATGGACCCCACGTCCGGACGCATCCTGGCGATGGTGACCAGCCCGAGCTATGACACCAACGCGATGGCGGTGCACAACGCCAAGCAGGTCAACACGACGTACGACGAGCTGCTCAGCGCGGCGGTCAACCCGCTGGAGAACCGCACGATCGGCACCCTCAACCCGCCCGGCTCGACGTTCAAGCTCGTCGTCGTGTCGGCCGCCCTGTCGTCCGGGAAGTTCACTCCGGACTCGACCTTCCCGAACCCGGCGACCTACACCCTGCCCGGCACCTCGACCTCCATCCGCAACTTCGACGGCAACACGTGTGGACCGGGCGACCAGGTCACCATCGCCACCGCGCTGCGGCTGAGCTGCAACATCCCGATGGCCCAGCTCGCCGTCGCCCTCGGCCAGGACGCGCTGCGCGCCGAGGCGGAGAAGTTCGGGTTCAACGGCGCCGACCTCGACATCCCCCTCGCGGTCACGGGATCGGTCTACCCGACCTCGAAGCTCAGCGATGCGCAGGTCGCGCTCAGCGGTTTCGGCCAGGGCGACGTCACGGCGACGCCGCTGCAGATGGCGATGGTCGCGGCCGGTATCGCCAACGACGGGGTCGTGATGAAGCCCCGCATGGTCGACCGCGTCGTGGCCCCGGATCTGACGGTGCAGGAGAGCTTCGCCGACACCGAGCTGGGCCGCGCGCTCAGCACGACGGATGCCGCGACGATGACCTCGCTGATGATCTCGAATGTCCGTGACGGCGCTGCCAGCGGTGCAACAATAGACGGGGTCGATGTGGCCGGGAAGACCGGGACGGCAGAGCACGGGGCTTCGGATCCGTACACGCTCTGGTTCACGGGCTTCGCCCCGGCGCAGGATCCGAAGGTGGTCGTCGCCGTCATGGTGGAGAACGGCGGAGGTCTCGGGCAGTCCGGCACGAGCAACGGGATCGCGGCTCCAATCGCGAAGAAAGTCATGGAGGCGGTGCTGAGCAGATGAGACCGACACAGGGTGTGAGCTTCGGTGGACGCTACGAGCTGGACTCGCGGATCGCGATCGGCGGCATGGGCGAGGTCTGGGAGGCCACCGACCACGTGATCGGACGCACCGTCGCGATCAAGATCCTCAAAGACGAGTACATGGGCGACCCGGGCTTCCTGGAGCGTTTCCGTGCCGAGGCCCGCCACGCGGCGCTCGTCAACCACGAGGGCATCGCCAGCGTCTTCGACTACGGCGAGGAGAACGGCTCGGCCTTCCTCGTGATGGAGCTCGTGCCCGGCGAGGCGCTGTCGACGATCCTGGAGCGCGAAGGGTCGCTGTCGACCGACAAGACGCTCGACATCGTCGCGCAGACCGCCGCCGCCCTGCAGGCCGCCCACGCGGCCGGCCTCGTCCACCGCGACATCAAGCCCGGCAACCTCCTGATCACGCCCGACGGGCGTGTGAAGATCACCGACTTCGGCATCGCGCGCATCGCGGACCAGGTGCCTCTGACGGCGACCGGACAGGTGATGGGCACGGTCCAGTACCTGTCGCCCGAGCAGGCGTCGGGTCACCCGGCATCCCCGGCGACGGACATCTACTCGCTGGGCATCGTCGCCTACGAGTGCCTGGCGGGCAAGCGCCCCTTCACCGGTGAGTCGCAGGTCGCCATCGCGATGGCGCAGATCAACGACGCTCCGCCTCCGCTGCCGGCCACCATCGCCGAGCCGGTGCGCAACTTCGTCATGAGCATGATCGCCAAGAAGCCCGAAGACCGGCCGGCCACCGCGTCGGCGGTCGCCCGGGCCGCCACGGCGCTGCGTCGCGGCGACGTCGCCGGGGCGGTGGCGATCGTCCCCGCGATCGCGGGAGCGATGGCGCTCGACGACGTCACCAAGCTGCTCACTCCGGGGATGGCGACCCAGGAGGCGACCCGCATCCTGCCGACCGCCGCCGCGCTGGGTTCGGCGGCGGACGCGGGAGCGCCCGCCGAGGAGCCGAAGAAGAAGCGCAGCCCGTGGACGTGGCCGCTCGTCGCGCTCATCGCGCTGCTGCTGATCGTCCTCGGCGGCACGCTGTTCGCACTGTTCGCCAACCAGGGCGGGCAGCCGACGCCGACGCCGACGACCACGTCGACGACGGCCTCCCGCACACCCACGACTCCCACGCCGACGCCCAGCAAGACGACGGTGTCGATCGACAGCCTCGGACTGATCGGAAAGACGTGTGACGAGGCGCAGTCCATCGCCACCGCGAACGACGTCCAGATCACGTGCGAACGCGGCTCCGCCGCTCCGACCGACGCCGAGATCGGCAAGATCTACCAGACCAACCCGACGCGCGGCGAAGTCCCCACCGGCAGCATCATCACGGTGACCTTCTACGACGAGATGTCGCCGATCGGCACGCCCACGGCGCCGACCGTGACGAACGATCCCAAGGGGTCGCAGACGTTCACGGTGACGTGGGAGGCCTTCAGCTGCCCGGCCGGGTCGTCGGTCACGGCGTACAACTTCACGGTGATCAACGGCACCTTCAACGCCAACGACAGCACGACCTACCAGTCGCCGACCGCACCGCGCAGCTTGCAGGTGACCGCCGACAAGGACGTGCAGCCGGGATCACTCATTCTGGTGAAATACACCGCTCAGTGCGGCGACCGCGAGAGCGGCTCCTCGCAGGAGGGCCAGGCGCAGATCCCCACGGCGAGCACGTCGACGGGAACTCCGGCGCCCTGAGCGGCGAGCCTCCTGGGACGGGGGCGCCCCAGGAGGCGTTCAGCAGGGTTCGATTAGGCTGGCGGTGAGTCAGCCCAGGGGAGAGAAGTGTCGGGAGAGCAGCGTGTGCTGTCCGAGCGGTACCGCGTCGATGAGCTCATCGGCCGCGGTGGGATGGCGAGCGTCTACCGTGGACAGGATCTGACCCTCGGCCGCCAGGTCGCGATCAAGGTCCTCAAGCGCGAGCTCGCCGACGACAACGCCTTCCGCACCCGTTTCCGGCTCGAGGCGCAGTCCGCCTCGAGGATGTCGCACCCGGCGATCGTCCGCGTCTACGACGCCGGAGAGGACACCGAGACCGACCCCGACGGCACGGCGCACCAGGTTCCGTACATCGTCATGGAGCTCGTCGAGGGCACCCTGCTGAAAGACCTGGTCGCCGATGGCGGTGTCGCCGTCCCCGATGCCATCCGCTACGTGGACGGCATCCTGGAGGCCCTCGAGTACTCGCACCGCGCGGGCGTCGTGCACCGCGACATCAAGCCGGGCAACGTCATGGTCACCGCGGCCGGCCAGGTCAAGGTGATGGACTTCGGCATCGCCCGCGCCGTGTCCGACTCCTCCTCGACGGTCGCCGAGACGACCGCGATCATCGGGACCGCCGCCTACCTCTCGCCGGAGCAGGCGAAGGGCGAGCCGGTCGATGCCCGGGCCGACCTCTACTCGGCCGGCATCGTCCTGTACGAGCTCCTCACCGGCCGTCAGCCGTTCCGCGGCGAGTCGCCCGTCGCCGTGGCGTACCAGCACGTCAGCGAGACGCCGCTGGCACCCTCGGAGCTCGTCGACGCGATCCCCCGCTCGGTGGATGCCGTGGCCCTGCGTGCTCTCGCCAAGGATCCGTTCCAGCGCTACCAGGACGCGGCGTCCTTCCGACAGGCGCTCGACGCGACCCTCGAGGGGCGCGCACCCACGAAGAAGCAGGTGGGGGCGCTCACCAGCGAGCTCTACGGCGCCAACCCGCGGCAGGCGGCCGAGACCGCGCGGTCGCTCCGGCAGCTGACCGCGGACACGACGATGAGACGCACGCAGGCCGGCCCGCCCGCGGCCTGGATCTGGGCGGGCGTCGCCGTGCTGGCGGTCGTCCTGATCTCCGTGCTGATCTGGGTGATGACGAGTCGCCCGGGCACGCCCGTGCCCCAGAACTCCCGCATCGTCGAGGACGTCACCGACATGTCGTGGGACCGCGCGAGCGAGACGCTCACGGCCCAGGATCTGCAGCCGCGGCGCGTCGACCAGAGCAGCGACCAGATCACGGAAGGCAACGTCATCCGCACCGATCCGGGCGCGGGCACCACGGTCGCACCGGGTCAGTCGATCACCGTCTACGTGTCGACGGGCCAGCAGACCAGCGCCGTGCCCGCGCTCACGGGTCTGTCGTCCACGCAAGCCGAGGCCGCTCTGAAGACGGCGGGCCTGCAGCTGGGCGCGGTCACGACCCGCAGCGACCCCGATCTGGCGCAGGGCATCGTGATGTCGGCCGACCAGACCGAGGGAGCGCAGGTGCCCGTCGGCACGCGCGTCAACCTCACGGTGGCCAGCGGCAAGGTCGCGCTGGTGAATCTGGTCGGCTACACGGTGGAGGCCGCGACGCGCGAACTCGAGTCGGACGGCCTGAAGCTCACGCCGACCGTCGTCGAGGATCCGTCGTGCCCCGCCAACCCCGGCACGCCGATCGTCGCCGGACAGTCGTTGCCGCCGGGAGACGTCCCCATCCACTCCACGGTGGAACTGCGGGTCTGCTCCGGCACCTGACCGGCCGCGAGCGGGCTCAGCCTCGAAGCGGGTGCAGTCGCGCGCCGCGCGCCGCCGCACCGGGCACGCCCACCCGTTCGAGCCAGTTTCCGAGCAGCAGGTAGCCGCCCTCGGTGAGCACCGCCTCCGGGTGGAACTGCACCCCCCACAGCGGCAGGTGGCGGTGGGCGAGTCCCATCACCACCCCCGACGCCGTCTCGGCCGTGACGTCGATCTCCTCCGGGAGCGTGTCCCGCCTCACAGCGAGCGAGTGGTACCGGGTCGCCGTGAACGGCGACGGCAGTCCCGTGAAGGGGACGTCCCCGCGATGCCGCACGCGCGAGGTGGTGCCGTGGCGCAGTTCGGGCGCCTCCGCCACGGTCGCCCCGAAGGCGACCGCGAGGGCTTGGTGCCCCAGGCAGACACCGAGCAGAGGGATGCCGGCGGCAGCGGCGGCGCGGACGACGGCGACCGACGACCTCGCGTCCTCGGGACGTCCCGGGCCGGGGGAGACCAGCACGCCGGCGAACGCTCCGATCGTGCGGACCGGGTCGGCGACGGCATCCGCTTCGACCATCTCGGTGTCGGCGCCGAGCTCGTGCAGGTAGCCCACGAGCGTGTGCACGAAGCTGTCGTGATTGTCCACGACCAGCACGCGCGCGCGATCAGCCACCGACAGTGGCCTCCTGCGGGTTGATGAACTGACCGACCCAGGGGAACACGTACCAGAACAGGCCGTAGAGCACGGCGGCCAGCAGGACGAGGAGGATGAGCACCCGCACCCAGGCCGGGCCGGGCAGGACGCGCCACAGAGCGGCATACATCAGGCGGTCACTCCCTGAGTCAGTGAGGCGGGGGCACCCGCGGCGGTCGGGGTGAAGCTCTCGAACACCGCGTAGGCGATGATGCGCTCGAGCATGTTGAGCTTGGGGGCGCAGCTGGTCAGCGTGAGGTAGCGGCCGTTCGCCGCCAGACCGACCTGCTGCGGCACGGGGAGGAGGACCTCGACCTGGGTGTCCTGCACGTACTCCAGCGTGCGGAAGCGGTAGGTGTACCAGCCGTCGGGCGTCTGGATCACGATCGCGTCGCCGATGACGAGCTTGTCGATCGGGTCGAACGGGGCACCGGAGGTCCAGCGGTGCGCGGCGTAGACGGTGTTGCCGACCTCGCCCGGCATGGCGGTGTCGGTGTAGTGACCGATCTCGCCCGCGTCGAGGATGTCGCGACGACCCGTTCCGGCGGCGACCGTGAACTGCCAGTTCGGACCGAAACGAGGGATGAACATCACGCCGAACTGCTGGCCGTAGTCCTGCTGGGCCAGGACGGGCACGACCGGATCACCCGTCTCGGTCGGAGACGCGCTCGGTGTCGCGCTGGGCGAGCCGGATGCCGTCGGGTCGTCGCTCGGCTGCTGCAGCCAGCTCTGCGACAGCGCGCTGGCCTCGTTGTGCTTCTGCGAGCCGATGATCAGGTCGCCGATCCACATCTGCCAGGCGACGTACAGGAGGGCGACGACACCCGCCGTGATCAGCAACTCGCCGAGCACGCCCAGGAAGGACGCGCGCCGTCGCGGACGCGCGGGGGTCACGACGGGGGTCGCGGGAGCCTCCGCGGCCGGTGCGGCGGAGGTGGCGGGGGCGGCGGCATCCGCGGACGAGGGGGTCGACGGACCGCCCGCACCGTCCTGTGCGGCGAGTCGACGCGCGCGACGCGACGTGTGCTCACCCGGGCCGGCGACCCGGGGCCCGTCGTCGCCCATACCCTCGTTCACGGTGCGATTCTCGCACAGCATGGCTGAGGGAGACCTGCCAGGTAGAATCTTCGCCATGGCACGTTCAGGCAAGGAAGACGAGCAGCTCGCGGAGTACGGCGAGGGCGAGTCCGCACCCAACCCGGTGTGGTTCAAGCCCATCATGCTCGGGCTCATGATCCTCGGTCTGCTGTGGGTGATCGTGTTCTACCTGAGCAACCAGGCGCTGCCGATCCCGGGCATCGCCGGCTGGAACCTGGTGATCGGCTTCGGCATCGCCTTCATCGGGTTCCTCATGACGACGCGCTGGCGCTGACCCCCGCACGACCCGTCGTCCGCGCTGTCCACAGGCGCATCCCCCTGTGAATTACACCGGTGTGATTCATCCCCATGTGTGGATGAAGCTGTGGATAACTCTCTCCCGCGGCACCCGCGGACCCCGCCTCCCGCGAGGCGGACGGCGTCAGGCGTACACGAAGAGCGGCACCGCCAGCAGCGCGACGAGCCCGACGGCGACGGCGATCAACAGCCAGGTCTGCAGCGCGCGCTGACGGATCTTGCGGGTGCGCGCGAAGATCACGCCGATCAGCGCCCCCACCAGACCGCCGCCGATGTGCGCCTGCCAGGCGATGTTCGAGCCCGGCAGGAACGTGATCACCAGGTTGATCCCCAGCAGCACCGCGATCGCCGTCACGTTCGCGCCGAGGTGTCGGCCGATGATGAACATCGCACCCAGCAGACCCCAGACCGCGCCCGAGGCGCCGACGACCACCGTCGCCGGCGCGAGCAGTGCCGTGAGCACCGACCCGCCGACCGCACTCAGGACGTACAGCGTGAGGAACCGCCACCGCCCGAGCAGCGGTTCGAGGCTGCGCCCCAGCGCCCACAGCGCGAGCATGTTGAACGCGATGTGCCAGATGCTCGCATGCACGAGCGTCACGGTCACGAGCCGCCACGGCTCGGTGTAGGCCAGGGGGGCGTAGAACGCGAGCGTATTGCGCACGGTCGCGCCGACCCCGCCGGGGATCAGGCCGATGAGGTAGAGGGCGCTCGTGACGATCAGGAGGGCGTACGTGACGACCGGCTTGCCGTCGAGTCCGGCCACGCGGCGCCGCGGCATCCGCGTGACGTTCGCCGCCTTGCGCTGGTCGGCCAGGCACTCCGGGCAGATGACTCCCACGGGCAGCGGCGTCTGGCACTCGGGGCAGATCGTCCGCAGGCAGCGCTGACAGAGCACGAAGCTCTGGCGATCCGGATGCCGGTAGCAGAAGTTGTCCGGGTTGGTCCGGAGTTCGGAGTCGGTCACGCCGGCCGGTTCCGCGCGATCAGGCCGCGACGACGTCGATGGAGCTGATGACGACGGGCTCGATCGGGCGGTCGCCCGCGGCGGTCGGGACGGCCGAGATCGCGTCGACGACGGCGCGCGACGCATCGTCGGCGACCTCGCCGAAGATCGTGTGCTTGCCGTTGAGCCACGGCGTCGGGTCGGTGGTGATGAAGAACTGCGAGCCGTTCGTGCCCTCGGCCTTACCGGTGATCGCGTTGCGACGCAGACCCGCGTTGGCCATGGCCAGCAGGTAGGGCGCGCCGAAGGTGAGCTCGGGGTGGATCTCGTCGTTGAAGTTGTAGCCCGGCCCGCCGACGCCCTGGCCGAGCGGGTCGCCGCCCTGGATCATGAAGTTCGGGATGATGCGGTGGAAGATGACGTCCTTGTACAGCGGGCCCTCACCCGGCTTGCCGGTCGCCGGGTGCGTCCACGCCTGCGAGCCGTCGGCGAGACCGGTGAAGTTCTGCACGGTGCGGGGTGCGTGGTCTCCGAAGAGGTTGACGACGATGTCGCCGTGGTTGGTGTGGATGGTCGCGACGGCGGTGTGGATCGGCATGCCTAGCATTCTCTCACCTGTCAACCCCTCGCAAGGCCCGGGAGGTCTGGCAAGATGGGATGAAACCCAGCCGGAACCCAGGGAGGGCACCGTGAGCCTCAGCCGCAAGCGCAAGAAGGAACTCCGCAAGCTCCAGCACCAGGCGAACACGCTGTGGGAGTCGCAGCAGGTCCTGATCGGACAGGCCGGCGAGGTCGCCCGCGAGGCGGGACGCCAGCTCGGCAACTACAACCGCGAGCAGGTCGTGCCCACCGTGCAGCACACGTATGAGAAGTACGCCGCCCCGTACGTCGAGCAGGGCGTCGCGACCTCCAAGAAGGTCTACAACGACAAGGTCGTCCCGACCGCCGGTGCCCTGATCGGCTCGGCGCTGTCGGTGTGGGATGCCGCGAGCGAGAAGCGTCACGACCTCGCAGCCGGTCGCGGTTTCGGCTCGATCGACCTGGCGGCCATCCAGAAGAAGGCCGACAAGTACGGCAAGAAGGCGACCAAGCAGCTCAGCGTCGCGGCACCCAAGAAGCGCATCGGCGCCGGCGGTGTCATCGCGATCCTGCTCGGCGTCGCCGCGGCCGCGGGCGTCGTCTACGCCGCCTGGCAGACACTGCGCGCCGACGACGAGCTGTGGGTGGCGGACGACCCGCTTCGCGCACCGGATGCCTGAGCAGCCCCGGTCGCCGAGCTCCCGCAGCCCCCGGTCGTTGAGCGAGCACAGCCCCCGGTCGTCGAGCTCCCGCAGCCCCCGGTCGTTGAGCGAGCGCAGCGAGTCGAAACGCCATGACTGATCCGCTCGCGCGCGTGCGCACCGCCGCCGCGGCGCGCGGTCTCGACATCGAGCTGCGCGAGCGACCCCCGGCATCCAGTCTCGACGAGGCCGCGCGGTTGCTGGGTCTCCAGCCGGCCGACATCGTGAAGACCCTCGTGGTGAAGAAGTCGGACGACACCTACCTGTTCGCGCTGATCCCCGGAGACCTGGCGATCTCGTGGCCGAAGCTGCGCGCTCTCGTCGGCGTGAACAAGCTGCGCCTGCCGGAGCCCGAGCTCGCCCTGCAGGCGACCGGGTACGAGCGGGGGACGATCGTCCCCATCGGCAGCACGACCGACTGGCCGGTGTACGCGGACGCGTCGATCGCCGGGCGCCGCATCGCGATGGGCGCCGGCGCGCACGGGTACAGCCTCTTCGTGGACGCCGACGAACTGATCGCCGCCTACGACGCCACGGTCGCCGACATCTCGCAGCCGGTCAGCCCGACGCGCTGAGGGCGAGGCCGGCCATGCCGAGCGCCACGTCGACCAGCTTCACCCGTTGCGGCGGAAGGGCGCTGAGCGGAAACCACTCGGCGCGGTCGGTCGACCCGTTCTGCTCGTGCCGCAACCGGCCGCCGGTCACCTCGGCTCGGTAGACGATCCGCAGGGTGTGGAGCGGTTCCGTGTCCTCCGCATACACGCGTCTGCTCGCGGGGATCACGCGGGAATGGATGCCGAGCAGCTCGCCCACCCGCACGCGGAAGCCGGTCTCCTCCCAGACTTCACGGCGGGCCGCGTCGACGGGGTCCTCACCGGGCTCGAGGCCACCGCCGGGCATGGTCCACGCGCCGCGGCGCCCCTGATGCCAGTGGGCGAGCAGCACGCGATCGTCCGCGTCGACGACGACGGCGTACGCCGCAACCCGCAGGTCCATCCCGTGAGCCTAGCGGGCGCGCCTATGACGCCGGGAGGCGTCTTTTCCCCGTCGTGCACGCGGGTCAGACGGCCGCGGTCCGCAACTCCCGGTCGCGCAGGGCGCGCTCGACCGCCTCGACGTCGCGCACGGCGCCCCGGTCGGCCGACGTCGCCATCGCGGCGTAGGCGCGCAAAGCGAGCGACACGGGCCGGTTGCGGTCGCGGGGCGCGTAGCCGCCGTCCGCCAACAGCCGGGCACGCCGACGCTCGAGCTCGTCGTCGTCCACGCGCAGGCTCATGCCGCGCGAGGGGATGTCGATGTCGATGATGTCGCCGTCTTCGACGAGCGCGATGATCCCGCCGCTGGCCGCCTCGGGGGAGACGTGTCCGATCGACAGACCCGACGTGCCGCCGGAGAACCGACCGTCGGTGACGAGGGCGCAGACCTTGCCCAGACCGCGGCCCTTGAGGAACGAGGTCGGGTGCAGCATCTCCTGCATCCCCGGCCCGCCCTTCGGTCCTTCGTACCGGATGACGACGACATCGCCCGGCTGCACCTGCTTGCCGAGGATCTTGGCGACCGCCTCCTCCTGCGACTCGCACACGACCGCCGGTCCCGAGAAGACGAGGATCGACGGATCGACGCCCGCCGTCTTGACGACCGCCCCGTCGACGGCCAGGTTGCCGCGCAGCACCGCGAGCCCGCCGTCGGCCGAGTACGCGTGCGCGGCGGACCGGATGCAGCCGTTCTCGGCATCCTCATCCAGCGCCGCCCAGCGTTCGGACTGCGAGAACGCGCTCGAGGACCGCACGCCGCCGGGGGCCGCATGCCACAGGTCGCGGGCGGTGTCGGACGCGGTGCCTCCGCGCACGTCCCACTCCGCCAGCCACGAGGCGAGGGAGTCGGAGTGGATGGACGACACATCCTCGTTGAGCAGACCCGCGCGGTGCAGCTCGCCGAGGATCGTGGGGATGCCGCCCGCGCGGTGCACGTCCTCCATGTAGTACATGCGGCCGTACGCCGGGTTGGGGGCGATCTTGGCGAGGCAGGGCACGCGGCGGGAGATGGCGTCGATCTCGTCGAGCCCGAAGTCGATGCCGGCCTCGTGTGCCGCGGCCAGCAGATGCAGGATCGTGTTGGTCGATCCGCCCATGGCGATGTCGAGCGCCATGGCGTTGGCGAAAGCGGCGGGACTCGCGACCGCCCGGGGGAGCACCGAGGCGTCGTCCTCGTCGTAGAAGGCGCGGGTGATCTGCACGGCGACCTCGCCGGCCTTCTCGTACAGGGCGCGGCGGGCCGTGTGCGTCGCGAGCACCGATCCGTTGCCGGGGAGGGCCAGGCCGAGGGCCTCGACGAGGCAGTTCATCGAGTTCGCGGTGAACATCCCCGAACACGAACCGCAGGTCGGGCAGGCGTTCTCCTCGATGCGCTGGATGTCGGCATCCGACACGGTGTCGTTGGCCGCCTCGGAGATCGCGTCGACGAGGTCGAGGGTGCGGACGGTCCCGTCGACGAGGGTGGCGCGGCCCGACTCCATCGGCCCGCCCGAGACGAAGACCGTCGGGATGTTCAGACGCAGCGCCGCCATGAGCATGCCGGGGGTGATCTTGTCGCAGTTGGAGATGCACACCAGCGCGTCGGCCTGATGGGCGTTGACCATGTACTCGACCGAGTCGGCGATGAGGTCGCGCGAGGGCAGCGAGTACAGCATGCCGCCGTGGCCCATCGCGATGCCGTCGTCGACGGCGATCGTGTTGAACTCGCGCGGGATGCCGCCGGCGGCGGAGATCGCCTCGGACACGATGCGACCGACCGGCTGCAGGTGGGTGTGGCCGGGGACGAACTCGGTGAAGCTGTTCGCGACCGCGATCATCGGCTTGCCGAAGTCGGCCGCGTTGACACCGGCGGCGCGGAAGAGAGCACGGGCGCCGGCGGCGTTGCGGCCGTGGGTGACGGTGCGGGAGCGCAGAGGGGTGGGCATGGTTCCACCCTGGGGGCCGGCGGCGGTCGGCGGAAGTGGCTGCTGATACTAGTAGTGGGAGCACTAGGTTTGTGGAGTGACCGATGAGCACCCCCATGACGTCCGTGACGACGGCCGTCAGCAACGGCGGGAGCTCGGATCGTTCCTGCGCCGGCAGCGCGAGCGCCTCGACCGCTCGGCGTACGGTCTCCCGCCCGCCGGACGCGGACGCACGACGGGCCTGCGCCGCGAGGAGGTGTCGTACCTCTCCGGCGTGAGCGTGACCTGGTACACGTGGCTCGAGCAGGGCCGCGACATCCATCCCTCGCGCCAGGTGCTCGACGCCGTGGCGACGGCGCTGCGCCTCACCGATACGGAGCACGACTACGTCCTGAGCCTCGTGGGACTCGCTCCGAGGCCCGCGGTGCGCGCGGGAGCGGTGGACGTCGCCCCCGCGCACGTCCAGCGCTTCCTCGATGCGCTCGACGAGCACCCCGCCTACGCGCTCGCGCCCGACTGGGGCATCGCGGGGTGGAACCGCGCCTACGCGCGGCTCTATCCGGGGGTCGCGACCACGACGGCCGAGGATCGCAACCTGCTCTGGCTGGTCTTCACCGATCCGTCGGTGCGCTCGCTCCTGGACGACTGGGATGACACGAGCCGCCGTTTCCTCGCCGAGTTCCGCGCCGAAGCGGGCCCTCGACTCGGCGACCCTCGGTATCGCGACCTGGTGGCCCGCCTGTCCGCCGCGAGTGATGACTTCCGTGCGCGCTGGAACGAGCACGGCGTGAGCGGGTTCCGCTCCCGCGAGCGCGTGTTCCGGCATCCGGTGCTCGGACCCCTCGTGTTCGAGCACCACCAGCTGCGCCCCTCCGACGAGACCGATCTGCAGCTCGTCGTCTACGTGGCGGATGCCGAGACGCGAACGCGCTTCCACGGCTCGGCATCCTGAGCGGACGCCTCTCGGTCAGCTGCGCAGGGCCACCACCGGCTCGATCCGCGCCGCGCGGCGCGCCGGGATCCATCCCGCGACGAGTCCGACCACTCCGCCGAGGACGGCGCCGGCGGCGGCGAGCAGCGGGTCGAGGACGGGGACCCAGCCCGCGACGAGCGAGACCACGAGCACACCGAGCACCGCGAGCGCGGCCCCCATGATGCCGCCGAGCAGCCCGATGACGACCGACTCCACGACGAACTGCCCGGCGATCTGCCGCGAGGTCGCCCCGAGGGCGCGGCGCAGGCCGATCTCCGGTGTGCGCTCCATCACGGAGAGCATCGTCACGTTGGCGATGCCGAGGCCGCCCGCGAGGAGCACGATGACCCCGAGCGCCACGAAGACGATGTTCACATCCGATTGCACGCCGCGGCTGAGGTCGCTTCCGGCGCGGGGCGCGGCGACCTCGACGGCATCCGGATCGGCGGGGTTGAGGGTGAGCGGCGCCTGGTCCTTCACCTGCGGCCCGGCGCCGACGACGATCCGCGCCTGCACGCTGCCCGGTCCGCCGAGGCCGAAGTCGGCACGGGCCGCGCCGGTCGGGACGATCACGGCGTCGAGCAGGTCGGCGCGACGTTCGAACCCGTCCACGATGCCGATGACGGCGTACGCGATCCCCCCGATGAAGATCGACGGTTGACTGTCGATGCGGTTGATCGAGAGACGCTCCGCCACGCGGGCGCCCACCACGGCGACGCGGTCGCCGCGCCGATCGTGACCGAGGTCGAACATGCGCCCCGCCTGGACGGTGCCGCCGATCGTGTCGAGCAGCTCCGCGGATGCCGCCACGATCGGCGGGGCCGCGGGCAGAGCGATCGAGGGGTCGTTGACCGGCACCGCGGTGACGGTCGCGCCGTCGGGAAGCGCCACGTCGGACAGGAGCACGGCGGACTCGACGCCCGCGAGGCGCTCGACGCGCTCGACGGCATCCCACGGCAGCCGCGCGGTGGCGACCTGTCCGCCGCCCCGCGTGCTCGCCGTCGACGGGGTGATCTCGATACCCGTCGCCGCGGCGGCGTCGAACTGTCGCGCGATCTGTCCCGCGGCCGTCTGCGCGAAGCCGAGTGTCGCGACGAGGGCGCCGACGCCGAGGACCGTGCCCGCGAGGGTCATCACGAGTCGCGCCGGTCGTGCGCCGATGTCCACCGTCGCCTCGGCGACGAGGTCGGCCGCGGAGAACCGATCCGCGCGGGCGACGGGCGGGATGAGCCCGTCGACGCCCGCTTCCTCGGCGGGAGGACGGCGGTCGCGGCGACGCGGAATCCATCGCACGTCAGGCCACCTCTTCCAGTCGCCCGTCGGAGATGCGCACGCGCCGCCCGGCCCGTGCGGCCACGGTGCTGTCGTGCGTGATGACCACCAGCGTCTGACCCTCGCCGTGCAGCTCGTCGAACAGCTCGAGCACCTCGTCGGAGGTACTCCGGTCCAGGTTGCCGGTGGGCTCGTCGGCGAGCAGAAGGCTCGGCCGGCCCACCACCGCACGGGCGACGGCCACCCGCTGCCGTTCGCCGCCCGACAGGAGCGTGGGCAGGAAGTCGACGCGGTGACCGAGACCGACGCGGTCGAGCGCCGCGCGCGCCCGCGACTCGCGCTCGCCCCGCGGCACGCCGCTGTAGAGCATGGGGACCAGGACGTTCTCGAGGACGGTCCGACGGGGCATGAGGTGGAACGCCTGGAAGACGAAGCCGATGCGCCGGGCTCGCACCGCCGCACGCCGATCCTCGTCGAGGGCGCCGGTGAGGACGCCGTCGAAGCGGTACTCGCCGACACTCGGGCGGTCGAGCAGGCCGAGGATGCTCAACATGGTCGACTTGCCCGACCCGCTCGGCCCCACGATCGACACGTAGTCCCCGGTGTCGACACGCAGATTGATCCCCTTGAGGGCCTGCACCTCCGGCGGTCCGGGAAACGACCGGGTCACGTCGCGCAGTTCGACCAGGGGTGCGACGGCATCCGCCGCACTCACTTCCCGACCACCACGAGGTCGCCCTCCGTGAGCTCGCCACCGGACGGCGTCACCTCGACGACCCCCTTCGCCGACAGGCCCGTCTGCACGGTGACGAGCCGCGTCTGCGCGCGAGGGTCGCGAGGATCACCGACGACGACCTCGACGCGTGCCTCCCCGCCGGTGCCCGCCGACAGTGCCGCGAGGGGGACGGAGAGCACCTTGCCGTCGGTCGCGCCGACCGGGATGGACACACGGACGTTGCTGCCCTGGATCTGCTGGATCTGCTCGGTCGAGAGGGGGTCGGGGGTGAGCGTCAGCGACCAGCGGCCGTTCGCGTCCTTGCCGCTTGCGGGGGTGATCGCGGCGATCGTCGCCGTGTGCGCCGCGCCGTCCGGCAGCGCGAAGCTCGCTTTCCCGCCGACCGTCAGAAGCCGCGCGTCGGCCGAGGCCACCGAGCCGGTGAGCTGCACGGTGGCGCCCGAGACGGTCATCGCCTTTCCCTGCAGCACGCTGCCGCGCTTGGCCGTCACCTCATCCACACGTCGCGGAAGACTGCTGAGATACAGCACCTCGGAGGAGGGCAGTGCGGTGAGTGCGGCTTCACGGGCCCGCGCCAGGTCGGCCTCGGCCTGGGCGACCTGCTCGCGCGCGGCATCCCTCGCGGCGCGCTGCGCCGAGGTGTCGGGAGCGGCGGACAGCTGCTCGCGCCGCAACTGGGCCAGCGCGAGGTCGTCCTGGAGATTGGCGATGCGCGAGGGTGCCTCACCCGCGGCCTGGGCGTCGGCGACCGCGCGCTGCGCGGCGGCGACCTCGTTGTCCGCCTGACGGATCTCGACCGCCGAGGCGCCGGAGGCGGCCTTGCCGAGATCGGCGGATGCCGCGCCCAACGACTGCTGCGCCGACTGCAGCCCTTGCTCCGCTGCGCGGACGGTCGCGGCCGCGGAGGCATCCCCGCCCGGGGCGGGATAGCCGGCGGCCGTGTACAGCGCGTCGACGCCGGCCGCGGTGCTCTCGTCGAAGCGGTCGGATGCCGGATCGCCGCCGTCGATGCCGACCGCGCGCAGCGCGTTCTTCAACTGCACGACGTCGGGACCGGAGACGCCGAAGCGGAGCGTGCGGTACGCGGGCAGCTCGCCCGGCAGGACGATCACCGGCCTGCCGGCCACTTCGAGCGCGATCGACAGGGGGTTCAGCTCCGCGCCCGTGGCGGGCACCTGGCCGGTCACGACGGCGGGACCCTCGACGCTCGCGGTGTCGATCGTCACCTCCGTGGCGTCGGCGTAGCCGACGTCGGCCCGGACGGTGACATCGTTGCTCAACTCACCGAACTCGACGGGCACGGTGACGAGCCCGGCCGCGGGCGCGGCGGCGTTGGCCCCACCCGCCGGCGCGACGACGAAAGTCCCCACGAGGAGTCCGGCGACGAGGGCCCCGGTGGCGACGAGCGCGGTGATCCACAGCGCTCGATTGGCCCGCAGCATCCCTCGCCAGCCGGAGCGGCGCCCGGCATCCGGCGCATCGGATGCCGCCGCATCACCGGCGGGCACGACATCGTCGGTAGGTGCGAGATCGCCGAGCAGGTCGACCTCGGAGGAGCGGTCGGGGTCGCCGGCGGCGCGGTCGCTCGTCATCTATCGGCCCGCCTGCTCGGCGGCCGCCTTGAGCGCCTCGAGCTCGGCCTTGTGGTCGGCGATGAACTGTCGCTCCAGCTCGAACTGCACCTTCTGCTGCTCCGCGGTGTATCCGGTCTTCGTCCGGCAGTCGAGGTCGGCCAGGGCGACGGCGACCTCCTCCTCGGCGAGCGTGGCGAGTTCGGGGTCATTCTCCTGCGCACCCGAGGAGCCGCTCATCTTCTCGTAGTACGACGACAGCTTGTTCGAGATCGACATCTGCGCGTCGGTCTGCGCCGAGAAGCCCGTGTGTCCGGCGTCGCTCATGCAGGACGACCACTTCTGGTTGATCTCCGCGAAAGCCGTGTTGGTGGCCATGTCCGTGTAGAACGTGTTGATCGCTTCGTTCAGCGAGGCGAACTGCTCGTCCTGCATCGGATCGCTGTTGGTCTCGTGCTGCGCCGCGCCCTGGCATCCCGCCGTCTTCCAGTCGTACTCGTACGACCCGTCCTCGCCGAGCTGGTCCTCGGTGGGCTGCGGTCCGTAGAGCGCCTCCCAGTACGCGGTCTGCTCCGTCTGGGAGAGGCTGTCGAGGTAGCCCTGGTTCGGGTCGGTGTACGGGGTCTCTTGCGCGGGCTGGTCGGACATCGGGTTCTTCACCATGCCGTAGCCGTACTGCGAGACCCAGTCCCGGTCGTCGGGCTTCCACATGTCCGCGTCACCGGCCGAGAACGAGACGTTCTGGGTGTTCGGCGTGTACTCGAAGCCCTGGTCCTTCATGCACTGGGCGACGAGCTCCTCGGACTTCTTCTGCGATTCGGCGTATCGCTGCTCCTGCTCCGAGGCCGACAGGTTGGTGCCGTAGACGGCGCCGAGGTACTCCATCAGCGGCGAGTCGGTCTTCCCACCATTGCCGTCGGAGGCGGCCGTGCAGCCGGATGCCGAGATCGCGAGGGCGACCGCGGCCAGCGTGGTGGTGGCGATACGGGTGAGGGTCTTCATTGCGGGGGTCCCATCGTGTCGTCGGAGCGAAACGGCTCCGATGAACACGCTATGAGAGGCCCATGGACCCTCGCGTCCCCCTAGAGGATGATCCGCTCCGCGGCCCGGCCGTGTCTCGCCGACGCGTGGCGGATGTCGGTGCTCAGGCGAGCCTCGCGACGATCGCCGCGATGCGACGCGCCCGCGTCTCCTCCGCCTTCGCCGACAGCACGTTCGTGACGTGGGCCTTCCGCGCGCTCGGCGCGAGCGCGTCGAATGCGGCGCGAGCTCCGGCATCCGCCAGCGCGCCGGCCAGGTCGTCGGGGAGCTCGACGGTGCGCGGTGCCGTGTCGAGCTCGAGGACGACCTCGATGGCGTCACCGCCGGCCAGGCCCGTCGCCGCCCGTTTGTCGGATGAGAAGGGGATCAGATGCCGCCCGCCCATCACCGCGAGGGTGCTCGGGTAGGTGAAGCCGTTGACGGTCACGGAAACGGCGGCACGACTGCCCCCACCCAGTCCGTCGACGATCTCGGGCGGCACCACGATCCCGGTGTTGTTGCCCTGCTGGAACAGCGTGGTCTCAAAGCGCATGCAGTGAGTATCCCAGCGCACGACCAGCGGCGGAAGACGGGGCGAGATGTCTGTGGAGCCTAGGAGATTCGAACTCCTGACATCCTGCTTGCAAAGCAGGCGCTCTACCAACTGAGCTAAGGCCCCGGACGGGAAGTGGTGGGGCTACCAGGACTTGAACCTGGGACCTCTTCATTATCAGTGAAGCGCTCTAACCGCCTGAGCTATAGCCCCGTCCGGAGGCGGCGTCTCCGCCGTCAACCTCCAAGACTTTACCCGACGAGCGGGCAAACCAAAAATCGGTCAGTTGGAGGTGAACCCGACGAGCAGGCCGCCGGTCACCTTGACCATCAGGTTGTAGATCCCCGCGATGACGGCGCCCAGCACGGTGAGCACGATGAGGTTCAGGATCGCGACGACCGCGGAGAACGCCATCACCTGCGGGAGGTTGATGACGTCGCTCAGCTTGAAGTTGTCGTCGAACGCCGTGAAAAGCTCGTCGAGCTTGCCGATCAGACCCGTGGTGCTCAGCACCATGTACACGAGGAAGCTCGCCACCACCGTGACGATCGCCAGGGCGACCGCCGCGAGGAACGACAGCTTCACGGCGGACCAGAAGTCGACGTAAACGAGGCGCAGGCGCACCTGCTTGGCGCTGGTCTTGCTCGATGACTTCTTGGCGAGCTTGTCGGCTACCGTGCTCATGCGTCAGTGTCACTTCCTTCGGGGCGTGAAGCGGGGGGTTCTTCGGCGTCTGCCGTCTCGGCCGAGTCATGCTCCTGACGGAGAGCTCGCTCCGAATTACGGGCGATCGCGAGGATGCGGTCGTCGTCATCGGGACGGGCGAAAACCACTCCCATGGTGTCGCGACCCTTCGCAGGCACCTCGGCCACGGCAGAGCGTACCACCTTGCCGCTGGCAAGAACCACCAAGACCTCGTCGTCCTCACCCACGATCAGACCGCCCGCGAGAACGCCCCGATCCTCGTTCAGTTTGGCCACCTTGATGCCCAATCCGCCGCGACCCTGGAGCCGGTACTGGTCGACCGCGGTGCGTTTGGCGTAGCCGCCTTCGGTCACGACGAACACGTACGCGTCGTCCTTCGCGACGGATGCCGACAGCAGCATGTCGTCCTCACGGAAGGACATTCCCTTCACGCCTTCGGTCGAGCGTCCCATCGGCCGCAGCGACTCGTCGGTGGCCGTGAAGCGCAGCGACATGCCCTGGCGGGAGATGAGGAGGATGTCGTCGGTGTCGTCGACCAGCAGTGCGCTGACGACCTCGTCGCCGTCCTCCTCGTCCTGACCGCGCAGGCGGATCGCGATGATCCCGCCCTGACGGTTGGTGTCGTACTCGCTGAGGAAGGTCTTCTTTACCTTGCCGTCGCGGGTCGCGAGCACGAGGTACTGCGCGAACTTGTAGTCGCGGATGTCGAGGATCTGCGCGATCTCCTCGCCCGGCTGCAGCGCGAGCAGGTTCGCGACGTGCTGACCCTTCGCATCGCGGCCGGCCTCGGGCACCTCGTACGCCTTGGACCGGTAGACGCGGCCCTTCGTCGTGAAGAAGAGGAGCCAGTGGTGCGTCGTCGTCACGAAGAAGTGCTCGACGACGTCGTCGGCGCGCAGCTGGGCACCCTTGACGCCCTTGCCGCCACGGTGCTGCGAGCGGTAGTTGTCGCTGCGCGTGCGCTTGATGTAGCCGTCGCGCGTGACGGTGATGACCATCTCCTCCTCGGGGATCAGGTCCTCCATCGACATGTCGCCGTCGAAGCCGTGCAGGATCGTCGTGCGCCGCTCGTCGCCGAACTTGTCGACGATGCCCGTGAGCTCTTCGGCGATGATCGTGCGCTGACGGCCCGGCGTGACGAGGATGTCGTTCAGGTCGGCGATCTGCGCCTCGAGCTCGGTCGCCTCGTCGATGATCTTCTGGCGCTCGAGAGCCGCCAGGCGGCGCAGCTGCATCGCGAGGATCGCATCGGCCTGCACGTCGTCGATCGCGAGCAGCGACTTCAGACCCTCGCGCGCCTCGTCGACCGTGGGCGAGCGGCGGATGAGCGCGATGACCTCGTCCAGCGCATCCAGCGCCTTCAGGTACGCGCGCAGGATGTGCATGCGCTCTTCGGCCTTGCGGAGGCGGAAGCGCGTGCGCCGCACGATGACCTCGACCTGATGGTCGATCCAGTAGGAGATGAAGCCGTCGAGGGCGAGCGTGCGCGGCACGCCGTCGACGATCGCCAGCATGTTGGCGCCGAAGTTCTCCTGCAGCTGCGTGTGCTTGTACAGGTTGTTGAGGACCACCTTCGCGACGGCATCCCGCTTCAGCACGATCACGAGCCGCTGGCCCGTGCGGTCGCTGGTCTCGTCGCGGATGTCGGCGATGCCGGTGATACGCCCGTCGCGGGCGAGGTCGCGGATCTTCAGCGCGACGTTGTCGGGGTTCACCTGGTAGGGCAGTTCGGTGATGACCAGGCAGGTGCGCCCCTGGATCTCCTCGACGTTGACCACGGCGCGCATCGTGATCGACCCGCGGCCCGTGCGCTGAGCCTCGCGAATGCCCTTGGTGCCCAGGATCTGGGCGCCCGTCGGGAAGTCGGGACCGTGGATGCGGCCCATGAGAGCTTCGAGCAGCTCCTCGCGGGTGGCATCCGGGTTCTCCAGCGCCCACAGCGCGCCGTCGGCGACCTCGCGCAGGTTGTGGGGCGGGATGTTGGTGGCCATGCCGACCGCGATGCCGACCGACCCGTTGACGAGGAGGTTGGGGAAGCGCGAGGGCAGGACGACGGGCTCCTGGGTCTTCCCGTCGTAGTTGTCCTCGAAATCGACGGTGTCCTCGTCGATGTCGCGGACCATCTCCATCGCGAGCGCGGCCATCTTGGTCTCGGTGTACCGCGGGGCGGCGGCGCCCTGGTTGCCGGGAGAGCCGAAGTTGCCCTGTCCGTCGGCGAGCGGGTAGCGCAGCGACCACGGCTGCACGAGGCGCACGAGGGCGTCGTAGATCGCGCTGTCACCGTGCGGGTGGTACTGGCCCATGACCTCGCCGACGACGCGGGCGCACTTGTTGAAGCTCTTGTCGGGACGGTACCCGCCGTCGTACATCCCGTAGATGACGCGGCGGTGCACCGGCTTCAGACCGTCTTCGACGCGCGGCAGCGCGCGGCCGACGATGACGCTCATGGCGTAGTCGAGGTAGCTGCGCTGCATCTCGACCTGGAGATCGACCTGGTCGATGTTGCCGTGGTTGTGCCCGGCGTTCGGGTCGGGGCGTTCTTCGTCAGTCATGTCTTCTCGTTCTCACATGGGTCGGGGTGCGTGTGTCGCGTTTCGACTCGTCGCTGCGCTCCTCGCTCGACGACCGGATCGAACCCGACCGGTCGTTGAGCGAGCGCAGCGAGTCGAAACGCATCAGATGTCGAGGAAGCGGACGTCCTTGGCGTTGCGCTGGATGAAGCTCCGGCGCGACTCGACGTCCTCGCCCATCAGCACCGAGAAGATCTCGTCCGCCGCGGCCGCGTCGTCGATCGTGACCTGGCGGAGGGTGCGGGTGTTGTGGTCCATCGTCGTCTCCCACAGCTCCTTCGGGTTCATCTCGCCCAGACCCTTGTAGCGCTGGATGCCGGAGTCCTTCGGCATCCGCTTGCCGTTGGCCAGGCCGTCGGCCAGCAGCGCATCGCGCTCCCGGTCGCTGAACACGTACTCGTGCTCGGCGTTGGACCACTTCAGCCGGAACAGCGGCGGCATGGCGAGATAGACGAAGCCGGCCTCGATGAGTCCGCGCATGTAGCGGAACAGCAGCGTCAGCAGCAGCGTCGTGATGTGCTGTCCGTCGACGTCGGCATCGGCCATCAGCACGATCTTGTGATAGCGGGCCTTCGCGACATCGAAGTCCTCGCCGATCCCGCAGCCGAACGCCGAGATGATCGCCTGGATCTCGTTGTTGCCGAGCGCGCGGTCGAGCCGCGCCTTCTCGACGTTGAGCACCTTGCCGCGCAGCGACAGGATGGCCTGGGTCTCGGGGTCGCGGCCACGCACGGCCGAGCCACCGGCCGAGTCGCCCTCGACGAGGAAGATCTCGCTGATCGAGGGGTCTTTGCTCGTGCAGTCCTTGAGCTTGTCGGGCATGGATGCCGACTCGAACACGCTCTTGCGCCGCGCCGTCTCCCGCGCCTTGCGGGCCGCGAGGCGCGCGGTCGCGGCGTCGATCGCCTTCATGATGACCCGCTTGGCCTGCGCGGGGTTGCGGTCGAGCCAGTCGGTGAGCTGGTCGCCCACGACCTTCTGCACGAACGCCTTGGCCTCGGTGTTGCCGAGCTTCGTCTTGGTCTGACCCTCGAACTGCGGCTCGGACAGCTTGACGGAGATGACCGCGGTCAGACCCTCTCGGATGTCCTCACCGGTGAGGTTGTCGTCCTTCTCCTTGAGCAGGCCCTTCTCGCGCGCGTACTTGTTGATGTACGTCGTCATCGCGGCGCGGAAGCCCTCTTCGTGGGTTCCGCCCTCGTGCGTGTTGATCGTGTTGGCGAAGGTGAAGACGTTCTCCGTGTAGCTCGTCGTCCACTGCATCGCCAGCTCGAGGGAGATGTGGCGCTCGGTGTCTTCCGACTCGACCTCGATGATCTCGTCGTTGACGACCTCGGCCTTGCGGATCTTGTTGAGGTACTCGACGTAGTCGACCAGTCCGCGCTCGTAGTGGAAGTCGTCGAACGGCTGCTTCTCGACGGCCTGCCCGTCTTCGCCGTCGACGACGTAGGCCGAGGAGGCGCGCAGGTCGCTGAGCGTGATCCGCAGACCCTTGTTCAGGAACGCCGTCTGCTGGAAACGGGTGCGCAGCGTGTCGTAGTCGAAGTCGGTGGTCTCGAAGATCGAGGCGTCGGGCCAGAACGTGATGGTCGTGCCGGTCTCCTCCGTCGCCTCGTCCTCGCTCAGCGGAGCCTGCGGCACGCCGCCGTCGCGGAACGACTGGCGCCAGACGTGCCCTTGCCGGCGCACCTCGACGTCGAGGCGGGTGGACAGCGCGTTCACCACCGACGAGCCGACGCCGTGCAGACCGCCGGAGACCGCGTACCCGCCGCCGCCGAACTTGCCGCCGGCGTGGAGCACGGTCAGCACGACCTCGACGGTCGACTTCCCCTCGGTCTTGTGCATGTCGACCGGGATGCCGCGACCGTTGTCGACGACACGGATCGCTCCGTCCTCGAGGATCGTCACCGTGATCGTGTCGCAGTAGCCGGCGAGGGCTTCGTCGACGGAGTTGTCGACGATCTCGTACACGAGGTGGTGCAGGCCGCGCTCACCCGTCGAGCCGATATACATACCGGGGCGCTTGCGCACCGCCTCGAGGCCCTCGAGCACCTGGATGGCGTCGGCCCCGTACTCGTTCTCGACCTTCTGGGACTGCTTCGGCGGAAGTTCCTGGGGAACGCTGTCGGGGGTGTCGGACGTCATAGGTTTCGAGCGCTCCTGAATGGTCGATCAAAGACGTCTCATTCTACCCCCAGTCGACCCTCGAAAGCCCGCAGAAAGCCCCTGTGGCGCCCTGAAATCGTTCCGGATGCCGTCGGACCCTCCTCAGCCGTAGGTATCGCGAGGACCCCGCCCTGGAACGGCTCTGGGGCCCCATTTCCACGAGGGGACGTCCGGCCCGACGAATCGGACGTTCTGCACACCGGCATCCGGGAACCGTCTCATCAGCTGAGTGACGATCTCGGCCCGCATCAGCTGGAGGTTCTTCGCCCACGCGGTGGAGTCGCACTGCACGGTGAGCAGCCCGTCGGACAGCGCCACCGGATGAGCGTGACGCGCCGTCTCCTCGCCGGTGACGTCCGTCCACTGCAGCACGAGGTCCTCCCGCGCCAGCTGGGTGTCCCACCCCGACTGACGTGTCAGATCCGCCAGCACGTCGGCCACGCCCTTGGGATCGCGCCCGGGCGCGAACGGCTGCTTGTCGTCGTCCTCGGCCGCACGTCTCTTGCGCCGTCGCGCGGTCCGCGGCGAGGGCTCGAGACCGCGCAGGCGCAGATACGTGCCGATCGTCTCCGGCACCATCCCCGGCACCTCGTCACTCATCGACGCCTCCCGTCGTGGCGGGTTCGATGATCGTCCCCGCGACGACCCGCACGGTGCGCGCGCGCAGCGCGCTCGGCACATCTTCCTCCACCGCCGCGGTCACCACCACCTGCTCGTATCCCTCGACCAGGCCCGCCAACCGGGCGCGGCGATCCGTGTCGAGCTCGGCGAACACGTCATCGAGGATGAGGACCGGATCGCCCAGCTGCGACTGGGCGCGCAGCAGCTGCGCAGACGCCAGACGCAGGGCGAGGGCCACCGACCATGATTCGCCGTGCGATGCGTAGCCCTTCACCGGCAGGCCCCGCACGCGCAGCAGGAGGTCGTCGCGGTGGGGTCCGACGAGAGTGAGCCCGCGTTCGAGCTCGGAGGAGCGGCGCGCCGCGAGCGCATCGCGGAAATTCTCGCGGACCTCCTCCGCGCTGAGTCCGGTCACCGCTGTGCGGTCGCCCGCCTGGTCGGCCTCGTCGTCGTCGACGTCGGGGTCCGCGCCCCCGATCGACAGCATCCACTCCAGCTCCGGCCGGTGATCCTCGCCGGCGATCGCGCGGTACGCCTCGGCGACCGGGCCGGCGAGGTCGTCGGCGAGCACCGAGCGGGCGCGGATGACGTCGGTGCCCAGCTGCACCAGCTTGTCGTCCCAGACGTCGAGCGTCGTCAGTGCATCCGCGCGGATGCCGCGGGCGCGCGCAGACTTCAACAGCGCGTTGCGCTGCTTGAGCACGCGGTCGTAGTCCGCCAGGACACCCGCCATCCGCGGAGCGCGCTGGATGAGGAGCTGATCGGCGAAGCGGCGACGCGCGGAGGGGTCGGAGCGGACGATCTGGAGATCCTCCGGCGCGAAGAGGACGACCTGTGCGTAGCGCGGGAGCTCGGCGGTGCGGACGGCCGAGCCGTTGACCCGGGCCTTGTTGCTGCCCGACCGGTTGAGCTGGGCCTCGAGCAGCACACGACGGTCACCGTAGGCGAGACGCATGCGGACGATCGCGGCATCCGCCCCGTCGCGCACCATCGGGGCATCCTGCGAGACCCGGTGGGAACCGAGTGTGGCGAAATAGCCGATGGCCTCGGCGAGATTGGTCTTGCCCTGACCGTTGCGACCGACGAACACGTTGGCTCCCGCCGCCAGAGTCACATCGGCGGCCGCATAGTTGCGGAAGTCGACGAGGCTCAGCTGTTCCACGATCACCGATCCAGCCTATGCGGCAGCGCCGACGCCGGTCGGAACGCGAGGATCGTCAGCGCAGCAGGAGATTCGGCTGCAGCAGGTACTTGAAGCTCTCCGGGGTGCCGGAGGTCTGCGGCGTGATGAGCACCGGGCTGAGCTTGTTCGCGTTGTCGCTCGAGGTGAACGTGATGCGCGCGAACTCGCTCTTGACGGCGCCGAGCGCTTCGAGCAGGTACTGCGGGTTCAACCCGAGCGTGACCTCCTCGCCCGCGAGGGTCGCATCGACGGACTCGGTCGCCCGCGCCTGCTCGGTGCCGGACGCATCCATCGACACGCCGTCCTCGGTGAAGGTGAAGCGCAGCGGAGCGGAACGGTCGAGCACGAGGGCGACGCGGCGCACCGCCTCGGCGAGCTCGGCGGTGTTCACGACGGCGTAGTGGTCGGTCTGCTCGGGGAACAGTCGGCGCACGGGCGGGAAGTTGCCCTTGATGAGCAGCGACGTCACGGTCTTGTTGCCGGCGGTGAACGCGATGATCTCCCGATCTCCCGAGCCGGAGAACGCGACCTGGATGTCACCCGAGTGGGCGAAGGTCTTGCCGACCTCGGTGAGCGTGCGCGCGGGGACGAGCGCGGTCGTCGACTCGTCGCCGGCGACACCGCCGCCGTCCCAGGCGACGTCGCGCAGGGCGACGCGGTAGCGGTCGGTCGCGACGAGGCTCAGCTGTGTGCCGGCGACCTCGAGCTGCACACCCGTGAGCACCGGGGTGACGTCGTCGCGGGACGCGGCGAAGGCGACCTGGGCGATCGCGGTGGCGAAATCCTCCGCGGGGACCAGACCCGACTCGCCCGAGACCTCGGGGATCGCGGGATATTCCTGCACCGGCATCGAGGCGAGGGTGAAGCGGGCGGAGCCGCAGCTGAGGACGATGCCGTCGTCCTCACCGACCTCGATCTGGATCGGCGCGTTCGGCAGACGGCTGGCGATCTCCGACAGGAGTCGGCCGTGGACGAGGATCGTGCCGGGCTCGTCGACGGTCGCTTCGATGGTCGTGCGCGCCGAGGCCTCGTAGTCGAACGCCGCCAGCGACAGCCCCTCGTCGGATGCTTCGATCAGCACACCCGCCAGGATCGGCTGCGGGTTCCGCTGCGGCAGGAGCTTGACGACGAATGACACGGCCTCGCTGAACACATCGCGATTCACGTGGAACTTCACTGGCGCTCCCTTGACGTCGAGTAGGGCCCTCCCATGCTAGTGCCCCGACCGGAACGGATTGTCCCGGCATCCCGTCGACCGCCTCCGACGCCTCGCACCGCAGAGGTGATCGAATCGGATTCTCTAAGGAAGGTCTCTGTCATGGTGTTAACGGCTGTGGAAACTGTGGACAACTCCGCCGATCCCAGTCGCGACAGGGAAACCACACGCGTGTAAGTTGTGGGCGCGATGCGGAGAGCCGGTGCGGACGCCATCGTGCATCCCGGTCGAGACATTCTTGTCATCCACAGCTTCGGGCCATCGACTCACAAGAGTCCACGGGGAAGTGGAGTTATCCACAGCCTGTCCACACTGTGCAGAACGCGTATATTGGCGGCGCCCGTGCGCCGATGTCAAGCACTCCGCACGCAGAAGACCCCCGGTTTCGTGGCCGGGGGTCTTGCGGGGCGCGGGATGCCGCGGGCGAGAGCCGTCAGCGTCCGACGCGGCCGAGCTGCGTGGTGATCTCGGAGACCTGGTTGTAGATCGAGCGGCGCTCCTTCATGAGCTCGCTGATCTTCTTGTACGCGTACATGACCGTGGTGTGATCGCGATTGCCGAACAGCTGGCCGATCTTCGGCAGGGAGAGACTCGTGCGCTCGCGGCACAGGTACATCGCGATCTGACGGGCCGTGGCGATCGACTGTGACCGGCTGGATCCGTAGAGGTCGTCGACCGACAGGCGGAAGTACTGCGCCGTCGCCGTGATGATGTCGGTCGGCGAGATGACGTTGGCGTCGTCGGTGTCGACGATGTCGCGCAGCACCGTCTGGGCGAGGGAGATGTCGAGATTCGAGCGGTTCAGGCTCGCGAAGGCCGACACCCGGATCAGCGCGCCCTCGAGCTCGCGGATGTTGCTCGACACCTTGGTGGCTATGTACTCGAGTACCTCGTCGGGGACGAGCAGCCGCTCGGACTGTGCCTTCTTGCGGAGGATCGCGATGCGGGTCTCGAGGTCGGGGGCTTGGACGTCGGTGATGAGGCCCCACTCGAACCGGCTCCGCATGCGATCCTCGAACCCGGTCAGGTGACGCGGGGGGACGTCGCTGGTGATCACGACCTGCTTGTCGTGGTCGTGCAGCGTGTTGAAGGTGTGGAAGAAGGCCTCCTGGGTCTCGGCCTTGCCCTGGAGGAACTGGATGTCGTCGATGAGAAGGATGTCGACGTCGCGGTAGCGCGCCTGGAAGGCGGATCCGCGGTTGTTGGCGATCGAGTTGATGAAGTCGTTCGTGAACTCCTCGCTCGAGACGTACCGGACGCGGATGCCCGCATACAGACTGAGCGCGTAGTCGCCGATCGCGTGCAGGAGGTGGGTCTTGCCCAGACCCGAGTCGCCGTAGATGAACAGCGGGTTGTACGCCTTCGCCGGCGCCTCGGCCACGGCGACGGCTGCCGCGTGGGCGAAGCGGTTGGACTGGCCGATGACGAAGTTGTCGAAGCTGTACTTGGGGTTCAGTCGCGTGTCGTTGCGCGACGGCGCGGCCGCGGTCTCCACGTAGTCGTCCGCCGCAGGGCGCGCGATCGGCACGGGAGCGGATGCCGACTGCACCGGCACGGGCACGGTGAGGTGGGCGTCGGCGAGCTCCGGGTTCACCACGACGCGGAACGAGGATGCGGCCGGCTCGGCGTCGACGCGCGCGAGCGCCTCCATGATCGGTGCGCGCAGCCGCTTGTTCAGCTGTGCGGCCGTCAGGTCGTTCGGCACGTCGAGGTACAGGGTGCCGCTCATCACGCCCTGCGCGACGGCGAGACTGATGAATCCCTGCAGCTGGGGGGTCACCCGTTCGTCGCCCGACAGCTCCTGCAGCACTGCGGTCCAGACGGGGACATCCGGAATATCGTGCTGTGACATGTCCCCTCCGGGGGTGCGATCGGTGCGGCACAGGCGATCGTGAACGACGATCGAGCCTGTGGATAACTACCGCAGTCACGGTAGTCAGCGACCCTGTGAAGAGCAAAATCCACTGTAGATCCGCCCCGCGTGTCTTCACCAGACGCTATCCACAGTCCGTGGATAATGTGCCGTCCGGCTCGGCCGGTTTGAGTTCTCGTCGCTCTCGACGTAGCCTTAGTCGGTTGACTTATGCCCTGGGGTGCCCTCGGACGCCCCCGGACAGTCCCTGTACCCCGTGTCCCCGGTCTAGAGCGTTCGGGTGACCGCCGATCCGGAGTGATCCTCATGAGCAAGCGTACGTTCCAGCCCAACAACCGTCGTCGCGCCAAGAAGCACGGCTTCCGCGCCCGCATGCGCACGCGTGCCGGCCGTTCGATCCTGTCGGCGCGCCGCGCCAAGGGTCGCACCGAGCTGTCCGCCTGATCCGACGAAAGTGCTGGCGCGCGGGAACCGCATCACCCGCGGGGCGGAGTACAAGACCGTCGTCCGCAGGGGCGTCCGCTGTGCCGCGCCGCACACGGTGACCTACGTCATCGCGTCCGCCGAAGACCGCCCCGCGCGGTTCGGCTTCATCGTCAGCAAGCAGGTCGGCGGCGCCGTCACGCGCAACACCGTGCGACGTCGGCTGAAGGCCGTCTGCGCCGAAGCCCTTCCCGGCGTCGGCCGTGGAGCGGATGTCGTCATCCGGGCACTTCCGTCCGCGGCATCCGCCGACTTCGCACAGCTGCGCGCGGAGGTCACGCGCTGCCTCGCCCGACGGGCCGCGGCGTGAGCACCTCGACACTTCCCTCCTACGCGCTCGGCTCCGGCCGGCTCTCGCCGAGGTCGGCGCTGCGTGCGGTGCCGCTGGTTCCCCGCAACGCCGGGCTCGTCCTCCTGCACGCGTACCGTGCGACGATCTCCCATCTCTACGGCGACGTCTGCAAGTACTACCCGTCGTGCTCGGCGTACTCGGTCGGCGCTGTGCAGCAGCACGGTCTCCTCAAGGGATCGGCGCTCACCGCAGCTCGCCTCGCGCGATGCCACCCCTGGGCCCGTGGTGGAATCGATGACGTGCCCCCACACGCGCACTTCCGACACGAGCTGACCCGTCATGGGTTCGTCGTGCCATCCACAGACGACGGGTCCGCGGACTCCTCGCCGAGAAAGGACTGATCCGTGCTGGATCTTCTGTATGCCGCCGCCGCTGCGACGCCGACCCCGGTCGTGCCGACGCCGACGACGCCCGCGCCGTCGAGTAGCCTCGACTTCTTCAGCACCATCATGTGGCCGTTCAAGTGGATCGTCGAGGCGATCCTCGTGTTCTGGCACTGGATCTTCACCTCGGTGGGCCTGCCGGCCGATGCCGGACTCACCTGGGTCCTGTCGATCATGGGGCTCGTCATCGTGGTGCGAAGTGCCCTCATCCCCCTCTTCGTGCGGCAGATCAAGAGCCAGCGGAAGATGATGGAAATCGCTCCTGAACTGCGGAAAGTTCAGGAAAAGTACCGCGGGAAGAAGGATCAGCTCTCCCGTGAGGCCATGAGTCGCGAGACCATGGCGCTGTACAAGAAGCACGGCACCACACCGGTCTCCAGCTGTCTGCCCCTCCTCGTGCAGATGCCCATCCTGCTGGGCATGTTCTACACGCTGAGCGACGTGAAGAAGCACGCGGAGTGGGGCGTGGGCGGCGTCGGTCTGCTGAGCAAAGACCTGACGTGGCAGTTCTACGAGGCGAAGCTGTTCGGCGTCGCTCCCCTGCACACGAGTCTCATCGAGGCGTTCAACCAGAAGCCCGACGGCTGGGAGGCCACCGTCGCGATCCTCGTGGTCCTGGTCATCCTGATGATCGCGTCGCAGTTCATCACCCAGCTGCAGATCATCTCGAAGAACCTCTCCCCCGAGGCCAAGACCGGCCAGGCGTACCAGATGCAGCGCATCATGCTGTACATCCTGCCGCTGGCCTTCATCTTCTCCGGTGTGTTCTTCCCGCTGGGTGTTGTCCTCTACTGGTTCACGTCCAACATCTGGACGATGGTGCAGCAGTTCCTCGTCATCCGTAACCTGCCCACGCCCGGTTCCGAGGCGGCGAAGGCACGTGAGGAGAGGCTGGCGCGCAAGGGCAAGGCGATCGACGCGAACGGCAAGATCGTTCCGCTCGAGAAGTACCAGGCCGAGCAGCAGCGTCTGTACGAAGAGGCGCAGAAGGCGAAGGCGCAGGCTCCCAAGCGTCAGCAGCCGGTGAGCAAGCAGCGCGCCAAGAAGCAGTCGAAGAACACCAAGCCCAACACCGACTCGTGACCGGGTCGACGTCTCTCGAGGAACAGTCATGAGCACCACTTCCGACCACGACGCGGCCGAGCGCCCCGCGGCCACGATCGAGCAGCTCGAGCAGGAGGGCGACATCGCCGCCGACTACCTCGAGGTGCTGCTGGACATCGCGGACATCGACGGCGACCTCGCCCTCGACGTCCGCAGCGGCCGCGCGTACGTCTCGGTGGAGAACGATGACCCGGCATCCCTTCGTCTGCTCGCCGAGCCCGACACCGTTCAGGCTCTGCAGGAGCTGACGCGCATCGCTGTGCAGACGAAGACCGGACGCTTCTCCCGCCTCATCCTCGACGTGGGCGGTTCGCGCGATGCGCGGCAGCGCCAGCTGGAGAAGCTGGTGGATCGTGCGATCGCACGCCTGGACGAAGGGGCGACGCAGGCCTCGCTCCCCTCGATGACGAGCTACGAGCGCAAGCTCGTCCATGACATCGTCGCCGACCGGGGTCTCGTGTCTGAGTCCTACGGTGAGGGCGCCGACCGTCACACCGTCATCCGCCGCTCCTGATCCGATGGACGATGTTTCACGTGAAACACCGGTGATCGAAGAAGAGCCGGCCGTCGCGGCATCCCTCTTCGGTGACCGCATCGAGCTCGCGCGTCGCTTCACGGCCGCGCTGGGGGCGCACGGCGAGGAACGCGGACTGATCGGCCCGCTCGAGCCGCCCCGTCTCTGGAACCGTCACATCCTCAACTCCGCGATCGCCGCTCCCCTCTTTACTGCGGGAGCCCGTGTCGGCGACGTCGGCTCGGGCGCGGGTCTTCCCGGGCTCGTGCTCGCGATCGCCCGCCCCGACGTCGAGTGGGTGCTCATCGAGCCGATGGAGCGTCGCGTTGCCTGGTTGCAGGAGCAGAAGGACGAGCTCGGGCTCGACAACGTCGCAGTCGTGCGCGCTCGGGGTGAGGAGTGGAAAGGGGGTGCGGTGCTGGATGCCGTGACCGCGCGCGCCGTGAGCGCCCTGCGCACCCTCATCCCCCTGACCGTTCCCCTGTTGCGCCCCGGAGGAGAGCTGATCCTCCTCAAGGGCGTCAACGCCGAGAACGAGATCGCCGCGGCGGAGAAGGCCATCCGCAAGTACAAGCTGAGCGATGTGCGCGTCGAGGTCGTCGGTGAGGGCATCATCTCAGAGCCGACCCGCGTTCTCCGCGCCACTCGCTCCGCCTGACCGCGCCACCGCCAGATGTTTCACGTGAAACGCACGTGAGGGCGTTTCGACTCGGCACTGCGCGCCTCGCTCAACGATCGGGACGGAGTAGCGCAACCACCCCGGCCGTTGAGCGAGCGAAGCGAGTCGAAACGCAGCTCTCCCACAGATGCCAGCACATGTTTCACGTGAAACGGGACGTGGGGACGTTTCGACTCGGCGCTGTGCGCCTCGCTCAACGACCGGGATTTGGGCAGCGCGACTACCGGCCGTTGAGCGAGCGGAGCGAGTCGAAACGTCGCTCGAGCACAGACGCCCGCGCGTGTTTCACGTGAGACGGGGAGTGGGGGCGTTTCGACTCGGGGCTGCGCGCCTCGCTCAACGACCGGGACGGGTAGCGCAACCCCCCGGCCGTTGAGCGAGCGAAGCGAGTCGAAACGTGGCGAGGACGCTGGTAGGTGTTTCACGTGAAACGGGGAGTGGGGGCGTTTCGACTCGGCGCTGTGCGCGCCTCGCTCAACGACCGGGAGTTGGATAGCGCGAGTCCCGGCCGTTGAGCGAGCGCAGCGAGTCGAAACGCGGGAAGGACGCAGGCACATGTTTCACGTGAAACGGGACGTGGGGGCGTTTCGACTCGGCGCTGTGCGCCTCGCTCAACGACCGGGAGTGAACCAACACGCCCACTCGCCCCGCAACGGGTTTCACGTGAAACACCAGTAGCGGTGGCTCTCGATGACCGGGGTGTGGGACCCCTCGACTACAGTAGAGGAGTCCCGAAAAGACAGGAGTTGATGGTGCCGGAACCGGAGAACGCGACCGCACCCGCACCCTTCTCCATCGACGACAGCCCCATCGCGCGGGAGCTTGCGGATCTCACATCCCGCCGCCGAGCGCTGGATGCCGTCACGGTCGACTTCCACGGCGAGACACGCATCCTCACCGTGTCGAACCAGAAGGGTGGGGTCGGCAAGACCACGACCACCGTCAACATCGCCGCGGCCCTCGCTTCTCTCGGTGCTCGCGTCCTGGTGATCGATCTCGACCCGCAGGGCAACGCATCCACGGCCTTGGGGGTGCCGCACTCGGCCGACATCCCCAGCGTCTACGACGTGCTGATCGACGAGTTCCCCCTCGCCGAGATCATTCAGACGAGCCCCGAGTCGCCGAACCTCCTGTGCGCTCCCAGCACCATCCACCTCGCCGGCGCCGAGATCGAGCTGGTGTCGCAGGTGGCCCGCGAGCATCGCCTTCGGACGGCCATCGAGGACTATCTGGCACAGGCCGACGAGCGCCTCGACTTCATCCTCATCGACTGTCCGCCCTCGCTGGGACTGCTCACCATCAACGCGTTCACGGCTGCCGGGGAGCTCCTGATCCCGATCCAGTGCGAGTATTACGCCCTGGAAGGCCTCAGTCAGCTGCTGGGGAGCGTCCGGATGATCCAGAAGCACCTCAACCCGCGGCTGCACCTCTCGACGATCCTGCTCACGATGTACGACGGACGCACTCGGTTGGCGCAGCAGGTGGCCGACGAGGTTCGCCAGCACTTCGCTCGCGAGGTGCTCCACACGGTCATCCCGCGATCGGTCCGCGTGTCCGAGGCGCCGAGCTTCGGCCAGACCGTCATCGCGTACGACGGCCAGTCGGCCGGGGCCGTCTCCTACCGGGAGGCAGCGGTCGAACTCGTCCAACGCGGACAGCGCACCACCACGAACGAGGAGAACTCCTGATGGCCAAACGCACCGGTCTGGGCCGCGGAATCGGCGCCCTCATCCCCACCGCCGACAGCGCGGAGGCGCGGCCCGTCGACGTCTTCTTCCCTGGTGCGCCCCTCGCGACCGTGCCGACGCCGGATGCCGCCGATGCAACGGATACCGGGGGACAGGCGGATGCCGCGGCATCCGCGCCCGATGACACCCCCGGCGAACTCGTCGCGGTGCCCGGTGCGCGCCTGATCTCCCTCGATCCGAACGACATCGTCCCCAACCCCCGCCAGCCGCGGACCAACTTCGACGCCGACGACCTGGCCGAGCTCGTGCACAGCGTTCGGGAGTTCGGGGTGCTGCAGCCGGTGGTCGTGCGCCTGAACGAGGACGGCGCCTACGAGCTCATCATGGGTGAGCGCCGCACCCGTGCCTCGCGCGAGGCGGGTCTCACCTCCATTCCGGCGATCGTCCGCGACACGGCGGACGAGGATCTCCTGCGTGACGCGCTTCTCGAGAACCTCCACCGGTCGCAGCTGAACCCACTCGAGGAGGCGTCGGCGTATCTGCAGCTCCTCGAGGACTTCGGCATCACTCAGGAGCAGCTCGCGTCGCGCATCGGCCGGTCGCGGCCCCAGATCAGCAACACGATCCGCCTGCTCAAGCTCCCGATGCCGGTGCAGCAGCGCGTCGCGGCCGGTGTCATCAGTGCCGGGCACGCACGCGCGATCCTCTCGCTGGACGACTCCGATGCGATGCAGAGGCTCGCCGACAAGATCGTCAACGAAGACCTCTCGGTACGCGCCGCGGAGGCTGCGGCGAAGGGAGCGGCGGAGCTGGGCGCACGGCGTCCGGCACCCAAGGCCGGCGCCCGTCGGGCCCACCTCGATGACGTCGCCGAGCGACTCGGTGACCGCCTCAACACCAAGGTGAAGATCACTTTGAGTGCGAGAAAAGGCCAGATCAACATTGATTTCGCCACGATCCAGGATCTCAACCGCATCCTGGGGGAACTGGGGGAGACCGAGTACGGCGTCGGAGCCGGCGCGTAGGCTGGCAGGGTGACCGATCGTCCTCACCTTCCCCGGCGCGCCAGTCTGGAGCTGCTGCGCGCGGAGGCATCCGACGAACTGTCGGTGCTGATCGAGGAGCGCATCCGCGACGGTGAAGATCCCTGGGACTTCATGGAGGATTTGCCCTCCGTCGACGAGCTGGTGGTCCTCACGCTGCGCGCGGAGAACATCGCGTCGGACGGCGGCAACAAGCCCACGGCGGCGAGGAACTATCGCGTGCTTCGCCAGATCGCGTTCGACTACCCGCCGCTCACGCGTGCCGTGTGGCGTCTGCTGGGAAGCGAACCGCACCGGCGCTGGGACGCCTCGGTGCGAGCCGAGGCGTCCTGATCAACGCCGGTGCGGTGAGTCTGCCGTGCATCTGCGGTGGGCCGCACGTGGCGGCGTCACGCGCGAGGGTCGTCAGCCGAGGTAGGCGGCGAGGTCCTGCTCGAGCGCGAACTTCGGCTTGGCGCCGATGATCGTCTTCTCGACCGCGCCCTTGTTGAACACCTTCATCGCGGGGATCGAGGTGATCTGATACTCCATCGCGAGGTTGGGGTTCTCATCGACGTTGAGCTTGAGCACCGTGATCTTGTCGCCGTTCTCCGACTGGATCTCGTCGAGGATGGGTCCGACCATGCGGCACGGACCACACCACGCGGCCCAGAAGTCGACCAGCACGGGTCCCTCGGCGTCGATGACGTCCTGCTGCCAGGTGCTCTCGCTCGTGGCCTTGGCGGTCATGTCTGTCTCCTTCGTTGCGAGCCGCCATCGTGCGGCTCTGGGGTATCAAACGCGACGGATGCCGGAGATGTTCCCCGACCCGTGCGGGGCTCAGGCGACGGGCTCGAGCCCGTCGATCTCGGCGGCATCCACCTCGGGCGCACCGGCGTCGCCGCGCGCGGCGAGGTAGTGCTCCACGTCGAGGGCGGCCGTCGTGCCGCTGCCGGCCGCCGTCACCGCCTGGCGGTAGATGGGGTCGACGACGTCACCGGCCGCGAAGACGCCGGGAACCGACGTGCGCGACGAGCGGCCGTCGACCCACACGGTGCCGTGCTCGGTGAGCTTCAGCGAGTCGTGCACGAGGTGCGTACGCGGGTCGTTGCCGATCGCGACGAAAACCCCGGTCACAGGCAGTTCTCGCGTCGAACCATCGACGGTGTCGCGCAGCAGCAGACCCGTCACGGCGTCACCGCCGAGCACGTCGACGACCTCGCTGTTCCACACGAACTCGATCTTCTCGTTCGCGAAGGCGCGCTCCTGCATGATCTTGGAGGCGCGCAGCTGGTCGCGGCGGTGGATGATGTACACCTTCGACGCGAACTTGGTGAGGAACGTGGCCTCCTCCATCGCGGAGTCGCCGCCACCGACGACGGCGATGGCCTGCTCGCGGAAGAAGAACCCGTCGCACGTCGCGCAGTAGGAGACGCCGTGTCCGGACAGGCGCGACTCGCCCTCGATGCCCATCTTGCGCGGTGCCGAGCCGGTGGCGAAGACAATGCTCTCGGCCTCGTGCTCCGTGCCGCTGCCGAGGACGACCTTCTTCACGTCGCCGGTCAGCTCGAGCTTCACGACGTCGTCGTAGACGACCTCGGTGCCGAACTTCTCGGCCTGCTCCTGCATCTTCGCCATGAGGTCCGGTCCCATGATGCCCTCGGGGAAACCGGGGAAGTTCTCCACCTCGGTGGTGTTCATCAGCTCGCCGCCCGCCTCGACCGAGCTCGCGATGAGCAGCGGCGAGAGGTTCGCCCGCGCCGCGTAGATAGCGGCGGTGAATCCGGCCGGACCGGAACCGATGATGATGACCTGTCGCACGTGCTCTTCCCTTTCCGCACGAGCCCCTGACGGGCTCCAGTGCGTGCAACCAATGCTAACCGCGGGGCATTCCGAGCAGACGGTGCACCGCGCGGCGCGCTCGTCAGCGCCCGATGAGGCGCCGCAGCATCCGCCCGCCGATGGCGAGCTCGGGAGCCCGCAGCAGCGCGAGGGCGGCGACGTACACCAGCAGGGCGACGCCGCCGACGAGTGCTCCGGCCACCGCACCGAGGAGACGGTCCGACGCGGGCCATCCGTCGGCGCCGCCCAGGAACAGGAAGAACAGCCATCCGGCGGCGAAGGCGGGGACGGCGGCGACCGTGAACCGCCCGAGCGACCGCCAGGTGGCGCGCAGCGGCGCCGTGTCGGTGTGGCGACGCAGCAGACGCAGGGCGACGGGCAGCTGGACGTAGGTGGAGAGCGACTGGGTGAGGGCGACGGCGGCGGCGAGGAACCCGAGCGGCAGCAGACCCATGCCGACGGCGGCTACGGCGATGACGGCGCCGAGGGCGGCCAGCGACGCCTGGACGAGGGAGAAGACGAACGGCGTCCGCGTGTCCTGGAAGGCGAAGAACGCCCGGCGGATGATCACAAGCACGCCGAAGGGGACGAGGGCGATCAGGTACCCGCAGAGCACCCAGGCCATCGCGACCGCGCCGTCGGTGCTGGTGGTGAACACCCGCGAGACGGCGACGGATGCCGCGGCGATGGCCGCCGTGAAACCGAAACCGAACAGCGCGATCGCGCGGATCGACTCGTCGAGGTTCGGCGCGACCCGGTCGAGGCGGCCCGCGGTGATCTCCTCGGCGAGGCGTGTGAAGTACGTCGTCGAGATCGACATGGCGACGATCGAGTGGGGAAGCATGAAGATCAGCCACGCGTACACCATCACGGTGACGCTCGCCTCGCCGGAGGCCTGGGTGACGACCAGCGACTGCACGATACCGGCGAGCTGACCGACCACGACGGCGAGGAACGTCCACCAGGCCAGGGTGCCGACGTGACGCAGGCCGATGCCACGCCAGCCGAAGTCGGGACGGATGTGCAGGCGGGTGCGCTTCCAGAAGAAGAGCAGCACGACCGTCTGCATCGCGATGCCGAGGGTGGCGGTGCCGCCGAGGAGGGCGATCATCCCGGCATCCCAGTCGCCGATCGCGGTGAACGGGCCGCCGAAGACGACCAGGAACACCCCGAATCCCGCGATCGAGACGATGTTGTTGACCGTCGGTGCCCAGCTGTACGGGCCGAAGACCTTGCGCGCGTTGAGCACCTCGCCCAGCAGGGCGAACAGGCCGTAGAACAGCAGCTGGGGCAGCAGCCAGTAGGCGAAGGCGGTGGCCAGGGCCTTCTGCTCCGGCCCCCAGCTGGCCGCGTAGAGCCAGATCAGCACCGGCGCGAGCGCCATCATCAGCGCTGTCGCGGCGACGAGGACGACCGCGCCGAGCGTGAGGAGCTTCGACACGTACCGCGAACCGCCGTCGGTGTGCGCGGCCGCCTTGACGATCTGTGGCACGAGGATGCCGGTGATCACGCCGGCGGCGAGCAGCTCGTACACGTTGGTGGGCAGCATGGCCGCGACGCTGAAGGCGTCGGCGGCCTTGCTGCCGAACGAACCGATGACGGCGACGAGGACGACCGAGCGCACCAGGCCGGTGACCCGCGAGAAGAGCGTGCCGGCTCCGATGATGGCGCTCGCGCGACCGAGACTAGCCATCGACATCCTCTTTCTGCGGGGCTTCCTTCTGCGGCGCTTCGCCGTGCTCGTCCTCGGCGGGCGCGGCCGCGCCGCGCCGACGCAGCTTGCGTACGGTGCGGATCAGACCCAGCACGAGCATCGCTCCGATCAGCACCACCATGAGCACGATGCCCACCGACTCCCACTCGGCGCGCACGGTCACCGCGACGCGGACCTCCGATCCGATCGGCACGCCCGCGGTGCTGCGCAGCTGCAGGTCGAGGGTGGACTCGCCGCTGCCGACGCGTGCCTGCACGGGCACCTGCACTCGCGTGCTCTGCGCGGAGCCGGCCGAGACCTCCGCGGTCTTCTGGACGATCAGGCGCGGGTCGTTGGGGTTCACCGACAGGGTGAGGGTGACCGGCCAGGGCAGATCGTTGCGCACCGAGAAGGTGAGCGGCGCCGACGAGGCGAGCAGGGTGATGTCGCTGGGCGGAACGATGGCGACGGCCCCCATCGTCTTCGCCGTCGCGTCGCGGTGATCGCTGACCGCCGTGGCGAACTGATCGGGCACCGCGAGCCAGACGTTGGCGAGCAGCTGCAGGATCTTGGCGCGTTCGGGGGCCGTCAGGAGAGCGGGGTCGCTGAGCACGGTCGCGAACGCCGAAAGGGCGGTCTCGTCGTCGAGCAGGCCGTGGAGGGCGTCGACGCGTGCGGAGTCGGGTGCGGTGCCACCGGTGACCGTGACGGCCGTCGCGGGCGCAGCGGCCACCGCCGACAGATCGATCGCGGTGCGACCGGCGAGCGAGGTCGCCGCGGTGATCGCCGCCCGCAGGCCGGTGGACGAGCGGCCGCTGGCCCGGTCGATCACGACCAGTAGGGGCGCCGAGGCGGACGCGCCCTGAACGGCGAGGCTCGCATAGGCGGATGCCGCGGCGAGCCCCGCGCCCTGGTGGACGCCGTCCGAGGCGAGCGACGCCGTCCGCAGCGCCGCCGAGACGTCCGCGTCGTAGGAGAGGATCGCGGCCCCCTCGGCATCCGCTCGCGCCCCCACCGCGCCCGTGAGGGTGTTCGATGACACGAGGGTGAGCGGCGTCTCGCTCTCGTCGGTGCCGCTGGAGGTGCCGGTGGAGGTGCCGGTCGCGAGGGCGGACACGAGGCCCGCTGTCGCCGACCCGGTCGCGGGCCAGAACACGCCCGTCCGGGCTCCGCCGATGTCGAGGAGCTCGGAGAGGCTCGGCAGCGTGCGTCCGGACGCCGGCGTGGGCGTCGGCGATGCACTCGGCGAGTCCGAGGATGCCGGGAGCGGCGTCGCGGTCGTCGTGAAGTTCCGCGCGGACATGTAGGGGTCGAGGCTCGAGACGGAGAGCGGCTCGACCTGCCCCGCGGCGAACTGCGTGGCGAGATCGGCATCGCCGAACTGGAGCGCGAAACGCGAGTTGGGCAGCGCGAGCAGGTCGGACAGCCACTGCTGAGCCGATGCGGGCGCCGCCGTACCCAGCACACGGATCGCCGCGACGATCGCGGGATCCACGGCGAGGATCGCGGTGGTGCCGGTCACCGCGTCGAGCTGGATGCGGAGTCCGCCGTCGGCGGCGGTCAGCGTGGCGAGGTCGTCCGACGTGAGCAGCCCCGTGGTGGTGGGGGGCGCCGTCAGCGGCACGACGACGGCGACGCCTCCGCCGGAGGAGGCGGCATCCGGGACGACGATCGCCGTGTGTGCGACGAGATCGCCCTGGGCGGCGGGGAACGCCGCGCTCACGGGGTAGACGCCGGGGGCGAGGTCGCCGCCGGTGGCGGCCAGGTCGATCGCGGTCGTCGAGGTCGCCGTCCCGCGCGCGGCGACGGCTGTCACGGCCGCCGTCGCGACCTCGGTGTCGGCGCGCGCGTCGGAGTCCAGCCACGCCGTCACCTCGGCGGCGGTGGTCAAGGGCGACCGGGTGAGCGCCACGCTGACCGTGCCGCCGGCAGCGGGCGTATCGCCGGTGTTGGTCACCGAGAACGTGACGGAGAACACCGACGCGCCGATGACCCCGTTGCCCGACGGCGACACCGCGACGGTGAGCCTCCCGCTCTCGGCGGGCGCCTCGGTCGCGGCGACCGCGGTGCCGGCGACGGGCGCTGCCACGACGAGGGCCATCGCGACGGCGACGGCGCTCCGCCAGCGCGCGCGGCGACGGCGCCTCGTCCCGACTCCGTCGGGAGTCCGGCGCGCGGGACGGGAAAGAGGAAAGGTCATGTCGGGAATCGGCTCCTGTGCGATCCCTGACCGCACGATCAGGTCAGATTCTAGGGTCCCCGCCCTGTGCGCGACCCGTGACGGGCCGCGGGCGCCGGTATCCGCGCGCGGCGGCATCCGTCGGTCCCGTCGGTCCCGCACCGCCGGCACGTCCCCGCGTGCGTGAGGATGGGATGCTGTGGACCATCCCCTGAACCCCGATCCCGCCCTCGTGGCCGACCTCCGCCGCGATCTGGCGGCCGCCGGCTACACCGCAGACGCCGTGCGGACCGGGTGGGGCCCTCTCGCCGACGACGCCGTCGGGCACGGCCTGCACGGACCCGCGCTCGCCGCCCTGGGAACACGGGACGACGCATCGGCGACGTTGGCGCGGCTGCTGTTCCTCGGCGTCCGCACGGCGCGGGACGCCGTCGACCGCGCGCTGCCCCACCTCGGCGCCGGCGGACTCGCGACGCTCGGTCTGGCCCGCATCGACGATGCCGAGGTGACACCGCTCGCGCTCGTGCGACCGCAGGGCTTCGCCGACGCGGACGGCGCCGGGCACTGGTGGATCGCGAGCGATCTCGACGAGGCGGCGCTGGGCGGACCACTGCCGACCGGCCACGTGCTGGGTGTCGGCGGCGCCTCCCTCACCCTCGCCGGCTTGCAGCTCGCGACGCCCGCGCGACGGGTGCTCGACGTCGGCACGGGCTGCGGCATCCAGGCGCTGCGGGCGCACCGCGCCCTGGCGGCGTCCGCGGATGCCTCCGCGGATGCCGATGCCGATGCCGACAGTGATGCCGTCCTCGTCGCGACGGACGTGTCGCCCCGGGCACTGGCGTTCACGACGCTCAACGCGCTCCTGAACGGCGTCGGGGGGATCGAGACCCGACACGGCAGCCTCTTCGACCCCGTCGCGGGCGAACGGTTCGACCGCGTCGTGTCGAACCCGCCGTTCGTCATCACCCCGCGCGTCGCCGGCGTTCCCGAGTACGAGTACCGCGACGCGGGGTTCGCGGGGGACGACCTCGTCGCGGCGTTCGTCCGAGGGGTGGGCGAGGTGCTCGCTCCGCAGGGGACGGCGCAGCTGCTGGGCAACTGGGAGTATCGCGACGGCGGCGACGGCCTCGAGCGCGTCCGCGCCTGGGTGGCCGCCTCGCCCGTGCCCCTCGAGGCCTGGGTGATCGAGCGGGAGCGACTCGACCCCCTCGCGTACGCGGAACTGTGGGTCCGCGACGGCGGCACCGCCCCCGGCACCCCCGGCTACGCGGCCCTCGTCGATGCGTGGCTGGACGACTTCGCCGCGCGCGGCGTGGAGGCGATCGGGTTCGGCTACATCCTGCTGCGACGACCGGCATCCGGGGTCGCCGCGCTGGCGCGCTACGAACGCATCACCCACGCCCTGCCGGAGACCTCGGGAGGGCTCGGCCGGCACCTGTCCGCTGCGCTGCAGGCCTTCGACGCACTGGAACTGCTCGACGACGACGCCCTGGCCCGTGCGCACACCGTGGTGGCCGGCGACGTCACCGAGGCCCGTCATCATCTGCCGGGCGCCGAGGCCCCGAGCGTGATCGAGCTGCGCCAGGGCGGCGGGCTCGCCCGCACCGTCGAGGTAGACCCCGCCCTCGCCGCCCTCGTCGGGGCCTCCGACGGCGAGCTCACCGTCGGACAGCTCTCCGACGCGATCGCCGAGCTGCTCGAGGTGGATGCCGGCGCCCTCCGCGCCGACCTGCTGCCGCGCGTGCGCGAGCTCGTCTTCACCGGGATGCTGCGGCTGGCGTGAGGGGTCGCACGACGGTCGCGGGCGGGGGCGACGGAAGGCGCGCCGGTAGTCTGGAGACCATGCTCAACATGGCCGAAGGCCTCGACCGGCTGGGGTCGCTCGCGACTTCTCCGATCATGGCCTCCCTCGGTGCGGCGTTCGCCCAGGCGGGGTTCGAGCTGGCGATCGTCGGCGGTCCGGTGCGCGACGCGCTGCTCGGCCGCCCCACCCACGACCTCGATCTCACGACGAACGCGCGCCCCGACGACATCCTCCGCATCGTGAAGCCGCTGGCGACCGCGACGTGGGACATCGGGCGCGCGTTCGGCACCATCGGTGCGAAGATCACCGGCCCGAGCGGGACGTCCGAGCAGGTCGAGATCACGACGTACCGCGCCGACAGCTACGACGGGGTCACGCGCAAGCCCACGGTCGCCTTCGGAGACCGCCTGGAGGACGACCTCGCCCGCCGCGACTTCACCGTGGGCGCCATGGCGCTGCGCCTGCCCGTGCCGGCGCTCGTCGACCCGACCGGGGGTGTCGAGGACCTGCTCGCAGGCGTGCTGCGCACGCCGGGCGACCCCGACGTCAGCTTCGGCGACGACCCGCTGCGCATGCTGCGGGCCGCCCGCTTCGCCAGCCAGCTCGAGTTCGACGTCGCCCCGGCGACGCTGGACGCGATGGAGCGCCTGCGGGCGACGATCGAGATCGTCAGCCCCGAGCGGGTGCAGGCCGAGCTGGTGAAGCTGCTCGCGACGGACGACCCGGTGCGCGGCATCCGGATCCTCGTCGAGACCGGGCTCATGGGCGAGATTCTGCCCGAGGTGCCGGCGCTGCGGCTCGAGGTCGACGAGCACCACCACCACAAGGACGTCTACGAGCACTCGCTCACGGTGCTGCGCCAGGCCATCGAGCTGGAGCACGCCCGGCATCCGGGGGCGGCGCCCGACACGACGCTGCGCCTGGCCGCACTGCTGCACGACATCGGTAAGCCCGCGACGCGCAAGCTCGAGCCGGGCGGCGGCGTGAGCTTCCACCACCACGACGTCAAGGGTGCGCGTCTGGCCCGCAAGCGCCTGCAGGCGCTGCGCTTCGACGGCGACACCATCGCCGCGGTCACGCAGCTCATCGAGCAGCACCTGCGCTTCTTCGGCTACGCCGAGGGCGCGTGGACCGACTCCGCGGTGCGGCGCTACGTGCGGGATGCCGGTGATCAGCTCGAGCGGCTCCACATCCTCACCCGTGCCGACGTCACCACGCGCAACGCGAAGAAGGCGACGCGCCTGCGCCGCGCGTACGACGACATCGAGTGGCGCATCGACGAGCTCGCCTCGCAGGAGGAGCTCGCCGCCATCCGCCCCGAGCTCGACGGCAACCGGATCCAGGAGATCCTCGGCATCCCGCCCGGACGCGAGGTCGGGGAGGCGTACCGCTTCCTGCTGGAGGTGCGCCTGGACGAGGGTCCGATCGGCGCGGATGCCGCCGAGCAGCGCCTGCGCGCCTGGTGGTCCGCCCGCTGACCCGCCCCGCGCCCGCCCCCGCGCCGCGCCGCGATCGCCGAGCCGCCACTGCCCGGCCGAGCCGCTATCCGGCGGGCCGGCCGAATCTTGGCGGCTCGGCCGAATCTTGGCGGTTCGCGACTTAGACTGACGACACCTCCTCATTGGTGAACGGAGTCGCCGTGCCCTCGCCGTGGTCATCGCGCCGCGAGGTCTCGCCCGAGACGTCGCGTCTGCTCATCGAGCGCGCGCACGAGGAGCTCGTGGGTGGCAACGTCGGCGATCCGCGGCTGGGTCAGATCCGCCCGCTGGTGCAGGATTCCTGGCGCCGGTCGCTGGCGCACCTGGTGGGGGCCGAAGGGCTGCCCCCGCTCGATCTGGGTGACGACGAGCTCGAGGCCTACCGGCGGGCGCACCCGCTCGCCGCCGCTATGGACATGATCCGCTCCCTGCTGCTGCCCGGCGGCGAGGACAGCGACTCGGGCGTCGTCGTCGCCGTGGGCGACGCCGTGGGACGACTCCTGTGGGTCGAGGGAGACCGGCGTGTGCGGTCGCTCACCGGCGACATGGGCTTCGTGGCCGGCGCGAACTGGTCGGAGGAGGCGGTCGGCACCTCCGCACCCGGCACGGCGCTCGCGCTCGGGCGATCGGTGCAGATCCACGGAGCCGAGCACTACAACCGGCTCGTCCAGCCGTGGTCCTGCACGGCCGCGCCCGTCTACGACCCCGAGACGCGCCGCGTGCTCGGGGTGATCGACGTCACCGGCGACAGCGATGCCGCCACGCCGCAGGCGCAGCTCCTCGTCGACGCGACCGCCCGCGCGGTGGAAGCCGAACTCCTCGTCGGGCGGCTGAGAGCGCGGGCTCAGGCTCCCGCACCGAGCCGCATCCGCCGCGCGGCACCGGCTCCGCGGGCGGCGACGACGATGCTCCGCGTCCTCGGGCGGGACAAGGCGCTCCTCGATGTCGCCGGCCCCGACAGTGCGACGGTGACCGAGCTGTCGGCGCGGCACGCCGAGATCCTCCTCATGCTCGCGGTGCACCGCGAGGGGTTGTCGGCCGAGCGCCTCGGGCAGCTCGTCTACGGCGAGGATGCCGCGGAGGGGACGCTGAGGCCGGAACTCGTCCGGCTGCGCAAGGTGCTGGAGCGGGTTGCGCCGCAGCTGGTCCCGGCATCCCGGCCCTACCGCCTCACCGCGGAGCTGCACACCGATGCGCATCAGGTCGTCGCGCTGCTCGGCCGGGGCGCCCACCGGGTGGCGCTCGCCGCCTATCGCGGGCGGGTGCTTCCCGACTCGGTCGCGCCCGGGGTGGAGGAGTTCCGCGACTCGGTGCGGCTGGCGCTGCGCGACGCCCTGATGACGGAGGCGTCCGTGGATGTCCTGCTCGCGTACGCCGACACCGACGACGGCGCCGAGGACGTCGAGGTCCTGCGTCTGGCCCTCGAGATGCTGCCGGCCCGCTCTCCCCGCCGCGCCGGGCTCGTCGCACGGATCGAGAAGCTCGAGGCGTGAGCCCCGCCCCGGCGTGCACAACTCCGCCGGAGCTGCTGTTTCCGCGGTCCTCACACCCACAACGGCCCACGGAGGCGGAGCTGTGCATGCTCCCCCGGCGAGGATGCCAGGATGGGCGCAGACGCCGTCACCGGCGCCGAGGGAGGATCGACATGACCGACGACGCGCCCACCCCCGACCTCGTGCGGCTCGCCGCCGTGCACGGCATCGCGACCGAGTACTGGTCGTTCTTCGGCGACCGGGTGCAGGTCCCGGCATCCACCCTCCGCGCGGTGCTCGCGGCCATGCGCGTCGACGCCTCGTCGGATGCCGCGGTCACGGCATCCCTCATCGCCGAGGAGGAGCGGGTGTGGCGCGAGCTGCTGCCCGCCTCGTTCGTGACGCGCGCCGGGGTCGGCGTGCTGTGGCTGCACGTCTTCGACGGGCACGACGTGACCGTGACGGTGGCTTTCGAGGACGGGGCGGTGCGCGTGCTCACGATCCCCGAGCAGCGGCCGGCCGCGCGTCTGGTGGACGGCATCCTGCGGTGGCGGGTCGAGATTCCGGTGCCCGACGACCTGCCGCTGGGGTGGCACACCGTGCGCGCGGAGCAGCGCCCGTTCGGCGGCGCCGACGCCGACCGCACGGCATCCGCCCCGTTCGTGATCACGCCCGATCGCCTCGGCGACCCGCCCGCCCGTCCCGGGCGTACACGCGGCTGGGGCCTCATGGCGCAGCTGTACTCCGTCCGCTCACGGGCATCGTGGGGCCTCGGCGACTTCGCCGACCTCGCCGATCTCGCCGCGATCGCGGGCGAGCGCGGCGCCGACTTCCTGCTGATCAACCCCGTGCACGCGGCCGAGGTGACCAGTCCGATCGAACCGTCGCCGTACCGCCCCGCGACCCGCCGCTTCCTGGCGCCGCTGTACGTGCGCCCCGAGGACATCCGGGAGGTCGCTTACCTGACGCCCACCGAGCGCGCCGTCGTCGAGGCCGCCCGCGGTCCCGTCGCGGCGATGGACGACGACGCGGACCGCATCGATCGCGACGCGGTCTGGGCAGCCAAACGGCTCGGCCTCGACGCGATCTTCGCGGTGCCGCTGACGCCGTCGCGCCGCGCCGAGCTCGATGCGTTCGCCGCGCGCGAGGGGCAGCCGCTGCAGGACTTCGCCCTGTGGTGCGCGCTCGAGGAGCACTACCTCGGTCGCGAGCGGCCCGTCGAGGTCGACGACATCCGCTCCCCGCTGGTCGCCGAGCTGCGCACGCGCCTGGCCGACCGCGTCGCGTTCCACGTGTGGCTGCAGTGGATCGCCGACCAGCAGGTCGCCGACGCGCAGGCCGCGGCGACGGCGGCGGGCATGGCGATCGGTGTCATGCACGACCTCGCCGTCGGCGTGCACCCCCAGGGGTCGGATGCGTGGTCGCTGCGGGAGATGTACGCCACCGGCATGGCGGTCGGCGCGCCGCCGGACATGTACAACCAGCAGGGCCAGACCTGGAACCAGCCGCCGTGGCTGCCGCGCGCGCTCGCCGAGGCCGGGTACGCCCCGCTGCGCGACATGATCCGCACGCTGCTGCGCCACGCCGGCGCCCTGCGCATCGACCACGTGATCGGGCTGTTCCGCCTGTGGTGGATCCCCGAAGGGCTGAGTCCCGCCGCCGGCACGTACGTCCGCTACGACCACGAGGCGATGATCGGCGTGCTGCTGCTCGAGGCCCACCGCGCCGGAGCGGTGCTCATCGGCGAGGATCTCGGCAACGTCGAGCCGTGGGTGCGCGAGTACCTGGCGGCGCGCGGCGTGCTGGGCACCTCGGTGCTGTGGTTCGAGCGCGAGGGCGACGGCTTCCGTCCGCCGGAGCAGTACCGCCGCTCGCTGCTGGCCACCGTGAACACGCACGACCTGCCCCCGACCGCGGGGTATCTGGCCGACGAGCACGTCGCCCTCCGCGCGCGGCTCGGTCTGCTGACGCGTCCGGTCGAGGACGAGCTGGCCGACGCGGATGCCGAGCGGGCGACCATGCTGGCGCTGCTGCGCGACCGCGGGCTGCTGGGCGCCGACCCGTCGGAGGCGGAGGTGATCGAGGCCCTGAACGCGCTGATCACGGCATCCCCTTCGCAGCTGCTCGGGGTGGCGCTGGTGGATGCCGTCGGCGAGCGCCGGGCGCAGAACCAGCCCGGGACCGACCGCGAGTACCCCAACTGGCAGATCCCGCTCGCGGGACCGGACGGTCGCGCCGTGCTGCTGGACGACCTGCGCGACCACGGCCGTTTCGTCGCTCTCACCCGCGCGGTGGATTCCCGGCTCTGAGCTCCGCGGCGGCGGGTGAGGCGGGGCCGGGTGAGGCGGGTCCGGCGGGTCCCGCGGGTTCCGCGGGCTCGATCCCGGCCGTTCGTGGTCGCGTCAGCGTGCCGGCGAGCACCCCCACCACGACGAGCGCGAGGCCGACCATCTGCGCGGGTCCGAAGGGTTCGTGCGCGAGCCACACGCCGAGCAGCACGCCGGTGACGGGGTTGAGCAGTCCGATCACCCCGACGACCGCACCGGGAAGACGGGCGAGGCCCGTGAACCACGCCGCGTAGGCGATCGCCGTGGCCACGAGGATGACGTACGCGAACCCGAGCAGCGCCGGCCCGTCCAGGGCGGGCGGTGCGCCCTCGACCGCGATCGCGAGGGGCGCGACGACGAGGGAGCCGGCGATGAGTTGCCACGCCGTCATCGTCAGCGGCGGGATGTCGGCACCCCAGCGGCGCGTGAGGACGAATCCCAGCGACGAGGAGAGCATGGCCAGCACGGATGCCGCGATGCCCCAGCCGTCGGCCTCGCCGCCGCCCGGCTGCAGCATGACGACGACGCCGAGGATGCCGAGCACCGCTCCGGCGGCGGCGCGCAGGGCGGGGCGCTGGCCGAGGACGATCCAACTCAGCACGATCAGCGCGGCGGCCGAGGTCGACATGATCGTGGCCGCGAGGCTCGTCGCCAGGCGCTGCGCGGCGACGTAGACGAGGACGTTCAGCCCGCCGACCGTGAGCGCGCCGAGCACGACCGACCGCCACCACCACGCCCCGCGCGGCAGTCGCCGGGTGACCAGGAGCACCAGCACCCCGGCCGGCAGGCACCGGATCACGGCGCCCCACAGCGCCGCGTCGGGCGGCAGCAGATGACGCGTCACGAAGTAGGTGCTCCCCCAGGCGACGGGGGCGATCGCCGTCACGAGAACCCATCGCATCCTTTTATCTTCCATGGAAGAGAATATAGCTTCCGCGGAAGGTAAAGTCGACGGCGTGCAGGATCACGTCGACCTCGTCCAGGAGCAGTGGCGCCGCGAACGCCCCGATCTCGATCCGTCGCCGCAGGGTGTGATCGGCCGCCTCCATCGTCTGGCCGCGGCGCTGACGGCGGAGCTGACCGCCGTCTACGCGCAGTTCGGACTGAGCGAGGCGGAGTTCGACCTCCTGGCATCCCTTCGCCGCGCCGGTGCGCCGTACGAGCTGCCGGCGGGCGAACTGGCCGACCACACGATGGTCACCACCGGCGGGCTCACCAAGCGCGTCGACCGCCTGATCGACCGCGGCCTCGTCGTCCGCACGGATGCCGACGACGACCGCCGTCGGCGCCTCGTGCGCCTCACCCCCGAGGGCGTCGATCTCATCGACCGCGCGTTCACGGCGCACCTCGCCAACGAGCACCGTCTGGTCGCGCTCCTGCCCGCGGGCGACGCCGACGCCCTGCGCGACGCCTCCCGCCGCTGGCTCGCCGCCCTCGCCCACGACTGACCCCCGGCATCCGCCCCGCCCGCCGCCGCCCGCCGCCCCCGCCGCCGCGAGAAACCACTCGCACAGCGAGAAACACCCCGCGCAGCGGTTTCTCGATGCGCAAGGTGCGTCTCGCGACGGATGCCGCGGCGCAGGCCGCGACGGATGCGGCGGCGCAGGCCGCGGCGCAACGCGATGCAACGTTGCGGTGCGTAGCGTCAGCGCATCCGAACGCGGCGAGGGATGCCGCGGACCATGCACTGTCGAAGGAGACATCATGACCATCGTCGAAGAGGGCGTCTCGAGCGTCTACGCCGCTCCGGGCCAGCGCGGCGCGATCGCTGAGTACCGTCCGCGGTACGGGCACTACATCGGCGGCGAGTTCGTCGAGCCGATCAAGGGCCAGTACTTCGAGAACATCACGCCGGTCACCGGCAAGCCGTTCACCGAGGTCGGGCGCGGCACCGCGGAAGACATCGACCGCGCCGTCGACGTCGCGTGGAAGGCGTTCGAGTCGTGGAAGAAGACGACGCCCGCCGACCGCGCGAACATCCTCAACAAGATCGCCGACCGCATCGAGGCGAACCTCGAGAAGATCGCCGTCGCCGAGACGTGGGAGAACGGCAAGCCGGTGCGCGAGACGCTGGCCGCCGACATCCCGCTGGCGATCGACCACTTCCGCTACTTCGCCGGCGTCCTACGCGCCCAGGAGGGTACGCTCAGCCAGATCGACGAGGACACCGTCGCGTACCACTTCCACGAGCCGCTGGGTGTGGTGGGCCAGATCATCCCGTGGAACTTCCCGCTGCTGATGGCCACGTGGAAGCTCGCCCCCGCGCTCGCCGCCGGCAACTGCGTCGTCCTCAAGCCGGCCGAGCAGACCCCGGCATCCATCCTGTTCCTCTTCGACATCATCGGCGACCTGCTGCCGGCGGGCGTCGTGAACATCGTCAACGGTTTCGGCATCGAGGCGGGCGCACCGCTCGCGCAGCACAAGCGCATCCGCAAGGTCGCCTTCACGGGCGAGACCACCACGGGCCGGCTCATCATGCAGTACGCGTCGCAGAACCTCATCCCGGTCACCCTGGAGCTCGGCGGCAAGAGCGCGAACATCTTCTTCGAGGACGTCGCGCGGCAGAAGGACGCCTACTACGACAAGGCGCTGGAGGGCTTCACGTTCTTCGCGCTCAACCAGGGCGAGGTGTGCACGTGCCCGTCGCGCGCGCTCATCCAGCGCTCGATCTACGACCAGTTCCTCGGCGACGGCCTGGAGCGCGTCGGCAAGATCATCCAGGGAAACCCGCTGGATCCGGCCACCATGATCGGCGCGCAGGCCTCCAACGACCAGCTCGAGAAGATCCTCAGCTACATCGAGATCGGCAAGGCGGAGGGCGCGAAGCTCCTCGCCGGCGGCGAGCGGGTGGACCTCGGCGGTGAGCTCAGCGGAGGCTACTACGTGGCGCCGACGGTGTTCGAGGGCCAGAACAGCATGCGCATCTTCCAGGAGGAGATCTTCGGCCCCGTCGTCTCGGTGACCAGCTTCGACGGGTTCGACGACGCCATCCACACCGCCAACGACACCCTCTACGGCCTCGGCGCGGGGGTGTGGAGCCGCTCGGCCGACACGATGTACCGCGCCGGGCGCAGCATCGAGGCGGGTCGCGTCTGGACGAACACCTACCACCAGTACCCGGCGCACGCCGCGTTCGGCGGGTACAAGCAGTCGGGCATCGGTCGCGAGAACCACCTCAAGATGCTCGATCACTACCAGCAGACCAAGAACCTGCTGGTGTCCTACGCCGAAGGAGCGATGGGCTTCTTCTGAGCCGCGTCGCCGAAGACGATCCGGCGCACGGGACGCACGCGCGTCTCGGGCGCCGGATCATCTCCGGAGGGAAAGGTCGAGCGATGACCACCACTGTCAGTCGCGTCGCGGTCACGGATGCCGCGGCGGCACTGCTGCGCCGGCTGACGGCGCAGCACGGGAAGCTCATGTTCCACCAGTCCGGCGGATGCTGCGACGGCAGTGCACCGATGTGCTACCCCGTCGGCATGTTCCTGACGGGGCCGTCGGACATCAGGCTCGGCGACCTCGACGTGGGACTGGACGATCCGATCGAGGTGTTCATGTCCGAGGCGCAGTTCGCGTACTGGAAGTACACGCACCTCACGATCGACGTCGTCCCGGGCCGCGGGGCCGGCTTCAGCGTCGAGGGTCCGACGGGGATGCGATTCCTCATCCGCTCGCGGATGCTGGACGACGCCGAGCTCGACCACTTCGGACTGCGCTGACGGCGGCATCCCCGCGGCCTCGCCGGTCAGGCGCGGTCGTGCAGCGTGATGCGGTAACCGTCGGGGTCGACGAACGTGAAGGTGCGGCCGAACGGGCCGTCGATCGGCGCCGCGACGATCTCGTGGCCGGCGGCGGCCAGGGCGTCGTGGATGTCCTGCACCTCGGTGGCGTGCAGCCAGAGCGCGATGCCCGCCCCCGGCGGGGTGGCGGCATCCCGGACGGCGTCATCGACGATGTCCCGCACGGCGAACGCGATCGGCGTCGTCGTGAACACGACGGCGTGCGGGGGTCCGGCCGGTGAGCGCACGAGGCCGAGGAAGCTCTCGTAGAACGCCTGGGATGCGGCGAGGTCGCGAACCTGCAGGGAAATGAAGTCGGGGCCGGTGACGGGCATGGGATCGTCCTCTCGTGTGTCAGTTATCTGACATGCAACTGTATGTCAGGATACTGACATGAGTCAACGCCTTCCCGCCATCGATCTGCCGACTTCCGTCGGCTATCGCCTCAAAGAGGCAGCCAGCGCCCTCCGGGCCGCGATGGAGGACGTTCTGCGACCGCTCGGGATGAACGTCACCCACTACGCGTGCCTCGAGCTGCTGGCACAGCGCCCCGGCCTGTCGAACTCTGATCTGGCCCGCGGCACCTTCGTCACCCGCCAGACCATGAACGTGCTGCTGCAGAAGCTCGAGCGCGACGGTGAGATCTCGCGGCCCGACACCCCCGTCAGCGGCAAGGTGCTCCCCGCGACGATCACCGATCGCGGCCGCACCGCGCTGGCCGCCGCCAGCACCGCCGTGCGCTCGGTGGAGGATCGCATGCTGGACGGTCTCGACGCGGACGACCGCGATGAGGCGCTACGCCTGCTCGCCGCGATGATCCGTTCGCTGCGCGGCTAGAGCCAGCCGTTCTCGTCGGCGATCCGCACGGCATCGGCGCGGTTGCGGGCCTCCGTCTTGCCGATCGCGCTGGAGAGGTGATTGCGGACGGTGCCCTCGCTCAAGTGCAGCATCTGCGCGATGTCGGCGATCGAGCCGCCGGTACGCGCGACGGAGAGCACGTCGGTCTCTCGGCCCGTGAGCGGCGACTCCCCCTGCGCGAGCGAGTCGGCGGCGAGGGCCGGGTCGACCACCCGCAGCCCTTGCGACACGCGGCGCACGGCGTCGGCGAGCTGTGCGGCCGGTGTGTCCTTGACCACGAAGCCGGCCGCTCCCGCCCGCATCGCGCGCGTCAGGTACCCCGGTCGCCCGAAGGTGGTCACGATGAGCGTCCGGCACGCGGGTCGTGCGCTGCGCAGCGCGGATGCCGCCGCGATCCCGTCCATCCCGGGCATCTCGATGTCCAGCAGCGCGACGTCGGCGGCCGAGCGCACCGCGGCATCCACCACCTCGTCGCCGCGCCCCACCTCGGCGACCACCTCGATGTCGGGCTCGAGCCCGAGCAGGGCGGAGAGCGCGCCGCGCACGAGCGCCTGGTCATCGGCGATGAGCAGCCGGATCACAGCGTCACCCGCAGGAGGAACCCGCCGAGGTCGCTGCGTCCGAGCGTGAGGCGTCCGCCGGCGGCCTCCACCCGTTCGCGCAGGCCGATCAGCCCGGTGCCGGCGGCGGTCGCTGCGGGTGCCGGGCCCACCCCGTCGTCCTCGATGCTGACGCTGCGCGCGCTCAGGCGCACGCGGCACCGCGACGCCTGCGCATGGCGGATCACGTTGGTCACACCTTCGCGCACGATCCAGCCGGCCAGTTCGCGGCGCTCGGCGGGGACGTTCTCGGTGGCGGTGGGCAGCTCGGCCGCGATGCCCGCGGCATCCAGCGCCGCCCGCGCAGCGGCGAGCTCGCCGGCGACGCTGACCCCGCGGTAGCCGGCGACGGTGGTGCGCACATCGGCGAGAGCCCCGCGGGCGAGGGCCTCGACTTCGCCGATCTCCCCCCGTGCCCGTGCCGGATCGACCTCGATCAAGCGTCCGGCGAGCTCGGACTTCACCGTGATGACCGTGAGCGAGTGGCCGAGGATGTCGTGCAGGTCGCGCGCGACGCGGCTGCGTTCGCGTTCCACGGCCATCTCCGCCATCTGGTCGCGGGTCGCGCGGAGGGCGTTCATGGCCGCGATGTTGCGTCCGAACGCGGCCATCATCGCGGAGACCGAGACGATGATCGCGGGCAGGAACAGCACGCCCTCGGTCCAGCCGTCGGAGATCACCCCGACGACCAGGGATGCCGCTCCGAGCGCGAGCAGCAGCAGCCAGGTCGTGCGCAGCCGGACCACGGCCATTCCGATCGCGACGCCCACGTAGCTCCAGACGCCGCGGACGTCCCACCCGATCCAGGGGAACAGGCTGAAGGAGAGCACGAACAGCCAGGCCGCCGGAAGCAGCCGAAGGCGCAGGGGCAGAAGGCGCGAGACGGGGACGGCGATCAGGAAGGATGCCGCGAAGCACACCAGCAGGGCGATCACGACGGCGCTCGACACCGCCGTGTCGGCCGCCGCGACGGCCTCGGTGGCCACGATGAACAACCAGATGAGCGAGATCGACGCACCGACGTACCAGCCGCGGGCGGCGCGGGCGGTCAGGACCTCACGGGGCGTCGGTGCGGCCGACGAGGCGGGGACCGGGGGAACCTCCCACCCGGTCCCGTCGAGATCGTCTCGCGTCGCGCTCACGGACTTCACTGTAGGGCGCGCCTCTCACACGCGCTTCGTGTCGCGCCGGAACGCCCAGGTCGTCCCCGCGACGAACACGACCAGCCACACCAAGGCGTTGATGAGCCACATCGCGTCGAAGCTCTCCCCGGTCAGAGGCGAGCGGGCGAGCTCTCCGATGCCGTACACCGGTGTGAACTTCGCGATCGTCTGCATGAAGTCGGGCATGCTGCTCAGCGGGTAGAACAGGCCTCCGAGGAACGACAGGAAGACGACGATGAGGCTCGTCACCTGGGCGGCGTTCTCGCTCGGCATGAGGTAGCCGACGAAGAGGCCGAGCGTCGTGAACACGGCGCTCGCGAGCACCCAGCCCACCAGGCCCGTGCCGATCCACTGTCCGGCGCTGAGCTGGATGCCGCTGATCGCGCCGGCGGCATAGGTCGCAACCACGGCGAGCAGCCCCAGCACCATGCCCGCGATCATCTTGATGATGATGTTGACGAGCGGGTTCAGCGGGGTGAGGCGCAGCTGGCGGCTCCACCCCTGCGTGCGCTCGAGCGCGACGGCGGCGCCCGTCTGCGTGGCCGACATCATGGCGCCGTACATCGCCATCGACACCATGATGTAGGCCGCGACGGAGACACCGCCGTCGGCGACGGGCGTCGCCGTCAGCTGTTCGTCGCGCAGCCGCAGGCCGATGATGACGTACATCACGACGGGGAACGCGATCGTGAAGAAGAGCGTCCGGCGATTGCGCAGGCGGCGCTTCAGCTCGATGCCCAGATAGGTCAGGTTGAAGCCGCCGAGCGGCGGCACCCGCCGGTCGAGGGTGACGCGATCGGTCGACAGTGCGGTCGGCGCGGTGGATGCGGTGCTCATGCGGGGGCTCCTTCGGAGGTGAGCGCGAGGAAGACGCTCTCGAGGTTCTGGGACGTGATCTCGATGTCGCGGGCCGCGGTCTCGGTGAGGAGGTGGCGGGCGACGGCATCCGAGTCCTTCGTGTGGATGCTGATGCGGTCGCCGGCGAACTCGACGTCGTCGACGGCGGGAAGGGCGGCGAGGCGCGCCGGGTCGGCGCCCGGCAGGGTGGCACGCACGATGCGTCCCGACACGAGGTTCTTGATCTCGGCGGTGGAGCCGTCGGCCACGATGCGGCCGCGGCTCATGAGCACGATGCGGTCGGCGTACTCGTCGGCCTCGTCGAGGTAGTGGGTCGCGAACAGCACCGTGCGGCCGCGGGCGGCGTCGGAGCGGATCGCGCTCCAGAACGCGCGACGCCCCTCGACGTCCATGCCGGTGGTCGGCTCGTCGAGGATCAGCAGTCCGGGGTCGCTGAGCAGCGCCATGGCGAAGCGCAGCCGCTGCTGCTGGCCGCCTGAGCACAGGCCGACCCGTCGACTCCCGAGCTCACTGATGCCCGCACGCTGCATGACCTCCTCGATCGGACGCGTGTCGGCGAACAGGCTCGCCGTGAGAGCGAGCGTCTCGCGCACCGTGATGTCCTTCAGCAGGCCGCCGGTCTGCAGCACCGCCGACACCAGTCCGTGCGAGATCGCCGCCCGCGGGCTCTCACCGAACACCCGCACCGCGCCGCCGTCGGGGTCGGAGAGCCCCAGCAGCATGTCGATCGTCGTCGTCTTTCCCGCGCCGTTCGGGCCCAGGAAGGCGACGATCTCACCCGGGCGCACCCGCAGATCGACGCTCTCCACCGCTCGGACGCTGCCGAAGCTCTTGCGCAGGCCCGCGGCATCCACCGCGAGCACTCCCTCGTTCTGATCCATGTCTCCGACTCTGCCGCGGCCCGGTGCGACGTGCCGCACACGGGCGTCACGACCGCGCCATGACATTCGTCACGGCAGGAATCTCGCCGAACCGCGTCACAGATCGGTGGTTTCGGACTCTCACTTACGGGAGGAGAGGAGTCGGGATGGTCCAGCCGGGAGGGGGAGCGCTGCGGCGCGCCGCCATCGTCGATGCGTCGAGCGCGCGCCGCGGGCGTGCTCGCGAGCTGCTGACGCGGCGTCTCGGCATGAGCGTCGTGGACGAGTCGGCGTCGCTGCACGACCTCGCGATGCGGCTGCGGGGCACCGATCGGGCGGCACGGGCTCAGATGATCCTGCTCGTCTCGGCGTCGCTGGCCGACGGACCGGAACTCGAAGCGCTCGCCGCCTGTCGTGCCGCCGGGCTGCGCGTGGTCGCCCTGGTGCCGGGCGCGGGCGATCGCACGATGTGCGTGCTGAGGGATGCCGGGGTGGACGGCATCGTGTCCTCCCTCGAATCTGAGCGGGTCGTGCTCGCCGTCATCGACGCCGTGCGCCGCCGCGCACGCGCCTGGTCCCCCCGCGCACGCGCGGTTCTCGCGGCGCTGCCCGTGCGGCCCGCGCTGAGTCCCCAGGAGGAGCGGCTCGTCGTGCTCTACGGCGCCGGCCACACGATCGGCGAGGTCGCCGAACGCATCGGCGTGCGGGAGGACACCGCCCGCAAGTACCTCAATCGCGTCAAGGCGAAGTACGCGGCGGTGGGTCGCCCGGTGCACACGAAGGTCGAGATCGCGCGGGTCGCGCGCGCCGACGGGCTGCTCACCGGGACGGACGGCGACCGCGGCGCCTCGTGACGGAACGGCGATCCACGATCGCTGGTCCCGGGTTTCATTCTCGTTACAAAAAACGCGATGACGGGGTGAATTCCGGATGCCGGGGTCAAGATAGCGGTCTGGACTCCGCCTCCCCGGCGGGGTCGACCGACACACAGCAGAGGTAGTTCATATGGCACTGCACTTCACTTCCCCGGGGACTGGTCGAGGCCGCATCGGCCTGGCCGCCGGGGCACTCGCCGTCTCCGCGCTCCTGCTCGCCGGCTGCGCCGGCGGCGGCTCGACCGGTGGCTCGACCGACGGCGCCGCCGGAGGCCCCGTCATCGTCGGCACCACCGACAAGGTGACCACCCTCGACCCGGCCGGCTCGTACGACAACGGCTCGCTCGCCGTGCAGACGCAGGTCTTCCCGTATCTCGTGAACACGGACTACAACTCGACCGAGGTCGTGCCCGACCTCGCGGAGTCGGCCGAGTTCACCGCCCCCAACGAGTACACCGTCACGCTGCCGGCCGGTCTGAAGTGGGCCAACGGCCACGACCTCACCTCCTCGGACGTGAAGTTCTCCTTCGACCGCAACCTGAAGATCGCCGACCCGAACGGGGCGTCGAGCCTGCTCTACAACCTCGACAGCGTCGAGACCCCCGACGCCACGACGGTGGTCTTCAAGCTCAAGACCGACAACGACCAGGTCTTCCCCTTCATCCTCACCTCGTTCCCCGGCGCGATCGTCGACGAGGAGGTGTTCTCGGCCGACGCGATCACGCCCGACCAGGACATCGTCTCGGCCGATGCCTTCGGCGGGCCCTACTCGATCACGAAGTGGGACTTCAACAAGACCGTCGAGTTCACCCCGAACGCCAACTACAAGGGACTGCTGCCCGCCGCGACCAACTCGGGCGTCATCCTGAGCTACTTCGCCGAGTCGTCGAACCTGAAGCTCGCCGTGCAGCAGGGTGACGTCGACGTGGCCTACCGCAGCCTGTCGGCCACCGACGTGTCCGACCTGTCGGGCAACGACAAGGTCAAGGTCGTCGAGGGCCCCGGCGGCGAGATCCGCTACATCGTGTTCAACTTCAACACGCAGCCGTTCGGCGCCACGACCGCCGAGGCCGACCCGGCCAAGGCGCTCGCCGTCCGCCAGGCGGTGGCCGACCTCATCGACCGCGAGACCATCTCGGAGCAGGTCTACAAGGGCACGTACACCCCGCTGTACTCCTACGTCCCGGCCGGCTTCGCGGGTGCGACGGATGCGCTGAAGGGCCTGTACGGCGACGGCAACGGTGGTCCGGACGCCGACAAGGCGAAGGCGACGCTCGCCGCGGCCGGCATCACGACGCCCGTCACCCTGAGCCTGCAGTACAGCCCGGACCACTACGGCCCCTCCTCGGGTGACGAGTACGCGCTGGTCAAGCAGCAGCTCGAGAAGGACGGTCTCTTCACGGTCAACCTGCAGTCGACCGAGTGGGTGCAGTACTCCAAGGACCGCACCGCCGACGTCTACCCCGCCTACCAGCTGGGCTGGTTCCCGGACTACTCCGACGCCGACAACTACCTGACGCCGTTCTTCCTCGAGAAGAACTTCCTGGGCAACCACTACGTCAACCAGGAGGTCAACGACCTGATCCTCAAGCAGGCCGTGGAGCCGGATGCCGCCACGCGCACGTCCGACATCGAGAAGATCCAGGAGCTCGTCGCGAAGGATCTGTCCACCGTCCCGCTGCTGCAGGGCGCCCAGGTCGCGGTCACCGGTGCGGACGTGAAGGGAGTGACGCTCGACGCGTCGTTCAAGCTCCGGTTCGCTCCGATCACGAAGTAACCGCCGCGGGCGTTTCGACTCGTCGCTGCGCTCCTCGCTCGACGACCGGGGGATCACACCCCCGGTCGTTGAGCGAGCGCAGCGAGTCGAAACGCCCATCATCCGTAGAGTAGGCATCCATGACCAGCAACGTCGCGGCATCCTCCATCGCCGAGCCGCCACCCGCGCTCGAGGTGACGAAGAGTCGTTCGGGGTCGACGCTGGGCCGGTACATCCTCATCCGGTTCCTGCTGATCTTCCCGACCGTGCTCATCCTGGTGACGCTGGTCTTCTTCCTCATCCGCCTGACGGGCGACCCGATCACGGCGGCGCTGGGCGGACGGCTGCCGGCCGACCAGCTGGCCGAGCGCATTCACGAGGCGGGCTACGACCGCCCGATCTTCGTGCAGTACGTCGAGTACCTCGGGCGCATCCTCACCTTCGACTTCGGCACGACCATCACCGACAACCAGCCGGTCGTGCAGGTCATCGTCACGTACGGCACCGCGACCCTCGAGCTCGTGCTGTACTCGCTCGTGGTGGCGTTCCTCGTCGGCATCCCGCTGGGCCTCGTCGCCGCGGCGTTGCGCGACCGCTGGCCCGACGCGCTGCTGCGCGTGAGCGCCATCCTCTTCTATGCCACGCCGGTGTTCTTCGCGGGCCTCGTCGCCAAGCTGATCTTCGGTGTCTGGCTGGGCTGGCTGCCCGTCTCGGGCCGGGCGAGCGTGCGCACCGAGCTGGCCATCGGCCGCAACGGTGGGACCGGCATCTACCTCATCGACGCGATCGCGACCGGGAACCCCGCCTACATCCAGGACGTGCTGCTGCACGCGGTGCTCCCCGCGCTCACCCTGGGCCTGCTGACGGCGGGCATCTTCCTGCGCCTGGTGCGCACGAACGTCATCGGCACGTTCAACATGCCGTACATCGACGCCGCCCGCTCCCGCGGCGTCCGCGAGGGTCGTCTGGTCCGCACGCACGCGTACAAGCCGGCCCTGATCCCGATCATCACGGTGATCGGTCTGCAGATCGCCCTCATGCTCGGCGGTGCGGTGCTCACCGAGACGACCTTCGAGTGGAAGGGGCTGGGCTTCCAGCTGGCCGCGTACCTGGCATCCCGCGACTTCGTCGCCGTGCAGGGCATCGTCGCCATGATCGCGATCATCGTCGCGCTCACGAACTTCGCCGTCGACATCATCGCCGCGTTCATCGACCCGCGGGTCCGGTACTGAAGAGGGATGCGGACATGACCAAGCCCCGCCTCATCGACCGGATGCCGGTCGTCCATCAACTCCGCCAGAGCGTGGGCCTCCAGCGCGGCATGCTCGTCGCCGGTCTCGTGCTCACCGGCATCTTCGTGCTCTGCGCGATCCTCGCCCCCCTCATCGCGCCCTACGGGTTCGCGCAGCTGAGCGGCCCCGACGGCAACTTCGGGGCGCAGCAGCCGCCCAGCGCGGAGCATCTGCTCGGCACCACCGTCGGTGGGTACGACGTGCTCTCCCGCGTGATCTGGGGTGCCCAGACGGCGCTCTACGTCGTCATCGTGGCGATCGTGCTCTCGGTGTTCATCGGCATCCTGCTCGGCCTCGTCTCCGGCTACCTCGGCGGCTGGGTCGATCGCACCCTCGTCGTCGTGGCGGATGCGATCTACGCCTTCCCGACCCTGCTGCTGGCGATCGTGGTCGCGATCGCCATCAGCGGCGGCCAGTCGGGGCTGTGGCCCGGCATCCTCGCCGCCGCGGCATCCATCACCGTCGTCTTCATCCCGCAGTACTTCCGCGTCGTGCGCGCCGAGGTCGTGCGCATCAAGGCGGAGGCGTTCGTCGAGTCGGCCAAGGTGATCGGCGCCTCCACGCCGCGCATCATGTTCCGCCACGTGCTGCGCAACGCCACCCGGACGCTGCCGCTCATCGTGACGCTCAACGCGTCGGAGGCGATCTCGACCCTCGCCGCCCTCGGCTTCCTCGGTTTCGGCATCGAGCCGACGGCCGCCGCCGAGTGGGGCTACGACCTCAACAAGTCGATCAGCGACGTGGCCGCCGGCATCTGGTGGACCGCGATCCCGCCGGGCGTCGCGATCGTGCTGACGGTGCTGGGCATCACCCTCATCGGCGAGAGCCTGAACGACCTGGCCGACCCGCGCCTGCGGGCCCGCCGCCGCGCGAAGGCGCAGACGCCGGCCGACGCCGTCGCCGCCACGCAGCCGGCCTCGCGCGAGTTCATGGGAGAGGTGGAGTGATGGCCACGGCATCCTCCGACGCGTCCGCCGTCGACATCCGCGGGCTCGACGTCACGTTCGCGACCGACGGCGGCGACGTCCACGCCGTCCGCGGCGTGAGTCTCGACGTGCGGCCCGGCGAGGTGCTCGCGATCGTCGGCGAGTCGGGCAGCGGCAAGACCGTCACGGCGCGCACGATCCTGGGACTCCTGCCCGAGACGGCGCTGACCCAGGGCGCGGTCGTGCTCGACGGCACCGACGTGGTGGGGCTCGATCGCGAGTCGCTGCGGCGCCTGCGCGGGACCACGGCCGCGATGATCTTCCAGGAGCCGTCGACGGCGCTCAATCCGGTGTTCACCGTCGGCTGGCAGCTCGCGGAGGGCCTGCGGGCGCACGGGAAGTACACGAAGAAGCAGGCCCGTGCCCGCGCCATCGAGATGCTGGGCCGCGTCGGCATCCCCGACCCCGAACGACGCGTCGACGACTATCCCCACCAGTTCTCGGGCGGTCAGAAGCAGCGCATCGTCATCGCGACGGCGCTCGCGCTCGACCCGACCGTGATCATCGCCGACGAGCCGACGACCGCGCTCGACGTGACCGTGCAGGCGGAGATCCTCGATCTGCTGCGTCGGCTCCGCGACGAGGACGGCACGGCGATCGTGCTCATCACCCACAACATGGGCGTCGTCGCCGATCTCGCCGATCGCGTCGCGGTCATGCTCAACGGCGAGGTCGTCGAGACCGCCCCGGTCGCCGAGCTGTTCGCCGCGCCCCGCGACGCGTACACCCGGCGCCTGCTGGCGGCCGTGCCGCGACTGGAGATCGTCGATCGTCAGCCGCCGGCGGGTGCCGCGGAGGCGGTGCCGGTGGTCGCGGCCGAGGATCTCGTCATCGAGTACGCCGGACGCCTGCGCCGCGCCGGCTTCCGCGCGGTCGACCGGGTGAGCTTCACGATCGCCCCCGGCGAGGTCGTGGGACTGGTGGGCGAGAGCGGATCGGGCAAGACCACCATCGGTCGGGCGATCGCGGGGCTCACGCCCGTGACCGGGGGGTCGCTGCGGGTGCTCGATGTGGAGATGAACGGCGTGAAGGAGCGCACGTTCCGTCGCCACCGCAAGGACCTCGGCTTCGTCTTCCAAGACCCGGCGACGAGCTTCAACCCGCTGCTGACGATCGCGCAGAACGTCGCCGAGCCGCTCATCGTGCACGGCGGCGCGCGGGATGCGGCCGATGCGCGCGACCGCGTCGACGAGCTGCTGGAGGCCGTGCAGCTTCCCAAGGCGTTCGGCGACCGCTTCCCGCACGAGCTGTCGGGCGGCCAGCGCCAGCGGGCGTCGCTCGCGCGCGGTCTCGCCCTCGACCCGAAGCTGCTCATCGCCGATGAGCCGACCAGTGCGCTCGACGTGTCGGTGCAGGCGCGTGTGCTCGAGCTGTTCGGCGAGCTGCAGGAGCGCTTCGGGTTCGCGACCCTGTTCATCACCCACGACCTCGCCGTCGTCGACATGCTCGCGCACCGCGTCGTCGTGCTCCACAAGGGCACCATCGCCGAGACCGGCCCGACCGCGCAGGTGCTCGGCGACCCGCAGGACGACTACACGCGCAAGCTGATCGCGTCGCTGCCGGTGCCCGACCCCGTCGAGCAGGCCGCGCGCCGGGAGGCGTGGCGCGCCGCTCGCGGTTGAAGCCGCGGCATCCGCGTGCCTGCGGCCTGCGGCTCTGGGGCCCGCGGCTCTGGGGCCCCCGCGCGGCGTGCGTAACTCCAGCTGGATGGCACCGGCGCGGGCCTGCGGCCCGGGCGCGTGCGGTTCAGGCGGAGTTGTGCACGCGGGGCGCGCGAGGGCGAGTGTCTCCGGCCTGCCATAGCCTGACGGGATGACAGTGAAACTCGGCTTCATCGGCATCGTCGTGCGCGACATGGCGGCATCCCTCGCGTTCTACCGCGCGCTCGGCGTTCCGATCGCCGACGGCCAAGACGATGCGCCGCACGTGGACGCGGTGCTGGACGGCGGCGTCGCCCTCGCCTGGGACACGGTCGAGACGATCCGCAGCTTCGACCCCGGCTACGAGCCGGCGTCGGGGGGCCATCGCATCGCGCTCGCGTTCGTGCAGGACAGCCCCGCCGAGGTGGATGCCGTCTACGCCGCTCTCGTGGCGGCGGGGCACGACGGTCACGTCGCGCCGTTCGACGCCTTCTGGGGGCAGCGCTACGCGACCGTGCTCGACCCCGACGGCAACGCCGTCGACCTGTTCGCGCCCTTGCCGGCCGCCTGAACTCGTTGTCGCGCGACCAGCGACGCCCAACGTTTCACGTGCAACGCGGGTGTCAGTTCGACAGGTTGTCGATGAGTGACGCGAATACGCCGAGCGGGCCGAACAGCATCAGCATCAGCACGGCGCCGATGATGATGATGGCGGCCCACGGAACGCGTCGGCGGAGGCGGCGGCCCGCCGGCGCGACGCCGGGCGGTGGCCGCAGGGATGCCGTGGGCGCCCCGAACGGCAGCGCCGCCGACGCGGGCTCCGCCGACGCGGCATCCCTTGTCGTGGCGTCCCCTGCCGCGGGATGCGTCGTCACCGCCGCCGTGGGCGGAGCGAGCCGGTCGTCGCGCCAGCGCTCCCACTGCGCGAGCTTGTCGAGCAGTGCCGCCACGACGGAGAACAGCCAGGCCCAGGTCGCCGGATCGAGGGTGGAAGCCTCGCGCTGCGTGTAGAGGAACAGCCAGTCGTCGACGATCTCCACGTCGAGGGCGGCCGCGTGATCGACGAAGCGGGCCATGATGTCGGGCGTGAAGAGGTACAGGGCGTCGGCCTCGTAGCCGGACGGGCAGTAGAGGGTGAAGTAGCGGTCGAAGTCGCCCTCGAGACTGAGCCGCTGCGCCCCGTCGAAGGCGGCCGGCAGGGTGGAGCCGAACAGTCCGTTGTTGCCCAGGGCGTCCAGCACGATGTTCGACAGGGGCGTCGCGAGCTTCACCGCGACGTAGCCCCACCGATGGGTGGATTCGTTCTTGCCCGAGCCGGTGCGGTAGACGTAGTTGCCGAACTCCACGAAGCGCGGGCTCTCGCCGCGGACCACGTCGGTGGCTTCGCGGCCGTGTCCGAGGCCGAACACCATCCCCGGAAGCGGCGGCGCGGGCACCGACGGGTACCAGGTCATGGCGTTGGCGCGCGCGAAGCGATCGAGGCGCCACCAGCGCTCCCCCGTCCGGGCGCCGAACGCCCGCGCGATGCCGACCGCGAGGACCGCGACGACGGCCACGAGCATGACCACCGGCGCGAAGGCCAGCACCGTGAAGCCGTCTCCGGAGACGGCCGCGGATGCGGCGCTCATCGCTCCGGCGAGCACGCCCAGGATCGTCGACCCGAAGACGATCGCGAAGACCACGCCGACGATCACGGCCATGACGACCCGCGCGCCCGTCGCGGCGGCCGGTGCCCGTCCGCCGGCGCGCAGCTCGCGGACGTAGGCGCGCACCGCCGCGCGATCGGCGGGCTCGATGAGCGGTCGCGCGTCGAAGGGCGAGGATGCCGCAGGCGTGCTCATGTCGTCACGCTACCGGGCCGAGCTTTCAGGGCGCCGTCCGTGCGTCCTCGTCACGATAACGGGCGCGCAACTCTTTCTCGACGGACGCCGTCGGCAGCCCGACCGCGACCACGAGCAGCCCCAGCACCAGCGCGATGGCCCCCACCAGATACGCCGCCCAGGCGCCGTCGACGAAGCTGAGGCGCGCGGCCTCGAGGATCTGCGTCGCGTATGCCGGGTTCTCCGCCGCGACGTGGGCGGCGGAGGCGAACGAGGCCTGCAGTGCGCGCGTCACGTCGTCGGAGAGTGCCGCGGCATCCGGTGAGGCGGCGATCAGCCCCGCGAACACGTGCGCGAATCCGCCGGCGAGCACGGCACCGAGCAGCGCCTGCAGCACCGCCCCGCCGAGATCGCTCTGCAGGTCGCTCGTCGCCGAGGCCATGCCCGCTTTGCGCACCGGCGTGCTGCTGGTGAGCGAGCGGGATGCCGCGGTCATCACGAACGAGGCTCCTCCCCCGACCAGGGCGAACGCGGCGGCGACCACCACCGGAGTGGTGTCCTCGTTCCACGCGAGCATCGTGCCGAAGGCGCCGATGAGGACGACATAGCCGACGATCATCGCGATCCGGGTGCCGCGCTCGACCAGGACGGCGGCGAACGGCGCGCAGGCGAGCAGGGCGATCGCGGCCGGGATGAGGGCGACGCCGGCCTGCAGGGCGTCGTAGCCGAGGATGTTCTGCAGATACTGCTGACCGACGAACATGGCGCCGACGAGCGACCCGAACGCGAGTGTTCCCGCGACCGCCGGCACCCAGAAGAGGCGTCGCCGGGCGACCCGCAGGTCGTACAGGGGCGCGGCGACGCGCAGCTGGCGCGCGACGAAGGCCGCGATCAGCGCCGCCGCCGCGACCAGGAGCGTCAGGCCGGCCGCCGCATCTCCCGGCGCGAACACGATGCCGAGACCCAGGACCAGTGCGGCGACGGCGAGCACGGACAGGACCCCGCCGAGGTGGTCGACCGGTTCGTCCGACTCGGCGACACCGCGCGGGATCGCGCGCGCGGCGATCAGCAGCGCGGCGACGGCGACGGGGACGGGCAGCAGCAGGGCGATGCGCCACCCGAAGGCGACGACGAGGGCCCCCGACAGCACCGATCCCCCGACCGTCGCGACCGCGCCCGTCGCGGTCCACAGCGCGATCGCGCGGACGCGGGCGGGCCCCTCGTCCCACAGTGCGGTGATCAGGGCGAGCGTCGTCGGGAACGCGAATCCGGCGGCGATCCCCGTGAGTACGCGCGCCGCCATGAGGAACCCGATCGAGGGGGCGAGGCTCGCGGCCGTGCCGGCGACGAGCAGTCCCACGAGTCCGATGCAGAGCACCCGGACCCGGCCGTGGCGATCGCCGATGGCGCCGGCGTACAGCACGGTCATGGCCAGGCCGAGGCCCGTGCCGAGGGCGACGAGGTTGAGGGTGGTCTGCGAGGCGTCGAAGGTCGCGGCGATGTCGGGGAGGGCGACGGTCGCGCCGCCGGTGGTGAGGTTGCAGACCGCGGCGGCCAGCAGCAGTGCCGTCAGCACGGCGCCGGAACGCGCCGGAACGTGCGTGCTCGGCATCCGCCGTCCTTCCGTCGTCCCGTCGTCGTCCCTGAGCGTAGCGCTCGTCGGGTAGACTGTTGTGGTTGCCCGTCTGCGTTCCGTTCCGGAATCCGCGCGGGCACGTGCATCAACCCTCCTGATGCCGGGAAATGCCCGGCATCCGTTCTAGTCCGAAGGAGGTGGGTTAGTGACGCACTCACACCAGTACGAGCTCATGGTCATCCTCGACCCCGAGATCGACGAGCGTCAGGTCGCCCCCAAGCTCGACGGGTTCCTCAAGGTCATCACCGGCGACGGTGGCACCATCGAGAACGTCGACATCTGGGGCAAGCGTCGCCTGGCGTACGAGATCCAGAAGAAGAACGAGGGCATCTACGCCGTCGTCAACTTCACCGCCACGAGCGAGGCCACGCAGGAGCTCGACCGTCAGCTCAAGCTGAACGAGCAGATCATGCGTACCAAGGTCCTGCGTGCCGAGGAGGCGATCGCCCAGGTCGCCGCCGAGAAGGAGCGCGCCGAGGCCAAGGCCGCCCGCAAGGCAGCGAAGGCGTAACGACGATGGCCGGCGAGACCGTCATCACCGTCGTGGGAAACCTCACGGCAGACCCCGAGCTGCGGTACACGCAGAACGGCCTGCCCGTCGCGAACTTCACGATCGCGTCGACTCCTCGCAACTTCGACCGTCAGGCCAACGAGTGGAAGGACGGCGAAGCGCTGTTCCTCCGCGCGTCGGTGTGGCGCGAGTTCGCCGAGCACGTCGCCGGTTCGCTGACGAAGGGTTCCCGTGTCATCGCGACCGGTCGGTTGAAGCAGCGCTCCTACCAGGACCGCGAGGGCAACAACCGGACCGCGATCGAGCTGGAGGTCGACGAGATCGGCCCCTCGCTGCGGTATGCCACGGCTCAGGTCACGCGTGCCGCATCCGGCGGAGGCAACTACGGAGGCGGCCAGCAGTCGCGTCCGCAGCAGCAGGTGCAGCAGGAGGAGCCGTGGGCGACCCCGGGCTCTGCCGCACCCGACGCCTGGAGCGCACCCGGCGCCTACGGCGACGACACTCCGTTTTGAGTCGGCTCGGGTCACTGTCGCGAAGCGACACTGACGCGAGATCGACTCACGGTTGAGCGAGGCCCGCAGGGCCGAGTCGAAACCCGGGATCCGTCGCAAGATTCTCGAATTCTGGATGCCTCGGCATCCGCACACACCTAAGGAAAACAATGGCTGGAAAGGCTACCGGCGATCGCCGTAAGCCGCGGAAGGGCGCGAAGAACGCCGCTCCCGCGAAGGCGATCCGCGTCGGCGTCATCGACTACAAGGACGTCGCAACGCTTCGCAAGTTCATCTCGGAGCGCGGCAAGATCCGCGCCCGTCGTATCACCGGTGTCTCGGTGCAGGAGCAGCGTCTGATCGCCAAGGCGATCAAGAACGCGCGCGAAATGGCGCTCCTGCCTTACGCCGGCGCTGGCCGCTAAGGAGCACCCATCATGGCAAAGCTGATTCTCACGAACGAGGTTGCCGGGCTCGGAAGCGCCGGCGACGTCATCGAGGTCAAGAACGGGTACGCCCGCAACTACCTCATCCCTCAGGGCTTCGCTGTGGCGTGGACCCGCGGTGGCGAGAAGCAGGTGGCGTCCATCCGCGCCGCCCGTGACGCCCGTGCGATCCACGACCACGAAGAGGCCGTCGCGCTCAAGGACACCCTCGAGTCGAACAAGGTCAAGCTGTCGGTCAAGGCCGGCAAGGAAGGCCGCCTCTTCGGGTCGGTCAAGACCGCCGACGTGGCCGACGCCGTCAAGGCTGCCGGTCTCGGCGAGCTCGACAAGCGCAAGATCCACATCACCGCGCCCATCAAGGCCGTCGGTGAGCACGAGGCGACCGTGCGTCTGCGCGACGACCTCACCGCTGTGATCACCCTCCAGGTGGTCGCCGCCAAGTAAGTCCCGCCGGATTCCCGGTCGTTGAGCCAGGCGCGCGAGCGCCGAGATGCAGCGTCGAGAACCGGTCGTTGAGCGAGGCGCGCGAGCGCCGAGTCGAAACGCCGCACGGATGCCGTGACCTCCCCCAAGGTGAGGTCACGGCATCCGTCGTTTCCGCCGGACGGTGGAGGAGCCGGTGCCAGGCACGGTCGCCGGCTCCTCCCGCCGGGGGTCATTCGGTGCGTGCACGGCGGCGTGCGGTGAGCATCACCCCCAGAGCGAGCGCGGCCAGCCCCGCCAGCAGCGGCAGCAGGGTGAGGACGCCGCCGGTCTGAGCGAGCGTCTTCACGGCGCCGCTCGCGGCCAGCACGCCCGTGACAGCGGTGCCGCCCGTGGTCGACGTGCCGGGTGTGGTCGGCGTGGTGGGCGTCGTCGGGGTCGTGGGCGTGGTGGGCGTGGTCGGCGTCGTGGGCGTCGTCGGGCCGGTGGTCGGCGCCGTCGTGGTGGCGTCACCGACCACGGCGATCGCGTTGCCGCCGAGGGTGATCGGCGCCGTGATCGGCAGGCCCAGCTGCGTGCCGCCGAGGATGCCGTCGGTGCCGCTCGTGGTGGAGCCGTCGGTGGTCCCGCCGGTTCCCGCCGGTGCGGTGGTGGTGGCATCCGCGCTGTCGGCGTCGCCGAGCACGGAGATGGCGTTGCCGCCGGCGGTCACCGGTGCGGTGATCGGTGCGAGCACCTGGGTGCCGCCGAGGATGCCGTCGGTGCCGTCGGTGGTCGCGCCGTCGGTCGTTCCGGCGGGGGCGCCGGCCGGGGCGGTGGTGGCCGCACCCGTGCTGTCGGCGTCGCCGAGCACCGAGATGGCGTTGCCACCCACGGTCACCGGTGCGGTGATCGGTGCGAGCACCTGGGTGCCGCCGAGGATGCCGTCGGTGCCGTCGGTGGTCGCCCCGTCGGTCGTTCCGGCGGGGGCGCCGGCCGGGGCGGTGGTGGCCGCACCCGTGCTGTCGGCGTCGCCGAGCACCGAGATGGCGTTGCCACCCACGGTCACCGGCACCGCGACGTCCACGACGCCGTGGGTGCCGCCCAGGACGCTGTCCGAGCCGCTGGTGGTGGCAGCGGGTGCCTCGGCCGGTGCGGAGGCCGGCGCGGCGGGTTCCGCGGCCGGGGAGGTCGCGGCATCCGTGCTGTCGGCGTCGCCGAGCACCGAGACGGCGTTGCCGCCGAGTGTCACCGGCACGACGACGTCGATGACGGCCTGTGTGCCGGAGCCGACGCCGTCGGAGCCGCCCGTGGAGGCGTCTCCGCCGCCGATCGACACCGACGGTGCCGAGGTCTGCGCCTCGGTGCTCGTGGCGTCGCCCAGCACCGAGATCCCGTTGCCGGCGACCGTGACGGGCACCGCCACGGAGATGAGCCCCTGGGTTCCCGACAGCAGACCGTCGTCGCCCGTGGTCTCGGCCGCCTGTGCGACCGTCGCGCCGAAGAGCGTGATGCCTCCGGCCAGGAGCGTGCCCCACAGGGCGCGCTTGATGGTGGTGTTCATGATGTCTCTCTCCTGAAAGTGTTGACGGGGGTGCGCGCGAGAGCGCGCGGGATCGTGCCGCTCAGAAGGCGGTCGAACCCCCGTCAGTCAGGGGAGACGTCGGTGTCGAACACCGGCGCGGGCAGGGCGTACTCGTCGCCCGGTGCGCGTCGCAGCATCCAGGCACGGTGCGCTGCGAACAGACCGAAGGCGAGCACGGCGCTCGCGCCGAAGGAGAATCCAGCCGCGCTGGAGAAGAACGAGGTCGCCTCGAGGGCGGTCCCGGGCGGGGCCCATCCCCCCGTCGGCGATGCGGGCAGCACGGATGCCGGGGTCAGCACGGCGGCACCGGGAACGAACGAGGTCACCGCCGTCTCGAGCGAGACGAGCGCGGTGTTCAGCGTGGCGCCGAGGCCGGCCGTCGCCTGATCCCAGGCTGCCGTGAGCACCGCGAGCGCGGCCTCGGTGGAGGCCGGCGAGCCCGCGGACGGGTCGGTGGGGGATGCCGCGCCCCCGGCAGGGGGGACCGCTCTCGTGAGGGGGGTCACGAGGCTTCCGACGACGGGGAGCGATGTCACCGCGTCGGTCACGGGGGCCGCGGCATCCACGAGGGGCGCGACCGCGCCGGTCACGGGTGCGAGGACGGGTGCGAGGGGGCTCACGATCTCGCCGACCGTCGAGCCGATCGGGGCGACGACGTCGCCGACGGGCGCAAGGGGCTCGAGCGCCGGAGCCACGGAGGTGACGATAGCGCCGACCGGGGGTGCCACGGTCTCGACCACGGGAGCGACGGTCTCGGCGACGGGAGAGAGGATCTCTGCGACCGGGTCGAGCACGGGGGTCGTGACCGTCGACAGCGTGCTGGAGACGCCGCCGACGAGGGAGCCGAGAGGATTGTCGGTGTCGTCGGCGGCATGGGCCGACGGACCGGAGAACAGGGTGAGGGCGAACCAGGCGAACGCGGCGCCGACACCGACGGCGCCCAGCATCGCCCATCGCCGTGTCGACTCTGTGGTCGAACGTCCGCGGCGCAGCGGGGGGACTGCGATCGTCACCATGTTCACCTCCCACGACGATGTGTCGGGATGCCGGCGCGAGCCGACGCCCATGGAGTGCCTGGATACGTGAAGATACGCCGATATATCACTCGTGTCTAGACCCCTCGGACGCGCGGCGTCTTCGCGCGGGACACGCCCGACCGACGCGCGCGAGCCGACCCCTCGACTTGACAACGACGCATTCATCCCCATGGTTGTCCCCAACCCTCACGCACAGGCCGAACCTTCAACCGGCACTTCAACCACATTGTGAATCCACAGGGTGTGAATCAGTGAATACCAGGTCAGGTTGCATTTTCCGCGAAGAATCTTTGGATGCCACGGCGTGTTTCCACAGGCACTGTGCACAGGGTGTCCGGCGTTTCACGCAGATCATCCACAGAGTTATCCACAGGCCTGTTTGCGACTGTCGGACCCCGTCCCTAACGTGGCGTGTGGTCTCGCGGCGGGACCGGTCATCGAGCGTGTGAAGGGGACTGCATGTCGATCGCGGACATCTCCGAGGATCGTTTCGGTGGACCCCTCGAGAGCCGCGGACCCGAGCGCACGCCGCCGCACGACCTCCTCGCCGAGCAGAGCACCCTCGGCGGGATGCTGCTGTCGAGCGACGCCGTCGCCGATGTGATCGAGGCGCTGCGCGGCACCGACTTCTACGTGCCGAAGCACGAGCTGATCTTCGAGGCGATCCTCTCGCTCTACTCGCACGGCGAGCCCACCGATGTGGTCGCCGTCACCGACGAGCTCATCAAGACGGGTGACCTGCAGCGCTCCGGCGGCGCCGACTACCTGCACTCGCTCACGTCCATCGTGCCGACCGCAGCCAACGCCGCGTACTATGCGTCGATCGTGCGCGAGCGCGCGCTGCTGCGAAGGCTCGTCGAGGCCGGCACGCGCATCGTGCAGATGGGCTACAACGGCCAGGGCGATGCGCTCGACCTGGTCAACAACGCGCAGGCGGAGATCTACTCGGTCACCGGTGCCGAGCAGGCCGAGGACTACGTCCCGCTCGAGGTCGCCGTCAACGCGGCCGTCGAGGAGATCGAGGCCGCGCGCGGGCGCGACGGTCAGATGACCGGCATCCCCACCGGATTCGCCGGGCTGGACCAGCTGACCAACGGTCTGCATCCGGGTCAGATGATCATCATCGCGGCGCGCCCCGCCATGGGTAAGTCGACGCTGGCGCTGGACTTCGCCCGCGCGGCGGCGATCAAGGCGCAGCAGCCGACGATCGTCTTCTCGCTCGAAATGGGGCGCAGCGAGATCGCCATGCGTCTGATGAGCGCCGAGGGTGCCATTCCGCTGCAGAGCATGCGCAAGGGCACGCTCGACTCCCGCGACTGGACGACGATCGCCGCCACCCGCGGCCGCATCAACGACGCGCCGCTGTACATCGACGACAGCCCCAACATGACGCTCGTTGAGATCCGCGCGAAGTGCCGCAAGCTCAAGCAGCGAGTGGGTCTGAAGATGGTGGTCATCGACTACCTGCAGCTCATGACCTCGGGAAAGCGCGTCGAGAGCCGCCAGCAGGAGGTCTCGGAGTTCTCGCGTGCGCTGAAGCTCCTCGCCAAGGAGCTTCAGGTGCCGGTGATCGCGCTGTCGCAGCTGAACCGTGGTCCCGAGCAGCGCGCCGACAAGAAGCCCGCCCTGAGCGACCTGCGTGAGTCGGGCTCGATCGAGCAGGATGCCGACATGGTGGTGCTGCTGCATCGCGAGGCCGCCTACGAGAAGGACAGCCCTCGTGCCGGCGAGGCCGACCTGATCGTCGCCAAGCACCGTAACGGCCCGACGGATACGATCACCGTCGCCTTCCAGGGCCACTTCTCCCGCTTCACCGACATGGCACCGGGGGACTTCGGGTAGGTGTTGTAGGTTCCACGCCGAAATGACATATTCCACGGGCAGTTGGCAGGCACTTGGCATCTCTGCCATTTGCCGTGGACGGAAGGATTGATAGGTGGGCGACACCCCCATCAGTTGGCTCTCTGATCTCAACGCGAAGTACACGCCGAGCTCGACCCAGTTCGACGCGGCCCGAGGGCATCGCGCGTCCATCGAGTCGCGACTCGACAGCGACCTTGGCGTGCGCGAGATGTTCGAGATTGGATCGCTACGACACGGGACCGGCGTTTGGATCTACAGCGATGCGGATTACCTGGTGTCGCTCAAGGGGATCCGCCCGGAGTCGATCTGGACCATGCTCGAGAAGGTGAAGAGCAGCCTCGAGACGCGATTTCCGAGCACCACAATCAGCACGCGTCGACCCGCCGTGGTGTGCAAGTTCTCGGATGGAACCGTCGAAGTCGTACCGGGCTACCCTTCAACGACCGGCTACTGGATCGCGCATCCTTCCGGGGGGTGGATGCTCACACATCCCAAGGACCACAACGCGTACGTCAACGGGGTGAACAGTCGGCACAGTGGGGCCGTCAAGAAGCTGGCGCGCGAACTCAAGGTCTGGAAGTACAAGCGGAACGTTCCAATCTCTTCGTGCTACCTAGAGATGCGGGCCGCGAAGTACATGGATGGGCAGAACACATATTCGGCGGTCTGGGATCTCCACGGCGCGCTGAAGCATCTCCAGGACGTCGGGCTGGCCGCGATGAACGATCCGACCGGACTGGGTTCGCGTTTCACCGCGTGCTCATCCGACACGAACAAGGCGGACGCCCTCTCGAAACTGAACACCGCAGTAGCGCGTGCGGGTCGCGCCAAGGCCCACTGGGCCGCCGGCGAGAGTGCCGAGTCGATCGACGATCTCAAGCTCCTGTTCAACCAATGACGGCTTCGCACGCGGGCCGTGACTATACGCCGCCAACGAGCGCCACGATGCGCGAGCGGCAGAATCACGCGGACGCACTCCGCTTGCTGATCGCGCAACGTCGCATCTACAACGTCGCGAAGCGATGGCAGTCCGCTCGATGGGTCGGCGTGATGATCATTGGCATCGCAGCGCCCGTGCTGGCCATCATCGTCCCACAGGCAGCGGTCGTCGTCGGTGCCGTCGCGGGAGCTTGGCTCTTCTTCGGACGGACAGCATTCGCGTGGGGTGAGACCCTGAAGATGGGGAGGGCAGCTGCGGTCCAGGAGGACTTCGACCGCTACGTCTTTGCCATGCCCGTGACAATTGCCCGAACGACAGCGCCAACCCGAGAGGACATCGCCGCCATAGCCGGAGATCGTGCGCAGACTCTCACCATCGCGCGACGTGAGAAACTTCTCGACTGGTATCCGATCAGTCTCGGCGCGTCAGGGGCCACGTCGGTCGCCGTATCCCAGCGAGCAAACGCTGCGTACTCCGATCGTCTACTTCGTGCCACCGTGGCCGTCTGGGCCAGCGCAAGCCTCGGGTGGGCGTTGTTGATGACGATCGTGAGCCTGGCGGCGGGACTCAGCTTGGGCACGTTCCTCGTGGGAGTGCTTCTCCCCGTGTTGCCAGCGTGCCTCGATGCATTTGAGTACATTCGCAGCACCTTCCTGGCTGCCCGAGATCGCCGGGATCTCGCCGCGACCATTGAGTCGCGCCTGCTTACCGGAGCAGCACCTGTGGACGGTCAGGAGTTGCTGGTCTGGCAGGAACGGATCTACGAGCTCCGCCAGACCACACCGCAGATCCCCAACTGGCTCTACCGACTGTTGAGACCGAGTAACGAAGCGGCGATGCATGCCGCCGCTGAGGATCTGACCAGGGGGCGGTCAGACGAGGAGGATGTGTGACGCTGACGACAGCCCAGGCGTTCGCGAGCTTTCAGGAGAGCCTGACGGCCACGGCCTATCAGACCGGAACGTTGATACCGGCGAGGAGGCGAGGCGTGGAGGAGCGCTTGAGCGGAGCCTTCCCATCCTCGTCCGATCTTCCGTTTTCCGAGTGCAAGATGATGGGGTCTGCCGCGAAAGGCACGATTATCCGACCATTCGACGATGTCGACGTACTGGCTGTGTTCTCGAACGTGAAGAACGCGTGGAACACGTATCAGTGGGACTCGCAGAGCTTCATCTACCGCATCCGTGCGGCCTACAGTGGGCTTTCGGTTCAACAGGTCGGCACTCGGGGGCAGGCCGTGCGCGTGTTCTACGAGGGAGGTGGTCACGTTGACATCGCTCCCGTATTCGAAGTCGGCAGTGGCGTCTACAAGCTGCCTGCGGGTGACGGCACATGGATTAACACCGCTCCGTTCATCGCTTCCAACTGGTACGCGGATCGCCACCGTGACCTTGGCTACCAGTTGTCGCCCGTGGTTCGGCTCCTGAAGGCGTGGAATCGCGCACACTCACGACGACTGCGGTCGTTCCATCTCGAGACGGTGGCCGCGACGGTCTTCGGGCAGCTCGGGACTGATCATCGTGTCGCGGTGCAGCGCTTCTTCGAGTGGTCACAGACGAGGTTGGCAGTGGCGGATCCGGGAGGGCAGAGCGGTAACCTGAGCAGCTACTTGTCATGGACTGCACACCAGGACGTCGTGCAAGCCCTAGAGTCGGCGCGGGTACGCGCGTCGAATGCGATTGCGGCGGAACAGCGTGCGGACCACGCGGAGGCCAAGCGCCAGTGGGCCGTCATTTTCGGGTCCGACTTTCCGACCAGCTAACGGTCGCGAACTCAGCTCGAGCGCGATCGTCGCCGTCAGGATGCGGAGCGCTCGGTAGCGCGATCCTCTTCGACGTACTGGCTCGCCGCATTCCACCAGGGATTCTCGCGGACGCGGTACAGGATGGTCCGCTCTCCGGGCACGCGCTCGACGAACTCGATGAAGTTCGCGCGGCGGAGTTTCTGGATCAGCGGATGCACGATCCCAGGAGAGAGCCTCGTCGCGTCGCTGATCGTCTTCGATGAGAACTTCTCGCCGCGCAGACCCGCGATCTCGACCATGACGCTGTACATGTAGCTGTTGCCGAAGACGAGCCGGGATTCCTTCGGCGCGATGGGCTCCAACATGGTCATGTCCTTGAGTGTCGCACACGCGACCGACGTGGGGTTCAGGCGGGCCTGCGGGCGTTGATTTTGTGGTCTCTATATTTGTATCCCTGACTGTAGGAACCGCTCAGAGATGTCCACGACGACTCGACGAGACCGAGGAATCGCGGCTAAAGTGTCCGCGTCCAACGCGTGTGTCTACTCCTCGAGTTGTCCATCGCGGTTCGAGCTGACGACACCCGCCAGAAACATGTGCTCGCAGCTCATCGTTTACAGAGTGGTGACGACGGTACCTGCTGGTTTGTACAGCACAGCCAAGGCGGTAACGCCGACGATGGCGAATCCGAGCAGCGCGCTAGCCGCGATGGGCAGTCCAATGACACCGAGCCAGCCCGCGATCGGGTAGCTAACCAGAAAGCAGCCGTGCGAAAGTGCGAATTGTGCGGTGTATACCAGGTTGCGGTTAGCGGGGGTGGACGCGTCGGCTAGAAGCCGTGACGAAGGGGTGTTAATCAGCGAGGTACTGGCACCGAGCAACGCCCAGGTGGCAAGCAGCATCCACCAGCCCTCTCCCGTGGTCGTGGCGATAATCGTCATCGCGATGGCCGCGATCAGACCCGAAACAAGCGTCCAGGCACCGATGCTCATGGCGCACAAGACACCGATGCGGTCGACGATCCACGGGACGTTGAGGGCAATGATCAGGGAGCCGACCCCATACGCGCCGAGGGCGAGGGCGAGGGCGGTGTCATCCAGGTCGAACACGCCTTTGGTGTAGACGACGGAGTTGACCAGGACGATAGCGGTGCCGGCCGCGACGACCACGTTGGCGGCCATCAGGAAGCGGAGGCTGGGCGTGCGGGCGAACACGCGCAGCCCGGTTGGCAGCCGCTCCCAGAACGTGCCGGTGGACGCATCGGGTACGTGTGCGGGAAGGCGGGCGATGAGGACGAGGGTGGCGGAGGCGGCGAAGCCGACGGCGGTGCCCACGAACAGGTTGTTGTAGCTGATCACGGCAAGTAGGGCTGCGGCGATGACGGGGCTGAGGATCGAGTCGAGATCGTAGGCGAGGCGTGACAGCGCGAGGGCACGAGTGTACTGCTGGGGGTCGGGCAGCACGCTCGGGATGAGTGATTGGAAGGCGGGGGTGAAGGTCGCGGACGCGGACTGCAGCACGAACACGAGCACGTAGATCTGCCAGGTGTCCTGGACGAAGGGCAGGGTGAACGCGATCGCGAGTCGAACGGCGTCGGCGCCGACCAGAACGGCCTTCTTGGGGAGCCTGTCCACGAGCGCTGCAACCAGGGGTGCGACGCCGACGTAGGCGACCATCTTGATCGTCAACGCGGTGCCGAGCACCGATCCGGCGGCATCTCCGGCGATCTCGAACGCGAGCAGTCCGAGGGCAACGGTGAGCAGGCCGGTGCCGACAAGGGCGATGACCTGGGCGAAGAACAGCGCCCGGTAGGTGCCGTTGCGTAAGACGGTGATCATGGCGCCACAGGGCGGCTGGCGTCGGCTCCGGCGTGGTGGTGCGGGGCGGCGCCACCGAGGGAGTGCTCGGCTTGGAAGATCGCGTCCGTGACCAGCTGGCGCGCGTGTTCGTCGGCGAGGGCGTAGAACACGCGGGTGCCGTCTTGTCGGGTGGTGACCATACGGGCCAGGCGCAGCTTGGCGAGATGCTGGGAGACGGCGGCGGGTGACTTGTCGACGATGTCGGCGATGTGGTTCACGGACAACTCCCCGGCTCCCTCGAGCGCGAGGATGATCCGCACGCGGGTGGCGTCAGCGAGCATCGCGAAGACCTCGACGGCGAGCTCTACGTAGAGGCTGTCGGGGTCGCGGCCGCATGTCACGTTATCTGCATTCATACGCAGATTCTTCCATATGGAGGGATGGCTCGCCGCTGACGATGATGCTCAGTCGAGGTGGCGGGCGCGGTGCAGGAGCGCGTCCATGCCGAATTCAAGGTGTGCGGCGGCGTTGTCGTCGAGGAAGAGATCGCGGACGCTGGTGAGTGCGGGGAACGAATGTGCGGCGAGTTCCTGCTCGAAGCGGTGGGCGCCGTCCTCGGGGGTGGTCTGTTCTTCGTGGACGAGTCCGACCACGAGGTAGTTGAGGCTCCAGAAGGTGGTGACGGCGAGGTCGGGGTCGACGCCGGCATCGAGCAGCGCGGCAATCACCGCCTCCCCTAGCCGCAGGGTGTTGGTTTCGGAGACCCTCGTACCCGAGACGAGATGTGCGCCGTCGCGGTGGTTCAGAAGGACCTGGCGGTAGCGGCGGAAGATCTCTTTGACCCGGTCGATCGGCGGGTGTGGGAGGTCGTCGAAGGAGAGCTCGCCGAGAATGGCGTCTGCCATCAGGTCGAAGAGGCGCGCTTTGCTCCCCACCTGCAGCGACACCGAGTTGAGGTGAACGTCGAGATGTCGGGCGATCCCACGGAGGGTGATGGCGTCCGCCCCGCCGCGATCGAGCAGGGCCAAGGCGGCGTGGATGACGTCGCGGCGGGATAGTCGGTCGGCCACAGGTCTCTCCTCCGAGCTTGGTCAGTGACCAACACTGTAGTAGCTTGGTCACCGATCAAGGAAATTGGTCACTGACCAAGTAAGGAGTGGGACATGGGTGCGGGTCACAACCACGGTGCACCGACTACCGAGGCAGGAGCGCCCGGGGATCACCGAGCACGACTGTGGATCGCGTTCGGCCTGACGGCGACGATCGTGATCGCGCAGGCGATCGGTTCCATCGTCACCGGCAGCCTGGCGCTGCTGACGGACACCGCACACGCGATCACCGACGCGTCCGGTCTGCTGGTCGCGCTGATCGCGGCGACGCTGATGCTGCGGCCGGCTAATCCGAAGCGGACCTGGGGATTCCGACGCATCGAGGTGATCGCCGCACTCGGGCAGGCCGCACTGCTGCTGGTGGTGGGCACTTACGCCGCCGTCGAAGGTATCCGACGCCTGTTCGAGCCGCCGGAGGTCGCCGCGGGAGAGATGCTCGTGTTCGGCATCGTCGGCCTCGCGGCGAATGTGATCGCGATCGTGATCCTCTCCTCGAGCCGCGGCGCGAACTTCAATATGCGGGCAGCGTTCCTGGAGGTGATCAACGATGCACTCGGCTCGCTCGGGGTGATCGTGGCCGCGATTGTGATCGCCACGACCGGGTTCCAGCAGGCCGACGCGATTGCAGGGCTCCTGATCGCGGGACTGATCGTGCCGCGCGCGATCATTTTGATGCGCGACACCACCCGGGTGCTCATGGAGTTCACCCCTGCCGGGCTCGACTTGGACGAGGTACGCCGGCACATCCTTGAGCTCGAACACGTCACCGACGTGCACGACCTGCACGCATCGACGGTCGCCACTGGCCTGCCCACCCTGACCGCGCATGTGGTGGTCGAGGATGAGTGCTTCACCGACGGGCATGCCGCGGAGGTGTTGCACGAGGTACGCGAATGCGTGGCCGGTCACTTCCCGGTGTCGATTCAGCACTCGACCTTCCAGATCGAGACCGCGCACCTCACCGAGGACGAGCCAGCCCTTGTCCGCCACCGCTGAGCCGGGCCCCCCAGCGCCGCGGTAGCGGTCGGCGGAGGAAGGGTGTCAGAGCGTCGCGAGCAGGTTAGTGCAGGCCTGTTCACAGCGGCGGCAGGCGTCGGCGCAGACCCGGCAGTGCTCGTGCATGTCCGCGTGGGTGTCGCACTCGGCGGCGCATGCGGCGCACGCTGCGCGCAACGCCTCCAGCGCGGCACGAAGCACGGTGGTGTCCGTGCCGGTGTGGCGAGAGAGCAGGCGCGCGGTGGTGTCGCAGAGGTCGGCGCAATCCTGGTTCAGACGGATGCAGGTGGTCAGATCGGCGACCATCTCCTCGCTGAGACAGGCGTCGGCGCAGGTCGTACAAGCCTGGCCGCACTCGAGGCACGCGTCGATACAGGCCAGGAGCGCGTCTCGGTTGGCGATGTCGTTGGCTCGGGGGTGGGTGTCGAACATTTGGGCGGTGACGGTCACGGCCTTCTCCTTTGAATCGGTGAGGGGGTTACGTTACGTCGCTGTTCCGGATGCCGGCGACCCCCTTGGGTTACGGTGCGGGGGTATGGTACGGACGGTAGGCTGGACGGGATGATCGGCCTGTCCGCGTTGCGCCTGCGGCTGCCGCACCCGGTGCGGTGGCTGGTTGCCGTGTGCTTCGCTGCAGCGGTCATCGTCGGGTTGATGGGGATGCACACGATCTCCTCGGGACACACCGCCCCTACGACCTCGGAGAATGTCGAGATGCCGGGCGGGGCACCTCACCACTCGTCGGCGCCCGCGACCGGCGATGAGGATGCGGAGGCGTGCGCGTCGTGCAGCCCGAGCGGGGGCCATGACGTTCTGATGATGATGTGCGTGCTGGCGTTGCTGGCAGCCGCCCTCGTGCTGCTGGTCCCCCGCGCCGCATGGTCGTCTGTGTGGGAGCGGCATGCATTGCGTCCGCCGGTGACGCGGTGCCGGCCGGCCCCGGACCGGCCTCCCTCACTCCTGGAGCTGTCGATCAGCCGAACGTGACACGCACTGTCCCTGCCCTCTGGGGCGGGGGTGAGGTTCATTGCCCGTACGCGGGTTTCACGAGTGTTTGAGAGGACTGATGATGAACAAGAAGATGCGTTTGGCAGCGGTCGCGGCCGTACCGCTGGCAGCGGTGCTGTTCCTGGCCGGCTGCGCGGACAACGGAGGCAGCATGCCTGGAATGGATCATGGTGGGTCGTCGTCGGCCCCGTCGGAATCGGCGGAGGCGGACTTCAACATGGCGGATTCGATGTTCGCGATGATGATGATCCCGCATCACGAGCAGGCCGTCGAGATGAGCGACATGATCCTCGCCAAGAGCGACGTTGATCAGCGGGTGCTGGATCTGGCTCAGCAGATCAAGGACGCCCAGCAGCCGGAGATCGAGACGATGCAGGGATGGCTCGCCGAGTGGGGCGTGTCCAGTGACGACATGGACATGGGTGAGATGGAGCACGGCGGCGGGATGATGTCTGACGAGGACATGGCGGCGCTGGAGTCGGCGTCCGGGGCCGAGGCGGCACCCCTGTTCCTGGAGCAGATGATCGCCCACCACCAGGGGGCGATCGAGATGGCCGAGACCGAACTCGCCAACGGGAAGAACGCGGACGCGTTGGCGCTCGCGCAAGCCGTGGTCGATACACAGTCCGCGGAGATCGAGACCATGCAGGATCTGCTCGGCCAGCTCTGAGCCCGATCCGTCGAGTGGGGGCGCCGCTGCCATGCGCGGTGCCCCCACTCTTCGAACGCGGAGGTACGCGTATGCACGTCCATACGAAGACACTGGCGGCGGGCGCCGCTGCTTCCGCCCTCCTGATGCTGGCGGGGTGCGCGGACACTCCGACGTCGCCGCCGGCTGGGGACGGGCGCACCGGGGTACCGAGCCATGTCCACGCGGTGGTCGTCGCCCCGGACACTGACCAGCTTCTCCTGGGAACGCATGAAGGCATCTACGAGGTCACCGACACCGGGGAGTGGGGTGGCCGGGTCAGCACGGACAGCTTCGACGCGATGGGACTCACCGCCACTTCGCAGACACTGATCGCGTCCGGTCACCCCGGCCCCGGAAGCCCCGCCGAGTGGGGGGCACCGAACCTGGGCGTGATGCGCAGCACCGACGCAGGGGTGAGTTGGGAGTCGGTGGTGTTCGGTGGGGAGAAAGACTTCCACGCCCTCGCCGCCGGCGCCGATGACACGGTGTACGCCATCGCCACGGACGTCAGCGACGTGATCCGCAGCGACGACGCCGGGCTGACCTGGGAACCTACCGGTGCGGATCTGGTAGCGGCCAGTCTCGCCGTCGACGGTCGCGGACGGGTGATCGCGGCCACCGAAGAGGGTGTGCAGATCAGCACGGACGGCGGTGCGTCCTTCGCGGCGTGGCCCGAAGCGCCGCTGCTGTACACGTTGGGGGCTGCGGCCGACCGGACTCAGGTGGTCGGTGTCGGCACCGATGGGCAGATTTGGGTGACCGGAGCCGGTGCCGCGAGCTGGGAGCCGGCAGGTCGCGTGGACGGCCGGGTGCAGGCGGTCGGTATGGACGCCGCGGGCCGCATCGTGATCGTCGACGAGACCAGCGGCATCACGATTCTGCCCGGATAGCCCGCCGGGCACGCGACGGGCCGTATGCGAGGTGCCTACGGGAGTCGAACCCGTCTAGACGGCTTTGCAGGCCGTTGCCTGACCGCTCGGCCAAGGCACCGAGTGTCCCCTTACCGGGGACGTGGACGCAGCAGCGTGGGATCGCCCGTCTGGTCCGGTTAGGACCGGACCAGACGGGCGATCGCGTCGCTGGCTTCCTTGATCTTCTGCTCCGCCTGGTCACCCTCCATGCGCGCCGCGTCGAGCACGCAGTGTTTCAGGTGGTCGTCAAGCAGCCCGACGGCCACGGCCTGCAGGGCGCTGGTCAGAGCGCTGATCTGGGTGAGGATGTCGATGCAGTACTTCTCTTCATCGACCATCTTCGAGATGCCCCGCGCTTGACCTTCGATCCGCTTGAGCCGGTTCAGGTATCGGTCTTTGTCGGTGATGTACCCGTGGGGGGCGTGAGCGGTGTCGGGTGCGGGTGTGGTCATGGCCGGGTTCCTTCGGGTTTAGCTGTCCAGCGCTGCGCGGGTGCTGGCTTCGGGGCTGAGGTCGATGCGGCGCAGCAGCTGCGCGTTCAGGGCGACCACGACGGTGGACAGGGACATCAGGATCGCACCGATCGACATCGGCAGGACGAACCCGATGGGGGCGAGCACGCCGGCGGCGAGCGGCACGGAGATCAGGTTGTACCCGGCAGCCCACCACAGATTCTGCTTCATCTTCCGGTACGCCGCACGCGACAGCTGGATCACCGACAGCACACTGCGCGGGTCGGAGCTCGCGAGGATGACCCCGGCGGACGCGATCGCGACGTCGGTGCCGGCGCCGATCGCGATGCCGACGTCGGCCTGCGCGAGGGCGGGGGCGTCGTTGACGCCGTCGCCCACCATCGCGACCTTGCGGCCCTCCTTCTGCAGCTCGGCGACCTTGCTGGACTTGTCCTCCGGGCGCACGTGCGCGAAGACCCGGTCGATGCCCAGCTCGGCGCCGACGGCGTTCGCGACGGCTTCGGCGTCGCCGGTGATCATGACCACCTGGACACCCAGCTTGTGCAGGGCATCGACGGCTTCACGGGACTCGGGGCGGATCTCGTCGGCGAGCTTGAGCCCGCCGATGACTTTTCCGTCCCGGGTCACGTGCAGGATGATCGCGCCCTCGCTACGCCACGCGTCCGCCGTGTCGACCTCGCTGGCACCGACGTCCTCGAGCAGACGGGGACCGCCGACACGGATCTCCGCACCGTCGACGGTCGCGGTGACACCGACCGCCGGGGAAGAGGAAAACCCGGTCGCCTTCGGCAGGGTCAGGTTCTTGTCCTTCGCGGCGCGAACGATGGCCCTAGCGAGCGGGTGCTCACTGTCGGCCTCGGCCGCCGCGGCGATCGCGAGCACCTGGTCAGCGTCCAGGTCACCGACCGGTTCCACGGCGGAGACGGTGGGCTCGCCCTTGGTGAGGGTGCCGGTCTTGTCGAACAGCACGGTGTCGACGGTGCGCATGCTCTCGAGCGCGAGCCGGTCCTTCACCAACACCCCGCCACGGGCGGCGCGCTCAGTGGCGATGGACACCACCAGCGGGATCGCCAGGCCCAGCGCGTGCGGGCAGGCGATGACCAGCACGGTGATGGTGCGCACGACCGCCGCATCGGGATTGCCGACGACAGTCCACACCACCGCGGTGATCGCGGCGGCGCCCAGCGCGAACCAGAACAGCAGCGCCGCCGCCTTGTCGGCGATCCGCTGCGCCCGAGAGGACGAGTTCTGTGCCTCCGTGACCAGCCGCTGAATACCCGCGAGGGTGGTCTCATCCCCCGTGGCGGTGACCTCCACGCGAAGGCCGGAGTCTGTGGCGACGGTGCCCGCGGTAACGGGGTCGCCAGTGCCGCGGGCGACGGGGCGGGATTCACCGGTGACCATGGACTCGTCCATGTCGGCGCGGCCGTCGACGATCTTCCCGTCGGCGGGGACGCTGCCGCCGGGGCGGACCACCACCACGTCCCCGACCTGCAGGTCGGCGGGTGAGACCTTGACGATCTGGTCCCCTTCGACGCGCTCTGCCTCATCCGGGAGCAGCGCCGCGAGGGTGTCCAGCGCGGAGCTGGTCTGGGCGAGGGAGCGCATCTCGATCCAGTGACCGAGCAGCATGATCACGATCAGCAGCGCCAGCTCCCACCAGAACTCCAGCTCGTGGTGCAGCAGGCCCAGGGTGGCGCCCCAGGACGCGAAGAACGCGACCGTGATGGCCAGACCGATCAGCAGCATCATGCCGGGTTTGCGGGAGCGGAGTTCGCTGACCGCACCGGTCAGGAACGGCCACCCGCCCCACGCGTACATGACGGTGCCGAGGACGGGGGCGATGAACAGTGCCCAGTCGGGGACGGTGTAGCCGAGGATCATCGCGAACATCGGGGAGAACGCCACGACCGGGACGGCGATGATCAGGTTGATCCAGAACAGTCGCCGGAACTGGCCGACGTGATCCCCGTGCCCACCGTGCCCGCCGCCGTGGCCACCACCATCGTGACCTGCGTGGTCCCCGTGGCTGGCCTGCGTGCCGTGGCCGGTGTGGGTGTCGTGCTGGGTGGGCGGCTCGGGGGTGTGGTCGCCGTGGCGGGTGTCTCCCCCGGTGGCGGTGGCGGCCTTGCCGGTGGGGTGGTCGGTGTGGTGTGCGTGCGGGTCAGTCATCGGTTCACTTCCCTGTGCCTAGCGTTGGTGTGAGTCTGCCGTCGCGGTTCCCGCGGAGGCGAGGTCCTGCGGATCGGTCGCGGCAGGAGTATGAAGGTTCGGCATCCACCCGAACACCGCGGGCACGGCGTCCAGCCCGAGCACCCCGACGGGGACACCGTCATGCTCGTGGACGACCAGGAGCGGGTCGGTAGTGTCGATGCGTGCGGAGGTGTGACCCCCGGTGATCCCGGCACCGGCGACCATCATGCCGTGCACGGTTGCCGTGAAGGGGGCGCGGGGCTGGTAGTCGCCCGGGTGGGTGCCGGCGCCGAGGTCGGCGAGCATGGTGCGTGCGGCATGTTCACCCTGCGCGGCCGCGTCCGACCAGTGATCGATGCGCCAGGCGCCCAGGGTGGTGTCATAGTGTGCGGCGACCCCGCCGGCGCTGTAGACGCCGGGGGTGGCGGTGCGCAGCTTCCCGTCCACGATGACCCCGTCTTCCCAAGGGGCGGGGCCGGTCGGGGTGGTTCCGTGGGCGATGATCAGCAGATCCGCCGTCAGCTGTGTGGTGTCGTCCAAGGCGAGCTCGAGCTGTGTGCCGGTGTCAGTGACGGCGGTGAGGGTGCGGCCGAACGCGACGTCCACGTGCTCCCGGTGCGCGGCGGCGAGGCGCTCCGCGGCGCCGGCGCCGAACACGCTGACCCCGGGGGTGGTCGCGCGGGCGAGGAGGGTGACCTGATGTCCACGGTCGCGGAGCAGCGTGGCGGTCTCGGCCGCGACCAGACCGGCACCGGAGATGACGATCTGCGCGGGGCGGCCAAGCGTGCCCAGGAGGTCGCGGACGGCGACCGCGTCTTCCAGGGAGTGCAGGGTGGTGACCCGTCCTGCCTCCGTGGCGGCGGTCAGGCCGGGCAGCGTGTCCGGCAGCAAGCGGGGGGTGCTGCCGGTGGCGAGGAGGAGCGCGTCGTACGGTTCGATCCGGCCGGATGCGAGCCGCACGGTCTTTCCCTGTGGGTCGACCTCGACCGCGGTGTCACTGATGACCTCCACCCCGGGGGTGACGACCTGTTCCGGGGTGAGCAGCCCGATCGCGACCCCCTTGTTGACCAGGGTGCGGTTGTACGGGGCCTGTCCGGTGCGGTCGACGAGGGTGACGCTCACCGTGCCGGAACCGTGAAGAACGCGCGCCGCGGCCGCGCCGGCGGCGCCGGCTCCCAGGATGAGGACCTTCTGGGGTGACAATGTTGCTCCTTGCGTCTCGCGAATGTGGGGGCTGGTGACCGGTATCCCCGGCCTGTGGTCGGTTAGGCGGCCGTGGCGTACTTGGCGGGGTCGGCGTCGAAGAGGGGGCCGCAGGCGGAGCAGCAGAACCAGTACCGCTGCCCGTCGTAGTCCCGGTAGAGGCCTTGGGCTTCCGCGGTGCTCTTGCTGACGGTGCTGCCGGGCATCACCGGGCAGGTGACGATGTCATCGGCGGGGGTGCCGGCGGGTGCTTCGTGGTGATGGTCGTGGCTCATATCCGTTGCTCTCCGTGATGTGGGTCCGGGGCGGCAGCCGTCGTCGCTGCCTCGTTTGTCTGCGTCCGAACCCCTCCAGGCTATACCCCGTACGGGTATGACAACAGGTGGGGTGTGGCGTGTATTCCCTGGACTGCTGGTGCTCAGGGGCGGTAGGCGAGCACGGTCATCATCCCGGCTTCGCCGTGGTAGATGTTGTGGCAGTGGGTCATCCATTGGCCGGGGTTGTCGGCGTCGAACTCGAGGTCGAGGGTTTGGTTCGGCAGCACGATGGAGGTGTCTTTGCGGGGGCCGCCACCGGCGTGCTGATAGGTGTGGCCGTGCAGGTGGAAGGGGTGCCACATGTCGGTGTCGTTCGTCACCCGCAGCCGCACCCGTTCCCCCGCGACCAGTGCGTGCGCGCCGCGCAACGGGTTGTGCATGTCGAACTGGGTGCCGTTGAACCCCCAGTCGTAATTGGCCATGCTGCCGGTGAGGGTGAGGTCGAGGGTGCGGTCCACGTCACGACGGTCGAGGGTGACCTCGGGTGCGGCGAAGAGCATGCTCGCCACCGCGACGACGCGGCCTTCGCCCAGTTCGGCGATGTCCGCGTCCGGGGTGGGCGCCTGTCCGCTGCCGGTGCGGATGATGGCGAAGCCGCGTTCCCGCTTGCCTTCGGCCTCCGCCACCAGGGGGAACGCACCGTCGCCCAGGGTGACGATCACGTCGTAGCGTTCCCCCATTCCCACCAGGACGCTATCGGCAGCGACCGGGTCGACGGGGAACCCGTCGGTGTGGGTGACGGTCAGCCGGTGCCCGCCGATGGCGACGCGGAACGCGGTGTCGCCGCCGGCGTTGATCAGCCGGATCCGTACCCGCGTGCCGGGCGTGCCGGTGAATTGGGCGGGGTCGGCGGCGGGTTTGCCGTTGATCAGGTAGTGCGGGTAGTACACGTCGCCGGCGTCGCCGCCGAGTAGGTCGGAGTCGGCGCCCATCAGCATGTTCCCCATCCGCATGAACATGTCGCCGTGCCCGCCCATGTCGCCCATTCCTTCTCGCAGCTGCTCGAGCACCGCGTCGGGGGTGGCGGTGACCCCGTCCAGCCAGTCGTCGAGGACGATGACCCATTCGTCGTCGTAGCGCAGCGGCTCATTCGGGTCTTCGACGATGAGCACCCCGTATAGGCCGGTGTCCAGCTGGGCGCCGACGTGCGGGTGGAACCAGTGCGTACCGGGGTCGGGGGCGATGAACTCGTATTGGAACGACTCGCCGGGGCGGGTCGCGGTCTGGGTGAGTGGGGGGACGCCGTCCATGTCGTTGCGGAGTGCCAGGCCGTGCCAGTGCACGGACGTGTCGACGGGGAGGGTGTTGCGCAGGGTGGCCTGCAGGGTGTCTCCTGCCTGGACGCGCAGGACAGGCCCGGGGATGCTGCCGTAGGAGAACGTGGACGCGGGTGTTCCTGCCAGATCGAGGGTCGCCGCCGCCGCCGTCAGCGTCGCGGTGACCACGCGGCCGGTGCCGCCACGGCCCCGTTCGGTGCGGTCGACGGCCGCTCCCGTCGGGCTGACCCAGGCGGGGGTGGGGGTGCAGGCGGCCAGAGCTCCAACCGCGGCGGCGGTGGCGCCGAGGGCGAGGAAGCGTCGCCGGGTGAGGTGGGGGGAACGGCGGGGCGCGGGGGCGGTCATGGTCGGCGGGTCCCTTTCGGTCGATGTTGCGTGGCGGGCGGTGTGAGCTCCGTGGGGGTGCGCAGGTGGGTGAGGGTGGCGGTGATGCTGAGCAGCACCACCACTCCCCCCAACACGGCCGCGGCTCCAGGGAGGGTGAGAGCGGGGACGAGGAAGCCGGCCAGCACGACGGGGACGGACATCGCGAGGTAGGAGATCGTGTAGATCACGGCCATAACGGTGGCGCGCTGCCCGGGGTCGACGTGCGGCAGCAGGGTGCGCATCGCGCCCATGAAGGCAGTCCCGAACCCGGCACCCACGACCGCGACACTGGCGAGGTACCCGGGCAGAGTTGGCACGGCCAGCGCGGCGAGGCTGAGCACGGTGCCTGCGCCGAGAGACACGGCCCCGAACACGCTGATCCGCCGGGCGGTGGCCCCCTGCAGTGCGGTGGCGGCGACCACCCCGGCCGCGGCGAGGATGATGATGGACCCGGCCTGGTGCAGGTAGGTGTCGGCGTGGAACCGGGTGGCGATGATCCCCGGTCCCAGGGCGAGGAACAGACCGTTGGTGACCCACCCGGCGATGATGGCGGGGGCGACCGAGACGATGATCCGCCGCGTCGCCGCCGAGACCCGCCGGGCCCGTGGGTCCGGTCCCGCGTCCCCGGGAAGGACGGGTGGGGTGGGAATGGTCCAGGCGGTGGCGGCGAGGAGAGGGAACACCGCGGCGAGGAGCAGAAAGATGGTGCCCGCGTCGATGCCGGGTAGGTCCAGCAGTCCAGCGGCGGTGAGCGCCCCGAGCCCGAGACCGGCCATGGGGGCCACGGTGTTGGCCAGCGCGGCCGCCCCCAGCCAGCGGGAGGGTTCGTGGTCGACCATCATGGCGTTCAGAACCGGGACCAGCAGTCCCGCCGCCAGGCCTTGCAGGGCGCGGGCGGCGAGCAGCAGCAGGAAGGAATCGGCGGCCCAGAACATCAGCAGGCTCACCGACAGGGCCACCGATCCGACGGTGAGGATGCCGCGACGCCCGACCCGGTCAGAAAGCGACCCGAGCGTCAGCAGTGCGAGCAGCAGCGGGATGGCGTAGATCGCGAAGATAAGAGTGGTGGCCACCGGGGGCAGCTGGAGCTGCTCGGTGAGTTGCGGGTAGAACGGGGAAGGCGCCGACGCGGCCGCCATTAGCACGACGGTGCCGGTCACGGCGAGACAGAACCCGCCGCGGGCACGAGTGGCCGGGGTCACAGGGGTGGCGGCGGTCATGCGGCGCTCTCGTGCAGGTGCTGGGCGGTTTCGTGGACGGTGGCGACCGCGTCGACACCGCTCACCCCCACCAGAGCACCGTTGAGCGTGTGCGTGACGAGGGTGCCGGGTCCTGGGCCCTGTCCTTCGGTGGCGGGCGTCATGGTGTACCCGATGCCGGTGATGGCGGTGCCGTGGATCAGTGACGTGTAGGAGCTACGAGGACGGTAGGGTCCCGGGTCGGCGGCGCCGGTGCGGTCGTGGAGCACCGCGGCGGCGGCGTGCTGTCCTTGCGCGGCCGCGTCGGCCCAGTGATCCAGGCGCCAGATCCCGAGGTGGTCGTCGCGGTGTATGGCGGTGCTGCCGGCCGCGTACACGTGCGGGGCAGTGCTCCGCAGCCGGTCATCGACAGGCACCCCGGAAGAGAACGGTCCCGGTGCGGTGGGGGCGTTGCCGAGGGCGGTGATGAGCAGGTCGGCGGAGAGCGTGGTGGTGTCATCCAGGGTGATCCCCAGCAGCGGGCTCCTGTCACGGACGGCGGTGATCGTGCGGCCCAGGAATGTGGTGATTTTGCCGCGATGGATGCCGGTGATGTGGGCGGCGATCTGCGCGCCGAAGGAGGCCCGCCCGGGGATGCGGGAGCGGCTGATGAGGGCGACGTGATGTCCGGCGGCGTGGAGTGCGGACGCGGTCTCCGCGCCGGTGAATCCGCCGCCGTAGATCGCGACCCGGGACGGCCCGGCGGTGCGGGTGAGGTGTTCTCGGATCTGTTGGGCGTCCTGGATGCTGTGCAGGGTGACGACCTGGTGCCGTGCAGCGGGAGTGTGCCGCCCGGGCAGGCCCGGGGTGAGGGTGTCCGGGCGGCTGCCGGTGGCGATGATGACCGCGTCGTAGCGCAACTGTGCGCCGGAGGCGAGGTGCACGATGCGGCTGATCGGGTCGAGGTGGGTGGCGGTGTCTGCCAGCACGGTGACGGGCGGGAGCGGCGCGTGGATGGTCTCGGGCAAGGTGGGACCGAACGCGACGCCGGTGATGTGCATCCGGATGTACGGGGTCTCGTGGGTTCTGCCGACCAGGGTGACGTGGATGTCCTCGTGGCGGGCGAGGGCTGCTGCGGCGGCGACGCCGGCTGCTCCTGCCCCGAGGATGAGGACATGGTGGGTGGGCATGAGGTGCAGTTCGCTTCCGGGGTACGGGGGTCGCGGCGCTGCGAGGAGGGCAGGGTCAGGACCGGATCAGCTGGGTGATCGCGGTCGAGGCGGCATCAAGGACGGTGTCGTCGGTGAGGGTGCCGGTGGCGTGCGCGTGGCGCAGGTAGTCCGTCAGCAGGGCGAGACCGACACCCTGGAGCGCGCGTTGGGTGGCGGAGATCTGGGTGAGGGTATCGATGCAGGGGCGTTCCTGCTCGATCATCCCGGTGAGCCCGCGAATCTGCCCTTCCAGACGGCGCAGCCGGTTCCGGTAGGTGCGGGGGTCGGTGATGTAGCCCGGTTCGCGGGCGGCCGCGATGGTGGAGGTCATGAAGGGTCCGGTCTCCCGGTGCCCGCACGGGGTGTGTGGGCACCGGGAGTGAGGCTCAGGCCATGGCGGCGGCGTAGCGGGCCGGGTCCGCGTCGAACGCGGGACCGCAGCCGGCGCAGCAGAAGTAGTACCGCTCGCCCTCGTAGTCGCGGAACAGGCCGGCCGCCACGGCGGTGGCCTTGTTGACCGGGGTGCCCTCCATCACGGGGCAGGTGGTCATGTCGGCGCCACCGGCGGCGTCGAGGAGGTTCTCACGGCCGCCGGGGGCGGGGGCGCTGGTGCTGCAACAGCTGGACATGGGTGGTGTTCCTTCCGATGTGGGTGGTAGGTGCTGCCGGGTTGCCCGGTCAGCGGGCGATGCTCTTGAATCCGCGCAGACGCAGGCTGTTGCCCACGACGAACACGCTGGACAGTGCCATGGCGGCACCGGCGAGCATCGGGTTGAGGAGACCGAGGGCTGCGACCGGGATCGCGGCCGTGTTGTAGGCGAAGGCCCAGAACAGGTTGGTCTTGATAGTGCCGAGGGTCTTGCGGGACAGCCGGATCGCGTCAGCGGCGCTGCGCAGGTCGCCGCGGACCAGGGTGATGTCCGAGGCCTCGATCGCGACGTCGGTGCCGGTTCCCATCGCCAAGCCGAGGTCGGCCTGCGCGAGCGCGGGGGCGTCGTTGACACCGTCTCCGACCATCGCGACGACCTTTCCCTCGCCTTGGAGGCGGGTGACGACATCGACCTTGTCCTTCGGGAGGACTTCGGCGATGACCTGGTCGATACCGACCTCGGCGGCGATCTGGCGGGCGACCGCCTCGTTGTCGCCGGTGAGCAGCACCGGAGTCAGGCCGAGTGCCTTGAGCTGGGCGATGGCCTCCTTGCTGGTCGGCTTGACGGTGTCGGCGACGATGAGGATGCCGCGAGCGGCACCATCCCATCCGACGGCGACGACGGTCTTGCCTTCGCTTTCGGCCTGCGCCTTCGCGGCGGCAACCTCGGCGCTCAGGCGCAGCGACCACTCGGCCAGCAGCGATTCCCGGCCGACGATGAGTGCGTGTCCGTCGACGACACCCTGCACGCCCTTGCCTTCCAGGTTCGTGAACCCTTCCACGGTGGGGAGGGTGCCGGTCTGCTGGGTGGCGCCCTTCGCGATCGCCTGCGCGATGGGGTGCTCGGAGGCGTCTTCGAGTGCACCGGCGAGGCGGAGTAGCTCGTCCGCATCGGTGCCCGGCTCGGTGACGACGTTGACCAGGGTCATCTTGCCGGTGGTGACGGTGCCGGTCTTATCGAGCACGACGGTGTCGACCTTGCGGGTGGATTCCAGCACTTCCGGGCCCTTGATCAGGATGCCCATCTGCGCGCCGCGGCCGGTGCCGACCAGCAGCGCGGTCGGCGTGGCAAGACCCAGGGCGCACGGGCACGCGATGACCAGCACGGCGACGGCGGCGGTGAACGCGGCAGCGACAGGGAACCCGGCACCCAACCATGCCCCCATCGCGACGACGGCGATGAGGATCGCAATCGGGACGAACACGCCGGAGATCTTGTCGGCCAGGCGCTGCACCTCAGCCTTTCCGGTCTGGGCGTCCTCGACGAGCTTGGCCATCTGCGCCAGCTGCGTGTCCGAGCCGACCCGAGTGGCGCGAACTACCAAGCGTCCGCCGGCGTTCACCGTGGCTCCGGTGACGGGGTCGCCTTCGGCGACCTCGACCGGGACGGATTCGCCGGTGAGCATGGAGGCGTCCACGGCGGACGTGCCGGAAACCACGACACCGTCGGTGGCGATCTTCTCGCCCGGGCGGACGATGAACTCGTCCCCCGCCTGCAGGTCCTCGACCGGGATCTTCGTCTCCACCCCGTCGCGCAGCACGGATACTTCCTTCGCGCCGAGCTCGAGCAGCGCGCGCAGCGCGGCGCCGGCCTGACGCTTGGACCGCTTCTCGAAGTAGCGGCCGGCGAGGATGAACATCGTCACCCCGGCGGCGACTTCGAGGTAGATGTTCGCGGCTCCTTCCGAGGGGGCGAGGGTGAGCTCGAACGGGTGCGTCATCCCGGGGGTGCCGGCGGTGCCGAAGAACAGCGCGTACAGCGACCACAGGAACGCGGCGGTCGTGCCCATCGAGATGAGCGTGTCCATCGTCGCGGTGCCGTGCTTGAGGTTCGCCCACGCCGCCTTGTGGAACGGGAACGCCGCCCACACGATGACCGGCGCCGCCAGCGCCAACGACGCCCACTGCCAGTAGGTGAACTGCAGGGCGGGGACCATCGCCATCGCGATGACCGGGACGCTCAGGACGATGGAGACGATGAGCCGATTGCGGAGGCTGGTCAGCTCCGGGTCGGCATCGTCCGCGTCCCCGCCCTCGGCGGTGTCGTTCTTGGCCTTCTTCGGGGCCGGAAGCGCCGCGCTGTAGCCGGTCTTCTCGACCTCGGCGATCAGCAGGGCCGGGTCGTATCCGGCGGGGATGGTGACCTTCGCCTTCTCGGTGGCGTAGTTGACCGTGGCGGCGACGCCGTCGAGCTTGTTCAGCTTTTTCTCGATCCGCATCGCGCAGGAGGCGCAGGTCATCCCGCCGATCTGGAGTTCGACGGCGGAGTCCGCGGTCTGTTCTGCGGGGGCTGTGGTGCTCATGGTGTTCCTTCTTCTCTCAGATCACCGCGGGGCGGTCAGTGACCGTCGCCCGTGTCGCTGTGTGTGTCGTCCGTGTCCGTGTCGCCGGTGCCGTGCCCGGCGTCCACGACGAACTCGGCGGTGTGGACCTGCCCGTCGACCTGGAAGTCGAGGTAGAGCAGGTACCGGCCGGTGGTAGGCGCCTCGGCCGCGAATCGGATGTCGGGTCCGGCGGTGTCGCCGTCCTGCGGGTCGTCGCCTTCGGCGTGCACGTGCAGGTAGGCCAGGTCCCCATCGCGCAGCGCGACGAGGTGCCCGAAGGCCCCAAGGTACGGCTGCAGGGTGGTGACTGGCTGCCCGTCACGGGTGACCGACAAGGTTAGCTCGGAGCTCTCCCCCGCGGTCAGGTCCCCATCGAGGGTGACCGTGTACCCGTCGACCTCGCTTGTCGTCGACGTGGCGGTCGCCGGGTTCGGGGTGAACGCGCCCGCGACGTCGACCGTGCGGGTCAGGGTGACCTTGTCGGGGCCGTCGGCGACGTCCGGCACGAAGTCGGCATAGATCCGGTAGCTGCCGGCTTCGGTCCACTCCCAGGAGGTCGTCCAGGTGCCGGTGGCCTCGTCGAGCGTGGGGTGCACGTGCCGGAACTGGGTTCCATCGGTGCGCACCACGATCAGGTGCAGGTCCTTCTCATGCGAGGACTCGTACGCGGTCAGCGCAGTCCCGTCAGCGTCGAGGATCTGGAAGCTCAACTCGCCTGACTCGCCCGTTCCGGTGGGCGCGGCGATCGGGCTGAGTTCGTATCCGTAACCGGAGAGGGAGACGCCGGGGATGGTGGCGGTCTCGGCGGTGTCCTCGCCGGTCATGCCGGCGTGATCGGCCATCGAGCTGTCGTCAGCCGCGGCCGTCCAGTTGGCGACGGCGCTGTCCGGGACGACAGCTGCCGCGATGCCGAACGCCCCGCCGAAAGCCACGACGACGCCGGCGCCATACAGGCTGAGTCGTCCCGCAGCGTTCATCAGGCGCGCACCGCGGAGTAACCAGCCTCGTCGACCGCGGCCAGCACGGCGGCGTCATCCAGAGCACTGGTGGAAGACACGACGAGCTTGCCGGTCTGGGCGCTCACCTGGATCTCGTCCACGCCGGGGATCTGGGAGACCTCTTCACGGATGGACATCTCGCAGTGTCCGCACGTCATGCCGGTGACCTGGTACTCGCTGGTGGCCATGATGGTTTCCTTCCGTCGGTGATGCGCCAGAATCGGCGACACCCACCCTAACACCCCTACCCCCCTAGGGTATTCCGGAGTACTGAGGAAATCGTGGTGTCCATGCTCAGATTTGTTTGTGGCATCGCGTGAGACCTACCGCCTCGAACCGGCCGCCTGTGCGTGAATTACGTCTCCCGCCCAGCAGCTATCCCCTTGCTGCAGGAGAGATCACCCGAACCACCCGACCGAAATGTCCATATGGACACCACGTGGACACTTCATCTGCGAAATGGACATTTTAGAAAAATCCCTACACTGACGGTGACTTGTTATCTATGTGACATGCACTACAGTGAATGTCACATTCACTGGTATTCGTGACTCGCATATACCGAATTAGCCCGTGAAAGCAAGAGTTCGAACCTGAATCGTATTTCGCGAATCTATGGCGGAAGCGTGCATTCTCCCGGACCGATTCGACCCTCACGCTGGCTTCATGACGGCGCGCGAGCAACTCGAGACGCGGGACGGAACGCGCCAGGCGGATGTCGGGCTGATGGTTCGCAAAGCGCGCGGCGAGGTGGACGTTGTTCCGCTGCAGTCAGCTCGATTGAGCGTGTTCGACGCCGCCGTCCCGTGGCGTGATTTCCGCTGGTACCGCGGGCAGCGGCACTTCTCGGGCAGCTACTGGTCGGCAACCATGCAAGCGCATGTCGGATACGAGTCGCGGCTCGAGTACGCGAACCTGCTGCTGGCCGACTTCGACCCACGCGTGGACTGGATTCTCTCTCAGCCGTTCCTCCTCGAGGGGGACGACAAGGGTACACGCCGTCGCCACATTCCCGATTATCTGATCGTCCACGCGGACCACACGGTCTGTGTCGTGGATGTGAAGCCCGCTGCGAAGCTCACAGTCCCGAAGGTGCGTGACTCGCTGAGCTGGTCGCGGCGCGTGATCGAACCCCACGGGTGGGAGTACCGCGTCCAATCCGAGCCGGACGAGGTGTTGCTGCGCAACGTCCAGTTCCTTGCCGGCTACCGCCGCTCCTTCCAGTTCGCCGACGGCGACGTCACCGCCGCGCTCGGCGAGCTGAGGTCGCCCATGGCGTTCGGCGAGGCAGTGCGCGCGATCGCGCCCGTCGCCGGAGGGCTTCTCACAGCGCGCGCGCTCGTCCTGCACCTGCTGTGGGCTCGCCGGCTGAGCACCGACCTGACTCGACTTCTGAGCGCCACGAGCATCGTGACGCGGGCCTGAGATACCACCACCTCAACACCTGAAGGAGATAGCGATGAGCAGCACGTGGACACTGAAACCAGGCGTGGACATCGTCTACGACGGCGACGCCTGCACTGTTGCGGAGATCTGCGATGGCGCGGTCATCGTCCGCACTCGAACTGGGCAGGTTCGGCGCCTGCGGATGATCGATCTCCTGCGGCCCCGCACTGAGGGAGGCACGACACACATCCCCGGAAACAGTCGCGATGACGACGCGGCTCCACTGGGCGTGATCTGGGCTGACGCCAGCGATACGGCTCGTGCGGTGTCCGCCGAGCGCGCTGATCATGTGCGAGAGGTCCTCACCGGTTACCGGTCGGGGGCGGCCGAGATCGCGCGTGAGGGCGAACCGAAGCTCGCCTACCATCCGGAGCGTCGCATCGAGGAGCGGATCGCGGCGAAGGCGCTCGAGCTCGGCAAGGGCCGCCGGACCGTCGCGAGGTGGGTGGCGAGGTATAAGGATGCCGGCGAGATCGGACTGATCGATCACCGCAAGGCGCAGCCGGGCAATCTGCTCGTCAACTTCGACGATCGCTGGGTCACGGCGGCACGCGAGGTCATCGATGAGCAGACGCCGGAGTCGAAGGTCGCGAAGAGCATCATCATCGCGAGAGTCAACGCCCGAGCCGACCGCACACACGGGCCAGGTATCGTCGCCGCCCCTTCTCGAAGCGCCGCGTACAAGATCCTCGACGAGCTCTCCCGTGGCCGTGCGACCTTCTCCGGGAGCACCAAACGCAAGCGCTCCAACGCGAACCGGCCACCCGCCCCTTACGGTCGGCTGCATGCCACCGCGCCCGGCCAATACGTCCTCCTCGACACGACACCGCTGAACGTCTTCGCCGTGGCCCCGGTGACTGGCAAGTGGGTCGCTGCGGACCTCACGGTCGCGATCGACCTCTACTCCCGCTGCATCCTCGGCATGCGGCTGACGCCCGGCTCCACGAAGTCCATCGACGTGTCCGGCGTGCTCATGGAAGCGTGCCAACCCTTCGACACTCCCGCGGACTGGGGCACGAGCGCACGATGGCCCTTCCACGGCGTCGCCGGTTCCGTGCTTGTTGACCCGACGCGTATCCGCGTTCCGCGGTTCGTTCGTGCCGGGATCCTGCCTGACACGATCATCGTCGATCACGGCGCACCATACCTCTCGGAGCACGTGACCAGCGCGTGCGCACGCCTGGGCATATCCATCCAGCCGGCTCGCATCTACCAGCCCACTGACAAGAGCCCGGTCGAGAGGTTCTTCCGCACCCTCGACACGTTCCTTCAGGAACTCCCCGGCTATAAGGGCGCGGACGTCGGCGGCCGCGGCGACGACGTCGAGGCCGACGCGGTCTACACGGTCCCGCAGCTGGAGCAGATCATCCGCGAATGGGTCGCGACTGTCTACCACCTCCGACCCCACGACTCTCTCCAGGATCCCCGCCTCCCCGGCGTCAAGCTCAGCCCCGCCGAGAGATACGACCAGGGGCTCGCTGTTGCCGGGCAGCTGCGGATGCCGATCGACCGGAGCGTCCTCCTCGAGCTGCTCCCGGTCGTGAAACGACAGTTCAACCACTACGGCGTCGAGATCCACAAGCTGCGTTACACGGGGGATTCGGTGGCGAAGTACCGCAACCGTGCCCGGTCGATCCACCGTGACAAGGGCACGGAGTGGCCGTTCGTGGTCAACCCCGACGACCTGACGCAGATCTACTTCCACGACCCCGAGGACGGCACCTGGCACACCCTCGAGTGGGAGCACAAGGGAGACTTCGACACACCGTTCAGCCTCGACGCGCTGGAGTACGCGAAGAAGATCGCGATCCGCCAGGGCCGCCCTTCGCAGGTCGACGATGTCGCCGCGCAGCTACTCGAAGACTGGGGCGCGGGACGCGCACTGACCCCGTCAGAGCGGCGGATGAGTTCCCGCATGGCCGCGCAGCTCAACGAGAAGGACCCCGCGGCCGACGGGGTGTGGTCGCTGCGCACCGTGCAGCGGATGCTCGAGGCCGAACTGAACCCCGCCACAGATCTCGGCCTGGAGCTCTCCGGCGAGGTCCGCGACCCACGCAAACGCGTCGACATCCCCGAAACGGGGGATGACGACGACGAGGACGACATCGACGAACCCACGATCCGATCCGACTACCACTTCGAGCCGATGGAGATGATCCAATGACCGCCACATTCTCAGGCGAGCGCGACGCGCCTCGCCGGCAGCGGAGCCTGTCCACCTATGAGGGATGGAAGGACTTCGCCGAACGTCCCCCGCGGGAGAAGCCCACGTTGCTGACTCCGGAGCAGCTCGGAGCGCTCGGCCCGGACGAGTTCGCGCGTTACAACGCGGAGCGTCGGGTGTGGCACGCGAACATCCTGCTCCGCACCCGGCAGGTGCACGGGGTGCACCTGCAGCTGGGCGACATCCTGGACAGCAACCTGCAGGACTCCGACCGGGTCAAATCCGCTGCCGCCCTCGACGCCCCACCGGCCCTCGGGAAGTCGACGGTGGTGAACACGTTCGGGCGCGACTTCCACCGTCAGCGGATCGCGGAAGTGGGCGAGTACCTCGACGAGGATCGCGACATCCTCCACCTCCCGGTCTGTCACATCACCGTCCCAGGGCGGCTCACGATCAAGGGCCTGCACATGATGATCCTCGGGTTCTACGCGCACCCCGCGGCCGCCGGCATCCTGCACCGTTCGATGGCCGGCCGGGACCTGGCGCGAGCAGCAGCGGACTGCATAGAACGACACGACACCCGGCTGGTGATCATCGACGATCTGCACTTCATCCAGATGCGCACCCGCGACGGTGTCGAGGTCGCGAACCAGCTGAAGTGGCTGTCCAACGAGTACAGCGCCACCTTCCTGTTCGCCGGTGTCGCGCTCCGCGAACGCGGCCTCGTCGGCGAGGGCGCGACCGGGAAGGAAGCGGCGATGGCGCAGACGTTCCGGCGGTGGACCGTGCTCAGCCTCGACCCGTACAGCCTGCGCACCAAGCAGACCCGCCAGGAGTGGGACAGCCTGCTGTGGCACATCGAACAGGCCCTCGTGCTCGCGGACGCGCACGAGGGGATGCTCGTCGACATGTCGCGGTACCTGTTCGCCCGCACCACCGGCAACATCGGATCGCTCATGGACCTCATTCGCCGCGGCGCGTCCCGCGCCATCCGCACCAGCGTCGAGCGAATCGACCGGCAGCTCCTCGACGACATCCGCATCGACGAGGGAGCCGAAACGGAGCGCCCCGAGCTGCAGGCCAAGCACGACCGGGAGGATCGGGCCCGCCGCGAGCGGCGCCGGCGCCGCCTGAAGAGCGACGGCGCCGAAGAGAGCGGCGAGGAGGCGGCCTGATGAGCGAGACGGCCGGTGCCGTGCGTGTCCTCCCGTTTCGGGTCCGCCCTTTGCCGGATGAGCCGTTCGACTCCTGGCTGGAGGCCTCCGCGGCCGCGAACCGCGCGACTGTCGCGGAGATGGCGTGCGCACTCGGCCTGGTGGAGCAGGAGGGCGGCCGGGCCGTGTCGGCGACGTCGTGGATGGCCGCGCAGTGGGCGACCGAGCTCACCGATGAGCAGGCGTCACGGCTGGAGCGGTCGACGGGGATCCCGGCGGCGCAGTTCCAGGAGATGACGCGAATGCGGTTCGCGCGGCACGCGATCCGCTACACCCGCCAGGGGAGGATCAGCTTCCGCTGCCCCGTCGGCGGAATGGCGGGACGCTACTGCCCCGAATGCCTGGCGGACTCCGGCGGAAGGTGGCGGATGTCGTGGCAGTTCCCATTCACCTTCGCGTGCGTCAGACACCGCCGCATCCTCGCCGACAACTGCCCGGTGTGCCACAAGCCACCGCGTCACACCGGGCACCCGCTCGCCGGGATCCCACATCCCGGGCACTGCCACAATCCCGTCGCCGGTGCCGGGACGGGCCCGATCGCGAGCCGCTGCCGCGGCGACCTCACCGCGCACCCCGAACGAATCGGCGCACCCGACGCCGCGCTCCACGCACAGCGCCGCATGATGCAGATCCTCTCCACCGGCGAGGGCCGGTTCGGGATCTACGCGGCCGCCCCGCAACCCGCGATCACCGTCCTCGAAGACATCCGTCTCCTCACCCGCGCCGCAGGAGTTACGCTCTGCGATGGCGGCGACCTCGACATGCCGCAGCTGGGAACGGACCTCCTCGCGGCGGTGCCTCGAGACAAGCATGAGTGGACGTGGGCGGGACCGCCGACCGCGGCCGGCGGCGCGGTCGGCACGACGATCGCGATCGCCGCACTCGAAGACCCCGACCGTGCGGCTCGGCTGCTGAATGGGCGGCTCGCGGTGAGTACGTCGTACACCGGCCAAACGCCGCAGCTGCAGCGACTGATCGCAGCATCCCTCGGCCGCACCCGACGACCGACGCTGTTCCTGCAAGCTGCGCCCGCCTCGGACGTGAACCCCGAGGACCGGGCGCGGAAGGTGCCCGCGCAACTCTGGGATGAGTGGACGAGCGCGCTCACCCCACGCCGCATCAACAGCGACGTCGCCGCGTCCGCGCTGGCCGCAGCCGTCGTGTTCACCGGCACACGGCTGACTCACTCCGCTGCCCTCGCCCTGTTGGACTCGACGGCACCCATTCGTCAGGTCACTCATGTGATGCGCGAGTTTGGGAGGCCAGGCGCGGAGACGCCTGCCCTTGCGGCGATCCTCAACCTCGCCGCCTACCTCGACGCGCACCAGACACCGATCGACTACGCACGCCGCCGCAGCCTCGACTGCACCGATCTCCTCCCCGAAGAGGAATGGCATCGCCTCTGCGCCCGACTGAATGTGCAACCCGGCTCCGGCGCCAGACACCGCCATGCCCGCGCCCACCTCTACCGCGCCATCACAGGCAACTCGATGCGACACGCACCGGAAGCATGGGACGCCGCCGGACTGTCCCCGCGGATGGTGACGACCTTCACGAAGACGGTGCCGGACTCTGTGCGCCGTGAGCTGGACGACGCCGGCCGCGCCTTCCTGCTCAGCCGAGGAATCGACGAGCCGCTCAGCTGGGCGCCGCCGCTGTCGACGCACATCAAACCCGCCGCAACCCGCAGCAAGACTGTCGATGAGTGGGCGACGGCCAGACCCGTCCGTGGCGCACTCGACGCACCATCGCGCCGCCGCGAACTAATCGACGAGTACGGTGGCGGCGCAACCACGTATGAGCTCGCACGACGGACGGGAGTATCGCGACAGACGGTGTCGCGTGTGCTCGCCGACGGCAGCTGCACCCTCCGCCGCGGACGGCCCATCACGTTCGTCATCGACGACGACTGGCTACGTGAGCGGTACGAGAAGGACGGGATGACGCTGCGGCAGATCGCGGCGCTCGTCGGCTGCAGCGCGCCCACGATCGCGCACCGCATCCAAGCGGCGGGCATCGCGATGCGACCCGGCCCGCACGACCGCACCCCTCACCCACTAGCCGGCCGGTCACAGCTCCTCCAGCGTGCACTCGTTGGCCGGCAGCCCATCGAACGGGCACGCAGGTTCCTCATCGCCACGCAGCACGACACCGTGCGCGCCGCCGCGGCGACCATCCGTACGACGCAGAGCTCGCTGAGCGCTCAGCTCGCCAGCCTCGGCGCCGACGTCGGCGGGACCCTATTCGTCCCCGCGGCGCGCAACAGGCGGATGCGCCTCACACCACTCGGCGAACGACTCGCTCGCGAGCTCCGCCGCGCCCTCGCCGCTGACCCTGCCGCGCAATCCACATCACCGACCGAAGAGGAGTCATCATGACCGAGAAGAAGCGGACCTCCAGTCGCCTGCAACGGGCGGCGCGCGAGCGCATGAAGGTGACAGGGGAGAAGTACACCGCGGCGCTGATGGCCGTGATGTCAGACGCCGGTTCACAGACTGAGCTCAACTCTCGCTCGACCACTTCTGCTGGTTCGCTGGGCGCTTCCGTTGACCGCGGGGAGCGGCGGTGAGCCCGGACGCGCCTGAGGGCGGCGATCCGGTCCTCCATCACGATTCGATGCAGTGGAACAACTCCGGGTGGACCGACAAGCCGTGGTCGGCACCCCACCTGGCGCCGCTGTTCACGGAGCTCACGTCAGCGAAGACCGCTCCGAGGTGGGCGCGCCGCGCGGTGAAGATCATCCACCGATACACCCGCGAGCACGGCGAACCGCCGACATTCCGCGAACTGTTCGCCGAACTCGCCGCCCAAGACCCTGACTACCCGCACCATGAGGCGGCGTGGTCGTCTCGAGCGGTCCGAAGCCTTGTGATGGTGCATTGGCGCAGGCAGGGATGGGTGCGCTACCGGACCGAGACCCGCACCCTCCGATCCGGCCCGAACGCGAACCGCGACCTGTTCCCGGCTACTCGTGCTGCTCGTCGTGAGGGAGCGCGTCGAGAAGCTCCTCGAGAACGATGACGAGCTCGTTGTATCCCTGCATGTAGAACAGCGCGTCCGATCCCGGGGTCTCGCCGCCGACGACATCGGCGAGCACCGTGCGCGCTTCCCGAGTCGCGGCCTGCAGGCGCGTCTCGATCCCCGGGAGGCTGCGGACCCAGTCGTCGATGACCGTGAAGCGAATGGGCGTGAAGTCGTGCGCGTCGACGCCGACGTGAAACTCGTGCCCGTGCGGGCCGTGATCGCGGGCATGCGTGTGACCGTGCAGCAGCGGAACACCATCGTCCTCGCGCGGCCGGTGGGTCGTGTGCCGGTCGGTGCCGTGCGAGTCGCCGCTGTAGGGGTAGTGGGATGCCAGAATCCGGTACCCGCGGCGGGTGCCCTCAATCACCTCGGGGAGGATGCTCCACCCGGCCGCCTCGTACAGCGGCGTGAACCGTTCGATTGCGCGTTTGGATTGTGTCGCCGGCGAGACGCGATCGTGGTTGCCCGGGATCAGGAACCGTCGCCCATTCAGGTTGGCGGTCAGCCCGACGGATTCCTCGATCGGCCCGAGCGCGAGATCACCGAGATGGAGGACGGTGTCGCTCGGTCCTACCACCGCGTTCCACCGTCGCACCAGCTCCGCGTTCATCTCTTCCACGGTCGCGAACGGGCGCTCGGCGAGCTCGCTGATCCGTGCGTGACTGAAATGCTGGTCCGAAGTGACGAAATCGACCTGGTCGAAGTCGAACCACGGATACTCGCTCACAGCTACTCTCCACGCTCGCAGTCGCGGCTGCTTCTACAGCTCATCGAGGTCGACCCCGAAGCGCGCCGCCACATCCTCGAGTGATTCACTGCTCATGCCATCGCGCTCACGCACCACGGGCTCGACCTCGCGGTCGTCGATCGCTTCGACCAGCTCCTCGAGCACCCGGTCGATGTCGCCACCGTTCGCCGCGGCGAGTCTCGCCATTTCCCTTGCCGCGTCAGCGAGCGTGTAGAGCCGCTCCCACGGGTGGTCTCCGTGACGGGCGATCGCGACGGTCTCACGAGTGTAGGAGCGGTCGTCCCCGGCGACGAGCCAGTGCTCGTTTCCCTCCGCGGTGATGAAGAAGTCGACCACGCACTCGCCGCAGGGCATCCGGTACACGCCTGGCTCGGTCGGCGCGGACTCGGTAGCTCGCGCGATCATCCCGCGGATGATGCCGTTCCAGTCGACGGTTGATTGGCTGTCGTCGTCCATGCTTCCTCCTCACGCAGAACAGAGAAGTCTCCCACTTGCATCCGGCGTCGTCTACCGGGGCGGCCGAGATCCTGGACCTCCGCCGATGCGCGGAAGGTCGCGAAGCGGTGCGTCTTCGTGGTTCCTTAGTTCAGCCGGGTGATTCTTTCGCCGTGGACATCTCTCATGCGCTGGCGGGTTTCGGCTCCTTCGCACTCGTGCTCGTGGCGCTGATCGTGTTCGTCGAGAACGGTCTCCTGTTCCCATTCCTGCCGGGGGACAGCCTCGTTTTCGCGGGTGCCATCATCGCCGCCGCGATCGGTGTCCATTGGGGCGTTGTCGCGGGAGTCGCGGGTGTGGCGGCGATCATCGGCGGCGAGGTTGGATTCGCATTGGGGCGACGCTACGGCCGCCGGCTGTTCCGGCCTGACGCCCGTGTGCTCAAGCAGCGGCACCTGGTCGAAACCGAGCGCTTCTTCGCGCGCTGGGGATCGTCCGCGATTGTGCTCGCCCGTTTCGTCCCGATCGTCCGCACGTATGTCGCGCCGGCGGCGGGCATGTCGGCGATGTCTCGTGGTGTTTTCACGCGATGGAACATCATCAGCGGCGTCATGTGGGCGGGCGTGCTCGGACTTGCAGGATTCCTGTTGGGGTCGATTCCGTGGGTCGCGACCAACATCGAATGGATCATGCTCGGCATCGTCGTGATCACTATCGCCCCCGTTGCTGTGACGGCTGTAGTACGGTCCCGGGCGCGCAGCCACCCGTCGGGTTCTTAGCCGTTCCTGAGCCGTCGGCGGATGTGCTGAGCGAATGCTGGTCACCGCCAAGGCAACGCCGTTGCTCCAGAGGCCGACGCCGAGCGACATAGCCGCACCTTCACTACGGCTGAGCGCGATCGTCGGGCTCATCGCTATCGCGGTGAGCATCGCGGGTTCTTGGGTTCCCTCGCTGTGGGGTGATGAAGCCGCCAGCGTGATGTCGGCCACGCGCACCCTCCCAAGTCTCTGGGGGATGCTCGCGCACGTGGATGCTGTTCATGGCGCCTACTACCTTGGCCTCCACGCCTGGGTGGGAGTGGCCGGGTCGAGCCCGTTCGCTGTCCGACTTCCCTCTGCGATCGCCGCCGGAATCACGGCAGGCGGGGTGGTCTGGCTCGCGCAGCGATTCGGATCTACGCAGTTTGCGATCGGGGCAGGCCTGCTCACCGCGCTGCTGCCTCGATTGACGTATGCGGGGGCGGAGGCTCGTGCCTATGCGTTCGATGCGGCCCTCGCGACGCTGCTGTGCGTGACGTTGGTCGAGCTGGTGGTGAGTGGGCGTTTGTCGCGCCGCGGGTGGGTCGCGTACGGGGCGGTGCTGACGGTCGGCATCTATACGTTCGTGTACTTCGGTCTGATGATCTTGGTCGCTGCTGTTGTTGTTCTGGCCACAGGGCGGCTCCGTGCCCAGTGGCGGCGGTGGGCCATCGCCACGCTAGTCGCGGTGACAGCGTCGACCCCGATTCTCCTGTTCGCCTTCCTTGAGCGCGGCCAGGTGGCGTTCCTCGCTCATCGGGACGTGGTGAACGTTGACGCGGTTCTTGTGCAGATGTGGTTCGGGTCCTCGGCTGTGGCCGTGGCTGCGGGGGGACTCATCATCCTCGCTGTCGTCTGCTGGGTTCGGGACATCTTGCGCGCGCGTGGTCGCGGTGTGCCGGCGGGGCCGAGCGTCGAGATCATCGCGCTGCCGTGGCTTCTGCTGCCAATGGGCCTGCTTATCGCGATCAGCCCCCTGCTCGCGGGCTACACGGCCCGATATGGAACGCTGTCCGCACCGGCAGCAGCACTCCTCATGACGGCGGGCGTTCGACGTATCGGCGAGGTAGTTCGGCGTCGGTGGGTGCCGGTGGTCGCGGTGATCGCCGTGGCGGCGTGCGTCGTGCCCGTTTGGGTGTCGCAGCGGACTCCCTACGCGAAGAACGGCTCCGACTGGAACGAGATCGCGGCGACGATCACCGCTGAGGCTGTCCGCGGTGACGCGATCGTTTTCGATGAGGGTGTTCGTCCATCGCGGCGGCCGAGGTTGGCGATGAGCACGAACCCCACGTCCTTCTCGGCGGTGCGTGATCCGACCCTGAAGACGCCGTACGCCGAGGGCGTGAGCTGGCACGATGTGACGTACACGGTCGCCGATGCGATCAGCAGTGGACGCTTCGCTGGTGTCGACCGCGTCTGGATGGTCGAGTACGCGACAGCGAGCCACGTCGACACCTGGGGCATGGCAGATCTTGCCGTTGCGGGCTACCGGCAGGTGCGGGCGATTCGTGGGCACCGCAGTGTCGTCTACCTGTACGAGCGAGCCCCATAGGGGTGGTCAACGTCGGCCGTGCGGCAGCGTCATCGTGATCGTCGTGCCGTTCTCAGATGTGCTGGTGACCTCGACCGTGCCGCCGAACCGGCCGACAGTGTCTTGCACGAGGCTGAGCCCGATGCCGAACCCTGTTCTTGCGGACCCTCCGCCGTCGACCGCGAGCGAGGAGCGCGCGAATCGATCGAAGACACGCTCAGGGGAGATTCCCTGGATGCCTGCCCCGTGATCACGTACCGCGATCCACGTAGTGGTTCGGTCCGTACCGGTGGTGACGAGCACCTCCCCGCCGGCGGGTGAGTGCTTCACCGCGTTGTCGATCAGCGCGACGAGGGCTCGATGAAGACTCGCCGGGGGGATAGCGGCGCGGCGATCATCGGGAATCGCGTCGACGCGAAGATGGATGCCCCGCTCTTCTGCGATCACGCGCATCGAGGTCGCAGCGTCGGTGACGGAGGGAGCGACGGGCCTGGATGGGACGACGCCGGTCGAGGTCACGTCGACTGAGTCCAGCAGGTCGTTGACGACGTTGATCAGGTTGCGGGAGTCGCCACGGAGCTCGTCGACGAGTTCGCGGTTTGCGTCGTCCGCAGGCATTGACCGTTCGAGTACCTGGAGGCGAGTGTCGAGGATCGCGAGCGGTGTGCGCAGTTCGTGTGAGGCATCCGCCACGAACCGGCGCTGTCGACCCAATGCGTCCACGAGCGGGGCGACTGCTCGACGTGTGGCAAGCAGGCCCAGCGTCCCGGCGAGGATGATCGCCAGGAGCCCGAGAGCGATGCCACCGACGATGATGTCGAGTCCGCCGATGTCGACCATCTCCTCATGCCGGTTCCGGTCGAAGAGGTCGGTGAGCGGGATCTGGTGGAACACGAATACGATCGCGGCGACCATGACCGCGATGACGAGAATGGAGACCGCGATCGTGATCCACAGCCCGACTCGGATCGCGGTGCGTCGCACGAGGAGTGCGTCGGCGTCGGTCCGACGCGCCGATCCCTTCACAGCAATCCCAAACGGTATCCGCGGCCCCGGACCGTCGTGACGATATCGGGATCGGTCTTGCGACGGAGGTAGTGCACGTAGGTGTCAACGGTGCCAGGCGTGTCGGTGGCCTCGAACACCGCATGCAGGATCTCGCCCCGCGTGAACGTCTTCTGAGGGTGCACAGCGAACAGTCGCAGCAGGTCGGACTCCCGTTCGGTGAGAATCGTGCGTCCCTCATAGGGGGAGTACACCGCTCGAGACTCGGGATAGAACTCCCAGGCACCGATACGCACAAAGGGGCCCTCCCCCTCGCTGACCCGGCGGATCGCGCGAAGCCGGGCGAACAGCTCCTCGAACTCGAACGGCTTCACCAGATAGTCGTTCGCACCGGCATCGAGGCCCCGCACCTTGTCCTGCACGGTCCCGAGCGCAGTAAGGATCAGCATCGGCGCCGTCGCGCCTCCCCGGCGCAGCGTCTCCACGATCGAGACGCCGTCGATGTTCGGCAAGCGGCGGTCGATGATCAGCACATCGAACGGCCCGTCCTGCGCCGAGGTAAGTGCCTCGCCGCCGTCTGCGCACAGGGTGACGTCGTAGACCTCCTCGAGCATTCTCACCATCAGAGGGCCAAGCTGCGGGTCGTCTTCGGCGAGCAGCAGGCGCGGTCGGCTATCGGCCATAGTCATCCTCCAACCACCACCCTCCGTGCCGCATTCTGAGACGTCTCTAAGAAACGAATCATGCCTGACTAAGGCTTTGCATGCCGAGGGGCGCGGCGGATATCGTGACCTCCCGGTGAGGTTCGCCTTACCTACCCCGCGTCGAGTTCGGTTCGCGGGTGTTGTTCTCCTGACTCATCTGCGGAGTGTGCCGTCGTGTTCGCGACCTTTCTGATCGGCCTGCGTCGGCGCAGTCCTCACGTTCGGTGCGTACTCCCTCACCTTCCAGGCGCAGGAGATCATCGGTGGAGTGCTGTCGCTGGCGGCGCTGGCGATGGTGACCTGGATGGTGTTCTGGATGCAGCGCACCGCGAGGACGATAAAGTCGACGCTCGAGGGGGACGTGGACCGAGCGCTCGCCCGGGGCGGTATGTGGGCGCTGGTCGCGCTGGGCTTCCTCTCGGTCGCCCGTGAAGGTATCGAAACGACCCTGCTGCTGTGGTCGATGGTGCAGTCGTTCGGAAACGCGCCGGCGGCCCTCGTGGGTGCCGTGCTGGGCATCGTCACCGCGGTGATCGCCGGATGGCTGCTTGCCCGTGGACTCGTGCACCTGAATCTCCGGCTGTTCTTCGCATGGACTGGCGCGATTCTCGTGATCGCCGCGGCCGGTGTTCTCGCCTACGCGTTCAAGGATCTGCAGGAAGCGGGCGTCGTCGCCGGGCCCTTCACAGCGGGTGCACCCATCGACGCTGTGACCGGTGCCGTCGCGATCGGGTGGGCCGGCTTCCCGCTCGGGTGGGCGTTCGATCTGAGCGCCGTAATCGCGCCCGGCGGCACACTCGCCACCGTCCTGCAGGCGACGTTCGGATTCATGCCACGGATGTCCTGGCTGCAGGTGATCGCCTGGGCTGGCTACATCGTCGTCGTCGGATCGTTCTTCATCCGAGGCCTCCGCCGCAGACCCTCCACCCACACAACTTCCCCCGCGCCCGCGGTATCCCCTCAACCTCATCTCGCTGGAGAGTCATGACCCCTCGCATCCCCCTCACGATCATCGCCGTAACCGCCACGGCGATCGCCCTTGCCGGTTGTGTAGCGAAAGACGCCGTCGGATCGGCTGACGCTCTCACCGTGACGTCCGACGACCGCACGTGCGGCGTGTCCGCAGCAACGGCATCCAGCGGGACCCTCGCGTTCGACGTCCACAACGCCGGCACCCAGGTCACCGAGTTCTACCTGCTCGCCTCGGACGGGCTCCGCATCGTCGGGGAGATCGAGAACATCGCGCCCGGCGCGACTCGTACCCTCACTGTCACCGCGCAACCCGGCGACTATCTCACTCTCTGCAAACCGGGCATGGTCGGTGAAGGCATAGGGCGCGCTGCGTTCACGGTCACCGGCGACCAGGTCGCCGTTTCCGGTGCCGACGCGCAGCAGAAGCAGCAGGCCGTGAACCTGTACGCCGCATTCGTGAAGGACCAGGTGGAGCAGCTGCTGCCCGCGGTGAAGACGTTCACAGCCGCATACGCGGCGGGTGACGACGCGACCGCGCGTGCACAGTTTCCTCAGGTGCGTGCGTTCTACGAGCGCATCGAACCCGTCGCGAGCACTCTCGGTGACCTTGACCCGAAGATCGACTACCGCGAGGTCGACGCCGTCGCGGAGAACCTTGACTGGACCGGCTTCCACCGGATCGAGAAGGACCTGTGGGTTCCCGCCTCCGATGCGCTCAACGCAGACGACGTCACCCCGGCTTGGCAGAACTGGAGCCCATCGACACCCGAGCAGCGCGCCCATGTCGGCGACCAACTCGTCGCCGACATCCAGCAGCTTTACGACTACGTGCATTCGGCCGAGTTCCAGGACACCCTCGACGCGCAGGGCATCGCCGCGATCTCCAATGGGGCGATCAGCCTTCTCGACGAAGTCGCGACCGGAAAGATCACCGGCGAAGAGGACTGGTGGTCCCACACCGACCTCTACGATTTCGCCGCGAACGTCGAGGGCGCCAAGATGGCATTCAGCCTTGTGAAGGACTTCGCGGCCGCGACCGGCGCGGACGGAACCGCCCTGGTCGCCAAAATCCAGAAAGGGTTCGAGTCGCTGGAGAAGGATCTCGCCACCCACGGTTCTCTGACAGCAGGTTTCGTGCCCTACACCGACCTGACGGAGGCGGACAAACGCGCGCTCGTCGACGACATCAACACCCTCGCCGAGCCCCTCTCTCGGCTGACGGGCACCATCCTCAACTGACCGGCTTCACCACCGCCGCATCCGCAGGCGGCGGAGTGAGGAACGACCATGCGGCGGTGGCTCGCGCAGTCGCGAGCGCCAGCGCTGGGACCAGCACGGCGGAAGCGAGTACATCCGTCGGGTAGTGGACACCGAGGTAGACACGCGACCACGCCGTCACGAGCACCACCAGCACTGCCACAGGTACACCCCACCTCCACATACGTCGCGGCAGCACGACGAGCAGCAAAGCGCAGCACAGCGCGGCGGCGAACGCCGTGTGGCCGCTCGGGTAGCTGAACGTCACCGGATCTGCGACGATCATCGGCTGCAGCAACTCCGGATTCGGTCGAGGCCGCTGTACGATCGCCTTGAGCACTTCAGCGCACGCCCACGGAACCCCCAGCACAATGCTCGTGCGCAGAGTCGCCCGCCACGACCGGGTGGCCAGCAAGATCCAGGCGAGAGCGATCAGCACCACGAGAACCGCACCGCCGGGACCGAACACGGAGTTGATCGTCAACGCCAGGACATCACCGACCACGCTCTGCACCCCGTGGACCCAGACCACGACCTGCACCTCCGTCGCAGACCACGACGATGACCCCACGATCAGCAGGCCGATGACTGTGACGGTGATGAAGGTGGCGGCGGCGAGGGACCCACTGAGCCACACGCGGCGGCGAGATGGTGAAGATGGCATCCGAGAACTCTCCGCCCGCGGCTCTAAGGACGCTCTGAGAAGCCCCACAGCGGCTATGAATTCCCCGACTGTCGCCGCCGGATGCCGGATCTTCGAGGTTCCTCAGAGACTCCGGCCCACTGTGGGGTCATGCGGGTCAACCGCCCGCGGAAATGGAGACACAACGTGACTGTTCAGAAGAAGACCCTCATCGCGAGCATTGGCGGCGGTACCGCCGCGCTCGTCCTCGGAATCGGCGGGGTTGCTCTCGCGCTCCCGGCGAACGCGGCGACGCCCACACCCGCCACCTCCACCTCGGCGACGGATACCGAGACGGCGGACGACAACGGCGCGACCGACACCGACACGGAGACCGCGGACGACAACGGCGCGACCGACACCGACACGGAGACCGCGGACGACAACGGCGCGACCGACACCGACACTGAGACCGCTGACGACGCCCCCACATCGTCGGGCGGCAACTGAGCCGAGGCGACGGACCCCCACCGTTTCCGCTTTACCGCCGACCGCGGAGGGTCCTGTCCGAGACGCTCCGCGGTCGGCTTCCGTTGTGTCCGATACCAGGTCAGCTTGGTCTTAGAACCTGCTTAGAGAGAGCGGCGAATGCTCAACGCTATGAACACCGCCTTTGCCCGCGCCGCCACTGGCCGGGATGCGATCTCTCCCGCCGGATGTCTTCTCGGGGCCGCAGGGTGAACAGCATCGACACTCGAGGAACTTCGCGGGTGCCCGACCCGACCGTCGTCTTCTGGGCCACGAAAGCGGCGTCGACTGCGCTCGGTGAGGCTGTGTCGGACTTCTCGATCCGCATCATGGATCCGGTCATCGCGGTGCTGCTTGGCTTCGCGTTGTTCGTGGGCGCCCTGGTGTTTCAACTGACGCGTCGCCGGTACGTGTCCGCGGTGTACTGGCTGGCCGTGGCGGCGGTGGGTGTCTTCGGCACGATGGCGGCCGATGTCATGCATGTCGTCCTGGGGCTCCCGTACGCTGCCACCGCGACGCTGTATGCCCTGCTGCTTGCAGGAGTGTTCACGCTGTGGTGGCGCACCGAACGCACGCTTTCCGTCCACCAGGTCACCACGACGCGCCGGGAGTTGTATTACTGGGCGGCCGTCGTCGGCACCTTCGCGCTCGGCACCGCGGTCGGGGACCTCACCGCGGTCGGCCTCGGACTCGGGTACCTCCCCTCGACCCTGCTGTTCGTTGCATTGATCGCGGTCCCCGCGGTCGGGTTCCGGTATTGGCGCTGGGGCGCCGTCTTCTCGTTCTGGTTCGCCTACGTTCTGACCCGCCCGTTGGGTGCGTCCATCGCGGACTGGCTGGGGAAGCCCACGGCGGAGGGAGGTGTCGGTGTCGGATCCGGATGGGTGTCCCTCGGATTCGCGGTGATCATGATCGCCCTGGTTGCCTCGATGCGCGTCCGCACGTCGGTGCCCAGTGTGACTTGGGCTCAGCTCCAGCCGCGACGGCGCGTCGGGTGATCGAACAAGGAGCGGCGCGCATGTGGATCGTTGTGACGTCAGTCGTTGCTGGAGTGGTTGTCGTCGTAGGGGCAGCGCTCGGCGCACTCAAGCTGTTAGCACTCGCGGCGGACGAGATCGACGAGGATGGTGATGATCTCGGCGACTGAGAAGAGATCTAAGGGCCTTTGTTCGCATCGGCTGGCGTGGCGGCCCACGCCGAGAGCAGGCTGAGCGCCTCTGCGGATGCCGAGGCGGGTTCCGCGTCGTACGCGACCAGAACGAGCCCGTCGTCCGCGGGGAACGTGAGCGCTTCAAAGGTCAGCGTCAGCTGGCCGACCAGCGGGTGGTGGAAGGTCTTGGCTCCCGTGGAGTGTCGGTACACCTCGTGGGAGGCCCAACGCTCGCGGAACTCGAGGCTGCGGGTCGCGAGCTCCCCGATGAGGTCTGTGAGCCGCTTGTCGGTGGGGTATCGGCCCGCCTCCGCTCGCAGTGTTGCGACCAGTCCGTCGGCCATCGTGTTCCAGTCGTCCCAGAAGTCGCGCTATCCGGCGTCGAGGAAGGTGAAGCGGGCGTTGTTGGGCGGTTGCGCGGCGCTGTTCAGCACGGGGCTGTAAAGGGCGCGACCGAGGGTATTGAAGGCGAGCAGGTCGAGCCGCCCGTTACGCAGATACGCGGCGCCCGTCATCGAGTCGAGAAGGCGCTGCAGTCCGGGTCTCAACCGGCTCGTGACCAAGGCGCGGGGTCGCAGGCCGACACTGTTCGCGTTACGCGCCAGGTCGAATAGGTGCGCCCGCTCGGTGTCATCCAGTCGCAGCGCGCCCGCCAGTGAGTGCAGCACGCTCTCTGACACCCCGGTCAGGTTTCCGCGTTCGAGGCGTACGTAGTAGTCCACGCTGACACCGGCGAGCATGGCGAGCTCCTCCCGACGCAGCCCGGGAACGCGTCGCGCGCCTCCGATCGGGGTGATGCCGGCCTGCTCGGGCGTCAAACGTCCCCGCCGCGTCGTCAGGAAGTCGCGGACCTCCGCCCGGTTGTCCATGAGCCGAGCATACGAACATCCACACTCCTCGCGAGCGGTGACAGTGTTACCTCGCACGTGGCTCGCGCGCGGGGTGACGATGGAGGAACGTTCCGGAAAGGGGAATCGTCATGGCCGAGAAGACGCGAGCACAGCAGCTCGTCGGGGATATCGCACCGAAGCTTGCTGACCTCACCGACGAGGTGCTGTTCGGTGACGTGTGGAGGCGACCGGAGCTGTCTCCCCGCGATCGCAGCCTCGTCACCGTCGCCAGCCTGATCAGCACCGGCAGCACGGAGCAGCTGGAAAGCCATCTGCGTCTTGCCCGCCAGAACGGCCTCTCCGAGACAGAGCTCGTCGAAGCGATCGTGCATCTCGCGTTCTACGCGGGTTGGCCGCGGGCGATGTCGGCCGTGCATGTCGCGAAGCGTGTGTTCGCAGAGCCGGTGCTCTGATGCACATCGAGCCTCTGGGCGCGACCGTGCCCGGACCATCCAATCGGTTCACCGGCGATGTGTGGGTCGACACCGTCGCCCGCCCCCAACCGCCCGGATACGCGACAGTTGGTCTGGTCCGATTCGCGCCCGGCGCGCGTACCGCTTGGCATGTCCACCGCCACGGGCAGACCCTCCACATCACGCAGGGAACCGCTGTAGTGCAGACACGCGACGGTCGGACGATCATCGCGGGCCCCGGCCAGAGCGTTCACACTCCGCCGGGAGAGTGGCATTGGCACGGCGCAGCGGACGACAGCTTCATGGAACACCTCGCCATCAGCAGCGCCCCGCCGTCTGAGCAGGATGCCGCTGTGGAGTGGGCCGCACACGTCACCACGGAGGAATACGCCTCCGCCCTCACCCACAACGAAAGGCCCTCCAACCCATGACCGAGAACACCACCCCGCGGGTCGCCGTCATCACCGGCGCCTCCTCCGGCATCGGTGCCGCAACAGCCCGCGCGCTTCACGCCGCCGGGTACCGGGTCGCACTGCTCGCACGACGTGCCGACCGGATCTCGGCCCTCGCCGCTGAGCTTGGGTCTGGCGCACTCCCGATCCAGGCGGACGTCACCGACCGTGAACAACTCGTCGCCGCCGCCGAGCACGTGCAGCAGGAACTCGGCGGTGCGAACGTACTGGTCAACAATGCCGGCATCATGCTGCTCGGCCCGTTCGCGTCCGCCCAGCGCGACGACTACCGGAACATGATCGACATCAACCTCCTCGGCGCGATCACCGCGACCGAAGTGTTCCACGACCAGCTGCTCGAAGCGCCCGGCGACGTCATCAACCTGTCGTCGGTTGCCGGGCGCACCGCTCGCGCGGGCAACGGCGTCTACGCGGCGACGAAGTGGGGTCTCAACGGCTGGTCAGAGTCGCTCCGTCAGGAGCTCTTGCCGAACGTGCGCGTGACCCTCATCGAACCGGGCGTCGTCGACACCGAACTTCCCTCGCACATCACTCACGACGCCACCCGTGAAGCCGTGCTGAAGGGGTATTCCGCGGCCACCGTGAAACCGGAAGAGATCGCCGCGGTTATCGCCTTCGTCCTCGCTCAGCCGCGCCACCTCGCCATCAACGAGATCCTGCTGCGCCCCGCCGACCAGCCCTGAGGGGTCACCGTCCGGCAGGGCTGGTCGGCTCGGTCAGGACGAGAGTGTCGAGAGCAGGATCGACAGCGCGTCCTTCTCCGCTGCCGCGTCGGGGCTGGAGGCGCGCACTTCGGTGAGGACCGCGTCGATCATCCCGTCCAGGACCGCCCACCCGTTCGGGTTCAGCGGTTGCAGGACCGGCTGCGCGGCATCCCACGCTGATTCGAGGGCCTTGACGCGCGTCACGGCGCCGGCCTGATCCCCGGCCGTCACCTTGTCAAGGGTGTCCTGCGAGATCGTCCGAAGCTCGCTGACATCTGCGGCGGGGAAGCCTGCAGTCGCCGACTCGCCGGGTGCGAGAGTCGCGGTCGACGCGGGTCCTTCTTCGCTCGCCGCCGCCGTCGTATGAGGTTGCGCAGACGCCCAGATCAGCAAGCCGGCAGTGAGCACAGCGACTCCACCGAAGTAGCCGAGCATCAAGCGTTGCCGCCTCGGGTTCGGCGACGGAGTGCGGGCCCATGCCGGCTGTGCTTCCCGCTTGCCCGAGTCGATGACGTCAGCCCGCGAAACGGTCAGGTAGATCACGGTCGCCAAGATCGCGGCGAGGAAGATGATGCTCGTCACGGCGACACCGAGCCCGAGTCCCTGCTGGTCGGTCGGGAACCCCATCCAGTCGCCGAGGTTCGCACCCAATGGCCGGGTCAGGATGTATGCCAGCCAGAACGACAGCGTTGCACTCGCCCCGAGGCGCCAGCCGATGATCACCGCGATGATGAGGCCCGCGGGGAGCAGCACCGACACGCCGGGACCCCAGCCCGTCAGCTCAAGGATCCAGTCGCCGGCGGCCGTGCCCAAAGCGAAGGTCACGAGAATCGCGAGCCAGTAGAACAACTCGCGCGGAGTGGTCGTGATGCTGTGGATCGACAGGGTGCGCTGACTGGCCCACCAGATCCCGAACACCACTGCGAGCAGTCCCGCGAACACGGCTGTACTGACCGCAAGAGGCACACCGAGCACGTCGGTCAGGATGTCGGTGTAGAGCGTGCCGGTCACACTCACCACCACGACCGTCAGCCAGTACACGAACGGCACGTATCGTCGCAGCGACAGCTGCCAGATGAGAACGACCGCGAAGACGACGGTGAAGAGCACTGCGGTCATCTCCAGTCCGACGCCGAGGGTCATGTTGATCCAGTCCGCGAAGCTCTCACCCACCGTGGTGCACAGGATCTTGATGATCCAGAACCACAGCGTGATCTCCGGCACCTTGCTGAGCGTCTCGCGGCGGCCGGAACCAGCGGGCGCGATCATCGTGTTGTTCGTCACGATCCGCACGCTACGAAGGCGCGTCTAATCCACCTCTAAGCGGGTGACTGCTCGATTTCGGCTCGATAGGCTCCGGCTGTGACCCTGTCCGTCGACCTCACCGCCTCCCTCGTCGGTGTGGCCGTGCTGGCCGTGGTCACGACTCTCGTCCTCACTGTCTTCCGTGTTCCGCGACTGTGGGAGCCCGCGCTCGCGATCGTTCGCGGCGCCGCCCAACTCGCGGTGATCAGCGTGATCCTCACCGGGATCGTTTCGAGCCCCGGATGGATCGCCGTGGCGCTCGTGGTGATGTTCACCATCGCCAGCATCGTGGCGACGGGCCGAATCGGCTGGTCATTGCGCGACTTCGGTCTGATGTCCTCTTCGATCGCGGCGGGCGTCGTCGTGGCCCTGTCGATCGTTTTCATCACGGGTGCGCTGGACCTCACCCCGCGATACGCCCTCGCGATCGGAGCAATCGTCATCGGGAACTCGATGAGCATCGCCACCTTGGCGGGCAGATCGTTCGCAAGATCGGTGAATGACCACTGGGATGAAGTCGAGGGGTGGTTGGCGCTCGGAGCGAAGCCCCGTCAGTCCACGATCACGCTCGCCCGCGCCGCAGTGCGCGACGCACTCATCCCCTCGATCGACCAGACCAAGACCACAGGCTTGGTCGTCCTCCCCGGAGCCTTCGTCGGCGCGATCTTCGGCGGCATCTCCCCGCTCGAGGCCGGTCGGTTCCAGATCGTCGTGCTCGCCGCGATCATGGCCGCCGGATCGGTCACCGCGGTGCTGATCGCCCTCTGGCAGGGCGACGTCCGCACGCGGCCTGAAGCGGTGCGGGCGTGAGACGTGCCCGCACGGGTGCGCGGACGTCGGAAGCCCCGCCCATCGTCGAGGCTCGTGTCAACATCTGGAGCAACTGAGCTCCGTGGCTGTCTGGGGCGGGCGGCAGCCGCCATCCTCAGCCCGACGCCGGTGCTGACCGTTCTCATCGTCACCGCTCTGCTAGGGTCGCTTCTCGGGCATCAGTCCGCCTATGCGCTGTCCTGGGCAATCGTCGCACTTGTCAGCGCGGTTGCAGTCACCGTGTTCGCCGGCGCCCGCCCTCTTCCGAGGCTCGCTGACCGCAGTCATTTGCTGCATCGGCTCTCGTGGCTCGCGCGATACGGCACCGGCGCCGTGCTGCTGTGCGTGTCGACGTTCGTCGGCGGCTTGGCCGGCAGCGCCGTCGCCGGCGGCACCACTGAGTCTCAGCTCGACGCGCTGAGCCAGCTCATCGGGATCGTGGGTGTGTACGCCCTCCAGATCGCGCTTGTGCTCTTCCTTGGATGGCTCGCCATCGACATGTGGCGGCTGACCGCGGATGTCAGGACGGCCGGGTTCACACAGGTGGCGAGGTGGGTCGGTGGACCGGATGTGGCGCGGGCGACATCCATGCCGGTCGTGGAACGGTGGGTGCGTGCCCTCAGCTCACCCGCGCTGGTTTCGACGATCGCATTCATCGGGATCGCCTACGCGCTGATGCTGACGAAGCCCTCCTAGCTGCCGACAGGCGGGCGCCACGGCGGCGACACCAGGGACGGGGATGCCGAGCTTCAGCAGGCCGCATGGGGTGGGACTCCGCCGCTCGAACTCCGCGACTCGTCTCGGTGCAACCGTGCGGCGAGCTCGTGGAGCGAGCCTCGACTCGCTGACTGTGCCGGCGCCGATGTCTGAAGGCGGCGTTACTCTATCTTCATGGAGGGGCAGCAGGAGAACCTAGCGTTGCTGGCGCTGGCGACCGCCCCCGGATTCTCGTGGGCGCGAACAAGGGCCGAGATCGCTGAACTCGGCACCCCCTCAGCGGTGTTGCACTCAAGGTTTGAAGGCCAGCTTCTGGGGGGCTTCGACGAGGCGATTGATGAGGCTTCGCAGTTGATCTCCCGTCACATGGAGCGTGGTATCAACGTGGCGACGCTCTATGCCGAGGAGTACCCGCGTCAGCTGCGGGCGGTGCATGATGCTCCTCCGGTGCTGTATTGGCAGGGAGGCATCGAGCAGCGAGACTCCTCCTCGGTCGCGATCGTGGGTACTCGGGAGCCCGATGGTGATGGTGCAGCGTTCGCGCGTAACCTCGCGGGGATCCTCGCGGCCAACGAGGTGCCTGTCATTAGTGGGCTCGCGCGAGGGGTGGATGTCGCCGCCATGAGGGCCTCGCTCGATCGCGGTGGTAGGACGATCGGGGTAATCGGCACGGGAATCGGCGTCTACTATCCTCGCGAGCACCGCGCCTTGCAGGACGAGATCGCCGCTCACCATCTGCTTATCTCGCAGTTCGCGCCCGGAGCGAGCGCCTCGAAGAAGACGTTCCCGATGCGCAACGTTGTGATGAGTGGCTTCGCCAGCGCGACCGTCATCGTCCAGGCCGGGGAGACGTCCGGTACCCGGACGCAGGCTGCTGCCGCCGTCCGTCATGGCCGACCGCTGATCATGACCCGTCGCGTCGCTGAGTCGGCGAAGTGGGCCCAAGATCTCATCGAAGGCGCGTACGACATCGACGTCGTTGCGGACGCCAAGGACGCGTACGACGCCATTCAGCGGATCCAGGAGCGCCAGCACGCGGCGAGCGTCGATCTCGCATTCGGCACATTGCTGAGCGTGTGACCGACGAGCGTATCGCCGACGAATATGAGCGGCGCATCCGCGGCACCTACCTCAACGTGCCCGCCCCCATTGCAGGACTGTGTCGGGTGTGCAGCGCGCCGACATCGGGACCGGGCTATGAACTGTGCGTCCCGTGCGACGGCCACGCGCGCAGTGGTCTTTCCCTCGCCCGTGGCGTCGTTCCACTGAGCTGGTCTCCGATGGGCGCCCAGGGCTATCAGGACCTCACGCAATACAAAGACCCGATGGCGACAGCGGAGCAGACCGATCGGCTCCGGGTCTTGCTCTGGTTGGCGCTCACCAAGCACGCCGATTGCATCATTCCCGCGCGGCGTGAGCGCCCCTTCGCGGTGACGCACGTGCCGAGCACGAGTGGCCTTCGGAGTGAGATGCATCCTCTGGAGGTTCATCTCCTGTCGATGATCGCGGGTGCTCGCCCTCGTGCGACTCCGCTGTACGTCGGTCCTGTAGGCGGTGACCGTAACGCCCGTCGCGTGCTCCGCCCGGACCATTGGCAGATCGACCCACAGTCTTTGGAAGGCGCGCAGCGTGTCCTCATCCTGGACGACACATGGGTAACGGGGTCCCACGCGCAGTCAGTTGCCGCAGCATTCGAGTCGATGGGAGTCGCGACTCGCATCGTGGTTCTGGGCCGCGCGTTGGATCGCACGCGCAGCGACCACGGTGGGTACCTGACCACCCATCCGGCGGCCCCGTTCGATAGCGACCTCTGCCCGGTCCACGGGGTTCGCCATCACCGGTGACCGAGGATCGAGCATTTGGCACCTCAAGGGTGCCACGGCGATAGATCCAAGTCCGCGACCGCCGGCGAGTTGGTTAGAAGCTGGCTACGGTCATCGGCCTCGCCAGAGGTCCTCGTCTGGCTCCCAATCGCGTGCTTCGATCGGATCCTCGTCCGGATCGAGCTCCACATGATCTGGAAAGTCGGGGATCTCGGGGAGCTCCTCGTTCTCTAGCTCAAGGCCACAGACCGGGCACTCGAAGGCAAACGGGTAGGCGGTGCGCGAGGCCCACGCCATGCCGTTCTCGCTGTCATACTCCACGGGTCCGCGTTCGACGCCGCATAGGAGCCAGCCATTTTGCTCGCACGCGGGACAAGTCTGCGGCTCTTCGTGGTCGGTTGAGCTGAGCATCCGGCCTGACAGGGCGGCTAGGTAGGCTGCCCGAGCCTCCTCTGGGAGAGCACGGACGCGGGTGTTCAGCGCAGTTGTGGCGGCGGCAAGCTTAGCCGCCACGACACGGGCGACTTCGCTCTTTGCCTCATCGAGCAAGTTGATCACCGTTGCCCGCATCGAGGCTCCCCAGTACGGCCCGTCATCTAGCTCCAGTAGGGGGAGCGTCGCCTGAACGATCCGGCAATGCTGGACCACGGCGCGCCGAAGCTGCCCCGAGTCAACGATTGCGAGGTGAGCGGCAGCGTTCCTTGCAGCAAGCGGCGCGAGATCGTTCAGGTCGATGGGCAAGGCGCGATGCAGGTGCTTGGCAAGGCGGTGTACCTCCGCCGCCGCGATCGAGCGAAAAGCTAGGGCGTTCGTGGACTCTAGTGATGCATTCGCGAGCAGGAGCAGCGAGTCTCGATCGCCGCGATCGGCCAGCAGCGCGGGAGACGTGCTACTCACGAGCGCCTTGAGGATCAACTCCGAGGCAGTGCCGACGGATATCGCGGCTTGGAGAAGTTCGTCTCGATCGGTTGACACGAACTGCTGAACGGCGACACGGGAGTGCCATCTCGCGGACAGCGCGAGAAGCTGACGTATGCGTGCCGTCTCGACGCGATACGCGCCCACCGGCCAAGGCCGTTCCCTGTCACCGATCGAATAGTAGGTGCCGCCCCAAGCCTCGATCGTTCTCGCCACCCAACGATTCAAGCGCGGCGTGCGGGTACATGATGCTTGACACTCCGACCGGGTGGTCGAGAGCAGTGCTGTCTGGCCCCGCTCGTTGACGGGCGGGCTATTGAGGATCTCGCCAATTGCCGTGGAATCCTGCTCCCGAAACCGCTGCCAAATGCTGTGGAATCCCGGCCTCCTCCGCCATCTCGAGCGGGAACCTACAGGTGTAGGTTCCACGCCGAAATGACATATTCCACGGGTAGTTGGCAGGCGCCCCGTGCATGGACGATCAGTGCGAGTGCTGCGCATGAGCCTCATCGACCGTGACCTGCTGCCGGTGGCCTGCACGCTGACGCCCGGCGCTGGTGCTGCACAGCTAGCCGCGTGGCAGGAATTCAACGACGACTACCTCCTCGACATCGACAGGACGGCCGCCCAGATCACCGTCCACTACCCAAAGATCGACGACGCGACCGCCCGGCTGACGGAGCTGGTCCGCACCGAGCAGTCCTGCTGCGCGTTCGCGACTTGGGCGATCGACACGACCCACCCCGACCTGCGCCTTTCCGTTACCGGCACCGATGACGCACTGGCCGCGCTCACGTTCCTAGAGCAGACGCCCGCCCCCGCAACGAAGGAGAGCGTGCAGTGAGCGAAGAGTGTTGCGGCCCCAACGAGCCGCGCAAGCCCGGTACGGTCCGGCGCATCGAACTGTCCCGGCCGCTCTCGACCGGTGACGCCTGCTGCGCCGCGGAACCCTCCTCCAAGACCGCGGCGCCAAGCGCGGTGCACGATGCGGGCGATGCCTGCTGCGGCCCCGACCTCGCCACCACCCCCACCGAGGCGGACGAGGAGCCGGAGGTCCGCCCGCCCTGGTGGCGCGACTTCGCGTTGCTTCCCTCCGCGCTGTCCGGGCTGTTCCTCCTCGCCGGATACACGTTCGAGTGGACTGGTCTGCACATCCCGGCGCTGGTGCTGCAGTGGGCGGCGCTGCTCGCCGGCGCCTACACCTTCGTCCCCGGCGCGATCCGCCGCCTCATCCGCGGTCGCCTCGGGGTCGGGCTGCTGATGACCATCGCCGTGATCGGCGCGGTCCTGCTCGGCCACGTTGGCGAGGCCGCGACCCTGGCGTTCCTGTTCTCCCTGGCCGAGGCGCTTGAAGACCGGGCGATGGACCGCGCCAAGGAAGGCTTGCGCGCCCTTCTGTCCCTCATCCCCGACACTGTCCGCGTCTCCCGCCTAACCAGCGACGTCACGATCCCCGCCGCGGACGTGCGTGAGCTGGACATCCTCGTCATCGGTGCCGGCGATCGCATCGCCACAGACGGCGTGGTCGTGGAGGGTAGGTCGAGCCTGGACACGTCGGCGATCACGGGCGAGTCGATCCCGGTCGAGGTCGGCCCCGGCGATCCGGTCGCCGCCGGTTCGGTCAACGGGGCGGCGACGTTGCGGATCGAGGCAACTGCGGACGGCCGCGACAACTCCCTCACCCAGATCGTCGCCCTCGTGGAGCAGGCCCACGCCCGCAAGGGCAACCGGGCACGCCTCGCCGACCGGATCGCGAAGCCGCTCGTTCCCGTCGTCCTGATCGCCGCTGCCGTGGTCGCCCTGTTCGGGCTGCTGGTCGGCGACCCGTGGACCTGGATCGAACGCGCCCTCGTCGTCCTGGTTGCGGCATCCCCGTGCGCGCTGGCCATCGCGGTGCCCGTGACGGTGATCAGCGCGATCGGAGCGGCGTCAAAGTTCGGCGTCGTCATCAAGTCAGGTGAAGCGTTCGAGCAGCTCGGCACGATCCGCGCCGTCGCCCTCGACAAGACCGGCACCCTCACCCGCAACGAGCCCACCGTCGTCGACGTCCAGCCCGCACCCGGTATCACCCGCGACGACCTGCTCGCCTGGGCCGCCGCCGTGGAGGCCACCAGCACCCACCCCCTCGCCGCGGCCATCATCGCGGCCGCACCCGTCGCCAGCCCCGCAACGGAGGTGGTCGAGGAGGCCGGGCATGGCATCACCGGGACCGTCGACGGCCGGGCGATCCGGGTCGGCAATGTCCGCTGGCTCCATCCCGCCGGCCAGCAGTTGAACGCGGAGGCGATTGCCGCGCAGGGCATGACCGTCGTCGTGGTCGAGGCGGACGGGCAGATCGCCGGCCTGATCGGCGTGCGGGACGAGCTGCGCCCGGAGTCGGCCGAGACGGTCCGGATGCTGCAGTCGCAGGGCATTGAGACCATCATGCTCACCGGCGACAACACCCGCACCGCCCACGCCATCGCCGCCGAGGCGGGCGTAACCGACGTTCGCGCCGAGCAGCTGCCCGCCGACAAGGCCGCCGCGATTGAGGCGCTCGTCACGCAGCAACCGACCGCGATGGTCGGCGACGGCATCAACGACGCCCCGGCACTGGCGACGGCGACGGTCGGGATCGCGATGGGTGTGAAAGGCTCCGCGGCGGCGATCGAGTCCGCCGACGTCGCCTTCATCGGCCACGACCTCCGCCTCATCCCCGGCGCCCTCGCCCACGCCCGCCGCGGCCGACGCATCATGACCGCCAACATCGGTCTGGCTCTGGCGATCATCGTCGCGCTGTTCCCGCTCGCCCTGTTCGGCATCCTCGGGCTCGCCGGCGTCGTGCTGGTGCATGAGATCGCCGAGGTCGTCGTCATCCTCAATGGCGTCCGCGCCGCCCGTCGCCCCGCTGCGCTACGGCAACTCGCCACGGTGCCCGCTCGCCAGCCCGAACCCGCCCACGCCTGACCACCGACCCCTCGCCCCGCGGTGGCAGAACACCGCCCGACTTGGAACCGGCCCTTGTGAAGACCCCCATCAAAGCCACCTTCGCCACCGTTGCCGTCGTCATCGTCCTGGTTGACCGGCTAGCCGCGCCGGACCCAGCCGGCGCTGCCGGCGCTCCCGTGCTCGGGTGAACCGGGCTCCGAATGGGTTTAGGTGCGCACGGTAGGCTGTGGGCGATGGTCTCTTCGGCCCGGACTCCGCGCTCCACGACGCTGAATGAGCAGCTGTTGATAATGAGGCTCATTACCAGCGTCGGTTTGGCGCTGCTGCTGATGCTGGGTCTGGCAGCGACGGGTCACACAGAGGCGGACGGTTCGACTCCTGTCCCGCTGGTGATTTCTGGGTTCATGGACCCGCATGTCGGACCCGTGGCTGATGCACCGGCTGAGCATGAGGCGGTCGCTGGTGGCGTCGCTTCTGGGCCGAACGCGTTGGTGGGCGCTGCGCTGTGCATGTTGGGCGTGTTGTGCGGGCTGACGTTCATGGTGGTGCTGCGGGGATTGTGGCGTCGGCGGATGCCTCCGGTTCTCGGTGACGGGCCACGCATGCCTTCGCTGCTTCCGGCGCCGGCCGCCCGTGCTCACCCGATCGTCTTCTCGCTGACGCAGTTGGGTCTTTCCCGAACCTGACATTTGGCACGCCGCCCTTCCGGGTGGCGCTTCGTCCCGGGCTGCGTGCCCGGGTTCTGTCCTGTGCCGTGTCTTGGTTTGGAGTACCCGATGAAAACCCCTGTGAAGGCGACGCTCGTCACCATTGCCGTTGTGGTGGTGATGGTGATCGCCGCGTTGATCTATGTCCTTGTCAATCAGAGCCAGTCCGCTCCACCTTCATCTGGGGGCGGTGACGCATCCCCGCAGGTGGTGCGGGAGAGCTCGCATGTCCTCGACGACGGCGGGGAGGGCGCTGTCACCCTGGTGGAGTTCCTCGACTTCGAGTGCGAGGCGTGTGGCGCGTTCTTCCCGATCGTGGAGGATATGCGGGAGCAGTTCGCTGGGGAGATCACGTATGTGGTCCGCTACTTCCCGCTGCCCGGTCACTTCAATTCGAAGAACGCGGCGGTCGCGGCGGAAGCGGCCGCGCAGCAGGACCGGTTCGAGGACATGTATGTCCGGTTGTTCGAGACGCAGGCGGAGTGGGGTGAGGCGCAGGAGTCTCGCGCCGACCTGTTCCGTGGCTTCGCGGAGGAGATCGGTCTGGACATGGCCGCCTATGACGCCGCCGTGGCGGACCCGGCTACGGCGGAGCGGGTGGAGTTGGACTTCGAAGAGGGCCAAGCGCTCGGGGTGAGCAGCACGCCGACGTTCTTCCTCGACGGTGAGCTGCTCGAGCTGCAGGAGTGGGACGACCTCGAGAACGCCATCCAGGCTGCGGTGAACGGTGGCCGGTGATGCGGGCGGGTTTGACGCATCGGCGGGCGATCATCGTCGGCGCCGGGCAGTCTGGGCTCGCGGTTGCCGCGGCTCTGGCCGCGGAAGGGCTGCGGCCGCAGCACGAGTTTGTGGTGATCGACGCCGCCAGCACGGGGCAGCGTTCCTGGTCCTCACGGTGGCATTCGATGGAGCTTCTCAGCGACGCCCGGCATAGCGCGCTGTCTCCGCGGCGGCTGCTGGGTGACCAGCGCCGGCATCCGCGAGTGGACGAGATGGCGGACTACCTCACCTTCGTGGAAGCCGGGCTGGGCGTGGAGACGGTCTGGGGCATCCAGGCGACCGGGGTGGAGCATCGCGGGAACGGCTCGACTCTGCTGCTGTCGACGACGGCAGGGGAGGTGCAGACCCGCAACGTGATCTGCGCGACGGGCGCGGCCGCGCACCCGCGGATTCCGGAGTGGGCGTCTCTGCTGACGATGCCCGGGGTGGTGCTGCACAGCAGCGAGTACCTGTACCCGAAGCAGATCCCCGTCGGCGACGTGCTCATCGTGGGCGGCGGGAACAGCGGTGTGCAGCTGGCCCGCGAACTGTCCGCGTCGCACACCGTGACGCTGCCCGTGCGAACCCGGCGGCAGCATCGCCCCGCGATGAGCTATCCCGCCGCGGCGGGGGAGAGGGTGCCGCTGTTCTCGCGGGAGCGTCGCCCCGAGCCGATCTTCGGCGACAGCTATGAGCAGCTGCGCCGCGTCGGGGTCACGATCGCAGCTGCGGTGCAGGACGCGGCCGGCGCCGGGGTGACCTTCGCCGATGGCACGCAGGCATCCCCCCGCTCGGTGATCCTCGCCACCGGCTACACCCCTGGCGACGACTGGCTCCCGGAACCGGCCCGCGTCGACCGGCCGCGGCGCACCCTGACCGGCCTGCCCGGGCTGTTCGTGGCGGGGATGCCGCAGTACGGCGGCCGCGGCTCCGACACCCTCGCCGGGGTCTGGAAAGACGCGACGACGATCGCCCAGCACATCATCAACCGGCCCTGAAAGGACCACCGCCTTGACCACCGTCACCGACCACGAACACCCGCACCGATCCGGCTCACGGAGACGCATCCTCCTCCTGTCCACTCTGACGACGCTGCTGCTGGCCGCCGGGCTCCTGTTCGCCACCGCGGCGCCCGCAGCCGCGCACGATGAGATCGTCTCCTCCTCCCCGGAAGCCGGATCCACGGTCAGCGTGGTCCCGGAGGAGATTTCGCTGACGTTCAGCGGCGAGATCCTCACCGATTTCAGCGCCGTGATCATTGAGGTGGTCGCCCCGGACGGGCAGAACATCGCATCGGGGGATCCGGTCATCGACGGGACCACGGTCACCCAGGCGGTGACGCCTGGTCAGGCGGGCGTGTACACGGTGCGGTGGCGGGTCGTGTCCAGCGACGGGCACCCGATCAGCAACGAGTACCAGTACACCGTCGAAGCGGTCACCGTCCCCACCAGCGCCCCTACCCCCGAAGCGACCGAGGAGCAGACACCCGACCCGTCTCCCACATCTGCCGCCAATACGTCCGGAGAGGTTCACAACGGGCCATCCGGAGGTGGGGAACTCCTCCCCGTCCTTGCGGTCCTGAGTGGCGTAATCGTGCTGGGCGGCGCGCTGGTGGTCGTGCTCATGGTGGCCAGAGAGCGTCGTCGCCGCGACCGAGCAGCCGCGGCCGCGGCCGCCGCGGATGGTGGAACCGCCGACGACCAGCAACAGAAGGAGAACCCCTCATGAAATGTCCGGTCGACGGGACCGCCCTGCTGATCACGGAACGCTCCGGGGTCGAGATCGACTACTGCCCGCAGTGCCGGGGCGTCTGGCTGGACCGTGGCGAGCTCGACAAGATCATCGACCGCGCCGCCGACCTTGCCGGCGGCGGCCGGCAAACCAGCACCGCCCCCTATCCGCGCGAGGGCGACCACCGTTCTGACCGCGACAGGGATCATCACGGTCGCTCCGGGCGTCGGCGGAAGGAAGGGTTCCTCGGTGACCTCTTCGACTTCTGACACCAAAAACCTCTTCCTGATAGCCGGTCTGATGACCGGGTTATCAGCGGCCCTCGCGAACGCAGGAGGAGCCGCTGATGGTTCGTGAGCAGACCCGGCGGTTCGCGGTCGCGTGCCTGGCCGCCGCTGTGGTGGTCCTGGTCGACCAGGCGACGAAGGCGGCCGCACTGGGAGGGTTGAGTCAGGAGGAGCGGATCCCGCTGCTGGGGGATCTGCTTGGGCTGCAGCTCGCGTTCAACCCCGGCGCGATCCTCTCCCTCGGAGCCGGGGTCACCGGGCTGCTCACTCTCCTCGGGGTCGGTGCCGTGGTGCTGCTGGTCGTCGCCGCCGCGCGGGCGCGGACCGGATGGTGGGCGATGGGGATCGGCCTGATCCTCGGGGGCGCGATCGGGAACCTGATCGACCGGCTGTTCTCCCCCCCTGGGTTCGGGGTCGGGCACGTCACCGACTTCCTCGCCTACGGGAACCTGTTCATCGGCAACCTCGCCGACGTCGCCCTCGGTGCCGGCGTCATCGTCCTCGGCCTGAGCCTGTGGACCCGACACCGCCGCTCCCGCGTCAGCGCGGACAGCGCGGCGCCTGCGACGGGCTCCGTGGTGAGCGGGTCATGATGGCGAAGCAGCGGACCTCGTCCGTATACCAGCGCAACGCGTTCGCGCCGGGGCTGCTCGCGGCGGCGGTGTTGTTCCTCGCGCCGGTACTGATGGGCGGGGACTGGTTCACCGTTGTGCTGTTCGTCGCCGCGATCTTCGCGGTCATCGTGGGGTGGTTCGCGATCCAGGCGCGGCAGTGGTGGTGGTTGCCTGTGTTCGTCGTGATCGCCGTGATTTGGAACCCGGTGTTCCCGTTCCCGTTCACCGGCCCGGTGTGGACTGCGGCGCAGCCGGTCGCCGCGGTCGTGTTCCTGGTCGCCGGCGCCCTGATCAAGGTCAAGCGCGCATGATCCGCCGCCGCGTCCTTGCCGCCATGACGCTGGTCGCGGCGCTGCTGCTGGCCGGGTGCACGTCCAGCGACTCGCTCGCGCAGCAGTACCGGGACGGAAGCGAGAAGGGCTACATCGCCGGTGACTTCCAGATCGTCGAGATCCCGGATGCCGACCGCGGGGAGCCGGTGGTGTTCGAGGGCGTCACCGAGACCGGGGAGACGGTGTCCAGTGACGACTACCGCGGCGGGGTGCTGGTGGTGAACTTCTGGTACGCCGCGTGCGGGCCGTGCATCGTCGAAGCCCCGATGCTCGAGGAGGTCTGGCAGGAGTATCAGGACCAGGGCGTCGCGTTCCTCGGGGTGAACACCTACGACCAGCCAGCCACCGCACTGTCGTTCGCCCGTGACAACAACGTCACCTACCCGAGCGTGATCGACGTGAACGACGGACGGGTCAAGCTCGCGTTCGCGCAGGTCACTCCGATCCAGGCCACCCCCACCACCTTGGTCATCGACCAGGAGGGGCGGGTCGCGGCGCGGATCATCGGGCAGTTGGCCAGCGCGTCGATCCTGTCCACCCTGGTCGCCGACACCCTCGCCGAGGACACCTCATGAATCCGGGAGCGGTGATCGTCGACGGCGCCCTGTGGGTCGCGATCCCGGTCGCGATCCTCGCCGGGCTGGTGTCGTTCGTGTCCCCGTGCGTGCTGCCGCTGGTGCCTGGCTACCTCGGCTACCTCGGCAGCACCACCACGACGACCGCGGCCCCCACGCTGGACGGGGGGCGCACGGTGACGGCGGAGCGCGCGCGGCTGCTGCTGGGCGTGACATTGTTCATCGCCGGGTTCACCGTGGTGTTCGTCGCCGTCACGATCCTCGGCGGCACCTTCGGGTACCTGCTGCTGCAATACGCCAATGTGCTCACTCGCGTCTTCGGGGTCGTCATCATCGCCCTCGGCCTGGTGTTCCTCGGCTTCTTCGGCATTGCCCAGCGAACCCTCCGCCCTCGCGCCCAGGGTAGGACCGGGCTGATCGGGGCGCCGCTTCTCGGGTTCGCGCTCGGCGTCGGCTGGACCCCCTGTATCGGCCCGACGCTCGCAGCGATCATCTCTATGTCGTGGAACCTCGGTGACCCCGCCCGCGCGGGCCTGCTCGGGCTCGCGTACTCGCTGGGCCTGGGCATCCCGTTCCTGATCCTCGCGGCCGGATGGGGGTGGGCGTCCCGATCGGTGACGTTCCTGCGCCGCCACATCCGCGCCCTGAACATCATCGGCGGGGCCATGCTCATCGCCCTCGGCCTGCTGATGGTGACCGGGCTGTGGACGGCACTGATGTCGCAGCTGCAACAGGTGGTGATCAATGTCCCCCTCCCGCTCTGACACCGGCATCGACGTCACCGCCGACCCGCTACGCCCCGGCGACCACGCCGACAGCGAATCCGCGACGGAGATCACCCAGCCGGCGCTGGGCATCACCGGGTGGTTGCGGTGGGCATGGCGGCAGCTGACCAGCATGCGCACCGCATTGGTCCTGCTGCTGTTCCTCGCGATCGCCGCCGTCCCCGGGTCCCTGTTCCCGCAGCGCAGCGCCGACCCCAACGGTGTCATCCAGTGGGAGCGGGACAACCCTGACGTGTTCCCCCTCGCCGATGCGGTCGGCCTGTTCGACGTGTACCTGTCGCCGTGGTTCTCCGCGATCTATCTGCTGCTGTTCACCTCCCTGATCGGCTGCGTGATCCCGCGCGCCAAGCACCACTACAAGGCGCTCCGCTCCCGCCCCCCTCGCACCCCGGCCCGGCTGTCGCGGCTCTCGGAGTACCGGGAACTGACCTTGCCGAGAGAGGAAGGGAGGACCGACCCGGCCGCGCACGCGATCGACGTCGCGGCAGAGCAGCTGCGCAAGGCCGGATACCGGGTGGAGCGATACGACGCCCGCGGAGCCGCGTCGGTGTCGGCCGAGCGCGGCTACCTGCGCGAGACCGGCAACCTGATCTTCCACGTCGCCCTCGTCGGCGTGCTGGTCTCGGTCGCGATCGGCGGGTCGTTCGCGTATACCGGGCAGCGGGTGGTGGTGGAGGGCACCACGTTCGTGAACGCGCTCAGCGACTACTCCTCGTTCAACCCCGGCCGTTTCGTCGACGGCACGGGCCTTGCCCCCTACTCGCTCACCCTCGACGACTTCCAGGTCTCCTACCGGCTGCCCGGCACCCCCGGCGCAGGCCAGGCCGGAGACTTCTCCGCCGACATCACCATCCGCCAACCCGGGCAGGACGATCGGGCGCAGAGCGTGATCGTGAACTACCCGATCACCGTCGACGGCGATCGCATCTACCTGCTCGGCAACGGCTACGCCCCCACCCTCACGATCCGCGACGCCGCCGGCGAGGTGGTGTACAGCGAGTCGCAGCCGTTCCTGCCGCAGGACTCCAACATGACCTCGCTGGGCATCATCAAGATCCCGGACGGGCTGCCCGAACAGGTCGGGCTGGTCGGGTTCTTCTACCCCACCCAGGGGGTGTTGCCCTCCGGCGCGTTCACCTCCGTCTACCCGGACGTGGTCAATCCGGTGCTGACTCTCAACGTGTTCAGCGGGGATCTCGGCATCGACGACGGCACTCCGAGGTCGGTGTACACGCTCGAGGTCGACGGGCTCACCCAGCACACCGGCGGCGACACCGCCGCCGACTCCCTTGAGCTCACCCCCGGCGCCACCGTCGACCTGCCGAACGGGTGGGGCACGATCACCTGGGAGGAGGTCACGGCGGAGGAGCCGGTGAAGCGGTTCGCGTCGCTGCAGATCCAACGCGACCCCAGCAGCGGCTGGGTGCTCGCGTTCTCCGTGCTCGCCACCCTCGGCCTGTTCGCCGGCCTGTTCGTGCCCCGCCGCCGGCTCTGGGTGAAAGCCCGCACCACCCCGGATGGTGTGCACGTCGAGTACGCGGGACTGGCCCGCGGCGAAGACCCCGCTTTGGCGCGCGCCGTCGACGAGTTCGCGACCCGCCACGCGCACGCCCTCGGCGTAGACCAGCCTGCGAAGGACACACCGTGACGACCGTGTGGATCCCGGACGCCCCGCCGACCCTCGGCGGGTTCCTCACCCCGGCCCCGCTTCCGGCTCCGGTGCTACCGCTCCTCGCGGGACTCCTCGCGGTCGCCTACCTGGCCGGTGCGATCCGGATGTGGGTCCGCGGCCGCGGCTGGCCGGTGTGGCGGACGGTCAGCTTCCTGCTCGGCTGCGTCGCCCTCGCCGCGGTCACCGGCCTGGCGGTGGAGAACTTCGGGTACGCCCTGTTCTCGGTGTTCATGTTCCAGCAGCTCACCCTGATGATGGCGATCCCGCCGCTGCTGGTCCTCGGCTCTCCCGGCACCCTGCTGCTGCGCGCCACCCCGCACCACGGCCCAGGTCTCCTGGTGCTCCGCGCCGCGCACGCCGGGCTACGCAGTCGCACCGCACGGTGGCTGCTCAGCCCGTGGCTGGCGGTGCCGCTATACCTGGCCGCGTTTTACGGTCTGTACCTGGCGAACTTCGCCGATCCGATCCTGTCCACCGTCACCGGCCATACCCTCCTCGAGGTCGGGTTCCTGGTCGCCGGGATGCTGTTCACCATCCCGATCCTGTCGTCGGACCCGCTGCCGGTGCGGATGAGCCACGGCGGCCGCGCCCTGGACGTGTTCGCCGAGGCCGCCCTGCACGCCTTCTTCGGCGTCTTCCTGATGATGGCCACCACTACCCTCATCGACGGGTTCGCCGGCCCGACGAGCGCGCTGGGCATCGACCCGATCGAAGACCAGCGCCTCGCCGGCGGGCTGGCCTGGTCCTACGGCGAGGCCCCCACCTTGCTGATGCTCATCTACGTCATGCACCGCTGGTTCCGCGACGACACCGCCCAAGCGGTCGCCGCCGACCGTCGCGCCGACGCACACGGCGACCCTGAGCTCGACGCGTACAACGACTACCTCACCCGACTCCACCAGAAAGACACCTGACCGATGCGCACGCCTTTGCCGACACCCGCCCCGGCCGCCGCGCCGGAGCAGGAGACGCCGCGCCGCACCGTGGCGGCATGGTCGCTGCCGGTGTGGGCGGCGGTGCTGGCATCCGCGGCCGCCGGCCTGCTGCTGGATCTCGCCTCCGCACCGGTGGGGTGGTGGCCGTTGACGTTCGTGAGTGTCACGGTCGCCCTGGTGGCCCTGATCGGCCGCAGCATCGGCGGGGCGCTGCTGGTCGGCACTGTGTTCGGCGCCGTGTTCTACACGACCCATCTGGTGTGGGTGGGGGAGTTCCTCGGCCCGGTGCCGTGGCTTGCCCTCGCCGGGCTGGAAGCGGTCCTGTTCGGCGCGGGCGCGGTGCCGATCGCGCTCGCCTACCGGTGGACCGCCCGCTATCCGGCCCGCGGCCTCGTGCAGCTGCTCGCGGTACCGCCGCTGATCGGGGTTCTGTGGACGGCCCGTGAGGTGGTGATGGGTGCGTGGCCGTACTCCGGGTTCCCGTGGGCGCGCCTCGGGATGACCCAGGTGGGCGGCCCGCTCGCGGAGGCCGTGTCGTGGACGAGCGTGACCGGCCTGTCCCTGCTGATCGTCATTCTGTGCGCCTCTGTGGTGCAGTGGATCCGCGCCGGCGGCATCCGCTTCATGCTCGGGTTGCACCCTGCTGTGAGCGTCGCCGCTCTCCTGGTGATTGCGCCGCAGTTCCCCACCGCGCCGGCCGGGGAGTTCCGCGTGGGATGGGTGCAGGGCAACGGCCCCACCGGGTACTTCGACGACAAGGTGCCCGGCGACGTCCTGGCCGCGCAGACCGCCGCCACGGTGCCGCTGTACGGGCAGCCGATGGATCTGCTGGCCTGGCCGGAGGGCGGCGTCGACGCCGACCCGCTCAGTGATCCCGCCGCCGCCGAGGCGTTGGACCGGGTCGTGCGCTCGGCCGGGGCGCCGTTGCTGATGAACGCCGCCACCACCCGCGGCGACGATGTCTTCAACACGTCCCTGCTGTGGACCGCGGATCCCACGGGCCGGCAGTGGCACGACAAGGTCAACCCGGTCCCGTTCGGCGAGTACGTGCCGGACCGGTGGTTCTACGAGCTGATCGTCCCCGACCTGGTGGGCTTGATCCAACGCGAATACACCCCCGGCAGCAACCCGCCGCTCGTGCAGGTCGGCGACGTCGGGGTGGGGTTGGCGATCTGCTTCGACGTGATCTACGACGCCGTGATCTGGGACGGTGCCCGCGCCGGCGCAGAGGTGTTCGTGTTCCAGACCAACAACGCCGACTTCCGCGGCACCGACGAGAACCTGCAGCAGCTCGCGTTCGCCCGGATGCGCGCCATCGAAACCGGCCGCGCGGTCGTCAACGTCTCCACGGTGGGCACCAGCCAGGTCATCACCCCGGACGGCACCACCGTCGACAGCATCGGCGTCGACACCGTTGACGCGTCGATCACCACCGTCCCGCTGCGCACCGGACTCACCCCGGCGGTGATCCTCGGTCCCTGGCTCACCGCTCTCATCGTCCTCGCTGCCGCCGGCGCTCTCACCGCGGCGGGGTTCTCCCACCGTGCCCGCACGCGTGCGGCCGCCGCAGATCGTTCGACTGATCCGGGGAGGCACCCATGAACCCGCCACGGATGAGGCCTGCCGGAGGTCGACTGGCCTGGTCGCTGCGAACGCTGGCGACGGGCAGCGATCTCACCCTTCCTGGTGACCTGACGGCGGAGGAGTGTGGGTGCGCGCCCACGCCCGCGGAGAGCCGCGCATTCCGGGCCGGGGTGAGCCGGCGCACTCTGCTGACGGCGGGAACATTGAGCGCGGCCGTGGACTCGCTGGCCTGGCTGGAAGCGAACGCGGGCTGACCGATGTGCACGGATCTACCGCGCCACCCCGCTCGCGGGCACCCCCTGACCGCAACGACGAAGAGGACGACCCTGCCATGACCGGAACCGACGCGCTCTCCCTCGACGGCATCTCACTGCTGCTGGTGTGGACGGCGATCGCCACCTACCTGCTCGCGTTCATCGCGTACACCATCGACCTGGCCGGGCGCTCCGTCCCCGCCAGCGTCCCGCAGCGGGAGCCGGTCCTGGCCGGCGCTACCGCACGGGCGGGCCAGCAGACGGACAACGCCCAGAGTGGGTCGGTGGACAGTGTTCGCACGCCGCCCGCGCAGCGTCAACGGCTGCTGTGGGCGCGGATCGGGACGTCGCTGACGGTCCTCGCGTTCCTGTTCCACCTGGCCGGCACCATCCTGCGCGGCATCGCCGCGGAGCGGGTGCCGTGGGCGAACATGTACGAGTTCGCGCTGACCGGCACGGTCTTGATCGTGGCCGTCTACCTGCTGGTGCTGCGCCGCTACGACCTCCGCTTCCTCGGTGCGTTCCTGATCGGCATGGTGGTGCTGCTGCTGGGTGGCGCGACGGTCTCGTTCTACGTCGAGGTCGTTCCGCTGATGGATCCGCTCAAGAGCGTGTGGCTGGTCATCCACGTCTTCGTCGCGTCCCTGGCCACCGCCCTGTTCGCGATCGCCTGCGGCATCTCCATCACCCAGCTCCTGCAGGCCCGCCGGGAGCGCCGCACCCGAGCATCCTCGGACACTGCCCGCGCCGACGGTCTTGGGTTTCTGCGCACTCTGCCCGCCGCCGACGTGCTCGAGTCCCTCGCGTACCGGTTCGCGATCGTGGGGTTCGTGTTCTGGACGTTCACCCTGATCGCCGGCGCGATCTGGGCCAACGACTCCTGGGGTCGCTACTGGGGCTTCGATGTCAAGGAGGTGTGGACGTTCGTGATCTGGGTGCTCTACGCCGGCTACATCCACGCCCGCGCGACCCGCGGCTGGCGCGGCACCCGCTCCGCCTGGCTGTCCATCATCGGGTTCGTCGCGGTGCTGTTCAACTTCACGATCGTGAACATGTTCTTCCAGGGCCTCCACTCCTACTCCGGGCTCACATGACCCCGCGCCCCTGCCCCGCCCTCTTGCCCGAGCCGAAAGCACGCACATGACCCCGATACTCTCGATTCCCGCCACCACGGGTGCGGATGCCACTGAACGCGGACAGCGGTCACTCCGACCGCGACAGGAATGACTCCTCGCGTCTTGCGGGTCGCAGGGCCTGCGATCCTCGGCGGGGTCGCACTCATCGCCTTGGTCGGGGCGTTGTGGTTCGGTGGGGGTGCTGCGCAGATCCCACTCGGCGACGCCGGCCCTGTTGTGCGCTGGGGGCTTCCGGTCACGAAACTGGTCGTGAATCTCGCCGCCGCGGGCATGGTCGGTGTGCTCGTGACCGCCTTGTTCACGCTGCGGGCCGGTGAGCGCGAGTTCGACGTCGCCCTCGATACCGCGTCGATCTCTGCAGCCCTGTTCACCCTGGCCGCGGGCGCGACCGGGTTCCTCACGCTTCTCAGCGTGTTCAACCCGGCCATCGACGCAGGCCCCCAGTTCGGTGCCCAGCTCGGCCGGTTCCTCGTCGAGCTCGAGGTCGGCAGGACATGGCTGATCACGACGGTCGCCGGCGCCGCCCTCACCGTCCTGACATTCGCCGTGCGGTCCTGGGTCGGGACGCTTCTGGTCGCCCTGGTGGCGGTGGCCTCGCTCGTGCCGATGGGCACGCAGGGGCACTCCGGCGATGACGCCTTCCACCACGAGGCGATGATGGCGCTCATCCTGCACATCATCGGCGCCGCGGTGTGGCTCGGCGGGCTCCTGCTGCTCATCGCCGTCCGTCCAGCCCTCGACCGTCGCCGCATCCCCGATCTCGTCGCCCGCTACTCGAGCATCGCTCTGGCCGCGTTCGTGCTCGTCGCCGTGTCCGGCACGGTGCGCGCCGCCATCGGCCTGCAGGAGTGGTCCGATCTGCTCTCGCCCTATGGCGCGATCTTGGGCATCAAGGTCGTCGCGCTCGTCGGCCTCGGCCTCTTCGGGGCGTGGTACCGCACCCGCCTGATCGGCAGGATGCGCAGCTCCGACGCGGCATCCCGCCCTTTCTGGATGCTCATCGCGTTCGAGCTGGCACTGATGGGTGTGGCCAGCGGCGCCGCCGCAGCGCTGGCCCGCACTCCGCCACCGAACCCGGCCCCGCTTCCCGAGATCCCCTCGCCGGCAGAACGCCTCACCGGTGCCCCGCTGCCCCCGGAGCTCACGATCGAACGGTGGGTCACCGCGTGGAACGTGGACATGTTGTGGGCGGTGCTCGCCGGGTTCGCGATCTTCTTCTATCTCGCCGGGGTGTGGCGGCTGCGCCGGCGCGGCGACGCGTGGCCTGTGTATCGCACGATCATGTGGGTCGCCGGCATGGTGCTGCTGGTCTGGGTCACCGGCGGCGTCGTCAACGTCTACCAGGACTACCTGTTCAGCATGCACATGGTGGGGCACATGCTGCTCACGATGGCGATCCCGGTGCTGCTGGTCGCCGGCGCCCCGGTGACCCTCGCCGCCCGGGCGATCCGCAAACGCGACGACGGCACCCGCGGCGGGCGGGAGTGGATCCTGTGGGCGGTGCATTCGCCCGTCGCCCGCATCCTGACGAACCCGTTCGTCGCGGCCGCCCTGTTCATCGGCTCACTGTGGGTGTTCTATTACACCGACCTGTTCCGCTGGTCGCTGTACGACCACCTCGGCCACCAGTGGATGATCGCGCACTTCCTCATCACCGGCTACCTGTTCGCGCTCTCCCTGATCGGCATCGACCCGGTGCCGTGGCGGCTTCCCTACGCCGGCAGGCTGCTGCTGCTCATCGGTGTGATGGCGATGCACGCGTTCTTCGGCATCGCCATCATGATGCAGTCGGGGCTGATGGTCGCCGACTGGTTCAGGTCGATGGGTCGCACCTGGGGTGTCACACCGCTCGAGGATCAGTACACCGGCGGCGGTATCGCGTGGTCGATCGGTGAGATCCCCACCCTGATCCTCGCGATCACGGTCGCGATTCAGTGGAGTCGCAGCGACGACCGCGAGACCAAGCGGCGAGACCGGCACGCCGACCGCACCGGCGAAGCCGAGCTCGAGGCCTACAACGCACGCCTCACCGAGCTCGCCGACCGCGATGCTCGCAGCCGCAGATAGGGCGCACTACGTGACGACGAAAGAGGAGCTCGCCGACCGCTACGGTCGGGGACCGCGGCCCATCCGCCGCCGCGTGTTCTGGGTCACCGTCGCGACGGCGGCAATCCTGTCTGTCGCCGGGCTTTCGTGGCTGACTGTCTCGAACTCGCTCGACGACGTCGGATTCGACGAGACCGGATACGAGCTGGTCGATGCGCGCACCGTGACCGTATCCTTCCAAGCCACGCCACCCGCTGGGACGTCGTTCGCATGCGCGGTGCAGGCATTGGATGAGGACTTCGGCATCGTCGGTTGGCGGGTCATCGAGTACCCCGCGTCCGAGGAGATCACACGAGCACTCGTGGAGACCATCCCGACCGTCGCGCAGGCAACGACCGGCACCGTGCAATCCTGCTGGGCCACATAGCCGCGCAAGGGAGGCCGTCGCCTGCGCCGGCTGAGTCTCTCAAGCGGTGGGCCTGTCTTCGTGGTCGATGCCGTGGTGCTCTTTGCCGCGCTCGAAGTTGAGCAGGCGGAGTGCGTTGCCGACGACGATCAGGGTGGAGCCTTCGTGGATGAGTACGACCGCGCCGATGTTCAGGCCGAGGAAGGTGGCGAGGATGAGGAACGCGACGATCGCGAGGCTGGCGATGAGGTTCTGCCGGATGATGCGGCTGGTGGCGCGGCTGAGCCGCACGGCGAACGGGACGCGGCCGAGGTCGTCGCTCATCAGCGCGATGTCGCAGGTTTCCAACGCGACGGTGGAGCCGGCGGCGCCCATCGCGATGCCGACGTCGGCGCGGGCCATCGCGGGGGCGTCGTTGACGCCGTCGCCGACCATCGCGATCGGTCGGTGGGTTTCGGCGAGGCGGGTGATCTGAGCGACTTTGTCCTCGGGGAGCAGTTCGCCGATCGCGGTGTCGACGCCGACTTCCCGGCCGACCGCGTCGGCGACGCGCTGGTTGTCGCCGGAGATCATCACGAGCTGCCCCACGTTCGCGCCCCGGAGCGCGCTGAGCACCTGGGCGGACTCCGCGCGGGACGCATCCATCACGCCGACGATGCCGAGGAACCGGTCGCCACGGCGGATGATCATCAGCGTCTGCCCGGAGTCCCGCGCCTGCGTGTACGCGTCGGCGAGCGTGCCGGTCAGCGCGAGTTGCTGCTCGTCGAACATGCGCAGGTTGCCGACGTCGACCCGCTCGCCGTCGATCGTCGCCGTGACGCCACGCCCGACGACCGCGTTCAGGTCTGTCGCGGTGAGGCGCTCGGCCTGGGGGACGCGGGGCTCGAGGTCGCGGACGATCGCCTCGGCCAGCGGGTGATCGCTGAGCGCTTCGACAGCGACCAGAGTGCGGATCAGCTCGGACTCGGGCACGTCGGCGGCGGGGGTGACGGACGTCACCCGGGGGGCACCCCAGGTCAGGGTGCCGGTCTTGTCGAACGCCATCGCCTTGACCCGCCCGAGCGTCTCGAGCGGGGCGCCGCCCTTGACGAGCACCCCGGCACGCGCAGCACGGGCGACCCCTGCCAGCACCGCGGCCGGGGTTGCGATCGCGAGCGCGCAGGGGCTGGCGGCGACGAGCACGGTCATGGCGAGGTAGAACGCGTCGGGGAACGGTTGCGCGAACGCGAGCCAGGAGATCAGGAGGGTGACGGCGACCCCGAGGATCACGGCGGGCACGTACCAACGCTGGAACCGGTCGATGAACTGCTGTGTGGGGGAGGCGGCCTGGTCGGCGGAGCGGACGAGCTCGACGACCTTGCTGAGCGTCGAGTCCGCGGAGGTCGCGGTGACCTCGACCTCGAGCACGCCGGACCCGTTCACGGTGCCGGCGAACACACGGTTGGCGGCGGGCAGGGTGTCGACGGTGCGCATCGCCCGCTCCGGGTCGGCCACCGGCTCCTTCTCCACCGGAATCGACTCCCCGGTGACCGCGGACTGATCCACCGCGGACACCCCGGAGATCACGAACCCGTCTGAGGGAATGCGGGAGTTCGGGCGGATGACGACGATGTCCCCGACGACGATCTCCTCCACCGGCACCTCCACCGGCTCGTCCCCGCCGCGGCGCACCAGGGCGCTGCGGGGAGCGAGCTCGGCCAGGGACTCGATGGACTTGCTGGCACGGCTGAGGGCGTATTCCTCGAGCGCGTGGCCGAGGCTGAACAGGAACAGCAGCACCGCCCCTTCCGCCCACCGGCCGATGAGGGCGGCGCCGATCGCGGCCACCAGCATGAGGAAGTCGACCTCGAACTTCCCTCGCATCGTCGAGGCGATCGCGGTGCGGAACGTGAAGAACCCACCGAAGAAGTAGGTGGCGAGGAAGAACACCAACGGCCACCCGACCATCGGCAGCCCCAACGCGAACTCGGCGATCATCCCGCCGGCGTAGGTCACGCCCGCGGCGATCGCGAACCACAGCTCCCACCGGGCCGAACCGTGGGAATGGTCGTGCGTCTCCGCAGCGGGCGCGGTAGTCGTCGGGGAAGAAGCAGTCATGCGACCAGGATACATCACAAGATCATGATATATTGTAGTTGTGAATGATTATCGTGGTCGGAGGGCACAATGGTGAGCATGGCCGGTACTGAGACGCGTCGGGAAGCAGGCACCCTGTCCGTAGCGGATGCTGAGCGTCTCGCCGAGATCATGCAGGCACTGGCGTCACCTGTGCGGCTGCGCATTCTGAGCGCGCTGAGTGTTCAGCCGAGCACCGTGACCGACCTCAGCGAACAGCTGCACATCGGACAGACGACCACATCGAACCATTTGCGGCTGCTGCGGCATCTGAGCCTGGTCCTTGGCACGCGCGACGGCCGGCACATCCACTACTCGCTCTTCGACGACCACGTCTCCGAACTGCTCGAGGAGGCCATCGGGCACCTCGAGCATCTGCCCGGCGGAGGATGACGCCTGCCGGAGCTCCCCGATTGACGAGAGTATTCCCGTTCACGTCGGGGGGCGCTGCTGCGGCCGGGGAGAGCGCGTCGCTGCCGGTTCGGACACGCTGCATGGTGTGTAGCCGATCGCCGCGACGGCCATGAGCTCTTGTAAGAATCCGCCACTACTCGCGGAATCCTGAACCCGAAACCCCAGCCAACTACCGTGGAATCGCGGCATTCCTCGCCATCTCGAGCGGGAACCTACAGTAGGTGTAGGTTCTCGGCGAAGATGGCGGATTCTCAGATGAAGTGGCGGACAAATGGCGGATCCGCCATGTTCCTGAGAACGCTGCATGTAGTCGGACGTGAGGGCGCCGAGTATGCGGGACGAGAGACGGCGACTCTTCCGCAAGATGTCCGAGGTCGGCCGTACGCTGAATCAGCGCCCGCACCCGGGCCGCTGGGGAGAGGTGCTCCATGACGGTTCTCGAGTCTTTCGCTACCCTGCAGTCGGTTGTCGACGCGGATGTGAAGGTCGTGCAGATTGCCCGTGACCGTCGCGACACCTTCACGTCCGCGTTGCTGACCGCGCCGGATGTGAAGGTGGTGTGGGGGTCGGGTTCGCTCGCCCGCAGCACCCAGCTGCAGCCGGTGCATGATGTGGATCTCGTGGTCGAGTTCGATCAGGACGAGCACCCGGACTGGGGCGAGGACGGGGGCTCTGCCGAAGAGGCGATCGAGCGTTGCCATGATCTGGTGAACGATCTCCTCTCCGTGTCCCACGGATCGCGCGCGCAGCTGGTGCGCCTGATCCGCACCGCCGACCGCAATCGCGCCGCGAAGTGTTTCGTCGATCCGCCGGAGCAGGACAACGCGTTCACTGTCGATGTGATGCCAGCGTTGCGACGTCCGGACGGGATCCTGATCCCGTTCAAGAAGGAGGAGCGCTGGTCGCTCGCAGACCCTGAGTACCTCATCAACGAGGTCGCACGGCGGCAGCAGGACTGGTCGTTGTTTCGCCCGCTGGTCCGGGTCCTCAAGTACTGGTCGCGTCAGCATGAAGATGTGACCGGCACGGTCAAGTCGCTCGTGATGGAGGTTCTCGCGTTGGACTGCCTGTCGGTGAGCAACAACCGACCCGAGGCGTTGAAGAACTTCTTCGTCAACGCCTCGACGCACTCCTTGCGCGTTGAAGATCCCGCGGAGCTCTCCGGGTTGATCCAGCCGAGTCTGGACGTGGCCGGTCTGCGCAGGTCCCTAGAGGATGCAGCAGCTGACGCCGTCGCGGCGCTTCGGGCCGTCGCCTCCAATGATCAGCCGGCCGCGACACGTCACTGGCAGTCCGTCTTCGGGACTGCGTTCCCGCTCGTACTGCCTCCCGGTGGAGCGGGAGAGACTGGGCCGCGTCCGGTTCGCGATTCCCCGCAGGGCTGACCTTGATCCTCCGCAGCTGGTGGGAGGATGACCCGGGTCGTCTCGCGCAGGAGATCGACGACATCGGTTCGGTGGCCCCCGCCCTCGAGTGGACGCCCGAAGGTGCCGGTCACTTCAGCGGCGCACTCCCGGTATGGCCATTCACACGACCCGAACCAGCCGGGCTGTCAAACCTCGTCGACCAGCCGCTGCGCGCGCGGGTCGCGTACGGGCACGGCTTCCCCGCGGTCCCACCAATCCTCTACCCTTTGGAACCGCAGCCCGACGTCACCCTGCGAAGCTTCACCCAGTACCACGTGCTCCCCAATGGCGGCCTCTGCCTGCTCCGTGATGCCGACCAGTGGGACCTCTTCTCGCGGACCAGCGATCTGATCCTGAAAGCGTCGGGATGGATGATCGAGTTCGCCCTGTTTCAGCGCGGCAAGATCCCGAACATGACAGTCAACGGCATCGTCACCGACGAGCAACTCGATCACTTGATCACCGCGACCGCGGAAGAGACAGCGTGACCGAGCACAGCGCATGAGTGGCGAGAACTGGCTGGTGCTGTTGCCCACCGAAGCGATGGAGGTCATCGACAAGTCGTACGCGTGGGGCAATCTCACCTGCCGTCTGTCCGCACCGGACAAGGCCGCCATAGTCGTCGCCCTCTCGAACGAAGACTCGGACCTCGTCCATCTCACGGAGGATCCCGACCACTTCCTCACGGTCGCCGACTTCAATCGCGTCGGCCACTGGTACCGAGTGCCGGCGGACGCCGCGTTTTGCGCGTACCTTCTCACCCACCAACACGCGACAATGCCCTTCGACGCCTTCCAGACCCTCGTCCCGCAGGCGATCGCACCGCTTCCCGGCCAATGGCACATCGCCGTGACCTTCTGTCCCGACCCTCCGGAGATCCGCGATGGGGAACGGCTTCCGGCCTGGTCGGCGTGGACGATCTCGAACGACACCGTCCGCCCCATTTCTTTGGACATCCAGGACGGAACCCAGCATGTGACCGCCCTTGGAAGCCTCTGGCCAACCAGCCTCCTCTCGACCTCGCGGGCGCTCCTGCTAGGCGCCGGCAGCATCGGAGGAGCCGCAGCCGAAGCACTCGCAAGCTACGGAGTTGGCCACATCGACCTGGTCGATCCTGACAAGATCCTCTTCCACAACGTTCCCCGGCACGTCCTCGCTGCCGCGAGCGTTGGAATGTCCAAAGTGGATGGATTAAAGGCATCCCTGAACAGGCAGTGGCCGGAAAGCAACATCAGCCCATGGCCCATCGACCTCACCGCCAACGCCAACATCACCCGACCCCTGATTGACGCCGCCGACATCATCATCTGCACCGTCGACGGAGTCGAACCCCGACGCGTCGCAAACTACCTTGCACGCCGTGCGGGCAAACCGATTGTGTTCGCCTGCGTCCTCGCCGACGGCAGATACGGAGAGATTCTGCGCATCCGTGCACTGCCCGAGGTCGGATGCCTCGACTGTCAGCGTCGATACATGCGCGACAACGGAATGATCGATCCCGAACCGAGCCTGGACCGAGGCTACGGGGACGGCACCCGACACAACCCGATGACCGCAATAGGTGGAGACCTTCACCTCGTTGGGAGCATCGCAGCGAAAGTCGCCGTCGCGACTCTCTTGCAAAACGCCGGTGAAGTCGATCAGACCCTCACCGATGACAACCTCGTCATCGCCCTCCGCCCATCACCCGGCTACGCCGCCCCCTTCGATGCGCGACGAGCACTCCACCCGCACTGGTCCTCCGCGACGCCCCCTTACCCGGACTGCCCCGCATGCCATCGCCACCCGTGAGCTGGACCGTCGGTATCACCCAGGGTGCGCTCACATCGATCAGAACGATCATCGCGAGAAGCGACCCCACGCTCGAAACCGGCGGTGCACTCTTCGGACACGAAAACGCCCTCGTCATTACATCCGCCTCCGCACCCGGTCCGAACGCCGTCCACCAACCCGGCTACTTCCTCCGTGACCTCGAATACACCCAACTCGCCGCGGACCGCGCCCACAAGGTCGACCGCTCACAATGGATCGGAGAATGGCACACCCATCCCAACGGTCCGCCAGAACCCAGCCCGCTGGATCTCAACACCTACATCTCCCACCTCGTCGACTTGGAACTTCGCTTCCATCGATTCATCGCGCTTATTGGGTCACCGAATCCCCGCCCGCACCTGAGCGTATGGGTGCTCGCGCAATCGCCAGACGGCATCGAACTCCACCGTGCCGCGCTCGCACTCACAGCAACCGATCAGGGCTCGCGGAACCAGATGCCACCCGGCGAAGCCACTGAAGTCCAACATCGAAGTTGAGGTTTCACCAGTACCGGCCGCTGCCCACATCATTGCTGACCGCTATGCGCGACGGGTAGAACTACGTCGTGGACCTACACAAAGCGCGTGGCGTCCGAACACGAACATTCGACACCATCCCCGCGGGCGATCTCCCAGCCGCGTCCATTGAAAGCGAGACCACCCATGTCCGAACCGTTCGACCTTGCCAAGGCATATACGGCGAAGCAGGACCACATGCTCACAGGGCTGGGGCTCATGCCGCAGTTCACAGATCATCCCGGCACCAAGGGTGACGCCACCGAGGAGCAATGGGTCAGCGTGCTCCGGGAGTTTCTTCCCCAGCGATACGGGGTCGGGCCAATCTTCGCAATCGACTCCCTCGGGCAACAGAGCGGACAGATCGACATTGCGATCTTCGATCGACAGTACTCGCCCCTTTTTTTCGAGCAGGGCGACGTCCGCTTCGTGCCGGTCGAGAGCTTGTACGCCGTTTGTGAGGTGAAGCCCAGAATGAACAAGGAGAACCTCGACTACGCCCGGGACAAGGTCGCCAGCGTTCGCCGACTTCACCGCACCTCAGCGGAGATCCGGCATGCAGGCGGTACGTATCCAGCTCAGGATCCGGAAGCCAAGCCGATCCTGGGTGTCTTTCTCAGCACGGATCTTGATTGGGGAGATATCCGCGGTGCTGCAGCTGTGGGCTCGATCACCGAGCCTCAGCCCACGGGGCTCGATCTCGGCATTGCTGTCCGAGGAGGCGCCTTCGATCAGACTGACGGGGTCGCGTACTCCCCAGGAGGACAGGAACTGATCTGGTTCGCGACGCGTCTGTATCGCGCACTTTCCCGGCTGGGAACAGCTCTAGCAATCGATCTGGATGCCTATTACGTTCCGCTGCAGTCCCCAGGCAGTTAGGAAGCCGTGCGCTCGGCCGATGCGGCTTCCCGGTCGGCGGCGTAGCGTCGCGCGGCTTCCCACCAGTAGTTGTCACGGATCCGGTAGAGCAGGGTCCGCTCTACGGGCACGCGTCCGACGAACTCAAGGAAGTGTGCGTCGCGGAGCTTGTGGATCAGTGGGTGGACGATGCTCCCCAACAGTCCAGTCGCTTCGACGATCTGCTTGGGAGAGAAGGTGTCGCCTTCGAGGGCGGCGATCTCTATGACGACAGCGTTCATGTAGCTGTTGCCGAAGAACAGCCGCGACTCCGCTGGTGCGATCGGCTCCACTATCGTCATGCCCCGAGTTTCGCATACGTCACCGACGTCCGGCACGTGCGCGAGGTGATTCCGAGGCGACTTCCTTCCCGGTGTTGTCTATCTGACGTACACAACTTGATTCTGGTCGTTTCGAGAGTACAGTGAATGTGACATTCACTAGAACGTACGTCACGTAGTACGTAATTGACCGATTCGCAAGAGCAACTCGGTATGACGTGTGTTACGTATTCGTGGTGGTTTCGTGCATGGATGCACGCGTGTGTGGGCGCCCATGATGGCGACATGTTCACAAACCGCCGGACCGCAGGGGCTGGTTCGTTTCCGTTGTCGTACCAGGGAGCGTCGGGGCTGTGACCGGGCTGGCGTCGACGGTTCAGATTCGCAGGTCAGACGATCACGTCGATGTCATCGCCTTGAATGATGTTCGTCTTCGTCAGTTCGATACCGCGGTGCCGTGGCGGGAGTTTCGTTGGTACCGCAAGCAGCGACACTTCTCCGGCTCGTACTGGTCGGCGACGATGGAGGCCCCGGTGGGGTACGAGTCGCGGTTGGAGTATGTGAACCTGCTGCTGGCCGACTTCGACCCGCGGGTGGTGTGGATCCTCTCGCAGCCGTTTCTGCTCGACGGCGATGATCGCGGCACGCGCCGCAAGCACGTCCCGGATTACCTGTTCGTCCACGCCGATGAGTCGGGGTGCGTGGTTGATGTGAAGCCGGCTGAGAAGTTGTCACGCCCGAAAGTGCGCGATTCTCTGGGATGGTCGCGGCGCGTGATCGAGGGGCACGGCTGGGAGTACCGGGTGCAATCCGAGCCCGATCCTGTCGTGCTGGCGAACGTGCGGTTCCTCGCCGGGTATAGGCGGCGCTTCCAGTTCCTCGAGTCCGAAGTCGATGGCGCAGCAGAGTTGCTATCCACTCCGGTCACATTCGGCGAAGCGGTGCGAGCTGTCACGGCGATCACTGCCGATCCGCGATTGGCTCGGTCCGTTGTGTTGCACCTGATGTGGACGCGGCGCCTGCACACGGACCTCACCCGCGTGCTCGACATCACCAGCCTCCTGGAGACATGAGTGTCGAGCGCGACGATCCACACACCCGCAGATCAACGAGAAGGGAAACGCGTCCGATGAAGAACACCTGGAAGGTCAGCCCGGGGGCCCAGATTGCCTACGACGGAAAGATGTGCACGGTCGCGGAGATCGGTGATGGCGCCGTCATCGTCCGCACCGCGGATGGGCGCACTCGCCGTCTCCGCATGATCGATGTGCTGCAACCGGAGTCGGAAGGCGGCAGAGTGCACGTGCCAGGCAGGGTGGGCGACGACGAGCAGACGCAACCTTTGATGCTTGTCTGGTCGGACGCAACCCAGTCCGCTCAGGCGGGTGCTCACCATCGGGCGGATCACGTCCGTGAGGTGCTCACGGGATACCGGTCGGGCAGTCGTGAGGTCGCCCGAGAGGGCGAGCCACGACTGGAGTACCACCCGCAACGGCCGCTCCGAGAGCGACAGAAGGCCAAGGCCAAAGAGCTCGACATAGGCCTACGGACCCTGGAGCGATGGGTCTCCCGGTATCGAGACACCGGGGAAGCGGGTCTCATCGATACCCGGATGTCACGGACGGGTGCGGCACTGACAAACTTCGACCCGCGGTGGGTTGACGCCGCGCGAACGATACTCGATGAGCAGGACGATCAGTCCAAGGTGCAGAAGAAGATCATCCTCGCCCGGATCCGCGCACGCATCGAGAGACTTCACGGCCCCGACGTCGTCACATTCCCGTCCACCGCCAGCGCATACCGGGGCTTGGACGAGCTCACCCGCGGACGAGGCACTTTCGCGGGTTCCACGAAGGCAAAGAGATCGATCGCGAACCGGCCCGCCGCTCCCTACGGACGGTTGACCGCGTCACGTCCCGGTGAGTTCGTACTTCTTGACACCACCCCACTGAATGTGTTCGCCGTCGCTCCGGTGACGGGCAAGTGGGTCTGCGCGGACCTCACGGTCGCGATCGATCTCTACTCACGGTGCATTCTCGGGCTGCGCTTGACGCCAGGATCGACCAAGTCCATCGACGTGTCCGGTGTTCTCGTCGAAGCGATGCTGCCGTTCGACCTACCGGGCAGTTGGGATACCGCCGCTCGTGTCCCGTATCACGGCGTGCCTGACACGGTGCTCGTCGACCCCACCCGAACCGATGTCGCCCGTTTCACACGCGCCGGCATCTTGCCCGAGACGATCGTCGTGGACCACGGTCGCCCTTTCCTCTCCGAGCATGTCACCACCGCGTGCGCCCGACTGGGCATATCAATCCAGCCAGCCCGTATCTACCAGCCCACCGACAAGAGCCCGGTGGAGCGCTTCTTTCGCACTCTCGACTCTCTCCTGCAGGAGCTCCCCGGCTACAAGGGTGCGGACGTGTCGGGTCGTGGGGACGATGTTGAGGGTGAGGCGGTGTATACGGTTCCGCAGTTGGAGCAGATCATCCGCGAGTGGATCGCGACGGTCTATCACCTCCGCCCGCATGAGTCGCTCGCCGATCCCAGCCTCCCGGGTGTGAAGTTGAGTCCGGCGCAGAAGTATGACCAGGGGCTCGCTGTCGCGGGTTCGCTGCGGATGCCGACGGACCGGAATGTGCTGTTGGAGCTGCTGCCGGTGGTGAAGCGTCAGTTCAACCACTATGGGGTGGAGATTCACAATCTTCGCTACACGGGGGATTCGGTGGCGAAGTACCGCAACCGGGCCCGGTCGATCCACCGGGACACGGGCACGGAGTGGCCGTTCGTGGTGAACCCGGACGACCTGACGAAGATCTACTTCCACGACCCGGAGGATCACACCTGGCACACCCTGGAGTGGGAGCACAAGGACGCGTTCGACACCCCGTTCAGTTTGGACGCGTTGGAGTATGCGAAGAAGATTGCGATCCGGCAGGGCCGCCCCTCGCAGGTCGATGATGTTGCCGCGCAGTTGCTCGAGGACTGGGGCGCGGGCCGAGGGTTGACACCGTCGGAGCGGCGGATGAGCGCCCGGATGGCGGCCCGCCTGGATGAGAAGAACCCCGATCCGGAAGGGGTGTGGTCGTTGCGGACGGTGCAACGGATGCTGGACGCAGAACTCACGGCCGGGTCGGACCTGGCGACGGAGCTGACCGGCGGGGTGAGGGATCCGAGGACACGGGTCGATGTGCCGGAGACCGGAGATGATGACGACGAGGACGACATCGACGAGCCCACCATCCGTGGCGACTACCGCTTCGAGCCGATGGAGATGCTCCGATGACAACCACCCAGCCCCAGCCGCAGGCGGGAGCACGGCAGCGGAGCCTGTCCACCTACGAGGGGTGGAACGACTTCGCAGAACGCCCAGCCCGGACCCGTCCGGACACCCTCACGCTGAAGCGGCTGGCGGCGCTATCCACGCAGGAGCGTGTCGGGTATGACTTGGCGCGGCGTCAGTGGCACGCGAACATCCTGCTGCGCACCCGACAGGTGCAGGAGATCGAGTTGCAACTCGGCGACATCCTGGACTCGAACCTGCAAGACGCCGACCGGGTGAAGTCAGCGGCGGCGATCGACGCGCCGCCGGCGCTCGGGAAGTCCACGGTGGTGAACAACTTCGGTCGAGTGTTCCACCAGCAGCGGATCGCGGAGGCCGGGGAGTGGCTGGATCAGGACCGGGACGTGCGGCACCTGCCGGTGTGTCATGTGACGTTGACGGGCCGGCCGACGATCAAGGGTCTGCACATGATGATCCTCGGGTTCTACGCCCACCCCGCCACCGCCGGGATCCTGCACCGCTCGATGGCGGGTAGAGATCTTGCCCGGGCAGCCGCGGAGTGCATCGAACGCCACGACACGCGCCTGGTGATCGTTGATGATCTCCACTTCCTGCGGATGAATACCCGTGACGGGGTAGAGGTCGCGAACCAGTTGAAGTGGCTCTCGAATGAATACAACGCCACGTTCCTGTTCGCCGGTGTCGCCCTCCGCAAGCGGGGACTCGTCGGGGAGGGCCAGACCGGCGAAGGCGCAGCAATGGCGCAGACCTTCCGACGGTGGACAGTCCTCAGCCTGGAACCTTTCACCCTCGCCCACAAACGCGGCCGCGATGAATGGGACCGGCTGCTGTTCGGCATCGACCAGGCCCTCGTGCTGACCGACGGGAGAGACGGGATGCTCGTCGACCTCTCGCGGTACCTGTTCGCCCGCACGACCGGGAACATCGGGTCGCTGATGGACCTGATCCGCCGCGGCGCATCGCGCGCAATCCGCACCGGCAGGGAACGCATCGATCGGGAGCTGCTCGATGATATTCGCATCGACGAGGGCGCCGAGACGGAACGTCGTGAGCTGGAGGCGAAGCTGGAACGGCAGCTTCGAAGCCAGAGAGCGGGCCGCCGCCGAAAGACCCAGGGTGGCGAGGTGGCAGCCGCATGACCGGCAAGGCCGCGACGCGTTCCGACGAGGTGCGGGTGCTGCCGTTTCGGGTGCGGCCACTGCCGGATGAGCCGTTCGATTCCTGGCTGGAGAAGATGGCGGCCACCTATGGGGCGACGATGAACGAGATGGCATGCGCGCTCGGTCTCATCGAGCAGGAGAAGGGTTTGGCTGTATCGGCGACCGCGTGGATGGCGGACAAGTGGGCCACAACCCTCACCGAGGAGCAGGCTGCCCGGCTTGAGGCTTCCACGGGCATCCCTGCCGATCAGTTTCACGAGATGACGAGGATGCGCTTCGCCCGTCACGCGATCCGCTATACCCGGCAGGGTCGGATCAGCGCGCAATGCCCGGCTGCAGGGACCGCGGGACGATACTGCCCGGAATGCCTGGTCGATTCGGGTGGACGGTGGCGGATGTCGTGGCAGTTCCCGTTCGGGTTCGCCTGTGCCCGCCACCGCCGCCTTCTCGTGGATCGGTGCCAGACCTGTGATCTTCCTGCCCGACACCGCGCTCACCCGCTCGCACTTGTTCCCGTTCCCGGGCGTTGCCACAATCCCGTGCGGGGTCCGGGGAGGGGTCCGCAGGCCAACCGGTGTCGCGCGGACCTCACCGAGGACCGGACCCGCACGCCGGTGCCGCAGGCGGTGCTGGATGCGCAACGGGCGATGATGCGCATCGTCTCCACCGGTCAGGCGCAGTTCGGGATCTATGCTGATGCACCGCAGCCGGCCGTGCCTGTGTTGGAAGACATTCGGCTACTGTCCCGCACCGCGCGGGACGCAATCGTCGGCGGTCACAGCATCGACGCGAGCCCGCTGGGCCGGGAGCTCATTGGGCTGTTCGAGATGAGCGAGGACTGGACGAGGGCGATCCGGGCGCGACCAGACTCTGCCGTCGGGGCCGCTGTCGGCACCACCCTCGGTCACCGCGCACTGACCAATCCGGCCGCGATCATCTCCCTGCTGCAGGGGCGGCTGGCGCACAGCACGTCGTACACCGCGCACACACCACAACTACAGACCCTGATCGCGGCCGCGCTGGGTCGCCGCCGCCGCCCCACCGTGTTTCTGCAGTCCGCACCGCCGTCGGGCGTCAGCCCGGAAGAGCGAGCACGGAAAGTGCCGGCACAGTTGTGGGGGGACTGGATCGCCCAGTACGCCCCACTGCGGGTCGACAACGAGATCGCCGCGTCCGCGCTGGCAGCAGCGGTCGTGTTTACCGGCACGAGGCTCACACACTCCGCCGCGCTCGCGCTGCTCGATCCGCACGCACCGTCACGGCAGGTGACGCACGTGATGCGTGAGCTGGGCCGCAGCACTCACCACGTGACGACCCTGCACGCGGTCCTCCGCCTGGCAGCTCTATTGGACACGCAAGACGTGCCCATCGACTACGCCCGCCGCCGCCACCTCGACTACACCGATCTCCTGCCCGAATCACAGTGGGGGCAGCTCTGCCGGGACGCGGGCGTGTCCCCAGGGAGCGGACGACGCTGGGAGTTGGCGCGCGCAGCCCTGTACCAAGAACTCTCCGGGAACCCGCTGCGTGCGATGCCTACGGCGTGGCACACGACCAGGGCGAGCCCGCCCGCCGTAGCCCGCTTCGTAGAGGAGCTCCCGCCGGCGGTGCGGGCGGCGCTCGATCAGATCGCCGCAGAGTTCCTCGTCGCCAACGGCATTCAGGAGCCCGTCACCTGGACACCCGAACCCACCCCTCAGCTCCCGGAAGTCGGACCCCAGATCGCGCCGTCGTGGCCGCCCATCCGGCCGGCACGAGCGACAGCGACAGAAGCCATGCCACCAGACCGGCTGACGCAGGTGTACGCGGCGGGAGCTTCCACCTACACGATCGCCGCAGACACGAGGGTGTCTCGGCAGACAGTGGGTCGCATTCTCGCCGACGCGGGCACCCGGACTCGAAGGGGACGACCCCGCACCTTCGACCTCGACCCCCGTTGGCTCCGCGATCACTATGAAACGAAGCACTGGACCATCGCACAGATCGCGCAGCTCGCCGGCTGTAGCGAGATGACCATCAACCGGCATTTGCATAGCGCCGGCATCCCGGTCCGCCCACGCGGGGCGCGCATCAACGGGTCTACCTCGGACGCAGGCAGGCAACGATCTGACCCGCCCGCCCCGCGGGGCCCATCACAGGCTCACGGACTCCGTCGCAGCACTCCCGTCGAGCCATCGACGAATACTCGAATTCCAGACACGCGAAGGACGTCGGCATGACGCAGAAGAAACGAACTTCCAGTCGGCTGCGGCACGACGCGCGGGAACGCGTGAAGGTGACAGGAGAGAAGTACACCACGGCGCTGAAGGCAGTCATGGATGCGGGTTCATCCAGCAGCCGAGCTGGAGGACGAGATCAGGGCGAGGAGCCTGCGGGTCCCGCCGACACGCAACGCGCACCCGACGACACCCGTGACCGGAGCTGAGTCCGGGGTGGGATCTCTGCGATGACGGTCGAGGGCAAGGAATGCGTGGTGTCGGCCGACTCAGGCCGGGAGGACAAGCCGTGGTCGGCACCTCACCTCGCGCCGCTGTTCATTGAACTCACCGCTGACGAGACGGCGCCGGTGTGGGCGCGTCGCGCTGTGACATTCCTCCATCGCTACGCCCGCGAACACGGCCAATCCCCGACCTTCCGGGAAGTATTCCCGGAGCTCGCGTCGCACGATCTCAGCGCCGCGGAGCATCAGGCTGCCTGGACGTCGTCGTCGCCGCGGTACCTGACGATGGTGCACTGGCAGCGTTGTGGATGGATCCGCTTCCGACGAGAACCGCGGACCCTCCGATCCGGCCCCGCGGCAGGCGAACTGTTCATACCGTCGCCCGCGCCGAAAGCGCGTCCGAGGCAGTCCTAAGCCTTGGCGGTGTTCCCGGGGGAGTCGGGGTGGGAAGAGTAGAGCGCGCCGAGGAGTTCCTCCAGCGCGACGCGCAGTTCGTTGTAGCCCATCGTGTAGAACATCGCGTCGGAGTTCGAGGTTTCGGTGGCGTCGAGGTTGGCGAGGAGTTGACGGGCTTCACGGACCGCCACATCGAGCCACGGCTCGACATCCGGTAGGCCCCGGACCCACTCGTCGATGACGGTGAACGGGATGGGCGCGTATGCGTGGGCGTCGACGCCGACGTGGAACTGGTGCCCATTCGGGCCGTGGTCGCGTGCGTGCGTGTGACCGTGCAACAGCGGGATCCCATCGTCCCAGCGGGGCCGGTGCGACGTGTGTCGGTCCGACTCCTGCGAGTCGCCCTTGTACGGGTAGTGGGATGCGAGGATCCGGTAGCCGTGCCGGGTGCCTTCGATGACCTCCGGCAGAATCGTCCACCCGGCCGCCTCGTAGAGCGGCGCGAACCGTTCGATCGCCTTCCTGGACTGTGTCGCTGGTGAGACCCGGTCATGGTTCCCGGGGACGAGGTACCGGTGACCGTTCAGCTGCGCGGTGAGGGTGATCGATTCCTCGATCGGCCCGAGCGCGACATCCCCGAGATGTAGCACCACATCTGTCGGGGCGACCGTCTCGTTCCAGCGGCGGATGAGCTCGGTGTTCATCTCGTTGACGGTGGTGAATGGACGGTCCGCGAGTTCGCTGATCCGGGCGTGGCTGAAGTGGGTGTCCGCGGTGACGTAGTCGACTCGGTCGAAGTCGAACCACGGATACTCACTCACGGCTAACGCTCCTCGCATGTGACGGATGTCTAGCAGAATCTAGCGGTGTCTAGCGTTTCGGTAGACACCGCTAGATGTTCCTAGAGTTCGTCGAGATCGATCCCGAATTTCCGGGCGAGATCGGAGCGCGCCACCTCCGCACTGTCGGCGGGACGCTCCCGGGCGATACGGGCGATTTCCTCGTCTTCCGCCGCATCCTCCGTGGCGGCGACCGCTGCCAGCTCATCGATCAGGACAAGAACGGGTGTGCCGTCGGCGGTCGCGCGGCGGCGGATCTCGGCGGCGGCATGGCCGAGGGTGTACATCCGCTCCCACGGGTGCTCGCCGTGGCGAGCGATGGCCACGGTGTCGCGGGTGTAGCTGCGCTCATCGCCTGGGACGAGCCACCGTTCGGTGCCGTCCGAGGCGAGGAAGAAGTCGACGTAGCAGTTCCCACACGGCATCCGGTAGACCCCGGGCTCGGTGGGGGCAGAGTCGGTGCTACGCGCGATCATGTCGCGGATGATCCGCCCCCAGTCCGTGTTGCCGTCAGAGTGTGACATCGGCCAGACCCTTCGTTTGGCGAACGGAGTAGTCTCTCACACCGGTGAATTTGTGTCCACTGATTGGGTCAGAGCCTGTTCGAGTCGAGTGGTTGCTCTCGCTCAGGAAGTCTCGCCCGTCGTGAGATGCTCGCCTCATGGCATCGCACACTTCAAGCGGCTGAAAGCGGCCCCAGAAGACCTCATCGACATCCAGCGCTGCGTGACGTTCGTCGCGGGCATGGGCCTGGACCCCGTTTGGCCCGAGGCCCAGCAAGGCCTAGCAGCCGGTGGAAGGCCATTTCACTCGACGCGCTGGACCGATCACAACTCAATGGGTAGCCCACCCGAGGCACATGAACGTGCTGCTCAAGGCGCGCCGCCTCGGTGGGACGGCGGACGGCGACTGATATATCGAGCCGTGTCATCGCAGCCGGTGTCTGCAGCATGCAACAGACTGATCTGGCAACCCGGCTTCGCCGGTAATGCACAGCCCCTGGCAGACACAGCGGGCCAAGTGACCACGAGCGGAGAACAGATGGCGAAGATGCGAGTGCACGAGCTCGCCGCCGAACTGGGAGTCGACGCAAAGGCCGTCTTGGTCCGTCTGCGAGAACTTGGTGAGTTCGTCAAGAGCCCGTCTTCATCGATAGAAGCTCCAGTTGCTCGCAAGGTGAGGGCGTCGTTCGGTGCCCGACCCCCTCGACCCGGTTCGCCTCGGCCATCGCCGATGCGACGTGAGCACGTAGACCCGCATGTCGATCGGCCGGGATTCGATCCGACCGCACCATCCACTCGACAGTTCGGCTGGCGATCGGGCGCTGTGGCGGCGCCCCAGCACCCAGACCTGCTGGCAAACGTCGAGCGCGTTCGATACAAGTACCCGGTCCTGCGTGACCACATCGACGCTCTGCGAAGTCTTGGCTCCCAGGTGGTCTACGCGGGGTTCTGCCGTCAGGATGGCTTCAGGGACTGCGCGATCGTCCATGTGCGATTCAGTGGAGCGATCGAGGCCGGGTTTGGGTTTACCCGCGAGGTGATGATCTTCTACAGTCCGCATGAGGATCTCCAGGGCCGGACCTTCCAGGCTGCGGCCCGCGAGCTCGGTGGCGCCGATCGTTCCATCACTCCGGACATCTTCTTCATGTGGTCGCCCGATCGGCGTCTACAGATCAAACTGAACGACTGGTCGCGCCCCGCGAAACTAGCGATCCCGCTCTTGATTGACGACGAAGACGAACTCTCGCTAATTACCCTTCTTCGCGACTACATCTATGCCCGAGACCTCTTCTACATGACGACTCCCGTGTATGGCGCGAGCTTCTTCGGCCGCAGGACACTGCTGCAGTCGATGCGTGACGACGTGTTCAACCAGCGAGTCACAGGCGTCTTCGGACTGCGGAAGTCGGGCAAGACGAGCATCCTCATGCAGCTTAAGGAGGAGTTGCAAGAGGACAAAGTGGTGACCGTCCTCATGGACCTGGAGGCCTTCCCCTCTCCGCCGGAAGACCCCACCGACGACATCGTCAGCGATCTGCGTCGACGACTGATTGCTGAACTCAAAGCTCACAAGCTGCGCACCCAAGAGCTTTCGCAGCTGCAGGAACGCCCGAGCATCCTCGACCTGAAGAACGCTCTCCAGGCGATACTCAAGCATCTCCACAAAGACGGGCATAGGATCCTGCTCCTCCTGGACGAGATCGAGTACTTGACCCCAGCGGATCGCATCGATATCGCTGAAGGCGACATGCCACGCATTGCGCAGCTGCTATCGGCCCTCAGGAGCATCGTGCAGGAGTCTGAGAACTTCACCTTCGTGCTGTCCGGCCTTACAAGCGCCATCGTTGAAGGTGGACGACTGTATGGTCGACCGAATCCCCTCTTCTCTTGGGCGAAGGCCGTGTACGTGAAGCCGCTGGAGCGAGAAGAGGCGGACGATCTCGCGAGCACCGTCGGCGGCAAGATGGGCATCCAGATCGAACCTGGTGCGCTCGAGGCACTCCACGAGGCGTCCGGTGGTCACGCCTATCTGTATCGAAATCTGAGCTCAGCCGTCGTGCAGCACCTTCCGACCGACGTCTTCCAACGTACGATGACTCGCGCTTCCGTGCTCACAGAACTTGATGATTGGAAGAGTCGCGTCCAAGGCAACATTGAGGAGATGGTCCAACACGTCAAGCGCTACTACGCGAACGAGGCCGTCATGCTGGACGTGCTGATGGACAGTGCAGCCGACTTCAAGGAACTCGCATCCAGCGAGCACGTCGCAGTTCGTCGACTGAAGGACCTGGGTCTGATTCACGAACAGGACGGCGAGTTCGAAGTCAGCGTGATCCTGGAGCTCGTATGAGCGCGACCGACTACTCCGACTGGATACTGGGCGTTCACCGAAAAGCGGAGCAACTCCGCGTCGTGTTCCTGCAGCTGGGCTCGAGCAACGAGCCAGCCCGCCGCGCTCTGGGGGCTTCGCAGGTGAACGTGACGCGCGTCCGGGACTACTTGCAGCCAGATGGCCCACTTACCACCGGAACAGTCGTGATCGACGGGATGGAGTCGCTCACGATGCAGAGTGAGGCCACTCAGATGGGTGCGCTACGCGAGCGCGTCTTCAGCGACGTCGAGGCCGGCGGCAGGGTCATCCTCCTCTCCCGGGCGCCTCGGATTGCTTTCCCTCCAGTGGTCGGGAGTTCGCTCCTTGACGACGCCAGCCTGGCGCATGCTCCGGTCGTCAAGAGCACAGGCGCTCACGAGTGGCCAACGTGCGTTGAAGACGGCGCCTCCCCGGCCGACGTACTGTGCCGGGCGCTGACAGAACTCGGTATGGACCTGGCTGCGTCTCTCGATCGTGTCGTGTACGAGAGCCTGCTGATTGGCCAGAGCGCGCTGGGCCTGCTCAACGCGAGGGAGCTTGAGGCGCTGGATGGTTCCAGCCTTACAGCGCCCGACGGTGCGACTCGGACATGGAATTTTCCGAAGCATCTCGGACCGCTCAAGAAGGCGCTCGACGAGGTTCTCGCGGATGCCCTCGATCCTCAGCAGCAGCTTGCCGAGGTGAGTTCGGGACTCTGGAAGATCGAGCGGATCATCCGACGCGAAGTGCGTCGGCGCGCAATCGCCGCATGGGCGGAGAACTGGCGCACGCAGTGCCTGAACGGCGACCTTCCGGAAAAAGTGCTCGAGCGAGCGAGCGAATCGGCATACATGGGCGCCACGTCGGTCAAGCAATTGCGCGACCCTCTCGAATGGCTCTCACTCGGGGAGTTGCTCCAACTAAAGGACCGTTCCCAGATCGGCGACTTGGGGTTGAGCGCCGCTCACTGGCGACAGTTCAGCGCGCAGATCATGCCGATTCGGAATCGTCTGGCACACATGCGCAGTCTTCGGCCCGAGGACGCCGCCGACGTCGTCAAATGGCAGCGAGTGCTCGAAATGCGATTCCCCACAAATTGAGACGAGCGCACTGCGAGGAGCGTACGCCCGATCAGTAGGCTCATCTCGGTAGCGGGTGAGGAGATTCGAATGGCGGAGAGCACCACTGCCGATCTGGACGTCAACAGGTCCGACCGGCGACTCGGGCGCGCTGTGACGCGGGTTCATCAAGCCTCGCGCACAATCGACCCGGCTCTGAGACCCAGACTCGAGTCACTACTTCACGCAGGCGAAGCGATGGACTTCGTCGCCCGCATCCATGGATTCTCCGACCCCTTGAGTGCATCCGCCCTCGAGTCTTTCGCCGTCCAGGCAGGAATTGGAAGGCAATCACTTCACTCGACCGTGCTGCCGGCGCTGAAGGCTGCCAATGTTGCAGACTTCGCGCTGGACACACAAGGCGTTGTAATCGAGGTGCAGGAGTTTCTGGGCGTAACCGGGAACCTCATCGAACAGTCCTACCGCGTTCTACAGCAGCTCAACCCGACCATCGATGAGATCGTAACGCTGCACTCGATCGAAGTCGCATCGTTCGCCCCGTTGACGACCACCCAACATCTCGACCAACTCCACCGACGAGGATTCAACGACCAAGTCAGCGAAACCGGTCTGAACCTTGCACTGGCGACAGGCCTTACAAAGCGCGTCAACTCCGTCGATCTCGCCGAGGACGTAATTTATAGCCCTTACGTGTGGGAGTCAGGACAGATTGAGATCGCGTCGTTCCTCCGTGGCCTTCCCCCGGGCGAGCGCGACGCGCTTCTCGGCATATGTGAACAGGCAGCGCAACACCCCGGCCTCGCACTTCCACTCCTCGCGCAACCGACCCCCGGCGTGTTCGGCGCAGCACAGAAGGTCGGACTCGTCCAGGCCGCCACCGTCAAGTCGACGGGAGGATCCGGAGCGCAGACATATGTCTTTTCACCTACTCTCGAGTCGGAGGACGACCGGCTCACAACCACCGAGGCGCTGAATCAGCGCAAGCTTTTTGTCGCCCACATGCTCTTCGGGCATGAACGAGCGGAACGTAGCGGCGGTCGAATACACGATCCTGTGGTCCTCGTGCGGGCGCTCCTAAACCGCGGGAGCGTTGGGCCTGCGAGCAACATCAGCACCGACTACCACCTGCTTGAGGCGCACGGCATCGTTCGCGTCCGTGAAACGGACCACGGCCGGGCATACCTCGAACTTGTGAAGGAGGAGATCGTCGAAGGCGGGCTCGCGTGGCTTCAGAACTCATCAACGTCCGCAGGAACGACGGACCCGACGGTGAACCTCCTCCGAGCTCCAGGCGAGTTCACCAACCCAGAGCAAACACGTGCGGGCGCGGGCGACCTCGGAGCCGCTGACGAGATCGCGAGATCAGCGATCCTCGAGCTGAGAAAGGAACTGCAACGTGCCACCCGTCAAGACCGACCCGCTAACCCCCGGTGATCGACTCGAATGCCGCGTAGGCCAAGTGTGGTTCTGGGAGGGGTACTTCACTCGGGTAGGCATCGACCTCATCAGCTACTACGGCGCGGAACTCATCCAAGTCACCGACCTGGATCTACTCGCCATCGGGCTTGGTCCCGGGCTCGAGAGTCACCGGACCATTGGCGAGTCCAAGAGCGGGACGGGGAAGAGCGCGCCGAAACCACTCGACCGTATTGTGTGGCTACGCGGACTGCAAGAGTTGGTAGGCGCAGAGCGAGCGGAACTGACTGTTGCCTCGAGCGTGACGCCCAGAACCCGGGAGCTGGGCCGCCATTCCCGCGTCAGCGTCGAATCGATCAACGACCTCCAGGCGCGAGAGGCCGCACTTAATCTCTCGAAACTCACAGATCTTGGGGCCCACGGACCCAACGCCCTGCTTCTGCGGCGCACAGTCAAAGTAGTCAGCAAGGACGATCCCACGCTCGGACCTGCGTTCAAGTTCCTCACTTCCACCGTGTGGTTTCTAGATCCGTTCGCTGCACTGAAGCAGAGCCTGGGTCTACTTGAGACGCTTTGCCAGCGCTGGACGCCCGGCGTCAAGGATGACGAACAGCTCGCGGTACGGTGGCTCATTTCAGAGACCCTCAGTATCTGGGTACTCAACCTCGTAACGATCGTGGGATTTGTCCGCCCGATGGATCCGAGTGCATTCACAAGTTTTCTTCGCGAACGCCTCGCAGACGGAGTTGTGCCCGCTCAGCGCATGCGCCAGTTGTCGCGCGACTTCGACAAGTTCATCAGTGGACTGCTCGCGGCGGCGAAGGCCTCGCCCGAGGTGCGGACTGAGGCCATGGGCGCGTTTGAGCCCTCACCGCCGGAGTGGGCTGACTCTGCTGCAGAACTCGCAATCCGGCTAGGCCGTCAGCCCGCGCTCCGAGACTTGCCTCGACAGTTTGATCTCGTCGTTCACGAGCGGCTAGCTCGTGGGCGAGACATCTCAGAAGCTGCGGGGGCTCAGCTTCGACTCAATGATCCGGCGGCAAGATCAAGCGTGAGCCTCATTGCAGCGTTCCTGCGAAGCTTTGGCTCTCTGAAGGACGACATCAGCGAGCTTCTAATCGCAGGGTTCGGTAAGCCGGCGCAGGCGCCGCCCGAGCCTGCACCCCAGCAAGAGATCGAAGCGACTGCTCTCACACTGCCCGGCCTCGACGCCGCTGACAGCGTTGCCGAGGACTGACTGGCGTGGGGCTGTAGGGATTCGCCATTCCCCACGGAATCCTGAGCCTTCGGCCACTGCCAACTACCGGGGATTCCCGGCATCCTCGGCCATTTCCAACGGGAACCTACACGTCGTCGAGGTCGTCGTTGCAGTGAGCTTCCGATGGTCGGCGACATGCGCGGGTTCGTCGCGGGGGCCTTCGATCTCGAACCCGCAGACACCGCAGCTATGCAGCCCGATGCCGTCGACGTCGTCCGAGGGGATGTACATCGTGGTGGGCTCTTCGCACATCAAGCAGCGCATGGTGTCTCCGTTCGTGATTGTCAGGTGATCGGTTGGACGGTGGCGGAGTATCCGCGGTGGGAGCCCCAGGCCGCGGCGATGCGGTCGGCAATGTCGCGGTCCTCGCCGAGGTATGGCCGGTATCTCTTGCCGCGAGGGTCGGTGATCACGACCTGGACGACGCCGGCGGGCTCGCGCACGGTGACCCTGGCGGCGGGGATCGGATATGCCTGGACGCGACCGGCGATGATGAAAGTCGGGTACAGGTCGCGTGCGAGCTCCGGGGCACGGAACACGTCGTGAACCCACGCCGTGATGGCGAGCGCGCCGGCGGGGCTGAACCCGATGAGGCGGGCGGGGAGTTGCTCGAGCCCGGCGCGGACGAAGTAGTGCTCGTCGACGAGGATCGGCGTCGGCGGGAGCAGGGTTTGCTCGTCGTGGGCGGGGTAGATGGTGAGGCTGGTGCGGCTGTTCATGAGGCGCTCGTTCATGCGGTGCGGCGGATGCCGGCGGCGATGATGTGGGCCTTGGTGGGCCGGGAGTAGAAGCCGAAGCTGTCGTCGTCGTCGGAAGCGGAGACGGTGGCGGTGAGTAGATCTTCGCCGTCCGGCGTGTGCTGCCGTCGCTCTCCGTGGAGATGGAATCCCGGCTGTCGGTCTCGTCCTGGCGACGGTCTTCACGCAGAGCGGCTGGGTCGGAGCAATGGCGGTGACCGCCGCGACTCTCGTCGTGGCGGCGCTGATCGTCTGGCACCGTGCCCGATCCGGTCTCGTTCGTGCGCTGGATCCTGATCATGCCGTGCGCCGGAGCCGATCTCTGTCGTGGTCACCGGGCAACCCGGGTGAGCTGTTCCAAATCGGCACAGCGCTGTGGCGGAATCCTCCCTGAGAGTAGAGCTCATCCACCGAGTGGTCGCCTAGTTCCTGCAGGCGCCGAGCATCAACGAAGGAGTTATGCGATGTCCTCGTCATCCACCGCGACCGCAGTCGTCCCGAGCGCCCTGCGTGATCTGTATCTGGGCTGGTCCGAGCTCATGGCCACCCACGAGCTGGACATGCGGCTGTTCCGCAGCATCTTCGATGAATGGCACCAGCCGACCATCGAACCGGAAAATGTCACCTACAAGGAGGAGACGGTCGGCGGCGTGCCCGGCATCTGGGCGTTCCCGGCCGGAGCCGATCGCTCCAAGGTCCTCCTCTACACGCACGGCGGCGGGTTCGCCGTCGGCTCTGCGGCCAGCCACCGGAAGCTCGCCGCGCACGTCGCGAAGGCGGCCGGGGTAACAGCGTTCGTGCTGGACTACCGTCGCGCGCCCGAGCACCCGCACCCCGCCCAGGTAGACGACGGGGTCGCGGCGTTCGAGGCCCTGCTGGAGCGGGGGGTCCACCCCGAGGACGTCACCACCATCGGCGACTCGGCGGGAGGCAATCTCGCCATCGCCATCCCGTTGGCGTTGAAGGCGAAGGGACGGCCGCTGCCCGGGCACGTCATCGCGTTCTCCCCGTGGCTGGACATGGAGAACCGCGGCGCGACGCTGGTCACCAACGATGCGACCGACGCGCTGATCTCCGTGCCGCTCCTGGAGGGCATGATCGCCGGCGTGCTGGGGGAGACCACCAGCCCGTCGGCGCCGCTCGCGAACCCGCTCTACGCGGATTTCACCGGGTTCCCCCCGCTGTACGTCAACGCCGGTTCGGTCGAGTCGTTGGTCGACAATGCCATCCGCGTGGCAGAGCGCGCCAAGGGCGCCGGCGTTGACGTCACCCTGCATGTCGCCGAAGGACAGCAGCACGTCTACCCGTTCCTGGCTGGCCGCGACGCGGACGTCGACGCGGAGCTTGCGGCGATCGGCCAGTGGCTTCGCCACTGACCTGCAGCACCCCACCCACCTCATTCACCGAAGGAGTTGCACCATGACATCCACACAGACCACGGACTTCGACGCGATCGTCGTCGGCGCCGGTTTCGGCGGCATCTACCAGCTACACACCCTGCGCGACAAGCTCGGCCTGCGCGTCCGCGGGTTCGAGAAGGGCGCCGGCATCGGAGGAACCTGGTACTGGAACCGGTACCCCGGCGCCATGTCCGACACGGAGAGCCCTTTCTACCGATACTCGTTCGATGACGAACTGCTGCAGGAGTGGGACTGGGCCCGCAAGTACATTGACCAGCCCGACATCCTCCGCTACCTTGAGACCGTCGTCGACCGGTACGACCTCCGCAAGGACTTCCGGCTGAACACCGAAGTCACGTCGATCGTCTTCGACGAAGCCACCAACACCTGGACGGTCGGCACCTCCGCCGGAGAATCCTTCACGGCCCGATACGTGGTGGCGGCGCTGGGACTGCTCGCAGCAACCAACATCCCCGACATCCCCGGGATCGACTCGTTCGAAGGCCGCCTCGTGCACACCGCGGAGTGGCCGGAGGACCTGTCGATCGAGGGCAAGCGGGTGGGGGTCATCGGCACTGGCTCGACCGGAACACAGTTCATCGTCGCCGCGGCCAAGCAGGTGTCGCACCTGACCGTGTTCCAGCGCTCGGCGCAGTACAGCGTCCCCTCCGGCAACGGACCGGTCGGCCCGGGGGAGGTGGACGGATACAAGTCCCGGTTCCCGGAGATCTGGGAGCAGGTCCGAAACTCCGGCGTCGCCTTCGGGTTCGAGGAGTCCACCGTCGCGGCCACCGATGTCGACGAGGCCGAGCGGGAGCGCGTGTTCCAGGCGGCATGGGACCGAGGCAACGGATTCTATTTCATGTTCGGCACGTTCAACGACATCGCTATCAACCCGGAGTCGAACGAGGCAGCCGCTGCGTTCATCCGCCGCAAGATCGCTGAGACGGTCAAGGACCCGGAGACGGCGCGATTGCTCACCCCGACCCAGCCGTATGCGAAGCGGCCCCTGTGCAACCAGGGCTACTACGACGTGTACAACCAGGACAACGTGAAGCTGGTGTCGATCAAGGAGAACCCAATCGTTGAGATCACCCCACGAGGGGTGAAGACCGCGGACGGTGTTGAGCACGAGCTGGATGTGCTCGTGCTGGCTACCGGGTTCGACGCGGTCGACGGCAACTACCGCCGCATCGACATCCGCGGGCGCGGAGGGGTGAGCGTCGACGAGCACTGGGCCGACGCCCCGACCAGCTTCCTCGGCATCATGACGGCCGGATTCCCGAACATGTTCATGATCCTCGGCCCCAACGGGCCGTTCACCAACCTGGTGCCCAGCATCGAGGCGCAGGTCGAGTTCATCACGACTCTGGTGACCGAGGCGGAGCGGAGAGGCGGGCTCATCGAGGTGTCGCAGCAGGTCGAGGACGAATGGACCGAGACCTGCACGACGATCGCAAACTACACGCTGTTCCCCAAGACCGACTCGTGGATCTTCGGGGCGAACATCCCCGGCAAGAAGCACGCCGTGATGTTCTACCTCGGCGGCCTAGGCGCCTACCGCGGCCTCCTCTCGGAGATCCAGGCGAAGGACTTCGAAGGATTCAGCATCGGACAGCCCATCCCGGCCTGATCGACGGTAACCGTAGGCCGGGAGTGTGCTTCCCGGCCTACGGTCGTCCTATGAGCGACAACATGTCAGAAGACGTCACCTTCCGATCACGCCGCTGGGTCCGTCCCGAGGACCTGAACGCGTACGGCACCCTGTTCGGCGGCAGCCTGCTGCGCTGGATCGATGAAGAGGCCGCGATTTACGCCATCATCCAGCTCGGAAACCCTCGGGCGGTCACCAAGTACATATCCGAGATCGACTTCGTCAGCTCCGCACGACAAGGTGACCTGATCGAGATGGGACTGCGCGCCACCGCGTTCGGGCGCACCTCCCTCACGATGCGCGCCGAGGTGCGCAACATGATCACCCGTGACCGCATTCTGACGATCGAGAAGATCGTCTTCGTCGGCCTCGACGACCACGGCCAGCCCATTCCTCACGGCTACACCGACATCACCTACGAACGCGACCGGCTTCCCCACCACCATGGACTCATGCGCACAGAGGATGGATCCACAGCGGACTAGGTATTGGCGGGTCCTAATAGGGAGGCGGATACTGGGTGGGACCACTTGCAGTGACGCGAGGTCCCAGCTATGTCCACCGATACCTATTCCGCCGCGAGCGCGCGGCAGGCTCGTGAACGCCTTCTCGAAGCTGGCGTCGGCGCGCACGGTCTCACTCCCCGAACACTGAACGTCCCCCCGGTGATCGAGCGCAGTTGGCGTCGCTCGTTCACCACCGGTGGCGGCTACGATCCGACGGCGACTCCTGCCTACCACCCGTTCTCCGAACCGGCGGGACGCTTTCAGGACACCGCTGAGATCGTCCTGGCGCGATGGGCGGAATCACTCGCGGACATGCGTGTCGCGCTGCTGGTCAGCGACCGATCCGGACGGATCCTCGCCCGAAAGGTGGGCGACCCGAGCCACGCGAGACGGCTCGACAAGGTGTCCGCGGCCGAAGGATTCGAATTCTCGGAGTCCGCGCTGGGCACGAACGGACTCGGAACGGCGATCGAGGAAAGATCCGCAGTGTTCGTGCGCGGCGCCGAGCACGTCAACGACCGGCTGCAGACCCTCGCCTGCGCTGGCGCCCCCATCCACGACCCTCTTTCGCGGCGGGTCATCGGCTCGCTCGCCCTCGCCTCTCCCGTCGGGGCGTCCCACCCCGCGATGCTCGCGATCGCGAAGCAGGCCGCTCGTGACCTCCAGGACGCGCTGCTTAACACCGCACCGCTGGAGCTGCAGGCGCTGCTGGCCCGGTTCGCGGACGGTACCGCCCGCCACCGTGTGCTGGCCATCGGCCGTGGCGGCGTGCTCGCCTCGACGGGCGCGTTGCCGATGCTCTCGGCCGAGCGGCACGTGACCCTGTGGGACGAGCTCCAGGCCCACCACTGGCAGGGGGATGTCGCATCCGTCTTGCTCGCGGATCGGCCGAGCACTGCCCGCCGCATCGTGAATCGGGCAGGGGAGAGCATCTACCTCGTGGAACTTGCCGAGTCCGAGCCGGCCGCAGCGCCGGAACCCACCCGGCTTTCCCGCCTTGCCGCGCACCTCGACGTGCTCGGCCGCAGCAGCGGGTGCATCGCGATCCACGGTCCGCGCGACAGTGGGAAGACGCTTCTCGCCCAGCTCTGGCTGCGCGAACGCGATCGCCACGACCCGGTCGTCATCGGCGCCCCGGCATTTCGGGAACCGGGGGCCGTGGCCACGGCGGTGCAGGCGCTGAGCACAGGTACATCGGTGGTCGTCTGCAGCGTCGAGTCTTTGACCGACGTTGACTTCCCGGTCCTGCAGCAATTGGCTGGCGCGGCAGATCCCGTCCGGTCCGCCCGGGTGGTGTTCTGTGTCGCAGACGACCTGACTGGCGTCGTCGTCGATTTCCTGGGCCGCCAAGGGCCGCGGCTCGATCTCCCTGCGCTGCGCGATGACCCAGACCGTGTCATCGGCCTGGCTGTGAGACTCGCTCAGGAGTACTCGGTGACACTGAGTCCTGCTGTGCTGCAGGCGCTTTCCCGGTGGGATTGGCGTGGTGGCGCCTCGGAGCTGCGGGTTCTGATTGCCGCGATGGTGGTGCAGCGTCCCGGCGGCACCGTCCTGGACGTCGACCTTCTGCCCGCCGAGATGCGCACACGTGCCCGCCAGCTGCGCGGCATCGCCGCATCCGAGTACCGGGCGATCGATGCGGCGCTGCGGGAGGCGGACGGAAACCGTTCGCGTGCAGCGGAGATCCTCGGTATCGGGCGCACGACGCTGTACCGGAAACTGCGCGCGTACGGTTTCGACGGGCAGAACACCCTGATCTCCTGAAAACAGCGCCCCCGCCTGCCGACCAGGGAGGCCTGGATTCGCAGTTGCGTACTCGGCGCGGCGGAGGCGTTACACGGGGATATCAGGCGGGGGTTCGGATGAGCTTCTTGTTCGCGAACTCGTCCATGCCGTACCGGGCGAGTTCGCGTCCGACGCCGGAGCGCTTCACGCCGCCGAAGGGGAGGTCCGGTGCGCTGCGGCTGGTGCTGTTGATCCACACCATCCCGACCTCCAGTTCGCGGGCGATCTGCGCGGCTGCCAGAGGATCCTGCGTGAAGACGCTGCTGGACAGCCCGAAGGGCGACTCGTTGGCCAGGGCGACCGCGGCCTGCGGGGAGGGCACCCGGTACACGACCGCGGTCGGTCCGAACAGCTCCTCCTCGTAGGCTCGCATCAGCGGGGTGACCCCGGTGAGCACGCTGGGCGGGTAGAAGGCGCCCTCTCGGCGTGCACCGGGGGCGATGTGCAGGGTGGCGCCCTTGGCGACCGCGTCCTCGACGAGCTCCTCGAGCTCATCTCCGGCATCCGCGGACGCCAACGGGCCGAGGAACGTGTCGGGGTCCGTGGGGTCGTCGGGGATGATCTTCGTGATCGCGTCGATGAACTTCCGAGAGAACTCGTCGTAGACGGCATCCACGACAATGAACCGCTTGGATGCCGTGCACGCCTGGCCGCCGTTGGCGATGCGGCCGCGTACGCCGGCTGCCACGGCCGCGTCGACGTCAGCATCCTCTAGGACGATGAACGGGTCCGAGCCGCCCAGCTCGAGGACGACCTTTTTCATGTGCCTGCCGGCCACCTCGCCGACAGCCGAGCCCGCCTTCTCGGAGCCGGTCAGCGACACCCCTTGCACGCGCGGGTCGGCGATGATGCCGGCAATCTGGCGGCTGTCTACGAACGCGTTGATGTACGCGTCGGCTGGAAGCGCGGCGTCGTGGAGCACGCGTTCGATGGCGAGGGCGGACTGCGGGCAGTTGCGGGCGTGTTTGAGGATGATCGTGTTGCCCAGTGCGAGGTTGGGGGCGACAAACCGGGCCACCTGGTAGTAGGGGAAGTTCCACGGCATGATCCCCAACAGCGGCCCGATCGGCTCGGTGCGGACGAGCGCTTCCCCTCCGCCGACGATGTCGAGGGTCTCGTCGGCGAGGAACGCTTCGGCGTGGTCGGCGTAGTACTGGTAGATCGAGGCGACCAGCTCGACTTCCCCGCGGGCCTGCGTGACGGGTTTGCCGACCTCGAGTGTCAGCAGCGCGCTCAGTTCATCAATGCGGTCCCGGTGCAGCTGCGCCGCGCGTGCCAGGATCCCCGTCCGTTCGGCGAGCGGCAGCTCCCGGTACTTGCGGTAGGCCGTGTGCGAGCGGGCGACGATGTCGGCCACGTCCGCATCGCCGATCACGGCGTACTCGGCGACCGTCTGACCGGTGGCTGGGTTGATGGTCCGGTATGCACCCATCGTGGTCTCCTCGCTTCATTGCTGTCGTGCGTCTCACGGGCCACGCCCGCCCAGATCGGCGGTCGTCTGGCGCGGTACTGCCCTCTCAGCCTGTCGCGCCGTGGCCGAGTTCGTCCAATACTGATCCCGGTCCAGATTGATGACGATGGCGCATCAGATGTACGTGGATCGGGTATTGGACGCGCATTGATCGGTGATGGGAGGCTGGGACGGTGACCACTCTGATACTCCGCGAGGGCGCGGACCGGCTTCACGTCGAACTGAACCGTCCTGACGTGCGAAACGCGATCAACGACGACATGGTCGACGAACTTCACGCGGTATGCACGAGCCTGGAGCGAGAGCCCCGCATCCTGATTCTCACCGGAACCTCTACGCCCGAACGGGGTGTGTTCGCGGCTGGCGCAGACATCCGGCAGCTGCTCGAGCGCGGCCGCGACGAAGCGCTGGCCGGCATCAACTCCGGGCTGTTCATCCGTATCGCGCGGCTGCCGATGCCGGTGATCGCTGCGGTCGACGGGTTCGCGATCGGGGGCGGTGCGGAACTCGCGTACGCGGCCGACATCCGGATCGCGTCCACCCGCGCCGTGTTCGGCAACCCCGAGACGGCGATCGGAATCCTGGCCGCGGCCGGGGCGACCTGGCGGCTCGCCGAGCTGGTGGGGGAGCCGCTGGCCAAGGAGATCCTGTTCACGGGGCGCCGGCTGGACGCCGAGGAGGCGCTGCGGTGTGGGTTGGTGGCCTCGGTGCATGAACCCGACCAGTTAGCGGCGGCGGCGGATACCGTCGCCGATCGGATCGCTGGCCAGGATCCGCTCGCCCTCCGCGTCTCGAAGCGCGTGCTCGCTGCGCCGCGGGACGCCCACCCCCTTGTCGACGAACTCGCGCAGGCGATCCTGTTCGAGTCGGACGCCAAGACGCAGCTGATGACCCGATTCCTCAACCGTTCTCAGGAGACCCGATGATCACTGTTCCCTCCACCGTCGGCGTGATCGGGGGCGGCCGCATGGGCGCCGGTATCGCGCAGGTATTCGCTCAGGCGGGCGCGCAGGTCACCGTGATCGAACGCGACCCGGCAGCGGCGGGCGCGGCCGCCGCGCGGTTGGCCGATGGGATCCGCAAGGCCGCGGAGCGGGATGCCTCGGTCGACGTCGACGCAATCGCCGGCCGCGTCGCGGCCAGCGCCGACTACGAGGCGCTGCGGAATGCCGAGCTCGTGATCGAAGCGGTCCCAGAGACATTCGCACTCAAGGTCGAGGCGATGCAGAGAGCAGAGGGGATCGTGGAGGAGTCGGCGTGGCTGGCCACGAATACCTCATCGTTGTCGGTGACAAGGCTCGCGGCGCAGCTCGCGAGGCCGGAGCGCGTGTGCGGACTGCACTTCTTCAATCCGGTGCCGCCCTCGTCACTCGTCGAGATCGTGCTGACGCCGTCGACCGACCCGGACCTGCGGCAACGGGCGGAGCAGTGGGTGACATCGCTGGGGAAGACCCCGATCGTCGTCAACGACGCGCCCGGCTTCGCGAGCTCCCGCCTGGGCGCGGCAATCGCGCTGGAAGCGATGCGGATGCTCGAAGAGGGGGTGGCCAGCGCTGAGGACATCGACACGGCGATGGTGCTGGGATACCGTCACGCGACAGGTCCGTTGCGCACCTCCGATCTTGTCGGGCTGGACGTGCGTCTCGGGATCGCCGAATACCTCTATGAGACGCTCGGCGAGCGGTTCGCCCCGCCGCAGATCCTCCGCGACAAGGTCGCGGCCGGGGAGCTGGGACGCAAGACGGGACGCGGCTTCTTCGACTACGCGTGAGTCGTGGCCGGCTGGACGCCCGGCGCGGTCACGCGCTGAGCACGATCCGGCCGGGCACGCCGCCCGCGGCGAGCCGGTCCAGCGCATCCTGCACCGCCGTCGCAGACAACTCCCCGTCGATGATCGGGAGATGCGGGAGCGCGCCGCGCCGCGCGAGCCCGACGAGCTCCTCGAGCTCGCCGAGGGACCCGACGAAGCTTCCGCGGATGGTGATGATCTTCAGAGTGAGCAACGCGGTGGGGATGACCAGCTCTCCGCCGAACAGCCCGACCTGAACCATCGTTCCGCCCTTGCGGAGCGCGGCGAACGCAGCGGGAGCTGTTGTGGAGTTGTTGACGAAGTCCACGATCGCCGCGACCGGCCCACCGGCGCCGGCGACGATGGCGGCGGCAAGGTCTTCCTGGCGGGCGGAGATCGTCGTGGTCGCTCCGAGCTGCCGCGCCAGTTCCAGATTGCGCTCCTGCAGGTCCACCGCGAGGACTGCTTCGTGGCCGAGCGCGCGCAGCGTGGCGATCGCCATCAACCCGACACCGCCGGCGCCTATCACCACGACCGGATCGGACGCGGTGGCCGGAAGGGCCTTGCGCGCGGCACTGTAGGCGGTCAGGCCGGAGCAGGCGAGAGTTGCGGCCCACCGCTCTTCGATCCCGGTGACGTCGAGGAGGTAACGGGGGTGCGGGACGAGGATAAACTCGGCATACCCGCCGTGGCGGGCGACGCCGAGGTTACGGGGCGAGGGGCACAGGTTCTCGTGACCTGCCTGGCATGCGTCGCAGGAGCCGTCGCCGATCCATGGGTAGACAAGGCGATGCTCACCCGGCGAGACCCCGTCGGCGTCGGGGCCGGCCGCTTCGACGACGCCGACGACCTCATGGCCGAGGACAAGCGGGTAGGTGACGCCCCGGTCGATCAGATTCAGACGCCCCCGGCTGCCGAGATCGTAGTACCCCTCACGCAGGTGCATGTCGGTGTGGCACACCCCGGAGCGAACAACGCGGAGGAGCACTTCGGTGCCCTCGGGCGTTGGTGTCGGCAGTTCCACATCGGTCACGGTGTGGTCGTCTTGGAAGATCGCGAACGCGTGCATGGTTGTCCTCGCCGTTGATATACGCACAGTGGACTCCACGCTTCCACTTCGTTCTGATTCTCTCCAATACCAAATGGCAGGCGGATTGATACCTGGCGACCCTTAGTCCTGCGGCGTCGGGAGGACGGATTCGGACAACCGGAGCACGGCGTGCAAGGCACGGTCGTCGCTGTCGCGCAGCCACGCCATCCGCAGCTCGACAGGTGCGACGTCGTCGGTCAGGCGCAGGAAGCGCAAGTGCGGGTCGGCGATGCTGTCGATCACCGAGGACAGGGTCAATGAGCAGCCGATCTCGGCGGAGACGAGGGACATCAGCGTCCACGAGTCCGGTGCGTGCTGGACGACATCGGCGTTGAACCCGGCGGCTCTACTCATCTGTCGCAGCCGCTCCAGCAGCAACGTGCCGGTCTGCGGTTGGAGCGACACGAACGGCTCACCCTCGAACTGCGCGATCGACACGGCACCGGCGTCGGCTAGACGGTGGGTCTCCGGGACGGCGATGACGAGTTCCTCGACAGCGATCACGCGGGTGCGCACGGCGGCGGGAATGTGGTCCCACCTGCCGAGGGCGATGTCGATGTCGCCGCGGGTGAGCAGCTGCATCGCCGGTTGGGCGAAGTGCTGGCTGAGCAGCTCGAGGTGGATGCCCGGGTGGTTCTGGTTGACCGCTCGGGCGAGCAATCCGACCATCACGTTGGAGGACGCACCCGCGTACGCCAGACGGACGTGACCGATCTCGCCCGTTCCGGCTGCGCGGGCGACCCTGCTCACCCTGTCCAGCGCGTCCAGGACCTCCTGGGCGGGGGCGACGAGGGCCTCGCCCACCGAGGTCAGCGTTACCTTGCGGGTGCTCCGCTCGAACAGCCGCGCACCCAACTCCCGCTCCAGCTGCTGGATGCCGCGGCTGATCGGCGGCTGCGCCATATGCAGGCGCTCGGCTGCCCGCCCGAAGTGCAGTTCCTCGGCGACGGCGAGGAAGGCGCGCAGCTGCTGCAGATCCATCCAGGGATTATTGCATAATCCGTACCGATGGAAGGTGGATTGGCATACAAGTCTGGATGAGTCGGCCGGGGTCGCGCAGACCCCGGCCGACCGAGATCACTGCGCGGTATAGCCGCCATCCACGACATACTCGGCGCCGGTGACGAAGGAAGCCTCGTCCGAGGCGAGGAAGAGCACGACGTTCGAGACCTCCTCGGGCTGGCCGGGCCGGTCGAGGATCGTCGTGGACAGCACGGCCTTCGTCGACTCCGGCGTCGCCAGCAGCCCCGTGGTCATGGGGGTGGCGATGACACCGGGATGCACAGAGTTCACCCGGATGCCGTACTTGGCCAGGTCCACCGCGCTGGCCTTGGTCAGCAGCCGGACGGCGCCCTTTGACGCCTCATACGCGGCGGCGCTCGGTGCGCCGACGATGCCGTAGATGGACGAGATGTTCACGATCGATCCGCCGCCTGAGCGGACCAGAGCAGGCGCCGCGGCCTTGGTGCCGAGGAAGACGCCCTTGGCATTGATGCGGAAGATGAGGTCCCACTCCTCCTCTGTGGTCTCCTCGACGGGCTTGAGGATGAGCACCCCCGCGTTGTTGACCAGGATGTCGAGCCGACCGAAACGCTGCTCGGCTTCTACCACGATCTCGTCCCACCTCGCCGCGATCGCGACGTCCTGCTCCAGCCCCACGGCCGTCCCGCCGTCACTGTTCGCTTCGGCGACGGTCTGCTCGAGCCCGGCGGAGTCGACGTCGGTGGCGAGGACGCTCGCCCCTTCCTGGGCGAGGCGGCGCACATGCGCGCGCCCCATCCCGTTCGCCGCGCCGGTGACGATCGCGACCTTGCCTGCAAGCCTGCTACCCATGGGTTCTCCTTAGCCTCATTGCTGATCACGCCCAGGCGCAGGCCGCTGTCGGCACCGTCGCCTCGACGCTCCCCAGGGTGATGTCCAAACGGGAGTCTCGAGTGTGCCGTTCTGGAACAGCCCCTCGTTTCATGAGATCACAGCATCAATACGTGTCCGATCAGGTATTGGACGGACATAAACGGCTGCTGGGAGTCTGGATGGACATGACGACGACTGAGGTGTTCCCGATGATGAAGAGCTCGCTCCCGGATGACCGGACGGTGCAGGACGTTCCCGGCGGCCCTTTCGACGGCCTCCTAGTCGCCGATTTCGGCCGGGTACTTGCCGGCCCTTACTGCACGATGCTGCTCGCGGACCTCGGCGCGACGGTCATCAAGGTGGAGAGCCCGCTGGGGGATGAGACACGCAGCTACCGGCCACCGGAGTACCGAGGCGAGTCGACCTACTTCCTCTCCATCAACAGGAACAAGCAGTCTGTGGTGCTGGACTTCCGCAACCCCGATGACCTTGTCCTCGCACAGCGTCTCGCGGCCAGAGCCGATGTGGTCACAGAGAACTTCAAACCCAGCGGGCTCCGGCGATTCGGCCTGGACTACGAGTCCGTCAAGCGGGAGAACCCCAATGTGATCTACGCGTCGATCACCGGCTTCGGCACCGCGGGAGGCGCAGGGCTCGCCGGCTACGACCTGCTCGCACAGGCACTGTCCGGACTGATGAGCGTGACCGGCGCGCCGGACGCGGAAGGATTCCGCGCGGGCGTTGCGGTGTTCGATGTGATCACCGGATTGCACACCTGCATCGCGATCACCTCCGCCCTTTACCACCGACAGCGTTCGGGAGAGGGACAGCACGTCGAACTGAACCTGCTGTCCTCCGCACTGTCGGGCATGGTCAACCAGACCGGCGGGTTCCTGCTCAGCGGGCAGTCTCCTACCCGGATGGCCAACGACCACCCCAGTATCTACCCCTACGCACCGTTCCCCACCCGTGACGGGGAACTGGTCCTCGCGATCGGCAACGATGTGCAGTTCGCCACGTTCTGCGACACCATCGGGCTGCCGCAGCTGGCCGCAGACACCCGCTTCGCGTCCAATGCGGACCGCAGCGCGCACCGAGACGCCCTGCGCCCGTTGCTGACAGCACGGCTGGCGTCCAAGACCGCATGGGAATGGTTCGACATCCTCAGCCCGTTGCAGGTCCCATGCGCGCCGGTCCTGGATGTTCGCGGAGGCGTCGAGTTCGCCGCCAAGATCGGGCTGGACCCGAGCGTTCCGGCCGGCACCGACGACCAGGCGGTGCCCACCATTCGCAACCCGATCACGTTCTCCCGCACCCCCGCGACCTACCGCACCGCGCCTCCTGCACTCGACCAGGATGGCGAGGCGGTCCGACGGTGGCTGCAAGACGCGGAAGGCGATGAAGACCACGTCGGCGGCCGGGTCACCGTCCCGGCGATTCGGGAAGAGGGACACTAAGATGACGATCACGACGACAGCACACCCGGTCGACACAGACTTCTACCAGATCGGCGATCTTCTCGGCGACGACGACCGCAACCTCATCACACGTGTGCGCGGATTCGTGGACTCCGAGGTCCTCCCTGTCATCAACGAACACTGGGAGTTGGCGGACTTCCCCTACCAGATCCTCCCCGCCCTGGGCGAGCTTGGGATCGTGGGCACCGCGATCCAGGGCTACGGCTGCCCGGGACTGACCCGACTGCAGACCGGCCTCGTCGCGATGGAACTGTCACGCGGCGACGGCAGTGTGAACACGCTCAATGCCGTGCACTCGGGACTCGCGATGGGCAGCATCGCACTGCTCGGCGACGACGAGCAGAAGCAGCGCTGGCTGCCCGAAATGGCAGCCCTCCGCAAGCTCGGCGCGTTCGCGCTGACCGAGCCCGAGCACGGATCAGACTCCGTTGCGCTGGAAACCACAGCCCGCCGCGAAGGAGACGTCTATGTGATCGACGGTGCCAAGCGGTGGATCGGCCTCGGCCATGTCGCCGACATCGTCATCATCTGGGCACGCGACACCGCAGACTCGAAGGTGAAGGCATTCGTCCTTGAGAAGAATGCCGATGGAGGATACCCCGACGGATATGAGGCCGAGGCGATCACCGGGAAGATCGCCAAACGCGCGATCCAGCAGGCGCACATCGAGATCTCCGGACTGCGGATCCCTGCCGGGAACAAGCTCGCGAAGTCGAGCTCCTTTCGGGACGTCTCCGCGATCCTCAATCGCACCCGCAGCACCGTCGCGTGGGAGGCGCTCGGGCACGCACTCGCCGCGTACGAGGCGGCAGCGGCCTACGTCCAGGAGCGCGTCCAGTTCGGCAAGCCCATCGCGAGCTACCAGCTGGTGCAGAACAAGCTGGCCAACATGCTCGCCGATCTCACCGCGATGCAGCTGCTCTGCTTCCGCACAGCCACCCTGCAGGATGAAGGCCGACTGACGAACGAACAGGCCTCGCTCGCGAAGATGTTCACCGGCGAGCACGCGCGTGCACTCTGCCGGGATGCCCGTGACCTCCTCGGCGGCAACGGACTCCTTCTGGAGAACCACGTCGCCCGCCACCTCACCGACATGGAAGTCGTCCACACGTATGAGGGAACCGACTTCATCCAGTCGCTCATCATCGGGCGCCAGATCACCGGAATATCGGCGTTCGCCTGACCCTCGGCCGACCACGGAAGGGAGCCCGCCATGACCGCGAGCTTTGTCTACGATGCTGTCCGCACCCCCTTCGGGCGGGCGGGTGGCGCGCTCAGCGGCATCCGGCCCGACGATCTCGCCGCAGTCGTCATGAAGGCGACCGTCGCGCGCATGGGCCTCGACCCCGCGCGCATCGATGACGTGATCTTCGGCGATGCGAACCAAGCAGGAGAGGACAACCGCGACGTCGCCCGTTTCGGGGCGCTGCTGGCAGGCTTCCCCACCAGTGTCACCGGCGTGACCGTCAACCGACTCTGCTCGTCGTCGCTGGAAGCGGTGATCCAGGCCGCCCGCGCTGTCGAGACCGGCGACGCCGGTCTCGTGCTCGCCGGCGGAGTGGAGTCGATGAGCCGGGCGCCGTTCATCGTGGAGAAGTCGCCGAGGCCGTGGCCGGCGGTCGGTAACCAGACACTGTGGAACACCTCCATCGGGTGGCGGATGACCAACCCGAAGCTGCCGAAGCAGTGGACCATCTCCAATGGAGAATCGGCGGAGAAGATCGCCCGAGAGTGGGGAATCTCCCGAGATGCCCAGGACGAGTTCGCCGTGCGCTCTCACCGGCTGGCAGCTAAAGCGTGGGCTGACGGGGTCTACGATGGCGAGATCGTGCACGTGCCAGGGGCCGACCTGGCACGCGACGAGGGCATCCGGGACGACACTTCCGTGGACAAGCTCGCCGGGCTTACTCCGCTGTTCGCGCGCGACGGCGAAGGCACCGTCACCGCCGGCAACTCCTCGCCGATCAACGACGGCGCTTCCGCCGTTCTGATCGCCGCGGAGGGTGCGCTGCCCGGCGAGCCACTCGCGCGGATTGCGGGACGCGGGGCGCATGGCGTCGATCCGCATCTGTTCCCGATCGCGCCGATCGAGGCGGCGAACAAGGCGCTCGCACGCGCCGGCCGGTCCTGGGCCGATGTCGACGTGGTCGAGCTCAACGAGGCGTTCGCTTCACAGTCGCTCGCATGCGTCGCCGGGTGGCCTGAACTTGATCCTGAGCGGGTCAACATCCACGGCGGAGCGCTGGCCATCGGCCATCCGCTGGGCGCTTCGGGGGGCCGCATTCTCGGGCATGCCGCGCATGAGCTTGCGCGACGCGGAGGCGGCGTCGCCGTCGTGGCGATCTGCATCGGCGTGGGTCAAGGCCTCGCCGTCGTGCTGGAACGGTGACAGTGAGACCGCGAGCATCCGTTCGTGGTGGGGTCATTGGCAGTCCCAGAGTCAACCGAAGCTTCAGCATTCCCCTCCGACGTTCTTCCTCGACGGTGAGATGCTCGAGCTCGGCCAGCTGCAGTGACCTCCAGCGCTCTCGCCGCCGTGACAGGCCGCTGACCAGACAGGGTCGGCGCGTCAGAGAGCGGTGTAGGAATCCGCCATTTCCCGTGGAATCCTGAGTCCGGGACCACCGCCAACTAGCGTGGAATCCCTGGGGTTATCCGCCATCTCGAGCGGGAACCTACAGTAGGTGTAGGTTCCACGCCGAAATGACATATTCCACGGGTAGTTGGCAGGCACTTGGCATCTCTGCCAAGTGCCGTGGACACGCGCTTGTGGCTGAGGCGTGTGGTTCTGGGGAGGGAGTCGGTTCCAGTCCGTAGGGTCGGAACGCTGGCCTGGGTTGAGTTGCGAAGCACTGGGGGTTGTTGTGGGGTCAGATTTTCGGTTGTGGTCGGATGAGCCATCGGCGACAGACTTGCTGTCGTTCGATGCGATCGCGGACACCGTGGTCGATGCGCTATTCGACGGTGAGCTGGATCCAGTTGCTCTCGGTCTTGAGGGCGCTTGGGGTAGCGGCAAGACGACGGTGCTGCATCTGATTGAAAATCGGATCGCCACGGAGAACGTGGATGGTCAAGTGGTTGTCGTGGTTCGGTCGAACCCTTGGCAGTACGACCCGGCAGTGGGCGCCAAAGAGAGTTTGATAGCCGAGATCCTCGGTGCGTTGAGTGCTGAGTTTGACGCGTCCGACCCTGTGGGATCGGCGGGTCTGACTGCACTGAAGGCGCTGGTGAAGCGTGTCAACTGGTCCAAGGCTGTGAAGATGGCGGCCCGAACGGCTTTGACCTTGCAGCTTCCGTCGTTGGACGACGTCTTCGACTTGGTCAGCGACGACCCCGAGTCACTCGATTCGCCCAAGGGCATGGCGTCTTTCAAGGAGGAGTTCCAGAAGCTGCTGGCCGACCCGGCGTTGGCGCATGTGTCGCGAGTCGTCGTGTTGGTCGACGACCTCGATCGATGTCTACCGCCGACTGTGGTCGAGACTCTCGAGACGATCCGCTTGTTCCTGTCGGTCCCGGGGATGTGCTTCGTCGTGGCTGCGGATGAGGCGCGGGTCGCGGAGGCGATTCGGATGCATCTTGGAACACCGCTTGTCGGGGACGGGCGAGAGAGTGTTGCGAGCTTGTATCTCCACAAGATCGTGCAGACGACGGTGCCAGTTCCGGCATTGAGCGCGTTCGACACGCGGGCATACTTGTTCCTACTTCTGGCGAAGCAGGAGTGCGGCAGTGATGATGCGTTCGCAGAGCTGGTGCGGGCGTGTGGTGAGCTGCGCGTCGCTGCCGGGAGCCTCGATGACCTGGAGCTGCCGGCGGATGGTTCGTTGCGGTCTGCGATGCAGAGCGCGGCGAGGTTGACCCCGATTCTGTATGAGAAGTTGCAGGCGAACCCGCGTCGAATCAAGCGGTTCATGAATGACTTGAACGTCCGGCAGTCGATCGCGGATCGGCGAGGGATTGCATTGTCGCCGGATGCGGTCGCGAAACTCATGGTGCTGGAGCGCACGTTGCCGACCGACTTCGACACTCTGCTCGGTTGGCTGAGCGCGGGGGTGCTGCGTCCCCGGCTGGAGCGTTTGTCCGAGGTCGCAGAGTCCGGCGCCGCCGCCGATCGCGGGGACGCAGATGATGGGGAAGGTGTCGACGAAGAGTCGTTCTCGGCAACCATGATCCGGTGGGCCAAGCTTCCGCCTGCCCTCGACGCGGCTGCGGCTGGCGGGTACTTGACGCTTGCGGCGGCGTTCCATGGTCGGCTGCTCGTCGACGAGGGGCTTCCGGAACAGTTGCGGGATATCGCTGCGGCATTGGCGTCAAGGTCGCAGATCGAACGTGAGGCGGTATCTCAGGACGAGCTACAGGCCTTGCCTCTGGGAGATGTGTCGGTGCTGCTCGATCATCTCGGCCGACGCCTCCAGGACGAGCCGGGCGTGCAGTTCGCGGCGGTGAACGCGATCATCACACTGGCGCGACTGCATCCGGCGGTACAGCAGGAGGCGCTCGTCGCCCTGGCTCGGCTGCGCGCGACCGATGTGAATGCCTCGACGGTGATGCTGTTCCGTTCCATCGAAGCTCAGTACGTCGATGTCCTTGAGGGGTGGCGCGTGGTGGGTGCCGACGATACCGACACCTCGAAGGCGCTGACATCGCTGCTCGGGCCGGTGGTGGCGTCCTGATGGGAACTAGTGGTGTGTACAAGGGAGGCGGCGGTGCAGCGGCTGCCGGACTGAGGGATGCGCTGAGCGACTGGCTTGACAGCGCATCCGCGCCATCGGCTCCCGCAGCTGGCGGCCCGACGATCGACGGGCGCCTGGATCCGAAGCGTGTGGGCGGGGCGTTGCGGTTGTGGTCCGGCCCGTCGGGTGGTGGCCGATCGGGTCGCGCTGGAGGATCCGGGAGCTCCGGTGGCGGCCGTTCTAGCGGCGGCGCGCAGCGCTCGGCCGCACGCGTAGCCGGCCCAGCCGGCAGCGCTGCGACTCTGTCGACCGCGTACTTGCGGGGTGAGCGCGCACCGTTGGAGGCGGCCGGGCTCGACCTCGATGAGCTTCGCGCCCTTGATGATCCGCTCGAGGTGCGCCGGCGCATCGTCGAGGCCGCGTTCGAGTCGGAACCTGACAGTACAATCGCCGATGGCGAGGCGCGACTGATCGTCGCAGACCTCGTGACGTGGACGCTGGAGACTCCGCGGGATCCGGCGCAGATCGTGCGCCACACGGTCGAGTTGATGATCGCTCGTTCCATCCTGACGGAGGTCGGCGACCGGATTCGACAAGAACCGAGGGCTGCGCTTCGGCGTTCCGCAGAGGATGAGATCCGACTCGCCGCGAAGGCATGGGCGATGCGATTCGATGTCGCCGCGGTGACTCTGGATGGCCCGTCCATTAGCGCGGCGGTCCAAACAGGCGTGACGGATCTTCTTGCTATCTATGGGGATGAGTCATGACGAGCATCGCTCTGTGTCTGTCCCGGGAGGATGCTGCCAAGAGCGGGGCGGACGAGGTGTTTTTGTGGGATGGCACGCCGGGCGATTCCTTCAATACGGGGTTACGACCGGACCTGCGCCAGCTCGGGACAGTTCCTTCGATCAATGCCGACTTCGTTCGTGTGGCCCTCACCGTCTATGTCGCAGACCATTCGGTGAGACGTGAACGGGGTGGATCGAACTGGAATCAGCGCGACCTAGGGCGTGTCTGACAAAGGTTGAGGGGATCGGTTGAGACGCTGGAGCGGTGACGCGGTTTCGGTTGCTTACGGATGCTCAGTGGTCTCTGATCGATGGGATGTTGCCGAGGCCGACGGG